>NZ_CP022989.1:1459629-2919258 GCF_002278075.1 Paraburkholderia aromaticivorans | reverse complement strand
CGAAGCCGCCTGCCAAGTCGCGAACGCGTCGCGCAGCCCCTCGAAGGATCCGGTTTGCAGTTGCACGGCCGAGCCGAGACCTTGCTGCCAGAGATTGGTGGTGGTCGCCATGTAATCGCGCAATACTGTCTGCAGCGACACCGCGAGCGCGCTCCAGTCCCGCGCTGCCGAAGCCGCATTGCCAATGGCGCACGCCGCCGCCAGGTCACGCCGTATACGCTGCATCTCGAACTCACAGGCCTGCTGCCGCGCCTGGTGACTGAAGCTCAGTAGCCTTAGCGCGAACGAAAGAGTGGCCCGATACAGATCGAGGGGCGTGACGGATGTGCCGGTCATGGTGGTTCTCCTGTCGTGATGAAGCCGTCCGCCCGCGCTATGGGACGCAGACGAACGCGCGCGCAGGCCAGTAATGAGTTGAATGTAGGCGCGCCCCCCAGATGCCGGTTGACCTGTATCAACCATGGAATGGCTTGCCGCGAACGTGAATGGTCGCGCGATTGCGCTGGTTATCGTCGGCGGAAAGGAACAATTTGGCGTAATCTGTCGGGACATGTCTATCCTTGCAGTCGACGAGTCGTTCGCAATTCGCCAACTTTCGGAGATACCAGTGGTTTTCAACTGGAACGATGCAACCCGCAAATCTGCCGCAGCGTGCGATTCCGACGTCCCCGTCGAGGATCGCTATCAATTGCTGATCGACGCGGTGCAGGATTACGCGATCTTCATGCTCGATAAGGAAGGACGCGTGGCGAGCTGGAACATCGGCGCGCACAAGATCAAAGGCTACGCGCCCGAGGAAATCATCGGCCGCCATTTCTCGATTTTCTACACACCTGAAGATGTCGCCGCTGGCAAGCCGGACCGCGAACTGGCGCTCGCGATAGCGCAAGGCCGCGTGGCGGACCAGGGCTGGCGCGTCCGGCGCGACGGCTCGCGATTCTGGGCGGACGTCACGATCACGGCGGTTCACGATGCGGCCGGCACCTTGCTCGGTTTTGCCAAGGTGACCCGCGACATGACCGAACGCATGCGGCTTGCCGAACTCGAGCATGCAAGCGAGCTGGCCGCGCAGATCCAGCACGCGCGCGAGGAAGAGCAAAGACGCATTGCCCGCGAATTGCACGACGATCTGGGCCAGCAGCTGACGGCACTCAAGATGGGCGTCGTCGTGCTGGAACGGCGCATTGGCGCCAACGTTAGCGATCCTGATGGATCCGCTGTGGCAAGCGAACTGCAATGTCAGATCGACGACATGATGACCTCGCTGCGCCGCATCGCATCGAACTTGCGGCCGCCCTTGCTGGATGACCTTGGGCTCGTCGCGGCGCTCGAGTGCCTGAAAGACGATTTCACGCAACGCTTTGACGTGAACGCCATTCTCAACATGGATATTGACGACACGGGCTTCACGCCTTTCGCGTCTTCCGCGCTTTTTCGCATCGTGCAGGAAGCGCTGACGAATGTGGCCCGGCATGCGCAGGCAACTCAGGTGATGGTCGAGATATCGAGCGATGCGAACACCTGCTCGATCCATATCGAAGACAACGGCCGCGGAACCGTGCTCGACGACGCCGGCAGGCGTGGCTCATTCGGGCTGCTCGGCATGGGCGAACGGGTACGCCAGCTACGCGGCAACCTGACGATCGACACCGCACCGGGCAGCGGCTTTCGCGTCACCGCGCGGATTCCGCTCAGTGCGATTCGCCCGGATGAGACGGCGCCGGGTTGACCGGATCGACTGCAACCGCAGCAACGGGCGTATCGCCGCCTCGCGTTTGTATATCGTTTCTCAACGCGGCAATTTCGTCGCGTAGCGCCTTGATGTCGCGATGCATTTCGCGCCGCAAGATCCGCTCTTCCTGTTCGACGAAATTTGCCGCAATGCTGGCGAAGAAAAGCGACAACAGGCCGTAGCCCAGCAGCACCACGAAAGCGGCGAACACGCGTGACGCGGGCGTGGTCGGCGCCATGTCCCCATAGCCGACTGTCGCGCTGCTTTCGAACGCGAGCCAGACGCCTTCTGCATACGTGTGCACGCCCGGTTCGAGCCAGTAAAACCCTGCCCCTGCGGACGCGAGCAGCAACACGGCTGTCACCAGCAGCAGCCACAGGCGCCCAGGCGAGAAAAACCCTCGTAACGACAACACGATGCGCGCCGCCACGAGGCCCACGAAAAAGATGCGCAGCACCCACTCGAGAGGCGACCACGGCGGCATACCCCCAGCCACGCTGATCCCCGCGCCTGCCGCAATCAGGACGTCGTAACCGTTGCGCGTAAGGAACCGTTCAGGTTTGCGGCTCAGACAGGTGACTCGCGCCAGCACCACCACGAAACCGGCGGACATGCAGGCATAGAGCGCACGGCCGACCGGATGAAACCAGGCTGCAACAGCCAGTTCGAAATAGAACGCGGGAATCGCAAGCAGGCTGAAAGCGAGCAGCGCCCACTGCATCCAGCGCCATGCCCGCACCGCTCGCGCATCGTCATGAGGATCGACGCCGCCGAGACCGGCAACATGCCAACTCTCCTTCATGTCGCCACCGTCCTCATGACGCCGCGCCGATGAACGAGCGGAATTCCATTTCGACCGAGCGAATCTGTTCTGCACACGTTCCGTACAACCAGCCAGGATTGCCGTCCGCGCGGTACATCCCCCGGCACATGCCTTTGATTTCGATGGTGGACATGCCGTCAGCGTTACTTGTCCGCGTCGCCCACACATAGACTGCGCCGAATGTGTGCGGCTCGGCCGTTTCGATTGCGGTGTCGTCCGCGCGGCGGATCGGCGTCACTGAGCGTTGCACGACGTACAGTCGGGTGAGCCTCCATAACCGTTCGCAATCGGCAGAGGAGGAACAGTCCACGTGAGCCTGTTCGCGTGCCGTTTCAAGCGCGATTTCGGTGTCGCGGCGTGCCGCCACGCGTGCTTCGGTATTGCAGCCAGCAAGGATGATCATCAGCAGCGCGAAGGCTGCCAGCCGCCCGTTCTTCATATCAGCCTGCCCATTTTCACGTTCTACGGCGCGATTCACCGTTGCAAATCAGCGGCCCGCTTTTTAAAAACTCACCTGATTACAAA
This sequence comes from Paraburkholderia aromaticivorans, assembly GCF_002278075.1. Lineage (NCBI taxonomy): Bacteria > Pseudomonadati > Pseudomonadota > Betaproteobacteria > Burkholderiales > Burkholderiaceae > Paraburkholderia > Paraburkholderia aromaticivorans. Next base: position 2,916,178 of record NZ_CP022989.1, on the reverse strand, counting down.
AGTATGGGCAGGACGGTGCGGGGGAGTTGACCTGGATCATCGTCTATCGTGGGAACAGCGTCGCAGCACGCCGAATTTTCCCTAACATCCATCGTGCGACAGCGTGTAGGAAACGGCTGACACTGACGCAGCAATACCTACCCTGGTCTCAGCGACACCTGATTTATCGCCTCTGTTCGATGACCAATACTGAATTCAGCGGGAACAGCAATCGAAACGTTCGCGCGGCAGGACAAGCATCCAACTCGCCTGCCTATGTCATCAGGAGACCATCATGTCAAACGCCGCTTCCCATGCCCACACCATGTCACCTGACGGCCAGTTGCGAGAAGCATTCGAGGCCCCGGACGACATCACCCGGATTGTCTCGCTGGCCCGCGAGGCGGGCATGCTGGTCACCCTCGACGGCCAGATCGGCGCCGAAAAGTGTCAGAGCATTGCCGGCTCGCTCAACGCTTTCCGGCGCTTCGCTCGCGCGCTTTGCAACGGTTCCATGGACACCCCGGCGCGTTGAGTTCACTCCCCGCCATGTGCGGCCATTTCTGACGGAAGGTGCGAAATGAAGCTGACCTTTCTCGGTGCGGCGGAAACCGTCACCGGTTCAAAGTATCTACTCGAAGGCGCGGGACTTCGGATTCTGATCGACTGCGGCCTCTTCCAGGGTACGAAGAACCTGCGCCTGCGCAACTGGAATCCCTTGCAGATCGACGTCGGCAAACTCGACGCCGTTATTCTGACCCACGCGCATCTGGATCACAGCGGCTACCTCCCAATGCTCGTGCGCACGGGCTACCGCAGGCCGGTCTATTGCACGCGCGGCACCCGTGACCTGTGCCAGATCATGCTGCGCGACAGCGCCAAACTGCAGGAAGAAGAAGCCGGGTACGCGAACCGCCACGGCCTGTCCAAACATCATCCGGCATTGCCGCTGTATACACTTGAAGATGCCGAAAACGCGCTTGAGTTACTCGAAGCGCGCGATTTCGACGTGCCGAAGCAATTGAACGACCATGCGTGTTTCCGCCTGTTGCCGGCCGGACACATTCTCGGCGCCGCGAGCGTGGTGCTGTGCGTCGAAGGCAAGGTCATCGCCTTCTCGGGCGACCTCGGCCGGCCGGACGACCCGATCATGCGCGCGCCGATGCCGCTCGCCAGGGCCGACTACCTGGTCGTTGAATCCACCTACGGCGACCGCCTGCACGAGAGGACCGATCCTGCCACCGAACTGGCGGAAGTCTTCGAGAGCACGTTCCGTCGCGGCGGCGTCGTTGTGATTCCCTGTTTCGCGGTGGGCCGCGCGCAATCGATCCTGCATTACATCGTCCAGCTGAAAGCCAGCGGCCGCATGGCGAACGTGCCGGTCTTTCTCGACAGCCCGATGGCGACGAGCGTCACGCAGCTCTACCGGCATCACGTCGGCGAACACCGGCTAAGTTCGACCGAGGCCAACGCAATCAGCAACGCCGCGCAGATGGTGCGCACCGTCGAAGAATCCAAGGCGATTCTGAGCCTGAACGGCCCGCGGGTGATCATCGCAGGCAGCGGCATGGCGACCGGCGGCCGGGTCGTGCATCACCTGAAAGCCTTCGCTCCGGACTTTCGCAACACGATCGCGCTGGTCGGCTACCAGGCGGCCGGCACGCGCGGCGCGGCGCTCGCCGCCGGTGCGCCGACGATCAAGATTCACGGCGACTACGTGCGTGTGCGCGCTTCGGTGGTGAGCCTGTCGTCGTTATCGGCCCATGCGGACTACGCCGAGACACTATCGTGGCTGCGCTCGATTCCGCAGCCGCCGCAGCGCACGTTCGTCACGCACGGCGAGCCGGCGGCGGCCGACGCGATGCGTCGCCACATCGAGGAAACCTATCACTGGCCTTGCGAAGTGCCGATCTATCTTGAGACCGTCGAATTATCCGGTTCGGTGGGGACGGTGGGCGTCGATCCGTGCGCCGCCATCACGAATGCAGCGTCGCCTCCCGGCGTGCCGCCACCGACTGCTGCAAGCACCCGGTCCGCCGAATAGACGCCACCGCCCGGCGTTCGGTTCGAACTGATCCAGATCAATCCGCGCGCGGCGCGCGCCTGACACAGTAGGGGTATGAGATCGTGCAGGAGACCATGACATGAGCGCACTGCCGCAGACGGCCGCCTGGGCCGTCGACGAACATCAGCTTGACCGCACCGCAAACGTCGAAGCGAAACTGCGATTCGCGCTGCGTTATGCGGTGCTGGCGCCGTCCAACCACAACACTCAGCCCTGGCACTTTATTCTGGACGGCGACAGCGTGACCGTGTGCGCCGACCGCTTGCGCGCACTGCCCGTGGTCGATCCCTTCGATCGCGAGTTGATCATGAGTTGCGGTGCGGCGCTGTTCAATCTGCGCGTGGCATTGAGCCACTTCGGGCTTGCGTATGCCATCACGCTGTTTCCGTCGCGCGCCGATCCCGACGTGCTGGCACACGTGCGAATCGTCCACGACGGACATTGCGACGCCAGTCTCGCTCCGCTCTTCCCGGCCATTCTCCGCCGCGTCACCACTCGCGAAATCTTCGTGGACGAGCCGCTGCCTTCGTTCATCCAGCAACAGTTGGTGGATGCCGCCGAGGCGGAAGGCGCGGATGCGGTGTGCATCCCGAGCGCGCCGATGCGCGAGAGTCTTGCCGAGCTGGTCGCCGAGGCCGACCGCGCCCAGTTCAAGGACCCGCGTTTTCGCCGTGAACTGGCTAGCTGGATTCATCCGCGGCGCAGCGAAGACGGCATGCCCGCACTGTCTCCCGGGATGAGCGTGCTGCTCGATCTGGCCGCGCCTTTGCTCACCTCGGTGATTCGGACCTTCGATCTCGGCGGCGGCCTGGCCGCGGCTCATCATGCGCTGGCCGCGGGCTCGCCGCTGCTCATCTGCCTCGCGACTTCCACGGACGACGCCTCCGCGTGGCTGGCAGCCGGCCAGGCGCTCGAGCGGCTGTTGCTGGTCGCCGCGAATGCCGGGATCACGGCGTCGTATCTGAATCAGCCGATCGAACTGACCTCTCTGCGAGAGCGGCTTGGCACGGCGCTGGCCATGGGCGCGGTGCCGCAACTGCTGCTGCGCGTCGGCCGCGGCAAGCCGGCGCCTCATTCGCCGCGTCGTCCGCTCGCCGAAGTCGTGTCATAAGGCACGACAGCCGCCCAACGCCCGCTCGATGAGGCTGCGATGAAACATTTCTTCAGACTCGGTACGGCTACGCGCGATCCGGCACGCGCGCGCCCGGTGACTGGCCAGCCGGTCTCGCGTATCACCCTGCCCCCACCGGTGCGCAGCGGCGGCAAGCCCATCATGGATGCCTTCTCGCATAGGCGGACGACCCGGCGCTTCGCTACGACCGATCTGGACGAAGCAACGCTTGGGCAACTGCTCTGGGCCGCAAACGGCATCAACCGCAGCGGAGCCGATGACGACAGTGGACGCACGGCGCCATCCGTTCTCGCCCTGCACGAGATCGACGTCTATGCCGCGCTGCCTTACGGCATGTACTGCTACGAACCGTTGCAACATTGCCTCGATTTGGTGAGCGCCGTTGATCTGCGCGGATTGACGGGTTATCAGGACTTCGTCGGCGAAGCGCCGCTCGAGTTGGTCTACGTGGCGGATCTCGCACGTATGCACGACATCGCCCCGTCCCAGCGTGAGCCGTTCGCGTATGCGAGCGCCGGCGCGATCGTGCAGAACGTCTACCTGTTCTGCGCCGCAGCGGGCCTCGCGGTTGCGGCCCGAAGCTGGCTCAACCGCAGCGCATTGGGCGCGGAGATGCATCTCTCGCGCGACAGCCTGCCCGTCCTCGCACAAACCGTCGGCCATTTCGAGTGTTCCGATTCCGCCGATGGACCCGACGCGCCCTAACATGCGCGCGATGCGCGCAATAGCTAACGCGACAATGCAAACGCGGATACGCCCTTTAGTTTTCCGCTAGTTCCCCGTTAGTTCTCCGTTAGTTCTCCGCTCTTTCCGCGCGACTTCACATTCCGATCGTGCGCGTCGCAGCCCGATGCGGCGTGCAGCGCCAACCCGGCTGCAGCGTGCGCGTCGCGTCGCCCGCGGAAGTCCCGTCAAACATCCGACAGGCGGTGCACCCTTCAGTTGATGTGCATCAACGGCGCCAACAGCAGCCAGTTCATAGTCATCCCATACGCACGCTGATCTAATGCCGACCCGTTCACGCCACGCTGCTGGCCTGAACGACGGTGCCCCACGGCCGACAAGAGCCCCCCTCATCGGTAAAGCACTGAGGTGCTTTTCCCCTTCATGACTCATGTGAGGAGACTATGTCTACCATCGATACCGCCCCGCCCGACTCCACCGCGCTGCAAATCCCGCTTGCCCGGAATGCCAGCATTGACGGCATGGATGCTTATCGCGCCCTCGTTACCGAAGCGAATCAGGATTACGAAGCGTTCTGGGCGCGTCTTGCCCGGGAACACCTCGCCTGGCACCGTCCATTCACGAAAGTGCTGAACGACACGGACGCGCCGTTCTATCACTGGTTCGAAGACGGTGAATTGAACGCCTCGTACAACTGCCTCGATCGCAACCTGATCAACGGATTGGCGGAGAAAACCGCGATCGTGTTCGAGTCGGACGACGGCAAACTCACCCACGTCACCTATCAGGCGCTGTATCACCGCGTATGCCGGCTTGCCAATGCGCTGCGTGCCCGCGGCGTAAAAAAAGGCGACCGTGTGGTGATCTATATGCCGATGTCGGTGGAGGGTGTGGTCGCGATGCTCGCGTGCGCACGCATCGGCGCGCCGCATTCGGTGGTGTTTGGCGGATTCTCCGCCAAGTCGCTGCATGAACGCATCGTCGATATCGGTGCCTGCGCCGTCATTACCGCGGACGAGCAGGTGCGCGCCGGCAAGACACTGCCGCTCAAGACGATCGTCGACGAAGCGCTCGCGATGGGCGGCGCCGCCGGCATCAAGACAGTGGCCATCTACCGGCGCACGGGCGGCCAGATCCCGTGGATCAACGAGCGCGACAAGTGGCTGCACGAACTCGAAGCGGCCCAGCCGGACACCTGTGAGCCTGAGTGGGTCGGCGCGGAGCATCCGTTGTTCGTGCTGTACACCTCCGGCTCGACGGGCACGCCCAAAGGCGTCCAGCACAGCACCGGCGGTTACCTGCTGTGGGCCGCCGCGACGATGAAGTGGACGTTCGATATCAAGCCGGAAGATGTGTTCTGGTGCACCGCGGACATCGGCTGGATCACCGGCCACACTTACATCTGCTATGGACCGACCGCGGTCGGCGCGACACAGGTGATCTTCGAAGGCGTACCCACGTATCCGAACGCGGGACGTTTCTGGGAGATGATCCAGCGTCACAAGGTGAGCATCTTCTATACGGCGCCCACGGCTATCCGTTCGCTCATCAAGTCCGCCGACGCCAATCATGCGGTGCATCCGGACAGCTTCGACCTGAGCAGCCTGCGTCTGCTCGGCACGGTCGGCGAGCCGATCAATCCGAGCGCCTGGACGTGGTATGCGCGGCACGTCGGCGGTGGACGTTGTCCCGTGCTCGACACCTTCTGGCAAACCGAAACGGGCGGCCATATGATTTCCCCGCTGCCGGGCGTGACTCCGCTGGTGCCGGGTTCATGCACATTGCCGATGCCCGGCATCGACGCGGCAATCGTCGATGAAACCGGTGAAGAGGTCCCGAACGGAAACGGCGGCGTGCTCGTCATCCGCAAGCCGTGGCCTTCCATGATCAGGACCATCTGGGGCAATCCGGAGCGCTTCCGGCAAGGCTATTTTCCCGGAGAGCTCGGCGGCAAGCTGTACCTCGCGGGTGACGGTGCAATCCGCGACCGCGACACCGGCTACTTCACCATCACCGGCCGTATCGACGACGTGCTGAACGTTTCCGGGCACCGGCTCGGAACGATGGAGATCGAGTCCGCGCTCGCGGCCCATCCGCTGGTGGCCGAAGCCGCGGTGGTCGGACGTCCCGACGAGACCGCCGGTGAGGCGATCGTCGCGTTCGTGGTGCTCAAGGCAGAGCGCCCGTCCGGCGCCGACGCGAAGCGCGTGGCCGACGAATTGCGCGCGTGGGTCGGCAAGGAGATCGGCCCGATCGCCAAGCCCAAGGACATCCGCTTCGGCGACGCCATGCCGAAAACGCGCTCCGGCAAGGTGGTACGCCGGTTGTTGCGCTCGGTGGCCAAAGGAGAGGTCATCTCGCAGGACACGTCGACGGTGGAAAACCCCGCGGTTATTTCACAGTTCGCCGACGCAGCCTGACATACGGGCGCCCGCCGCTCGCCCGTCTCTTCCGACGCAATCCCCTGTCGCGCGTGCACTGCCTGTGCACGCGCGCACCCCCTCTAATTTCAGCGTTCCTGTATGGAACGGAGGATGTCATCATGAACATCAAGGCTCCCAATCCCGCCGCACTCGGCCTCGCCGGTTTTGCACTGACCACGTGGCTGCTCAGCATGATCAACGCCGGCTGGTTCAGCGGCAATGCAATGGGGATGGTGCTCGCCGTCGCATTCGCTTACGGCGGCACCGCGCAGGCCGTCGCCGGGCTGATGGAGATTCCCCGCGGCAATACCTTCGGCGCGACCGCATTCCTCAGTTACGGTGCATTCTGGTGGTCGCTGGCGCTGTTCGTGCTGTTTCTGCACGGCACGGTGCCGGCTGCCTTTATCGGCTGGTATCTGTTTCTGTGGGGTGTGTTCACGCTTTACATGTGGGTGGCGACATGGCGAGCCGCACGCGTGCTGCAACTGGTGTTTCTCTCGCTGTGGATCACGTTCTTCGTGCTCGCCGCGAGCGAATGGACCGGACTTGAATGGCTGCATCACGCCGGCGGCTACTTGGGAATGCTTACCGCGTTGTTCGCGTTCTATCTGTCGGCTGCGGAAATCATCAACGAGACTCATGGGCACGTGGTATTGCCCGTAGGCGCCGCTTCCGAGAAGATCGAGCTGACCTTGACGATTCAGGAAGAACTGCGCAACGCGTGATCACGCTCTGCTGCGGACGGCTGCGGACGGCACTTGCCGCCGCCGTTGCCGCAGCGTTCCGCGGTCGTGGCTGCGCTGCGGCATCCAGTGATGCCTGGCGCCACGCTTGGCGAGCGCGGCCAGCCTCCTGGCGCCTGAATGTGTCGACCCAACCCCGCCGCCGCTACGACATTTCGATGATTACCTTCAACGCATGGGAATCCGCCGCACGGCCGAACGTCTCGTAGGCGTTCAACACGTCTTCGAAATGGAATCGGTGCGTGATCAGTCTGGCAGGATCGAGCCGGCCCGAGTGTACCGTCTTCAGCAACATCGGTGTACTGACGGTATCGACGAGGCGGGTCGTAATGGAGATGTTGCGGTCCCAGAGCGTTTCCAGATGCAGATCCGCCTTGACCCCGTGCACGCCGACATTGGCGATCACGCCACCGGGGGCAACCAGCGCCTCGCACAGCTCGAACGTTTCAGGCACACCCACGGCCTCGATCGCGCAATCCACGCCGACGTGGCCGGTCAGTTCCATCACCTTCGCTACGGGCTCGACCACCCGGCTGTCGACACACGCGGTCGCCCCGAAACGCCTCGCCACTTCGAGACGGCTCGCATCGCGATCGATCATGATGATCTGGCCCGGCGAATAGAACTGCGCGGTGAGCAGCGACGCCAGTCCGATCGGACCGGCACCGACAATCGCCACGGTGCTGCCCGGCTGCACCTTGCCGTTGAGGACACCGCATTCGAAACCGGTCGGCAGGATGTCGGAGAGCATCACGAGCGCTTCTTCGTCGGCGCCGGCGGGAATCGGATAAAGACTCGTCTCCGCATGCGGAATGCGCACGTATTCAGCTTGCGTGCCATCGATGCGGTTGCCGAGAATCCAGCCACCGGTCGTGCAGTGTGAATACATGCCACGCCGGCAATACTCGCACTTGCCGCATGAAGAGATGCATGAGATCAGCACATGGTCGCCCTCTTTCAACGTACTGACCGCGGCTCCGATCTGCTGCACGATGCCCACGCCTTCGTGACCGAGAATGCGGCCGGGTTGGCATGTCGGAACGTCGCCCTTCAGGATATGAAGATCGGTGCCGCAGATCGTCGTGCGCGTCACCTTGACGATGGCGTCGGTGGCGCAGGCAAGTTGCGGCATGGGCCGCTCCTCCAGCGATTTCTTGCCAGGACCGTGATACACCAATGCTTTCATGAATTACCTCACTGTTCGTTCGGGGGGCGCGGCGAAATGCGCATCACGCCGGCGTGTCATGCTCCGTGTCGGCCTCTTCGCGGATCAGCAGCACGGGGCACGTCGCAAAGCGCGCGAACCGTTCGGCCACGCTGCCGAGCACCATGCGCCGCAAACCGCGGCGGCCGTGCGTGCCCATCACGACCAGGTCCGCGCCACGGCGTTGTACACAGCGCAGCAACGCGCTGGCGATGTCCTCGGCGATGCCTTGCGTCTCCACGATTTCCGTATCGCCCTCGACGTTGAGTTCGCGCATCTGGTCGAGCGCGCCACTCAGCAGGCTTTGTCCGACTTGCCGCGCGGCGTCGGTCAGCAGATGCGGATCGCAGGCGCCCGCATACGTGAAAGCCGCCGATTGATCCAGCACGAAAACCGCCGTCAGTTTGCCGCGCGCGAGCCTCGCGAGCTGGATCGCTTCGGAAAGCGCGCGCTTCGAGGCTTCACTGCCGTCCAGGGCCACCACGATGTTTGTGTACATGACTCACTCCAGAAGTAGAGGTTGAAACACCCGTTGGGAATCAGTGTCGCGCGGCACCCTGCGCGAGCAGGCGCTCAGCCGCATCGAAAGCCGCCCGTATCGCGTCATCGGGATCGGCACCCTGGCGATGCTGGAGCGGCACCAGCTCGCCCGTGCGCAGCACCAGGTCAAGACGCGCGTCGAACAGCGTACGGTTGGGCGCCGCGTCAGGCGCAGCGCGCCGCGCGGGGATGTCGTAGAGCGTGCGCTCATGAATGGCTTCGACCGCGAGGTGGCAACCGGAGATCAATCTGCTGAACCGCTCGAGCCGCACCAGTTGTGCCGCCGCCTCGGACTCGATCTGTGCGGATCCCGCAAATCCGAAGTAGACGATTTGCATATCAATTCCCATACCGCCTCCTCGCGTGCTGTCCTGCCGGCCGATCGTCGCTGTCGCAAAGGCAAACGTGCCGATTAGGAGATCATCGGCACTATTGGCATTTCGCGATTGACCTGCATCAACGGCGCGGCAGAGCCGCGCGGCCTGCGCGTGCGCGTGTGGAACACGGTCGCGTTCGCGAGATGCCGCAGTCCCGCGGATGGGCGGCTTGTGCTATTTTCTTGAGCCCAACGCGGTACTACCGGTATACGACCCTTCCCCATGCACGACGCGAACACCGAGACGCCCTCCGCCCTTGCGGCCCATAGCTCGCCGTGGTCGCTGTTCTGCATTTTTCTGAGGCTCGGCTTGACATCGTTCGGCGGCCCGGCAGCCCATCTTGGCTACTTCCGCGATGAATTCGTCAGTCGGCGCCGCTGGCTCGATGAACACACCTACAGCGACGTGGTTGCGCTGTGCCAGTTTCTGCCGGGTCCGGGCAGCAGCCAGGTCGGCATCGCGATCGGCCGTCTGCGCGGCGGCATTGCCGGCGCACTCGCGGCCTGGCTCGGCTTCACGCTGCCCTCGGTGCTGCTGCTCGTGGCTTTCGCATACGGCTTCACGCTGCTGTCGGATGCGACCTCGCTTCATCTGCTGCGAGGGCTGAAGATCGCTGCGGTCGCCGTGGTCGTCCAGGCGGTCTGGTCGATGGGACGCATGCTCTGTCCCGACCGCACGCGCGCAACCCTCGCGGCGGCTTCGGCGACCGCCGTGATCCTGCTCGGCGCAGGGGTCGGGCAGATCGCGTCGATCGTCGCCGCCGGGGTGGCCGGGGCGGCGCTGCTGGGCTCGTCGACCGAGGTGCCGAGCGCGCCGCCCGGCATGCCCGGATCCCGGGCTGGTGCGCTTGCTTGCCTCGCCGCCTTCGCCCTGCTGCTGTTCGGCCTGCCGGCCGCAGCGGCGTATCTGCACAGTTATCCGCTCGATCTTTTTGCGGCGTTCTACCGGGTCGGCTCGCTGGTATTCGGCGGCGGGCACGTGGTGCTGCCATTGCTGGAAGCCGTCGTCGTGCCGCGTGGCTGGGTTTCCGCAAATACCTTCATGGCAGGCTACGGCGCGGCGCAGGCAATCCCCGGTCCGCTTTTTACGTTTGCAGCATTTCTCGGCGCCACGAGCAGCGCTCACCCGGCGGGCATCGTCGGCGCACTGATCGCCACCGTGGCGATCTTCCTGCCTTCGTTCCTGCTGGTCGGCGCGGCGCTGCCTCTTTGGGGCAGATTGCGGGCGTTCGCCTCGATGCGCCGCGCCATGGCCGGCATCAATGCCGCCGTGGTCGGCATCCTGCTCGCCGCGCTGTACGACCCCGTGTGGACCAGCGCCGTGCATACGGGACGCGATTTCGTGCTGGTCGTCGCGGCGCTGGTGCTGCTCGGGTGGTGGCGGGTGCCGTCGTGGGCGGTCGTGCTGATCACGGTCGCGCTCGCGTGGTGGATCGTGTAAGGCCGCTCCCATCCGCCTGCCGGACGCGCATGTCAATCCCCTGCTCCGCACTGGCGCGCCCCGTCGCGCCGCGTTGATCCAACGCAACGTGCTTGCCCGCCGCGCAGGTATGGTTCAGCAATACGTCCACGGCCATTACCCCACGGGGGATCATCACATGAAAAATTCCGATTACTCGGTCATGCAACCGGGCGCGGATCCGGCCCTCGACAAAGCGAACGCATCGAGCCGCTTCTATCTCGTCGGCGGCGGTATCGCGTCGCTGGCGGCCGCCGCCTTCCTGATTCGCGACGCAGACGTACCCGGCTCCCGCATCACGATCCTCGAGGCGCTCGACAAGCCGGGTGGCAGCCTCGACGGCGACGGTTCGCCTCAGGAAGGCTATGTCGTGCGCGGCGGCCGGATGCTCGAGAGCAAGTATCTGTGCACCTACGACCTGTTCGACTCGATTCCCACGCTGGACGGCCGCAGCAGCGTCACGAAGGAAATCTTCGACTGGAACGAAACGATCCGCACGTCGTCGAAAGCGCGCTTCGTGCGCGACGGCCAGCGCGAGGACGCGCCCTCATACGGGCTCGCCGAAACCCACCTGCTCACGCTCGGCCGTCTGTCGATCGAACCGGAAGCCATGCTCGGCGACAGCCGGATTTCCGATCACTTCGAGCCGGACTTTTTCGAAACCAACTTCTGGTACATGTGGTGCACGACGTTCGCCTTCCAGCCCTGGCATAGCGCCGCCGAATTCCGGCGTTATCTGCTGCGTTTCGCGCATATGACCTCGGGCTTCAACCAGTTGCACGGCATCATGCGCACGGTCTACAACCAGTACGATTCGATGGTGCGGCCGCTGCGCAAATGGCTCGACGAGCGCGGGGTGAAATTCAGCACCAACACGCGGGTCGTCGATCTGCGTTATGACGAAAGCGGCGAACTGAACCGGGTCGCGGGCATCGTCTGTGAACAGGACAATCGTCGTGTCGAGATTCCGGTCGGCGCGCAGGACAAGGTCATCGTCACGCTCGGTTCGATGACGGCAGGATCGAGCCTGGGCGGCACGCACCGGCCCGCCGTTCTCGATCACGACGACAGCAGCGGCGCGTGGGCGCTCTGGAAAACCATCGCCGCGGGGCGCCCCGGGTTCGGCCACCCGTCGGTCTTCGCCGATCACATCGACGAATCGACGTGGCTCTCCTTTACCGCTACGCTGCACGACCGCACGCTGTTCCGGCTGGTTCGCGATCTGAGCGGCAACGTGCCCGGCGAAGGCGGCTTGATTACCTTCCCGCACTCGAACTGGCTCATGTCGATCGTGCTGCCTCACCAGCCGCATTTCATCGGCCAGCCGAAGGACGTCGAAGTGTTCTGGGGCTATGGGCTGTTCGTCGGCCGGCCGGGCAATTTCGTCGACAAGCCGATGGCCGAATGCACGGGCCGCGAAATCATGACGGAGTTGCTCGGCCATCTGCACATTCATGCCGAAGCCACGCGCATTCTCGACGACGCGGTCTGCATTCCGTGCCTGATGCCGTTCATCACCAGCCAGTTCCTGCGGCGCCGGCACGGTGACCGGCCGCAAGTGGTGCCCGACGGCTGGTCCAATCTCGCGTTCATCGGCCAGTTTTGCGAGTTGCCGAACGACGTCGTGTTTACGGTCGAATATTCAATACGTTCCGCGCAAACGGCGGTGTACACGCTGCTAGGCTTGAACCGATCCGCTCCGGCAGTGTACAAAGGCCAGCACGATCCACGCGTGGTGTATGGCGCGGTGTCGGCGTTGCACAGCCGCTAATCGGCAACGCAGGTTCGCGGCGCCGGCTGCCGAATTTTTCGCGCGGCGTGCGGCACGCGCATGCTCGGGGGACGCCGTGGCACTCGAAGAAAAAATGCTGAAACGCCGGGGCGCGCTGCGCGCGCGGCTCGCGCGACTGAAGGAGCACCCGCTCGCGCGGATCGGGCCCGGCCTCATCACGGGCGTCGCCGACGACGACCCGAGCGGCATCGCCACCTATTCGCAGGCGGGCGCGCAATTCGGTCTGAACATGCTATGGACCATGCCGCTCGCGTTTCCGTTGATGGCGGCCGTGCAGTCGATGTGCGCGAACCTGGGCCGGGTGACCGGCAAGGGTCTGGCCGCCAACATCAAGGAGGCGTTTTCGCCCGTGGTGCTGTATGGCGTGGTGTTGCTGTTGCTGGTGGCCAATACGCTAAACATTGCCGCCGACGTGGCCGCGATGGGCGAAGTCGCACAACTGGTGAGCGGCATCGACCGTCACGTGATGACCGTGTGCTTCGTCTTCGCCACGCTGCTGCTGCAGATCTTCGTTCCGTACCATCGCTACGTGTTTTTTCTGAAGTGGCTGACCATGTCGCTGCTCTCGTATGCGGCCGTGCTGTTCGTCGTCCATGTGCCGTGGCGCGACGTGGCGCTGCGCACCTTCTGGCCGCACTTCACCCCGAATGCGAACGCGGCGGCGATGGTGGTCGGCGTGTTCGGCACGACGATCAGCCCGTATCTGTTCTTCTGGCAGGCCTCGGAAGAAGTCGAGGACATGCATGCGCATACGGACAGCGCCCCGCTCGTGAGCGACCCTCGCGCAGCGCGCGTGGAACTGCGCCGCATCCGCTGGGACACCTGGAGCGGCATGCTCTACTCCGACCTCACCGCTTACTTCATCATGCTCGCGACTGCGGTGACGCTGCACGCCGCGGGCGTCACCGACATCACCACGGCCGCTCAGGCAGCGAGCGCGCTTCGGCCGCTCGCCGGCGACTTTGCCTACCGGCTGTTCGCGCTCGGCATACTCGGCGTGGGATTGATCGGCGTGCCGGTGCTGGCGGGTTCAGGCGCTTATGCGTTGGCGGAAGCCGTGGGCTGGCAGGAAGGACTCGAGCGCAAGCTGCGCGACGCGCGCGGCTTCTACGGCATCATCGCGGTGAGCGTGCTGGCCGCGCTGGCGATCCAGTTTTCGGCGATCAGTCCCATGAAGGCGCTGTTCTGGAGCGCGGTGATCAACGGTGTGGTGGCCGTGCCGTTGATGGTGGTGATCCTGCTGCTGGTTTCGAAGCGTTCGGTGATGGGCGCATTCACCGCGAGCCGGCCGCTCCTCGCTCTTGGAGCGATCGCGGCGGCGGTGATGGGCCTGGCGGCGGTCATCATGGTGCTGCCGGCCTGAACGGAGCGTCGCTCAGCAGGTCCATGCGAGCGCGTCATAGTTGGCGAGATGGCTTTTCAGCACGCCCACGAAAAGCACTAACGACGCGGCGACCGCGCCGCGCTGCACTTCAGCGGCGCGCACCTTGCATTGCGCGACCGGCGCCTTGCCGGCCAGCGCGCGCATTTCATCAAAGGCGGACTGACTGCCGAGACCGCCGAGGCTGCAGAAAAACGCGACATGTCTGAACTTCCAGCGGTTCTCGAGCAGATAGGCGCGGACCGGCGCGCAGACCGCGCCAGCCCAGACCGGCGTGCCCACCACCACGAGGTCGTATTGCCCGGCATCGAGCCCTGCCGCGACGATCTCGGCGGGTCGCTTGCGCCACGAGTCGATCAGGCAGCGCACATACCCGAGCGCACCGCGCCGTTCGGTGCAGTCGCAGATCTCTTCGAGATCCGCCGACAGCATTTTCGCGAGTGTGGACGCGAGCGCGCGCGTGGTGCCGGTACGCGAAAAGAAAACGACTAGAACACGGGCTTGGGACATGACTCGCTCCTTCTGACGAAAGCGCACGAACGCACGTGGCGTCGTGCATGTCCGGAGCATATGTGGCGGCAAGCACCGTCCCATGACGCAAGTCAAACAACGGTTTCACGCGCCACGCTGGCGGCCCCGTTGATCTGCGTCAATGAGACGAACGCTGCCGTTCTTAGACTCAAACTCACCGATTCGCGCGTCAACCTACTCCTGCGGAGCGATTGCCATGAGCTACAAGACCATCGTTGTTCATCTAGACACCAGCCAGCACGCCCATCCGCGACTCGAGATCGCACTGCGTCTGGCCAATCAGTTCGGCGCGCATCTGACCGGCGCGTTCGCGGTGTTCTCGCCGGACCCGCGTTCGCTCTATGTAATGGCCGGGACCGCGGAGTATTACCAAAGCCATCAGGAAATGCGCGCGGAGCGCAGTGCGGCGCTCGAACGGCTGTTCCACGCCGAGCTCCGGCGCGCAGGCGTGACGGGCGAATGGATCGCGATCGACGAGCCCGCCAGTGTCGCGATACCGCGGGTGGGCCGCTGCGCCGACCTGATCGTGGCCGGGCAGGACAATCCGGCGGATCCAGAGTCGTATGTCGGCGACTTCTTCCCGGAGAATCTCGTTCTGTCGAGCGGCCGGCCGGTACTGCTCGTGCCCTACGCCAGCAATGACCGGTCGACGGGCGGCCGGGTGCTCGTCGCGTGGGACGGCAGCCGCGAAGCCACGCGCGCGGTGCACGATGCCCTGCCCTTCATGCAGGCCGCGACCAGCACCACGATTCTCACGATCAACGGTGAGCACGACGGCGCGGGCACCCGCATCCCCGGCGCGGACATCGCCGCGTTGATCGCGCGGCATGGCGTGCGCGTCGAGGTCGCCGACATCGAAACCGGGCGAGGCGGATCAGTCGGCGAGATGCTGCTCTCGCAGGTGGCCGACAGCGGCGCCGATCTGCTGGTGATGGGCGGCTACGGCCACGCCCGCTGGCGCGAACTGGTGATGGGCGGCGCCACGCGCACGATTCTTCGCTCGATGACCGTGCCGGTGCTGATGTCGCACTGATTGCGGCGTCTGCCCTTCTCATTCTGGAGTGTCCGCCATGTATAAACAGATTCTGGTTGCTGTCGACGGCAGCGAAACCTCGTCGCGCGCGCTGGCCGCCGCGGTCCAGCTGGCGCGCGACTCGGGCGCGCGGCTTCAGCCGCTCTACGTGGTGGACGTGCCGTTGATGTCCTACGACGTGCCCGGCTACGACCCGTCCTATGTGCGCGACGCGCTCGTCGAGGAAGGCCGGCATGTGCTCGCCGACGCCACCGCGCTGATGACCGGCGCGGGGGTCAAAGGAACAACGCGGATGGTCGAAACCGACCTGACCGGCGACGACATCGCACACCGCATCCTGCTCGCCGCGCAGGAGTTCAATGCCGAAGTCGTCGTGATGGGCACCCACGGCCGGCGCGGAGTGCAACGGCTGGTGCTCGGCAGCGTCGCTGAACATTTTCTGCGCATCGCCACCTGTCCGGTGCTGCTGATCTCCGCGCATTGCGCGGTGCCTGCCGCGAGCCCGGCCCCGGCCGCGAGCGAGCCTGTCAAGGATCCGTCATGAACTGCGAAACCCTGCTGGTGCACCTGGACGACAGCACCCACAGCGCCGCCCGGCTCGACTATGCGCTCGATCTGGCCGCGCGCCACGACGCCCATCTGATCGGCCTCTATCTGGTTTGCGAAGAAGCCGAGGGCCCGCTCTTCCTGCACGGAGAGGACATCTGGACCGCCAGCCGCAAGGCGCGACGGGACGAAAAGCTCAAGAGCGCGCACGCGGCTTTTCGCGCCGCGGCGGAGCGCGCCGGGCGCGGCGTTGAATGGCGCGCGCCGGGCGGAGCCCCGAGCGGCGCGGCGATCCTGCATGCGCGCCACGCGGATCTGGTGATCCTCGGCCAGGACGATCCGGAAGACCGGGATGCGTTCATCGCGCGCAACTTCGTCGAGGACGTGATCATCGCCTCCGGGCGGCCGGCAATCGTGCTGCCCTATGCGGGACCGGTCCGGCCGCAGATAGAAAACGTGATGATCGCGTGGGACGGCGGCCGCGAGTGCGCGCGGGCCGCGACCGATGCGCTGCCGCTCATTCGCGGCGCCGGGTTCGTCACCATCATGAAGGTAGAGCGTCATCCGCACTATGGCGAGCCGAGCGGCATCGACGTGGCCGCCTGGCTGGCGCGGCACGGCATCGAGGCGAGTTTCACGGCCATGCCGAAAGTGTCCGGCGTCCATACCGGCGCCATGCTGCTCAATGCGCTGGCCGACCGCCATATCGATCTGCTGGTCATGGGGGCGTACGGCCATGCCCGGGCGCAGGAACGGCTGCTGGGCGGCGTCACGAGAACCCTGCTTCAGTCGATGACCGTGCCCGTGCTGATGTCGCATTGAGCGCCGCGTCGCTACCGGGCGCCCGCGCCAGCCGGACGAGCCGGGCCTGCGCGACCCGCGACGCCGGGTGGGACTGGCATGAACCCGGCCTTTCACGGACAATGTGCGCAAACACAAGCTTTCCGCGCGGTGTTTCACCGGCCTGCGGCCACACGCCCCACCAAACCGCCCGGAACAGACGTGCTGGCCCCGCACGCCGCCGCATCGACGTCGTCGGGCGGCGCGAGCTATCCTTGTCCGAAGTCATTCCAAAGAGATGCACATGTCCGTCAGCGGCAAGACGCCCACCTCGCGCAGTGCCGATTTGCGTGAGCAGTTCGGCTCGTTGGCAGCGCGGCCCGCACTCGCGGCCGCTGCGGCGTTCGTCGTGACGCTGGCCGCCATGCTGACCCTGCGCCACTGGTTCGACCCGGCGCTGCTCATTTGCGTGGCCGCCGCCCTGCTGCTGGCCACGAGCACGTTCCTGCTCGTGCGCGCGTGGCGCGAAGGCGTGTCCGCGCGCGGCGAGGCAAGCGCCCGGGACAATCAGTCCGCCGTGAACGAAGCCCGCATGATGGCGATCATCCGTTCGTCGATGGAAGCCATCATCACCATCGACGAGCAGCAGCGGATCGTCATCTTCAATCCGATGGCGGAACAGGTGTTCGGCTGCTCCGCCATGGACGCGATCGGCGCGCCGCTTGCCCGCTTCATCCCGGAGCGGTTTCGGGCGGCGCACGCGCAGCACGTCGCGCAATTCGGCGTCACGGGCGTGTCCGACCGCCAGATGGGCAAGCAGCGCGTGCTGGCGGGCCTGCGCGCCAACGGCGAGGAATTCCCGCTCGAAGCCTCCATTTCGCAAATTCGCGACGGCAACGTGCGCCTTTACACGGTCATGCTGCGCGATATTACGGAACGGGTCAAAGCAGAACGCGCGCAACGGCAGGCGCGTGAGGAGTTGCGCGAGTTGTCGGCCAATTTGCAAAATATCCGTGAAGACGAGAAAACGCGTATCGCGCGCGAGTTGCACGACGACCTGGGCCAGCAACTCACCGCGCTGAAAATGGACATTTCATCGGTCGAACAGGCGCTGGACGGGTCGGCAAGCGCGCCGGTGCGAGAACAACTGCAAGGCATGCGTCGCCTGATCGACGTCACCGTGGCCTCGGTCCGCCGCATTGCAGCCGATCTGCGGCCGGTCATGCTCGACGACCTCGGGTTGATTCCCGCGATCGAATGGCTCGCCACCGACTTCACCAACCGCTACGGGATCGACGTCGAGCGCGAAATCGAAACCGGCGACGCGCGCTTCAGTCCGGCCGGCGGCACCGCCCTGTTCCGGATCGTGCAGGAGGCGCTGACGAACGTGGCGCGCCATGCCGATGCCACGCTGGTCACGCTGAGCCTGCGGGCGGGGGATCAGACCTTCGTGCTGCGCATCGCCGATAACGGTCACGGCGCGCATCGCACTATCGAGCCGGCGGCCAAGTCCTTCGGCCTGCTCGGCGTTCGCGAACGCGCGCACATGCTCGGCGGCGCGGTCGACATTCAAACCGCGCACGGCCAAGGCTTTGCGCTCACCGTCACCATTCCGGCGGAAACCGTCCAGATGCAGGAGATGCAAACATGACCCGCGTCCTGATTGCCGACGACCACGCGCTGGTGCGCGACGGTCTGCGCCACATCCTCAAGGGCGCAAGCGGCTTCGAAGTGGTCGGCGAAGCAGACGACAGCCCCAGCACCGTCGCGCTGATCCGCGAGCGGCCCGCCGACGTGCTGGTGCTCGATCTGTCCATGCCCGGACGCAACGGCGTGGAGTTGATCAAGCAGATCAAGGAGGAAAAACCCGCGCTGCGCATCCTCGTGCTGACCATGCACGCCGAGCAGCAGTACGCGGTGCGCGCGTTCAAGGCCGGTGCGTCCGGTTACCTGACGAAGGAAAGCGCGAGCGCCGAACTGGTGGCCGCCGTGACCAAAGTCGCCGCCGGCGGCGTCTACGTCAGCCTCGCCATGGCCGAGCGGTTCGCGCAGAGCCTGAACGAACCCGCCGATCTGCTACCGCATCAGCGTCTGTCCGATCGGGAATTCGACGTCCTGAAGCGTATTGCCGCCGGTCAGACGATCACGGAAATCGCAGTCGAACTGTGCGTGAGCAGTAAGACCGTCAGCACGTACAAGACGCGCATTCTGGAGAAAATGCAGATGCCGCACGAGGCCGCGCTGGTGCGCTACGCGATGCGCCACAAACTGGTCAGCGACGACGACGGCGACATCTAGACGGCCTCGCAGCGCCCGCGCCCGCCCGCCATGACGCGGGCGGCGCCACGCGTCTTCTCTCCAACCCGGACCACACTGCGCCCCTTGCGCACCCAGGGACTGTCCTGGTGCGCCCCGCGTCCATGTAGGAAACTCCCTACAAACCTTCACGCTCACCTACTCGAAGTACATTCCGCGCCGATTTTATTTTGAGACAGCGCGACCGATACTTCGAGCCATGAACTCAAGCCCCGAGAGCCTTACCCTCCGCGTTTTTCTGGTCGACGACGCAGTATCCGTGCGGCGTCGTATGGCCGCCCTGTTTGGCGCGCTGGACGGCGTGGAAATTGTCGGCGAAGCCGAGGAATCAGGCGCGGCACTCGCGGGCGTCGAGGCTGTCGCGGCCGATCTGGTCGTGACGGAGTTGCATCTGAGCGGAGGCACTGGCATGGAATTGCTCGCGTCGCTTGCCAAAAAAATGCCTCATGTGATCGCAATCGTGCTGACGAACCACTCGGGTGCATGGTTCCGGCGCGCATGCCTGTTGAGCGGTGCCCACTACTTTTTCGACAAGACCAGCGAATTCGATCTCGCACGTAAGACGATCCAGCGGATCGCCGGCGAACATCGCACGCGCGCCTTCCAACAATCCGGAGCACATCATGTCTGACGTTCTCGAATATTCCATCACAGCGCCTGTTGTTGTCTTCCCGCCCATGTCGCACGCGGCCCGGGAAATGCCGGTCACCGCACAAGCGCCCCGCAAGGACGCGCTGGGCTGCACGGTCTGCTCGATGCGCTCGATCTGCATGCCGCAAGGTCTGACAGCGACGGAAATCCAGCGGATCGAAGCATTGGTCTGCCCCTCGCGCACGATTAAACAAGGCGAGACCATCTATCGCGCGAACGACTCGTTCCAGAGCATCTACGTGGTGCGCGTCGGGTCGTTCAAGACCGTCGTCATGCATCGCGACGGCCGCGAACAGGTCACGGGCTTTCATCTTGCCGGCGACTCGCTCGGTCTGGACGGCGTGTGCTCCGGTCGCCACAACTGCGACGCCATCGCGCTCGAGGACAGCAAGATGTGCATTATCCCGTTCCATCTGCTCGAAACGATGTGCCGCGAAGTCAAGGCCGTCCAGCAACACGTGCACCGCATGATGGGCAGCGAGATCGTGCGCGAATCTTCGCAGATGATGTTGCTCGGCACGATGTCCGCCGAACAGCGCGTCGCGACCTTCCTTCTGAATCTGTCGGACCGCTTGAGAATGCGCGGCTATTCGCCGGCCGAGTTCTACCTGCGCATGACGCGTGAGGAAATCGGCAGTTACCTCGGCATCAAACTCGAAACGGTGAGCCGGATGCTCTCCAAGTTCCAGCGTGACGGACTGCTCGACGCGCACGGCAAGAATATCCGGATTCTCGACCACGAAGGTCTCCAGCGGGTTTGATTGTTCTCGCTCGACACGCTCGGAACCGCCGCCGGCGCGGCGTCAGGTGAGCGCCGAAAGTACCGGTGCGGGCGCATTGCAGACGCGCTAACGGACGACGAGCACCGCGGCGCCTGTCAAGTTGCCGTCCCGAAGATCGTTGAGCGCCCGGTTCGCATCCGTCAGCGGGTAAGTTGTCGTGTCGATCTCGAGGCGCCGCTCGGTGGCGATTCGCATGAAGGCCAGTCCGTCCTCGCGCGTCAGATTGGCGACTGATACGATGCGCCGTTCGCCCCACAGAAATGCGTACGGGAATGAGGGAATATCGCTCATGTGAATCCCGCCGCATACCACCGTTCCCCCTTTCGCGACCGCGCGCAACGCTTGCGGGACGAGCGCGCCGACGGACGCGAAAATCAGGGCTGCATCCAGTTCATCGGGGCATTTTTCGTCGCTGCTGCCCGCCCACGCCGCGCCGAGGCGCAGCGCGAGTTGCTGGGCCGCGTGATCGCCGGGGCGCGTGAACGCATACACCGTTCGCCCTTGATGGCGCGCGACTTGCGCGACGATATGCGCCGCCGCGCCGAAACCGTAAATGCCGATTCGTTTAGCGTCGCCCGCCATGCTCAACGTGCGATATCCGATGAGACCCGCGCACAGCAGCGGCGCCGCCTCGACATCCGAATATTGCGCGGGCAGATGAAAGCAGTATCGGCTGTCGGCGACCGTGCGCTCGGCGTACCCGCCGTCGATCGTATAGCCGGTGAACCCCGGCTCGTCGCACAAATTCTCCCGCGCCGACAGGCAGTAGCGGCAATGCCCGCAGGTGTGGCCGACCCACGGCACCCCCACCCGGTCACCGACGGCAAAGCCCGTCACACCCTCGCCGAGTCCGGCCACCGTGCCGACGATCTCGTGCCCCGGAATCACGGGCTGCCTGGGATGCTCGAGTTCACGGTCGACCAGATGGAGATCCGTGCGGCACACGCCGCACGCATGGATCTGGATCAGGAGCTGCCCGGGACCTGGCGCCGGCTCCGGCATCTCCTGCTCACGCAGCAACGCTGCGCTACCGTCGAACACCATCGCACGCATTCGGTTCTCCTCAAACCCGGTAAGCCGGCGTACACATCGAGTCCTGCCGCTGCCGCATGACGACAAGGATATTGCGCCCGCTACCGGCTGCCTCGCGGGCGTTCACTCGCAAAAGCGGAAGTAGCCGCTGTGCATCAGCACGGGTTTGCCGCCGATCTCGTGCAGCAACTGCCTTGCGGCGTGTTCGATGGGATGCCGGTTCGAGTTGAACGCGGTGATCAGATCGTCTTCGCGCAGTGACGCGGCGCCGAAATGATCTTCGAGCGCTTCCGCTGTGATCGCGCACTGCACGCGCTCACCGTCCACTTCGGCCGGAAACGCGACCACCAGATCGCGCGCACAATATTCCGGACGTTCTTCAGGAAAATGAATCTTCATGACCGTCACCTGGTTCATTGCGCAGGACGCAAGGCTGAAACGGTCGTGTTCGCGCACCTACGCTTCGCGCGCCACGCTCCGGGCGATGCGACGGATGCGTCGCCCGCCTGTCAGCAGCATAGGACCTGTGCGCGGTACGTCAAATTTCAGCACTGCGTCCTGGTTGACCAAAGTCAACGGCGCCCAACCTGGCCCCCGTACACTGGACTCATACCCTGCAAGGAGCACGTGCCGTGATCGCCTCCATCCGAAACTGTCTGGCCGCATGTGCCTTGTCAATGCTCGCCGCCGGCGCCGCGCGTGCCGAGCAGGAACCGACCGCGCTGGTCGACCAGCAGCATTGCATGTTTTGCCACACACGAGATGCGCCGTTCCTCGCGCCGTCGTTCCAGCAGATCGCCGAGCGCTATCGCAACGTACCGAACGCCCAGTTCATGCTCGAGCACAAACTGCGGCTCGGCGGCAAAGCGCATTGGGGCGATATGGCGATGCCGCTGCCGGGCGACCGTGGCGGCCCGCTGTCGGCCGAAGACGCGCATACGCTGGTGCAATGGGTACTGAGTCAATGAACCCGCCCTGCGAGGCCGTGTTTTGCACGGTCCGCTTCGTTTGACCGACCGTCGTCCGATTCGGAGAACTTTCATGCGTCTCACTGTCCACCTCGACACGTTCGATCGTGTCCATCCGATGGCATTTGCAATCCTCTGGCTCGACAAGGATGCGCGGCAGTGGTCGCGTGAAGGCCATCTCGGGCTCGAACTGCCTGAGTGGGGCAAGTTGCATATGGATTGCGGCAATACGCTCGTGTGCGGCCAGCACGACACGACGCCCATCTGTGTGCTCGAAGGGCTCGATCTGAACGAGCTCGATGGTCCGTTCGAAGGCGAGACCGGACGCGCCCAATGGTGCGCGGAACGCGGCCGCACCCTGATGACCGGCCACTGGCATGTGCAATGTATCGACAATGAACGGGTGCAGCCGGAACACGGGCTGTTCGCCTCAGACAGCGACACGTGAAGCGCTGATGTCGTCGACATTTCAGAGGCCATCGCCATGGGACTGACCGCCGATCTGGACGGCGTGCGTCACGCTTACGGGCTTTGCTTCGTGCGCATGCCGTGGGCCTATTTCACGCGCTTGCCGCTCAGCGAGCAATGGGGCGACGGCTGGGAACGCGTGCCCTACGAACGGCACGCCGGCCTGCCTTACGAGGACGCGGCGCAGCAGATCCTGACGGTCGCGTTCGACGGGCCGCTGTTGCCGCCCGAGGCCGGATACGACGGTCGCGCGTGCAGCGTCAACGAAATCAACTGCGGCGATGCGCCGTGGCTGCGCACGCAGGATTTCATCAACAACGCACCGGTTCGAATCGCAGCGGGGGTGTCGCTCGAAAGATTCGTGGAGCTCGTCGAACTGGCGGGCGGCCATGTGTTTGCGCCGCTTGGTTGGGGCGCGTTGCGGCTGGCGCCGGTGGATCCGGCCACGCCGGAAGCGACGCAGAGCGAGCACCGCACGGATGCCGCCTGACCGGTGCCGCGCCATGCGCGGCACTCACCTTGGCCCATCGCTGTCGGCCGTCGAATTGAGCAACATGACAAAACACGCGACGCCGACGATCAACGCCGCGATGCCGTAGTGAAACACCGGCGGCTGGTCGAACAGCAAGCCGCGGATCGATGCCCCGATGCCTGCCAGAGCGACAAACACGGCAATTGCGGCAAAAATGATTCTGGGTTCTGAACGGATCATGATGTCCTCCATGGAGTCTGAGCGGAGTGTTGAAGACATCATCGGCCGGGCGGGCTGATTCGGCTTGACGAACATCAATCGGCGACTTGCGGCGAGAGAAAATCGAAGAAGCGGCGGCGAGGCGGCTCGTCCCGAATCGTGAACGGCGCACGGTTCTCGTGCCAGGGTCCGCCGTTTTCAGTCATGTTTCAGGCACTGCGACGCGGCGGTCACGCGAGCCGCCAGGGAACGTCCAGGACGGTTCAGCCGGCGCGCCGGCAGAGTTCCATGTCCGGGCCGCTGCTGCGAGTCGCCGCGGCCGTCACGGTTTTCTGGCACGCGGCAACGCCGCATTCAAGAATGGATTGAAACTGTTCGAACGGGCCGGAGGACTGGCTTTTGTCGAGCGGCCGCGTTTGTCCGGCTGCACGCTGCTGGACAATTGCGCGAGTCGTTCTGCCGCGCCGGGGTCTTCGTCCGCCTTGGGTTGTTTTCTGGCTCTTGCGCGTGCGGGCGGATCTTCGCCGGCATTGGCGCTTACCGCGCGAGCCCGCTGCGAAGCTCCGGCAACGTGTTCCGCCACGGTCATGAACGAGGTCGAAGCCGAGTCCAGGCCTTCGCCCGGCAGCATCGTCAGCACGACGATTTCATGCAGCGAGCGGCCATCGACGGACCTCGCATCCGGGGCGCTGCGCCAGTCGGCACCGGCGTGCGCGAACGCGCCGATGACACGCTCGAGGACCGCCGGCGACAGGACGCCGCCGTCATAGAGGCTGATGACCACCCGCTCGAAAACGCGAAACGGAGCCGATGCTGAAGCTTTGGGCATGATTTCCTGCTCTCTGAAGGACTCGTTGGGACTCGTTCGCACTGGTTGGGACTCGCCGTTTTCACCCCCGAACGGACGACAGAACGAAGCGACCACAGCCACACGCTCTCTGGTCAAGCAACACGGTGCGCCGCCCACTAATCCGGGCTTCGCCGCGCCGCTCGCACATAGCTCGACATGAAGGTGCGCGTACGGCCGTCGGGGAACCGCACCGCCACCTGGTCGCCGCTCGCCAGCGCAACTTCGCCGCGGCCGTATCGCGGCACGCGCACCGGATCGCCGGGCGTCCATTTGGGCGCCTCGGGCGCCTCGGGCACCTCGGACGCCTCGCGTGCGGGCGGGACCGCGGGCGCCGGCGCGCCGAAGGTTGGCGCAGCCGTGCAGACTCGCCCCCCATCGATCTGCGGTGGCTCGACGCAGTTGTCGCACACGCCGCAGCGTTTCATTTGCGGCGTATCCCCGTAGTAATCGAGAATCGCGCGCCAACGGCATTGACCAGTCTGTGCGTAGTCGATCATCTTTTGCAAGGTGTCCTTGTCGTGGGCACTCATCTGCTCGAATTGCGCGGCGGCCTTCGCCACTGACTCGCGAGGCGTCCCGGTGCGGTCTTCACCGGACGCCGCCTGCAGCAGCCGGTAACGACGCTGCCGGCTGCGTCCGGCGATGCGGGCGTCCACCAGCATGTTCAACGCGACCTCCAGCCTGCCGCCGCCGACTTCGGGCAACTCGTGCTTGAGCGCAGCGAGCGTGGCGCCGTTGGCGTTCCGGTTGCCGTATGCCGCCAGCGCGTCGTACACACGTTGCGCCAGTTCGGGGCTCGGATAGCGGCCCGCCAGAAAGAACTGCTGGATGCGCCGGTCGTTGAGATCGAACAGCAACACGCAGTCCGCCGGTTCGCCGTCGCGTCCCGCCCGGCCTGTTTCCTGGTAATAAGCGTCGAGGCTGCCGGGCATCTGATAGTGGATCACAAAGCGGATGTCCGCCTTGTCGATACCCATGCCGAACGCGTTGGTGGCGACCATCAGGCGCGTCGCGCCGGACATGAATTGCTCCTGCGCCGCCTCGCGCGCCTTGGGCGCGAGGCGGCCGTGATAGCGCGAGACCGGCTCGCCCGCCTCGACGAGCCAGCCGTAGATGCGCTCTACGTCCGCCACCGTCGCGGCGTACACGATACCGGTGCCGCTCAGGGAGGCGCTCAGTTCGAGCAGTTGTTCGCGCTTGGCTTGCACGGCCCGCATCGCACTGTCCCGGTCGCCCGCCGCGCCGACCTGCACCACGCGATAGCGCAGGTTTTCACGCCACGTGCCGGTGCGAACGACGCGCGGATCACGCAGGCCCAGTGAATGGACAATGTCATCGAGCACCGCGCCCGTCGCCGTCGCGGTCAACGCCAGCACTGGCGGCCGGCCAACTGCCTTGACCGCACTCGCGATTTCGAGGAAAGCCGGCCGGAAGTCGTGCCCCCATTGCGACACGCAATGCGCTTCGTCGACCACGACGAGCCCGACTCGATGCTCAGGGCGGCAGCGCACGATGTCGATGAACGCCGGTTGCGCGAGGCGCTCCGGCGTCACGAACACAATGCCGCTCTCGCCCGCCGCAATGCGTTGCAGCGCCTCGCGCTCCGCGCGGCTGCGCAGCGTGCTGTCGACCAGCGTGCAATCGATGCCCGCCGCAAGCAGTTTGTCCGCCTGATCCTTCATGAGCGCGATCAGCGGCGATACGACGAGTGTCATGCCGTCCAGATGGAGGGCGGGCAGTTGATAGCACAGCGACTTGCCGGCGCCCGTCGGCATGGTGGCGAGCGTATCGCGCCGTTCCAGCACGCTGCGAATGATGTCTTCCTGGCCGACACGCAACCTCGCGATGCCGAACATATCCCGCATGGTCTTGCGCATGCTTCGAAGCCGTTGGTCGACCGTCATGAAAGATGACGCCGGCCGGAAAATGCGGGGGAATTCATATGCGAGTTGTCTCCTGTGAATGCCTAGCGTCGTCGATTGTTTGCCATCGCTCCTCTCCCTCCTTCTCCGGCGCTCAGGCCGGCTGCACAAACCAATGAGCAAGCGGTGTTCCGCGGCCGGCGAACGCGGCCATTTGTTCCAGTTCACCAGCGCGCTGCGGTTCGCAAACGCAAGGCAAGCCTCCGACCGGCCAGGACCTATCGGCGTATGCTGCACGGATCGGGAGGCGCCATGAAACTCATCAACTGGAACGTTCAATGGGGGCGCGGCGCGGACGGCCGGGTGGATCTCGGCCGGATCGTGCGTGAAGCGCGTGCACTGTGTGATTTCGACGTCGTCTGCATGCAGGAAGTCACGCGCGGCTTTCACGAGGATCCGGCTTCGGGCGGCCTCGCCGGCGGCCCGTCAGCCGATCAATTCGCCGAATTGGCCGCATTGCTTCCCGGCTTCACGGTATTCGACGTGGTGGGCGCCGACCTTCCCGCGCTCGGCGCGAGCCGCCATCGGCGTCAGTTCGGCAATGCGATCGCGACGCGCCTGCCCGTCAGACAGGTGCTGCGGCACTCGCTTCCCTGGCCTGCGGACCCCGCCAAACCCTCCATGATGAGGGTGGCGCTCGACGCCGTGATCGAAAGCGATCTCGGCGCGATACGGGTGCTCTGCACGCATCTTGAGTTTTATTCGGAGCTGCAGCGGCTCGCGCAGCTGGCGAGGTTGCGCGACCTGCACAGCGAAGCGTGCGCTCATGCTCGAGCGCCCGCACGAGCGGAGAAGATCGACAGCCCGTTTTTTGACACGGCGCGCCCCACCAGTGCGATTGTCTGCGGCGACTTCAACAGCGCGTTCGAAAGCAGCGCCTATCGCCAGATGCTCGAACCCATTGCCGACGCACCGCCGTTTGTCGATGCGTGGGCCAGTTTGCATCCTCGCACGCCGCGCGCACCGACGGTGGGTCTGTATGATCGCCAGCAGTGGCCGGAAGGACCGTTCGCTTGCGATTTTATTTTTGTGACGCAGGATCTGACGCGGCGCGTTGCGGCTTGCGAGGTCGACCCGGTCAGTCAGGCGTCGGATCATCAGCCGATCTGGCTTGAATTGCGCTGAACCTCGCGCGGCGACGCCGGCACCTCGCGTGGGCATTTATAGCAAACGCAATGTGTCGGGATCGGCCTGAGCGTTGAAATACTTGCGCAGCGCTTCGACGAACACCGCGTTGTCGCTCGTCGCCCGTGCGAACAGCGTCATCGACGAGCGGAACTTCAGATAATCCGGATAGCCGAAAATGTCCTCGATCGAGCGGTCGGCCACGCGATTGACGAGCCCTGTCGTTTCCCGAAGGCGCTCGCCGAGCACCGGGTGCCGCATATAGGCCTCGGCCTCCGGCAACGACGAAATCGCAAAACGTTGCGCCATCGCGCTCGAACCGAGACCGCTGATTTGCGGAAATACGAACCACATCCAGTGGCTGCGCTTGCGTCCGCTCGCGAGTTCTTCGCGAACCTCGGCGTAGACCGGGTTCTGGGCATCGACAAAGCGCTGAAGATCGTACGGATCGTCCATCGTGAGGCTCCCTGTCAGGCATGGAATGCGACGCGCTTCCTGAACCCGCTTCCTGAACCTTTTGAATGGTAAGCCCGGGTCGCAGTTCCTGGCTACGACTCTCCGGCCGGGAGCTTTCGCCAGGCACTTCGAATGCCGCAACGCGGTGCGGCAAGGAGAAATCGAACGCCGATCTCTCCCGGCTCTCCTTACGCGAGGCCTCCGTGTCGAAGTACTGGCAACGCTGGTCGGATCCGCGCTGGATCTGCATGGTCCTGAACAACCAGGATCTGAACCAGGTCACATGGGAACAGCGCGCGACGGAAGGCGATCCGAAGTTCGAGGCGTCGCAGAATATCCCCAGCGTGCCGTATCACAAGTTCGCGGAGTTGATCGGCCTGAAGGGCATCTACGTCGACGACGCGCAGCAGCCAGGAGCGGCATGGGACGAAGCGCTGGCCGCGGATCGTCCCGTGGTGATCGAAGTGAAGGCCGACCCGAATATCGCGCCGCTGCCGCCGCATATCACGCTGGCACAGGCGAAGGCATTCGCGTCCACACTGATGAAGGGCGATCCGGACCAAGGCAACGTCATCGTCGAAACCGCGAAGCAGGTGCTCGATGCCGTGCTGCCGGGACATCACAGCAAATGAGCGCGTGCGGCGAAGTGCACGGTGCGCCGTGCGCCGCACCGCGCGCGAGCCGAACGACGGCGTGCGCGTAGGCCAGTTCCAGATCCCGGCCGTGCGCGGCCGCCAGCGCATTCCCCGGCGTTTTGTTAATCTCACTGCGAAAACACCTGTCCCCGGACACAAGGAGCTTGAGCATGAATGACCGCGCCGATTACGTGCCGCCGAAAGTTTGGACCTGGAACAAGGAGAACGGCGGCCGATTCGCGAACATCAACCGCCCTGTTGCGGGCGCCACGCACGAGAAGGAACTGCCGGTCGGCCGTCATCCGCTCCAGCTCTACTCGCTGGCAACGCCGAACGGCGTCAAGGTCACGGTGATGCTCGAGGAACTGCTGGCGAGCGGTCACAGCGGCGCGGAGTACGACGCCTGGCTGATCCGGATCGGCGAAGGTGATCAGTTCGGCAGCGGTTTCGTCGCGATCAATCCGAACTCCAAGATCCCCGCGCTGATGGACCGCAGCGGCCCCAAGCCGATCCGCGTGTTCGAGTCCGGCTCGATTCTGCTCTATCTCGCCGAAAAGTTCGGGGCGTTTCTGCCGACCGAACCTGGCGCGCGCGCCGAATGCCTGTCATGGCTGTTCTGGCAGATGGGAAGCGCGCCGTATCTGGGTGGTGGCCTTGGCCACTTCTACGCCTACGCGCCGACAAAAATCGAATATGCGATCGACCGCTTCGCGATGGAAGTAAAACGTCAGCTCGACGTGCTCGACCGGCGGCTCGCGGATAACGAATACGTGGCGGGCGATGAGTACACGATCGCCGACATGGCGATCTGGCCTTGGTATGGCGGCCTCGTCAAAGGCTGGCTCTACGATGCGGCCGAATTCCTGTCGGTGCAGGACTACCGGCACGTTCAGCGCTGGGCCGCGGCGATCGGCGAGCGTCCGGCCGTGCGTCGAGGACGAATGGTCAACCGCGTGTTTGGCGACCCATCGGAGCAACTGCACGAGCGCCATGACGCCACGGACTTCGAGACGAATACGCAGGCCGTATTGAGCGCCCAGAAGTAGCGAATTCCGGCCGGAGAGTGCAGTGTGCTCGACGGGCACGAGTGGCAGTGCCCGTCGGTGAAAACCCTCCGCAAAGCATGGGCGTTGGCCAATGGCGGCGCCTCTTCCGCACCGCCCTTCTGTCGATAACGCCACACGTATCGACCAGCCTCACCCTTCTTCTGAATGTCGAAGTTTGCGGAGAACAGGACCGACAATCGGTAATTTATACTGCTCTCAGATAAACCAGTTTCTTCAGAAAGCAATATTGACCGAGTATTCGTGTCACGTTACGCTGTCGCTCGAATTCAGCCTGCCCGCCATCTCTCGGGCATCACGCAGAGTGGTCCCACCAGCGCGGTCGGCATGCGCACCAGTCCGTACACGGCCATGAAAAGTGAACTCATCGAAGACCTCGTCGCGACTGCCGCGGATTACTCGCCCGACGCGATCTTTCTCGTGAATGAGCATGGACGCATACGTCATGTCAGCCCCGCGTGCGAGGATATATTTGGCTACTCGCCGGGGGATTTCGTCGATCAGTTCATCATCGATTTTGTGGTTCCAGCGGATCAGGACGCCACGCGCCAGGAAGCGAAAGAGGTATTGGCCGGCCGCAAGCGAGTAGGCTTCGAGAACCGCTATCGCCACAGAAATGGCGAGGACGTCTACGTGACGTGGTCCGCGCGCTGGCTGGAGCACGAGCGCCTGCGCGTGGGCGTAGCCCGCGATGTGACCGCGCTTCGCCGGCGGCAGGCCGCGCCCCCAGCCCTGTTGTCCGTCCTTGCGCGACACGAACGCAAGGTTCTTGAACTGCTGCTGACCGACGCCAACGAGAAACAGATCGCCGAGCGACTGGGCCTCGCGGCCTCGACCACGCATTCCTATATCACCGGAATCTTCCGTAAATACGGCGTACGAGGACGGGCAGGCCTGATGAGCCTGTGGCTCAAGCAGTTTTCCAACGGGATCGGGATCGCCCAGTCGGACGGCAGGTAGGCGCCGCCGCTTACGCGCGGGACGGCCACCCGAGCGACCGTACCCGCCAGCCGTGCGAGCATGCATTGCCGGGTGGCTTTTCTCACGCGGAGTCCGCCGGTTTTGCACTCGGCTTCCGGGCTCTCATCGGGTTCTTATCGGGTTCTCTCAGGTTCCAGCTACTCTGGGTTGCCGGCGCTCAACAATCGCGCTTCCAACCCCGGTGACGCCACCGCCAAGCCCTATTACAGGAACGGATGCTACCCGAAACGATGTGCCCGACACATCCTGCTAATCAGAGGGGTGACGAAGCTACGCAGGGAATGGTCGCCGGATTTCCGCCGCCCGATCGCGTCCCGCCGTGTCGTCGCGCGAGGCTATCCGCAGCGGCACGAGCCCGGTACCCGCCGGCCATCTTGCGCGATCATCCGGCGGGCCGCCGTGCTCCCTGCCATCCTGCAGGTATTCATGATCGACCTGATGGAAAGCTACCGCGGGGTTGCGCGGACGGCGCGCACGGCATGAGCCTAGGGTTGTGCTGACGCGAGGGGCGTCGGCTCGCCATTTCGATAGTGATAGATGGTGATAGGAGAATCCGTGAGATCGCGATTGCCGTCGAAGCGATAGCGGCCGGACACACCGCGGGAATCGATGTTCGCGAGCGCCGCGCGGTATTGGGCCGGTTCGATCGAATTGGCCGTCTTCATCGCCTGGGCGACGATGTTTACGCCATCGTACAGGGCAGCGCTGTAGGTCAGCGGATCGGTATGAAAGCGTTGCTTGTAGTCCGCCTTGAACCGGCGGCCCTCCGGTGTCTGATCGAGGACGGGCCCGCCTTGCGGGCAATACACGCGCGTGTCGACCGCCTCTCCGCCCAGTTTCGCGAGTTCGGCATTGCACATTGCGTCGCCGCCCAGCAGATAGCCATTCATCGCGAGACGCTTCATCTGTTTGCGCAGCGCGCCGGCCTGCGCATAGTAGCCGCCGTAAAAGATGCCCTCCGCGTTGGCGCCCTTGACGTGCGTGAGAATCGACACGAAGTCGGTCGCCTTGTCGGTCGTGTATTCACGATCGACGATCTCGATGCCGTTGGCCTTGGCCGCGTTGATGAACTCGTCGGCCAAACCCTGACCGTACGCAGTGCGATCATCGATCACGGCAATGCGCTTGACCTTCAATTGCTTTGCGGCGAACTCCCCCATCCGGCTGCCGAGTTGCGTATCGCTGGCGGAGATGCGAAACACGAACGGAAAGCCGTGCTGCGTGATCGACGGATTCGACGCGACGGTCGCCATCACGATGCCCGACACGTTCACCAGATTCGAGATCGGAATCGCGACGCCGGAATTGAAAGGCCCGAAAATGACCTTGACGTTCGCGTC
Organism: Paraburkholderia aromaticivorans; assembly: GCF_002278075.1. Classification (NCBI taxonomy): domain Bacteria; kingdom Pseudomonadati; phylum Pseudomonadota; class Betaproteobacteria; order Burkholderiales; family Burkholderiaceae; genus Paraburkholderia; species Paraburkholderia aromaticivorans. The sequence goes on along the minus strand of NZ_CP022989.1, from coordinate 2,884,229 downwards.
CACCAGGCTTTGTGCGACCGTCATGCCGGTGCGCGGGTCGGCGGCGTCGTCTTGCGAGACCAACTCAAAGCGGGTCTTTTGACCACCGATCACGAGACCCTCGGCATTCAGGCGCTCGATCGCCATTCTCACGCCGTTTTCGTCGTCCTTGCCGATAGCCGCCTGCGGGCCGGTCAACGGCCCCGTCAAACCGATCTTGACCACCTGATCGCCGGCCGTCGCGCTCAGAGAGATCATGCTCAATGCGACCGCCGTCAACCAGCTCGTGCGTGCGTAGGGTTTCTTCATTCTGCTTTCCTCACCTCGTGTGATGTGCCAACCGTGTGAAGTGCCAAACGACGTCGTCGCCGAGGGGCGAATCTCACCGGTATGGGCACGGATAACATTGCGCAACCCCTGCCGTCGTGATGACCCATCGACTCTCAGGACAGCGGGGTTGAGAACCATTCTGTCCAGCCAAATTCCTCGATAAAATGCACCATTGATGAAATACATTTCGGAAGTTCCCGAAGTAATCGAGAGGCGGCACGATGCAGGTTCAGGACACGGATCTCAAGCTATTGAGAATCTTCGAAACGATCGTGCGATGCGGCGGCTTCGCCGCTGCGCAGCCCATTCTCAACATCGGCGCATCGAGCATCAGTGAGTACATGTCGCAACTGGAGACGCGACTCGGGCTGCGGCTATGCGAGCGCGGACGCGCCGGTTTCCGGCTCACCGAGGAAGGCGCGCAACTGCACGCCGCCGCGCAACGCCTGCTCGGCGCGGTGGACACGTTTCAGATGGAAGCCGGTGCGCTGCGCAATGAGCTTTCCGGCGTGCTGCGCTTCGGCATGATCGAGGCGACCTTGACCGACAAGGACTCGCCTCTGCCGACAGCGATTCGCGAGTTCGGCCGGATGGCGCCGGAAGTCCGCCTGCACGTGCAGATCGACGCACCCGGCAGCATGGAGCGACATGTGCTGGACGGTCGCCTGCATCTCGCCGTGGGGCCGTTTCCCACGCAGATTCCCGGCCTCGATTACCTGCCGCTCTATCGTGAGGAACAGGGGCTTTACTGTGCGTCGACCCATCCGTTGCACGAACGAGCGAGCGGGCGGGTTCCTGTTTCGCTGCTCAGCAAGCAGCGGCTCGCGGCCCGCGCCTATCTCGGCAGCCAGGAATTGAAGTTACTGCGCATGCCGGAAGCCGCGGCCTCCGTCGATAACGTGGAAGGCCGGGCCATGCTGATTCTGTCCGGCAACTACATCGGCTTCCTGCCGCCGCATTATGCCCAGCCCTGGGTGGACAGCGGCTTGCTGGCCCGTATCGATCCCGGGCACTACGCAACCCATCTCGACTTTCAGATCATCACGCGCAAAGGGGGCGAATCGGCACGGGTCGTCCAGGCCTTTTGCAACCAGTTGCGAGCGGCAGCGAGACAGGTAAGCCGCAGCGGGCGAAGCGGCAAATAGCGCGTCAGCGAGAAAGGTTTCGTTTGACTTTGCGCTGATGCATCACGCGGCCGATCGTATTCAGCAGCAATTGGGCGGCCAGAATCGAAGTCGAACCGGAATGGTCATAGTCCGGCGCGACTTCCACCAGGTCGATCCCGATCACGTCCCCCTGCTCGGCGAGGCCCGCGAACAGCTCCAGTCCTTCGTAGTACAGCAGACCGCCGTGGCTAGGCGTGCCCGTGCCCGGCGCGATCGAAGGATCGAAACCGTCGATATCGATGGTCAGGTAATAACGCACGCCCTTCGGGATGCGGTCCAGCACACCCTGGATGCCGAGGCGTCGGAGATCGCGCACCGAAATGATGTCGGAACCCATCTCGCGCGCCTGGGCGTAGCCCTCGCGCGCGGTCGACGACACGTTGCGAATGCCGATCTGCGTCATGCCCGACACCACGCTTTTCTCCGCCGCGCGCCGCAGCGGATTGCCATGACCGTGCCGCACACCGTGACGCTCGTCGACGAAATCGAGGTGGGCGTCGATGTGAACGATATGGAACGGCGCCTCGCCTTCGAACGCGGCGATGCACGGAATGTTGATCGAGTGATCGCCGCCCATCACCACCGGCAACGCGCCCGCCGCGAGAATCTTGCGCACGCCGTACTCGATGTTGGCGTGGCTCTGTTCAGTGTTGGTGTGCACCATGTCCGCGTCGCCGATATCGACGATGCGAACTTCGTCGCTAGGCAGATAAACCACATCGTCCTCGAAGTCGTAGGCGCCGCCGTGACCGAATGAGAACAGCGTCGACGCATCGCGAATCGAACGCGGACCGAAGCGTGCGCCGGCCCGCCACTGGGTGCCGCAGTCGAAGGGCGCGCCCATGACCGCGACGTCCGCATCGATCTTGTCCCAGTCGAGACACAATGGCGACTTCGCAAACGTGCAGATTCCCACAAACGGCAAATTGAGCCGCCCCGTTTCGTAGCTGTTTCCAGACATGATTGGCTTCGTCCTGTTGACTTCGTCCAGATAGGTGCGGCGCACGGGCACCACACGCTCCTCTACGCCAGCTACGCCCTGTGTCGGGAACGAGTGGCGTATCCGAATCGGAGTCTAGGCAAACAAATTCAACGGAAAAATGCCAAAAACAAGAAATACACTTCGGAATGATCCGAAGTCATTATCGAACGGTGTGTGTGGCATGGCCGAGATGCTGACGCAGCCGCCCGGATCGCCTACGCAAACAGATCGAGTCCGTTCACCAGCCGCCTGGCCAGCCGCGGTTGACGCAATTGCTCCAACCACCATTGCAGCGCACGCCCTTCATGGTCGCCCCGCCAGGCCACATAGAGCACGTTGGGCTCACGCGGGTCGGCCGTGTCCTTCTCGACGAGTTCGCCCCGCTTGAGCAGCGACGCAATCCTGCGTCTTGGCAGCCAGCCAACGCCAAGGCCGTCGCGCTGGGCCAGAATCTTCGCGCGCATGCTCGGCACAGCCAGCGACGCCTGACCGCCCACCACGCCGTAGGCGCGTCCGGGCGTCATTCTCGACGAGTCGGCCACGACGACCGCGCGATGCGCCGAAATATCTTCGCGCCTGAGTGGACGTCCGGCCGCAGCCAGCGGATGATGTGGCGCGACCGCGAACACCCACTCCATCACACCCAGTTCAAACCACCGCAGACCCGGGATCGCCGGAGGTTCGTTCGTCGCCCCGACAACCAGCTCGCCGCGGCCCTCGCGAAGCGCCTCCCACGTGCCGCTCAGCACTTCGTTGGTGAGCCGGAGCTTGACCCCGGACTGCAACGCGTCGAACGTTCGGATGACGGGCATCATCAGTTCGAACTCGATGATTTCGTCGGTCACGATCCACAAACGGTCCTCCCAACCGTTCGCGATCTGCCGGACCCGTTGAGTCATGCGAGCCATGTCCTGCATGAGCCGTCCGGCCTCCTCCGCCAGCAGGTGCCCAGCCGGGGTGAGCTGCAACCGGTAGCGCCGGCGATCGAACAACAGTGCGTCGAAACGGCTCTCGAGCTGGCGCGCGGCGTGCGAGACTGTCGACGGCGCCTTGCCCAGTTGCGCGGCCGCGCGCGACAGGCTCCCGGTTTCCCGAATCGCCTCCAGCAGTGCCAGTTCCTCCGCCGACAACATGTTCCACTCCATCGAATGTGTACATCGGGGAAATCGTAAGGCAAAACCATACTGCTGGTCCATCATGCTGCAACGACCTGAACGTCCCGCGAACAAGGAGCATCGACATGGGCCTGCTGGTGAGCCGATCGACGCAATCAACGCCCGCGTGTACGACACGCTGAATAAAGGCGTGTATAAATCCGGCTTTGCAACCACGCAAAGCGCTTACAAAGAAGCCGTCAAGCCGCTATTCGACACGCTGGCATGGCTGGAAGCGCGGCTCTCGACCCACCGCTTTCTGGTTGGCGATACCTTCACCGAAGCGGACATCCGTCTCTTCACGACATTGATACGCTTTGACGCAGTGTATGTCGGGCATTTCAAGTGCAACCCGCGGCGCATCGCTGACTACCCCAATCTTTCCACCTTTTCGCGCGATATCTATCAGTTGCCTGGCGTCGCGGAAACGGTCGATTTCGATCACATCAAGCGGCACTATTACGAAAGCCACCGTGGGATCAATCCCACGCGCATCGTGCCGTTAGGACCACTGCTCGATTTCTCCACGCCTAACGATCGCGCACGATTCGCGCCTGCAACGTAGGAGAGCTCAATCATGTTTAAGGCTTATCTCACGCCCCCGCCCTTTCGTGGCCTGCGGCTCAATCACGTCCTGCGCCGCACATGAAACTGCTTCGCGCCGGATCTCGTCTCATGGTTCGATGCCGGCAAGCGGCACGCCGACCGTGGCGGCCGCGCGTACCGCGTCGCGATGTGGCGCGGTGGTCATGCTCATGGCCCTTCGGCGGCCCCAGTTTCGAAAGCATGCAACGCGCAAGCGTACCGGCAAGCCTCCCTCACGACAGGCGCCGGTACGGTATCCGGAGTGCAGGCTGCTTCGCTTGCGTCCTTTAGAGCTGACTCATGCCGCCGTCGGCGATGATCTCCGTACCGACGATAAACGCAGACTCGGGCGACGACAGATGCAGGACGGTCGCGGCAATCTCCTCGGGCGTGCCGAATCGTCCCAAGGGAATCTGGTTGAGGATTTGAGCCGCGGTGGCTTCGAGGGCCGCCGCGTCCATGCCGAGTTTGCCGTACAGCGGTGTTTGCACCGGCCCGGGGCTCACCACGTTCACGCGCACGCCGCGCGGCAACAGCTCCGCGGACAAGGTCCTCGCGAGCGAGATCACGGCAGCCTTGCTGGCGGCATAAACCGATGAACCCGGCATGCCGATGTGTGCGTTAATCGAGCCGTTGATCACTACCGAAGCACCTTTATTCAAATACGGCAGCAGCGACTGGATCTGGAAATAGGCACCCTTGACGTTGGTGTTAAAGCTCAAATCCCAGAGAGCTTCGTCAACGTCGGTGAAAGGCGCAAACTTTGCCGCGCCCGCATTGATGAAGACCGCATCCAGCTTGATGCCGGCATGACCGACCACAGCGGCGAGCTCGCGCGCCGCCGCAACCGAGCCTGCGTCGTTACGAACCGCCAACGCGTCGGCGCCCAGCACGCGTTTTGCATCTTCGAGCGCCTCGGCGTCACGGCCCGTGATGACTACGCGTGCGCCCTCATCCGCGAACGCCTTTGCTGTGGCAAGACCGATTCCACTGCTGCCGCCTGTGACCAGTACAGATTTACCTTGAAAACGCGTCATGTTCTTCTCCAATGAGTTCGGTGAGTGACCGTGATTCAATGGTGCGCCACCTCAATTCAAATGCCGTACGACCTGAGCGATGCAATCGTTCGAAATTATCGAACATGTTTCGCTCACGGAAATTGCGGGTATTCAATCAAGCGTGGAAGGGACGACACAAGCACAAGATTGGCGAGGCATGAACAACAAGCACCGGTGATGCTACCGCAGGAAAGCGTTCGCTTAGTCGGCGGCGGCGGCGTTAAATTCGCTCAGGGCATGTTGAGCGGGATACTGTGCACTCGTCCGTGGATATCGTTCTACGGTGGATCGGCCGGAACGGGCGTCGGCTAGGCCTGGGTGTAGCGTGCCGGCGCGCCGTGGCGACACGCGTGCCGGAGTCGAGCCGGTCTCTGAAAGCGGAACATCGCCGAGATTGAGCCCCGCGCGGGATTTTTCCGAGCCGGCGCGGGTCGCGAGAGACTATGTAGATAGTGTGTGGGCCCGACGCTCCGGGACCTCGGAAAGCGCGCCGACAGCAAATGAGCCGCGTACTCACCGACAACCGGATTGGGGAAGACGCCTAGACGGCGTCCGAGCAGAGGGATGGGCGAACCGCCATGGATGGCGGAAGCGACTACCGGCAGAGACACCGCCGGCACCGCTGACGGTATTGAGCGAGCCTCTCAGCGCGCTGCCCGCGCATACCGTCAGAAATACCATTTGGGCAGGCTTGATTTGCCGCCCTTCTCAACTATCAGTTAGACCGGAGACCCTCACTCCCACTCGATGGTCGCCGGCGGCTTACCCGAGATGTCATACACCACCCGGTTAATCCCGCGCACTTCGTTGATGATCCGGTTCGACACATGGCCAGAAGCCTTGCCTAGCGTAGGTTTTCGCCGTTTCAGTTTGTCCCTGTCCAGGCTCTGTCCAAGGGGTCAGAGCAATGAGTATCCGTTTACGCGGCAGCAAGTTCCAAGTACGAGTTACAGTCAATGGCCAGACGGTCACCCAAAGTTTCGGCAACCGAATCGAGGCCAAGCGCTGGGAAACGCAGCAGAAAATCCTGCTGGAGCATGGCGTTGCCGAGCAAAACAAACCAGCCCAGGCATCATCGACGTTCACGCTAACCGATGCCATCACCCGGTATAGCGCAGAACTTCTCCCCGGGAAACGAGGACAGCAGTCAGAGCAGTACCTCCTGAGATACTGGCAAAGCTCTTCCTTAGCCAAGCGCCAGGTAAATGCAATCACCCGGCAGGACCTTGTCGCCGAACGGGACAAACTCCTTCGGACGTCCCTTGCACCGGCCAGCGCCCGACGGTATCTCGACTGCCTCTCGGCTGTGCTAACGACCTGCTCCAAGGACTGGCTACTGCTCGACGCGAACCCGATGAGCGAAATCCGCAAGCCACCGAATGGGAAACCAAGGGAGCGTCGAATCAGCCGGCAGGAAGTCAGTCAAATTCTTCATGCAGCCCGCTTCGCTCCCGACCTCCAGGCAATCATCCGCATTGCGCTGGAAACAGGCATGCGTCGCTCTGAAATCCTCGGCATGGAATGGCGATACGTCGATCTCGAAAAACGCGTAGTCTGGCTCCCGTTGACCAAGAATGGTGATACCCGCACCGTTCCGTTGTCACTGGAGGCCACCAGAATCCTTGAAGCCCTCCCCCGTCGAGCGGACGGCAAGCTTTTCTCGAAAAATGGGACGAGTCTCTCAGGAGCATTCCAGCGGGCGGTATGGCGTGCCCGGCAAACATACGAACTTGAGGCCGGGGCACGAGGTACGCCCGCAGACGAGCTTGTGCGTGATCCTTTCCTGCGAGACCTCCGCTTCCACGATCTCCGTCACGAACGGATCAGTTCCCTCGTCGAGGGCGGGCTCAACCTGATTGAAGTCGCGGCAATTTCGGGCCATCGGACAATGCAATGCCTGAAACGGTATAGCCACCTGCAAACACGAATCCTGATAGACAAGCTCGACCGGATTGCTCTGTCATCGGCGGCAATGTCACTCCCGGCGGGCCGGCACTTCAGTGAGCAGGCTACATCGGCCATTACCGGCACCGGGCTCAATCGGTCGGTGGATGCATACGGCAGCAGCAACACTTCCGACGATGCTTGAAACCGTGAAGCGCCTTTCGTACCCAGGATGTGAGCTGGCCTGGCTTGTGACGCCGTGACAGACATGTGACGTCCAGCGGCCTTCGAAATCTCGCATGGATACTGGGTTGTGACATTGTGACGTTTGTGACAGACAAAAACATAAGCCGTTGAAAGGACTCTTCATTGCCGGGATTACGGACTATCCGGCTCCGTCCCCTCGGTTCCTTCTCGGACAACGTCACAACTGTCACATTGTCACTTCCATTGTGCTCCGAGCGTGTCGGTCGTCCCGCTGTGAATATGGCGTCGTCACAACCGTCATATCCCGCCGCCCAGCATCAGTACTGATTTGGTCTACGCACCGCTCTCGTCAATGACCTCGTTGATGCGGGCTCTCGCCGCAGGATCTTTAAGGTATATCTGCAGCAGTCGATACAGTTGTACCTCCCCCATGGAACCGCCATACAGATTGCAGGCCATGGCAAACGCTCTGACGCCCGTGTCGATCTGCACACGGGAGAGCTTGTGGCACTCGTCAAACATGACCTCCTTTTTCGGCGGCGTGACAGCGAAAATCGGATAAGCCTGCTCGACAGCTTTCCAGAGTTTTTCCTGAGCGTACGCATAATTCGCCTTCGCTTTGATATGGTAGAGCAGAACTGGGCTAGTCATCGCGTCGGCCTGAGGTCCTGAACGTCCATCCCGGCAAGTTTTGCGAGAATTTTTGCCTTCTCGATATTGACGATTTTTGCTCGCTTGATCCAGCTGTGAATCGTAGCATTTGACACGCCTACGGCGTTGGCAGCTTTTGTGGGACCGCCTACACGCTGAACGGCGATTTTTACATTATTTTGAAAAGAGAACATTAGTTAAATTCCTGTCATGAGCAAGCCAATTAATAAACAATTACTTGCATATTTTTATTTTAATTCACGACAGCACCCCATAGCAAATATCATAAAAACGCTAAATTACCAATGTATAAATGCGAATCCCGGTCAAATATTTTGATTTTTTTAAATAAACTCCATCACTCAAGTCAAATCTACGCAAGCCATCTTGGATGCACCTGCATTATATTTATTGATGCCTTCTGAAACATTCAATTCAATTACCTATTGATCCATATAGCGCCGTAAATCTTTCCTTAATTATCGCGGAAGCCGCATCATCGTAGAAAATAACTTCAGCCGCAAGAGTTCCGGCTCGTGCGTGTTTGACGAAGAGTATGGCACTCCACTGCTGAAACGCTCCAACCATGATTCCGCCTAAACCACCTTCGTTGAATTTTCTAAACACTGCTTCGGTAGGTTGATAGTCGACTGAAAATCTCTGAGCCAGCGAATGGAACACCCTTTGTATTTCTCCTTCATCGCAGTTCTCCAAAAAAATCTCGATCCTGTTAAGGCCTTGCTTCCCAAAACCGAATCCTAAGGTTCTTGCCTCACCTAGAAATGGATAACAACTCTGCGCCGCATAGGTGAGCCCGTCGCCCTCAACGCGGACTAATTGGCAAGCGCCCTGGATCTGCGCGACGGTCTTGGGGAACATGCCAAACTTATAATTCTGCAGACCGCTAATCCTGTCGTGTCGGCTATTGATTGTTTTCCGCTCTTGCGCCTCTCGATACGTTTCCGCGTCTATCGCTGCCTGCTTCTCAACGGCTACCTTTTTCTGAGCATCGAATTTCGCTTCGGCCACCCGTTTTGCGGCAACCGACGCGGCATTTGCAAGATCGGCATGAAACTGAATCGACGCTTGACTCGCTTCAGCCAAAAACTTTCCCAGCTGATCCACGACATAGCCAGGACATTCATTCCTGAACCGATTCCACATATCTTGCTGCGTGTATGACATCTCGGACGGTCTAGGCTCGCCGTGTGACATCTCATTGGCGAGAGCCAGTACTCGGACGATTACCCGGCGCCCTGGTCCATGGACTTGACAGTCGATCTCAACATCTGAGTACGTCGTAAGCATGCAAAAGGCCTTGGTGCAAGAATCGAACACGTAGCCATCGAGCCCGTATTTATTTAGCAATTCCAAGGTCAATTGTTTGGTTGATACGGAGGGTCGTCCGTCATGCCACCAGTCCAGACTGCTCTGTCCAGTTCTGATTTTCTCGACGACACTATCTTCTGCGCTCGCCGGAACGGAAGCTGAGAGCAAAAAAATCATGACGAAAAATACGTAAAATGCTTTACGCATACGCCCCACGACATACGTTAAGTGAATTGAATTATTTATCGGCCGCGACAACCAATTGCGCACACCAAATATAGCTCGCCTCATCTTCGTAAAGACCAACTATAGGAAGCGAGGCGCTAATTTCCCGGCGCGCACTCTATCGGAGCATTTGACCGAGCATGAATGCGCAGCCGAGAAATGAAAATTAGAGTGGCACGAGATTGGTCTACAGACATGCCCCGATGCCGACCGCACGCCAGACCCGGAATTTGTAATTCCCGTCCTCACGCTGTTCCGCCTCGAATGCCCGCTCGAAGACTACGTCAAATCCTCGCATCGCCGCCAAGATCCGCAAATGCGTTTCGGCGTCGTCCCGGCTTTCAGTCCATTCAGTGGTGAGCTGCTCGGTGCCACGGCTATCGTCGTACCGAACCCTCCCAGCGTACCGATCCGAAAACACCTCTACCTTGCGAGCAGCCTTCACGATCCCCACGGCATCAGACTCGCACGCAGAGCACAGCCAGTCGGTCCTCGACCACGAACCTGCTGGCAAACGGTCTCGAAAAACGTTGGGCGTGGCGTGGTCACGGCACAGCTTTGTACTGCATTTCGAGCAAGCCACGCCGTTGAACAGCACTGGCCGCAAGCCCTTGTGACAGACATCACACTGCGCGTTCATGCTCGTCGCCCGGCGAAGGCCATATATCAACAGCCCGGCAAATCCGATTGCAGCTGCTGCCCCAGCTGCGCCAAGCGAGTCATTGCTGTCGTTGTCGTCCACAGGTTCTCCTTGCGCAAGGACACAATATAAACCATACAGTATTTTCCATAAACCAAATGGTTATCACGGTCGACAGTGAATCTTTCACACTGCGCCGATGCCAACCGTCGACGAGAAGCAGGCGTTCACCTCCCGCCTCAAGCAAGCCCTCAAGCGCAGTCCGAAAAAGATCGAAGCTGCGTCACAGCTCGCTACGCAATTCAATCTGCGGCACCCAGCCGAGCCAATCACGCCTCAAGCAGCCCAGAAATGGCTATCGGGTACCGCTCGACCCACGGTCGACAAGATCAAAACGCTTGCCGAGTGGCTCGACGTGTCGGAGCAGTGGTTACGATATGGCGTCACTGACATGAAGCGCAGCAGGCCGAAAGGTGCGAAGCCAAGCGACGAAGCGATTCGGCCCACAGCGGAAGAGTTGGAGCTTATTCGTCGGTTGCGGCAACTCTCGGCATACCGGCGCCAGCTCGTCGAAGGCGTCATAGAGCAGTTCGCCATGGACGGCGAGATCTGGAAGGAGTGAGGACTCCACGCCTAATAGAGAATCTGGGAGCACCTTGCGACGTACGCCGCCTTGTGGTTGCAATGACGCGCCGCCCGACCTACGTATCGGCTTTGTCCGTGCATGGTCGGCGAAGCCGTCTGCCTAGCTGGATGTCTGTATCTATATATAAGAGATTTCAGAACCCGGCAATGCCATGCCAGATAAGGCTTTCGGAGATCTAAGAACCCACGGATTTTTGAAAATTTGTGGGTTTGCCGTTTCGGTTTCGGTGTCCTGATGCTGTTGCCTGCCCGGTCCTCCCCAAGCCAACTGAATCCCGCTAGCAGTATTGATGGAAAGCCGTCAGCACTCCCGACGACGTCGCCACTGTTGAGTAGAGTCTTTTTGGGATTGGCCACCGGTTGAATCCGCCACCCTGAAGCCGCCGATGGACTCTGAACAAAACAACGACTGCTCCCAAGGTACATCCGCCGGGAGCGTATTCGGGGCTGTCGGCAAGTTATCGGCGAAGCTACCGTTGATCGGTCAGCGAGGAAGGCATGGCCGAAACTTTTGAAGGGACGGTCAGTATCACTCCAACCGCTGGTACGTGCCGTTGCCCTTTTCTCGATGCCTCTCTCGCCGATCCGCCCCAGAGCATTCAGCGTGCGTCTGACCTTCCCTTTTCTCCGTGGAACTCGCATGGGAAGCGAGGGGGAGACAAGTGCTGTGTGCACCTCCCGGATCATTATATGTATTATGATAAAGAAATAAAGCTTTGACGGACATTGAACGTCGTCGACTTTGAATTCATTGTATGTAATTTATCAAATAACGGGGCATGCATGATCGAGGCAATGGGACCTAAACCAAATACAAACTACCTAAAATCTGCGGTAGCTCAAATATATGGTGACGATGACGATTTTATCGTGATCGGCTTGACCGGCAGGACCGGCAGTGGTTGCAGTACAGTTGCGAAAATTCTCCAGTCCAAGCAAGAACACATTCGCCATAGCCTTTTTTCTGGCAACGATGCCCGCACCAATGAACAACGAAAAGAGCGGATTTTACTGAGGCATTTCGGAGTTACTTGGACTCCGTTCGTGCTTCTGCAAGTTAGAGCCATAATCACCACTTTTCTTTTGGATCAGGGAGGCAGATTTGCCGCTGAGAAATTTTCAGATCTTTTTGAATCAGACGCTAAACGAACGGCCTTTGTAGATCTGCTTGATGAGCTCAGAACACCTTACATAGCAATTAAAACCGGCGAAAAAACTACTGATCCTATCGAATATTATACGCGGATACTTCCTGATAAATGTGAAGCTCTCCGGGAAATCTTGGGGGAGAGTTCTTTCGTTCAGTTATATCAAATTATTGGAAAAAACATTCGATTGTCCGGAGACCCTTATACCAGCACTCTAAAGGAAGGTTGCTTCTTTGCTTTGGCGGAGCGGATCAATGCCGTTATAAAAATAATTCACGACGAGAGGAAGCAAAAAAGAGAGCGGACGTATATTGTCGTAGATGCAATTCGAAACCCTCTCGAGGCAGTATTCTTTCAAGATAGATATGCCGCCTTCTACCTGCTAGCCGTATCCGCACCGGAGGATGATCGACTGATGCGTCTCCGTGAGTTGAAGTACTCGGATTCTGACATCGAATCAATCGACAAGATCGAATACACAGCACATGACCTAGACGATCCTGACTTTTATTCAGTGCAAGATATTCAATCTTGTCTTCAACGTGCTGATTTATACGTGAGCAACCCAAACGTTTCTAGCAGAGTTGCCGAATTTCAAACATTGACTAATCAACTTATCAAATTTGTCTCATTAATTAGACGACCCGGAATTGTCACACCCTCTGCAGTGGAGCGGTGCATGCAGATGGCATACACGGCGAAACTGAACTCTGGCTGTATTTCTCGCCAGGTGGGCGCCGTAGTGACAGATGCGAACTACTCCGTCAGATCCATCGGTTGGAACGATGCACCTCATGGTCATGTGCCTTGTAATCTTCGAAGTCGCGACGACCTTCTTCAAGGAAACGATAAGCCCGCTTACAGTGCTTTTGAGAAAGATGATGAAAAATACCTTGGTCATTTCAAAGCTCGAAGCGAACGATTCAATATAGTTGCAGCGACCGGGCGCAACAACGCTTTTTGCTTTAAAGCAGAATATAATGCTTTCAAGAATGATAAAAATCAAGTTCACACGCGTTCGTTGCATGCTGAAGAAAACGCGTTCTTGCAGGTTGCGAAGTATGGGCTCGCATCAATAGAAGGTGGTTTGCTTTTTACCACCGCCAGCCCATGTGAGCTTTGTTCGAAAAAGGCGTATCAACTTGGCGTCAAGAGAATTTACTATATCGATCCTTATCCTGGTATCGCATTGGATCATATTCTTAAGGGTGGATCGAATAATCCCGAGCTTTTGCTATTTTCGGGGGCAATTGGTCGGGCCTTTCATAAACTTTACTCTCCGATAGTCCCGTACAAGGACGAGTTGAATGCCGTTACTGCGTGATCGACGGAGCTGTTCAGCGCTGCGCTGGGGGATAACGTCAAGATCGCCCGGGGCCTTAACCATGAGTCATGTATGAGCGCCGATGACGTGATGTGCGTCATCGAGAATTGAATGGCGGTTTCCTGGGCGGAGCCGACGTTTGAATGTAAGAGCAACGGTTCCGGCGAGTGACGCATCATGGCCGCCTATTGCCTGTCGCGGCTGGGCTCGGCCTTGATCCTCGTCGGTCGAGCGTAATGTGAGCACACGATGATGGGATGCAGGCACGCCCAGCTAATGCACGCAGCTAAGGCTTTCGGAGATTTCAGGACCCACGAATTTTGAAAATTTGTGGTTTTTTCCATCCCTTTAGAGTATCCGAATGTCGTTGTGCCTGCCCCTCAAAAAAACGACAGGACCCCGCCACCTGAAAGACTGTAGCCCAGTTCAATATTTTCAATAACGGGCGCCACTACCCCTCTATTCGTCATGGAGTCGCGTTTCGCAGTGCTAGCAAGCGGGTTCAGACCAAAGACAGGACGCGCTGCGCCTTGTCGAAATTCAATGACCAGGAATTGGAATTCCTGACGGAAATGCTAAGGAGTATAGTCTTGCAAAAAGTGAAAACATCTGAGAATGTGGCGCAGAATGTAGCGGATCCGGAACGTACGCATTTTTCGACGCCACCTCATAAACAAACCGAGTAAATTCGACGGTATTGTTCGCCGCGTATCGGAGCGCCTCTTCATCTACCTTTTTTCCCTCATGGCCGGGATATTCCCACGTTCTCTCTTTTGTATGCAAAGGAGGAGTAATGCCACATGCTTTAAGAGCACGAAGACTAATACTAATTAAATGAGCTTTGTCGTATTTCGATGAATTTATATTGAAATCCAAATTGATTATTTTTAAAATTAGCTGCACTGTCTCATTAAAAATATCCGCGGCTACCTGTGTCGCCGGGACATTATTTAAAACATGGTGCTCAACCACTTTGCAAAGCAATTGGTCTCCAAGGATGACAATCTCATCCGACCGATAATTAGATTCGCGCTCTTGGAGATAGTGATTTACTTTCCCGTGCAAACTTGCCAATAGCTTCTCAAACAAGCCTGAATCCATTGCCAACATAGATACTGGAGTCGCTTTACTATTAAGCTCCTTCAGCTCATCTATAGTCTTATTTATCACCTTCATACAGCCTCTCCGATTCTAAAAAGCCATTTAAAATAGTTGGTTAAATACACGATAAAACGATAAGTTGAAAATACTCCACTAAAAACCACAAGCTGCCGACCCTACAGCGAAAAGTGCCGCAGCTAATTGCTGCCGCGATAGCCAAAAGAACTACCACTTCAGCCATCCCCCAAAGAAGCCCCAGACTTCAGTTGGCCGGCGTAACGATTGGTCAATTCCAGCCCAAAGAATTGAATCTCGATACCGGACAAATAATCATCAACAAAGACTTCTCGAGGATCTGCCGATGCACTTGAGGCAGACAATAACAAATTTTAGCGACATTCAATTATCAAGCGAGCCCTTGGTATAAGAAAAGTACAGGAGCGCCGCATGGCATCCAACCCATCCAAGGAGCCTCACCGTGAAGATGTCTTTGTTCAATCTCGTGATGGTCGTTCTAATCGACGCTGTTTGTGCAGTCGCCACGTACTTGAAGGAACGCCTAATGGGAAACCTGCGCACCAACGATGACCCGTGGGCGAACCATCCCGAGTTCGTCTAACCCCGCCCGCAGTTGTCGCGGTAGCTACTCCGACCGCCTCGTTTTATATCCCCGCTTCATTCGCAGCTTTGCCTGGCTCTATCCGGGCTGGATGCGCTCGTCTATTCAAGGAGTTCATATGCATCTCGTCGAATCGATGGCCTTCGCCGGCCAGAAACCGTGGCACGGCCTTGGTAGTCAGCTCGCCCCAAATCAACCGCTCGAAGTCTGGGCGAAGCAGGCGGGCATGGACTGGCAGATAGAAGAAGCCGAAGTCCGGTTCATTGCTGGCACCGGCGGCCTTGGCTCGATCCACCCCTTTCCCGAACAGAAGGTTCTGTACCGCAGCGACTCCAAGACGCCCCTGTCCGTGGTGTCGAGTCGATACCAGGTCGTGCAGCCTCGTGAGATTCTGGAGTTTTATCGGGACCTGACCGAAGTCGGCGGCTTCGAGCTCGAAACAGCTGGCGTTCTTAAGGAGGGAAAAAAGCTTTGGGCTCTCGCCCGCACCGGGCGGTCTGTTTCGTTGAGAGGCCGTGACGAAGTGAACGGCTATTTGCTACTCGCCACTGCATGCGACGGAACGCTAGCGACAACCGCGCAGTTTACGTCTGTCCGTGTCGTCTGCAATAACACACTTGCTATAGCCCTCGGCGATGCCACAGGCGCGATCAAGGTACCTCACCGTAGTCAGTTCGACGCTGACGCAGTGAAGCGCCAGCTCGGCATCGCGGTCTCGTCCTGGGACGCATTTATCGTTCGCATGAAAGCCCTGTCCGAGCGGAAGGTAAAACCCGAAACGGCCGATGCCTATTTTCGAAGAGTGCTCACGTATCCGACGAGCATCGCTTCAGACGGATCGACGGCGGCGACTAACGAGCGAGCCATCAAAGGCGTCCATGAGCTCTTCGCCGGACGTGGAAAAGGGGCAGACCTGGCTTCAGCGTCCGGGACCGCCTGGGGCCTGGTTAATGCAGTTACTGAGTACGTTGACCACGAACGCCGAGCTCGGAGCGAAGACCATCGACGTGATGGTGCATGGTTTGGGCCCGGTGCAACGCTCAAGCAGAAGGCTTGGGACGAAGCTGTGTGGCTCGTCGCCTGACACCTGCCTTCCCAGTCCTTCAACGCAGTACCGCAGCCCGGCTGAACTTCGGTTCTCCGGGTTTTTTCATTTATAGGAGTCCGCAATGAGCAACGCAATCCGAGCAGACAAGCACATCAAAAATCAGCCAGCACTTCGACTCGTCAGCACGCGTGGCCTAGACCGTGAGTCGTGGCTTGAGGTTCGTATGGGTGGAATCGGCGGTTCTGACGCTGCGGCGGCGGTTGGTCTGAATCCGTACAAATCAATGCTGGAACTGTGGCTCGAGAAAACAGGTCGCGACGCTACCCTCGAAAAGCCGGACCCGAATGACACTACGCATCCCACCTACTGGGGGACGTTGCTAGAGCCGATCGTCGCCGCTGCATATACGAAGCAAACCGGGAACCGTGTTCGCAAGGTCAACGCTGTACTTCAGCATCCTACCGTGGGCTACATGCTTGCGAACCTTGACCGGGAAATCGTCGGTGCCACGGGCATCCACATTCTCGAATGCAAGACGGCTGGCGAGTTTGGTTCACGGCTCTGGCGTGACGGTGTGCCGGAATACGTTCAGATTCAAGTGCAGCATCAGCTAGCCGTCACGGGCAAACAGGCCGCCGACGTTGCCGTGCTGCTATGCGGTCAGAAGCTGGACGTCCATCGTATCGACCGGGATGAAGAGCTTATTGCTCGCCTCATCGAACTCGAAGCCCGGTTCTGGCAATACGTCCAAACGGACACGCCTCCACCGGCGGATGGCTCAGAGTCGGCTGATCGGGCTTTGCGATGCCTCTTTCCGAGAGATGCCGGAACTACTGTCGACTTCAGCGACGATCGAAGCTTGTCCACCGCCTTCGCCGAGTTCGTTACCGTCCGAGCCGAAATAGAAACTCGGGAACAACTCGAAGCCACGCTCAAGCAAACTCTCCAGGAAGCAATGGGCGAAGCATCCCGAGCCATCTTCGAGGCCGGCGAAGTCTCGTTCAAACGCAGCAAGGACAGTTCGGGTGTTGACCTGAAGAAGCTTCTCGACGACCACCCCGAGCTTCAACAGCAATACGCCATCACGAAGCCCGGTTCACGTCGGTTTCTCGTTTCAGTCTAATCTAAGGAGAAAATCATGCTGAAGGGATTGGCATTAACACCGCCAGTGATTGGACGGATCTCGATCGGCCGTGTCGTGGAGAAGGACGGCAAACGCCTGCCGCAGAAGGACGATCAGTTCACAATCACCGCTCAGATACAGAATCGTGACGGCTGGGTTCTTCACCCTTTCGACGAAGCGTTGCGCAAGGCATGCAGCGGCAAGCTCCGCTCGATCCCGGTTCGTCTATTGTTCAACGATCCGGATCTAAACCTGCGGGCAGAGTATTCGCTGTTCGACCGGCAAAGCGGACGGCCCGTTTGCGTCGGCAATGGCGAAACTTGCAAGCGTGTTGGTGACGAGGGAATCGAAACGTTGCCGTGTCAGTCGCCAGATGGCTGTCAGTTCGGCAAGGCTGGGGGTTGCAAACCCTACGGAAGGTTGAACGTTGTCATTGGCGACGAGGATGAGATGGGCAGTTTCATTTTCCGCACGACCTCGTTCAACTCCATACGCACGCTAGCCGCCCGGCTGCAGTACTTCAGTGCAGTCTCCGGCGGGTTGCTGGCGAGCATGCCGCTAGAACTGAAATTACGGGGCAAGTCGACCACGGCGAGCCATCGTTCTGCAATTTACTACGTTGACCTCGTGGTGCAGTCAGGGCTGTCGCTCGAAGAAGCCATCGCTCGGGCCCGGGACCTGGACGGCCAACGGAAGGCGGCGGGTTTCGATCAGGCAGCGCTCGACGAAGCGGCACGGCAAGGCTTTGGCAATGGCGCGTTCGAGGAGTCGGGCGAAGACACGCAGACGATGGTCGAGGAGTTTTATCCAGAGGCTGAGAGTGCGGGTGAAACTGGAGCGAAGTCTTACAACGGTGTTGCCGGCACCAGTCTGAAGGACAAGCTGGAGCGGAAGGCTGCGATGCCGGCAGGTGGTGCGTCATGATTTTCCTCAATGCGATTCTTCTGCTTGTCGTCGCACCGTTTCTGGTCGTTGTGGTCGGCTTGGTTTGGCTGTGGCTGGGGCACAAGATGTTGTGCTGTTTGCTCGGGCGCTGAGGCGTTCCTGGCTCTTGCTTCGGCGAGGGCTTTTTTACGTTGGACCAGTCGAGTTGCTCGCGTTGATACTCGGCGGCGGACTATATGGACCTGTCCGCATTTTCGTGGGCGAGGCGGTTAAAAACCCTCGTGCTCAACGGGCCTGCGTAAATCGTTCACCGAACAGAATAGCAAACTGGTTCATCGCGGATTTCCAATCAAAGGTGCTCCGCACCGATTTCGCCAACATGTTGCGTAGCGCGAGCCAGAGCAGCTTGACGGCCGCCTCGTCGTTCGGGAAATGGCCTCGCGTCTTGATGATCTTGCGCAGTTGCATGTTCAAACTCTCAATGGCGTTGGTGGTGTACACCACCCGTCGAATGTCCGGGGGGAACACGAAGAACGGTATGACGTGCTCCCAGGCACGCTGCCAGCATTGGACGATCATCGGGTATTTGGCGCCCCATGGCCCTTCGGCGAAGTCGCGTAACGCTTGCTCTGCGGCCTCTGCGCTGGCGGCAGCATAGATCGGTCTCAACGCTTGGGCGAGCGCTTTGCGGTCCTTGTAGTTGGCAAATTCCAGGCTATTGCGGATCAAATGCACGATGCAGGTCTGCACGGTGGCACGGGGGTAGACCGCAGCGATTGCCTCGGGCAAACCCTTCAGACCATCCACCACGGCGATCAGGATGTCCTGACAGCCGCGCGTCTTGAGTTCGTTGAACACCTTGAGCCAGAACTTCGCGCCTTCGGTCTGCTCGATCCAGAGCCCCAGCACGTCGCGCTGGCCGTCGGCCTGGATGCCCAGCGCCAGGTACACGGCCTTATTGCTGACCATGCCGCCGTCGCGAATCTTGACCCGCAGCGCGTCGAAGAACACCACCGGATACATCGTCTCGAGCGGACGACTTTGCCAGGCGAAGGCTTCGGCCATGACTTCGTCGGTCACCGAACTGATGAAATCGGGCGAGACCTCGGTTCCGTAGCTCTCGGCTAGAAAAGCGCGGATCTCACGCACACTCATGCCACGCGCGTACATCGCGATGATGCGCTCGTCGAAGCCGGTAAAACGGCGCTCGTGCTTGGGAATGAGGATCGGCTCGAAGCTGCCGTCCCGGTCGCGTGGGATCTCGACCCGAACCGGGCCGCGGTCGGTCATGACGGTTTTGCCACTGGCGCCGTTGCGTTCGTTGACCTGACCGAGCGGCTTGACCTGGCCGGACGGGTAACCCAGATGCAGATTCATCTCGGCGCCCATCGCCCGTTCGATGATGGCCTTGTTGAATGCCAGCATCAGGTCTTGAACGTCGCCGGGCGACATAGGCCCTTTGACCAGTTGATCCATCAACTCATCTGGCAGTTCAGGCAGCGGCCCGCGGGCCGCTGCCTGAGACGCTGCTGTCCGTTTCTTTTTCATCGGCATATCCATGACCTTGATCCCTCATGATATGCCCCGCCCACGAAATCGCGGATAGGTCCGACTATATTTCACCTCTTTGCAAGTGAACTCAAAGGATGCTTCTTGCCACACCGTCGGCAAATGGCAGACGGGTCATCCCCGACTAAGGTGCCGCAATTCCAACACAAAAAAACCGGCTTCACGTGTGTCCTTCGCGGGGGCACTTCGTGAGATTTGGTCCTCTGCATCGGCCTGAATTCGTTTAGTTTCTCGTCCACGCCTATTTCAATACTGGGCGGGTTTGTACCCGGTGAACTGGATAAAAGCTCGGTATGTTGGCTATACAAAATCCCCGATTCGCCTAACACCTGTTTAATTGCTGTGACCGCCTCCGATACACCACATCTGAACCATTCTTTTCCCTTTCTTTTCTCTACAAGGTACCGGTGAACCGACTGCTCAACGTCTCGAGGATTGACGACTAATGCGGAGAACGCAACCCTGTATGGCAGTGGAACTCCAGTGTGGTTAAGCTCGGCTGCGCGTAGCTCGGGATCCTTCGTAGAAAAGCCTACCTTGACAACGTCGCCAATCGAGTCGTTGGTTATTACATAGATCCACCCTCTTACGTTCACTTTCTTCCCCTCCATAAATCGCTGCCGCCTGTGGTGCCAGTGCAATCGATAGCATGTCCTCGAACCCACTCCACAGCCATCACTCGCCCTGCTGCAGCACAGTGTGCACTGCCTCTTCCTGCCGATCCGGAGGGTATGTGTTCTAAGACTTCTCGCTTCACTTTGTTGCTTCAGGTCGCATCGGGATCACGCCGGACCTAGTCACCTATTTCGGAGGCAAAGTATGTCGGGTTTTTCTCATTCTAAACCCCTCGGGTACGGGCTTAAACGGATCGTCACTCTCTGGCCAGCGCTTAGCTCGACTTTGGAATTTTCTAAGCGTTTCGATATCCAGCTTAACTGCAACACAAAAATCGTTATCACCACCTCGCAGCCGTGCAAGATCACGAAGAAATGACTCCTTCGCTGGCGAGCGAACTCGACTATCTCCGTATTTTCTATTGTTAACGAGCACCGTGAATGCATGAACATCCAAGGCAGTCGCCTCGATGAGCGCTGAAAAGGTGTCCAGATCTTGATTCCATGATAAAACCATTAATGCATCAACCGCACCCTGAAATTTAATACGTTCTTTGCTATTCTGCAACTCCGAACAGACTAACAGCCCAAAGTGAAAGCCGTCATGAATATATACGGGCTTAACAGGTTTTTCAGACTTTTCTTCGTAAAACCATCGTTTCCCGAACTTTGATGTCAACTCTCTATCCTCTCCGACAGCAGGTTGGAGCTTGGGTTGCCATATTCTGACTGAAGAGGGGAAACCGAGTCGATTATCGGAAAGCTCGAGGCACACTTCGCTTAAAATCCGGTCATTCTTTTTGTGGCGGTACTCGGTACCGGCGATTAAGCTAATCCCGGATCCAGAAAGACGGTTGGCAACGCTAGAAACCCATTGCAATGGAAGAGAGAGCTCAGGAAAGAGCACGTAATCAGGCTTAGGTCGTAACTCTATCGCCTGATTGACCAATCCCGCAATCCGACTGTAGCGGTCCAGTGAAAGTTCAGGCTTACCACATGCAGCCGCCGACCACGCGGAGTCGGGCGTTAATACATTAGTTATAGCGACGATTACATCTTTCTTCCTATTAGTTCCGATGCGAACGGTCGAAAATTTGCGGCCGCTTTTTGGAGATTGTTCAACGTCTTGCTGGCTGGCCAACAAAGTTGGCTTGACCCAGACACCTCTGAGAGCTCTGACATATTTCGCCCAAGTAACAGATGGTCGATCTTGAAGAAGCGGATTCATTCCCACACATTCTGGGGCCAACTCAGCAATCTCCGAGGGCGTATAGGGTCGAGTCGGAAAAAAATATGGAATCAAGCTCTCTGTTTTCCTGTCCTTCAACCCGATGTTTTGCAATCTTCGGGACCGACTAGATTTCAAGAATTTTATCAATTCGGCCGCGTCGAGCAAATCGGCACGCACAAACTCATTAAATATATTATTATTTTCTTTCTTGCCAACCTTGCCCAGGAGAACGGAGGATGAGCCGCCAGCGAGTATTTTCTTGTAAGGTTTTTTTGCGAGATCAGAAATCGCCAGTAGTGGCGCCTTAGAATAGAAATCCCCAGCCCCAAAATCAAATTCGAGCACATCCCTAAAATTCAGCATTTCCTGAAATAGTTGCTGAAAAAATAATTTAGCTAGCTGAGAAACTTTGCTTGATTTGTTATTTGATGACAACGATTCTGGATCGTAGGATTTGGCAGCGGAATCAACAAACGACCAAGTTAACGAACCCTTTACGTATTGCCATATTGGCTCGGTCGCCAGACACTCCATCCCGTTTATCGCAATTTTTGACCCGCTTATCACATGTTTTGCGAGTTGATCGATTGATGCGAAGGCGCGTTTAACAACCGCCTCGGCCTGCGCCCACTCGTTTAGGGTGATAGCGAAGCCTAAAAGCCGAGGGAGGTAAGGATAGTGCGCGAATAGATTATCCGGCCTGAGAATGTGGTTATGCGCGAATTGATAGAACTCCTTCCGCTGTTTCTCCCAGGCTTTAGGCGGCAAATCTCTGGCAAGAGTTTCTACGTGACGGAGCTGGAGTGACCAACTCAATCGTCTAATGGTAAGGCCATCGGCCTTTCGCAAGGTATCAGCTTGTTCAGCGGTATTACCAGCAGCGGACAGGACCCTTGCCGCGGTCGAGGATTCTAATTGATCTGGCGACGGCATCAAGCGATGCTCACTTGAAAGCTGATAGATTTCCTTTTCAATGCTATCGAGCAAATCTTTGCCCGCCTGCCCTTGCAGCACGAACAGTTTCTGTTTTTCTGGCTGAAGCCGGATAAGGGATTTTCCTTGACATTCTTCACCTTGCTGAATCACCCAAGCACCGGAATCGCCAGACTCACGAAACAAACAATCCTTGCCAAGTCGGTTCTGCAGAAATTTCATCAGTTGGGACGCGTCACTAATAGTCCCCGAATCGCGCAGAACGAGGAACATATCATCGATGTACCGACCGTAATGTATCGGTGTGACCTTTTCTCTTATTAAAGCATCCCAGCGATGCAAAATCACATTGGACACGATTCTAGCTACTGTAAGGCCGATTACAAGTCCGCCTGGTATCGCATCCTTACAAGATGCCAAGTTTGTCGAGAATTTACTCGCCTTCTTCGACCATGTTTTTAGTAACCACGCGATCTGACCAGTAAATTCTTTTTCACATTCAGAAAGCGATTGGGCGCCGTTCAGTCCGATGGCTTCCAGAAACTTATCAGATGAAATGATTGATGGATCGATCGAGTGATAATAAGATTTCAAATCAAGTGACACTGCAATCACATTGCGATCTTCGTCTAGCTCGCCTCGAATCGCCCTCAGTCCGTCACCCCTCCACCTTTGATATGGCTGGAAGTAGGGAAAAAATGAGCCAACCGCTGTGATGTGAAATAGCTTTCCTGCTGCTTTATCAAGCTCTTCATCATTGCGAACTCGTTTTAGGCGGGCACCGTAACATGAGTCATCAAGACAAGCATCAAACTTATGGCCAATCATGTTGATCCATAGAGCCGAAATAACGTGCGCATCTACTGGAAAATCACCAATAATCCGAAATTCCGGGATGACGGAATTTTTATCCAGCAAGCTCTTAAAGGCCCGATCAGGGTCTGAGAAATGTATATGACCATCTTCTGAATCTGGACGTTTTTTTATTTCCAGCTTTTTTGGAACAATTCGGAAATTTCCAAACAGCTCGTCCACTTCTTTAAACCCATTCTTTTCCCTCAAAATCTTGAGAAGCGATTTCAAATTCAAGAGCAGATCTTGCTCATATTCCGCAAATTTTATCGCTGTCGGGAATGTATTTTCAAAGTAGCAGTCTGCCTTCGCTTTTCTATAGGCGACGAGCAAGTCTTTCAGATCAAGTTTGTCCCACCCCTTAAAATTAGCGACGTAGCTCATCGTATTACCTTTTATGTTTATTACTTCTCCCCGAGTCGGGGTGCGATATTTGTAGATACCGTTCTAGGGAACGACCTGGGCACCCCAAACTTGCCGAATCAAGTCCACTCCACTGCCAGCATCTCAGCCTGCTGCAACACCGTCTGCACAGCCTCTTCCTGCTGGTCAGGCGGGTACTTGTACTTCCGCAGGATCCGCTTCACCATCAGTCGCAGCTTCGCCCGCACGCTCTCACGCTTTTCCCAATCGACGCTGACGTTCTGGCGAAGGCTTTCGGTCAGCTCGTGGGCGATCTTTTTCAGCGTTTCGTCACCCAGCAGCCGGACCGACGCTTCGTTGTTCGCCAGCGCATCGTAGAAGCGTAGCTCGTCCTCGCTCAGACCAAGCTGCTCGCCACGGTTTGCCGCTTCACGAAACTTCTTCGCCATTTGGATCAGCTCTTCCATTACCTGTGCGGTCTCGATCGAGCGGTTCTGATAGCGGGTGATAACGTTCGCCAGCAGCTCGGAGAATTTTTTTCCCTGCACGACGTTGCCACCGAATCGGCTCTTGATTTCACCCTCCAGCAGACGCTCAAGAAGTTCCACCGCAAGGTTCTTTTCGGGAAGATTCTGGACCTCGGCCAGGAAGTCATCGTCGAGGATGCCGATGTTCGGCTTATCTAGACCCACGGACTCGAAGATGTCAACAACGTCCTCGGAAACCACTGCCGATCCGATGATCTGCCGGATCGCCAGTTCCCGTTCCTCGTCGGTGCGCTTTTTCTGCACGATGTCCCGCTTGGTCAGCAACACCTTCACGGCCTGAAAGAAAGCAACTTCCTCACGGACCGCCTTCGCCTCGTCAAGCGTACAGCACAGCGTGAAAGCCTTGTTCATCTGAAGAGCTACGTCGGCAAAGCGCTTCTTGCCGTCCTTCTGCCCCAGCACGAAGTTCGCAGCACCCGCCAGTAGCTTGTGGCCACCAGTCAGAAAATTGCTGTAGTCGAAACCGTGCAGCATCGAGCGCAGCACATCGAGCTTCTCTTCCACTAGGGCATAGGCCTCGTGAGCATCGACGGTAGGCCTGCCACGACCATTGCTGGCCGTATATTCCTTCAGTGCCTGTTTCAGATCATTGGCGATACCGATGTAGTCGACCACCAAGCCGCCTTGCTTGTCCTTGAACACTCGGTTGACACGGGCGATGGCCTGCATCAGGTTGTGACCCTTCATGGGCTTGTCGACGTACAAAGTATGGACGCAAGGCGCGTCGAAGCCGGTCAGCCACATGTCACGCACGATCACCAGACGCAACGGGTCATGCGGATCCTTGAAGCGCTTCTCCAAGCGTTTCTTGACCTGCTTCGAATAGATATGGGGCCGCAGCAATGCCTTGTCGGACGCCGAGCCGGTCATGATGATCTTGATTGCGCCTTTCTCAGGATCGACATCGTGCCAGTCCGGGCGCAACTTCACGATTTCGTTGTACAGATGAACGCAGATCTCCCGGCTCATGGCGACAATCATTGCCTTGCCTGGCTGAGCCTTGTCACGTTCCTCGAAGTGCGCAACGAGGTCCGCCGCAACGCTCTCAATCCTGGGCTCGGCGCCGACAACTTTTTCGAGAGCAGCCCAACGGGTTTTCAGCTTGGACTGCTCATCGTCTTCTTCGTCTTCAGCGAGCTCGTCGACCTCGGCGTCAATGTCGGGTAGTGCTTCTTCCTTCAGCCCAAGCTTTGCTAGGCGTGACTCGTAGTAGATCGCTACCGTCGCCCCATCATCTCGGGCCTGTTGCATGTCATACACATGGATGTAGTCACCGAACACGGCACGGGTATCACGATCCTCCTTCGAAACCGGTGTTCCGGTGAATGCAACGAAAGTGGCGTTCGGTAGCGCGTCTCGCAAATGCTGGGCGTAGCCGACCTGGTAGCCTTTGTTGTCGCCCTTGAACTTCGCTTCGAAGCCGTATTGGGTACGATGTGCTTCGTCGGCGATCACAACGATATTGTGGCGATCCGAGAGAACAGGAAAGGTATCTTCGTCTTCGCCCGGCATGAACTTCTGGATAGTGGCAAACACAATGCCGCCGGACGGACGGTTGGCCAGCTTGGCTCTCAAATCCTGCCGTGTCCCAGCCTGCACAGGCTCCTCACGAAGCAAATCATGCGCAAGCGAGAACACGCCGAATAGTTGGCCGTCGAGATCGTTGCGGTCGGTGATTACGACGATGGTCGGATTCTCCATCGCCGCTTCCCTCATGACCCGTGCGGCAAAGCAAGTCATGGTGATCGACTTGCCGCTGCCTTGCGTATGCCAAACCACACCACCCTTGTGACTGCCGCCCGGTCTTGACGCTGCTACAACTTGAGCGATTGCAGCACGGACAGCATGGAACTGATGGTAACCAGCAATCTTCTTCACCAGGCCGCCGTCGTCCTCGAACAAGACGAAGAAACGAAGGAAGTCCAGCATGTACGTCGGTGCAAGCACTCCCCGAATCAACGTTTCCAGCTCGTTGAACTGGCCGAGAGGATCCAGCGTTACGCCGTCAATCGTGCGCCACGCGAGAAAGCGTTCCGAGTTAGCCGAGAGTGAACCCATCCGGGCTTCGCTGCCGTCGGAAATTATGAGGATCTCGTTGTACTGGAAAACGTCGGGGGTCTGTTCCTTGTACGTCTGGATCTGGTCGTAGGCTTTCCAGATGTCAGCGTTCTCGTCAGCCGGGTTTTTCAACTCCAGCAGGACTAGCGGCAGACCATTGATGAACAGAATGACGTCGGGACGCCGGGTGTGATTGGGGCCTTTGATCGTGAACTGGTTGATCGCCAGCCACTCGTTGGCGGAAACGTCGCTGAAGTCGATCAGCTTCACGAAGTCACCACGAGTCTCGCCATCCTTCTGGTATTCGACGGGAACGCCGTTGACAAGCAGGTTGTGGAAGATACGATTGGCAGACAGCAGAACCGGCGTATCGAGGTTCAGGACCTGTCGCAGTGCATCGTCCCGAGCCGATGCCGGAGTACCGGGATTCAGTCGATTGATGGCTTGACGTAGCCGGTCAGTCAGCAGAACTTGGCGGTAGTCGCTTCGCTCCGGCGAGTCGCCGTCGGGGGCGATGTCGGGGCCGTAGAGATGCGCATAACCGGTTTCGGTCAGCCAGTCGAGCGCTTCTTGTTCTAATTGGTCTTCTGTCATGGGTTCTCTCGGCCCGTTGTCTGCAATGTTTTAGGCTGCGTCTTTCAGCATTGCCTCGGCGTCGGGTAGCCGAAGTTGGCCGGAGATCAGGCGAGGCAGAAGCGTGTCACGGAGATCGGCCAAAGCTTGAGCCTGCTGTCCGACGACAAATGCTCTCTCTACCAACGGGTCCACCAGTTTGCTCCAGCTGTGCAGGACGGGAGGGTTTGGCTTGACGACTCGTAGTGCCTTCAAATCGGAAACGGTAACGTGACCGAGTCCTGTAGTTTGCTTATTCCGTGCAATTTCCGTAAAGACGGGTTTCATGTGCTTCAACGCAAGCAACACAAAGGATCGCTCTATCTGTGATGTCGGAACCACCTTAAAGATGTGCTGATTCAGCCATGCTTTACAGTGAGACCACACAAACGTATCGATTGAGGTGTCTGGATTTCCAGACCATGAGAATAAGATATCCTTCGCTGCGATGCGGTATTTCTCTGGCATCTGGACATCGGAAAATTTAGTCTGCTCAGTCACTCCTGCCTTGAGTTCGGCAATTTTGACAATGGGCAAACCTCGGCGCTCTTCATTCGGCTCGAAGGCCTTATAGGCAGCGCCATTAATATATTGGGCAAGTTCGTAGATGGGCTCTTTGCCCCATCCCTTGGGCACTGCGCCCGGGGCAGAGTCCTCGAACCCATCCGGGAAGAGCGCAGCCGTATCCGCGTCGAGGCCGTCAGGCTCACGGCCTTCCGCCTTGGCTCGAACCGGGTCGAAGTCGACGAACCAAGACTTGAATAGAGCTTGGGCGATGGCTTCGAGGGTTGCGTTGATTTCACGAAGCAACGCGATTCGTTCCGACATGGCGAAGTAGTAGTCGCCAATGAACTCCTGTGCCGCACGCGATGGAATAGGAATCTTTAGCTTACCGAAGTCGCCCTTTTTGAAATGCGGGATCATCGTTCCCACGTGCATGTTATCGATCTGCGACTGGACAGTCGATGATCGAAGTGCCGCAAACAGATACTTCGGATAGACCCGCGCTGGGTCTGCACGGACAGACACCATGTCCTGTGCAATACAAAAATCTACCGGGTCTGGAACCCAGTTCGTCCGACCAGGACTGCCCTTACAAACAAATAGAATATCGCCAGGCTCAGGGTGACCACGAAACCACGAGTTGTAGGTTGCGTCATCTACAAATCGCGTCGTGTCGTAAGACGGGTATAGCGAGTTGTTGCTAACACAGTTGGTCGCAATAAGGGGCATCCCGCTGTCACCGACAGGGCAAGTTTTGCCTCGATTGTCCACTATTCGAGACAGCAATTCCGTGAAGGGAACCCAATCAGAACTCATAGCCGAGCCCCCCCAGCTTCTGCCGAATCAGCGTGTCCAGCTCAGCGCCCTTGGCCATCTGCTCACCCAACTTTTCGGTCAGCTTCTGCATCTTCTCGACGAAAGTTTCATCGTCGTCCTCGACCTCTTCAGCACCGACGTAGCGGCCCGGCGTCATTACGTGACCGTGTTCGGCAATCTCGGCCAAGCTCACGCTGCGGCAGAATCCGGGGACGTCAGCATAGGCCACCTTCGCCTCGGCGTCGCCACGCCATGCATAAACGGTGTCGGCAATCTTGGCGATGTCTTCGTCGGTCAGCTCGATCTGCACTCGGCTCACCGACTGTCCAAGCTTGCGAGCATCGATGAACAGCACTTCGCCTTTACGAGTTGTCTTCTGCTTGGCGAGGAACCAGAGGCAGGCCGGGATCTGTGTATTGAAGAAGAGCTGTCCCGGCAATGCGACCATGCACTCGACTACATCGGCTTCGACCATCGCTGCCCGGATTTCACCCTCGCTGTTCTGGCTGGAGCTCATCGAGCCGTTTGCGAGGACGATGCCCGCACGTCCCACTGGCTTCAGGTGATATAGCATGTGCTGCAACCACGCGTAATTTGCGTTGCCCTGCGGCGGCGTACCGTAGGCCCAGCGCGGATCGCCTTCGAGGCTGCCATGCCACCAGTCCGACACATTGAAGGGGGGATTGGCGAGAACGAAATCAGCACGCAGATCGGCATGCTGGTCCCGCACGAACGTGTCGTTCGGCTCCTTGCCAAGATTGAAGTCGATACCACGAATGGCAAGGTTCATCGCTGCCAGACGCCAGGTGGTCGGATTCGACTCCTGACCGTAGATCGACACGTCGCCGAGCTTGCCACCATGCGCTTCAATGAACTTCTCGGACTGAACGAACATACCGCCAGAGCCACAGCAGGGGTCGTAGACCTTGCCGTGATGCGGTGCCAGCACAGCCACCAGCGTCTTAACAATGCTTGCTGGGGTGTAGAACTGCCCGCCTTTCTTGCCCTCAGCGCTGGCGAACTGACCAAGGAAGTATTCGTAGACCTGGCCGAGAATGTCTCGGGCGATGCTCGCATCGCTGCCGAAGCCGATCTTCGAGACAAGGTCGACGAGCTCGCCTAGCTTTCCGTCGGGTAGTTGGGCTCGGGCGTACCGCTTGTCGAGAATCCCTTTGAGTTTCGGGTTTTCGGCCTCGATCAGCGACAGGGCGTCATCGATGCGCTTGCCGATGTCGGCCTGCTTTGCTTGGGCACGCAGCGTTTCCCAGCGGGCAGCCTCGGGCACCCAAAACGCATTGACTTCCTTGTAATAGTCACGGTCGTCTAGTTCTGAAGCGATCAGTTCTTCATCGCAGTCCGGGAGGAAGTAATCGTCGTTCGGATCAAGAAACCGGCGAGCTAGTTCGTCACGGCGACCTTGAAAGGCGTCTGAAATATATTTGACGAAAATGAGACCGAGCACGATGTGCTTGTACTCTGCAGCGTCCATATTGGCCCGCAGCTTGTCGGCGGTCGCCCACAAGGTTTTTCTGATGTCTTCGATCATCGGTAAAAATGTTTGGCCAGAAGTAAGCGTCGGCGTCATTATGACGCTTACGGCGACAGAAGGCGTGTTTCCGAGGACCGCACGATTCGTGCGAATCGTATTAGCGGCAAAATGCTGGAAAGCGAGACGCTGGCCCAGGGGGCTGCTGCGGGCCATAGTGCGGCTGGACGTCAGTCAGAACTTTGAGGATGCGATGGTCCAGCCCGGCGCTTACCGGAGTGACGCGTGTTGGAGCATGACCAAACAGGCACTCATTAGCCATCGAACAAGCAAAATCGCAATGTACACTCCGGATCCGGTATCAGGCGCTACAGTCAAAGGGCAAATGCTCTCTGTCTCAGGCAATCTGACCTTCACAGGATTCCTGTACCGTAGTCAGTCAAACAGAATTTTTTTCGTCACGGCGTTACATCGCCTCACGGAAAACGAATACTACTTCTGCAAACACCGTGGGGAAGAAAACTCGTGGAGCGGGCGGTTCGGCAATGTTCTGAATGTCCCCGCGCTAAACGTCGCGGTTCCCTTGTATAACGGTGACCGGCCGGTGTTCCGTTGGTATCACGACCCATTCAACGCGTGCATCGACGTTGCGGCTGTAGAAATTCAAGCTCCGAAAAATGTCGCAGCAATCAACGATTGTGGCGTGTTCGGTGACTACACGATTGTTGAAACCGGCCTGAGCGTGACCACGGGATCCTCGGGTCTAATGTACTCGTTCCCTGGCGGATACAGTTTTCCCGATGGCCAGGCCGTAGCATACAAGTGCTCGCTTGCTGCCGATTTCCGAGCAAATCAGTTTAACTTCTTTGTACACTCGGCGGGCCGCGCCGGCAGCTCCGGTGGCCCGGTCGTTCTACGTAGAGAGCGACAAAGCGGAATCGAGATGCAGACGATCGGCATGTATGTAGCAGATCTCGGAGCTAATGGTGGTTTCGAGCAATCGAGTATCGAGCGATGCATGCCCTTACATTTTGTTAGAGAAGTTGTTGACGGAGTACCGGCGCTTGACGCACATGGCAATCTGATTCCCTATGCGCCACGGCTCGTGGTGAAGGATTCAACCAACTTGGAACCCTTTGATACTCTGCGCAGTGCCACCACAACGATCGGTTCATTGCCTGGACCGGCATCTTCCGCAGAGGCGCCCACATCGTGACGAATTGAACCAGGCGCCGCTGGGTCACGAGGAATGGACCAGCTAAGCTTAACCGTTTTGAATTGTTCATTGTCGACTGCTGCAGATTGTCGTTTGATTCGAGGGTTGTGATCTGGTCTGATGCTGAATGTCGGGGGAAGCATGGCAGCCAAGAAGCGAATTCGAACAATCGGTTCCGTCTCTAAGGAACTGCTGAAGAAATCTCGTGAAGCAGCCTTGGCTGCGGTGCAAGTTTTCAACAACCCAGCGATCACCTTCAAGGCTGAAATCTACGTGGTCTTGATGGTCATATCTTGGACATATCTTCTTCACGCCAACTACCGCAAGCACGGCATCGAGTATCGCTACTACCGGATGGTCGGCAAGAGGAAGCGATTCGATCACACTGCCAATGGAGCGGAGAAGTACTGGGAGCTTGAGCGCTGTCTCAACGATAAGGCATCTCCAGTTGACAAAAACGCGGCGAACAATCTGCGCTTCTTGATTGAGCTGCGGCACGAAATCGAACACCAGATGACGAAGCGTTTGGATGAGTTTTTGAGTGCTCGCTTCCAGGCCTGCTGCCTGAACTACAACGATCACATCAAAAATCTTTTCGGCGATGAGCACGGCATCGACAAGCATCTAGCGTTCAGCCTGCAGTTCTCTTCGATCACTCGCGATCACGTCAACCTTCTCGATCAAACTGTAGGGTTGCCGGGGCACATTCTTGCATTCATCACCGGTTTCGACGCCAAGTTGACTGCAGACGAGTTCAATGACCCCCGGTTTGCCTACCGCATACTGTTCGTTCCGAAGACTGCGAACCGCAAGGGTCAGGCGGATCAGGTTATCGAGTTCGTCAAAGCGGATTCTGAGCTTGCGAAGGGCATCAATGCGCAATACGCTGTTATCAAAGAAACTGAACGACCGAAGTATCTACCGAAGCAGGTTGTAGCGGCAATGCAGGCAGCTGGCTATCCAAGATTCAGCATGCACCACCACACGCAGTTCTGGAAACAAGTCGATGCAAAGAATCCGGCGAAGGGGTTGGGCACGCTGGTTGTGAAAACGTGGTACTGGTATGAACCGTGGATCGAGCAGGTGAGCGCTCATTGCGCCGACAACGCAGCTCAGTATCAATAGCCCCATAGTTACTGGACTGCTCGTCAGCCGCATTGGGGACTTTGATCAGGTTTTCAGAATACAACGGGGAAACGATGTTCATATGTTCTGACGAGAATGAATACAAACAATACGTCGATAAGTTGATCGAAGACAGCCATTCCATTGATATTGCTGTCGCTTTTTGGGGTAAGGGCGCATCCAAGTATTTGAAGAAATCCGCCAAGACTTTCAGGATTCTCTGCAACCTGACAAGCGGCGGGACGAACCCGGCGGAGATCGAGGAAATTCTCAAGCGGGGCTACGACGTGCGGCATTGTCCTGATCTTCACGCCAAAGTCATCGTCGGACCTAACTCAGCTATCGTGGGCTCCGCAAACTTCTCCACCAATGGCCTAAACATTGAGGAAGAGGAGTTCGACGGATGGCACGAGGCCGGTTATGTCACTGATAAAGTCACGGATGTGCGGAAAATGCAGACGTGGTTCGATGATCAGTGGGCGCACTGCGGACAGAAGATAACTCCCGCTATGCTCCGGCAAGCTAAGCTGAACTGGAGTCGTCGGGTTCGCAACCGAATCGCTCGCACCAAGGGGAATGACTCGATCCTGTCGATGACGCCAGAGCAATTAAAGGGCCGAAATGTATACGTCGCCGCGTATCGACTTGATCCGACTCCGCAGGCAACGCGCGCTTTCTCGAAGTGGCGGCAGACCAACCACCTGAATACTGATACTGAGATCAGCTTTTATGAGGACTGGGATGGTATGAAGACTGGGCAACAGGTCATATCGGTATATTCTGGCCCGGAAGGAGACATTCGGGTAGACGGGGCATACGGAATCGGAGATGTAATTCGAGCAAGGCGAACTGCTGGGTACAACAAGGGGGAAGAGATGATCCTTCACCTCTGCTCGCCGATCGATGAACTCGCCGGACGACAGTTCGGCAACCGGGAATGCGCAGCGTTGGAGAAACGCCTGAGGAAGGCCAAATGGTCCCTCCCGGGGGGAGCGGAAGGCGAACTGATTCCGGTTGAGAAGTTCCTGAATGAGTTTAATTAGCCTACCAGCCTTGCCAAGCGACGGACAAATGTGCAGCCACCTGCTGCCTAGCGCATCACGGCTGGTTTCGCACGCAATGCCGAAAAAGGTTATGTTCTGAAATTGGTTACGCACCTACGCCGTCCTTCAAAAATATCGTTCATCGGCTGGCTCAGTCGGCTCGTTGATCAATGCTTCAAACCTCGCCGCTGCAACGATCATCTGCAGACTGCCGTATCAGCGAACTGAGGCGAGCAGATCATCCACTGACGCCTCTAGCACACCCCACGAGGTCTTGCACGTGGCAAGATCGAAGTTCGCTCGTGTCGTTACCTCCACCCACGGATGTACGACGTTTCTCGATTCACGCAATGCATGACCGAATTTTCCACGGTCAGTCTTCAGCCACCCGACGTCAACGGCAACATCGATCAACGAGTTCAAGCTCCAATCTTGTATCGCCGGGACTTTGTCTTGTCGATCACGTGGCGCTTTCGGTGATTGATATGCCTCCGCAGGAGCGAGATTGGCACGTGCTAGCAAAAGGCCTTCGAGGATGCTGCCCATCATGATCACGGCGGAAGTGAAGCATTCAACGTGGATGCACTTCTGCGCTTCTCTCCATCGCCGTTCGATCGCGTCCTTGAGATTCGGAAGGGTGACTGTGAGCTTCGAGACGTCAGGGGGAGACAGGATAACTTTTTGAGGCTTAGCGATCGAGCCCGATTCAATGAATTTGATTGCACTACGGATGTAGCCAGCCAGTGCCTCTAAACGGACCCTGCGACTTTGCACATCGAAGTCGGTATCGGTTGACATTTCGCCGACAAACGTCCGAGGCAAACCTTCGACCGCCTCGAAGACGTGCTTCGCTTCCCGAACCTTGGCGTCGACTTCCCTCAGGCTACCGTAACGATCCAGGGCAGCCGAATCAGTGGAGGTGGTGATTTCTCCGAGCAAGCCCCGCAGCAATATCAACGCTTGATTTTTGTCCATTTCTTAGCGTAATTCAGCAGCTAAACTAAACCATTGTTATCCGCAAATGGCAAATCGGAAAGCCCCAAGCAGTACGATCGTGACCACGGTGACGGCCACGTGACAAGTGTATTTCTGCAGACCCCTTGACCAGCAAGGCTGTGACAATGTGACATTTGTGACGGTTTACAGAGATTACTCTTATCGACTTGCCGGATAGTAGGGTTTTATACCTGACAGTCGCCCTCCCTGGAAAAATAGAGGAATACTAATTCCATCCGTCACAAATGTCACATTGTCACAGCCTTTGATTGCCTTGGTTTCTACGCAATCAGGTTGGTGACGGCCGCGTCACGTCCGTCACCTAACCCGGCTATCAGGCAATCGCCAAATCTTGCTCGGCCTGCGGTTCCCCAGGACCAAAACCAATGATACGCTCGCTTATCCAGTACGCACGAATCGCGTTCGGCAGATCCGGTACCCGAGCCGTATTACTCGCATCACGCAACAGGAGCCCGTGTTTCCGAAGCGCATCAACGACGAGCTTCACGTTTAACCCCTCGCACACACGGCTCTTGAATGGCTCAGGCAACACGAAAAACATGCCACCGGTCTTTGTCGAGCCATAGTATCCGGCTCGATTGGAAATCACACGAGACTGCTCAGCACCTTCAAGTCCGTCTGGCCAACCTACGCGCTGAAACGCTGACTGACCATGCTGCTCGAAGAACCGCTGGACCTGTCGTAGCGCCTGTGCTTCCTCGCTAGACCCGGTACCGCCACGCTCCACGATCCATGCTTCGAAGCAATGCTGCAACATTACGATCGACTCATCTGCCGCCCAGCCTCCAATTCCTGCTCGTTCCGCCATTTCGCCAGCCAATGCTAATATGGCGAAACGCCGAGCAGCACGATTTACCAGACCGTCGGCATTCGAGCGAACAAACAGATTCTCGATGCCCCCCAGGCGCGTCTGCAATCCTTCGCAAAACACGGCATACCCCTGCTCTGCCATTTGCCCTACGAGGTACGACAGCCACGTGTGTCCCGCCACACCAAAGACTTGCAACGTCGATGTATGCAAATGATCAGCCAGCTCTTTGCTGCTCTCGAAGCCAGCAAGCGAATCGAATAGACCAAAGCCGTGACCGGCGTCGGCAGGCACGTTCAATAGTCGAACTTCCATGCCGGCCCGAGCCATCCGGCCAGCCGACTCGATGTGCTGCTGCAACGGAATCTCTCCCGTTGACATGAACAGCAGTCTCCACTGAAGGAGTCGGGCGGCATGCCCAGAGCGCCCCATCCTTTGCTTTCCTTGACCATTGCCCAGCATGTAAACGGCCTCGCCGGCCTCCTGCGGAGAAGCTTGATTCAGTTCATCGAGCAACAGCACGCTGTCATTCAAGCCGGCCGCAACTACTTCCAGCCCGTTCGAAGTCGAACGCCAAGACTGAATAATACGAGTAGGCTCGCCCCAAACGGATGCAGCTACACGCAAGGACGTAGTCTTCCCAACGCTGCTCGGACCAACGAGGTGAATGCCGCCGTTCTCAACCCCGAGCAAGCCTAGCAACGGTCCGGCCAGAGAAGTGCAAACCGACAGCATCAGTCGGGAATTGCTCGCACACAAGCGACCGACATCTCGATTCCACCTCGCAAGTTCACCATGTTGCCAGAAAGCCTTGCTCGCCGGGGCATCGCTATCGAGGGCCAGCGACTCCGACGCCGCGCCATACACCCTATCGGCTTGTACGAAAACGCCGTCATGCCAGCCCACGTTCCGTACCAGCCGATGCGTGTCCCGAGGAATTGCATGCTCAAGGTACTGCTGGAACTCGGCCCAGTTATAGACGATGACACCGAGATCGTTCATTTCGGCTTTCAGCGTACGGAGGTCAGACAAGCGAGAGCGCGGCAGAATATGCGTCTTCGTTCTGCCGTCCGGAGTATGCAGGACGAGCTCAAGACTCCACCCGGTGCTCACGTCGTCGCGGAGTTGTCGAACGATGTCCACCCGTGAACAAACAGGGACCGAGTACGGCTGACCATCCCTTCCTGCCTTGCTAGCCAATACACGACCGTCCCTCACTAAGTACATGGTGTCAGTGGCCCACGAAACATGTGGCCCCTCAGGTTCGATCAGCGCCTCCGAGGCTGTGGCCACACCATCCACCGATACCTCTCGCGTCGCGGCCGCTACAACTTCAGCAATCACCGAATGGTCCAAGCCAAGTGCCGCGACATCTGCGGCGTCCCAGCCCTTCAGTTCTACAGCTTTTTCGTCGTAGACCCAGCCCATCATTGGGCAGAACGTACGCAACAAGGACTCAACGTCGATCACACTGATCCTCGTGCTCAGATCAATCGCACGGATCAGCTGGACCACTCTGTCCTGATAGTTCAGGCCGGGGCCGTCGTTGTCACGCCAGATCACAACGTTGCGCCCTGCGAGCGGAGACCAGTCCGTCTTCGATGGTGCCGACGCTCCACCAGCGGAGGTCACCACCACAACTGAGGGCAGCATCTTTTGCAGAGCCAGTGCCGCCTTCTCCCCCTCGACAACGAAAACTAGCTGATCATCACACGCACCTGCCAGAGCGTTCAAGCCAAAGAGTGGGCGTTGACCCTCCGGCATTCCGCCGGTCCAGTGAAGCGAACCGTCCTCGTGCCTATCAACACGCAACGTCATGAAGGTCTTGCCGCCATCTGCCCTGCGCAAGCGCAACTGAACGAAGCACCGCTTTCCATCAGTGTTCAAGTAGTCGTATCGCTCTTCCACTGTCGAGCCATGCGACTCGAATCGTCGAACATCAAGTTCCGGGCTCCCGTCTGGAATGGGTTCCATCACTTGTGATGCGACCGACGAGCCGAATCTTTCCCGACCCATGCGATTAGCACTTCGAATTAAATCCAAGGCTGTCGGTACATCAGCCTGTGGCCTGAGCTTCTCCTGCAACTGCTTTGCGGCTTCTATCGGACGGCAGTCCCAGATATAGCTCGCAAGAGCGATCAAGTCCCCGCCCTTGCACTCGTCCAGAATTGCAAAGTCGGCGTATTTCCCGGACTCGACGTTGATCGAGAACGAACCAAGTTCATGGTCGTCGCGCTTCGGATTAATGGCGACGAACTCCTGTCCCCGGTACTCGCCTTCGAGACCAAGGATCTCCTCGACGACCGTGGCGAAATTCGCAAGAGCCAGTTCGGCAAGCTGCCCGAAATCGATCCGTCCTGGCCCCCCGTTGATCGAGGCAAGGGACGAAGCGTTCGTGAGCCCGTCACTCAGGGCGGGCGTTACTGTTTCTGAAAATGAAGACATGCAAGGATTCCTGCTATGTAGCTCTGGTGACACGGGGTATCCGTGTACCCGCTAGGAATCCGATGTTGGCCGCCCGATTTGCCTGACATAACGAATCAGGCAACTTTCTTCACAATCCATATAATTCAATAACTTACAGCGTATTCTGCCCGACAGGCCAGTTGCGGCGCACTTCCCTCGCTTTCGCCTGGAACGTTCGCCAGGCCTCTCCTCGAAGCGGTGCATCCTCGTTGTAAAACAGCACGTTACGAACCGTTTGGTAGCTTACAGACTCCGACAACTTATCTGATGCTCTCCGTGCGACGCGCCGAGCAAGGTCAGTGCGAGAGAGATTGGGAACGTCAGACGCCACCTGCTGGGCGATCTCGAAATACAGCTGGTGTCTATGCTGCGTCTCAGCACGGGGACCGGTCTGTTGCCTGTATCCAGCGGCGTGACTATGCCGTTCAACCCTGGCCTGATGACGGGACAACACGGAGAGCCCCTCTGGCATCGGCCAGGAAGAAGCCGCTGCCCATCGGAGAAAAGCAAGAACCCGTATGGATGCCTGTTGCCCTGGCGATTTGATCGCTAACCGGCCTCCCTGCACAGCATGCCGAACCGCCTCCATCCGGCGCTGATACTCCTTCTCATGGATCCCATAGCCGGGGACCTCCTCCGCCGCGTAAACGAGGTCGGCCGCTGCAATTGCAGACTTCGGATCGATACCCAGCGACAGCAGGACCAGTTCACCAGGCGCCGCCCACAGGCAGTCAGACCACTCCTGGAATCGCGCCGGGAAAATTTTGGCCAGATCCCGGACGTCATCGTCGACCGCAGAGGCCGAAGTGGCATCGCAGTCTTGATTGATGATGTCCGGCGATTCGATCCCGGTCGCGGATGACGCTCGACCCGGCACGATGCCAGCTGCATCGGAAACCTGATCAGGAAAAAAAGAAGTGGGGAAAGCATTCACGTCATGAACCCTCAAAATCGTTGCGATCGGCGATGCACTGACCTGACGCGATGAACACGTCATTGAAGGACATAGCCGTGAAACGAGCGAGGGGAACGGACACCACCTAAGCCGGAACGGGACCGGCAACTCGTGCTCTCGGATTCCACGCCCTGGATGGACCATGGAAACCACATAGCCTCATTCTACCCTGCCGGACGCGGGCGCATCCGAGCGTGGTTTGCCAAGGCCCGCAAGCAATTTTCTCTCAGGCGAGGGATGGTTCTCATCGTACGGCGCCGTAGCTGCCTCCGGCTGACGTGCAACTGTCTTACAGGGTATGTTTGAGCAATCCACCTGGCATGGAGCCATCGCAACCGTGAGTTGGCATGCCGCCCATGCTCTTCCAGTCGCGCCAGCAGGGTTCTGCCCGCCAGTCCGCCTCCACACCTGTTTATGCGACTACAATGCGAAACGGCCTGGCAATTGCCAAGCCGTTTCCTGTCCAAATCCTGTCCAAATCCGGGCTTGGACAGCGGACGAACTGAACCGGAAACCCGGTCATGAACTATCGCACCATCAACGAATGCGCTGCAGCGGGAGTCGACTAAGCCCCTGATTCGTCAGGATTTTTCACTCCCACTCGATGGTCGCCGGCGGCTTACCCGAGATGTCATACACCACCCGGTTAATCCCGCGCACTTCGTTGATGATCCGGTTCGACACATGCCCCAGCAGTTCATGCGGCAGATGCGCCCAATGCGCGGTCATGAAGTCCAGCGTCTGCACGGCGCGCAGCGCAACCACATATTCGTAAGTGCGGCCGTCGCCCATCACGCCGACGCTCTTCACCGGCAGAAACACCGCGAACGCCTGGCTCGTCAGATCGTACCAGGACTTGCCGGTTTCCTTGTCGATGAAGGTGCGCAGCGTCTCGATGAAAATCGCGTCCGCTCGGCGCAGCAGGTCCGCGAAATCGCGCTTCACCTCGCCGAGAATCCGCACGCCCAGACCCGGGCCCGGGAACGGATGGCGGTACACCATGGCCGGCGGCAAACCGAGCTTGACGCCGAGTTCGCGCACTTCGTCCTTGAACAGTTCGCGCAACGGTTCGAGCAGCTTCAGATTCAGCGTCTCGGGCAGGCCGCCCACGTTGTGGTGGCTCTTGATGGTTTGCGTGGCCTTCTTGCCCTTGCCGGCCGATTCGATCACGTCCGGATAAATCGTGCCTTGCGCGAGCCACTTCGCATCGGTCAGCTTGCCGGCTTCGGTCTGGAACACCTCGACGAATTCCGCGCCGATGATCTTGCGCTTCGCTTCCGGATCGGTCACACCGGCCAGCTTGCGCAGGAACACCTCGCTCGCGTCGACGTGAATCACCTTC
Source organism: Paraburkholderia aromaticivorans (assembly GCF_002278075.1). Lineage (NCBI taxonomy): Bacteria > Pseudomonadati > Pseudomonadota > Betaproteobacteria > Burkholderiales > Burkholderiaceae > Paraburkholderia > Paraburkholderia aromaticivorans. Next base: position 2,844,588 of record NZ_CP022989.1, on the reverse strand, counting down.
ACGCCCAGGTGGTCCGCGAAGGTCGCCATCACCTGCTCGGCTTCGTTCAGGCGCAGCAGGCCGTGGTCGACGAACACGCAGGTCAGCTGATCACCGATCGCGCGGTGCAGCAGCGCCGCCGCCACCGACGAATCCACCCCGCCCGAGAGCCCCAGAATCACGTGTTCCTGACCGACCTGCTCACGAATCTTCGCGACGGCCTCGTCGATATAGTGGCCCATTTCCCAATCCGGCCGCGCGCCGCAGATCTTCAGCACGAAGCGTTCGAGCATGGCGCGGCCCTGCACGGTATGCGTGACTTCCGGGTGCCACTGCAGGCCGTAGAAATGGCGCTTTTCGTCGGCCATCGCCGCGATCGGGCACGATTCCGTCGACGCCATCAGCGCGAAGCCCGGCGGCATTTCCAGCACCTTGTCGCCGTGGCTCATCCACACCTTCAACATGCCATGACCTTCCGCCGTGGTGAAATCGCTGATGCCTTCGAGCAGGCTCGTATGGTTGCGTGCGCGCACTTCGGCATAACCGAACTCGCGCAGGTGGCCGATATCGACCTTGCCGCCGAGCTGCTCGGCCATAGCCTGCATGCCGTAGCAGATGCCGAGCACCGGCACGCCGAGTTCGAACACGGCTTGCGGCACGCGCGGCGTGTCCGTTTCGGTGACCGAGCTCGGGCCGCCGGAGAGGATCACGCCCTTCGGCGCGAAGTCGCGAATGAACGACGCATCGACGTCGTACGGGTGAATTTCCGAATACACGTTGGCTTCGCGAACGCGACGTGCAATCAGTTGGGTGACTTGCGAACCGAAGTCGAGGATCAGAATCTTGTCGTGCATGGCAGCGGACGGAGTCAAAGAGTAAGCGGATACGGAATGCCGCGCACAGCGCGCGGCGTTGAATTCAAAGCGGTCCACGTGGGGACGATCGAGCGTGAAGCGTGACGATGCAGCGGCGTGGCCCGTACGGCGCCACATACCGTGGCCTGCGGCAAGCGCAAACGAAATCCGGTGACTTCGGCGGACGGCGTGGCGCGCGACGCCTCAGCCATGAAGCGGCGGCCGGGGCGCGTTGGCGGCGCCATCGCGGGCTTCGTCACGCGCGGCCGCGGCTTCTGCCCGCGCTGCGCGTTCGGAGGCCGTCAGGCCGGCTTCGTCGGCCACGGGGTGAAGCGGCGCCGCGACAGGACTGGCGGAATCGAGAGGCCGCGTAACCGGCATGACGGGCTCAACGACCGGCTCGGCGCGATACACCGGAAAGCCCGCTGTCACGCGGCCCGGCTCGCGGCGGTTGGCCGCGTCTTTTGCCGCGTCTTTGACAGCCTGCTTTTCGGCGCGTTCAGCGGCGGCGGCTTCGACCAGCCGCACTTTCTCGCGCCGCCGCACCGCGCCCGACAAACGCACGCCACCCAGACCGATCACCAGCAGCACGACACCCGTCAGCACCGCGACGATCTGACCGAAACCGGTCAGCGCCGGCGTATGCAGGCCGAGCAGCCAGACCAGCATCAGCACGCCGGTCAGCCAGTTCACATGGCCGACCACCCGCGCGACCGAGGACGTCAGCGCTCCGTCGATCGACGCGTGCAAGGCCAGCCACGCAAGCCCGATCAGCGCCACGCCAAACCCCTGGCCGACCAGAGCCGGCTGGGTCTGCACCAGAAGCAGCGCGTTGTACAACGAAGTCCACGGCGTCAGCAGAAACAGCAGGCCGAACGCAAGCAACAGCAAGGCATCGAGGATGAGTACACCGCGCAGCAATGGCTTCATTGGCGTTTAGTCCACGTGGTAGTTGGGTGCTTCCTTGGTGATCTGCACATCATGCACATGCGACTCACGCAAGCCCGCGCCCGTGATCTGCACGAACTCGGCCTTGTCGTTCATCTCGGCGATGGTGCGGCAGCCGCAATAGCCCATGCTGGCGCGCACGCCGCCGATCAGCTGGAACAGGATCGCGTTGACCGAGCCCTTGTAGGCGACGCGGCCTTCGATACCTTCCGGCACCAGCTTGTCGATGTTCGCGGAGTTGTCCTGGAAGTAGCGATCGGCCGCGCCGTCTTTCATCGCGCCGACCGAGCCCATGCCACGGTACGACTTGTACTGACGGCCCTGGAACAGGAACACGTCGCCCGGCGCTTCTTCGGTGCCGGCGAACATGCTGCCCATCATCACGGCATTCGCGCCGGCGGCCAGCGCCTTGCTGACGTCGCCGGAGAAACGCACGCCGCCGTCGGCGATGACCGGCACACCCGTGCCCTTCAGCGCTTCGGAAACGTTCGAGATCGCCGTGACCTGCGGCACGCCCACGCCCGCGACGATCCGCGTCGTGCAGATCGAGCCCGGGCCGATACCGACCTTCACGCCGTCCGCGCCGTATTCGACGAGCGCCTTGGCGGCCGCCGCGGTGGCGATGTTGCCGCCGATCACTTCGACGTGCGGGAAGTTCTGCTTGACCCACTTGACGCGCTCGAGCACGCCCTGGCTGTGGCCGTGCGCGGTATCCACGACGATCACGTCGACGCCCGCCTGCACCAGCAGCTCGACGCGCTCTTCGTTATCTGCGCCCACACCGACCGCCGCGCCTGCGCGCAACTTGCCATGTTCGTCTTTACACGCGTCCGGGTGTTCGGTCTGCTTGGTGATGTCCTTGACGGTCATCAGGCCGCGCAGTTCGAATGCGTCGTTGATCACCAGCACGCGCTCGAGGCGGTGGCTGTGCATCAGCGCCTTGGCTTCGGCGAGCGGCGTGCCTTCCTTGACGGTGACGAGGCGCTCGCGCGGCGTCATGATGTTGCGCACCGGCTCGTCCAGACGCTCTTCGAAGCGCAGGTCACGGTTGGTGACGATCCCCACCAGTTGCGCGCCTTCGACAACCGGGAAACCCGAAATGCCATGCTGGCGCGACAGCGCGATCACGTCGCGCACCTTCATTTGCGGCGGCACGGTGATCGGATCGCGCACGACACCCGACTCGAAACGCTTCACCTTGGCGACTTCACGCGCCTGTTCGGTAGCCGTGAGGTTCTTGTGGATGATGCCCACGCCACCCATTTGCGCCATGGCGATGGCGAGGCGGGCTTCGGTGACCGTGTCCATGGCGGCGGACACGAGCGGCATATTCAGGGAGATGTTGCGGGTCAGCCGGGTCTTGAGGCTGGTGTCGCGCGGCAGAACATCGGAGAAAGCCGGGACGAGGAGCACGTCATCGAACGTGAGTGCTGTTTGGATCAGACGCATGGCAAATCCTATAGGCGCAAAAGCGAATTATACGCGATACCTCCCTGGTTTTCACTGCACTAACAGCAGCTTAGCGAATTTCAGGTCGTTTTTTCGCGTGATCGGGCCGCCTGGATTTCGCTTGGCTGTTCGCCTCGGGTTCGATCCGGTTTCGTTTGCGCGTTCGGGTGCAGCAAGGCGTCGCCGGGTCCGAATGCAGAATCGAACAAGACGCCGGGGCCGCCAACCCGCTATTCTGCCGACCATTCCAGTTTTTCTTGCAGGAGCAGTCGATGCAGCGTGGCGTGGCTTATGGAGTTCTGGCCGGAGCCCTATGGGGCATGGTGTTTCTGGTGCCGCGCGTGCTGCCCGATTTTTCGCCGCTGCTGCTGAGCGCCGGCCGCTACACCATGTACGGCGCGGTCTCGCTGGCCGCCGCGCTGCCCATGGCGCGCTCGCTCGTCAAACGCCTGACCCGCGAGGATCTCGGCGCGCTCGTGAAGCTGGCGCTGGCCGGCAACCTGCTCTATTACCTGCTGCTGACGACGGCCGTGCACCTGATCGGCATCGCGCCGGCCTCGCTGATCGTCGGCGTGCTGCCCGTCACGGTGACGCTGCTCGGCCGGCGCGATCACGGCGCGGTGCCGCTCGCCCGCCTCGCCTGGCCGCTGGCGATGGTGATGGCGGGCATCGCCTGCATCAACATCGACGTGTTTACGGTGGCGGACAGCACGCCGGTGAGCGTCGCCACCAAACTGCTCGGACTGGCCTGCGCGGTCGGCGCGCTGGGCTGCTGGACGTGGTTCGCGGTCGAAAACGCCCGCTATCTGCAGCGCCAGACGCATTTCAGCGGCAATGAGTGGTCGGTTCTTTGGGGTGTCGTGACAGGCGCGCTCGGCGCCGCGCTGTGGCTCGTGATCGCCGTGCTGCCGTCGGGCGGCCCGCAAGACGAGTTGGCCGACGGCCGCTGGCACACCTTCTGGCTGCTCAATCTGGGCCTCGCGATCGGCGCATCGTGGCTCGGCAACGGGCTGTGGAACGCCGCGTCGAAACGGCTGCCGCTGACGCTGTCCGGCCAGATGATCGTGTTCGAGACGCTTTTCGCGCTGCTTTACGCGTTCATTTACGACCAGCGACTGCCGCGCCCGCCGGAACTGGCGGCCATTCTGCTGCTGGTGGCCGGCGTGTGCTGGTCGGTGCGCCAGCATGCCGACGACGATACGTCCGCAACGACACCAATCAAGGACAAGCCGCAAGTGTCGGCTCCTTGAGACCGGGCGCGCCCGGCATTGCCTGACGCACGGCTTCGCTGCCCCATCACCACGCCTCACGTGTCAACTGGCCGCGCGGCTTCCCGCACCCTGACCGCACTCCCCCTACCGCGAATCCTTGTTCTGCCAGCGCCGCCCTTCGATCGAGCCAGCCTTGCGGGTCTTCTCGACGCGGCGTTGACGCGACACCTTGGGATCGACCAGCAGCGGCCGGTAAATCTCCACCCGATCGTGGTCGGCGAGCACCGCGTCGAGCGGTTTGAGCTTGCCGAATACGCCCACCTTCTGCGTGCCAAGATCGATCTGCGGGAAACGCTTCAGGATGCCGCTCGCGTCCAGCGCCTGCTGCAGCGTGGCGCCTTCCGGTAGTTCCACGGCGATCAGCGCCTGCTCGCCGGGCGACGCGTAGCAGACTTCAATCGACAAGCGCGCGCTCATGCCTTACCGTAGCGCTGGTCGGCGCGCTTCACGAACGATTCGACGAAGGTATTCGCGATGTGACTGAACACCGGACCAATGATCTTCTCGAGAATGATGTTGGTGAATTCGTAGTGCAGCGCGAATTCGATCTTGCAGGCGTCGGCGCGCAACGGTGTGAAGCGCCAGAAGCCGGTGAATTTGCGAAACGGGCCGTCCGCGAATTCCATGTCGATGCGCGTGGGCCGCTCCATACTGTTGCGCGTGGCGAAATGCTGCTTGATGCCCTTGAAGTTGATATCGATCTTCGCCTCCATGCCGGTTTCGTCCTGCCGGCGAATTTCGACTCCCCCGCACCAAGGCAGGAAGTTGGGGTAATCGGCGACGTCGGTGACGAGGTCGAACATCTGTTCCGCCGAATGGCGGATCAACACGGTTTTCTGGACATCTGCCATAAATTGAACAGCGCGTGGCAAGGGTGGACGAGCGCAGCGGGCTTTCCTTGCCCCGCTTTGCTAAAATCGTGATTTTAAACGAGTTGGGCACTTTCCATTCATGAGCATCATCGACAACAGAAAAGCCTTCTACGACTACTCGGTCGAAGAACGCTATGAAGCAGGGCTCGTGCTCGAAGGATGGGAGGTCAAGGCGCTGCGCGCCGGGCGCGGCCAGATCAAGGAAGGTTATGTGGTGATCCGCAATAACGAACTGTTCCTGATCGGCACGCACATCAGCCCGCTGCCCGAAGCCTCGACCCATATCAACCCCGACCCGGTGCGCACGCGCAAGCTGCTTCTGCATAGCGAAGAGATCAGCAAGCTGATCGGCAAGGTCGAGCAGCGCGGGTACACGCTCGTGCCGCTGAACTTCCACTACAAAGGCGGCCGCGTCAAATGTGAGATCGGTCTGGCCAAAGGCAAGAAGCAGCACGATAAGCGCGAGACGGAGAAGAAGCGCGATTGGGAACGCGAGAAGGCGCGCTTGATGCGCTCGCCGAGTTGACGGATGGATTCGGCTGATCGGATCGGCGGCCGGCGCTGCGCGGATATGTCGCGCCTCGTTTGCCACCAACGCGCCGGAATCGACTCACAGGCGGCGCACAACCCGGCCCGTGAGCGCTCAAGCGAAAATGGCCCGCGGACTTCGCGGGCCATTCTTCTTTTCAACAGGTTAAAGCGCATCCGGCGGGTTCTGCGCGACATGCGCAGCGGTGCGCTGGCCTCAGCGCCACCCACTGTGCGCAGTGGTACGACGCTCAGCGCATCTCAGCCGCACCCTTCCCTTTGTTCACGATCGTCAGCGCCGAAGCGATCATCGAACTCATGTCGGCAAGGTTGCCCGGCACGATCAGCGTGGTGCCCTGCTTCGCCAGATTGCCGAACGCGTTCACATATTGTTCGGCCACCTTGAGATTGACCGCTTCCATCCCGCCATTCGACTGAATCGCCGCTGCAATCTTCTGAATCGCCTGCGAGTTCGCTTCGGCCACGGCCAGAATCGCCGATGCCTGACCCTGCGCCTGATTGATCGCCGCCTGCCGCTCGCCCTCCGACTTCTGGATCGCCGCCTCACGGCCGCCGGACGCGATGTTGATCTGCTCCTGCTTGCGCCCTTCCGAAGCGGCGATCAACGCGCGCTTTTCCCGCTCGGCGGTAATCTGCGCCTGCATCGCGTGCAGAATCTCCTTGGGCGGCGTCAGGTCCTTGATCTCGTAGCGCAGCACCTTCACGCCCCAGTTCGAGGCCGCTTCATCGAGCGACGAGACGATGCTGTGGTTGATGAAGTCGCGCTCCTCGAAAGTCTTGTCCAGTTCGAGCTTGCCGATGACCGAGCGCAGCGTGGTCTGCGACAACTGCGTGATCGCGAACACGAAGTTGCTCGATCCGTACGAGGCCTTCATGGGATCGGTGACCTGAAAGTACAGCACGCCGTCCACCTGCAGCTGGGTGTTGTCGCGCGTGATACAGACCTGGCTCGGCACCTCGAGCGGAATTTCCTTGAGAATGTGCTTATAGGCAATCCGGTCGACAAACGGAAACGCAAAGCTCAAACCCGGCGTCAGCGTACGGTGATAGCGGCCAAGCCGCTCCAGAACCCACGCATGCTGCTGCGGCACGATCTTGATGGTCTGCGCCGCCAGTACGATCACGATGATCAGAAGCACCGCCCCCACGATGGTCGAATCCATTACTGTCCTCCGGTCCCTGGTTGGAATAGTTGTGTGTGCTGCGAGAAGACTCAGGCCGTGGTGGCCCGTTTGGTCGAATGGCGGGCCGCCACGACGACGAGGCAACTGCCGCGCAATTCCGTGATTTCGTAGAGCTGTGCGTCTTCAGGTTCGCCCGCGGCCAGTTCGACATCCCATGCCGCGCCGCGATAATTGACGCGCGCCCTGCGCTCGTGCCAGGCCGGCACCGTGAGCGTCTGGCCGATGTCGAGATTGACGTCCGGGTTGCGCGACGCCTCCTTGCGCGTTCTGCGGCCAAACCGCGAACGCCTGAGCAGCAGGACCGCCGCCAGCGCCACCACGGCCGCGGCCGCGAACTGCACGTCGGCTGCGGCGCCCAGGAGATGCGCGATAGCGGCCGCCACACAGCCCAGCGCGATCATCAGCAGATAGAACGTGCCGCTGAGCAATTCCAGCACGACCAGCACGCCCGCCCCGATCCACCAGAACAATCCACCTGGCGCCACGTCGACCTCCACAAAGCAAAACACCCCGGATCTACCGGGGTGTTTATAGCACGAAGCGGGGGCATTTCAACGGGCGGCGCAGTACGGTTTAACGTGCATTGGGGCGCACGTTTGAAATACCGCGCCGCGCGTTATGCATGCCGCCTGAAAACGGCATGCCGCTCGCATTACTTCGTCGACTTAGCCAGCTGCTGCCACGTTTCGATGATCGTATCCGGATTCAGCGAGATCGACTTGATGCCTTCGTCGGTCAGCCACTGCGCGAAGTCCGGGTGATCCGACGGGCCCTGACCGCAGATACCGACGTACTTGTCCAGTCGCAGGCAGGTTTCAATCGCGCGCTTCAACAGGAACTTGACCGCCGGATCGCGTTCGTCGAAGTCGACTGCCAGCAGTTCCATGCCGGAGTCGCGGTCGAGGCCGAGCGTGAGCTGCGTCAGGTCGTTCGAGCCGATCGAGAAGCCGTCGAAGAACTGCAGGAATTCTTCAGCGAGGATCGCATTCGACGGCACTTCGCACATCATGATCAGGCGCAGGCCATTCTCGCCGCGCTTCAGGCCGTACTTGGCCAGCAGCCCGACCACGCGCTCCGCCTGCTTCAGCGTGCGCACGAACGGGACCATGATCTCGACGTTGTCGAGGCCCATCTCTTCGCGCACCCTCTTCAGCGCGATGCATTCCATCTGGAACGCTTCGGCGAAGTCGTCGGCGATGTAGCGCGACGCGCCACGGAAACCCAGCATCGGGTTTTCTTCGTCCGGCTCGTAGCGCGAACCGCCGATCAGCTTCTTGTACTCGTTCGACTTGAAGTCGGACAGACGCACGATCACGGGCTTCGGATAGAACGCCGCCGCGATCGTGGCGATGCCTTCGGTCAGCTTGTCGACGTAGAACGCGCGCGGCGATGCATGACCACGAGCAACGCTTTCCACCGCCTTCTTCAGGTCCTGATCGATGTTCGGGTATTCGAGAATCGCCTTCGGGTGAACGCCGATGTTGTTGTTGATGATGAACTCGAGCCGCGCCAGACCCACGCCTGCGTTCGGCAGCTGCGAGAAGTCGAAGGCCAGTTGCGGGTTGCCGACGTTCATCATGATCTTCACCGGAATCGGCGGCAGTTCGCCGCGCTGCACTTCGGTGATTTCGGTTTCCAGAAGGCCGTCGTAGATCTTGCCTTCGTCGCCTTCCGCGCACGACACGGTGACCAGCGCGCCTTCCTTCAGCACGTCGGTCGCGTCGCCGCAGCCGACCACCGCCGGCACGCCCAGTTCACGCGCGATGATCGCCGCGTGACAGGTACGGCCGCCGCGATTCGTGACGATCGCCGATGCACGCTTCATGACCGGCTCCCAGTTCGGGTCGGTCATGTCGGCGACCAGCACGTCGCCCGGCTGCACACGATCCATTTCCGACGGATCGTGAATCACGCGCACCGGACCCGCGCCGATCTTCTGACCGATCGCGCGGCCCGTGGCCAGCACGTTCGATTGACCCTTCAGCTTGAAGCGCTGCTCGGCCTTGCCCGCCGCCTGGCTCTTCACTGTTTCCGGACGCGCCTGCAGAATGAAGATCTTGCCGTCGCGGCCGTCTTTGCCCCACTCGATGTCCATCGGACGCTCGTAGTGCTTTTCGATGATGACGGCGTACTTAGCCAGCTCGATCACGTCTTCGTCCGTGATCGAGAAGCGGTTGCGCTGCTCGTGCGCGACGTCGACGGTCTTCACGCGGCCTTCTTCGCCCGCCTTGGTGAATTCCATCTTGATCAGCTTCGAGCCGATGGAACGACGGATGATCGGGTACTTGCCTTGAGCGAGCGTGGTCTTGTAGACGTAGAACTCGTCCGGATTCACCGCGCCTTGCACGACGGTTTCGCCCAGACCGTAGCTCGACGTGATGAACACGGCGTCCTTGAAGCCCGATTCGGTGTCCAGCGTGAACATCACGCCGGCCGCGCCGACGTCCGAGCGCACCATGCGCTGCACGCCCGCCGACAACGCGACTTCAGCGTGGGTGAAGCCCTTATGGACGCGATAGGAGATAGCGCGGTCGTTGTATAGCGACGCGAACACGTGCTTCATGCGATCGAGCACGTCGTCGATGCCGACCACGTTGAGGTAGCTCTCCTGCTGGCCCGCGAACGATGCGTCCGGCAAGTCTTCCGCCGTTGCCGAAGAACGCACGGCAAAGGACAGCTCTTCAGGCGAGCTGTTTTGCAGGGTGTCGAAGCCCGCACGGATATCAGCCTCGAGTTGCGGCTGCAGCGGCGCCTCGACGATCCATTGACGGATCTCCTTGCCCGCTTCGGCGAGCGCCTTCACGTCGTCGACGTCGAGCGTTTCGAGACGTTTGGCGATGCGTTCAGTCAGATTGTTGTGATTCAGAAAGTCACGGAAAGCCAGCGCCGTGGTGGCGAAACCGGTCGGCACGCGCACGCCGGCTTCGGCGAGCTGACTGATCATCTCGCCAAGCGACGCGTTCTTGCCGCCGACAATCTCCACATCGGTCATCCGCAACTGCTCGAACGGAACTACATACGCCTTATCCTTTGCGACGGTAACTGCGTTAGTCATACAAGCCCCTAAGTGTGAAAGAAATTCACGGTTGTGCAAGTGGGCTTGGACGCGAGACGCCCATTGGGAGCGTGACCTCGCGTCTTGCACAACCTGTTGGAGAAGCAATCGCCGCCAATCGCCCGACGCACCGGATGCACTGATGCGCGACGAAGAACGCGAATGGACGAATTTACCGATCGATCCACCACGTTCGCCGCAACATGGCGACTAAAATACCGGTCAAAAGCGAGGCGTTGACCGACCGTTCGGGGTGAGTTAGACGCCAATCGCCTGCAATTGCTTATCCAACAGGTTGCCGCTATTCTACCGTGCCGACTTTGAAAATGTGACAGTCGGACGAGAATTGCGCCTCGAATCGCGCCCCGGACCGGCTGACGGGCCTTTGCGAGGCCCCGCCGCCATCCGGGCGCAGTTGCGGTGCCCACGGTGCGCTGGTTGCACGCCGCTGCGCTCTCCGGTCAGCCACCGGGCAGCGGCGCCGACACAGCGATGTTTCATTCGAGCGTTTTTTCGCGCTCACGTTCCCCAGCCCCACTGATGCCGCCCACCGTATTCATCGTCTCCGACGGTACCGGGATCACTGCCGAAACCTTCGCGCATTCGATCCTCTCCCAGTTCGACCAGAAGTTCCGCCTGGTTCGCGTGCCCTTCGTCGACTCGACGGAAAAGGCCTACGCCACGCTCGAAAAGATCAACGAAGCCATCCAGCAGGACGGTCGCCGTCCGATCGTCTTCACGACGCTGGTGGACAGCGCGTCGAATCAGATCGTCAAAGGCTCGAATGCGCTCGTGCTGGACATGTTTCAGACCTTCGTCGAGCCGCTCGAACAGGAACTGGAACTGAAGTCGAGCCACGCCATGGGCCGCGGCCACCAGAACGCGGATACCGAGGAGTACAAGAACCGGATCGAGGCGATCAATTTCTCGCTCGCTCACGACGACGGCCAGTCCAACCGCAACCTGGCGGATGCCGACGTGATTCTGGTCGGCGTCTCGCGCAGCGGCAAGACGCCGACGAGCCTCTATCTGGCCATGCAATATGGCGTGAAAGCGGCCAACTATCCGCTGATTCCGGAAGATTTCGAGCGCGGCAAATTACCTACGCCGCTGCTCGCGCATCGGCAGAAGATGTTCGGCTTGTCGATCGATCCGCAGCGGCTTTCGGAGATTCGCAACGAGCGCCGTCCCGGCAGCAAGTACGCCGCGCCGGAGAATTGCCGCTATGAGATCAACGAAGCCGAAACGATGATGCGGCGGGAAGGGATCAAGTGGCTGTCGTCGACGCACAAGTCGATCGAAGAAATCGCAACGACGATCCTGCAGGAAATCAAACTCGACCGGCCGGCATATTGAGCCGCCCGGCAAGCGAGACGGCCTGAAGAAGCAACACGCGCAACAATGCGCGTGTCGCCCGCGTCAAGCACGCCCGCGCTGCTGGCGGCACTGCTCGAACACGCACACGGCCGCCGCGGCCGCCACATTCAGCGACTCCATGCCGCCCGGCTGGGGAATCGTTACCCGCAATGAGACCGCATCGCGCCAGATCTGCGAGACGCCCGCCCCTTCGTTGCCGAACACCCACGCGAGCGGGCCGCTCAGATTGCAATCGTAGATCGCCTCGGCGCCGTGCGAATCCGTAATAACGATCGGCACCGCGAGGCGCTCGATCAGCGGCTGCGCTTGCACGTCCTCGTGGATCTGCAGCAGGAAATGCGCGCCCATGCCCGAGCGCAGCACCTTCGAGGACCACGCGTACGCCGTACCCGGCGCGCAGAACACCTGCTGAATGCCCGCGGCCGCCGCGCTGCGCAAAATCGAGCCGACGTTGCCCGCGTCCTGCACGCCGTCGAGTACGAGGCAGGTTTGCGCAACCGTATCGGGCAGCGGCGTGTCGAGCTTGTCGACCAGCAGCAGAATGCCAACCCCGTGCACGACATTCGACAACTGCCCGAATAGCGCATCCGGCAGTGTCACGACACGATGATCTTCGATGCGCGAAACGATCGCCTGGGCTTCGTCGTGACGCAACGCGCCGTCGGTGACGATGCACATTTCCGGCTGCCCGGCGACGTCGAGATACGCGCTCGCGAGGTGAAACCCTTCGAGCAGCGCGTGGCCGCTTTTGCGCTGTTGATGCGTCGAACCGGCCAATGCCTTCAGACGTTTGTAGAGCGGATTGTCCCGCGAGGTGATGGCTTTCACAGGCAGCGACGACAGTGAGAATGAGGAAAGGGTTGGCGCGGTGGCAGGCTGCTGCACGTCACGCCCATGGGGCGCTTGTGCCAGCTTAGACGCCGCTGAGTTCGCCGAAGGCGTCGTCGTCGAGCATCGCGCCGGGCATGATGACCCTGTCACCGGCCGGCAATGTCACCCCCGTGCCGAAACGCAGATGCGCTTCCCGCACCGGCGCGAACGAACGCCGATGATGCTCGCAAGGCCCGTGTTCACGCAGCGCCGCGAGATGCTGCGGCGTGCCGTAACCGGCATGCGCATTGAAGCCGTAGACCGGATGCGCCTGGTGCAATTCGAGCAGCATGCGGTCCCGCGTGACCTTGGCAAGAATCGAGGCTGCCGAGATGCTCTTGACGAGCGCGTCGCCGCCGATCACTGCTTCGCTGCGAACACTCAGCGCCGGACAGCGATTGCCGTCGACTTTCACGAGCGTCGGCACGACGGAGAGGCCTTCCACGGCGCGCTTCATGGCCAGCATGGTGGCGTGCAGGATGTTCAGCGAATCGATTTCTTCCACCGATGCCGAAGCGATGCAATAAGCAAGCGCCCGGTCCACGATCTTGTCGTACAGATCGTCACGCTTTTTCGCGCTCAGCGCTTTGGAATCGTCGAGGCCGCGAATCATCGGCTTCGCCGGATCGAAAATCACCGCCGCGGCCACGACCGGGCCGGCCAGCGGCCCGCGCCCGGCTTCGTCGACGCCGCAGACAATGTCGTCCGGCGTCTCGAAGTTCAGGCCGACCTGCTGCGCCGCCGCTCCGGCAACGGTTTTGCGGCGAGGTGCACGCGCGCTGGTCACGGCCGCGCCCTGCGCTTTTCGATGACGCCCGCCACGACTTCCGCCGCACGCTGCGCGGTATTCTGCTTCAGCACGTGATGCATCTCCGTGAAGATTTCTGTCAGCGTGCGCCGGTTGGTCTCGTCGCGCAACTGTTTCAGCGTGGCTTCGGCCAAGGCCTGAGGCGTGGCGAAGTGCTGCAGGATCTCCGGCACCACGAAACGCCCCGCGAGAATGTTCGGCAGACCGACGTAGGGCAGATAGCCCTGACGGCGCATGATCTGGCCGGTCAGCCAGGGCACCTTGTACGAGATCACCATCGGCTTTTTCAGCAGCGCGGCTTCCAGCGTCACGGTGCCGCTCTTCACGAGAATCGCGTCAGCCGCGGTCATGGCGAGTTGCGACTGGCCGTCGGTAATCGTCAGCGCGAGGCCGGGGTGGGAATCCACCAGCGGCCGCAGCATCTCGCGCAGCGCCGGCGTGGCCGCCGGCATCACGAAGCGCAGACCGGGCTCCTGGTGCTGCATCATCTCCATCGCGGCGAAGAACGTCGGGCCGATCAGATCGATCTCCGAGCGCCGGCTGCCCGGCAGCACCGCGATGATCGGGCCCTCTTCCGCAAGACCCAGCGCCCGGCGCGCGCCGAGCGTGTCCGGTACGAGCGGAATCTCATCGGCAAGCGGATGGCCCACGTACGAAGCCGCGACGCCCGCCTTCTCCAGCAGCGCCGTTTCGAACGGAAACACGCACAGCATGTGGTCGACCGCCTTGGCGATCTTCTTGATGCGCCCGCCGCGCCATGCCCAGATGGACGGACACACGAAGTGCACGGTCGGGATCCCGGCGTCGCGCAACGGATGCTCGAGACCGAAGTTGAAATCGGGCGCATCCACGCCGACGAATACTGCCGGCGGTTCGGCCAGCAGTTGGCGCTTCAGTTCGTTGCGAATGCCGAGAATGCCCGGAATGTGCTTCAGTGCCTCGACATAGCCGCGCACCGACAGCTTTTCCATCGGGAAGTGGGCGTCGAAGCCCGTGGCGATCATGCGTGGCCCGCCGATCCCGTAGTACTGGGTGCCGGCCGGCAAACGGCTCGCGAGACCGTCGAGCAGCGACGCCGCCAGCAGGTCGCCGGACGGTTCGCCGGCCACCATCGCGACGCGCAGTGGACTGGGTTGCAATGCCATCGGTTAGCGGATGATGCCGCGCTGCGACGCTTCGACGAACGCGAGCAGCGTCTGCACCGGTTCGTCACCGTCGCCGCCCGCGGACGCGAGTTCGCGCAACTGGACCTTCGCCTCTTCCAGCGACAGGCCGTTCTTGTACAGCACGCGATAAGCCGCGCGCAGCGCCGAGATCGCGTCCGGCGAGAAACCGCGGCGGCGCAGGCCTTCGACATTGATGCCATGCGGTTCGGCCTTGTTGCCGGCGGCGATCACGAACGGCGGAATGTCCTGCACCAGCGCCGACGCGCCGCCCAGCATGGAATGCTCGCCGATGCGCACGAACTGATGCACGCCTGACATGCCGCCCACGATCGCGTGGTCGCCGATCGTGACGTGGCCGGCCATCTGCGCATTGCTCGACAGAATGACGTTGCTGCCGACGTGGCAGTCGTGCCCGATGTGCACGTACGCCATGATCCAGTTGTCGTCGCCAAGCGTGGTGACGCCCGCGTCCTGCATCGTGCCGGTGTGGATCGTGGTGAATTCGCGGATCGTGTTGCGGTTGCCGATCACGAGCCGGGTCGGCTCGTCCTTGTACTTCATGTCCTGCGGACGGCCGCCGACCGATGCGTAGTGGCCGATCCGGTTGTCTTCGCCGAGCGTGGTGTGACCTTCGATCACGCTGTGCGAACCGATCGTGGTCCGCGCGCCGATCGTCACATGTGCGCCGATCACGGCATACGGTCCGACTTCGACGGATTCGTCGAGTTGCGCGCCCGGTTCGACGATCGCAGTGGGATGAATCCTGCTCATGCGTCCTCGCTTCTGATTCTGTTGCGTTGTCTGGATGGGCATCTGGCGGGGCGAGCAGCGCGTGTGTCACGCCGCCGCGACCGCCCGGACACTGGCTTGAGCGTCAAGCGTCCTTGTCCGTGTGCCGCACCGCGCACATCAGGTCGGCTTCCGCCGCTACCACGCCATCCACTTCGGCGCGCGCCTTGAACTTCCAGATGCCGCGCATATGACGCTCGAACGTGCAGTTCAGGATCAGCTGGTCGCCCGGTTCCACCACGCGCTTGAAACGCGCGTTGTCGATGCCGACGAACAGATACAGCGTGTTCGACGGGTCGCTCGGCTCTTCCGAAAACGTCAGCAGAGCCGCCGTTTGCGCGAGCGCTTCGAGAATCAGCACGCCCGGCATGACCGGACGGGTCGGGAAATGACCCTGGAAATACGGTTCGTTGATCGACACGTTCTTCAACGCTTTGATGCTCTTGTGCGGCTCGAGTTCGAGCACCCGGTCGACCAGCAGGATCGGGTAACGATGTGGCAGCAGCGTGAGAATCTTATGAATGTCGAGATTGATTTTTTCGGTGCTCATGGTGTTTCTACTCACGCATTGACTGCGCGATGATGACTGCGGATGCTGGTGCAGGTGGGTTGATAACGCATGCTGCCGGCGCTCGCCATGACCCGGCGGCCGTGCCACCCGGTCACGGCAACCGACTTTGCTTCCTGATGCTCGCCCGCTATTTTACGCGGTGCCGGCCGGTTGCCCTGCGAAATGCCAGGCGAATTGTTGCGCGAGTCGGCTGTGGCTTACCCTGGTGCCTTACCTGGTACCTTACCCTGGTACCTCTCAGGCTTGGTCGTCTGCGCCACGGCTTGCGGCATTGGCAGCCGGACTGCCCTGCTTCTCAGCCGCGGCGTTTTCGAGCGCCTTGATACGATCGCGGAGTTTGTCGATATTGCGCAGCAACGCCGCGCTCTTGTTCCAGTCTGCATGGTTCACGGCCGGGAAGGCACTGGTGTACATACCAGGCTTCAGCAGCGACTTCGAGACGCCTGACTTCGCGGTGACGATCACATAGTCGGCGAGGGTGACGTGCCCGGCGATCCCAACCGCGCCGCCGATCATGCAATGACGGCCGATCGTCGTGCTGCCCGCAATGCCCGCGCAGCCGGCGATCACCGTATAGGCCCCGACCTTGCAGTTGTGGCCGATCTGCACGAGATTGTCGATCTTCACGCACTCTTCGATGATGGTGTCGGCCATCGCGCCACGGTCGATCGTGGTGTTCGCACCGATTTCGACGTCTGCCGCAATGGACACGCCGCCGACCTGCGGAATCTTCACCCAGCTGCCGGTACGCGCCTCACCCTCGCCGACGAAATCCGGCGCGAAGCCGAAACCGTCCGAGCCGATCACCGCGCCCGCGTGCACGATCACGCGCTCGCCGAGCTTGCAACCGTAGTACACCGCGACATTGGGATAAAGATGCGAGCCCGCGCCGATGCGCGTGCCCCGGCCGACCACGACATTGGCGTCGAGCCGCACGTTTTCGCCGATCACCGCGCCCGCTTCCACCGTGACGTGCGGGCCGATCACCGCGCTCGCGGCAATCTGCGCCGACGGGTCGATGGTTGCGCTCGGATGCACGCCGGGCACCGCCTTGGGTGCGGCGAGGTCGATGAAGGTTTGCGCGACGCGCGCAAAGTAAGCGTACGGATTCGGCGTGACGATGAAGTTACGATTCTCGCGGGAAGCGAGTTTGGCGAGGTCGTCGGCGTTGATCAGCACCGCGCCCGCACGGGTCGTTTCGACCTGCGACAGGTACTTCGGATTGGCGAGGAACGCCAGCTGGTCCGGGCCTGCCTGGTCGAGCGGCGCGAGACTGCCGACGCGCTGCGAACCATTTCCGACTACTTCACCGCCGAACCGCTGGACGATGTCCTCGAGCGTAAATGCCATGCCTGTCCTGTCTCCTACTGTTCAGTTCAACTTGTGAGATCTTGCGCTGCCGGGTCACCTGAGCGGCTGCCGCGATCAGTTACCCGACGCCGCCAGGGCCTTGAGCACCTGATCGGTGATATCGATACGCGGACTCACGTACACCGCTTCCTGAACGATCAGATCATAGTGCTGCGCCTCGGCGATCTGCTTGATCACCTTGTTCGCGCGGTCGAGCACCGCCGCCAGTTCTTCGTTGCGGCGCTGGTTCAGATCCTCGCGAAACTCACGTTGCTTGCGCTGGAAGTCCGTGTCGAGTTGCGACAGATCGCGCTGCTTCTGCGCGCGATCGGCGGGCGACATCGACGCACCGTTCTTGTCGAGGGAGTCGGACGTCGCCTTCAGCTTCTGCGCCATGTCGGCAAGGTCCTTGTCACGCTTGGCGAACTCGGCCTCGAGCTTGACCTGCGCGGCCTTCGCGGCAGCGGATTCGCGCAGGATCCGGTCGGAATTCACCGCCGCGATCCTTGCCTCCTGCGCATGCGCCACCCCGACACCCAAGGTCATTGCCAGCGCCAGCGCGCACGCCACACGTTTCGAAAACATACCGGTTAGCAAAGTCATCCTCTCGATACTGTAGTTTGGCCAGCCGCTCCTGGCCGAGCCGCCAGCCGCCGGATCAGAACGCCGTCCCGATCTGGAACTGGAATTTCTGGTACTGGTCGCCCGTATGCTTCGTGAGCGGGAAGCCCAGGCTCAGCTTGAGCGGACCGATCGGCGAGATCCACGCCAGACCGACACCATAGCCGTAACGCAGGCCGTTGGCGCCGATACTGTTGCCCTCCGTGCCCCACACGTTACCGGCGTCGAGGAACGTGAAGACACGCAGCGTGCGGTCGTAACCCGTGCCCGGCAGCGGGAACGTCAACTCGACGTTACCCACCAGCAGCTTCGAGCCGCCGATCGGGTCGTTCGTCTTCGCGTCGCGCGGACCCAGCGAGCTCGGCTCGTAGCCCCGCACCGAACCGATACCGCCCGCATAGTAGTTCTTGAAAATCGGATAAGGCTTGCCGCCGAGGCCGTTACCGTAACCGCCCTGGAAGTTGAAGCCCAGCACGAACCCGCGCGAGAACGAATAATAGTACTGCGCGTTGATGTCGGCCTTGTAGTACTGCGTGCCGCCGATCGGCGTGCCGTATTCGGCGTTCGCCTGCGTGAAGTAACCACGGCTCGGCACCAGTGCGCTGTCACGCGCGTCGCGTGACCAGCCTACCGTGATCGGCACGTTGTTCGACACGCGGCCGAATTCGTGCACGTAGTCGATATAGCTTTGCGGCGTGTTCGCGTCGATGTCCAGCTGGTTCTGCTCGAGGCCGGCGCCAAAGTAGACCGTGTCCACTTCGGAGAACGGAATACCGAACTTCAGGTCGCCACCGATCGTGACGATCTTGAAGCTCGAATCCGTGGAGTAATACAGCGGCTGATATGTACGGTAATAAACGTCGGTAATACGCTTGATGCCGTCGACCGTGAAGTACGGATCGACCTGCGTGACCGTCAGCGTGCGGTACGTCTTCGCGGTATTAATGTTCACCGCGAGACTCGTGCCCGAGCCGAACACGTTGTCCTGGGACACGCCCGCGGAGAGCACCACCTTGTCGGTCGACGAGAAGCCCGCGCCCAGCGTGATCGCGCCGGTCGGCTTTTCGGCCACCTTGACGTCCACGTCGACCTGGTCGGGTGTGCCTTCCACCGGCACCGTGGTCACGTCGACATCCGTGAAGTAGCCGAGACGGTTGATCCGGTCTTTCGACAGCGCGAGGCGGTTCGAATCGAACCACGAGCTTTCGAGCTGGCGCATTTCGCGGCGCACCACTTCGTCACGCGTGCGGGTGTTGCCCACCACGTTGATGCGGCGCACGTACACGCGGCGGCTCGGGTCCACCTGCAGCGTGAGGTCCACCTTGTGGTTGGACTGGTCGATCTGCGGCTGCGCGTTGACGGTGGCGAACGCATAGCCGTATTCGCCCAGCTTGTCGACGATCGCCTTGGTGGTGGCCTGCAGCTTTTCAGCCGAGAAGCGGTCGCCCGGTTTGATCTTGATGAGCTTCGCCAGCTCCGGCTCGCGGTCGAGCAGATTGCCCGCCAGCTTGATGCTCGAAATCGTGTACGGCTCGCCTTCATGCAGCGTGACCGTGAGATACATGTCCTTCTTGTCCGGCGAGATCGACACCTGGGTGGAATCGATGTTGAACTCGAGGTAGCCGCGGTTCAGGTAATACGAGCGGACGTTTTCGAGGTCGCCGGTGAGCTTGTCTTTCGCGTACAGGTCGTTCTTCGTGTACCACGAGAACCAGTTCGGCGTGGACAACTGCATTTCGTCGCGCAGCGTACCCGTGCTGAACGCCTTGTTGCCGATGAAGTTGATCTGGCGGATCTTCGCGCTCGGCCCTTCGGCCACCGAGAACAGCACGGACACGCGGTTGCGGTCGATCGGCGTGATCGTGGTGGTGACCTCGGCGGCGTAGTAGCCGCGCGTCAGGTATTGGCGCTTCAGTTCCTGCTCGGCCTTGTCGACGAGCGCCTTGTCGTAATAACGGCCCTGCGACAGACCCACGGCGCGCAGCGCCTTGGTCAGGTTTTCCTTGTCGAACTCATGAATGCCGGCGAAATCGATCGTGCCGATAGCCGGACGCTCCAGCACCTGCACGACGACGACATTGCCTTCGGTCGCAATCTTGACGTCGTTGAAGAAGCCCGTGGCATACAGGGCGCGAATGGCCTCCGATGCCTTGTCGTCGCTGAAGGTGTCGCCTTGCTTGATGGGCAGGTAGGCGAACACCGTACCAGGTTCGACGCGTTGCAATCCCTCGATCCGGATGTCTTGCACCACGAAGGGCGTCGTTGCGTGAGCAACCAGCCCATGCGCGGCGAATGCCGCGGCTATAACCGTCTTTGGAACAAAGCGATGAGGTTTAAACAACGTGCTTCCCCAGTGTGTATAGCTGCATCAGGTCGGGCGGTCGCCATCGTGAACGCCGCCGAACACTTTAAAAATGGATTAAACGAGCCAGATCGTTGAACAGCGCGATCGCCGACAACGCGACGATGCAGGCGAGACCCGCCCTCTGAAAAACGAGTTGCCAGCGATCGGAGACAACTTTACCGGTAACAGCTTCAACCAAATAATATAACAGATGCCCCCCGTCCAATACCGGAATTGGTAACAGGTTCAGTACGCCAAGGCTAATACTGACAAGGGCCAGGAACGACAGGAATGCAGAAGGACCTAGACGTGCGCTCTTTCCCGCGTAATCGGCGATCGTCACCGGGCCGGAAAGATTCTTCAGCGATGCCTCGCCCACGATCATCCTGCCGAACATGCGCACCGAATACACCGCCAGATCCCACGTGCGGCGCGCACCCAGTTGCAGGCTCTCGAGCGGCCCGTAACGCACGTCGATCGACGGCACCTGCGTGGCCAGTTCCGCGCCGATGCGGCCGATCTGCTGGCCCGTCGCTTCGTCACGCTGCGACTGCGGCACGAGGCCGATGTCTTCGAGCCTGGCCGCCGCCGGCCCGCCGCGCTCCACTTGCAGCGTCACCGGTTTGCCGGCGTGCGATTTTACATAAGCGATGAAGGCTGTGGCGTTGTCGGTCGGAATGCCGTCGACGGCGCGCAGACGATCGCCTGCGACGAGCCCGGCTTTCTGCGCCGCGCTGCCCGGCTGCACACCGGCCACCGTCAGCTTGCCACCACCAGGCTCGAAACCGAGATGCGACATGAAGTCGTCATCGACGTCTTTCTCGGTCAGGCCGCGCAGATCGAGCTGAAAGTCCGACGTGCCGTGTGCGTCTTTCGCGCTCAGCACGACGCGCTTGTGATCGAATGCCGCACCCAGCAGCTTCCAGCGCAGGTCCGACCATGAGCGCACCGGCTCGGATTCGCTGGCGTTCTCGGCGCGCACCGCAACGATCGTCTCGCCGCCGTCGAAGCCGGCGAGCGCCGCCGGCGTATTCGGCGCGGGCGCCGCCACCACGGCAGCCGGCTCGGTCACGCCGGTGGCGAAGACCAGCGCGAACAGCACGATGGCAAGGAGGAAGTTCGCGACCGGACCGGCCGCGACGATCGCAAACCGGCGCCACACGGACTGCCGGTTGAACGCATTCGGCAAGGCTTCCGCGGGAATCGGCTCGGCGCCGGTTTCGCGCTCGTCGAGCATCTTCACGTAGCCGCCGAGCGGCAGCGCGGCGATGGTCCATTCGGTGCCCGTTTTCGGGCTCACCCACTGGAACAGCGGCTTGCCGAAGCCGATCGAAAAGCGCAGCACCTTGACGCCGCACAGGCGCGCCACGCTGTAGTGCCCGTATTCGTGGACGACCACGAGTACGCCAATCGCGACCGCGAAGGCGAGCAATTCGATCAGCAGGTTCATGAGCGCCTCACTGGACGGCGCGTTCCGTGCGACGGGCGCCGTCAGGCAGACGCGCGATGAATTCGGCAGCGGCGCGACGCGCGGCGGCGTCCGCTTCGATCACGTCTTCGAGCGCGTGCGCGCTGCGGTTCGGCAATGCGTTGAGCACCGCGTCGACCACCTGGGCAATCGCCATGAAACCGATCCGACGCGACAGGAACGCTTCCACCGCGATTTCGTTCGCGGCGTTCAGGGCCGCGCTCGCCACACCACCCTCGGCCAGCGCCTTCATGGCAAGTGCGAGACACGGGAAACGCGCGTAATCCGGCTTTTCGAACGAGAGCGACGCGATCTGCGCGAGATCGAGCTGCGCGACGCCCGAATCCACGCGATCCGGGAAGGCCAGCGCGTGCGCGATCGGCGTGCGCATGTCGGGGTTGCCGAGTTGCGCGAGCACCGAACCGTCGGCGTAAGAGACCAGCGAGTGAATCACGCTTTGCGGGTGGATCAGCACGTCGATGCGCTCGCCCGGCAGATCGAACAGCCAATGCGCCTCGATCACCTCGAGACCCTTGTTCATCATGGTGGCCGAGTCGACCGAGATCTTGCGGCCCATGACCCAGTTCGGATGCTTGCAGGCTTCTTCCGGCGTGACGTCGACGAGCGTGGCCGGTTCGCGGGTGCGGAACGGGCCGCCCGAGGCGGTCAGAATGATCTTGGAGACGCCGCCGTGCAGCGCGGCTTCGCGCGGCAGGCATTGGAAAATTGCGTTGTGCTCGCTGTCCACCGGCAGGAGCACGGCGCCGTTGTCGCGCACCGCGTCCATGAAGATCGCGCCGGACATGACCAGCGCTTCCTTGTTGGCGAGCAGGATCCGTTTGCCGGCGCGCGCGGCGGCAAGGCTCGGCGCGAGGCCGGCCGCGCCGACGATCGCCGCCACCACCGTATCGCAGCCGTCGCTCTTCGACACGTCGACGAGCGCCTGCGGTCCGTACGTGACCTCGGTCTTGCAACCCGCCTCGCGCAATTTCGCGGCGACGCCGGCGGCCGTCTCGGCGTCGCCAACCACCGCGACTTCGGGCTGAAAGCGCAGGCATTGCTCGACGAGCTTGTCGCCGTTGCGATGCGCGCTCAACGCATAAACCGAAAAACGCTCGGGATGACGCGCGACGACGTCGAGCGTGCTGTCTCCAATCGAGCCCGTGGAACCGAGCAGTGTCAGACGTTTTTGCATATCTCTTTCTCTAGCCGAGCAGCAGCATGGCAAGCGGCAGCACCGGCAACAATGCGTCGATGCGGTCGAGCACGCCACCGTGCCCCGGCAACAGGCCACTTGAATCTTTCACCCCGGCCTGGCGTTTCATCATGGATTCGAACAGGTCGCCCACCACACTGAACGCGACCAGCAGGGTCAGGGCGAGCAACGTGCGCACGGCGCCCCAATGCGCCAGCAACGCAGAATACAGGGTCGGCTCGAACGCATGCAAAAAGACCGCCGCCGCAGCGACGATCATCACCACCAGCCAGCCGCCGATCGCGCCCTCCCAAGTCTTACCCGGACTGATGGCAGGCGCCAGCTTGTGTTTGCCGAATGCTTTTCCAGAGAAGTATGCGCCGATATCGGCCAGCCATACGAGGAGCAGCAATGACAGCACGAACGGCACGCCTTGCACGCGCGCGGCGACGAGAGCATGCCAGCACGCGACGAATACCACAATGCCGGCAAGAAACAGAAAGGAGCGCCAGGCGCCCTGCGCGAGCGTGGGCTTGCGCAGCAGCACGAACGGACCGGCGATCACCCAGAAAATCGCCGCCGCCTGAAAGAGCGGTCTTGCTTGCTCGATACCGGTGCCGAGCCGCGTGCTGGCGACCAGCGCCACCGCGGCCACCAGCGCATAAACGATCGGCCCCGCGCCGCCCAGCTTCAGCAGGCGCGCCCATTCCCACGCGGCGAACACGACGACGAAGGCGATCAGCGCGCCGAACGCGCCCACCGGCGCGAACAGCGTGACCGGCAGGAATACCGCCAGCAGGACGATCGCCGTGATGACACGGGTTTTTAGCATGGAAGCGAATCGACGTTTTGCGATTGCGGCTCGAGTTGAGCACTGGTGCGGCCGAAGCGGCGTTCGCGCTCCGCGTACGAAGCGATGGCGTGGCCGAGCGCGTCGGCGTCGAAATCCGGCCAGAACGTGTCGGTGAAGTAGAACTCGGTGTAGGCGAGCTGCCACAGCAAAAAGTTGCTGACGCGGCGCTCGCCGCCGGTGCGGATGAACAGATCCGGCTCCGGCGCATAAGCCATGGACAGATGCTCGGCGAACGATTCCTCGCTCACCTCGACCGCCTTGCCCGCCAGCGCCGACTGCTCGGCGAGCTTACGAGTGGCCTGCATGATGTCCCAGCGGCCGCCATAATTCGCGGCGATCGTGAGCGTCAGACGGGTATTGCGCGCGGTCTTGGTCTCCGCGCGCTTGATCAGGTCGCGGATGCGCATATCGAAGCGCGACAGATCGCCCACCACCCGCAAACGGATGCCGTTGGCGTGCAGTTTGCCGATCTCGCGCTCCAGCGCGGTCACGAACAGGCGCATCAGGAACGATACTTCGTCGTTGGGACGGCGCCAGTTTTCCGAGCTGAAAGCGAATAGCGTCAGGTATTCGACGCCCTGCCGGGCGCACGCCTCGACGGCCGCACGCACCGCGTCGACGCCGCGCGTATGGCCCGCCACGCGCGGCAAGCGCCGCTGGGTGGCCCAACGGCCGTTGCCGTCCATGATGATCGCGATATGTCGCGGCACCGCGGCGACATCAGGCACGCGCACGGTTGAGCTGGTATAGGTCATGGCCGTCGGGACAGTGACTGCAAATAAAGAAGTGGAAACCCTGAAAGTACTGAGTGCCCCCAAACCTGGCGCTTCACGCCAGCCGCCCGAGGCGGCAGTCCCCGAAAGGGACTCCCTGCGGGCCGGAAAACCCTTGGCGCGGCACGGCGTTTTCTTAAGAGGCGGACGGCCTCAGACCGTCATGATCTCGGCTTCTTTCGTCACGACGAGTTTGTCGATTTCCGCGACGAACTTGTCCGTCAGCTTCTGAACGTCGTCACCGGCACGACGCTCGTCGTCTTCCGAAATTTCCTTGTCTTTGACGAGCTTTTTCAGTTGCTCGTTCGCATCACGACGCAGGTTACGCACGGCGATCTTGGCCGTTTCCGCTTCGCTCTTGACCACTTTGGTCAGCTCGCGGCGGCGTTCTTCGGTCAGCGCGGGCATCGGCACGCGAATCACGTCGCCTTGCGTGGCGGGGTTCAGGCCGAGATCCGACTCGCGAATCGCCTTCTCGACCACCTGAACCATCTTCTTTTCCCACGGCTGCACGCCGATCGTGCGGGCGTCGATCAGCGTCAGGTTCGCGACTTGCGAAATCGGCACCGGCGAACCGTAGTAATCGCACTGAATATGATCGAGCAGGCCCGTGTGCGCACGGCCCGTGCGGATCTTCGACAGGTCGTTCTTGAACGCGTCGATGGAGCGCTGCATCTTTTGTTCAGCGCCCTTCCTGATATCAGCCACAGACATTTTTAAACCTCCGAACCTTCAAAACGGTGCGAGCCGGCCAGCGCGCGCAAGATGCGGCGACCCGGGCTCGCGTCAAAGCCCACGTTATGTGAACGAGAGTTTACACGTGGACGAGGGTGCCTTCGTCCTCACCTTGTACGATGCGCTTGAGCGCGCCCGGCTTGACGATCGAAAACACACGGATCGGCAGCTTCTGGTCGCGGCACAGTGCGAACGCCGTGGCGTCCATGACCTGCAGATTGCGGCCGATTGCCTCGTCGAAGCTGATCGTGGTGTAACGGGTCGCGCTCGGGTCTTTCTTCGGGTCGGCGGAATAGACGCCGTCCACCTTGGTTGCTTTCAACACGACTTCCGCGCCGATTTCCGAGCCACGCAGCGCGGCGGCCGTATCAGTCGTGAAAAACGGGTTGCCGGTGCCGGCCGCGAAAATCACGACTTTGCCTTCTTCGAGCTGGCGAATCGCGCGGGGCCGGATATACGGCTCGACGACCTGGTCCATGCGCAGCGCCGATTGCACGCGCGCCTCGATGCCGGCGTGGCGCATCGCGTCCTGCAGCGCCAGGGCGTTCATCATGGTGGCCAGCATGCCCATGTAGTCGGCCGTAGCGCGATCCATACCCGCCGCACCACCTGCGACGCCGCGGAAAATATTGCCGCCGCCGATCACCACGGCCAGCTGCGTTCCGAGACGGACCACTTCGGCCACGTCCGCCACCATTCGTTCGATGGTCGCGCGATTGATGCCGAAAGCATCGTCGCCCATCAGGGCTTCACCGGAGAGTTTGAGCAGGACGCGTTTATAGGCAGTGGGCATAGGGGTATCCAGATCGCGCAGAACAGGGCAACAACAAGGGACTAATGTAGGGGTGAAATGCTGATTCGGGCAAGCGTCGCCAAATTGACGAACCCTGGGGTTCGCCAGCGGCGGCCGCGCGGCGAGGGTCAACCCGCGCGCAGCCTTGCGGCGCTGCCGACCGCGGCAAAGTCTTGCTTCGCCGCGGGTCCAACGATACAACAGTGATGCTTAGGTGAAACTTATTGTTGCTTTGCAGCAGCGACTTGAGCGGCCACTTCAGCAGCGAAGTCGTCCTGCTTCTTCTCGATGCCTTCGCCGACCACGAACAGCGCGAACTTCTGCACGCTCGCGTTGCCGGCCTTCAGCATCTGTTCGATCGTCTGCTTGTCGTTCTTAACGAACGTCTGGTTCAGCAGCGACACTTCCTTCAGATACTTCTGCACGCTGCCGTCAACCATCTTGGCGACGATTTCAGCCGGCTTGCCCGATTCCGCGGCCTTCTGCTCGGCGATGCTGCGTTCCTTGGCGATCAGATCCGCCGGCACGTCGTCCGACGACAGCGACACCGGCTTCATTGCGGCGATGTGCATCGCCACGTCCTTGCCGACCTGCTCGTCTGCGCCCGTGTACTCGACCAGCACGCCGATACGCGTGCCGTGCAGGTACGCTGCCAGCTTGTTGGCGGTGTCGAAACGCACGAAACGGCGGATCGACAGGTTTTCGCCGATCTTGCCGACCAGCGCGAGGCGCACTGCGTCGACCGTCGAGCCGTCCAGCGGCAGTGCCGACAGAGCGGCAACGTCAGCCGGGTTTTGCGTGGCGACCAGCTCGGCGACCTTCTTCGAGAAAGCGAGGAAGTCGTCGTTCTTCGAAACGAAGTCGGTTTCGCAGTTCAGCTCGACCAGCGAACCCGCGTTGCCGCCGATGAACGATGCGACCACGCCTTCAGCCGTCACGCGCGACGCTGCCTTGCTGGCCTTGTTGCCCAGCTTCACGCGCAGCAGCTCTTCAGCGCGCGCCATGTCGCCGTCGGCTTCCGTCAGCGCCTTCTTGCATTCCATCATCGGCGCGTCGGTCTTTGCGCGCAGTTCTGCAACCATGCTTGCGGTAATTGCCGCCATCATTTGCTCCTTGAGTTCCGTCTGTCACACGCCGCCCGCACTTCGATGCCGGCGGCAAGAATTCGTTTCAGCGTTGTGCGTGCATTTTTGCGGACAACGCCTGGGCACCGCTCGGGAGAGACTGCCGGCAGCGCCCTACTACGATGTCGCGGCTTAAAAAAAGGGGGCCTGTAGAAAGCCCCCTTTTTTGCCGGACACGGGGCAGCTTTACGCTTCCGCGTTGACCTCGACGAACTCGTCGCCGTCGCCGCCACGTGCAGCCTGCACCACTTCGTTGACCGCGTTCGCACGGCCTTCGACGATCGCGTCAGCCACGCCAGCCGTGTACAGAGCGACAGCCTTGGAGGCGTCGTCGTTACCCGGAATCACGTAATCGATGCCTTCCGGCGAGTGGTTCGTGTCGACCACGGCGATGACCGGAATGCCGAGCTTGTTGGCTTCGGTCACGGCAATCTTGTGGTAGCCGACGTCGACCACGAAGATCGCGTCCGGAATGCCGCCCATGTCCTTCACGCCGCCGATCGACTTTTGCAGCTTGGCCATTTCGCGTTCGAACAGGAGCGCTTCCTTCTTGCTCATGCGCTCGGTTTCGCCTGCTTCCAGCGCGGCTTCCATGTCCTTCAGGCGCTTGATCGAGACCTTCAGCGTCTTGAAGTTGGTCAGCATGCCGCCGAGCCAGCGTGCGTTGACGTACGGCATGCCAGCGCGTTGCGCTTCTTCAGCGATCGTGTCGCGCGACTGACGCTTCGTGCCCACGAACAGGATCGTGCCGCGGTTCGCTGCCAGTTGACGCGCGTACTTCAGCGCGTCGTTGTACATCGGCAGCGTCTTTTCGAGGTTGATGATGTGAATCTTGTTGCGATGACCGAAAATGAACGGGGCCATCTTCGGGTTCCAGAAGCGCGTTTGGTGACCGAAGTGGACACCGGCTTCCAGCATTTGACGCATGGTAACTGCCATGAAAATCTCCGCGAGGGTTGGGTCTTAAGCCGGCTGCCGTATCGGCCGCGTTGCCATTTCTGTATCTTTGGCTGAACGCGGCGGACACCCTGGGTGCGCCGGCTTGCGAGTCTGTTGCCTTGTCTTGCTTTCCCACCTCATGGCGCAGGCAACCAGCGCCATGAGAAGCCAATCCTGCCACTTATCCTGCCACTTTAATCCTGCCACTTTATTGCTGCTTTATCGCCCCATAGAAGCGATAAAGCAAGACAGAGATCGACTTAGCCGAAGATTATAGCACGCGACTATTGCACGACTCAACCTGCCCCGGTAGCTCCCGTCTGCCGCGCCGGTTGCACCCGCGTCCCGGCCGTCGAATTCATATAGCCGCTTCGAGCCGCTTCGAGCCGGCCCGGCAAGGTGCAGCCGGCCGCGGCCCGCCTCGACATCGGGCGACGCCCGCACCGCCTGCGGAACGCGCAAGCTCGCAGGACCTGTTCCGGGCCCCGTCTTTCGGGCTCCCGACAGGCTCCACCCTGGTCGCAAAAGCCTGCGGCAGCCGGAATATGGTGCGATAATCTCGCAATAAATCGCATTTCAGGCCCGACTCATGGCTATTACGCTCAAAAACGAACACGATATCGCGCAGATGCGCGTCGCCTGCAAACTGGCGAGCGAAGTGCTCGACTACATCACGCCGTTCGTCACGGCCGGCGTCACGACCGGCGAACTCGACCGCCTGTGCCACGAATACATGCTGAAGGAACAGGGCACGATCCCGGCGCCGCTGAACTATCAGCCGCCCGGCTACCCGCCCTATCCGAAAGCCACCTGCATTTCCGTCAACGACGTGATCTGCCACGGCATTCCCGGCGACAAGACCCTGAAGAACGGCGATGCGCTGAACATCGACGTCACCGTCATCAAGGAAGGCTATTTCGGCGACACCAGCCGCATGTTCATCGTCGGCGAAGGCTCGATCCTGGCCAAACGTCTGGTTCAGACCACCTTCGAATGCATGTGGCTCGGCATTGACCAGGTGCGTCCGGGCGCCCATCTCGGCGATATCGGCTATGCGATCCAGAAGCATGCGGAAGGCCAGGGCTACAGCGTGGTGCGCGAATATTGCGGTCACGGCATCGGCACGGTGTTCCACGAAGACCCGCAGATCCTGCACTACGGCCGCCCCGGCACCGGGCTCGAGCTGCAAACCGGCATGATCTTTACGATCGAGCCGATGATCAACGCCGGCCGCCGCGACATCCGCACCATGCCGGACCAGTGGACCGTCAAAACGAAAGACCGCAGCCTGTCGGCGCAGTGGGAGCATACCGTGCTCGTCACCGAAACCGGCTACGACGTGCTGACCGTTTCCGCCGGCACGCCCGCGCGTCCGCCGGTCGTCGCGGCCACCGCCTGAACGACTTCCGAACTCACCTCGCGCCTGCCAATGAGTAGTGTTCCAGCCCTCGCCCAATCCCCTGCCAGGTCACTCAAGGCGGAGTACAAAGTGGCCAAAGCCCAACTGCTGGAACGCTTCAGGACGGCCACCAACGTCGACGCGTTGATGGCCGCGCTGGCTCGCGCCACCGACGATTCGCTGCGCGCCGCCTGGCACACCTGCGACCTGCCGGCCGAGCTGGCCTTGCTGGCGGTGGGCGGCTACGGGCGCGGCGAGCTGGCGCCGCATTCCGACATCGACATTCTGGTGTTGCTGCCCGATGCGCCGATCGGGCATCTGGAAGCCCGCATCGAACGCTTTATCAGCCTTGCCTGGGATTTGGGGCTGGAACTGGGCAGCAGCGTGCGCAGCGTATCGCAATGTCTCGATGAAGCCGACAACGACGTCACCGTGCGTACCTCGCTACTCGAAGCGAGGCGCATTACCGGTAGCGCCGAGTTGTTCGCCGACTTTGCGAAACGTTATCGCGAAGCGCTCGATCCCAAGGCCTTTTTCCAGGCAAAAGTGCTGGAAATGCGCCAGCGCCACGCCAAGTTTCAGGACACGCCCTACTCGCTCGAACCCAACATCAAGGAAAGCCCGGGCGGCCTGCGCGATCTGCAGCTGATTCTGTGGATCACCCAGGCGGCCGGCTTCGGCAGCAGCTGGCGCGAGCTCGAAGCACGCGGCCTGATCACCGAGCGCGAAGCGCGTGAGCTGCGCCGCAACGAAGGCTTCCTGAAGTCGCTGCGTGCGCGGCTGCATGTGATCGCCGGACGTCGCCAGGACATCATGGTGTTCGACCTGCAAACGGCGGTGGCCGAGAGCTTCGGCTACAAGCCGACCGCCACCAAGCGCGCGAGCGAACAGCTCATGCGCCGCTATTACTGGTCGGCCAAGGCTGTCACGCAGCTCGCCACGATCCTGATCCAGAACATTGAAGCGCAGCTTTTCCCCAGCACGAGCGGCATTACGCGGGTGTTGTCGGACCGCTTCGTCGAGAAGCAGGGCATGCTGGAAATCGCCAGCGACGACGTGTTCCAGCGCGAACCGAACGCGATCCTCGAGGCTTTCCTGCTCTACGAACAGACGCCCGGCGTGAAAGGCCTGTCGGCACGCACGCTGCGCGCGATCTACAACGCCCGCGACGTGATGGATCAGCACTGGCGGCGGGATCCGGAAAACCGGCGTCTCTTCATGGACATCCTGAAGCAGCCGGCCGGCATCACCCACGCGCTGCGCCTGATGAACCAGACCAGCGTGCTCGGGCGCTATCTGCTGAACTTCCGGCGCATTGTCGGGCAGATGCAGCACGATCTGTATCACGTCTACACCGTCGACCAGCACATTCTGATGGTGCTGCGCAATCTGCGGCGTTTCGCCGTGGCCGAGCACGCGCACGAATATCCGTTCTGCAGCCAGTTGATCGCGAACTTCGACCGGCCGTGGGTACTGTACGTGGCCGCACTGTTTCACGATATCGCCAAGGGGCGCGGCGGCGACCACTCCACGCTAGGCATGGCCGACGCGCGGCGCTTCTGCCGCAATCACGGCATTCCGGGCGAGGACGGCGAACTGGTCGTGTGGCTGGTCCAGCAGCATCTGACCATGAGCCAGGTCGCGCAGAAGCAGGATACGAGCGACCCGGAAGTCATCAAGCGATTCGCCGAACTGGTCGGCACCGAGCGCCGCCTCACGGCGCTTTACCTGCTGACGGTGGCCGATATTCGCGGCACCAGCCCGAAAGTCTGGAACACCTGGAAAGGCAAATTGCTCGAGGATCTGTACCGCGCCACGCTCGCCGTGCTCGGCGGCGCGCGGCCGGATGCGCATTCGGAGCTGAAGTCGCGCCAGGAAGAAGCGTTGGCGCTGCTGCGCCTCGAAACCGTGCCGGAAGGCGCGCAAAAGGCGCTGTGGGACAAGCTCGACATCGGCTATTTCCTGCGTCACGACGCGGCGGATATCGCGTGGCAAACGCGTGTGCTGTACCGCCACGTCGAAACGCCGACGCCGATCGTGCGGGCCCGCCCTTCGCCGATCGGCGAGGCGCTCCAGGTGCTGGTCTATGTGAAGGATCAGCCCGATCTGTTCGCCGGCATTTGCGCGTATTTCGACCGCAATGGCCTGTCGGTGCTCGATGCGCGGGTCAGCACGACCCGTCACGGGTACGCGCTCGATAATTTCCTCGTCGCGCATACCGAAGAAGACGTGCATTATCGCGATATTGCCAATCTGGTCGAACAGGAACTGACCGCCCGCCTCACCGGTGACGGCACCCTGCTTCCGGGACCGTCGAAAGGCCGGCTGTCGCGGACCTTTCCTGTTACGCCGCGTGTCGATCTTCGGGCCGACGAGCGCGGCCAATACTACATCCTATCCGTGTCGGCGAACGACCGGCCGGGCCTTCTTTATTCGATCGCGCGCGTGCTGGCCGAGCATCGGGTCGGCGTCGCTTCGGCGCGGATCAATACGCTCGGCGAACGTGTCGAAGACGTGTTCCTGCTCGATGGACGCGGCCTGTCTGACAGCCGTCTGCAAATTCAGGTCGAGACCGAACTGCTGCGCGCGATTGCAGTGTGAGATTTCATGCGAGTCAAATTAACAGCCAAGCACCCGCGGCCGGCTTCGTCCGAACGCGCCCCTGTCCGTACCGGAAGCACCTCGGCGCGTAAGCCGACGCGGCCGGCGGGCCCCCGGCCGGCAACGCCGGGATCGAGCGGCGCGCGAGGCGAAGGCGCTGGTGCCGCGGGCGCTGGCAAGCGGCCGGCAGGCAGCGGCAAGCCGGCCGGTGCCGGTGCGCGCCCCGCCAGGGCTGAAGGGTCGTTTTCGCGCGAGCGGGATGCCGGTGGCGCACGGCGCGCGCCGTCGGATCGGCCGCCGCGCCGTTTCGAAGGCGCTGGCGAGCGTGCGCCGCGCCGGGATGATGCTGAACGTGGTGAACGCGCGCCGCGCCGCTTTGAAGGTAGCGGTGAGCGCAGCGAACGTGCACCGCGCAGGGCGGACAGCGAACGCGCACCGCGCCGGTTTGAGGGCGGCGGCGACCGCTCCGGGGGCGCACCGCGCCGTTTCGAAGGCGCAAGCGAGCGCGGCGAACGGACTGCGCGCCGTGCCGAAGGCGGTGAGCGCGGCGAGCGGGCGCCCCGGCGTTTTGAAGGCGCGGGCGAGCGAGGCGATCGTCCGCCGCGTCGTTTTGAAGGTAGTTCAGATCGAGGCGAGCGTGCCCCGCGCCGCGAAACCGGCGAGCGTGCTGAACGCGCGCCCCGTCGCTTCGAAGGCAGCGCCGAGCGCGGCGAACGCGCTCCGCGCAGCTTCGGCGACCGCGCCCCGCGGCGCGAGGACGGCGAACGCCGTCCATTCAGCGGTGCGCGCCCAGGCGCGGGCCGCGCTTCAGACGGTGCGCCGCGCGGTGCGCGTCCGGAGCGCCGTGAACGCGATGCATCCGAGCGTCCGCGCTTCGGCAGCGACCGTGGCGCTCCGCAGGAGCGCCACGCTGGCGAGCGTGGGCCGCGCAGCGACAGCGCGCCACGCCGTTTCGAAGGCGAGCGCGGTTCATCCGAACGTGGCGAGCGCAGCTTTGCCAAGCCCGTCAAAAGCGGCTACGGCGACCGCTCCGAGCGTCCCGCACGCGCTCCGCGCGACGAACGCGCTCCGGCCAAACGTGAATTCGGCGATCGTCCGGCGCGCGGCGCGGAACGCACCGACCGTGGCGAACGCCCTGCCCGCAGCTTCGACAAGACGTTGCCGGCCGCCGGACGCCGCTTCGGCGACGACCGTCCCGCGCGCGCCGACAAGCCGCGGGCCTCGGCACGAGCCGAGCGCGAGAGCGGAACCGATGCCGCGCCGCGTACACCGCGTCGCGATTACGAAGACGCGCCGGGCACCCTGCGCCTGTCCAAGCTGATGTCCGAACTCGGCCTGTGTTCACGCCGGGAAGCCGACGAATGGATCGAAAAAGGCTGGGTGATGGTGGACGGCGAGCGCATCGACACGCTCGGCACCAAGGTGCGCCCGGACCAGCGCATCGAGATCGACCCCGCTGCGGAGGCCGCGCAGGCAAGCCAGGTGACCGTGCTGATCCACAAGACGGTGGGTTTCGTCTCGGGTCAGGCGGAAGACGGCTATCAGCCGGCCATTACGCTGGTCACGCCGGAGAACCGCTGGGAAGGCGACCGCTCGGGCATCCGCTTCTCGGTTGCGCACTTGCGCCAGCTCGCGCCGGCGGGCCGTCTGGATATCGATTCGACGGGCCTGCTCGTGCTGACGCAGGACGGCCGTATCGCGAAGCAGCTGATCGGCGGTCATTCTGAGATCGACAAGGAGTATCTCGTGCGCGTGGCGTTCGGCGAGCACACCACCGATGTCGAAAGCCACTTCCCGCCGGAGAGCCTCGCGCTGCTGCGACACGGCCTTTCGCTCGACGATGTGCCGCTCAAGCCCGCGCAGGTGAGCTGGCAAAACGGCGAGCAATTGCGTTTCGTGCTGCGTGAAGGCAAGAAGCGCCAGATTCGCCGCATGTGCGAACTGGTCGGCCTCGAAGTGATCGGCCTGAAACGCGTACGGATGGGCCACGTGATGCTGGGCGCGTTGCCGCCTGGGCAATGGCGCTACCTCTCAGCCGACGAATCGTTCTGACGCTGTGAGCCGGATGCGGAGGGCGCGGTTAAATCCTCACCCCGGCCGCTAGCAAGGCGGCGCAAAAAAACAACCCCGCGTTTTTTCGAGAACGTGGGGTTGTTTGCTAATGAGCCGGCCTTTCCGCCACCCAGCCACCCGTCAGCCTGAGCGACGCTGGGCTGGCATCACCTGATAGCCCGGCAACACGCACGCATTTTTAGAACACGTAGCCACGGCAAAGAGGGTCAATCGTCGCTATTCGGATCCATATCCGGAAACAGCACTTCCGTGAAGCCGAACTTCGCGAAGTCGTTGATCCGCATGGGATACAACTTGCCGATCAGGTGATCGCACTCGTGCTGCACGACGCGCGCGTGAAAACCCTCCGCGACGCGATCGATCGGTTTGCCGTACTGGTCGAAGCCGTGGTACTTGATCATCGAAAACCGGCTCACCGCGCCGCGCAGTCCCGGCACCGACAGGCAGCCTTCCCAGCCCTCTTCCATGTCCTGCGAAACCGGCGTGATGGTCGGATTGATCAGCACCGTTTCCGGCACTGGCGGCGCGTCCGGATAGCGCTCGTTGTGGCCGAAGCCGAAGATCACCACCTGCAGATTGACGCCGATCTGCGGCGCGGCGAGGCCCGCGCCGTTGGCGTCGTGCATGGTCTCGAACATGTCCTTCACGAGTTCATGCAGTTCGGGCGTGTCGAAGTGATCGACCGGATCGGCAATGCGCAACAGGCGCGGATCGCCCATCTTGAGAATTTCGCGGATCATAACTGCCCCTCCAGGAGCTTACGCATACCATCTTCGTCGAGTACGGGGATGCCGAGTTCCTCGGCCTTGGCCAACTTGCTGCCCGCTTCGGCCCCCGCCACCACATAATCCGTTTTCTTCGACACGGATCCAGCCACTTTCGCGCCCGCTGCTTCCAGCATTTCCTTCGCTTCTTCGCGGGCGAGGCTCGGCAAGGTGCCGGTCAACACCACCGTCTTGCCGGCCAGCACGCCTTGCGGCGCTTTGGGCGCGGGCGGCCCCTCCGGCCACGTGACCCGGCCCGGCGCGCGCAACTGCTCGATCACCGTGCGGTTGTGCTCTTCGGCGAAGAACTGATGAATCGACTCGGCCACTACCGGCCCGACGTCGTTGACTTCCAGCAAGGCTTCCACCGACGCGTCCATGATCGGATCCAGCGAGCCGAAGTGCCTGGCCAGGTCTTTCGCCGTCGACTCGCCCACATGGCGAATACCGAGCGCGTAGATGAAGCGCGCCAACGTGGTGTGCTTGGCCTTTTCAAGCGAGTCGAGCAGGTTCTGCGCGGACTTTTCGGCAAAGCGGTCGAGTTCGGCGAGCGTCGCGAAGCCGAGGTTGAACAGATCGGCCGGTGTGCGCACCAGATTCTGCTCGACAAGTTGATCGATGATCTTTTCGCCCAGGCCGTCGATATCCAGCGCGCGCCGCTGCGCGAAATGCCACAGCGCCTGCTTGCGCTGCGCCGGACAGAACAGGCCGCCGGTACAGCGCGCAATCGCCTCGTCGGGCAGCCGCTCGATATTCGAGCCGCACACCGGGCATTGCGTGGGCATGACGAATTCGCGGGCGTCGTCGGGACGCCGGTCGAGCAGCGCGCTCACCACTTCGGGAATCACGTCGCCAGCGCGCCGCACGATCACCGTGTCGCCGATGCGGATGTCCTTGCGCCGCACTTCGTCTTCGTTGTGCAGCGTGGCGTTCGTGACCGTCGCGCCGCCGACGAACACCGGTTCGAGTCGCGCCACCGGCGTGATCGCGCCGGTGCGGCCGACCTGCACGTCGATCGCGACGAGTCTGGTCAGCGCTTCCTGGGCGGGGAATTTATGCGCCAGCGCGAAACGCGGAGCGCGCGACACGAAACCGAGCGCCTCCTGCTCATCGCGCCGGTTGACCTTGTAAACCACGCCGTCGATGTCGTACGGCAGCTTCTCGCGCTTCTCGCCAACGGCGTGAAAAAAGCCCAGCAAACCCTCGGCGCCCTGCACCACCGCCCGCTCGCCGTTCACCGGCAAGCCGAGCTCCTTGTACCAGTCGAGCAGTTCACTATGGGTAGCCGGCATCTCCATGCCTTCGAGCACGCCGATTCCATATGCAAAGAACGACAGCGGCCGCTGCGCGGTGATCTTCGAATCGAGCTGCCGCAAACTGCCCGCCGCCGCATTGCGCGGATTGGCAAACTCCTTCTGCTCCGCGGCTCGCTGGCGATCGTTCAGGCGCTCGAAATCGCGCTTGAACATCAACACTTCGCCGCGCACGTCGAGCACGCGCGGCACGCGTTTGCCCTTGAGCTTGAGCGGAATGGAGCGGATCGTGCGGACGTTTTCGGTGACGTTCTCGCCGGTCGTGCCGTCGCCGCGCGTGGACGCCTGAACGAATACGCCGTCGACGTAACGCAGCGAAATGGCGAGACCGTCGAATTTCAGCTCGGCCGCGTAGTCGACCGGCACCGGGGGCTCGTTCGTATTCTTGCCGAGCGCGTCACCGACGCGTTTGTCGAACGCGACGATGTCTTCGTCCGCGAAACCGTTGTTCAGCGACAGCATGGGCTGGTCGTGCACGACCGGCTCGAAACCGCTGGCCGCCTCGCCGCCCACTCGCTGAGTAGGCGAATCCGGCACGATCAGGTCGGGATGTTCCGTCTCGATGCGCTCGAGTTCCTTGAACAGCCTGTCGTATTCCGCGTCGGGCAGGTCCGGCTGGTCGAGCACGTAGTACGCGTAATTGGCGCGTTCGAGTTCCGCGCGCAGCCACGCGGCGCGCTCTGCCGGGGCACTGCTTGCGGAGGGTGAGACGGGGGTTGGGGCCATGCTGTCGGAAGGTTCTTCAGTGAAATTCAGACATTGGATTATCGCAGGAAGCGTGCCCCTTTACATCGGCCGAATGGCCAGTTTCGGCGCGCGGCGCGTCCGCTCGAACGCCATGCGCGAGCTCGCCGCCTGAAACGACAGCGGCCGCACATCGTGCGGCCGCAAGTGACACTGGTAAAACTTAAAAAAATTACTGACTGAACAAACGCCGCGTGGCCGGCGAGCCGGCCGGAATCCCCGCCTGTTCGAGCTTCGCGTAGAGCGTCATCAGTTGCTTTTCGATGGCGAGCAATGCGGTTTCCGGCAACGGCCGCCGGCCGTCGTCGACCACCCGCCCGCCGATGCGCTCGGCCAACGATTTCGCGTAGTCGCACATCAGCCGGAACGGCAGGATGTCTTCGTCGGCCACCGGCACGTCGAGCACCAGCGTGATCATCTGACCGCCTTTGTAGGTCAGGTCGTCGCGCAGGAAGTTGGTGTCGCCGAACTGCAGCATGAACACCGGGCTTTGCCGCGCGTCGAGCTTGACGAAACGCGTACCGTCGCGCGAAAGCAGCAGGCCGTCTTGCGACGCAATCGCCTGCACGTAATTGGCGGACCACGGCGCGCCGTCGGAGAGCACGTTGATCGACAGCTGCGCGTCGCACTGCGCGGCAAAGCCGTCGAGCTCACGCGCCATCGCCACCGTTTCCAGCATGTCCGGAAATTCCGGCGATGCATCCAGCGCGTCCGCGAATTGCTGCACGCCGGTCACGAACTCGGAAAACTCCAGTTCGTTGAGCGCGCCGCTGCGGTTGGCCAATTGCGCGGCCGCACGCAACTCTTCATAGCGCGCGCCGTTCTGCAGCAGTTCCCACGCGCCGCCTTCGAGCTTGCCCTCGATATGCACCGGCTTGCTGCCCGCGCGGCGCAGACGCTGCGCAAGCGGAATCACCTTGTCGCCCGCCACCGGGCCGTTCAAACGGATCGGCACGATACAGTCGATGCGGCGATCGACGATCGCCGGCGGCGCCGACGAGATCGTCGTGGCGGCGGGCAGAATCGGTTCGGCCGGCTCGTCGGCCGGGCGGGCGGCTTGCGCGGCGCTGCCCGCCTGCGCGTGGTCGCCGGCTTCGGCTTCAGCCGTGCCCTCGGCTTCCGGGTAGCCGTTCGGCGTGACCGTCTCGGCCTGGATATCGGCTGGCGTATCGAGAGGCGCCGCTGCGGGGCCGCCGAAAGTCGGCTCGACGCGCGCCGCCGCGGTTTCTCCTGCCGCTTCGGTGCCCACCACCGGCTCGCGGCGCGTGGTCGGCCGGGCCGGCTCGATGAACGGGCTCTGTTCCTCCTGATCGTCCCGCGCGAAGTTCTCGGCGGTGTCGGCCGGCATTGGCCGCGGCATCTTGCGGCGCACCTTCGCGCCCTGCCATGCGTTGTACACGACCACGCCCCCGACCACCACGGCACCCGCGCCGATCAAACCGAGTGTCAACTCGTCCATGCATGCTCCATCAGCAATTCTTTTATCTGCGCGGCTTCTACGCCCGGCTCACGTGTCGCGCGGCCAACGGCCGCTGCGCTGAACGCGGACACCCGCGAATGTCGACTCAAAAGCAATTCAAGCGCAAATCAAGCGCAACTCAAACGATATTCTGGGCGAAACCCGCGGCCGTTTCCATGTCGACGGCAACGATGCGCGACACGCCCTGCTCCTGCATGGTCACACCGATCAATTGCTGCGCCATTTCCATCGCGATCTTGTTGTGCGAGATGAAAAGGAACTGGGTTTTGTCCGACATCGCCCGCACAAGGTTCGCGAAACGTTCCGTATTGGCGTCGTCGAGCGGCGCGTCCACTTCGTCGAGCAGACAGAACGGCGCGGGATTGAGCTGGAACATCGCGAACACCAGGGCGGTGGCGGTCAGCGCTTTTTCGCCGCCCGACAGCAGGTGAATTGTCGAATTCTTCTTGCCCGGCGGCTGCGCCATCACCTGCACGCCGGCATCGAGAATTTCGTCGCCGGTCATGATCAGTCTCGCCTGGCCGCCGCCGAAAAGACGCGGGAACAGTTCGCCGAAATGCTGGTTCACCTGGTCGAAGGTGCCTTGCAACAGCGTACGCGTTTCCGCGTCGATCTTGCGGATCGCGTCTTCGAGCGTTTCGATCGCGCTGTTCAGGTCGGTCGATTGCGAGTCGAGGAACGACTTGCGCTCGGTCGCGGCCTTCAGTTCGTCGAGCGCGGCCATGTTGACCGGGCCGAGCGCGGTGATGGCGTTGTTGATGCGCGTGACTTCGCCCTGCAGATACGACGGCTTCATGTCCGGCGTGAGCTTGGCCTGCAACTGCGCCTCGTCGACGCCGGCCGCGGCCAGCTGCTCGATGAACTGCTCGCCGTTCAGGCGCGCCGCCTGTTCCTTCAACTGCAATTCGTTGATACGGTCGCGCAGCGGCTGCAGCGCGCGCTCGGCCGTGAGACGCGTTTCGTCGGCGGCACGCAGCTTGGCGGTGAGGTCGTCGAGTTCGAGGCGCGCGGCGTGCAGCGCTTCTTCCTTGACGGCGCGGATGTCGAGCGCGTCCTGCAAACCGGTGTGCGCGGTCTGCTCGTTGATGGTTTCCAGCTCGGCGCGCGCGTCTTCCAGCGACGCCGCGACACGCTCGCTCTGCTCGTGCGCGACCTGAATGCTGCGCTTCAGTTCGTCGATGCGGTTCGCCACGTTGCGCGCGGCAAAGCGCGCGTCGGTAGCGGCACGGTCGAGATCGCGCGCCTCGCCGCGAGCGGCGGTGAGTGCTTCGTCGAGCGCTTCGAACGCCAGCTGGTGGTCTTCGAAACGCGCCTGCAATTCGGCGAGTTCACCGTCGTGACGCTCGAAGTTCGCTTCCGACTCCGCGCGCATCGCGCGTTGCTCTTCGATCTGCGCGGTGATCTCTGCGAGTTCCTCGCGAATCTGCGTGCTGCGCTGCGTGTAACGCTCGTGCGCCTGAGTGAGCTTGAGCACGTCCATTTGCAACGCGTGCACGCGCTGGGTGGCGCGCTCCGCCTGCTGGCGCACGTCGGTCAATGCCTGGGCGGCTTGCGTGTGAGCGGCTTCGGCGCGGATCGCGGCGGCCTTCGCCTCGTCGGCGCGCAAGGCTTGCGCGCGAACCTGGCGCGCCAGGTTTTCGATTTCCTGCTGACGCGCCAGCATGCCGGCCTGTTCGGAGTCGGCGGCATACAGTTGCACGCCGACGCGCGTCACCACATGCCCCGCCTTGACGACGAACGAGCCGCCTTCCGGCAGTTGCGAGCGCATGGAGAGCGCCTGCTGCAGATCGTCGGCGACGAACGCAAGGCCGAGCCAGTCGTTCAGGACCGCGCGGATGCCCGCGTCGTCGATCCGCACCAGCGACAGCAGCGGCCGCAATGCAGGCGGCGTGGCGGCCGGCTGGCCGGCTAGGGGCGGCGCGTAGAAGGCGAGCTTGGCGGGCGGCGCGTCGGTGGCGAATGCCTTGACCCAGTCGAGGTTCGACACTTCCAGCGCGGCGAGGCGCTCGCGCAGCACGGCCTCGAGCGCGGTTTCCCAACCGGCTTCGACATGCAGCTTTTTCCACAGACGCGGCAGGCCGCCCAGTTCGTGCTTTTCGAGCCACGGCTGGATCTTGCCTTCGGTCTGGACGTTTTCCTGCAACTGCTTGAGGGCGGCGAGGCGCGCGTCGAGTTGATGAATCTGCGCGCTTTCGGCCTGCACGCGCTCCTGCGCGGCGCGGCGCTCGCCGTCCAGACGCGGCAGCGTTTCCTGCGCGTCGGCGAGCCGCGCTTGCGCGTCGTGCAGGATTTCCTCGTGCTCGGCAAGCTGCATGCGCAAGTCTTCGAGTTGCGCTTCGTCGGGGGCGTCGAGACCGCCTGCTTCCGACTTCAAACGCTCGTGACGCGCCTGCAATTGCTGCAATTGCTGATCGGCATTGCGCTGATGCGCGGCTTCGAGCTTGAGCGCCTGTTCGGTTTGCGCGATCCCGCCGCGCTCGGCGTTCAACTCCGTTTGCGCATCGCGCCAGCGCGCTTCGAGCGCGGGCATCGCGTCGTGCTTGGCGGCGGCTTCGTCTTCGGCCAGCGCGGCTTTTTCTTCGGCAACGGCCAGTTGTTCTTCGGCCTCCGCCAGATCGTCTTGCGCTTTTTGCGCCTGCGATTGCCACTGCTCACGCTGCGCATTCAGTGCGGCGATCTGCGCCTGCACGCGATTGCGCGATTCGACGATGAACTTGATCTCGGCTTCAAGCCGGCTGACTTCCGAATTCGCCTCGTAGAGCGCGCCTTGCGCGCCCTGCATCGCGTCGCTGGCGGAGTAATGCGCGACGCGCAGCGTTTCGAGTTGCGCTTCGACTTCGCGCAGCTTCGCGGTGTGCGCTTCGAGATCGATCTGGGCCTGTTCGATCGCGCGTTGTTGGCGCTCCTGCTCGCTGCCGGCTTCGTTCTTGCGCAACAGCCACAAGAGCCGTTGCTTCTCTTCGCCGTCGGTCTGCAATTCCTTGTAACGCGTGGCGACCACCGCCTGCGCTTCCAGCTTCTCGAGGTTCGCCCCCAGTTCGCGGACGATGTCCTCGACCCGCGTCAGATTCTCGCGCGTGTCGTGCAACCGGTTCTCGGTTTCGCGGCGGCGTTCCTTGTACTTCGACACGCCCGCGGCTTCTTCGAGAAACACGCGCAGCTCTTCCGGCTTCGCCTCGATCAGGCGCGCGATCATGCCCTGCCCGATGATCGCGTACGCGCGCGGCCCGAGACCGGTGCCGAGGAAGATGTCCTGAATGTCCCGGCGACGCGCCGGCAAATTGTTGATGTAGTAGCTCGAAGTGCCGTCGCGCGTCAGCACGCGTTTCACGGCGATTTCGGCATACTGGCCCCACTGGCCGGCGGCCCGGCCGTCGGCGTTGTCGAACACCAGTTCGACGCTGGCGCGGCTACCCGGCTTGCGCGCGGTCGAGCCATTGAAGATCACGTCCTGCATCGACTCGCCGCGCAACTCGGAAGCGCGCGATTCGCCG
Source organism: Paraburkholderia aromaticivorans (assembly GCF_002278075.1). Classification (NCBI taxonomy): domain Bacteria; kingdom Pseudomonadati; phylum Pseudomonadota; class Betaproteobacteria; order Burkholderiales; family Burkholderiaceae; genus Paraburkholderia; species Paraburkholderia aromaticivorans. The sequence goes on along the minus strand of NZ_CP022989.1, from coordinate 2,802,783 downwards.
AGCACCCAGCGCACGGCGTCGATGATGTTGGACTTGCCGCACCCATTCGGTCCGACCACGCCGACAAGCTGGCCGGGGACCTGGAAATGCGTGGGATCGACGAATGACTTGAAGCCAGCGAGTTTGATCGAGGTCAGACGCACGGCGATTTCGCTGTTTGAAAAGGGGAAAAATGGGTGGCTCTTGAGGGCCGCGCCAGCCGTTCGCCGAAACAGCGACACGGCCCGCGAACCCCCGCGAACCCTCGGGACACGGGCGCCGGCTTCACGCGCTCACGCATGCGCCGGCCAATGAGGGGCAATCATACCATCGCGCGTGGGCGGTTCTTGCCGTCCTTGTGCTCGCCGGGGTCCGCATCGCGTTCATTGGCGGAGCTCGCGTCCTGAATGGCCGGATCGGGCGGCATGGACCTGGTCCGATGCACCCAACTGGAGAGCGCCGAAGCCAGCACAATGCACACGCCGCCCGCCCATTCGCGCGAACCGGGCATCTCGCCGGCGAAGAGCCAGGCCGACAACGCCGTGACCACGATCTCGAACAGCATGATGATCGACGCCCGGTTGGCCGGCACTCGCGCGAGCCCGTACTGCACCAGCATATTGTTCGACGCCAGCAGGAAGCCGAGGCCGAGCACCAGCCACGCGGCCGTGCCGAGACGCGCGCCGGTGGGCGGCGCGGGCATTGCCTCGAACAGCGAAGCGCAGGCGCTGAAAATCGCCGCGCCGCCGAAGATCGTCGCGGTGCGCATTTCCGGCCTCATGTCAGGCAGCACGCGGCTCGTCTTGAGAATCAACACGTTGCTCATGGCAAAGCCCATGCCGCCCGCGAGGCCCGCCCATTCGGCGAGATTGCCGGGCACGGGAATGCCCAGTTGCGGCGACCACAGCATGGTCATCGCACCGGCGAGCGAGAGCGCGGCGAGAGCCGCGCCCGACCACGTGAGCCGTTCATGCAGGATGAAGTGCGCGAAGAGCGCGGTCCACGCCGGGGTGAGATAGAACAGCAGCAGCACCCGCATCACCTGGCCGTGAATCGAGCCCCACACGAAGCCGAGGTTGGTAATCCCCGCAGCGAGCGCGAGAGCCGGCAGCAGCCAGTGCCAGCGCACGGTTCTGAGCGCGCGATAACGCACCAGCAGCACGAACAGGCAGCCGGCGCCGCTCGTGAGCGCGCTGGCCGCCGTGCCCGTCACGCCGAGCGCATTCAGCATGCGCAATGGATACCAGATCATTCCCCACACCGACGCGCCCAGCATGATCGCGAGCGTCGGCCAACCGTTGCGAAGCCAGTTGGTCATGGTGCGGGGCTCCTTGCGGAGCCGTTCGCGGGGTTCCCGCCGAGGACCGCGGCGTTCTTGCGCCTGCTGGGTCCGAGTGTCTCCGGGACTGCTGCAACCATTGCTGCTCCTGCTTCTTTCTTGCACGAACCGTGCGCGGTTCGCGTCGTTCCCGCTGCAGCGCATTGCCTGCGCCGCCTGGCGGGTTGCGCCGTGGTTCACCGGCGCGATGTTGTTGGTCCGCTGCGCTGGCATGCGCCGCGCGGCGGCGCGCGGCGGCGGTTTGCTCCGCCGTATGGCCGACGCGCCCCGCGCACCACGCTATAATCATCCGCTCGCCGCTGCGGCCGTCTGTCTGGCGCGTTTGGCGCGCTCGGCCGGCGCGCTTGACGCCGGCCCGCGTGCTCCGCTTTTCCCGCATCCATCAGCGCTCATCTTCGATCAGGCTCGATCCGCCCGTGAACCCGCTACTCGACTCCCTTCAGCCCTATCCATTCGAAAAACTGCGCGCGCTGTTCGCGGACGTCACGCCGAACGCCAGCCTCGCGCATATCAGCTTTGGCATCGGCGAACCGAAACACCCCACGCCCGCGCTGATCCGCGACGCCGTGGTGGCCTCGCTCGGCGGCTTGTCCGCGTATCCGGCCACGATCGGAACGCCGGCCTTGCGCGAGGCGATCGCGAAGTGGGTCACGCAGCGCTACCACCTGCCGCCGGTCGATCCGGCCACCCAGGTGCTGCCGGTATCAGGTTCGCGCGAGGCGTTGTTCGCGCTCGCCCAAACCGTGCTCGATCCGAAAAAGAATGCCGACGGCGAGCCTGCGATCGTACTCTGTCCGAACCCGTTCTACCAAATCTACGAAGGCGCGGCGATTCTCGCGGGCGCGCAACCGTACTTCGTCAATAGCGATCCAGCGCGCAACTTCGCCTGCGACTATTCGGCGGTGCCGGCCGGGATCTGGGCGCGCACGCAACTGCTCTATGTCTGCTCGCCCGGCAATCCGACCGGCGCCGTGCTCACGCTCGACGACTGGCGCGAGCTGTTCGCGCTGTCGGACCGCTACGGCTTCGTGATCGCCTCGGACGAGTGCTACTCCGAAATCTATTTCGACGAAGCCAACCCGCCGCTCGGCGGCCTCGAAGCGGCGCACCGGCTCGGCCGCGGTTTCGAGCGGCTCGTCATGCTGTCGAGCCTGTCCAAGCGCTCGAACGTGCCGGGCATGCGCTCGGGCTTCGTCGCGGGCGACGCGGCGATTCTCAAGGACTTCCTGCTGTACCGGACATACCACGGCGCGGCCCTGTCGACGGTGTTCCAGAGCGCCAGCATCGCGGCCTGGAACGACGAAGCGCACGTGCGCGAGAACCGCGCGAAGTATGTACAGAAGTTTTCCACCGTGACGCCGATGCTCGCCGAGGTGCTCGACGTGCGCCTGCCGGACGCCGCGTTCTACCTGTGGGCGGACGTCTCGCGCACGGGCCTCACGGACACCGAGTTCGCCCAGCGCCTCTACGCCGACTATAATGTGACGGTTCTGCCGGGCTCGTTTCTCGCGCGCACTGCGCACGGCGTGAACCCCGGCCGCAATTTCGTGCGCATGGCGCTCGTCGCCGACGTCGACGAATGCACGCAGGGCGCGCAGCGGATCGTCGACTTTTGCCGCGCGCTGGCGGGTTGAGTTGCGTCAACGGCAACCTCCGCGCACCGCATTCCCTTCTTCAGACCTCAACTCTTCGATAAAGCACGCATATGTCGCAACACCTTCAGCAGATCATTGACACCGCCTGGGAAAATCGCGCCGAACTGTCGCCGAAGGCCGCGCCGGCCGACGTGCGCGAAGCCGTCGCCCACGCCATCGAGCAACTGGACAAGGGCCTGCTGCGCGTCGCCGAGAAGAAAGACGGCGACTGGGTCGTCAATCAATGGCTGAAGAAAGCCGTGCTGCTGTCGTTCCGCCTGGAAGACAACGCACCGATGCCGGCCGGCGGTTACTCCCAGTTCTACGACAAAGTGCCGTCGAAGTTCGCCAACTACACCGCTGAAGACTTCGCCGCCGGCGGCTTCCGCGTGGTGCCGCCCGCCATCGCGCGGCGCGGCTCGTTCATCGCGAAGAACGTCGTGCTGATGCCGTCGTACACCAACATCGGCGCATACGTGGACGAAGGCACGATGGTCGACACGTGGGCCACCGTCGGTTCGTGCGCGCAGATCGGCAAGAACGTGCACCTGTCGGGCGGCGTGGGCATCGGCGGCGTGCTGGAGCCGCTGCAGGCGAACCCGGTGATCATCGAGGACAACTGCTTTATCGGCGCGCGTTCGGAAGTGGTGGAAGGCGTGATCGTCGAAGAAAACTCGGTGATCTCGATGGGCGTGTACCTCGGCCAGAGCACCAAGATTTACGACCGCGAAACCGGCGAAGTCACGTATGGCCGCATTCCGGCGGGCTCGGTGGTGGTGGCGGGCAACCTGCCGTCGAAAGACGGCTCGCATAGCCTCTACTGCGCCGTGATCGTCAAGAAGGTCGACGCCAAGACGCGCGCGAAGGTCGGCCTGAACGAGCTGCTGCGAGGCGACTGATGGCGCGCGGCACCAAGACCGTCGTCTACGGCATCCCGAACTGCGACACCGTGAAGAAAGCCCGCGTGTGGCTGGAAGAGCACGGCGTCGAGTTCGAGTTCCACGACTTCAAGAAGCACGGCGTGACCGAGCCGCTCGTGCAGGACTGGCTGAAAGACGTGAAGCTCGACGCGCTGCTGAACCGTCGCGGCACCACCTGGCGCGCGCTGTCCGACGACATGAAGGCGGCCGCGGACACGCAGTCGGGCGCGATCGCGTTGATGATCCACAAGCCGTCGGTGATCAAGCGGCCGGTGCTGGTGGTCAACGGGCGGGTCAAGTCGCTCGGTTTTTCCGCGGACGACTACGCGGCGCTGTTCGCATGATCCTGTGCGCGTGCTTCAATGCGCATGATCGGTAGCCTGAGCGAACGCAACACGCAGTAAAACGCGGCCTCGGCCGCGTGGCTCAAAAGCTGTTGCCGGCTGCGGTGCCCCACCGCCAGCCGGCATTTTTTCATTTCAAAGTGGCTTGTATCGAATCCATGTCCGGCACCCTCGCCCTTACCGAACAACTGATCGCGCGCGCGTCCGTCACGCCCGACGACCAGCATTGCCAGCGCCTCCTGATCGAACGCCTGGCCGCGCTCGGCTTCGAGCACGAGACGATCGAATCGAACGGCGTGACCAACCTGTGGGCCGTCAAACGCGGCGCCGACGGCACCGCGGGCAAGCTGCTCGCGTTCGCCGGCCATACCGACGTGGTGCCGACCGGCCCGCTCGAACAATGGCACTCGGCGCCGTTCGAGCCGACCCATCGCGACGGCAAACTGTACGGCCGCGGCGCGGCGGACATGAAAGCGTCGATCGCGGGCTTCGTGGTGGCGAGCGAGGAGTTCGTCGCGGCGCACCCGGCGCACCGCGGCTCCATTGCTTTCCTGATCACGAGCGACGAAGAAGGCCCCGCCACCGACGGCACCGTGAAGGTCGTCGAGGCCTTGCAGGCGCGCGGCGAGCGCATCGACTACTGCATCGTCGGCGAACCGACTTCGAGCGCGCGGTTCGGCGACATGGTGAAGAACGGCCGGCGCGGTTCGATGTCGGGCAAGCTGATCGTCAAGGGCGTGCAAGGCCATATCGCCTATCCGCATCTGGCGAAGAATCCGGTGCATCTGCTCGCGCCCGCTCTGGCCGAACTGGTGGCCGAGCGCTGGGACGACGGCAACGAATATTTCCCGCCCACCACGTGGCAGGTGTCGAACATTCACAGCGGCACCGGCGCGACCAACGTGATTGCCGGCCATGCGGACGTGATGTTCAACTTCCGCTTCTCGACGGCAAGCACGGTGGAAGGTCTGCAGGCCCGCGTGCGCGCGATTCTCGATAAACACGAGCTCGACTACGATCTGCAATGGACCGTGAGCGGCCTGCCGTTCCTCACGCCGCGCGGCGAACTGTCGAACGCGCTCGCCACGGCGATCAAGGACGAAACCGGCGTCACCACCGAGCTGTCGACCACCGGCGGCACTTCGGACGGCCGCTTCATCGCGCGCATCTGCAAGCAGGTGATCGAATTCGGCCCGCTGAACGCCAGCATCCACAAGATCGACGAACATATCGAAGTCGCACACATCGAGCCGCTGAAGAACGTGTACCGCCGCGTGCTCGAACAACTGATTGCGTGACCCAAGGACTATTGCGATGACGCTCCCGTTTTCCACCGTTCGCGACCTGCTGCGTTTTGCGGTCTCGCGCTTCAACCAGGCTGATCTATCGTTCGGCCACGGCTCGGCCAATGCTTACGACGAAGCCGCCTATCTGGTGCTGCATACGCTGCATCTGCCGCTCGATCTGCTGGAGCCGTTTCTCGACGCGCGTTTGAGCGCCGCCGAAATCGACGCCGTGCTGAACGTGATCGAGCGCCGCGCCGCCGAACGCGTGCCGGCCGCCTACATCACGCATGAAGCGTGGATGCACGGCTTTCGCTTTTACGTAGACGAGCGCGTGATCGTGCCGCGCTCGTTCATCGGCGAACTGTTGCAGGACGGGTTGCAGCCCTACGTGGAAGATCCCGAACAGGTGAGCGCCGTGCTGGAGTTGTGCACCGGCTCCGGCTGCCTCGCGATTCTCGCGGCCCATGCGTTTCCGAACGCGGACATCGACGCCGTGGATCTGTCGGCGCCCGCGCTGGAAGTCGCCGTGCGCAACGTCACGGACTACAAGCTCGACGATCGCATCGCCCTGTTCGAGGGCGATCTGTATGCGCCGCTCGCCGAGCGCCGTTACGACGTGATCATCAGCAACCCGCCGTACGTGAACGCGGCGTCGATGCAGGAACTGCCCGCCGAATACAGGCACGAGCCGGCCATGGCGCTCGCGGGCGGCGCCGACGGTATGGACATCGTGCGCAGGATCATCTCCGAAGCACGCAACTGGCTGACCGACGACGGTGTGCTGGTCATCGAAATCGGCAATGAGCGCGAGCACGTGGAGGCGGCATTCGGCGGGCTCGATCTGGTCTGGCTGTCGACCAGTGCCGGCGACGACAACGTGTTCCTGATTCAGGCTGCCGATTTGCCGGTCTGAAGTTCCGCCGCATTCGCGCACGAAACCAGCAAGCTCGCCCGGCGCGCCCCGAAAGCACGCGCGTTCGGTAAGATAAGCGCGGTCAGCTTCCCGGCGCTCATCGATTCAGCACGGGCAGCCCCTCGCCAACCCTTCGTCCGCCTATGCAATTCGACCTGCTTCACATCGGCACGCTGGTCGGCCTCTGCCATATTCTCGGCGTGGTCGCCGCGTGCCATGCGATTCTCAACACCCGCACCTCGCAAGGCGCGATTGCGTGGGCCGTGTCGCTGGTCGCGATGCCTTATCTGACGCTGGTGCCGTATCTGTTCCTCGGCCGCAGCAAGTTTGCCGGCTACGCGGACGCGCGCCGCGTCGAAAACGAACTGCTGCGCGCGCGCGCACATCCGCCGCAGTGGGAAGCACGTGCCTCGTCGGCGAGCGTGCCCACGCTGGAGCTCGGCGGCAGGCTCGTGCATTCGCTCACGCGCCTCGGCGGCATGCCGTTTCTGCCCGGCAATACGGTGCGCACGCTGGTCAACGGCGCGGCGACTTTCGAAGCCATCTTCGAGGCGATCGAGAATGCGCGCCGCTACATCATCGTGCAGTTCTTCATCGTGCGCGACGACGCGCTCGGCGAGATGCTCAAAGACGCGCTGATCGCCAAAGCGCAACAAGGCGTGCGCGTCTATTTCCTGTACGACAGCATCGGCAGCTTCGATCTGCCCCGCCGCTATGTGGCGGCGCTGCGCGCGGGCGGCGTGGAGACGCATCCGTTCGCCACCCATCGCCGCTTCGTCAACCGGCTGCAAGTGAACTTCCGCAATCACCGCAAGATCGTTTCAGTGGACGGCGAACGCGCGTTTGTCGGCGGACACAACGTGGGCGTGGAATATCTCGGCGGCAAGCCGCCGCTTTCGCCATGGCGCGATACGCACATCGAGGTGCGCGGCCCGGCGGTCGCCAGCATCCAGTTCGTGTTCACCGAAGACTGGCACTGGGCCACACAGCAGTTGCCCGAGTTCGACATGCCGCCCGCTCCGGCCACCGACCCCGCCGCCAGCCAGGGCATGCACTGCCTCGTGGTGCCGAGCGGCCCGGCGGACAAGCAGGAGACCTGCTCGCTCTTTTTCGTCGAAGCGATCAATGCGGCGCGCGAGCGGATCTGGATCACCTCGCCCTATCTGATCCCCGATGAAGCGGTGTTCTCCGCGTTGCGGCTCGCGGTGCTGCGCGGCGTGGACGTGCGCATTCTGATTCCGAGCCGGCGCGACCACCTCGTCGTGTTCGCCGCCTCGAAACTGTATGCGTATGACTCGCTGCGCGCCGGCATCCGGATCTTCCGCTACCAGCCCGGATTCCTGCATCAGAAGGTCGTGCTGATCGACCGCGTGGCCGCGGCGGTCGGCAGCGCCAATCTCGACAACCGCTCGTTCCGGCTGAACTTCGAAATCATGGTGCTGACCGTGGATCGCGGCTTTGCCGAAGAGGTCGAAACGATGCTGCTGGCCGACTTCGCAAAGTCGAGTGAAATCGACCGCAACGAATACCGGCAGGCAAGCGCGTTCAAGCGCGTGCTGATGCATGTGGCGCGGCTCTTTTCGCCAATTCTGTAGGGGCCGCGTTGCGCCGGGCAAGTCCGGCCCGCCGCTGCTGCCTGAGGCCGGATTCGCAGCCGCGCGAAAACGGCGATTCAGGGCCGTCGAACCCGGGTGCCGTGCCTCAGGGTTAGCTAAGGGCGTAGCGGCCTTGAACTGCAGCCGCGACGCGTCGGAGCACCTGTCTTAGTGCTGTCTTAGTCATGCCGCGAGCGCAGTGGCCTCGGCCATGACGCGAAAGCGCCCGCCTTAGCCATTACGCGAGAGCATTTGCATCAGCCGTGGCGCGATAGCGGCAGCCTCGCCCATGCCGCGAGCGCACTGCGTTCTCCCATGACGCACAGCCAACCCATGATTCCCGCGGCCTCTCACAGCAGCTTTTCAATATCCTCGGTAATCGCTTCGGGCTTCGTCAGCGGCGCGTAGCGCTTCACCACGTTGCCGTCACGGTCGATCAGGAACTTGGTGAAATTCCACTTGATCGCCTCGAGACCGAGCAGGCCCGGCGCCTCGCCCGTCAGATAACGGAACAGCGGATGCGCGTTCGCACCGTTCACCTCGACCTTGTCGAACATCGGGAACGTCACGCCATAGTTCTTCTCGCAGAAGCTGCCGATCTGCGCGGCGTCGCCCGGCTCCTGCTTGCCGAACTGGTTGCACGGAAACCCGAGTACCGTGAGCCCACGCGCCGCGTAGGTGTCGTACAGCTTCTGCAAGCCGGCGTATTGCGGCGTGAAGCCGCATTCGCTCGCCGTGTTGACGATCAGCAAAACCTTGCCGCGATACTGCTCGAGGCTCACTTCCTCGCCGCCGAGCGTGCGTGCCGAGAACGAATAAATCGATGTCATGGGCTCCCCCCGTGAAAGCCGTCAGTCTATGCCAAAAGCTTCGCCGGTACAGTCGGCCGAATGGCCGACCCCGGTTGCGCGCCCGGTGTCAGCCCCGGCAGTCTAAAATAGCGGTTTTCTCCAGCCGGCCTCTTCGTGATCCGCTTTAACCAGTTCAGCCTCGCGCGCGGCACCAAGCCGCTCTTCGACCACACCACGTTCACCCTCAACCCCGGCGAAAAGGCCGGCCTGGTGGGGGCGAACGGCGCGGGCAAGTCGACGCTGTTCGCCGTGCTGCGCGGCGAGCTGCACGCGGACGGCGGCGATTTTTCGATCCCGCCCACCTGGCAGATCGCTCACGTCGCGCAGGAAACGCCCGCCGCGGACAAGACCGCCCTCGCCTACACGCTGGATGGCGACGCCGCGCTGCGCGCGATCGAAGCGCGCATTGCCGCCGCCTCCGCCGCCCATGACGGCGCGGCCGAAGGCGAAGCGCACGCCGCGTTCGCCGACGCCGACGGCTACACCGCGCCCGCGCGCGCCGAAGCGTTGCTGCTCGGCCTCGGCTTCACGCTCGACCAGACACGCGAGCCGGTCAGCAGCTTTTCGGGCGGCTGGCGCATGCGTCTGAATCTCGCGCAGGCGTTGATGTGCCGCTCCGACCTGCTGCTGCTCGACGAACCGACGAACCACCTGGACCTCGACGCGATCGTCTGGCTGGAAGACTGGCTGGCCCGTTATCCGGGCACGCTGATCGTGATCTCCCACGACCGCGAATTCCTCGACTCGGTCTGCAATGTCACGCTGCATCTGGAGCAGCAGCAGATCAAGCGCTACGGCGGCAACTACTCGCAATTCGAAGTGCTGCGCGCGCAACAGATCGCGCTGCAACAAAGCGCGTACGAGAAACAGCAGCGCACGGTCGAACATCTGCAGAGCTACATCAACCGCTTCAAGGCGCAGGCTACCAAGGCGCGCCAGGCGCAAAGCCGCGTCAAGGCGCTGGAAAAGATGGAGCTGATCGCGCCGGCGCATGCGGCCTCGCCGTTTACGTTCGAGTTCCGCACGCCGGATTCCGCGCCGAATCCGATGATGGTGATGGAAGACGTGCGTTGCGGCTATCGCAGCGAAGGCGAACCCAGTGTCGAAATTCCGATCGTGGACCACGTCATGCTGTCCATCCAGAACGGCCAGCGCATCGGCCTGCTCGGCGCGAACGGCCAGGGCAAGTCCACGCTGATCAAGACGCTCGCCGGCACGCTCGAGCCGCTCGGCGGCCACGTGCGGGAAGGCAAGGGGCTGCGCATCGGCTACTTCGCGCAGCATCAGCTCGAAACCTTGCGGCCGGACGACACGCCGTTGCAGCACCTCGCGCGTCTCGCGCCCGATACGCGCGAGCAGGAGTTACGCGACTTCCTCGGCAGCTTCAACTTTTCCGGCGAGATGGCGACCTCGAAGATCGCGCCCTTCTCCGGCGGCGAGAAAGCCCGTCTCGCGCTCGCGCTGATCATCTGGCAAAAGCCGAACCTGCTGCTGCTCGACGAACCGACCAACCACCTGGATCTCGAAACGCGTCACGCACTGACCATGGCGCTCGCGCAATTCGAAGGCACGCTGATCCTGGTCTCGCACGACCGGCATCTGCTGCGTGCCACCACCGATCAATTCATGCTGGTTGCGAAACATCGCCTGCAGGAGTTCGACGGCGACCTCGACGACTACCGCGACTGGCTGCTGCAACACGCGGCCGAACAGCGCGCGGCGCTCAAGGCGGGCGCCGGGTCTAACGGCGGCAATGGGGCAAGCGGAAGCGACGGCGGCGCGGATAGCGGCGTGAACCGCAAGGAACAGCGGCGCCTCGAAGCCGAAACGCGGCAGAAGCTCGCGCACCTGAAAAAACCGCTGCAAAGCCGGATCACGAAGATCGAAAAAGAAATGGACGCGCTCAATGCGGAGAAAGCGACGCTCGATGCATTCGTCGCCGATCCGGCGAGTTACGAGCCCGCACAGAAAAGCAAACTGACGGAGGCGATCCGCCGTCAGGCGGATGTGAACGCGCGCCTCGAAGCGCTCGAAGCCGAATGGCTCGAGACACACGAGGAACTCGAACAAATCGGCTAGCGGCACGCGGTTTCAGGTCCGCGCCGGCATCGACGAGAGGTTGGCTTTGTCTTCTGCGACATCATCAGGCTCAACGCCCGCGGCAGCGGCCGTGTCATCGGCCGGCGCCGCGCCGCCCGCGCTGCAGGGGCTGCGCGTACTCGACCTGACTCGCCTGCTGCCTGGCCCGGTTGCGGCCTTGCGGCTTGCCGAACTGGGCGCCGACGTGCTGAAGATCGAAGCACCCGGTGCCGGCGACCCGACCCGCACCATGATGCAGTCGTCGAGCGACCGCGTGGCCGGGCGGCCCGGCGCGTTTTACCGGCTGGTGAATCGCGGCAAGCGCGAAACGCGCCTCGACCTCAAATCCGAGGCGGGACGCAACGTGCTGTGCGCGCTCGCGGCCGAAGCGGACGTGCTGATCGAGAGTTTCCGGCCCGGCGTGATGGAGCGGCTCGGCCTCGGCTACAAAACGTTGCGCGCGGCCAATCCCCGGCTGGTCTATTGCGCGATCAGCGGATACGGCGCGAGCGGTCCGTTCGTCGACCATGCCGGTCACGATCTGAACTACATCGGCTACGCGGGCGTGCTCGATCAACTGGCGGGCCGTGACGGCGCGCCGATCCTGCCGAACTTCCAGATTGCCGACCTGCTCGGCGGCGCATTGAGCGCGGTCACGCAGATTCTCGCGGCGCTGTGGCATGTGTCGCGTGGCGGGACGGGCCGCTTCGTGGATGTCTCCATGACGCACGTCACCTACGCGCACAACATCGTGGCGCAGGTCGCGCTCGCCAATGAAGGTGAGGCGCCGGCCGCCGGCACCAGCCTGCTCAATGGCGGCGTGCCCTGCTATAACCTCTACCGCACGCTGGATAACCGCTGGCTCGCGGTCGGCGCGCTCGAATTGAAGTTTTGGGAAACGCTCTGCATGGCGCTCGACCGGCCCGAATGGGCCACGCGCCACTGGAGTCTCGGCCAGGCCATCGGCGGCCCGGACGCCGCCGCGCTCACGCAGGAACTCACCGAGGTCATCGGCAAGCGCGCGCTGGCAGAATGGGTTGCGATGCTGGAGGCGCTCGACTGCTGTGTCTCGCCGGTGCTGACGGCGGCCGAAGCCGCGCGGCATCCGCTGTTCAATCCGCCGTTTGACGATGCGGCGTACTTGAGCGGTGAAGAAGAGGAAGACCGGTCGATCCGGTAACGTGGCGGTGAACCCGCGCTGTGGTCCTGTCCGGATTGACCGGCAAAGCAAGGTCGATGCGCCAAGGTCGACGCGCCGCGCGTCCGTTTTCGGGTCTCTTTGTCCCGAACAACCTCAACGCCGCGTGGCAGTCTGTCGCGGCAAGGTCTGCCGCGGCGTCTTTTCGTCGTCGTACAGCATGTGCTTGCGGCCTTCCACATGACGGTCGATCGTCGCGCGGACTTCGGCGGCCGTGGCGTCTTCGGCCACCACCCGTCGCGAAATCTGACCCGCCGTGTCGATCCACTCGACGATCCGGCAGGCACCGCCCCACGGCTGGCGAATTGGCGCGGAAACGCGGCAGCCGCGCACCTGTATCGGCCGCTCGGCCACGGTTTCATATGACTGTTTCAAGGCGCGATCCTTTTTCGGGCATCAGAAGGGATGCAAACCCTTGCAGCTTAGGAAAAAGGAATGTCGGGTAGGTTACAGCCAATATGGAGATATTTACGGGCCATTACGGCGCGTCGGGCGCGCCAGCGCGCCCGACGCCCGTCTATTCGAGCGTGCGGACCCGGTCGATGGCCTGTTCGATCCTTTCGACCGCAACGACCTGTAAGCCTTCTATCGGCTGCTTCGGCGCGTTGGCCCTGGGAATCACCGCGACCGAAAAGCCCAGCTTGGCGGCTTCCTTCAGACGCTCCTGCCCGCGCGGCGACGGCCGGATCTCACCGGCGAGGCCCACTTCCCCGAACACGACCAGGCCCTTGGGCAGCGGCTTGTTGCGCATGGACGAGTGGATCGCGAGCAGCACGGCCAGGTCGGCGGCGGGCTCGGTGATCTTCACACCGCCCACCGCGTTCAGGAACACGTCCTGGTCGAAACACGCGATGCCGGCATGCCGGTGCAGCACCGCCAGCAACATCGCAAGCCGGTTCTGCTCCAGACCGACCGCAAGACGCCGCGGATTGGGCGCGTTGGCGGCGTCCACGAGCGCCTGCACTTCGACCAGCAGCGGTCGCGTGCCCTCCTGCGTCACCAGCACGCAGGAGCCCGGCACCGACTGTTCGTGCTGCGACAGAAACAGCGCCGACGGATTGGCCACGCCGCGCAAGCCGCGCTCGGTCATGGCGAACACGCCGAGCTCGTTCACCGCGCCGAAGCGGTTCTTGATCGCGCGCACGAGACGATACGAGGAATGCGTGTCGCCCTCGAAGTACAGCACCGTGTCGACGATGTGTTCGAGCACGCGCGGCCCAGCCAGCGCGCCTTCCTTGGTCACGTGGCCGACCATGATGATGGTGGTGCCCGACTGCTTCGCAATTCGCGTAAGCTGCGCCGCACACTCGCGCACCTGCGCGACCGAGCCCGGCGCGGAGGTCAGCGCGTCGGAATAGACCGTCTGGATCGAATCGATCACCGCGACGTCCGGTCGCTGCTCGGCGATCGTCGCCTGGATTTTTTCGAGCTGGATTTCCGCCAGCAGTTGCAGCTCGCTCGCCTTCGAGCCCGGCTCGAGCAACGAAAGTCGTTGCGCGCGCAACGCAATCTGCGCGGCCGATTCTTCGCCGCTGATATAAAGCGCGCGTTTGTCGGCGGCGATTTCCGCGAGCGACTGCAGCAACAGCGTCGATTTGCCGATACCCGGATCGCCGCCGATCAGCACCACGCCGCCCGGCACCAGACCGCCGCCGAGCACGCGGTCGAATTCGCTCACGCCGGTGGAAAAGCGCGGCACGTCGGACGCCTCGATATCGGCGAGACGGCGCACCGGCGCGCTCTTCGCGAGCGACTGGAAGCGGTGCGTGGACGGCGCCTCCGCCACCGACTCGACCAGCGTGTTCCACGCATTGCACGAGGGGCACTGACCGGCCCATTTCGGCGATTGCCCGCCGCATTCACTACAGATGTACACCGTCTTGGGTTTAGCCACGCGCTCGTTGCCTGTGTTGCTGTTCTTTGGATTGAAACGTTCAATGGGCGAGCCGTTGCCCTGCGCGCCGCCCGCGCTATTACTCCGCGCGCACCGGCACGCGCGGCGCCACGGCGCACATCAGCTCATAGCCGATGGTCCCGCACGCCTGCGCGACGTCGTCGATCGGCAGCGCGTTGCCCCACAGTTCGACGCGCGAGCCGACGTTGGCGGTCGGAATCGGCGTCAGGTCGACGGTCAGCATGTCCATGGAGACGCGCCCGACGATTCGCGTGCGCACGCCGTCGACGATCACCGGCGTGCCTTCCGGCGCGACGCGCGGATAGCCGTCCGCGTAGCCGCACGCCACCACGCCGATGCGCATCGAGCCGCGCGCCTTGAACGACGACCCGTAGCCGACCGTATGGCCTTCGTTGAGCGTTTGCACGGCGATCAGTTCCGAGGCGAGCGTCATGGCCGGTTGCAGCCCCGTGCCTTCGATCGCGGCCGTGACGCCCGACGGCGACGCGCCGTACATGATGATGCCCGGGCGCACCCAGTCGAAGTGCGTGGCCGGATGCCACAGCGTGGCCGCCGAATTGGCAAGGCTGCGCGCGCCGGCAATGCCCTGCGCGCCGCGCTCGAACGCCTCGACCTGATAGGTGACGCCGCGATCGCCGTCGGCGTCCGAAAAATGCGTCATCAAGGTGATCTGGCCTACACCCTGGCAGGCGCGCGCGCGTTCCCACGCGGCGCGGAACTTCTCCGGCGTGTAACCGAGGCGGTTCATGCCGGTGTTCATCTTCAACTGGATGTTGACCGGTTTGGACAGGCGCGCCATTTCGAGCATGCGCAACTGTTCGTCCGAATGCAGCGCGGTGGTCAGGCTGTAACGGTCGATCACGTCGATATCGGTCGGACGGAAGAAGCCTTCGAGCAAAAGAATCGGGCCGGCCCAGCCCAATTCACGCAACTTAACGGCTTCTTCGAGGTCCAGCAACCCGAAGCCGTCGGTTGCGCGCAGGCCCGGAAAAACGCGTGCAAGGCCGTGCCCGTAGGCATTGGCCTTGACGACGGCCCAGATTTTGGATTTCGGCGCGTACCGCCGGGCGACGGCGAGGTTGTTGGCGAGAGCGGCGGTATGAATCGTGGCTGAAAGGGGGCGCGGCATGGGATATTTTCGTAAAGACGCTTGCGAATCAGCGGCTTACAGGGCGTTTTCAGCGCTCGGCAGCCCGCTGGGCGGTGCGATCAAGGATTTTGCTAGTCCGAATCCAGCTATTTTCGTGATATAAAGCCGTGCGCACAACCCATTTCGAACGGCATAAGCCCGGACTATCAACCAGCGGCCGGGGCGGACAGACCGCAGCGAGGACAGCATCGCATCAGATGAAAAAAGGTTTTTACACCATCATGGCCGCGCAGTTTTTTTCGTCGCTGGCCGACAATGCGCTTCTGATCGCCGCTATCGCACTGCTGAAAGATCTTCACGCCCCGAACTGGATGACGCCGCTGCTCAAGTTGTTCTTTGTGCTGTCGTACGTCGTTCTTGCCGCCTTCGTGGGCGCCTTCGCCGACTCCCGTCCGAAAGGACGCGTGATGTTCGTCACCAACACCATCAAGGTGGTCGGCTGCATCACCATGCTGGTCGGCGCGCATCCGTTGATCGCGTACGGCATCGTGGGTTTCGGCGCGGCGGCCTATTCGCCCGCCAAATACGGCATTCTCACGGAACTTCTGCCACCTGACCGGCTGGTGGCCGCGAACGGCTGGATCGAAGGCACGACCGTCGGCTCGATCATTCTCGGCACCGTGCTCGGCGGGGCGCTCATCAGCCCGCACATCGCCGCGCCGATCCTGCGGCATCACATTCCCACCGTCAATACGCCTGCCGAGGCGGCGATGCTCGTCATCATGGTCATTTACGTGATCGCCGCGCTGTTCAATCTGCGCATTCCCGACACGGGCGCGCGCTATCCGAAGCAGGAACGCGGCCCGATCAAGCTCGTCACCGATTTCGCCGACTGTTTCCTCGTGTTGTGGCGCGACAAGCTGGGGCAGATTTCGCTCGCCGTCACCACGCTATTCTGGGGCGCCGGCGCGACACTGCAGTTCATCGTGCTGAAATGGGCCGAGGTGTCGCTCAGCATGTCGCTCTCCGAGGCGGCCATCCTGCAGGCGGTGGTCGCCGTGGGCGTGGCGGCCGGCGCGATTTTCGCGGCCTCGCGCGTGCCGTTGAAGAAGTCGCTTTCGGTGTTGCCGGTCGGCATCATGATGGGCATCGCCGTGATGCTGATGGCGTTCTACACGCGCGACCTGTTCCCGGCCCATTGGGGTCTCTATTTCGGCCGCATGCACGTGCCCGGCTATCTGATCGTCGCGTATGTGTTCCTGATGATCGTCGGCGGCCTGTCGGGCTTTTTCGTCGTGCCGATGAACGCGCTGCTCCAGCATCGCGGTCACGTGCTGCTGTCGGCGGGTCACTCGATCGCCGTGCAGAACTTCAACGAAAACCTTTCCGTGCTCGTGATGCTGTGCCTGTACGCCGTGCTGGTGTGGCTCGACGTGCCGGTTACCGCGGTGATCGTGCTGTTCGGCACCTTCGTCTGCGTGATGATGTGGTTCGTCATGCGGCGTCACCAGGCCAATCAGCGCGCGTTCGACTCGGTCGCGCTGATCGGCGAAGCCAAGCACTGACCCGCGCGGATCGTCCGCTCATGCCGGAGCCCGCGCCCTTCTCCCTCCTCGCTTTGTCATGACTCAACCGATTCCCAATGTGCTGACGATCGCCGGTTCCGATTCCGGCGGCGGCGCCGGTATTCAGGCCGACCTCAAGGCGTTCTCGGCGCTCGGCGCCTACGGCGCGAGCGTCATCACCGCGCTCACCGCGCAGAACACGCGCGGCGTGACCGCGATTCATGCGCCGGACCCGGGCTTTATCACCGCGCAACTCGACGCGGTGTTCGACGACATCCGCATCGACGCCGTAAAAATCGGCATGCTGGCGAACGCGCCGATCGCGCGCGCCGTGGCCGACGCGCTGCGCCGGCACAAGCCGAAGCACATCGTGCTCGACACGGTGATGATTTCCAAGAGCAATCACGCGTTGCTGCTGCCGGACGCGGTCGCGGCGGTGCGCGACGAATTGCTGCCGCTCGCCGATCTGCTGACGCCCAACCTGCCGGAAGCCGCCGCGTTGCTCGGCGTGCAAGCCGCGACCGACGAAGCCGGCATGGTCGAGCAAGGCGAAGCGCTGCGCGCGCTCGGCGCACGCGCGGTGCTGATGAAGGGCGGCCATCTGAGCGCGGCGGACAGTCCCGACTGGCTGGTGCAGGAAAGCGGTGCGCTGCGCCTGGGCGGCCCGCGCGTGCCGGTGAAGAATACCCATGGAACGGGCTGCACGCTGTCGTCCGCGATCGCGGCGCTGATTCCGCAACGTGGCGATCTGGCGAGCGCCGTCGCCGATGCGAAGCAGTATCTGACCGGCGCGCTGCAAGCGAGCGATCGACTCGACGTCGGTAGCGGCGTCGGGCCGGTGCATCATTTCTATCGATGGTGGTGAGGAGCGCCGCGGGCAGGGGCAGACCGGCCGGGTCGGCCGCGTCGGCCGTCGTACACGTGTGCCGCTCCCCTACTGCTGCCGCGCGTAATTTCGGGCCTGCTCGGGCCACTCGTCCGGCACGATAAAGCCGCGCGAATGCTCGACCAGATTACCCGCGCTGTCCTCGGTGAACGCGGCGACCATCGCCGGGCCGTGCTGATGCGACGTTTGGCCGGCGAGCGTTTGCGCATCGACGAAAATCAATCCCGCGGCCTGCGCCTCATCGGCTGAATGCCGCCGGGGCGCGAGCCATTCGAGCCGCGGCAAGGTTCGCCACTTCTGCGTATGGGCCGCCGCGAACGCCGGCCAATCGCCGCGCGTGACCCACCAGCCACGAGCATGCGTCGGATCGAGCTCGACAGCATCGAGCGGGGTTTCGCCGTGCCGGTAAAACAGCCAGCCTTTAATGAACATCCGCGGCGTCCACGGCCCCGGATAGCCGACCGATGCAAACTCCTCACGCGCGCTCAACGGCAACTGATGATTCAGCACGTGGGCGAGCTTGAGGTCGAAACGGTCTTTCAGGTTCGGGCCGACGTAGTCGGATAACCGCGCGGCTAACTGCGCGTGCCCGTCGCCGGCATGCAGATAGCACTTCACGGCCAGTTCCCAATGCAGACGCGCGCCGCGCCGCGTCTGAACCAGAAAATCGCATTCGCCGAGCGTGACGCCCGCGCGCCGCAAGGGCACGCCCGCGGCCACCAGCCGCGCCGCCGGTCCATGCTGGAGGAACCAGCCGAGCAGCCGTTCGGCGTAGCGGCCAAGACGCGTGATGCGCGTCGCCGCGAGGTCGTGATGCAAGGGTTCGGGCGCGGCGTCGAGCGCGCGCAGCCAGTCGACGGTTGCCTCCACTTCCTGCGGTGTATCGAAGGGATTCGCCAGCACGCCGACAGGTGGTTGCGGGCGCAACAGATCGGCACTGATCAGCAACCACGCCAGATCGCGCACGGCCGGATCATGCAAAGTGTCGAGCAGCGTAGCGCGGCGCGCGGCACCGACGCCAGGCGCGCCGCTCGAACCGGCCGCGGGCTCTCCGGCAGCGGTCACGTCGACGGGTTCGACGGCATACCGCCCGCCGCGCGCCACGTGTCGCGCGCGAGGCACAGGTCGGCCCAGGCTTTCGCCTTGTCGGGCAGGCTGCGCAGCAGATACGCCGGATGGTAGGTGACGATCACGGGCACCCCTTCGTATTCGTGCACACGGCCGCGCAGCGACGAAATGCTCGCGTCGGTTTTCAGCAGACTTTGCGCGGCGAAGCGGCCGAGCGCGACGATCAGCTTAGGCTTGACGAGCGCCACCTGACGTTGCAGATACGGCTCGCAACGCGCGACTTCGTCCGGCTCCGGATTGCGGTTGCCGGGCGGCCGGCATTTGATCACGTTCGCGATATAGACGTTGGTGTCGCGCGCGAGCGTCAGCGAACGCAGCATGTTGTCGAGCAACTTGCCGGCCTGGCCGACGAACGGCTCGCCCAGGCGGTCCTCGTTCTCGCCCGGCGCTTCGCCGATCAGCATCCAGTCGGCA
The DNA here is from genome assembly GCF_002278075.1 of Paraburkholderia aromaticivorans. Lineage (NCBI taxonomy): Bacteria > Pseudomonadati > Pseudomonadota > Betaproteobacteria > Burkholderiales > Burkholderiaceae > Paraburkholderia > Paraburkholderia aromaticivorans. The sequence continues at coordinate 2,783,647 of NZ_CP022989.1, read as the reverse complement.
GCGCGATCGCCCACGCCGAACACCGTGTTCGTGCGCTTCTCGCAGAGCCGGCAAAGCCGGCAGGCGGCGACGCGCTCGCTTAGCGCGTCCCAGTCGAGCGTGTGGATCGCGGGGGCAGCGGGCGCTTCGCTGGGGGCGTCCGTGGGCGCGTGGCTCGGCAGGTCGTCGAACCAGGCGAAATCGTCGTCCGGCGGTGCGTCGAATGCGGGTGGTTCGGGCGAACGCGATGGCTGCGGCGGCTGCTGCGGCTGAGGCTTTGGCTGACGCGTTTCAGCGGGCATCGGCGCCTGTTCTCGCGCCGCTTGTGCCGCCTCGTGCGCAGGCCGCGCGGGGTGTTCGCTTTGTGCCGCCGCGGCGTCGGCCCGTTGTGCCTCGCCGGCGCGCACGCCTCGCGGCGTGGTTTCCTGCCCGCGTGCGACGGGCGACGCGGTTTCCCGTGTGCGCGCTGCGGGCGGCGCGGTGTCCTGCGTGCGCGCGGCGGCCGGCGCGGTTGCCTGCGCGCGCGCGACGGCCCCCAATTCCGGCGCCGCGCCGCGCACATCGTCGCGACGGGCACCCGGGCCGGCCACGTCGCCAGCGCCCTGCCCGGCTAAGGCTTCGGCTCGTGCTTCCGCGGCAGCGGGTTCCTGAGCCGCCGCCATCCCACGACGCACCCATAACGGCGCGAGTCCGAACTCTTCCAGTACCGATTCATGCAGCGCCATCTGCGCCCTCCGTGGCAAACGAGAAACGCATCACGATGGCGTCCTCCCGGCTGCGATGCCGCGCCGGATAATAGTTTTTGCGCCGTCCGATCGAAGCAAAACCGAAGCGTTCGTACAACCGGATCGCCCGATGATTCGACGGCCGCACTTCGAGCAACAGACCGTCGAGCTTTTCGGCGCGGGTGATCCGCACCGCTTCGCGCAGCAGCGCGAGTCCGGCGCCGGCGCCTTGCGCCGCAGGCGTCACGCACAGATTGAGCAGATGCATTTCATCGACGACCGGCATCAACACGCAGTAGCCGATCAGCGTGCCGGTGACGTGGCGCAGACAGACGCCGAAGTAACCGTTGCGCAGCGAGTCGCCGAAATTGCCCCGGCTCCACGGAAATTCATAAGCGATTTTCTCGATGGCGGCGACTTCGTCCAGATCGCCTTCGGTCATCGGCGACATATACCGGTCCGCGAGCAACACGCCACTCATTGCCGGCCCTCGCCGTGAGTTGCATCGTGCGCGAGCCGGGCGGCTTTTTCAGCTTTCTCGGCTTTCTCGGCGACCCGCTCGGCCGTGGTCTGCGCCACCTTGTCGCGCACGTACTCCGGCGCGGCCTGGTCGGCGGGCACCGTGCGGCCGGCACGCAACGCGCGCAGCGCGGCGTGGGCAAGCGGCACGGCATGCGGCAGCGCTTCGCCGTCGACCCGGCGCGCCGCGGCAAGCGCGGGCAGCCGCGCGCCGAAGGCCGCGGCGGCGTTGCCGGCCAGCGTGAATGGGACATCGGGCAAAACGAGCCGGTCCGGCGTATCGAGCGAAGCCCTCTGCACGGTGCGCCACTCACCTTGTGCGTCGTCCCACGCGTAGTCGGCCCAATAGACTTCGTCCATGCGGGCGTCGAGCGCGGCGAGCACGCGCGTGACCGACGGATCCCGCAGGCGGGCGCTTTCGGCGCAGGCGAGCAGCGTGCTGACCGGCACGACCGGCAGGTTCAGGCCGAACGCCAAGCCTTGCGCGACGCCGGTCGCCGTGCGCAGGCCGGTGAACGAGCCCGGACCGGAGCCGAAAGCGACGGCGTCGCAGTCCGCCAGTTTCAGGCCGGCTTCGTCGAACAGTTCGCGAATGGCGGGAAGCAGGCGCGTGCTGGAAACCGCGCCGGTTTGCTCGTGGCGCACCCAGACGCGCGGTTCGGCGCGCGTTTCTCCGGGTGCTGCGCCGGCGGCGTGGCCGGCGGACGACACAAGCGCTACCGAGCAGAATTCGGTCGAGGTATCGAGGGCGAGGAGCACAGTTTGAGTCATGGACCGTATTGTAATCGGCACTGCGCGCGCAAATGTGGTTTGGCTTGCGGCGTGGGTGTCTGGGGGAGCGACTTGTATGTTCCGGCCGGTGCATTGGGTGGTTCAGCCGGTGCCTTGGATGGTTCGACCGGTGCCTTGGATGGTTCGGCCTGTGCCTTGGATGGTTCGGCCAGCGCCTTGGATGGTTCGGCCAGCGCCTTGGATGGTTCGGCCAGCGCCTTGGATGGTTCGGCCAGCGCCTTGGATGGTTCGGCCAGCGCCTTGGATGGTTCGGCCTGTGCCTTGGATGGTTCGGGTTGCGGGTTGGACGGTTCCGCTTGTTGGTTGGGTTGGCCGGCTCCGCTTGTGGCCTTGGCCGGTCAGGCCCGTGGCCTGGCCGGTCCCGCCTGCGCCCACGGCTCGCCGCGTTCGCACCCGGATAATTCGCCTTCACGCCCTGTATAGGCGGGGCCGCACGAGGAGCCCGGCGCCGCACCACGGCCCACGGCCGCTGTTTGGAATAAGCCCTCGGCCCCGCGGCGGCGTGCAATTGTTATGATCGTCAGCCGACCTTCATCCCAATCCCGCCCGGCGGGCAACATGACAATGACCGACATCGACACCCAGTTCACCCAGGCTCAGGAAGACGTGAAACAACTGCCGGAGCGCCCGGGCAACCTGACCCTGCTGCGTCTGTACGCCCTCTTCAAACAGGCGAGCGAAGGCGACGTGCACGGCGACAAGCCGGGCTTCACCGACATCGTCGGCAAATACAAGTACGACGCGTGGGCCGCGCTCAAAGGCACCGGGCAGGACGCTGCGAAACAGCAGTACGTCGAGCTGGTCGAGTCGCTGAAGAGCGGCGCGTCGGCCTGAGCGGGCTCCGGGCCGCCCGACGGGCGGTCAAAACGATGTTTGGCGGGCCGCCCCGGCCGGCCGCCACAGCAACTTTTCTGCCAGGAAAATTCCCAACAGTGGCGCGGTGCAGCAAAACCCTATACAATGCTGCCTGCGCTTCACTGCTTTGCCCGGCTTTCCTTTAGCGGCCTTTGCGGCGCAGCGCCTCGTAGCGTTTAGCTCCAATCCAGTTTAGAACCTGTCCCCTCCTGCCTAGCCCCCTACGGGCGATCATGTCCCAGGCTGGCGGCACGCCGTGTTGGCATGTCGCATCCGATACAGCTTCTAACGAAAAGCTCGCCTTCATTGTCGCGAGCTGCCCCCGTTTTTCGATTTGCTCGCTGCTTCTTTGCTCGCTGAATCCGACGACTTGGGTATGCCGATTGGCGCCGACGTTTTAATTCCGTGTGTACCAAGGATTTACCAAGGATTCTCATGACTTCGAGCAATACCCCCAGCAGCCCGTTGAACGCCATCGCCGACCAAGCCCTCGGTCTCGCCGACGCACCCGCCCAAGCCGCAGCCGTTGCTGCCGCCCCGGAAGCCGTCGCCGCGCAAGCCGCAGCGCCGAGCGGCCCGTCGTTCGCGTCGCTCGGTCTCTCGCCGGACGTCGTCTCCGCGCTGACCGCCGCTGGTTATCAAAACCCGACTCCGGTTCAGCAACGCGCAATCCCCGCCGGCATCGCCGGCCGCGATCTGATGGTCTCGAGCCCGACCGGTTCGGGCAAGACCGCTGCGTTCATGCTGCCCGCCATCGAGCGTTTCTCACAACTGCAAAAGGCACAAGCCAGCCAGCCGCGCGAACCGCGTCCGGCTGACGGCGCCCGCACGCGTCGTCCGCAACCGGTTGCCCGTCCGACCATGCTGGTTCTGACGCCGACCCGCGAACTCGCCATGCAGGTCACCACCGCCGCGGCCACGTACGGCAAGCACCTCAAGCGTCTGCGCACCGTCAGCATTCTGGGCGGCGTCGCGTATGGCCAGCAATTGATGCTGCTCGCGAAGAACCCGGAAATCCTGGTTGCCACCCCGGGCCGTCTGATCGACCACCTGGAACGCGGCCGCATCGATCTGTCGCAACTGCAGATCCTCGTGCTCGACGAAGCCGACCGCATGCTCGACATGGGCTTCATCGAAGACATCGAAACGATCGTCGCCGCTACGCCGGCTTCACGTCAAACCATGCTGTTCTCGGCCACGCTCGACGGCAAGATCAGCTCGCTGACCGGCCGTCTGCTGAAGGATCCGGAGCGTATCGAGATCGTTCAGCGTCTGGAACAACGTACCAACATCGCGCAAACCGTCCATTACGTCGACGACCGCGATCACAAGGACCGTCTGCTCGACCATCTGCTGCGTGACGAGGGCCTCGACCAGGCTATCGTTTTCACGGCAACCAAGATGGACGCCGACCAGCTGGCCGGCCGTCTGGCCGACGCCGGTTTCGAATCGGCCGCCCTGCACGGCGACCTGCCGCAAGGCGCGCGTAACCGCACGATCCGCGCCCTGCGCGAGCGCCGTGTGCGCGTGCTGGTGGCCACGGACGTCGCCGCTCGCGGTATCGACATTCCGGGCATCACGCACGTGTTCAACTACGACCTGCCGAAGTTCGCCGAAGACTACGTGCACCGCATTGGCCGTACCGGCCGTGCCGGCCGCTCGGGTATCGCGGTGAGCCTCGTGCATCACGCTGAACAGGGCGCGTTGAAGCGCATCGAGCGCTTCGTGCGCACCCCGCTGCCGGTCAATGTGGTCGAAGGCTTCGAGCCGCGCAAGTCGGCTCCGTCGGGTAACGGCCGTCCTGGCTTTGGCGGCCGCGGCCGTCCGGGCGGTGGCAATGGCGGTGGCCGGCGCTTTGGCAGCGGTGCGGGCAAGCCGGCCGGTAACGGCGGCGGTTCGCGCACCAGCAGCGGCACTGGCGGCGGCTGGGCCGGCAAGTCGGCTGGCGGCGGCTCGCGTGAAGGCGGCTTCGGCGGCGGTTCGCGTGAAGGCTACGGCGGCTCGCGCGACGGCGGCTACGGCGCACGCCGCAGCGACGGCCCGCGTACGGCGCGTCGCGGCAGCTAAGCACTGAGCGGGCACGCGCTGCTTCAGGGCTCACGGGCCGTTTGCAGCGCCCGTATCAGTACTGTGCAGTCAGCTTCAAACGACCCGAATGGCCTCGCGCCATTCATCAGTCGAAAAAACCGGTGCTCATGCGCCGGTTTTTTTTCGTCCATCGTTCGGCACGTCCCAAATTTCACGATGTGGAAAATTTTTTTGCCTCGTAAAAAATCGTGCTGCAAGGCACAAGACGGCCTATTGCAAGATGGGAAAAGTCCTTTCTCAATGTGAAATTATGTCAATAAGTCGCTGATTATAAATAACAATAAATATTCCAAAAACACCATCGGACGACTATTGCGCGACCCTCGATTTGCCTAGACTCTTATATAAGACTTCACGAAACGAAACACCTCACCGGGCCGGCCGCTTCGACGAAGACCGCAAGTTTCTTTTATGGACCAGAGGACGCGCCAAGGCGCCAACGCCGGTCGACAGAGTCACTCATCCATTGCAGGCAACCAAGGAGCAAATCATGTCCCGTCAAGAACAGGCCAAGCAACTTCAACAGCAATGGGAAACGGATCCGCGCTGGAAAGGCGTGAAGCGCAGCTACACGGCGGAAGACGTGATCCGCCTGCGCGGCTCGGTGCAAGTCGAGCACACGCTCGCCAAGCGCGGTGCGCAAAAGCTGTGGGAAAGCGTGAACAACGAGCCGTTCGTCAATTCGCTCGGCGCGCTGACTGGCAACCAGGCCATGCAACAGGTCAAGGCCGGCCTGAAGGCGATCTATCTGTCGGGCTGGCAAGTCGCGGGCGATGCGAACGTCGCCGGTGAAATGTACCCGGACCAGTCGCTGTATCCGGCGAACTCGGTGCCGCTCGTCGTGAAGCGCATCAACAACACGCTGACGCGCGCCGACCAGATCCAGTGGTCGGAAGGCAAGAATCCGGGCGACGAAGGCTACATCGACTATTTCGCACCGATCGTGGCGGACGCGGAAGCCGGTTTCGGCGGCGTGCTGAACGCGTTCGAACTGATGAAGGCGATGATCGAAGCGGGCGCCGCCGGCGTGCACTTCGAAGACCAGCTCGCTTCGGTGAAGAAGTGCGGCCACATGGGCGGCAAGGTGCTCGTGCCGACCCGCGAAAACATCGCCAAGCTCACCGCCGCGCGTCTGGCTGCGGACGTCTCGGGCGTGCCGACCGTGCTGCTGGCTCGCACCGACGCGGAAGCCGCCGACCTGATCACGTCGGACATCGACGAAAACGACAAGCCGTTCCTGACCGGCGAGCGCACCGTGGAAGGTTTCTACCGCACGAAGCCGGGTCTCGAGCAGGCGATCTCGCGTGGCCTCGCCTACGCGCCGTACGCCGACATGATCTGGTGCGAAACCGGCAAGCCGGACCTCGAGTTCGCGAAGAAATTCGCCGACGCGATCCACAAGGAATACCCGGATCAACTGCTGTCGTACAACTGCTCGCCGTCGTTCAACTGGAAGAAGAACCTCGACGACGCCACGATCGCCAAGTTCCAGCGCGAACTCGGCGCGATGGGCTACAAGTTCCAGTTCATCACGCTGGCCGGCTTCCACGCGCTGAACTACTCGATGTTCAACCTCGCGCACGGTTATGCCCGCAACCAGATGACCGCCTTCGTCGAAATGCAGCAGGCTGAATTCGCTGCGGCCGAAAAGGGCTTCACCGCGGTCAAGCACCAGCGCGAAGTCGGCACCGGCTACTTCGATGCCGTGACGCAAACGGTCGAACGCGAAGCATCGACGACCGCGCTGCACGGCTCGACGGAAGACGAACAGTTCTTCGACAAGAAGGTCGCGTAATCGACCGCGCCATCTGCTGGCTGCTGGCGGGAACGCGGCAGGCAGAGGGACGCCAGGCGGCTCCCGTCAGAGAGCCGCGTCACAGGGAGGAGCGCGGCCGTCGGCGTGTGAATCGATCAGCGCCGACGGCTGGAATCTGGGAGAGACGGCAGCAGCAACCCGCTTGCATGGGACAAAGCCAGCGCAACGCATTGTGCGTCGAACACAGCGCGCGCCGGCCTCACCGCCGGCGCGCTTTTTTGCGCTCCCGATTTCAGCGATACACGATCACCGGAATCTTCGTATGCGTGAGCACCCGCTGCGTTTCGCTGCCGATCAGCAGACTGCCCAAGCCGCGGCGCCCATGCGACGCCATGAAGATCACGTCGCAGCCGCCCTGCTCCGCCGCTTCGATGATGCCCAGATACGGCGCGGGGTGCACGCTGGTCCGGCTGTCGACCGTCACGCCGACACGGCGCGCCGCCATTTCCACTTCACGCAGATGCACACGCGCTTCGCGCTCGCTGCGCTGCAGGAATTCGGAGGGCGGTTCGACCACCACGTCGGAGAACGGCGAGTAAGGGTATTGCGGCAGACATGCGTAGGCGGTCACGCGCGCGTTGACGGCCTGGGCAAGATCGATGGCGCCGTCTATTGCCTTGCGTGACAGGTCTGAACCGTCAGTCGGAACCAGGATGTGCCTGAACATGATGCCCTCCGTCGCCGGCTTCGCGCAGCGCGGCGTCAGCGTACAACGAGGCTCGGCGTAAAAGCCGCTTCAATCGATTGTAGGTCGCGGAATTGAGCGCATGAATCCGCCAGGGGTCTGTCCGCATATCGGAAACCCCCTGTTCGCGGCGCCACGCTCGCCCGGCAACGCGCGCGGCGGTGTCCTGCGTCAGCCCCAGTAGCCGGGATCCCCATACGTATGTTTGAGAAAGTCCAGAAACAGTCTTACCCGCAGCGGCAAATGGCGGCGCTGAGGAAACACCGCATGAATGCCGATGGGCGGCGCGGCGAATTCGTCGAGCACGCTGACGAGCCGCCCGGCCGCGATGTCCGTGCCGACCTCCCACCACGAGCGCCACGCGAGACCGTAGCCGTCGAGGCACCACTCGTGCAGCACGGCGCCGTCCGAGCATTCCATCGTGCCGGACACCTTGATCGAGACCACCTTGCCGTCCTGCTGGAACATCCAGCCGCGCTGCTGGTTGGCGCTCGCGCCGAGCGCGAGACAGTTGTGATGCGCGAGGTCGGCGAGGCTGTGCGGCGCGCCGCGCCGGCTCAGGTAGGACGGCGACGCCACGCAGACCCGGCGGTTCTCGCCGAGCTTGAGCGACACCAGCGACGAATCCGGCAGTTCGCCCAGACGCACGGCGCAATCGAAACCCTCGTTGACCAGATCGACGAGCCGGTCGGACAGGTCGAGCGTGATCGACACGTCCGGATGGGCGACGGTGAACGCCGGGACCAGCGGCGCGACGTGCCGGCGTCCGAAGCCAGCCGGCGCGGAGAGCCGCAGATGGCCGCTTGCCTTGACGCCGCCGGCCGACACGCTGGCCTCCGCGTTCTGCATCTCGTGAATGATGCGCTGGCAGTCTTCCAGAAAGGCCGAGCCTTCGAAGGTCAGCGTGAGCTTGCGCGTGGTGCGCACCAGCAATTTGACGCCGAGGCGCTCTTCGAGCGCGTCGATGCGCCGGCCGATGATGGCCGGCGCGACGCCTTCCGCCGAAGCCGCGGCAGACAGGCTGCCTTTGGCTGCGACGGTCACGAAAGTCTCGATCTGCTTGAAACGGTCCATAAGCGAGGGGGCCGCGCCGTCCCATCAAGGCATTTTCCTTGAGACGCGACGCGCAGAAGGTGGTCGGTGCGCGTCAGATTAGGTGCATGAAAGTAAAAGATCAAGTGATGTTTAGCCTCTTTTTTAGCGCAGAGCATCACTAATACAATTCGTCCTGACCTCTGATAGGAGCGCACGGCAATGTCGGCCACAACGACACTCTCCCCCAAAGCAGTGATTTTCGACGCGTACGGCACGCTCTTCGACGTGCATTCGGTGATTGCTGCCGCGGAGCAGATGTTCCCAGGCCACGGCCATGCGCTCTCGCAGTTGTGGCGGCAAAAACAGATCGAATACACGCAGTTGCGCACGCTCGCCGGTCCGGCGGGCAACCCCGGTGCGCACTACCGGCCGTTCTGGGACATCACGCTCGACGCATTGCGCTTCGCCGCGAAAAAACTTCAGCTCACGCTCGGCCGCACCGCCGAAAAACGTCTGATGGACGAATATGCGTGCCTGTCCGCTTTCCCCGACGCCGTGCCCGCGCTGCGCCAGTTGCGCGACGAGCCGTTAAGCTCCGCGCCGTCCGCGGGCGGCGAATCGGCCTTGCGCCCGCGTCTCGCAATTCTCTCGAACGGCAATCCGCAAATGCTCGACATCGCCGTAAAAAGCGCCGGCATGACGGGCCTGTTCGACCACGTGCTATCCGTCGACGCCGTGCGCGCCTACAAGCCCTCGCCCGCGGCTTATGCGCTCGGCACATACGCCTTCGGTGCGGCGCCGCGCGAGCTCGTCTTCGTGTCGTCGAACGGGTGGGACGTGGCGGGCGCGACGTGGTTCGGCTTCACGACTTTCTGGCTCAACCGGCAAAACGCACCAGCCGAAGAACTCGGCGTCACGCCGCATGGCGCGGGCGCAGGCATGACCGATCTGCTCGCTTTTCTGAAGACCCCCGCGTCGCCCGGCCGCACCAGCGGCGCCGGCGGCAGCCGCACACGCCACAGCCCTGGCGCGTGACGGCTCCCTCTGGAAGGCGCGACGCACATCAATCGCATTTTCAACATTTGTATTTGCAATCTGACCGACCAAGGAGAAAACATGGCGAACCCGCAGTCATCGCATTCATCGTTGCAACTGCCGCAAGGCATGGAAATCACGGCTGAGATCAAGCCGGGCTATGAAGCGATTCTCACGCGCGAAGCGCTCGAACTCGTCGCCGCGCTGCACCGCAGTTTCGAGCCGCGCCGTCAGCAGTTGTTGCAGGCACGCGCGGAGCGCACGAAGCGCCTCGACGCCGGCGAGCGTCCCGACTTTCTTGCCGAAACGAAAAGCGTGCGGGAAGGCGACTGGACCATCGCGCCGCTGCCGCAGGATCTGCAATGCCGCCGCGTGGAAATCACCGGCCCGGTCGAGCGCAAGATGATCATCAACGCGCTGAATTCGGGCGCGGATTCGTACATGACCGATTTCGAAGATTCGAATGCGCCGAGCTGGGATAACCAGATCACCGGCCATATCAATCTGAAGGACGCAGTGCGCCGCACGATTTCGCTGGAACAGAACGGCAAGTCGTACACGCTGAACGACAAGGTCGCCACGCTGATCGTGCGTCCGCGCGGCTGGCATCTGGACGAGAAGCACGTGAAGGTGGACGGCAAGCGCGTGTCGGGCGGCGTCTTCGACTTCGCGCTCTTCATGGTGCATAACGCGAAGGAACTGGTCGCGCGCGGCTCGGGCCCGTACTTCTATCTGCCGAAGATGGAGAGCCATCTCGAAGCGCGTCTGTGGAACGACATTTTCGTCGCCGCGCAGGAAGCGGTCGGCGTGCCCCGCGGCACGATTCGCGCGACCGTGCTGATCGAAACGATCGTCGCCGCCTTCGAAATGGACGAGATCCTGTACGAGCTGCGCGAACACAGCTCGGGCCTGAACGCCGGCCGGTGGGATTACATCTTCTCCGCGATCAAGAAGTTCAAGGCCGACCGTGACTTCTGTCTGGCCGACCGCTCGCAGATCACGATGACCGCGCCGTTCATGCGGGCCTACGCGCTGCTGCTGCTGAAGACCTGCCATCGCCGCAATGCGCCGGCGATCGGCGGCATGAGCGCGCTGATTCCGATCAAGAACGATCCGGCCGCGAACGACAAGGCGATGGCCGGCGTGCGCTCGGACAAGGCGCGCGATGCCGGCGACGGCTACGACGGCGGCTGGGTCGCGCATCCGGGCCTCGTGCCCATCGCGATGGAAGAGTTCGTCAAGGTGCTCGGCGACAAGCCGAACCAGATCGGCAAGCAACGCGACGACGTGCTTGTCACGGCGACCGACCTGATGGACTTCCGCCCGGAAACGCCGATCACCGAGGCCGGCCTGCGCAACAACATCAACGTCGGCATTCACTACCTGGGCGCGTGGCTCACCGGCAACGGCTGCGTGCCGATTCACAACCTGATGGAAGACGCCGCCACCGCGGAAATCTCGCGCTCGCAGGTATGGCAATGGATCCGCTCGCCGAAGGGCAAGCTCGACGACGGCCGCAAGGTGACGGCCGAGCTGGTGCGCGAGTTGTCGGCGCAGGAACTCGACAAGGTGAAGCAGGCCGTGGGCGGCGATACGAAGCCGTATGAGCGCGCAGCGCAGATCTTCGAGGAAATGTCGACGTCGGAGCAGTTCACCGACTTCCTGACGTTGCCGCTGTACGAGGAAATCTGAGGCCGCCATCGAGCCTCATGCACCTGAGTGACATCAGGTGCATGAGCAGTGCGTGAGCAGTGCATGAGTGAAGGACGACGCAGTAGCAAGCCCGCCTTCGCGTCTCATACAGAGCGCGAAGGCGGCTTGAGTCGCAAGGCTGACCGACCGGCGGCCCGACAGGCGCAGGCTTGCCGGGCCGTTTTTTTATGCGCGCGTGACGCGCGTGGTTTGCGCTTCGGTTTGCACGTGGGTCAGCGCGTGCTGCGGTACTCGACCCAGTCGCCCGATCTGATTTCGGGCAAGCCCTTCACCGCATTCGGCGCAACGGGATAGAAGCGGCAGTTCACCACATTGCCATCAACTTTCACCATCACTTCGCGCGCGAGAAAACGATCCTCGACGCCCGGGTAGACCGCCTCGATTTCGTCGAGCACCGCGACCAGCTGGTCGTCGATTTCATAGACGTCGCCGATCACGTCGACACCGGCTTCGTCGACCACGAGGCCCGGGTACAGGCCGAAATCGAACAGATGGCCGCGGACCGTGGCGGTGCCGAGCAGATTGGGCGCGGCAATCTCGTTGCGCGCGGCCGCCTGGCTGATGTCGTTCACTTCACCGGCGCGCAATGTGCCGTATACAAAGACGGTCTGCATCGTCGTTTGCTCTCCTTGAATAGGGGCTCGGGTGACTCGTGATTCTGTTCGAGTTCGAGCCCGAGCCCTGGCTGAGGTTCAGTTCAATTCAGCGCCGCGCTCGCCACGAGCACGCCGTCGATATCCGCGTAAATCCATTCCCCGGGACGCACCAGCGCGCCGGGCAATTGCACCGCCACGCCACGCTCGCCGGTGCCGAGCTTCTGGCCGCGCCGCGGGCAGGTGGCCAAAGCCGCGATGCCGACGTCGACTTCATTGAGCTCCAGCGTATCGCGCACACAGCCGTTCAGGACGATGCCCGCCCAGCCGTTCTGTTGCGCGATCTGCGCGAGGTTGCCGCCCACCAGTGCGCAACGCAGGCTGCCGCCGCCGTCGACCACCAGCACGCGGCCCGCGCCCTGCTCTTCGAGCGTGGCGCGCACGAGCGCGTTGTCCTCGAATACCTTCAGCGTCACCGCTTCACCGCTGAAACACTCGGCGCGGCTAAACAGGTGAAAGACCGGCTCGAGCACGCGCAACGTGCCGAGCGCCAGTTGGTCCTCGTGCGCGTCGCACAAGTCCGTGGTGGCAAAGCTCATGGAGTTCTCCTCGGATGTGGGCATCGGGACATTATGCAACGCCGGCTGCCACGCAACACCTACAATGAGAAACCCGCGGCGGTTTGCCGTAGCGGGTTTCGCATGGCGGCGCCTTCGCATCACTTCTGGGTCCGCGCTTTTCGCGTTCCGTTATCGGGATCGATCTTCACCATGACTTCGTCCGTCGACACGGAGCTGTCGAGCTTCGTACGCTTTGCCGACATTCCGCCCGAGTTCCAGCCGACCGAAACGCATCCCATCCGCGTGCGCTCGCGGCAGATGCCCTCGGGCTGGCGCATCGCCCGTCACACGCATGCGTGGGCGCAGGTGGCCTATGCGTCGCGCGGCGTGCTGCGGGTCGCGACGACCGGCACCACGTGGATGGTGCCGCCATCGCGCGCAATCTGGGTGCCGCCGCATGTGACGCACGAAGTCGTCGCCGTCGAAGACGCATTCCTGCGCACGCTCTATATCTCCGAGAGCACGGTGCCGGCCGGGCTCGATACACCGCGCGTGGTCGAAGTCTCGGATCTGCTGCGCGAAGTGATCGCCGCGCTCGACACGCCGGGCATCTCGGCCACGCGCGAGCAGTTGCTCGGCGCGCTCGCACTCGACGAATTGACCCGCTCGGAACCGCTGCCGCTGTCGGTGCCAATGCCCAACGAAAAGCGCCTGCGCGCGCTGTGCGAAGCGGTGATCGCGGATCCGACGCATGGCGAGTCGCTCGAACAATGGGCGTCCAGCGTGGGCGCGAGCACGCGCACCATTGCGCGGCTGTTTCGCCAGGAGCTGGGGGTGAGTTTTTCGCAATGGCGCCAGCAGGCGATTCTGGCGCGCGCGATTCCGCTGTTGAGCCAGGGGCGGCCGCTCTCGCATGTCGCGCTGGAACTGGGCTATCAGAGTCAGAGCGCCTTCTCCGCGATGTTTCGCCGTGCGTTCGGCGAAAGTCCACGCGCGTTCATCGAGCGTGGCTCGGAACATCGCGTGGGAGATGGCGAGCATGGCGACACGGGGACGGATAGCGAGACCGCGGCGCAGGACCGCGCCGATGCATCGAGCGATACTGAACGCAGACTGAGCGGGTAAAGACCCGCGTATCGAACCCGATCTGCCAAACGCGCCGCCGGGGATCCGACGCCTCAGCCGCGGCAACCAATAGACAACTGAGCGGCAACTAAGCGGCAACTAAGCCGCAACTAAGCCGCAACTAAACCCGTCGTGCCAGATGACGGATTGCGCCGAGCTGCGCAAGACGTGGGCCGGTCAGCTTGTAGCCTTTGCGCTGATAGAGCCGTGCGGCGGGATTGTCGACGAATACCCGCAACTGCAACTCGCGCAGCCCACGCTCGCGGGCCCATTGATGCGAGACATCGAGCAGATACGTGCCGGCGCCGAGCCGGCGATGGCCTTCGGCAATCTGCACGTCGCGGATATGCAGCGAATCGCCCTCTTGCGTGATGCGCAGCACGCCGATCGGCGTGCCGTCCACCTCGAGAATGAAATTCTCCGACTCGCGCCAGCTGCCGAGAAACAGATCGCCACGCCAGACGAGATGGTGGCGACGATAGTAACCGCCCATGTTGTTGCGAGTCAGCGCCTCGGCGAACTCGAAATCGTCCATGCTGGCTTTGCGCAGGTGAAACGCCAACGGAGCTTCGGTGGGATCGAACATGGCGGAGCGACGGAGATGAGTCGGATCAACGGTAAAACAGGCCACGCCCGCTGGCAATGGCTGTTTGTCCCGAGCATACCCAGGCGCAATGGATAGCGGAATAAAAAAAGCCCACTTCTTTCGAAGTGGGCTTTCTCAAATCTGGCGGAGCGGACGGGACTCGAACCCGCGACCCCCGGCGTGACAGGCCGGTATTCTAACCAACTGAACTACCGCTCCAGATTTTCGCATGGCGGTTGATGAGACTGGCTCATTGACCGCTGCACCGTTCAAACTTCCAACCGAACGACGCCGATATGCTGGCGTCCCCTAGGGGATTCGAACCCCTGTACTCACCGTGAAAGGGTGATGTCCTAGGCCTCTAGACGAAGGGGACAACGTACTGCTTACACCTTTAATGAAAAAGCCCGTTCAAGTTTGGATGAACGGGCTTTGTCTGGCGGAGTGGACGGGACTCGAACCCGCGACCCCCGGCGTGACAGGCCGGTATTCTAACCGACTGAACTACCACTCCAGTCTTTACACCCTCGCTTGCGAGCGTCGGTTATTTCTCTGCAAGCTGCACTGCTTTACTGCCCACCGAGTTGAACTCGGAACACTAAAGCGACGCTGATGTTTGGCGTCCCCTAGGGGATTCGAACCCCTGTACTCACCGTGAAAGGGTGATGTCCTAGGCCTCTAGACGAAGGGGACATAATCTTTTCAGATCTGTCTTTATCTTGCTGCTAACTCCCGCCAACTTCCGTTTCGTCAGCAGCAAAGACCGATATTCTAACTACGTTACAACTGTTTGTGAAGTCTTTTTTGCTACAAGTTCCAGACTTCGGAACAACTTCACTCTGCTCTGATGGTGGAGGTAAGCGGGATCGAACCGCTGACCTCTTGCATGCCATGCAAGCGCTCTCCCAGCTGAGCTATACCCCCCTTGCAGAACAGAAACGAGATTCTAGAGGCCAATTTGCGCTTTGTAAATACCCTTTGAGCAATTGCATGCGACTTTTTTCACAAGTCACATGCAAACCCGCTCAAGGCATGGGCGAACGCGCTCAGGACAGCGCTTTTTCGATACGACCCACGACGACATCACGCCCGAACAGCATCAGAACGCTGTCGATGGACGGCGTATGCGTGGTGCCCGCCACCAGTAGACGCACCGGCATGGCCAACTGCGGCATCTTCAGCTTATGGGCGCCGAGCGTCGCCTTCAACGCGGCGGCGATTGCTTCCTTGGTCCACTCCACGGTCTTCAGCGCAGCGGCCAGATCGGCGAGCGCCGGGCGCACCACGTCGGTCACGTGTTGCGCGAGGGACTCGGCATCAGGCGCCGGCGTGCGATAGAACATCGCGGCGTTCCCGGCGATCTCCTTCACCGTCGATGCGCGATCCTTCAGCAAACCCACCACGGCTGTCAGATCGGCACCCTGAGCGAGCGCGGCTTCGTCGATACCCAACTCGGCGAAGAACGGCTTCGCCAACTCCGCGAGGCGCGCGTTGTCGGCTTCCTTGATGTAGTGCGCATTCAGCCAGTTCAGCTTGTCGTGGTCGTATTGGGCGGGTGACTTGCCCAGATGCTCCAGATCGAACCACTCGACGAACTGTTCCCGCGAGAAGATTTCCGCGTCGCCATGCGACCAGCCCAGACGCGCCAGATAGTTGACCACCGCCTCGGGCAGGTAACCGGCGTCGCGATAACCCATCACGCTCATCGCGCCGTGGCGCTTGCTCATCTTCTCGCCCTGCTCGTTCAGCACGGTCGGCAAGTGCGCATAGACCGGCGGCTCGCCGCCGAGCGCGCGCAGAATGTTGATCTGCCGCGGCGTGTTGTTGACGTGATCGTCGCCGCGAATCACGTGTGTGATGCGCATGTCCAGGTCGTCGACCACCACGCAGAAGTTGTAGGTCGGCGTGCCGTCCGGGCGCGCGATCACGAGGTCGTCGAGCTCTTCGTTCGAGATCTCGATGCGGCCCTTCACCGCGTCGTCCCATGCCACCACACCGTTGAGCGGGTTACGGAAGCGCAGAACCGGCTGCACGCCCGCCGGCGGCTCAGGCAGGACCTTGCCCGGCTCCGGACGCCAGGTGCCGTCATAGCGCGGCTTTTCGCCGGCTTCGCGCTGACGCTCGCGCAGTGCGTCGAGTTCTTGCGTCGACATGTAGCACGGGTACACCAGGCCCGCGTCCTGCATCTGCTTGAGCACTTCGCGGTAACGGTCCATGCGCTGCATCTGGTAGAACGGACCTTCGTCGAAATCGAGGCCGAGCCACGCCATGCCTTCCAGAATGGCGTCGACGGATTCGGTGGTGGAACGCTCGACGTCGGTGTCCTCGATCCGCAGCACGAAGGTCCCTTTCATCTTGCGCGCGAACGCCCACGGGTAAAGCGCGGAGCGAATGTTGCCGAGGTGGATGAAGCCGGTGGGACTCGGTGCGAAACGGGTACGAACGGAGGTGGTCATTAGCGGTTACTCGGAGGACGGGCGCCGGCGCCCGGGCGGATATCGCCCGTGAAGCGCGGCAGCGGAGCGCACCCATGCGGCGCACAGGCGCCGCGCATGGACACGAAGGAAATAAATGCGAGAGGCGAATTATACCTTCCGCACGCGGGTTGCCTGCCCTCGTCCGAACGGCCGATGCGCCCCGCGTGCCGCGCCTTGCGGGACCCGAGGACTGACTCTGCAACGTTTCATTACCGCGCCGCCGCGGGCGCCGAGCTTTGATTTATGATGTGCGCGCGCTGCGGCCGGAGTTGGATCCACAGCGCATGGAATCGCCGCCGGCGATCCTGCCGTCTGACTATCCGCCTGATCGCGGCCCGGGTGACGCCTGGCGCGTGGCCCGCGCCGTTGCTGGAGAACTCGTTGAAGCCCTCATCGCCCCGCCTTGCCCGCCGCAATTTTTCATTGGCCGCCGCCTCCGCGGTACTGGCCGCCTGCACCACGACCGGCGGCAAAACCGATAGCACGCCCGTCGCCGGCACGCCCCTCACGCCCGCCACGAATACGCCGCCGCTCGACAAGCCGCAGCGGCCGCTGCGCGTCGCGCTCGCGCTCGGCGGCGGCGCCGCGCGAGGCTTCGCGCACATCGGTGTGATCAAGGGGCTCGAGGCGCGCAATATCCAGATCGACCTGGTGGCCGGCACGAGTGCCGGCTCGGTGGTCGGCGCGCTGTACGCCTCGGGCATGAACGGCTTTGCGCTGAACAAGCTCGCCTTGACCATGGACGAAGCATCGATCAGCGATTGGGCCATGCCGTTTCGCACCCGCGGCTTCCTGCAAGGCGTCGCGCTGCAGAACTATCTGAACACCACGCTCAACAACCGCCCGATCGAGAAAATGGCCAAGCCGCTCGGCGTGGTCGCCACCGACCTGAAGAGCGGCCAGCCGATCCTGTTTCAGCGCGGCAACACCGGCGTCGCGGTGCGCGCGTCGTGCAGCGTGCCGTCCATTTTCGAGCCGGTGAAGATCGGCGGGCGCGAGTACGTGGACGGCGGCCTCGTCAGCCCGGTGCCGGCGTCGTTCGCGCGCAAGATGGGCGCGGACTTCGTGATCGCGGTGGATATCTCTCAGCGCCCGGAAAGCGGCCTGACGGCCAGCTCGTTCGACGTGCTGATGCAGACCTTCACGATCATGGGCCAAACCATCAAGGCCTATGAACTCGACAAATACGCCGACGTCGTGATCCGGCCGAACCTCGTCGCCATGAGCGGCAGCGATTTCTCCCAACGCAACGCCGCGATTCTGGCGGGCGAAGAGGCGGTGGCGAAGATGATGCCGGAGTTGCAACGCAAGCTGGCGGCGAGCCGCGCCGCGGCGTAAGCCGACCTGGGAGCGTGGCGCCCGGCGGTTTTGTCAGCCGCCGCTCAAATGCAAAAAGCCTGCTTCATTCGAAGCAGGCTTTTTTACACTGGAACCGCCGCCGAATGGCCCACAAACCGGCCCACAAACCGGTCCACCAATCGGGCCGCGCAATCCGTTACTGATTGCCGCCGATCGCCGCGTTCACACGCTTGCGCAGATCCTGGCCGTCCTGATAGGAGGTTTCGATCCGGCGGGCGCCCGTGAAGCGCTTTTCCCAGTAGCCGCTATCCATGTCGTCGACACGGATCGTGCTGCCGGTGGAAGGCGAATGCACGAACTTGTTGTCGCCGATGTAAATGCCCACGTGCGAGAACGTGCGGCGCATGGTGTTGAAGAACACCAGATCGCCCGGCTTCAGGTCGCTCACGCGAACCTTCTCGCCGACACGGCTCATTTCCTCGGCGCGGCGCGGCAACGCCATACCGAGCGTGTCCTGGAACACATAGCGCACAAAGCCGCTGCAATCGAGCCCGGAATCCGGCGTGTTGCCGCCCCAGCGGTAGCGCACGCCGATCATGTTCAGCGCGCCGACGACCACGTCGCCCGCTTTTCCGGCCATGCCGGAGAGGAACGATTTGGCGCCGCTCTCGCTATCCGGCGCGGTGGCTTGCGAACTGGGAGTGGTCAAAGAATTCGACCCGTTGGGGGTCGAATATAAGGCATTCTGATTGAAACTGCTTACTTCGTCGGCGAACGCGCCGGGAGCTGCTGCCATCAAGACGCCAATGAACATCCCGGCGACGACGCGCGTGCAAGCCTGGGTTAGGTTTCTGTGCTGCATTGGTCGGTATTTTTTGCCTAAAAATCAGAGAGCTACGGAAAAAGTTTGGTCGATACTAGCCAGTAAGTATTCACGTGTCAAAACAAATAGAAAAATTCAATCGAGACACGCACTCAATTGGTGAAAGGGTGAAAAATCAATGATCAAGCGCTGCTTTCAGTAGCTTTCGAGTGTACGGGTGCGCGGGTGTCGCAAAAATTTTCTCAACCTCGCCGGTTTCGACGATCGAACCGTTTTGCATGACCGCGACCCGATGCGCCATCGCCCCGATCACAGCCAGATCATGGCTGATGAATACGAAGCCCAGGTTGTACTTCTGTTGCAACCCGGCGAGCAGTTTGAGCACCTGCTGCTGGATGGAAACGTCGAGCGCGCTGGTCGGTTCGTCGAGGATCAGGATGCGTGGCTCCAGCACCAGCGCGCGGGCAATCGCAATCCGCTGACGCTGGCCGCCGGAGAACTCGTGCGGATAGCGTTGCAGCACCGTGCGGTCGAGGCCGACTTCGCGCAGCACGGCGATCACCTTGTCGCGCCGCGCTTGCGGCGTCATGTCCGGCCGGTGCAGCGCGAGCCCTTCACCGACGATCCGCTCGATGGTCTGGCGCGGCGAAAGCGAACTGAACGGGTCCTGAAAGACGACCTGCATGTTCGAGCGCAAGGCGGTCTGTTCGGCGCCGCGGTAGCTGCCGAGCGGCCTGCCCTGAAACTCGATCTCGCCATGCGTGGTGCGTTGCAGACCGAGCAACGCCATCGCCAGCGTCGATTTGCCCGAACCCGATTCGCCGACGATCCCGAGGGTCTCGCCCTGGCGCACCGACACATTCGCGTCCGCGACCGCGCGAAACCGCCCCGCGCGAAACCAGCCGCTGAAACCCGGCAGCTTCGTTTTGAAATCGACCGAGATCTCGCGCGCTTCGAGCAGCACCGGCGCGATCGGCAGCACGGGCACGACCGTGCGTTGCGGGCGGCTCGCCAGCAGACGTTGCGTGTACGGATGCTGCGGCGCCCCGAACACCTGTTCGACCGGCCCGCTTTCCACCAGAACACCCTTCTCCATCACCGCGATGCGTTGCGCGAAGTGGCGCACCAGATTCAGATCGTGCGTGATGAGCAGCACAGCCATGCCGCGTTTTTCCGCTTCGTCGCGTTGCAACTCGAGCAGCAATTCGACAATCTGCGCGCGAATCGTCACATCGAGCGCCGTGGTCGGCTCGTCGGCCAGCAGAAGACGCGGACGGCACGCCAGCGCCATCGCGATCATCGCGCGCTGACGCTGGCCGCCGGAAAGCTGATGCGGATAGCTGTTCACGCGCTTGCCCGGCTCGGCGATGCCGGTACGCCCCAGCAGCGCCACCGCGCGCTTGCGCGCCTCGTGCGCGCTCACGCCGTCATGCGCGACGATGGTTTCCGCGATCTGGTCGCCGACCGTATAGAGCGGATTGAGCGCGGTCATCGGCTCCTGGAAGATCATCGCGATATCGGAGCCGCGCATGCCGCGCATCTCGCGCTCGCTTTTGGCGAGCAGGTCCTCGCCGTCGAAATGGATCGAGCCGCTCACCTGCGCGTCGCTCAGCAGACGCAGGATCGACAGCGCGGTCACGCTCTTGCCCGACCCCGATTCGCCGACCAGCGCCACCCGTTCGCCGCGCTGGATCGCGAGCGTGACGTCGCTCACCGCGATGGTGCCGCCGAAGCTCACGTGCAGATGCTCCAGTTCGAGCAGCGGCGCCGCGGTCTGGGATACGTTGTTCTGCGGGCCGGCGCTCATTGATTGCCTCCGGCGCGCATGGCATCGGAGATGCGCGTGTCGAGCGCGTTGCGCAGCGCATCGCCCATGAAGGTCAGCAGCAGCAGCATCGCCACCAGCACGCCGAAGGTAGACAGCGAAATCCACCACGCGTCGAGATTCGCCTTGCCTTGCGCGAGCAGCTCACCGAGGCTCGGCGTCGGCGACGGCACGCCCAGACCCAGAAAGTCGAGGCTAGTCAGCGCGAGAATGGCCCCGCTCATGCGAAACGGCAGAAACGTGATCACCGGCGTCAGGCTATTGGGAAGGACATGCCGCCACATGATCTGCCAGTTCGACAGCCCCATCGCGCGCGCCGCGCGCACATAGTCCTGATGGCGATTGCGCAGAAACTCCGCGCGCACGTAGTCGGACAGGCCGATCCAGCCGAACAGCGAGAGCAGCACGATCAGCAGGATGAAGCCCGGCTCGAAGATCGACGAAAAGATGATCAGCAAATAAAGTTCGGGCATCGCGCTCCAGATTTCGATCAGGCGCTGCCCGACGATATCGATACGTCCTCCGAAATAACCCTGCACGGCGCCCGCCGCAATGCCGAAAATCGTACCGATCAGCGTGAGCACCAACCCGAACTCCACCGAGACGCGAAAGCCGTACAGAAGACGCGCGAACAGGTCGCGCCCGCGGTCGTCGGTGCCGAGCCAGTTGTCGCGCGACGGCGGCGCCGGGTTCGGCGCCTTCGAAAAGTAATTCAACGTATCGTAGTAATAGCGATTCGGCGGATACAGCGCGAAATTGCCCGGCGTGTCGAAACGCTGCTTGACATACGGATCGAGATAGTCGGCCGGTGTCGGGAAATCGCCGCCGAACGTGGTCTCTGCGTACGTCTTGAACATCGGGAAATACAGGTTGCCGTCATAGCGCACCACGAGCGGCTTGTCGTTCGACCACAGCGGACCCGCCAGGCTCGCCGCGAACGCCACGACGAACACGATCAGGCTCCAGTAGCCCAGACGCTGCTGGCGAAAGCGCTGCCACACACGGCGCGCGGGCGAAGGCGAGACGAACGCGCGCGCGGTTTCGGCGCGCGCCGACGCATCGGCGGAAAGACGGGCTCGATTCATCAGCGCTCCAGTTGTTCGAATTGGATGCGGGGATCGACCCACACATAGCAAAGATCGGAGATCAGCTTGGTCGCAAGACCGATCAGCGTGAACAGATACAACGTGCCGAGCACGACCGGATAGTCGCGCCGCACCACCGATTCGTACGACAGCAGCCCAAGGCCGTCGAGCGAAAACAGCGTCTCGATCAGCAGACTGCCGGTAAAGAACGCACCGATGAACGCCGCCGGGAAACCGACGATCAGCGGCAACAACGCGTTGCGGAACACGTGCTTCCACAGCACGCGCTTTTCCGACAGACCTTTGGCGCGCGCGGTCAGCACGTACTGTTTGCGGATCTCGTCGAGAAAGGCGTTCTTCGTCAGCATGGTGACCACCGCGAAACTGCCCACCACCGAGGCCGTGATCGGCAACGCGATATGCCACAGATAGTCGAGCACCTTGCCGGCGACACTCAATTGCGCCCAGTTGTCCGACGTGAGATTGCGCAGCGGAAAGAGTTGCAGGAACGTGCCCCCGCCGAACAGCACGAGCAGCAGCACGCCTAGCACGAAGCCCGGAATCGCGTAGCCGATCAGCACCACGAGGCTCGTCGCGACATCGAAACGCGAGCCGTTGCGGATCGCCTTGGCAATGCCGAGCGGCACCGATATCAGATAGGTCAGAAAGAACGTCCACAAGCCAATGCTGATCGACACCGGCAGCTTGGAGACGATCAGCGACCACACGCTTTGATGGCGGAAGTAACTCTGGCCGAGATCGAAAGTCGAGAAGCGCTTGAGCATCAGCCCGTAGCGTTCGAGCGGCGGTTTGTCGAAACCGTACAGCGCTTTCAGTTGCGCAATCTGCTGCGCGTCGACGCCGCTATGCGAGCGCAGGCCGAACGGCGCGCCGGTCTCCGCGCCTTTGCGCAACTCGTGCTGCATCTGCTCGACCGGACCGCCGGGGACGAACTGGATCACGGCGAAGGTCAGCGTCAGCACGCCGAGCAAGGTCGGAATCATGAGCAACAGACGTTTGAGGATGTAGCTCCACATGGCGGCGTTCCGGTGCGAAGGCGATGAATGAATGGCGCGTTAGCGCGGCTGGGCCTGGGCCTGGGCTTGCGGCTGCGGCTGGGCAAACCACCAGGTCGACGTGATCCAGCCT
The DNA here is from genome assembly GCF_002278075.1 of Paraburkholderia aromaticivorans. Classification (NCBI taxonomy): domain Bacteria; kingdom Pseudomonadati; phylum Pseudomonadota; class Betaproteobacteria; order Burkholderiales; family Burkholderiaceae; genus Paraburkholderia; species Paraburkholderia aromaticivorans. The sequence goes on along the minus strand of NZ_CP022989.1, from coordinate 2,760,883 downwards.
TCCGCTGAATAGTACAGGGGCAATGTTTCCGGCCACGCGAGGCCGCGCTTGAACGCCACCCGATGCGTCGCGCTGTACCAATGCGGCACCACATAGTAGCCATGCATCAGCACGCGGTCGAGCGCGTGCGTGGCGTCGATCAGTTGCTCGCGCGTCTGCGCATGCACGAGCGCGTTCAGGATGGCATCGACCGCGGGTGACTTCAGCCCGATCACGTTGCCGGAACCTTGCGTATCCGCCGCCTTGCTGCCAAAGCGCTCAATCTGCTCCGAACCGGGCACCTGCACGTCCGGCAGGCGAATCGTGGTGGTGTCGAAATCGAAGCTGTCCAGACGCTTCTGATACACCGCGAAATCCGACACGCGAAACGTGGCCTCGATACCGAGCTTCTGCAGATTGCGGATGAATGTCGCGACGATCGGCTCCATCTGCGCGGACGAGCCGGAGTCGTCGAGAATTTCGAAGCGGAACGGTTCACCTTTGGCGTTGCGCAAAGCGCCGTCGCGGTAGGTCCAGCCGGCCTGTTGCAACAGCGCGCGCGCCTGCAACAGATTGGCGCGCAGCGAACCGGGCGGGTCGGTGTCCGGTTGCTTCGGCGGCGGCCCGAACACCGCGGGGTCGAGCTTCGCGCGCCACGGTTCCAGCAACGCCAGCTCACCCGGCGAAGGCAGCCCCTTCGCCTGCAGATCGGTGTTGGCAAAAAAACTGTCGATACGCGTGTACTGATTGAAGAACAACTGGCGATTGAGCCACTGAAAGTCGAGCGCGAGATCGAGCGCCTTGCGCACGCGCACGTCCTGAAACAAGGGCCGCCTCGTATTCAGCATGAAGCCCTGCATGCCGGTGCCGTTATGTTGCGCAAACACGTGCTTGATGAGCTCGCCATTATCGAACTTCTTGCCGACATCGCGCCGCACCCAATTGCGCGCGACGTACTCGACCAACGCGTCGTACTCGCCGGCCTTGAACGCCTCCAGGCGCGCCGTGCTATCCGAATACAGCTTGTAGACGATGTGATCGAAGTTGTTGGTGCCGACCCGCACTGGCAACGCCGCGCCCCAGTAATTCGGGTCGCGCCGGTACGTGATCGTGCGGCCGTTGTCGTATTGCTCGATCAGGTACGGGCCGCTGCCGATTGGTTTTTCGAACGCCAGCTGGTCGAACGCAATCCGGCTGCCGTCCGGCTTCATCCCCCACTTGCGCGAGAACACCGGCATGCCGCCCGCCAGCAGCGGCAACTCGCGATTGCGCTGGTGAAACTCGAAGCGGATCGTGTGCGGGTCGACCACCACCGCGCGCGTGATCTCGCCGAAAATCGATGCGAATTGCGGCGCGGCCTGCGGGCTTTTCAGCGTATCGAGCGAAAACTTGACGTCGTCGGCGGTGACCGCATCGCCGTTCGAAAAGCGCGCGCGCGGATTGATGTGGAAGGTGACGGACAGGCCATCCGGCGCGATGCTGATGTCGTCCGCGAGCAGCCCGTAGGCGGACGCCACTTCGTCGCTGCTGCCGGTGGTCAGGCTTTCGAACATCAGGTCCACACCGGGCGCGGTATTGCCGCGCAGCGTGAACGGATTGAATTTATCGAAGCTGGTAAGACGGCTCGGATTGGCCAGCACCAGCGTGCCGCCTTTCGGCGCCTCCGGGTTGACGTAGTCGAAGTGCTTGAAATCCGCCGGATATTTCGGGTCGCCGTATTGAGCGATCGCATAGACCGCGTGCGCTCCCGGCGCCGCGAGCAAACCGGCCACGGCCAGCACGCCGCACATCATGGCAGCACAGGCGGAGCGCCGGGAACGCGGCGCAATCGCGAGGCCGGCGCGCGAGGGTCTGTGAATCACGCTGCACCAGGGTGCACGAGGCGTTGGAACCCGTCGCGAGCCGTTTGTCATAGGGGCCTTGTTGGTCAGTGGGCGAATGCAGTGTGAGAGAATTCTACCCAATAAACTCACGCGATCCGCACGTGCATTGCACACCGCATCCACGTGCGCGGCTCGCCGAGCCGATCAGGAGATTCCATGGGCTTCCTCGCTGGCAAACGTATCCTGCTGACCGGCTTGCTGTCGAACCGCTCGATTGCATACGGTATCGCGCAAGCCTGCAGGCGCGAAGGCGCCGAGCTGGCGTTCACCTATGTCGGCGAGCGCTTCAGGGACCGCATCACGGAGTTCGCCGGCGAGTTCGGCAGCAACCTCGTGTTCCCCTGCGACGTCGCCGACGACGCGCAGATCGACGCCCTCTTCGCCTCGCTCAAGCAACGCTGGAACGGCCTCGACGGTCTCGTTCATTCGATCGGCTTTGCGCCGCGCGAAGCGATTGCCGGCGATTTCCTCGACGGCATGACGCGCGAAAATTTCCGCATCGCGCACGACATCTCCGCGTACAGCTTCCCCGCGCTCGCCAAGGCCGCGCAGTCCATGTTCACGCCGGACGCGTCATTGCTCACGCTCAGCTATCTCGGCGCCGAACGCGCGATTCCGAACTACAACACCATGGGTCTCGCCAAGGCTTCGCTGGAAGCCAGCGTGCGTTATCTGGCCGTCTCGCTTGGCGCCAAAGGCGTGCGCGTCAACGGCATTTCGGCGGGTCCGATCAAGACGCTGGCGGCAAGCGGCATCAAGGGATTCGGCAAGATTCTCGAGTTCGTCGAACAGAATGCGCCGCTCAGGCGCAACGTCACGATCGAGCAGGTCGGCAATACGGCGGCCTTCCTGCTGTCGGATCTGGCGGCCGGGGTGACCGCGGAAATCGTGCACGTCGATAGCGGCTTTAGCGCGGTGGTGGGCGGTATGGCCGCCGCGGTTGCGGAGTGAGTGGGTCATTAGCATGAGCCGATGGCGCTCTGTCGGCGCCGCTGCTTTTTGCGGGCCTGTTGCAGACTTGTTTGCAGAAGCCCAATAGAAAACCGCCCTTTCGGGCGGTTTTTCTTTGACTTCGCGTTTGGATCAATCAATCGCGGCCTGGATGCTTAGTGCCAGCCGCGATGATGGTCGTAGTGGTCGCGGCCGTAGTCGTACCGGCCCGGCGGATGATGACGGTACCAGTCATCACGCGCCCAGTAGCGGCGGCCATCCCAGTAGCGGTCGCCATGCCAGCCGATCACGATCGACGGGCCGCCGTAGTACACGGGAGCCGGCTGATAGACGACCGGCGGCGGAGGCGGCGGAGGCGGTGCATAAACCGGTGCCGGCGTGACGTAAACCGGCGCGGGAATGCCGATGTTGACACCGATGTTGACCCCGCCGGCCATTGCTGCACCCGACGCACCCAACGCGAAAACCCCGATCAGAAGCGGAACAAGACGAGCGGACTTCATCGATCACCCTTTGGAAGAATGTGTTGTTGGCGGAAATATAGCGCAAGGCGCTGTTCCGCGTATTTCAGCTTTGTAATAACTGATGCATAACATCGCGTTCATGACGGGCCGGTTACGTCTCGTTACATTGGACTGAATTTCGGTGAAGAAGCGGTGGTGTTGTAACCGGCGCGTGCGTCCGTCGCGGCCCGTTTTCCGACATTTCCGACGTTTCCGACGCGATGCGGGGCGACCTCATTCGACGGCGCGTCCATGCCCCCGCTCTTCGCGCCGACGCTGGCATCGACGAGCGGCTACGCACGGCAGCAGACCTCGCCCGCACAGACGCCATACGTAGGATACCCAGGCATTATTCCGTTACCGATATGTGTTGTCGACGCGCGGAAACGCTCGCGCCCTGTCTGCGCTTTAACGAATGCTTCCGCGCCGCGATCTTCCCTCGTGGCAGTGAAGATGGCCGAATTCCAACGAGGCGAGTTGAAAGCCCGACGAATATCGGCGACATGGAAACCATCGCAAAGCCCATCACACTCTGCTCGACGACGCGCTGAATAGCGCGCCCAAAAACAAAACCCCGCAGAGCCTAGACTCTGCGGGGTTTGCCACCATTGCTGGCGGAGACGGAGGGATTCGAACCCTCGATCCAGGTTTTGGCCCAGATGCTCCCTTAGCAGGGGAGTGCCTTCGACCTCTCGGCCACGTCTCCCAAACTTTCGGTCGCGCAGGGAGTCAGCGCGACGAAGCCAAGATAATAGCGGGCCGAACCACGAAGGTCAATGTCTGGCGAACACTTTTTGTGCCAGTTTTGTCATTGACGACGCAATTTATTCACATCGACCACGCAAAACAAACGGAGCGCTCTGGTACGCCCCGTGGTTCAACGCAAATTACGCTTGATCCAGTTCGAACGCTTTATGCAGCGCGCGCACGGCGAGCTCCATGTACTTCTCGTCGATCAGCACCGAGATCTTGATTTCGGAGGTGGAGATCATCTGGATGTTGATGCCCTCTTCCGACAGCGTGCGGAACATCGTGCTCGCGATGCCGACATGCGAGCGCATGCCGACGCCGACCACCGACACCTTCGACACCTTCGGATCGCCCAACACCTGCTCGGCTTGCACGTGGCCTTTCACCTGGCTCGTGAGGATGTCCATGGCGCGCTGATAGTCGCCGCGACCGACCGTGAACGTGAACGCCGTTTTGCCTTCCACGCTCTGGTTCTGGATGATCATGTCGACGTCGATGTTCGCGTCCGCCACCGGGCCGAGAATCTGATACGCGATGCCCGGCTTGTCGGGCACACCCATCACGGCAATACGCGCTTCATCGCGCTGAAACGCGATGCCCGAGATGACTGCTTTTTCCATGGTCTCGTCTTCTTCAAAAGTGATCAGGGTGCCCGACTTCATTTCAGCGTCGAGCGGTATCAGCGGATCGGTCAGGCTCGACAGCACGCGCGTCTTCACCTGATATTTGCCGGCGAATTCCACCGAGCGGATCTGCAGCACCTTCGAACCCAGGCTCGCCATTTCCAGCATTTCTTCGAACGTCACGCGATCGAGCCGGCGCGCTTCTTCCACCACGCGCGGGTCGGTCGTGTAGACACCGTCGACGTCCGTGTAGATCAAGCACTCATCGGCTTTCAGCGCAGCCGCGACCGCGACCGCCGACGTATCCGAACCGCCCCGGCCGAGCGTGGTGATGTTGCCCTCGGGATCGATGCCCTGGAAGCCGGTGATCACCACCACCTTGCCCGCGTCGAGATCGCGCAGAACGCGCTCGCCGTCGATTTCGCTGATACGCGCCTTCGTGAATGCGCTATCCGTTTTGACCGGCACTTGCCAGCCGGCGTAGCTGACCGCGTCGACGCCGGCTTCCTGCAGCGCGATGGCGAGCAGCCCCGAACTGACCTGCTCGCCCGTAGCGGCGATCATGTCGAGTTCGCGCGGGCTCGGCTGACCCGTGATTTCTTTCGCGAGACCGAGCAAGCGGTTGGTTTCGCCGGACATCGCCGACGGCACGACGACCATCTTGTGGCCGGCCTTGTGCCATTTCGCGACGCGCTTGGCGACGTTCTTGATGCGCTCGACCGAGCCCATCGAGGTGCCGCCGTATTTGTGTACGATGAGTGCCATTGTCGTTCTGAACTGGAGGAGAAACCGCGCTGGCGCGCTGGAGACGACCGCACAAAAGCACAGGAGCGCAACGTCTTGTGAACGACGGCAAAATGTGTGGCGGCGTAAATGCAGCACGCGTGCAGCACGCGCGGATTTGCCCGGGAATGATCGCTGATGGCTTATCGGAAACGACGGATCACGATCGCAGACCGGTAAAAGCGACGGCAAAAGCGGGTCGGGCAAACAAGTTAAATTACCCGATCGAGCGTAAAAAGACAAGCCGCAATGGCTATCGAGAGGGGTCGAATAGGGGCCGCAAAGGCTTGTTTCATGCGGATTGGCGCCCTCTTTCCGGATTTGCCGGCTAGCTCATCCGGGTGGCCGACCGGCCGGTCAGGCGATCAGCAGATCCTCGCGCCAGACGATCCTGACGCACGATTCGGCCCCGTCGGCGTGTTCCGGCAACGCCGCGCGATTTATCCCGAGCAAAGGCACGAATAGCAGGTCGTCGCCGACGTAGAGCAGCGGCACGTCGCGCTTCCATGCGGGAATACCGCGTTCCTGGAACAGGTTTTTCAACGTGCGGCTCGGCGCATGGGGCGCCTCGCCTGTGCGCATCCGTTCGCCCCCGCTGCGCGCGCGCGCGCTCAGCACGCCGCGCCGCAGAACGCTGCCGGCAATCGCGTCGGGGTCGCCCGCGGCTGCTTCGGCGAATACGAACGTGCCGCGCCATTGCGGCAAACGCCAGACCGGCTCGCCCTGCCACGCGAGTTCGCTGACCGCGCGCGCGGCGAGCGCGGTTTCGTCGGCGGGATCGCGGCTGTCGCCCGCTTCCCAGTACACGAGGCCACGATAGCTGCGCAACGCATGGCCTGCGTGATCGATGCGCAACGCGTGGCCGTCGTCCGTGGCGCCGATTTCCCGCAGTTGGCGCAGCGCATCGCCAAGACGCGCGCTCGACGCGGCGACGAAACCCAGCGTGCGCATCCAGTAGCGCATGAGATTGAGCGCGCGGTCGTCGTCGAGCGCGAGCAAGGCATCGCGCGAGAGCGCGCGCCCTTCGTCGCGCGATGCGCCTTCCATATCGAGGCGCGCGAGCGCATCGAGCAAACGCTGCGCCGACGCCGCGTGCGCCGCCGTGCGGGCCAGCGCGTCGCGAAAGCCGGGAAAGTGGACAGCCAGCGCCGGCATCACGTCATGGCGCAACGCATTGCGCGCATAGCGCGTGTCCGCGTTCGACTCGTCGTCGATCCAGCGCAACGCGCGATCGCCCGCGTACTGCTCGAGTTGCGCACGCATTAAGTGAAGCAGAGGTCGCACGCGCGTTGCGGACGCCCTTGCCGGCAGATACTCGGGCGCCATCGCGGCAAGACCGGCGAGGCCGGCGCCCCGCAGCAATTGCAACAGCACGGTTTCAGCCTGATCGTCCGCATGCTGCGCGAGCCAGAGCGTGGCGACGCCGCGCGACCTGCACATGGCGTCCAGCGCGCGATAACGCGCCTCGCGCGCGGCGGCTTCGACGCTCACGCCCGCGTCGCGCGACACCTCGACGCGCTCTGCCGCGAACTCGACGCCACGCTCCCGCGCGAACGCCTCGCAATGCGCGAACCACGCATCCGCATGAGCGCTCAGGCCGTGATGCACATGCAGCGCCACGCAACGCGACGCGCCGGCGACGCGCACCGCGGCATCGAGCAGCACACTCGAATCCACCCCGCCACTGAACGCAATCGCAATACGCGCGTTGGCCGCAAGCGTGGACAGCGAAACGCCGACCGCCTCGAGAACGAGGCGGTCGGCGGGTGTTTCGGCGGTGGAGGTCACGTCGCTCGCGCGTGAGGCGCTGAAGGACGAAAGCAAACGCGCGCGGGCTTAGACACCCGGCGTCGTTTCCTTGAACTTGCCGTACGACATCAACCGTTCGAAACGGCGTTGACGCAGGTCGTTGATGCTCATGCCCTGGAACTGGCGCAGCGAATCGGCGAGCGCACGGCGCAGCATGGCGGCCATGCCCTTCGGATCGCGATGCGCACCGCCTAGCGGCTCGTTGACGATCTTGTCGATCAGGCCGAGCGCCTTCAGACGATGCGCGGTCAGGCCGAGCGCCTCGGCGGCTTCCGGCGCTTTCGCGGCGCTCTTCCACAGAATCGATGCGCAGCCTTCCGGCGAAATCACCGAATAGGTCGAGAATTGCAGCATCAGCACGCTGTCGCCCACGGCAATGGCGAGCGCGCCGCCCGAACCGCCTTCACCGATAATCGTCGCGATCAGCGGCGTTTTCAGTTCCGCCATCACATACAGATTGCGGCCGATCGCTTCCGATTGACCGCGCTCTTCCGCACCGATGCCCGGGTAGGCGCCCGGCGTGTCGATGAACGTGAAAATCGGCAAGCCGAATTTTTCGGCGAGACGCATCAGACGTTCGGCCTTGCGATAGCCTTCCGGACGCGGCATGCCGAAGTTGCGCAGTGCGCGCTCCTTGGTGTCGCGGCCCTTCTGATGGCCGATCACCATGCAGGCCTGGCCGTTGAAACGCGCAAGGCCGCCGACGATCGACAGGTCGTCCGCATAGTTGCGGTCGCCGTGCAGTTCGTGGAAATCCGTGAACAGCTCGTTCACGTAGTCGAACGTGTACGGGCGTTGCGGATGACGGGCGATTTGCGAAACCTGCCACGGCGTCAGGTTCGCGTACAGATCTTTGGTGAGCTGTTGACTCTTCTTGGACAGCCGCTCGATCTCTTCCGAAATGTCGACGGCCGAATCGTCCTGCACGAAGCGCAATTCTTCGATCTTCGCTTCGAGTTCAGCGATCGGCTGTTCGAAATCCAGAAAGGTGGTCTTCATTGGTTGTAATCCTTGGACTTACCGGCAGCGCGTATTCTAACCGCGCGCGCCGATGTCAAAACCATCTCGCAACTATCAATCTTTAATAATCGATAGTTTTTGATTTGATCCCGTTTCTTGTTCTTCAGTAGTCGACCGGCAACGGGTCAAGACTACGCCACATGTACCAGGTGGCGACGGTACGCCACGGTTCCCAATTGGCGGCCACCTCGCGCGCTTCACTTCGCGTGACCGGTTCGCCGCTGAAATAATTGACGCTGATCGCGCGGATCAGTCCGAGGTCGTCGAGCGGCAGAACGTCGGGACGCGACAAATTGAAGATCAGGAACATCTCCGCCGTCCAGCGGCCAATGCCGCGAATCTGCGTGAGTTCGGCGATCACCGCCTCGTCTTCCATCGACGTCCATTTGCCGACGTGCAGCGCACCCGAAACGAAATGCTGCGCGAGGTCGAGCACGTACTCGGCCTTACGTTTTGACAACCCGCACGCGGTCAGCTTGTCCAGACCGAGTTTGATGAACTGCTGCGGCACCAGCTTCGGACAGGCGGCCTCGACTTTCGCCCAGACGGCTTGCGCGGACGCCACCGAAATCTGCTGCCCGACCACCGAGCGCGCGAGCGTGACGAACGGGTCCCCGCGGCTGAGCAAATGCACCGGACCGAACTTCGGAATCAGTTTTTTCAGAATGCGATCGCGCTTGACGAGATCGGCACACGCCTTGTCCCAATACGCGGGCCGCGTGACTTCAGGCGTGAGGCCGCCGACCTGCACCGGCACCGCGACTTCGCTCGCGCTCGCCGCTTCGCCGCCCGCGGCGGACGACGCGCGCGTTTTGCGCACGACTTCGCCTTCGTGCCCATCGGCCGTTACGCGGGCGAGCTCCTGCACGTCGCCGGCCAGTTCGACCGGCAAAGCGCCGTTGCCCTTTGCACGCGACGTCCTCGCCCGCTTCGCAACAGGCGCGTGCACCGACGCACCGTTGAGCCCGCGTTTGACCGTGGTCTTCTTCGATGTGCCCGTTGCGGTCTTGGCCACCACCCCGGCGGCGTTCGACGATGCTTTCTTTACCACGCCGCTGCCCGTGCGAGCCGACGTACGTGTCGACTTTCCCGCGGCTGCCGCGTTTGTTTGAGACGCGGCTCGTTTAGCCGGCGTCTTCGTGGCCGTTGCCATCCTGCCTCCTGCCTGGCGAGTCGATCAAAGGGACGGTCGAGGTGCGCTCACACGCGCCGCCACTCGGTCAATCCGCCGGGTTTGTCTTCCAGTGCAACGCCGGCCTCGAGCAATTCGGACCGGATCCGGTCTGCTGCCGCAAAGTCCTTCGCCTGCTTCGCGGCCGTGCGCGCGGCAATCTTCGCTTCGATCGCGTCGGCCTCGAGCGCGCCAGCGGCGGCTGCCCCCGCTGCCTGCTGCAGGAAGGCGCGCGGCTCGCGGCCGAGCAGTCCGATCACAGCACCCAGCGATCGCAATTGACGGGCCAGCGCCGGGTCGCGCGTGCGGTTCACTTCAGTTGCCAACTCGAACAACACCGATACGGCAACCGGCGTGTTGAAGTCGTCGTTCATTGCTGCCTGGAAACGCTGCGCATACGCTTCGTTCCAGTCGAGTTCCGCGCCGTCGGGCGTGACGTCCTTCAGCGCGGTGTACAAACGCGTGAGGGCGTTGCGCGCGTCGTCGATATGCACGTCGCTGTAATTCAGCGGCGAGCGGTAATGCGCGCGCGCGATGAAGAACCGCACGACCTCGGCATCGTACTGTGCCAATACTTCGCGAATCGTAAAGAAGTTGTTCAACGACTTCGACATCTTCTCATTGTCGATCTGTACGTAGCCGTTGTGCATCCAGAAATTGACGAAGGTTTGACCGGTAGCGGCTTCACTTTGCGCAATCTCGTTTTCGTGGTGCGGAAACTGCAGGTCCTGGCCGCCGCCGTGAATGTCGAAATGTTCGCCGAGCAACGTGCAGCCCATGGCCGAGCATTCGATATGCCAGCCGGGACGGCCGCGCCCGTACTTCGAATCCCAGCCGGTGTCGGCCGGCTCGTCCGGCTTGGCCTGCTTCCACAACACGAAGTCGAGCGGGTCCTGCTTCGCGTCGTTCGCCGCGACGCGTTCGCCCGCGCGCAGATCTTCGAGCGACTTGCCCGAGAGCTTGCCGTAATTCGCGAACTTGCGCACCGCATAGTTCACGTCGCCGTCGCTCGCCTGGTAGGCGTAGCCGTTCGCTTCGAGCTGCTCGATCATGCCGAGCATCTGGGGAATGAAGTCCGTGGCGCGCGGCTCGACGTCGGGACGCTGGATGCCGAGCGCGTCCGCATCTTCATGCAGCGCCTTGATGAAGCGGTCGGTCAGCGATTTGATCGTTTCGCCGTTCTCCACTGCGCGCCGGATGATCTTGTCGTCGATGTCCGTGATATTGCGCACGTAGGTCACGTCGTAGCCGAGCGTGCGCAACCAGCGCTGCACGATATCGAACACGACCATCACGCGCGCGTGGCCGACGTGACAATAGTCGTACACGGTCATCCCGCAGACGTACATCCGCACGACGCCGGCTTGCAGCGGCACGAAAGTTTGCTTGTCACGCGCGAGCGTGTTGTAGATGCGCAGTGATTCCATAGAGAACGGTGCGTGGGCCGAAAGAAATCCGCAATGTGTTTCGAGCGCGCCGCGCCCAGCGAACAGACGGCGGGTGCGTCGCGTACAGCGAAACCGGTGCAACGGGTGCGGCGGTCAGGCTGCGATCAAGGCGGAGACGACCACGAGTGGCGAAAAGACAGTTTGCGGTTCGACGGAACGCGCAGACCTTTTGTTAGAATGGGTCGGAGTATAACATCCAGACCTGAGCCTATGAAACCTTCAAGCGGCCGCGCGCGCAGCGCTGCGACCCTCGCCGCGACGGCCTTCGGCGGCGTCGCGCGCGGCATGACGCACGGCGCGATCCACGGCGGCGTTCGTCACACCACGCGCGCCCTCGCCTTGCGCGCCACCCTGGCTGTGGCCCTTGCGGCCGTACCGGCCGCGGCCGCCTTCGCGCAGAAAACCGCCACGCTGCCACAAGGGCCCGCCGTGCGCGACAACACGCCGGAAATCGACGCGTCGATCGCGCAGAAAAACTGGGCGGCCTCATTGACCCAGCTCGACGCGCGCATCGCCTCGAATCCGCGCGACGCACAGGCGAAATTCAAGCGCGGCACGGTGCTCGCCCACCTCGGCCGCGATGACGAAGCCATCACCGCGTTCACCGAACTCACGCAGACCTACCCCGAGTTGCCCGAGCCGTATAACAACCTCGCCGCGCTCTACGCAAAGCAAGGCCGTTATGCCGAAGCGCGCGCCGCGCTCGAAACGGCGACCAAGGTCAATCCGGGCTACGGCCTCGCTTACGAAAATCTCGGCGACCTGTATTTGCGCATGGCCAACGAGGCTTATCGCCGCGCGCAGAGCCTCGGCAAGGCGAGCGCCACCACCACGCAGCGCCTCGCGGAGATCCAGAAGGTGATTTCGCCGGTCAAGACCCAGGCGCCCGCAAGACAGGCCGCCTCTGCGGAAGACGACTACACCGCCCGCGCCACCTCGAACATGACGCAGACGCCGAGCTTCCAGTACGGCGGCGCGAACGGCTCGCTCGCCATGCCGCCCTACATGGCGCCGTCGAAGTAATACGCCGTTACGTTTTTGCGCAACACGTTTTTCCAACCCCGAGGAACTTCATGAAATGGTTGATGTTGGCGCTCGGCAGCGCCGCCCTGATCGCAAACGCGCCCGCTTTTGCCCAGTCCGGTTCGCAAGCCGCGCATCCGTCCGTCCTCCTCAAGACATCGGAAGGCGACATCCGCGTCGAGCTGTATCCTGAGAAAGCGCCCAAGACGGTCGCCAACTTTCTCGACTACGTGAAGTCCGGCCAGTACAGCGGCACGATTTTCCATCGCGTGATTCGCGGCTTCATGATTCAGGGCGGCGGTTATACGCAGAGCTTCGCGGAGAAGCCGACGCGCGCGCCGATCGTGCTCGAAAGCCGTAACGGTCTGAAGAACACGATCGGCACGCTCGCCATGGCGCGCACCAGCGATCCGAATTCGGCCACCGCGCAGTTCTTCATCAACACGGTCGACAATGCCGGCCTCGACTATCCGAATCCGGACGGCAACGGCTATGCGGTGTTCGGCAAGGTCACGAGCGGCATGGACGTCGTGAAGAAGATCGAAGGCGCGCCGACCACCTCGCGCGGCCCGATGAGCGACGTGCCGCAAAAGCCGATCGTGATCGAGTCGGCAACGCTCGTCGGCAAGTAATTGCAGCAATCGGGGCGCGCAACAATCAGCCACATGCAGCGCGCCTGAATAAAAAGCGTCAACGCTCAATCCACGCCCCGGCGCGGCCCGACGTCAACTCATGACGGCTCGCCGCGCCTTTTACCCACCCCGTTCATCAAAGGATTCCATCATGGTTGAACTGCATACGAACCACGGCGTCATCAAACTCGAACTGGACGCTGAAAAGGCGCCGAAGTCGGTTGAAAACTTCCTCAACTACGTGAAAGCCGGCCACTACGACAACACGGTGTTTCACCGCGTGATCGACGGCTTCATGATCCAGGGCGGCGGTTTCGAGCCCGGCATGAAGCAGAAGCCGACGGCCGAGCCGATCACCAACGAAGCGAACAACGGTCTGAAGAACGTGAACGGCTCGATCGCCATGGCGCGCACGAACGACCCGCATTCGGCCACGGCGCAATTCTTCATCAACGTGAACGACAACGACTTCCTGAACCACTCGTCGCCGACGCCGCAGGGCTGGGGCTACGCCGTGTTCGGCAAGGTGGTCGAAGGCATGGACATCGTCGAGAAAATCAAGAAGGTCAAGACGGGTTCGAAGGGCTTCCATCAGGACGTGCCGGCAGACGACGTGGTGATCGAAAAGGCCGTGATCGTCGACTGAGCGTGAGCTCAGCGTGAACCAAGCGTCGACCCGTTCGAACTGATATCAGGCACCTTCAATGCTGCAAGAAACGCCGCTGCGAAGCGTCGCCGCGGGCGTGCCTGGCGAGGGCAAACGCCCGCACGCCGCACGCCCGTTTTTTTTCCTCTCCGATATTCACTTGAGCGAGGCGATTCCGCACACGGTCGCAGCGTTCGAGCATTTCATCCGCGTGACGGCCGAGCAGGCCGATTCGGTTTTCATACTCGGCGATCTGTTCGAGTACTGGATCGGCGACGACATGCTGGCCGAGCCGTTCGTCGCGCGCATGGCGGCGCTGCTTCATACGTTGTCCGAGCGCGGCATCGCGCTCTACATCATGCACGGCAACCGCGATTTTCTGCTGGGCAAGCGCTTCATGAAAGCGGCCGGCGCGATCTGGCTGCCCGATCCGTTCGTGATCACCGCATTCGGCACGCGTATCGCGCTCGCGCACGGCGACGGCCTGTGCACCGCGGATCGCGGCTATCAAATGTTCCGCCGTTTTGGGCGTAGCCGGTTCGCGCAGCTGCTGTTCCTGGCGTGGCCGCTGCGCTGGCGTCAGAAGCTCGCCGAGAACATGCGCTCGAAAAGCGAGCAAGGCCGCTCGCGGCCGGTTTCGCCGAAGTACGACGTGACCGGGTCGGCCGTGGCCGCGTTGTTCAAATCGTCGAAAACGGCGACCATCATTCATGGGCACACGCACCGGCCGGCGCGGCATCGCGAGCCGGGCGGCACGCGCTGGGTACTGCCGGATTGGGATCTCGACCACGGCGAGCGCCGTGGCGGGTATCTGCGTATCGATGCCGAAGGGATACGGGCGTTGCCGTTGAATTGATCGTGGCGGCGCGGCTTTCGCGCCGCGCGATGGTGTGAGAGTCCCCGTGTAAGTGCGGGCGCTAATCGGGGGCCGTTCGGTTTGACGCGGCTTCGGCTTCGGCTTCGGCTTCGGCCAGAAGCGTCAACGCTCCACCGCCGCTCCCTCGACCTTCCCCGCGATCGCAGCCGACAGACGCCGCAGATCGAGCAACGCCGCATCCGCGCCTTGCAACCCTTCCAGACTCGTGCCCAGCCGCTCCAGCGCGTCGACGATTTCGTCGATGCGCTTCGCTTGCGTGGCGGCGTGATCGATCAGGCCGTGAATTGCCAGCGACACGGGATCGTCCGCATTCGGCGTGATGCCGTAAGCGCAGAAGCCGCTGCTTCCAGCGGAGCGTTTGACGTCGCGCGCGGCGCCGCCGGAATCGGCGTTCGCCGCGCGCGCAGCCGTTTCCGATGCCATCGCCGCCGGCACGATGATGCGCGCGGGATTGCCCACCGCCGTGCCGCGCGCCGGCACGGGCTTGGTCACCACCGCGTTCGAGCCGATCTTCGCTTCCGCGCCGATCGTGAAACCGCCGAGCACCTTCGCGCCCGCGCCTACGATCACGCCGCGCTCGAGCGTGGGATGCCGCTTCGCCCCGCGCGTGAGCGAGGTGCCGCCGAGCGTCACGCCCTGGTAGATCGTGCAGTCGTCGCCGACCTGCGCGGTTTCGCCGATCACCACGCCCATGCCGTGATCGATGAACACGCGCCGCCCGAGCGTCGCGCCCGGATGGATTTCAATGCCGGTCATGAAGCGCGCCATCTGCGAGACGAAACGCGCGAGCCAGCGGCGGTTTGCCCGCCAGCAGGCATGCGCGAGCCGGTGCAGCACGAGCGCGTGCAGACCCGGATAACACGTGAGGACTTCCCAGGCGCTGCGGGCGGCGGGGTCGCGCTCGCGGATCGTGGCGATGTCTTCGCGAAGTCTCGTGAACATGGCAGGACTGTGTCGTGGGGAGAAAGGGCTGCACGCGAGACCTGGCACGCGTGACGGCATGGCTTGCCGCAAAGCACGCCGGCAGCTTTGCTTAGAACGTTTCGAGGATTGTAGAGCCAACCCGCAAAACCTGCCGGAAGCCCACGCTGCCCGCGGGGTCGTCGCCGGCCAGCCGGAAAGCACTGGCGACGGCATGCCGTTCTCAGGACGCGTCACCGTCCTTGCGCCCGGTCTTCAACAGGATGTGCTTGGCGATACCGCGCACGATATTCACTTCCTCACGCTCCAGACCGGAGCGAGCGAACAGGCGGCGCAAACGCGACATCAGCTTCTTCGGATTGGCCGGGTCGAGAAATTCGAGCGCCACCAGCGCGCTTTCCAGATGCACGAACATGCTCTCGATCTCGTCGCTCGCCGCCCGCGCACCGGCCGGCTCACCCTGCCCCGCTGCAGCTTGAGGCGCGGAATAGGCCGTGAGCGTTGCACTGTCGGTCGAGAGATACATGGTGCGCAACTCATACGCCAGCACCTGCACGGCCTGCGCGAGATTGAGCGAACTGTAGGCCGGATTGGCCGGAATGTGCGCGAGCGCGCTGCACCGCTCCACATCCTCGTTCGACAAACCCGTGCGCTCGTTGCCGAACACCAAAGCGATCTCGCCGTGCGTCGCCTGCTCGCGCGCGACGCCTGCCGCGGCACGTGGCGTCCATTGCGGCGGTCCGTATTCGCGCAGCCGGGCAGTCAGCGCGATCGACCAATGCACGCCGCTCAGCGCGTCGGCGAGCGTCGGCACGATGTGCGCGGACGCCAGCACGTCGTCGGCGCCGCTCGCCATGGCGATGGCCTCCGGATCGCTTTGCACGTGCGGCACGCGCGGCGATACCAGCACTAGCCGCGAAAAACCCATGGTTTTCAGCGCGCGCGCCGCGGCGCCGACGTTGCCCGGATGGCTCGGTTCGACGAGGACGAAGCGGGTCGAGGTGAAGCCGCCGCGCAGCTCGGCTACGGCGGGATCGGAAGAATGGTGGGTGTGGTCCACGATGGAATTCAGCAAACTAAAGACGCGTATGGTAGCGCCAACGCCGCAGCGGGTCAGAATTGCACGCGAGAGCGCACGAAAATGTGCACACAAACGCGTCCGCACGCGCGCTCGCGAATGCCGAACCGCGCCGCGAAAAACCGTGAAGATGACCGCTCGCCCCGCGAACGCTGCCGCCGCGCCCGGACTCAGGTAAAATACCGGAATTCGCGTCCAGCTTTGCCGCCCGGCCTGGCATGAGCGCCTCGTTCTTATCCAATTCGTCTCCGTCGGCGGAATGCGCACCGGTCCTGGACCGGGCGGGCGTTCCGTGCTGTTTCCGCGCCTCATCGAGGGCGCCCAATTAGCGCAGGTTAGCGCTCATTTACCGGCCAGCAGCCGTGCTGCCCCGGCACAAGGATCCAGTCTCATGCATCCCATGCTCAATATCGCTGTGAAGGCCGCGCGCCGCGCAGCCCAGATCATCAACCGCGCGTCGCTCGACCTCGATCTCATCCAGGTCAGCAAGAAACAGCACAACGATTTCGTCACGGAGGTCGACAAAGCGTCTGAAGCGGCGATCATCGACACGCTGAAGACCGCCTACCCCGATCACGCCATTCTCGCCGAAGAATCCGGCGAGTCGGAGAATGAATCCGAATACCAGTGGATCATCGATCCGCTCGACGGCACCACCAATTTCATCCACGGTTTCCCGTACTACTGCGTGTCGATCGCGCTGGCTCACAAGGGCATCGTGACGCAAGCCGTGGTCTACGACCCGACCCGCAACGACCTGTTCACCGCCTCGCGCGGCCGTGGCGCGTTCCTCAACGATCGCCGCATCCGCGTGGCCAAGCGCGACCGTCTGGCCGACGGCCTGATCGGCACCGGCTTCCCGTTCCGCGAAAAGGACGGCCTCGAAGCGTACGGCCGCCAGTTCGCTGAAATGACCGGCGCCTGCGCCGGCCTGCGCCGTCCGGGCGCCGCCGCGCTCGATCTGGCGAACGTCGCCGCCGGCCGGATGGACGGCTTCTTCGAGCAAGGCCTGAATCCGTGGGACGTCGCCGCGGGCAGCCTGCTGATCACGGAAGCCGGCGGCCTCGTCGGCAACTACACGGGTGATTCGGATTTCCTGCACATCGGCGAAATCGTTGCGGGCAACCCGAAGGTCTACGCACAGATGATCCCGATCCTGTCGCGCTACAGCCGCACGCGCCAGCAGCCCGCATAAGGCCTGCGGCGTGGCGCCGGCTCCTTACCGGCGCGCGGATTGTGACCAAAGCGGCTTCGGCCGCTTTTTCATTGGCGCGCCTGCATGCAGCGGGCGTTCGTGCTACAAAGCGGGAAGCCGCGCCGGCGTGCTCGATTGCCGGCTGCGTTTCGCGCGTTTTCGCTGCGCCCTGCTTTGCGCCTGACTTCTCGCGCAGCTTCCGATCCGCTTCATGAAAAAAGGCTTCTACACAATCATCGCGGCGCAGTTCATTTCGTCGCTGGCGGACAATGCACTGTTGATCGCGGCCATCGCGCTGCTCTCCGTGATCCGCTCGGCCGCCTGGGTCACGCCGCTGCTGCAGATCTTCTTCACCGTTTCCTACGTGCTGCTCGCGCCGTTCGTCGGCGCTTTCGCCGATTCGATGCAAAAGCGGCATGTCATGTTCGTCTCCAACGCGCTGAAGGCGAGCGGCTGCCTGATGATGATCGCGGGCGTTCATCCGATGATTGCCTACGGCGTGGTCGGCTTCGGCGCGGCCGCGTATTCGCCGGCCAAGTACGGCATCCTCACTGAACTGCTGCCTGCGGAAAAACTCGTCAAGGCGAACGCGTGGCTCGAGTCGGCCACGGTGCTATCGACCATTGTCGGCACGATGGTGGGCGGCGCGCTGATCAGCACCTTCGCGGACAAATTCGTCGCGCATGCGCATCTGCCGCTGATCCGTTCTTCCGCCGACCTCGCCATGTTCGCGACGATGGTGACGTATGCGATCGCCGCCGCGATCAACATCTTCATTCCCGACACCGGCGCGCGTTATGAAAACCGCCTGAAAGAACCGAAGAAGCTGGTCGGCGATTTCTACCATTGCTTTAACGTGCTGTGGGCCGACAAACTCGCACAGATCGCGCTGTGGGTAACGACCCTGATGTGGGGTGGCGCGGTGACGCTGCAACTGCTGGTGCTCAAATGGGCCAACGTGAACCTCGGGCTGTCGCTCTCGAAGGCGGCGGTCATGCAAGGCGTCACGGGGCTCGGCATCGCGGTGGGCGCGGCGGCCGCGGCCGCGCTGATTCCGCTGCGCCAGTCGCTACGCGTGTTGCCGATCGGCATCCTGACCGGCGCGGTGGCGATCGCCATGGCGTTCTACAACAAGGACCTGTTCCCGCCGGGTTCGGGCATTCGCATCGGCAGTTACGTCCTGCCGTTCTACATTCTGCTCGCCTATCCGCTGATGATCCTGCTCGGAGCGCTGTCGGGATTTTTCATCGTGCCGATGAACGCGATTCTCCAGCATCGCGGCGCGACGCTGCTCTCCGCGGGACATTCGATCGCGGTGCAGAATTTCAACCAGAATCTCGCCGTGCTGCTGATGCTCGGCGCGTATGCGCTGCTGCTCACTGCGAAGATGCCAGCGCAGTGGATCATTGTCGTATTCGGCACGTTCATCACCTTCATGATGTGGCTCGCCAAACGGCGCAGCGCGGTGAATGAACGCACGGTGGACATGCGGGTGATGGTGGAAGAATGAGGCCGTGCGCAGGATGACACCGACACGGCGACCTCCGCGCGCGGGTTGCCGCCCGGACATGGGGTTCGCGATGCGGACTGGCCGTCCCGCCAGGGTCCGTTCCCCTGGCGACAGGTTAAACTCACGCCCTGAACAGCTAACGCAAGAAAACACCGAGGATGGGCATTCAAACCGCTGCGGCCAACGACGTCGCACAGCACACCCCGATGATGCAGCAGTACCTTCGCATCAAGGCGGATCATCCGGGCACGCTGGTGTTCTACCGGATGGGCGACTTCTACGAACTCTTTTTCGAAGATGCGGAAAAAGCCGCACGTCTGCTCGATCTGACACTCACGCAACGGGGCGCGTCGGCAGGCAATCCGATCAAGATGGCCGGCGTGCCGCACCACGCGGTCGAGCAATATCTGGCCAAGCTCGTGAAGCTCGGCGAATCCGTCGCGATCTGCGAGCAGATCGGCGATCCGGCTACGTCGAAGGGCCCGGTGGAGCGCAAAGTGGTGCGCGTGGTCACGCCGGGCACGCTTACGGACGCCGCGCTGCTGTCCGACAAGAGCGATGTCTACCTGCTGGCCATGTGCGTCGCCCACAATCGGCGCGGCGTCGCGACCAGCGTCGGCCTCGCGTGGCTGAATCTGGCAAGCGGCGCATTGCGCCTCGCCGAAGTCGCGCCCGACCAGGTGGCGGCCGCGCTCGAACGGATTCGTCCCGCGGAAATTCTGGTAGCCGACACGCCCAGCGACTCGGCGAGCTGGACGCCGCCGGTCAACGCGGGCGCCCTCACCCGCGTGCCGGTCTGGCACTTCGACATCAACTCGGGCACGCAGCGCTTGTGCGATCAGCTGGAAGTGGCCGGGCTCGACGGCTTCGGCGCGCATTCGCTGACCTGCGCGTGCGGCGCAGCCGGCGCGTTGCTGCTGTACGCCGCCGCCACGCAAGGCCAGCAGTTGCGTCACGTGCGCAGTCTGAAGGTCGAATACGAGTCCGAATACATCGGCCTCGACCCCGCCACGCGCCGCAACCTCGAACTGACGGAAACACTGCGCGGCACCGAGTCGCCCACGCTGTGTTCGCTCCTCGACACCTGCTGCACCACCATGGGCAGCCGTCTGCTGCGCCATTGGCTGCATCATCCGCCGCGCGAATCGGCGGTGGCGCAAGCGCGCCAGCAGGCGATCGGCACCTTGCTCGACGCGCCGCCGGGCGCGGGCGTCGACGCGTTGCGCGGCGCGTTGCGGCAGATCTCGGACATCGAGCGGATCACCGGGCGTCTCGCGCTGCTCTCGGCGCGGCCTCGCGATCTGTCGAGCCTGCGCGATACCTTCATTGCATTGCCCGAGTTGCGCACGCAGCTCGCGGCCGTTTCGCCGAATGCGGATTCGCTGGCGCGCATCGACGCTTCGCTCGAGCCGCCGCAAGCCTGCGTCGAACTGCTCAGGCGCGCGGTCGCCCAGGAACCGTCGGCCATGGTGCGCGACGGCGGCGTGATCGCGCGCGGCTACGATGCCGAGCTGGACGAGTTGCGCGATATTTCGGAAAACTGCGGGCAGTTCCTGATCGACCTCGAAACCCGCGAGCGCGCGCGCACGGGCATCGGCAATCTGCGCGTCGAGTACAACAAGGTGCATGGCTTCTATATCGAAGTCACGCGCGGCCAGACCGACAAGGTGCCGGACGACTATCGCCGCCGTCAGACCCTGAAGAACGCCGAGCGCTACATCACGCCGGAACTGAAAACGTTCGAGGACAAAGCGCTGTCCGCGCAGGAACGCGCGCTCGCCCGCGAACGCTCGCTTTATGACGCGTTGCTGCAGGCGCTGCTGCCCTTCATCCCGGATTGCCAGCGGGTGGCTTCGGCACTCGCCGAGCTCGATCTGCTCGCGGCCTTCGGCGAGCGCGCCCGCGCGCTCGACTGGGTCGCGCCGACGTTCTCGCCGGAGGCCGGCATCGAAATCGAGCAGGGACGGCATCCGGTTGTCGAGGCGCAGGTCGAGCAGTTCATCGCCAACGACTGCACGCTTACGCCCGAGCGCAAACTGCTGCTGATCACCGGTCCGAACATGGGCGGCAAGTCCACCTTCATGCGGCAGACCGCGCTGATCGCGCTCCTCGCGTATGTGGGCAGCTACGTGCCCGCGCGGCGCGCCGCCTTCGGCCCGATCGACCGTATCTTCACGCGTATCGGCGCGGCGGACGACCTCGCCGGCGGCCGCTCCACCTTCATGGTCGAGATGACCGAGGCCGCCGCGATCCTGAACGACGCCACGCCGCAGAGCCTCGTGCTGATGGACGAGATCGGCCGCGGCACCTCCACCTTCGACGGCCTCGCGCTGGCGTGGGCCATCGCGCGGCATCTGCTCGCGCACAACGGCTGCCATACACTCTTTGCCACCCACTACTTCGAACTGACGCAGTTGCCGGCGGAGTTTGCGCAGGCGGCCAACGTGCACCTGTCGGCGGTCGAACATGGGCACGGCATCGTGTTCCTGCACGCAGTCAGCGAAGGGCCAGCGAATCAGAGCTACGGTCTGCAGGTCGCGCAACTCGCCGGCGTGCCGAATGCGGTGATTCGCGCGGCGCGCAAGCATCTTGCGCATCTCGAACAGCAGTCGGCCGCACAGCCCGCGCCGCAACTCGATCTGTTCGCCACGCCCTTGCCAATGCTGCTCGAAGACGCGGATGACGAGCGCGACGCGAAGGAGAAGCCGCCTGTGTCGCCCGCCATGCAGGCGCTCGTCGAGCGCTTGCGCGGCATCGATCCGAACGATTTGCGGCCGCGCGAAGCACTCGACCTGCTGTACGAATTGCATGAACTGGCCGCGGCGCCGGATGCGGATCATTGACGCACACAGGCGCTCGCAGCGTCCGCGCAAACTTCGCGCGGCGCTGACTCTCGCCCTCCTCACGCTCTCGGGAGGCGGCGTGCCGCTGGCGGGGTTGTCGGCGGGGTTGTCGGCGGGGTTGGCAATCTTCGCGCCGGCGGCCCACGCCGACACGCCGCGCTACACCTTCGCGGTCATCGCCAACACGATGCAAAGCAGCGCCGACGAAACCCCGACGCAGCGGCTGATCGAAGCGATCAGCCGCGAGCGCGACATGTCGTTCATCGTGTACGACGGTAATCTGAAGGGCGCGAAAGAGGCCTGCCGCGACGCGCTGTACGAACGTCGGCACGCGTTGCTCGAAACGTCGCGGCCCGCCCTCTTCTTCATTCCCGGCCAGCATGACTGGGCCGATTGCGGCACGGCCGAGGCCGGCGGCTTCGATCCGGTCGAGCGGCTCGATCTGTTGCGTCAGACACTTTTCGCCGACGCCACGTCGATGGGGCAGAACCCGATCGCACTCACGCGTGAAAGCGAAGTCTCGCGCTTTCGCCCGTATCGCGAGAACGTGCGCTGGCAAGCGGGCGACACCGTGTTCGTCGGCCTGAACGCGCCGAGTCCCAACAATCATTATCTGACCGCGGGCGGACGCAATGGCGAATTCGAAGATCGCGTGATCGCCAACGCGTTCTGGCTCGAACACGCCGGCGAGTTCGCGAAACGTCGCGACGCGCGCGCGATTGTCGTGTTCATTCAAGGCGATCCGGACCCGGAGCGTTACGAACGCCCCGACCGTTTTGCGTGGCTGCGGTTTGCGCGCAACACCCGCCGCGACGGCTTCCTGGAATTCAAGCGCAGCCTCGTCAAGCTCGCGCAGATATTCCACGGACCGGTGCTGGTGATTCATTGCGACGACGAACGCGCGAGCGCCGGCTTTGTGATCGATCAGCCGCTACGCAACGACAAGGGAATGCTGGTGACGAATCTCACGCGTGTCGCGCTCGCGCCGCATGACCGTCTCAATCAGTGGATTCAGGTTGAAGCGGACCTTGGCAGAAAACCGCCGTTCCGCGTGAGTGTGCGCGACGTGCCAAAGCAAATGCCGATGCCCACGGCGCAACCCGTAATGCCGCGCGACGAACCGGCGGCTTCGATGCCGGCTGTACCGGCGCTCGGCCCCGCTTCGGAATTGCCGCCGCTGCTGCAGTCGCCGGGCGATTCGCAACTGGATCAGCAACCGCGCATACCGGCCGATCAGGGCGGCGGTGGATACGGGCCGGCCACTTCCACTCCGCCCGCTTCCGCTACGCAGCCGCGCACGCCAGGCGCTACTTCAAGCGTGCCCGGCCTGCCCGCCAGCTCAGTGCAGCGTGGGCCCTGACTTGTCTTCTTCATCGTCCTCGTCGTCGTCGAGAACTTCCAGGCCGTCGGCGCCGTGCGCGTGTTCATGCTGGATTTCGTCTTCGGTAGCGGGACGCACGTCTTTCACGGTCAACGCGAAACGCAGCGCCATGCCGGCAAGCGGATGGTTACCGTCGAGCACCACCTTGTCTTCCGCGACGTCGGTCACCACGTAGACGAGCGAATCGAGATCCTCGTCGCCCTCTTCCGGCGTGCCCTCGAATTGCATGCCGACTTCGAGCGGTTCCGGGAAGCGATCGCGCGGCTCGATCTTCACGAGATCGGGATCGTATTCGCCGAACGCGTCTTGCGGCTCGAGCTGGATCTGGGTCTCGAAGCCGGCCTCGTGGCCGTCGAGCTCTTCCTCGATCTTGGGGAACGTGCCATCATAGCCGCCGTGCAGATAGACCATCGGCTCGTCGCTTTCTTCAATCAGATTGCCCTGCGCATCCGACAGCTTGTAAGCGACCGACACGACGGTGTTCTTTGCGATTTTCATTCGATTCTCCAGAATACAACTCACATTATACGATGCCCAAGCGGCCCACTGACCACCCGGCCGACGCTGCATCGGCACGGAATTCGTCGCCGGCTTCAAAGCCGGCCCTGCCCGCTGCTCCGGTTCTGCCGCCCTCGCCAGACACGCCGACACCGCTGCTCGGCAATCTCACGCCGTCGCAATTCATGCGCCGCTACTGGCAGAAGAAGCCATTGCTGATTCGCCAGGCGATTCCGAACGTCGAGGCACCGCTCTCGCGCGAAGCATTTTTCGAACTGGCCGATCGGGACGAAGTCGAGGCACGTCTGATCACGCATTTCCGCAATAAATGGCAGCTGGAGCACGGTCCGTTCGCGCCTGACGAACTGCCGTCGCTCAAGCAGCGCGCGTGGACCCTCCTCGTGCAAGGCGTGGATCTCTACGACGACCGCGCGCGCGCCTTGCTCGACCGCTTCCGTTTCGTGCCGGACGCGCGCCTCGACGACCTGATGATCTCGTATGCAAGCGACGGCGGCGGCGTAGGCCCCCACTTCGATTCCTACGATGTGTTTCTTTTGCAAGTAAAAGGCAAGCGACGTTGGCGCATCAGCGCGCAGAAAGATCTGACACTGCAAGCCGGCTTGCCGTTGAAAGTTTTACAGAATTTCCAGGCCGAAGAGGAATGGCTGCTCGAACCGGGCGACATGCTGTACCTGCCGCCGCACATCGCGCATGACGGAATCGCCGAAGGCGAATGCATGACCTGTTCGATCGGTTTTCGCGCGCCCTCCACGAGCGAATTGACCGCGCAGTTCCTCTACCATCTGGCCGAGCGCGGCGAGGCGGCGGGCAGCGCGGGTGCGCTTTATCGCGATCCGCAGCAGCCCGCTGTCGAGCGTCCGGCCGAACTGCCGGCCGCGCTGGTCGAAAGGGTTGGCGCAATCCTTGCTGGCATCAAATGGAAAGAGCAGGATATTGCGTCGTTCCTTGGTACGTATCTCAGCGAACCCAAGCCGAGTGTCGTCTTTGATCCGCCGCAAAGGCCGCTTAATGAAGCACGTTTCATCAGTCAGGCATCGAAGTCGGGTATTCGACTGGACCGGAAGACTAATTTGTTGTACAACCGCCGTTTTTTCTTCGTAAATGGAGAGGAAACGTCATTCGACGGCGCAAAAAAGTGGTTGTTTGACCTCGCAGATCACCGGTCTATGAGTGCGAAACGCTTTGTAACACTCTCACACGATTCGTCGGTGACAGCACGGCTACACGAGTGGTATTGTGCGGGCTGGATACAAGTGGGCGAGCTTGCGTAACTCCGCCTACCTGCTATACCGTACAGTGAAATTTTGTATGAGAAAGACAACGTATTGACCCCGGATTTATGGATTGTCAGTACGAAAGTGCATATAATTTCCGCCCAAGCCGTAGGGAAGATTCCAGCTCGTCAGAAGAGCGTCTCCACCAGCGGCCCAGGTCGGTGTTGGAGCACATTACCGGTTTTATTTTGCGCTGTTGCTTACCTTTAAACCATAAAAGGACGTGATCATGAAGAAATCCCTCCTCGTAGCATCCCTGTTGGCAGCTGTGGCACTGGCTGCATGCAACAAGAGCAACGACCAGGCCGCTGCCCCGGCTAGCGACGCAGCTGCTGCTTCGGCACCGGCTGCCGCAGCTTCGGATTCGGCTGCTGCTGCTTCGGGTGCTGCTGCTGCTGCGAGCGACGCTGCTGCTTCGGCTACGACCGCTGCTTCGGACGCAAGCGCTGCTGCTTCGGACGCTGCTGCTTCGGCTGCTGCCCCGGCTTCGGGCGCAAGCCAGTAAGCTGCTGCATAGGGTTCGCCTCTGGGCGAAAACTGCATCGGGAAATCATCGCGATTTCCCGGGCGGTAAAGCAAAACGCCACGGATTCACATCCGTGGCGTTTTGTCATTTAAGCGCCGCTTTTTCAACGGCGTTCAGTGATTCCAATCCAATTCCAATCAGCCTCGATCGGCGTCAATCAGCTTATTGAGCCGGTGTTGCGTTCTCTTCAAAGAACTCGCGCACCACCTCGATCTCACGTGTGCGTTTGAATGGCGGCAGGCTTTGCCAGATACGGCGCCCATACGGTTTATCGACGAGGCGCGTGTCGCAGATCATCAGCACGCCGCGATCGGTCTCAGCGCGAATCAGGCGCCCTGCGCCCTGCTTCAGCGTAATCACGGCCTGCGGCAACTGATGCACGGCGAACGGGCTCAAGCCCTTCTTGGTGAGCGCGTCGAGACGCGCCGACAGAACGGGATCGTCGGGCGGAGCGAACGGCAGCTTGTCGATCACCACGAGCGACAAAGCGTCGCCGCGCACGTCCACCCCTTCCCAGAAACTCTGGCTGCCCACCAGAATCGCATTGCCGTACGACCGGAACCGATCCAGCAACTCGGTACGGCTCGCATCGCCCTGCACGAGCAGCGGATAGTCCCAGCCGCGCGCTTCGATCGTGTCGCGCAGCTTCGCCGAGATGCGGTCCACCGCGCGCAGCGTCGTGCACAACATGAAGACGCCGCCGCCCGATGCCTCGATCGCCGGCAAGGCGGCGTCGAAGACGGCGTCGGTGAACATCGGCGAGGACGGCTGCGGCAAATTGCGCGGCACGTACAGCAGCCCCTGCGTCGGATAGTCGAAAGGACTGGGCAGCGTCATTGAACGTTTTGCGTTCAGACCCATCTGCGCGGCATAGTGCGTGAAATCGCCGCGCACCGACAACGTAGCCGACGTGAAGATCCACGCGCGCGGCACGCCGGCGCGCTGCTTCGCAAAGATCGGCGCGACCGACAACGGCGTTTCGTGCAATTGCACGGTATGTGCGAAGACTTCGATCCAGCGCACCTTTTCGTTCGGGTCGGCGCGCTCGGCTTTGCCGTCCGCCGAGGTGGCATCAGCCGCCTCGCGCTCGGTCTGCGTGGGCGGCGTGGTCCAGCCGGCGAGCACGCCCTGCAACTCGCGCGCGCGGCGCAGACACGCGCCGATCGATTCGGCGCGCTCGGCCTGACCCGCCAGCGCGGACGCGAGGGCATCGAGTTCCGTCTCCAGCGTTTCGAGCGCGGGAAACAGCGGATGGTCGTCCGGCAACTGGCCAATCGACAGGCGCACCGAGTCTTCCTTGAAGGCAAGCCGGACATCGCGCGCCGCACGTTCGAGCGTCGAGCCGAGCGTGACCCAATCCACCGTTTCACGCGCGTGGCCCAGACCTTCAGCCACCGAATCGCGCGCCAGTTCCAGAAACTGCGTGGTCGAAAGCGTCTCGCCGAAAAACAGCGTGGCTGTTTCGGGCAACTGGTGTGCTTCGTCGAAGATGATGGTATTGGCGGTAGGCAGCAACTCAGCCATGCCCGTATCGCGCAACATGATGTCGGCGAAAAAGAGATGGTGGTTGACCACCACGATATCCGCCTGCTGCGCCTCACGGCGCGCCTGCATTACGAAGCAGTCCTTGTAATGCGGACACTCCTGGCCGAGACAGTTTTCGCGTGTCGACGTGACCATCGACCACACCGCGGCCGTTTCGGGCACGCTGGCCAGTTCGGCCTTGTCGCCTGTGCGCGTGATCTTCGCGAAGCGCACGATATCCTGCAGATACGAAGTTTCCTGGCGCGACGGCAGACGGCCGTTATCGGCGGTGCGCTGGAGATAGTAGTGACACAGGTAGTTCGCGCGACCTTTAAGCATGGCGACCGATACCGGCACCGCGAGCGCATCGCGCACGGTCGGAATGTCACGCTGAAAGAGCTGGTCCTGCAGATGCTTCGTGCCGGTGGAGACGATCACCTTGCCGCCCCATAGCATGGCCGGCACGAGATAGGCGTAGGTCTTCCCCGTGCCCGTACCGGCTTCGACGATCAGCGTGTTCTCGCTGCCGTCGAGGCCGCCCGATTCGGCGTTCTCTGTGGGCTGCGCGGTGGCCTCGGCGCCCGGCGCCTGCAGGCGCCGCGCCGGACGCTTCTGCGCCTCGAACATCGCGGGTTCGGGCATCGCGCGACCCGACGCTTCCATAGCTGCGGCCACGGCGCGCGACATTTCGATCTGCGACGCACGCGAGCGGTATCCGTCGATCTGACGGGCCAGCAAGCCGTTGTCGGCGAAGATCTCGTCCAGTTCGGCGGCGCGGCGCGGGTTGAGCGACGCGCTCAGCGCGGACGCGGGCGCACGCGGCGCCGGTGCAGCGGCTGCGGATGCGTCGTCGCCCGGCGTGACACGGGATGAAGTTTCAAGCGGTGAATTCAAGGCAAGCGCTTCCTGCAAAGTCCGGCTCGCGCGGCGCGCGCCCGGCGCCTGCCAGGCTGCGGACTCAGGCGCGTGCGTCCGGTTCGAGCTGCAACTGCAGCAAGATGATGGTGTCCTTGACTTTGAGTTTGCGCTTTTTCAGGCGCTGCAACTCGAAGTCGTCGATGCCGGGCTCATCCGACATTCGGTCGATCAGGCGGTCGAGGCCACTATGCTCCGATTCCAGTTGCAGAATACGGTCGCGAAGTGTGTCCGCGTTGATGACGTGATGTTGATCGCGCATACTCGCCTCCTCTCGTCGACGGCACGGGCGGCGTATGCCGCCCGATGCCTGAGGTTGCTGTCCGGCTTAAAACGCGTTACGGCGACTACGGCCCTGCCACACACGCTCAGGGCTCACTCCGGCACTGTTACTGCTGCTGTTGTTGCTGCTTTTGCTGCTCTTCGATCTGCTGCTGTTTCAGCGCGTCCTGACGTTTCTGCTCGGCTTTCTCGGCCGCCTGCTTCTGACGCGCTTGAACGTCGGCCTTGTGCTGCGCCGCGTCGGCCTGCTTCTTCTCGAAGCTCTGCTGTTTCTGCACCCGCTCCTGGGCCTTCTGCGCACCTTGGGCACGCGCTTCGTCGAGCTTGCGCTGGAAGTCGGCCTGCTTCTGATCGTACGCCTGCTGGTTGGCCGCGGCCTGCGACGGGCTGACGCCGCGCTTCGCCTGATCCAGCGCATGCTGACGCTGCTTTTCCTGATAGGCCTGCTCATTGGCGCTGCGCTGCGGCGCCTCGGCGGCGCGCTGCGCCTGATCGAGCTGATGCTGGCGCTGCTTGTCTTCGTAAGCCTGGGCGTTGCGCGCGTCTTCGGCGGCGCGCTGCGGCGCGTTCGCTTCGTCCTGCGCGCGTTTCAGCGCGGCCTTCTCGTCGCGCTCGCGGGCGCGCTGCGTGCGCTGTTCGCCGTCGAGCGCAAGCTGTTCCTTGCGAATGTCGGCCTGCACCGAGCGCATGCTGTCGCGCGCCTTGTTCAGGCAATAATTGACGAAAAACTTGCTATAGCAGTCGTGTTCCGCGACGCCATAGCGATAGTTGTTCTCCTCGGTGCGCTGATCGAGGGCTTTCTGGCGCGCGTCGAAAGCGCTGGTCGGCGCGTCGGCGTTGTCCGTGCCGTCGGCACTCGTGCCGCCCTGCGCATTCGTGGCGCTCGCCGCCTCTGCGCCCGGCGCAGCCGCCGGCGCGAGAGCGCCGGCGGGTCGCGCCGCGCCGCTGCCGGCCGGCCTCGCGGATTGCGCCGCGGCCGGCGTGGACGCGACGAGCGCGGCGGCGAGAACGCACGACGCACACGACGCGAGCAACACGCCATTGGAAAGAAGCGCTGCGCCGACCAGCGGGCGCGAAGCCGACACGAGCAAGCCGAGCGGTGAGCGCAGCGAGCGTGGCGAAAAGCGCGACAGGGAGCACGACAGCCAGCGCGATAAAAAACGCGACGATAAAAACGGCGGCAATTGTGCCAGCCGGGGTGTCAAGCAGGAGACCAAGCGAGAGCCCAGGCGGTTGATGGACAAGGAGATCGGCAACGTCGTAGAGGGGCAGCGGAACATGCCCGAAATTCTATCACCCCGCGGTTGAGCCCTTTTGCATTTATGGCAAAATGCCCCGCTCCAGCAACCTGGTCGCAGCGCGCACGCCCGGCGTGCCCGGACGTGCCCCATGTGCCTCACGTGCCCTAACGTGCCTTCACGTGCGGTTAGCGCGCGGCCCCCGAACTGAGTCCGCAGGAACACCAAGACCTTATGACGGAAACCGTAGCACTCAAGATCGTACAGCGCATCGCCGCCGAACTGTCCGTCCAGCCGCGCCAGGTCGCGGCCGCGGTGCAACTTCTCGACGAAGGAGCGACTGTTCCGTTCATCGCCCGCTACCGTAAGGAAGTGACCGACAATCTCGACGACACGCAACTGCGTAACCTCGAGGAACGCCTGCTGTATCTGCGCGAGCTGGAAGACCGGCGCGCCGCGATCATCGCCAGCATCGACGAACAGGGCAAGCTGACCGACGAGCTGCGCGCCGCGATCGAAGGCGCCGACAGCAAGCAGGTGCTGGAAGACCTGTATCTCCCGTACAAGCCGAAGCGCCGCACGCGCGCGCAGATCGCCCGCGAAGCCGGCCTGCAGCCGCTTGCCGACGCGCTGCTCGCCAATCCGCTGCTCGACCCGCAAACGGAAGCCGCCGCCTACGTGGACGCCGAAAAAGGCGTCGCCGACCTCAAGGCCGCGCTGGACGGCGCGCGCGACATCCTCTCGGAGCAGTTCGGCGAAACGGCCGAGTTGCTCGGCAAGCTGCGCGAGTATCTGTTCAACCAGGGCGTGGTGTCGTCGAAAGTGGTGGAAGGCAAGGAAAACGCCGAGGAAGAAAAATTCCGCGACTACTACGACTATGCGGAAACCATCCGCACCGTGCCGTCGCATCGCGCGCTGGCGCTGTTCCGCGGCCGCAATGCGGGCGTGCTGATGGTCAAGCTGGGTCTCGGCGAGGAACTGGACGCGCAGGTGCCGCATCCGGGCGAAGCGCTGATCGCGCGCCACTTCGGCATCGCCAATCAGAACCGTCCGGCCGACAAGTGGCTCTCCGACGTGTGCCGCTGGTGCTGGCGCGTGAAGGTGCAGCCGCATATCGAAAACGAACTGCTGACCAATCTGCGCGACGAAGCCGAGCACGAAGCGATCCGCGTGTTCGCGCGCAATCTGAAGGACCTGCTGCTGGCCGCGCCCGCCGGACCGAAGGCCGTGATCGGCCTCGACCCGGGCATGCGTACCGGCGTGAAGGTCGCCGTGGTCGACCGCACCGGCAAGGTGCTCGCCACCGACGTGATTTATCCGCACGAGCCGCGCCGCGACTGGGACGGCTCGATCGCGAAACTCGCGCGCATCTGCGCGCAGACGCAGGCCGAACTGATCAGCATCGGCAACGGCACGGCGTCGCGTGAAACGGACAAGCTCGCGAGCGAACTGATCGCGCGTCATCCGGAATTCAAGCTGCAGAAGATCGTGGTGTCCGAAGCCGGCGCGTCGGTGTACTCGGCCTCCGAACTCGCGGCGAAGGAATTCCCCGACATGGACGTGTCGCTGCGCGGTGCGGTGTCGATTGCGCGCCGTCTGCAGGATCCGCTCGCGGAGCTGGTGAAGATCGAGCCGAAGGCGATCGGCGTCGGCCAGTATCAGCACGACGTGAACCAGCGCGAGCTGGCCCGTTCGCTGGATGCCGTGGTCGAAGACTGCGTGAACGCCGTCGGCGTGGATGCGAATACCGCGTCCGTCGCGCTGCTCGCCCGCGTCTCTGGCCTGAATGCCACGCTGGCGCGCAATATCGTCGACTATCGCGATGCGAACGGTCCGTTCCCGTCGCGCGAACATCTGCGCAAGGTGCCGCGGCTGGGCGACAAGACCTTCGAGCAGGCTGCCGGGTTCCTGCGCATCAACAACGGTGAGAATCCGCTCGACCGTTCGTCGGTGCACCCGGAAGCGTATCCGGTCGTCGAACGCATGCTCGCGAAAATCAGCAAGCATGTCGGTGAAGTGCTGGGCAACCGCGACGCGTTGCGGGGCCTGTCGCCCGCGGAATTCGTCGACGATCGTTTCGGGCTGCCGACCGTGCGCGACATTCTGCTCGAACTCGAAAAGCCGGGCCGCGACCCGCGTCCCGAGTTCAAGACGGCGACCTTCCGCGAAGGCGTCGAGAAGGTCAGCGATCTGACACCGGGCATGGTGCTCGAAGGCGTCGTGACCAACGTGGCGGCATTCGGCGCATTCATCGACATCGGCGTGCATCAGGACGGTCTGGTGCACGTCTCGGCGATGTCGACGAAGTTCATCAAGGACCCGCACGAAGTCGTCAAGGCCGGGCAGATCGTCAAGGTGAAGGTGCTGGAGGTCGACGTGAAGCGCCAGCGTATCGCGCTGACCATGCGCATGGACGACGAGGTCGGTGTGGCCGCGGCGCGCAGCGGCGGCGGCCAGCAGGAGCGCGGCGGCGCGGGCCGCTCGAGCGGCGGTGGACGCGGCGCGCCGCAACAGCGCTCGCGCGAGCCGGAACCGGGCGGCGCGATGGCGGCTGCATTCGCCAAGCTCAAGCAGAAGTAAGCTCGTGGGTTAAGCGCGTGATTCGCTCACGCGCCGGCTGTGCTTGCCGAGCGTCGCGCTTTGCATGCTCACTTGCCGTGCTCATTGCTCTGCCGAACACGCGGCATATAAAAAACCCACGCATTCGCGTGGGTTTTTTTTCGCCCCTGCTTCCAGGGACATCCGCGAATCCGCGGCGACCGTCAAATCTCGATCTTCGTCCCTAACTCCACCACCCGGTTGGCCGGAATACTGAAGAAGTCCGTCGGCTTCGCGGCGTTCTGGTGCATCCACGCGAACACGCGCTCGCGCCACACCGACATGCCCGGCAACTGCGTCGGCACCACCGTTTCGCGCGCGAGGAAGAACGACGTGTCCATCAACTCGAAGGTCATGTCATGCGTGCGGCCCACTTCGAGCAGCACCGCCTTCACGTCCGGCGTTTCGTTGAAACCATAGGCGGCCTTGACGAGATACAGTCCGCCCTCGATATCCTTCACCGTTACGCGCTCCGCATCGTTGACGTACGGGATATCGCGCGTCACGAAGGTCAGGAAGATGGTCCGCTCATGCAACACCTTGTTGTGCTTCAGATTGTGCAGCAGACTCACCGGCACGAGCGAATCGCTGCCGGTCAGATAGATCGCCGTGCCCGACACGCGATGCGGCGGATGCGCGAGCAGCCCCTGCAGGAAAGGCATGAGCGGAATACCGTCGGCGGCCGTGCGTTCCTTGACGATCATGCGCCCCTTGTACCAGGTCATCAGCAGGAAGAACAGCAACGCGCCGATGCCGAGCGGCAGCCAGCCGCCTTCTTCGACCTTCAGCAGATTGGCGCCGAAAAAGCCTAGATCGACCGTCATGAATACGCCAATGATCAGCGCCACCAGCAGCTTGTTCCAGTTCCACACTTTCACCATCACCACGCAGGCGAGAATCGTGGTGATCACCATGGTGGCCGTCACCGCGATACCGTATGCGGCCGCCAGATTGTCCGAACTCTTGAAGGCAATCACGATGCACAGAATGATGAACAGCAGCATCCAGTTCACCACCGGCACATAGATCTGCCCGATCGCCAGTTCCGACGTGTGCAGAATCTTCATACGCGGCACGTAGCCGAGCTGGATCGCCTGGCTCGTCAGCGAATAGGCGCCGGAAATCACCGCCTGCGAGGCGATCACCGTTGCGACGGTGGAGAGCACGACGAGCGGCAGCAACGCCCAATCCGGCGCGAGCAGGAAGAACGGGTTTTCGATCGCCTTCGGATCGTGCATCAGCAGCGCGCCCTGGCCGAAGTAGTTCAGCACCAGCGACGGCATCACCAGCACGTACCACGCCATGCGGATCGGCTTCGCGCCGAAGTGCCCCATGTCGGCGTACAGCGCTTCGGCGCCGGTCAGCACCAGCACCACCGAGCCGAGCACCACGTAAGCCTGCAGCACGTGCGCGGCCATGAAGGTATAGGCGTAGTACGGGTTCAGCGCGCGGATCACGTTCGGCGACTGCAGGATGTGCCACAGGCCGAGCGCCGCGAGCACCACGAACCACAGCACCATGATCGGACCGAACAGGCGGCCGACCATGGCCGTGCCGTGCCGCTGGATCCAGAACAGCAGGATGAGGATGACGATCGTCAGCGGCAGCACCAGATGCGACAGATGTGGCGCGGCAATCTCCAGACCTTCGACCGCCGAGATCACCGAGATGGCCGGCGTGATCACCGCGTCGCCATAGAACATGCAGGCGCCGAAGATGCCGAGCATCATCAGCAAGCCGGCCATTTTCGACTTCTCGTCGAGCGAGCGCAGCGCCAGCGCCATCAGCGCGAGCACACCGCCCTCGCCGTTATTGTCCGCGCGCATCACGAACAACACGTACTTGATGCCGACCACGATCACGATCGCCCAGAACAGCAGCGAGATCACACCGAGAATGGATTGCTCCGTCAGCGGAATGCCATGAGATGGGCTGAAGGCCTCTTTCAGCGAGTACAACGGGCTTGTGCCGATATCGCCGAATACCACTCCGATCGCGGCAATGGCGAGGGAAGGCAGAGGCTGTTTGTGCTCGTGATTGTTATCTGTCATAGACGCGAGGAAATCCGTTCGCTGGGCGGAAAAAACGACCGCTATTCTAAACTGCCCGTCTGGCGCCGCCCGGCCTGTTGTGGATACACCACGTGATGGTCCGCGCAGTGTAGCACTGCGATATCGGCGCGTCTGCTGCGCGGGCCGTATTGCGGGCGTCGCCGGAGCGCGGTTTGCGAAGTACGCCTGCATGGCGCGCCTACAAAAAAAACGGAGCTCGATGAGCTCCGTTTTGCGAGACGACGCGGGATACGACGCAACAAATTCGGCGCCGATGTGCGCATCACTGTTCCGACGACTCCTGCGCCTGCGCCGTGCCGCGCTTGATCCATGCGCCGAGGTTATGCGGACGAACCGTGTCCCATTCCTCGAACGGTTGATGGATCCACGGATTGGTGGGCAAATACTGCACATGGTAGTCGGGCTTCACCTTCGAGCAGCCCTTGTACCAGAGCACCGCCGAACGCACCGCGGTGATCGCCGGATAGCGCTCTTTCAGATGCTGCTGGACACGCGCGAGCGTCACGCCCGAATCGACCAGGTCGTCGACGAGCAGCACGTTGCCGTGCAGTTCGCCGCGCGTCATGGTGATGTATTGCGCGATGTCGAGCTCGCCCTGCTCCGTGCCGGCCGCTTCGCGATACGAACTCGTGGCGAGGATCGCCAGCGGCAGATCGTAAATGCGCGAGAGCTGATCGCCTACACGCAGACCGCCGCGCGCGAGGCACAGGATCTTGTCGAATTTCCAGCCCGACTCGTGCACCTGCAACGCCAGCAGTTCGATCAGCCGGTGATACTCGTCCCAGCCGACCCATAGATTCTTGTCGTCGTTGCGCGGATCTTTCATCGCAATCATGGGTACACCTTGCACCATGGCTTAAACCTTGAACGGATGACGAAGCAGAATGGTTTCGTCGCGATCCGGACCGGTCGACACCATGTCGATCGGAATGCCCGCGACTTCCTGCACACGCGACAGATACGCACGCGCATTCGCCGGCAGCTTGTCCCATTCCTTGATGCCGACGGTGCTTTCCTTCCAGCCCGCGAAGGTTTCGTACACCGGCACGCAGCGCGCGACTTCCGAAGCCCCACGCGGCAGCAGGTCGACATTCTGGCCGTCGACCGTGTAGCCGACGCACAACTTCACTTCGTCCAGACCGTCGAGCACGTCGAGCTTGGTCATGCACAGACCCGACACGCCGTTGATCTGGATCGAGCGGCGCAGCGCGGCGGCGTCGAGCCAGCCGGTGCGGCGCGGACGGCCGGTGACCGAGCCGAATTCCTTGCCGACGGTCGCCAGTTCGAGGCCGATCGCTTCCTGACGGCCAGCGTTGTCCGCGTCGTACAGTTCGCTCGGGAACGGGCCCGAACCGACGCGCGTGCAATACGCCTTGGTGATGCCGAGAATGTAGTTCAGCTTTTGCGGACCGACGCCCGCGCCCGCCGTGGCCGCACCGGCCACGCAGTTGCTCGACGTGACGAACGGATACGTGCCGTGGTCGATGTCGAGCAGCGTGCCTTGCGCGCCTTCGAACAGCAGGTTGCTGCCGGCCGCGTTCGCGTCGTACAGGCGGCGCGACACGTCGGTCACCATCGGCTTCAGACGGTCGGCATAGCCGAGCATCGTGTCGAGCGTTTGCTGGAAGTCGACCGCGGCGACGCCCAGGTATTGAGTCAACACGAAGTTGTGATAGTCGAGATTTTCACGCAGACGTTCGGCGAAGGTCTCCGGCTCGAACAGGTCCTGCACGCGCAGACCGCGGCGTGCCACCTTGTCTTCGTAGGCCGGGCCGATGCCGCGGCCGGTGGTGCCGATCTTGCCCGCGCCACGGCGCGCTTCGCGGCCTTGATCGATGGCGATGTGATACGGCAGGATCAGGGTGGTGGCTTCGGAAATGAAGAGGCGATTCTGAACGTCGACCCCGGCGGCTTCGAGCTCGCCGATTTCCTTGAACAGCGCTTCCGGCGACAACACGACGCCATTGCCGATGTAGCACGCTACGCCGGGATGCATGATGCCCGACGGAATCAGACGCAAGATGGTTTTCTTGCCGCCGATGATAAGCGTGTGACCGGCATTGTGACCGCCCTGGAAGCGAACGACGCCTTGAGCGTGGTCCGTCAGCCAGTCGACGATCTTGCCCTTGCCTTCATCACCCCACTGGGTCCCCACGACGACGACGTTACGCCCGGGGTTCACATTCACTGCGCTGGCAGACATGTTGTTTCGTAAGCTGGTTAAAAACGTATTCTACCTATGTTCGCGGAACCTTCCGAATTTTTCCGTTTCCGCTCAACGGTATGCACGTTATGGTGGGTATAGCGAAAGTAGCGCGGCCACCGGCCGCGCCCTGCTTTGGCGACATAGTCGACGCCGTCCGACATGCCATGAGGATCGCCCTCAGGCGGGTCTGCTGCAACGCGCTCAGGCGCGCGGTTCGACGACCCAGTTACCGTTGCGCTCGACCAACACGCGGTCGAACGCGAATTCGTCGAGATCGTGTTCGTGGCCAGGCAGCGCCTGAATCACCACCTCGCCGGCATCGCGCAACGCGGCGACGCTCACGCGCAACGCCTCGCCGTGCTGCCACGGCGCAAGAATCGCGCTGCTGCGCGCTTCGACCGGCGAGATCCGCGCCACCTCGCGCAGATCGAGCGAGAAACCGGTGGCTGCCCGCGCGCGGCCATACGCCTGGCCCACGTGGTCATAACGGCCGCCGCGCGCCACCGCGTTCGGCACGCCGTCCACATACGCGGAGAACATCACGCCGCTGTGATAGGCATAGCCGCGCAGATCGGCGAGATCGATCATCACTTCGGCGCCGTCCACCTGGCTCGCGAGGAACGCGAGGTCGTCGAGCGCGCGGGCGATGGCCGGCATGGCCGGCAAACGTGCACGGGCTTCGTCGAGTACCGACGCGTCGCCGTACAACGTGGGCAGCGCGCGCAACGCGTCGCGAATCGCAGGCGTCAAGCTGGCCGTCAGTTCGACGAGGCGCGGCACGTCCTTGCCCGCCAGCGCGTCGTAGAGCGACTGCCCGAGCTCGGCCGCGGCCGGCTCGGCTTCGATCAGCGCGGCGAGCACGCCCGCGTGGCACAGGTCGAGGCGCACTTTCGCGAGGCCCGCCAGACGCAGCGCGTCGAGCATCAATTGCTGGATCTCCAGATCCGCTTCCAGGCCGGCGTGACCGTAGATTTCCGCACCGATCTGAATCTGCTCACGCGTCGCGTGCAGGCCGCGCGGACGCGTATGCGCGACGTTGCCCGCGTAGCAAAGACGCGTCACGCCCTGGCGGTTCAGCAGGTGTGCGTCGATCCGCGCCACCTGCGGCGTGATGTCCGCGCGCAGACCGAGCGTGCGTCCGGACAACTGATCGACGAGCTTGAAGGTGCGCAGATTCAGATCGTGTCCGCCGCCGGTGAGCAGCGACTCGAGGTACTCGAGCAACGGCGGCATGACCATCTCGTAGCCGTACGAACGGAAACGGTCCAGCAAATGGCGCCGCAACTCTTCGATCTTGCGGGCTTCCGACGGCAGCACGTCGGCAATATTCTCGGGAAGTAACCAGGTCGACATCGATACAGTCCTACGACGTTGAACACGGCGGCTGGGTGCGCCGGTAAGTGAGTGTGAATGGCGGGTGGCGGCTCGATTTTGGCGGCTCTCGCGGGCGTTGCAATGACCTGCGGCGAGCGCTTGCGGCTTTTGGCCGCGGGGCGCTGCACTGCGCGGGGTTCAGAACCCTCGGGCACTGGCGCGCAACGGCGGACATGCACTCGAGCGCGGGCAGCTTGCGCAGCCTGTCAGCCCGCCCGCAAAAGCACGCCCCTTCAGGTCACGATGAACAGCAGAATCAGCCCGAGCACCATCACGATCAGACCGCCCACACGAATCTGGTGCGGCGGCCGTTCCGCTATTTTACGAAACGTGTCGCGCCAGGCGCTCGGAAAAACGAACGGAAACATCCCTTCGATAATCAGCATCAACGCGATCGCGAGCAGTAACGAGCCGGCTATATCCATGCGAATGAAGGCGCCGCGATGCGGATGCCGCGGCGTTCCGGTTATCAGTGTTTGCGCGCAACCGCGGGAACGTCCGGGGCAGCGCCGCCGGTCGGGCTACGCATGAAGCGGAAGAACTCGTTGCTCGGGTCGACCACGATCACGTCGCCCGGCTTGAAGGTGTTCTTGTACGCCTGCATGCTTTGATAGAACTGGTAGAACTGCGGGTCGGTGCCATACGCTTCGGCGGCGATTTCCGCTGCCTTTGCATCGCCCTCGCCCTTGATGGTTTGCGCCTGACGATAACCGTCCGCGAGCGTCGCCTGTTGCTGGCCGAGCGCGTCCTGCCGGATCTTGTCGGCCTCGGCCGTGCCCTTCGCGCGTTCGTCGGCCGCGACCTGCTGGCGTGCGGCGATCATCCGCTTGTAGACGGAATCGGCCATCGACGCGGGGAAGTCGACACGCGTCAACTGCACGTCGATCACCGACACGCCGAGCGATGCCGCGGCCTTGTCCATCGCGGCACGCGCCTCGTCGGCGACGGCCTGCTGGCGAGCCAGCGCGTCGGACAGCGTGACCTTCGCGAACGCGTCGCCGAGCGCGCTGCGCGACAGCAAGGTGAGCCGGTCCGGCAGGCTCTGCGCGTCGCCCCTGGTTTCGGCGAGCAGCTTCAGCGGATCGGTCACGCGGTATCTGACGACCGGGTTGGCCAGCAGATCGGTCTTATCGGACGTCACGTAGCGGTCTTCGTCCGGTGCGTCGAGCGACTGGATGCGGTTATCGACCAGCGTGAGCGTTTGCAGCGGCGGCGGCAATTTGACGTGCAGGCCGGGGCCGAGCAGGCTCGGCGCCTTGTCGCCATGCGACGACAGCACGGCCAGATGACGTTGATCGACGACGAACACCATCGACGAAGCGGCAAACAGCACGATAACGACAGCCACGACGAGCGCAATGATCTTGTTCATGAGGTGCGCTCCTTATTGAACGTCGTCTTCACGCATACGGCTGCGGAAGGAGTCGCGTGAGCGCAGCGCGTCGCTGCTGGCTGCCGCCTGGCTGGCGGGCGTGGCAACCGCCGCCGGTGCGGAAGCTGCGGCGCCGGTTGCGGCGGCGGCCGGCGCGGCCGACGGCAAGGCGGCAGCGCTTGCCGCCTGCGGCGCGGCAACGGCCGCGGCGCCCGAAGCGGCAGCCGCCTCGGCTACCCGCTGGCGAGTCTGCTCGACCAGCTTGTCGAGTGGCAGATACAGCACGTTGTTGCCGTTCTTGCTGTCCACAAACACCTTGGTCGTATTCGAATAGATCTGCTGCATGGTTTCCAGATACATGCGCTCGCGAATCACCGCGGGCGCTTTCGAGTACTGCGCGTAGACCTGCTTGAAGCGCTCGGCGTCGCCCTGCGCCTGAGCCACCGTCTTGTCGCTGTACGTTTTTGCTTCGTCGATCTGGCGCGCCACGTCGGCTTGCGCGCGCGGCAACAGGCCCGCGGCATAGGCCTCGGCATCGCGCTTCGCGCGCTCGTTTTCCTGACGGACTTTCGCGGCGTCGTCGAACGCGGCTTGCACCTGGTCGGGCGCCTGCACACCCTGGATCGTCACACCGGTCACGGCGAGTCCGGACTGATATTCATCCAGGGATTGCTGGATCGCCGCTATCAGTTGCTGGCGAATTGTTTCGCGGTCCTGATAGAGGACGTCGTTGGTGCTGCGCGCGCCGACGATGCTGCGCACCGCCGCCTGCGCGGCCTGCATCACGCCCTGATCGGGATCGACGCTGCGAAACAGGTAGTCGGTCGGCTTCTTTACCTGGTATTGCACGGCGAAGCGCACGTCGACGATATCCGCGTCGTGCGTGAGCATCGACGCGTCTTTCACATTCGCGAGACGCACCACGTTATTGCGGCCGACCTCCACCTGGCGGACCTGGCCGATATTGACGAGCTCATGCGCTTCGAACGGATACGGCAGACGCCAGTGCACACCCTGCCCCGCCGTGTAGCGATACTTGCCGA
This sequence comes from Paraburkholderia aromaticivorans, assembly GCF_002278075.1. NCBI lineage: Bacteria > Pseudomonadati > Pseudomonadota > Betaproteobacteria > Burkholderiales > Burkholderiaceae > Paraburkholderia > Paraburkholderia aromaticivorans. The sequence goes on along the minus strand of NZ_CP022989.1, from coordinate 2,720,914 downwards.
ACTGCAGCACGACGCCGGCCTGGCCGTCCTGCACGACGAACACCCCGCTGCCGAGATAAATGGCCAGCAGCACGCCGATCACGATGCCCACGCCAATGCGCGCGCCACGACCGTTGTCCGGGCGGCCACCGCCCGCGCCGCCGCCCTTGCGGCCGAACACGCGGCTCAAACGGCGGTTGAAATCGCGCCACATCTCGTCGAGATCGGGCGGGCCTTCACCGTCCTTGTTCGGCGGACGCTTGGGTTCGTTTGGACGTTGCCGGTCGCCATTGCCTTCCCCCCGGCCCCAGCGCGGATCGTTCAGTGAAAGCATGGCGCGCATGCGCAGCCAGATACTCCGCTCGTTGTAATCGTTCACCTGTGTTCGTTCACCAGAGTAGACAGCGGGTCAGTGCAATTGGAACGGGTCAGTGCCCGAGTTCTGGGACCTTGCGGTCGTCGCGTGGTGCCGCCGACCGGTCTTCTTCCGATAGATCGACCAGCGTTTCGGGAAGAGGTTCGGCAGTAGCGATTTCAGCGATGGCAGCGCGCAGTGTGTCCAGCCCTTGCCCCGTGCGCGCGCTCAAAAAGACGCGCGAAATATTACCATACTCGTCCCTTTCAACCGCATCCCCACGGGCCGCCAACTCGGGCACCGCGTCTATCTTGTTGAAGACCAGCACCTGCCGGATGGTGTCCGCACCGATTGCGTGCAACACCTCGTTCACCTGATCGATCTGGTCGAGCCGCACCGCGCTCGACGCATCGACCACGTGCAGCAGCAAGTCGGCGTGAATCGTTTCTTCGAGCGTGGCGCGAAACGCCGCCACCAGTTGGTGAGGCAATTCACGGATGAAGCCGACCGTGTCGGACACCACCACCTGCCCCGCTTCGTCGCCGAGATAGACTCGCCGCGAGGTGGTATCGAGCGTCGCGAACAACTGGTCCGCCGCGTAGGCCTGGGCCTTGGTGAGCGCGTTGAAGAGCGTGGATTTGCCCGCGTTCGTATAACCGACGAGCGACACGGACATGGTCTGATTGCGGCTGCGCGCGCGGCGCTGCGTGCCGTGCTGACGGCGCAGCTTTTCGAGCCGCGTCTTGAGCGCCTTGATGCGCTCGCCGATCAGCCGGCGGTCGGTTTCGAGCTGCGTTTCGCCCGGGCCGCGCAAACCGATACCGCCTTTTTGCCGTTCCAGGTGAGTCCATGCGCGGATTAGCCGCGTGGACAGATACTGCAGTTGCGCGAGTTCCACCTGCAGCTTGCCTTCGTGGCTGCGGGCGCGTTGCGCAAAAATATCGAGGATCAGACTGGTGCGATCGATCACGCGCCGATTAAGCGCTTGCTCCAGATTGCGCTGCTGCGCAGGCGCCAGAGCGTGATTGAAAATGACGAGTTCGATGTCGTTCGCCTCACACGCAAGACGCAGCTCTTCGGCCTTGCCGCTGCCGACGAACATCTTCGCGTCGGGACTGGAGCGGCGCCCGGTGAGGGTGACTAAGGGATTCGCGCCCGCGCTTTGCGCGAGCAGGCTGAGTTCTTCTAGGCTGGCTTCGAAATCGATCTTACCGAAGTCGACGCCGACAAGCGCTGCATTGATCAAATTGGAGGGTATCAAAATGAGGCGGCCGGAAGTAATCGCCAACGGGCGACGTGACGCCGGCCGCGACGGGGGTTAGGACTGTTCGGAATCCGGGTGGAAATTCACCGGGCGGGCTGGCACGACAGTCGAGATTGCGTGCTTGTAGACCATCTGGGTGACCGTATTCCGGAGCAACACGACGTACTGGTCGAACGATTCGATGTTCCCTTGAAGCTTGATGCCGTTGACCAGGTAGATCGACACCGGCACATGCTCTTTACGCAGTGCGTTCAAAAACGGGTCTTGTAACAATTGCCCTTTGTTGCTCATAGCAAACTCCGTATTTTTTTGCAGGTTGACTTAATTGACGACGAAGAAAAAGAGATCCGCCGTCAACCGCTACACTATAGCCGATTTTCATTTTTGCGCGAGCGACCTGGCCAGGCGGCCAAAGCCAGCACACACGCGGGTTTCAGCCTGGATTTAGCCTTTATCCGCGTAAGGGTTCGTCGACGATCTGAACTCTATGCGCAATGGAGTCCCAGTCAGCTTGAAAGTTTCCCGGAAGCGGTTTTCAAGGTAGCGTTTGTACGTTTCGGTGATCGCGTCGAGCGCGTTGCCGTGAATCACGATGATGGGCGGATTCTGTCCGCCCTGGTGCGCGTAACGCAGTTTCGGGCGCACCGGACCACGTCGGCGCGGCTGCTGGAATTCAACGGCATCGATCAGCGCGCGTGTGAGCTTCGGCGTCGGCAGCTTGGCCATGGCGGCTGCGTACGCGTCGTCCACCGAGCGCATCAATGGGCCGATTCCGGTTTTTTCCGCAGCGGAAATGAAATGGAATTTGGCGAAGTCGAGAAATTTTAGTTTGCGCTCGAGGTCCGCCTTGGTGCGCTCGCGCACATGCGGATCGAGCCCGTCCCACTTGTTCACGCCCACCACCAGCGCGCGGCCCTGCTCCACCACGAAGCCGGCAATGTGCGCGTCCTGCTCCGAGATGTCCTGGCGCGCGTCGAGCAGCAGGATCACGACGTTCGCGTCGGAGATCGACTGCAGCGTTTTCACCACCGAGAATTTCTCGATCGCTTCGAACACTTTGCCGCGGCGACGCAGGCCCGCGGTATCGATCAACGTGTACGGCTTGCCGCCGCGCTCGAAATCGACGTAGATCGAATCGCGCGTGGTGCCCGGCATGTCGAATGCGATCACGCGCTCTTCGCCCACCAGCGCGTTGATCAACGTCGACTTGCCGACATTCGGACGGCCGACGATCGCGATCTTCACGCCGCGCGTCTGCTTCTCTTCGTCGCTTTCTTCCGGCTGACCGGCGTAGGCGACTTCGAGCGCCTCATTGATCATTTCCGTCACGCCGTCGCCGTGCGCCGCGGAAATCGCGCGCGGGTCGCCGAGGCCGAGTTCGTAGAAGTCGGCGGCGACGGTGGTGTACTTCATGCCCTCCGCCTTGTTGACGACGAGGAAGATCGGCCGGCCGACCTTGCGCAGATAGTCCGCGATCGACTTGTCTTGCGGCGCGAGGCCGTTGCGCCCGTCGACGATGAACACGACGATGTCCGACTCCTCCACCGCCTGGCGCGTTTGACGCGCCATTTCGTGGAGGATGCCGTCTTTCGCGACCGGCTCGAAACCGCCGGTGTCGACGACCAGATACGGCCGTTCGCCGGTGCGGCCTTCGCCGTAATGGCGATCGCGGGTGAGACCGGGCAGGTCGGCAACCAGCGCGTCACGCGAACGCGTGAGCCGGTTGAACAGCGTGGATTTCCCCACATTGGGGCGCCCAACAAGGGCAATAACGGGTTTCATCAGATGTTGTTCACGGTGAAACGCGAGGATCGAAATCGACCGTCCGCGTAGCGACGCCATGCGGCCGCTACACGGCAGCGTTTGACGAAAATTATCACGAATTCGGCCAGCCCCGGATGCGCTGTCAATATGCGCACCCGGGCGGACGGGGGTTTGGCTGTATGGGGCAGCGCCAACGGGCCGCCAGGTTCAGCCCTACCTGCTCGACGGCTCGCACGCCAGTTCGAATACGACTCTACGCGGTATTTGCGAAGATGCCGCTGGTGGTGGCGCCGCAAGCAGCCACCGATGGCCACGCGGACCCGTGCGCCATGTCTGATCCGACTTGCCGGACCAGCCAGTCCGGCGTCATTCTTCTACTTACTCTGCTCTGCAACCTACTCTTCTGAAACGCGTACGGCCGGCAAAGCCGGCCTGCACGCTCGACAACGAGTGCCTCCCGCGCGATCAGCGCGGACGGTAGCCGTACAGGTCGCCGTCGTGCGTCAGCACCACCAGCGTCTCGCCGGCCAGCACCGGCGCAGCGGTAATCGGGCTGCCGTCGGTCTTCACGCGCGCGACGAGCGTACCGTCGTCGCGGGACAGGAAGTGCACGTAACCCTGGTAGTCGCCCAGCACCGCGGCGTGGCCCAGAATGAACGGCACGCTCAACTCGCGGTTCTTCAGCTTGTCGTTCTTCCACAGCGGCGCGCCGTTGCTCACGTCGAACGCCGACACCACCGACCAGTCGTCCGCTGCGACCACGGCGCGGTCATCCTGCGCGAGGCCGCTCGTGCTCGAGAACGCCTTTTCCCACACTGCGCGGCCGGAGTTCGCGTCGAAGCAGCCAATCTGGCCCTGGAACGTGACGGCACAGGTTTCCGAACCGACCAGCGTGGGCGGGCCGGTCACGTCGTTGATCCGTTCCACTTCCGTCACGCCCTTCGGATAGGACACCGGCGTTTGCCAGTAGTTGTCGCCCGTCTGCAGGTTGATCGCGGCGAACGCGCCGCCCGGGAAACCGGCCAGCACGGCCGCGTCGCCGGCGAACGTCATGCCCGAGGACACGCGCAGATTGAGCGGCACCGCGCGATTGCGGTAGTTCCACTTCTGCTCGCCGGTTTGCGCATTGAACGCGACGATCTGACCGTCGACCGTACGCACCACCACGAGGCCGTTGCCGACGAGCGGCGGCGAGATGATCTCGCCCGGCGCCTTGGCGGTCCACAGTTGCTTGCCGTCCGCGCCGAGCACATACACGTCGCCCTTCAGGCCGCCGACCGCCGTGAGCGTGCCGTCACTGCCGACACCGGCCGACAGGTCGTCATGCAGCTTGACCCGCCAGATGTCCTGACCGGTTTGCGCGTCGATCTTCGCAACCGAACCGTTCGCGCCAGCCGCGTACACGGCATTGCCGACCGCCACCGGCGAGAACAGATAACGGCCCGCCTTACCGACGCTCGCCTTCCAGGCCTGCTGCACGTCGAGCACGGGTTTGAACTCGGTGAGCGGCGTCGGCACGCGGCGCTCGTCTTTCGTGGATGAGCAAGCCGCCATGGTGAGGACGGTCATCGCACAGGCAACGGGCACAGCGTAACGTTTCAGCAGATTCATCGGTGGACGAAGCATTCAGGAAATGAGTTAAAGGAGACCAACTGGTCGTTGCATGTGGCGCTGATTGTGGCGCTCAGATGCGGCGATCAGCCGCCAAGCGCATCCAGCTTGAACTGAATCAACTGGCGTGCCGAACTATCGTTTTTCGACAGCGAATCGAGCGCGAGCTTGTAGGCCGCGCGCGCATCTTCACGCTTGCCTTGAGCGGCGAGCAGATCGCCGCGGCCGTTCGCCACGATGCCCTTGAACGCGTCGGACTGCGGTTCGGCGAGCAGCGCAAGACCCTGATCGTAAGCCTTGTCGTCGAGCAGCAGCGAAGCGAGGCGCAGCTTGGCGATCTGCTTGAACTCGTCGTCTTTCGCGTGATCGATGGTCCATTGCAGTTGCGCCTTCGCGGCGGCTTCGTCGCCCACGGCATACAGCGCCTTGGCGGCGCCCAGCGCGGTCATCTGCGCATACGCGGTGCGGCTGAACCTGTCTTCCATGTCGGTGGCGACGCGGGTGATCTTCGCCTTGTCGCCCGATGCCATGGCTTGCTGCACCTGGTCATACAGCACGGCGGCTTCTGCCGCCTCGCGCCGCTGCCAGAAATTCCAGCCGTTCCAGCCGGCCGCGGCCACCAGTGCCACCAGCACGATCCATGTGGTTGCATTGCCCCACTGCGTCCACCATGCCTTCAGACTTTCAATCGATTCTTGTTCGTCGTGGTAACTCATTGCCCGGCGATTTCCTCTTTCTTGCTACGTGTGCGTGTCGAGCCCGGTTGGGAATCAAGCGGCTCGACGACATCGCGATCAGTCGTCGCCGTCTTCGGCGGTTGCAACCATCGCATTGATTAGAAATTCGGTCAAGTCTTCGGCGGGCACGTTATGTTGCTCGTTTTTACCGCCGTTAGCATTTGTATCGCGCAGCGGTTTCACGCCGACCGTGCCATTGGCGATCTCGTCTTCGCCGAGCACCACGGCGAAGGCGGCGCCGCTTGCATCGGCACGCTTCATCTGCGATTTGAAGCTGGCTGTCTGACCGTCGGCACTGCAATGCAGGATGACGTCGAGGCCCGTGTCGCGCAAACGCTCGGCGATGATAAAGGCCTGTTCGCGCGCCGCGTCGCCCTGATGGACCACGTACACGTCGCAACCTTCGTCTTCCGGCACGAGCTGCTCTTCTTTCAGCAATTCGAGGATCCGCTCGACGCCCATTGCCCAGCCACATGCCCCGGTGGGCTTGCCGCCGAGCTGCTCGATCAGCGGATCGTAACGACCGCCGGCCGCGACGGTGCCCTGGGCGCCGAGCTTGTCGGTCACCCATTCGAACACGGTCAGATTGTAGTAATCGAGGCCGCGCACGAGACGCGGATTGATGGTGAACGGAACATTGTTCGCTTTCAGAACGCGCTGCAAACCTTCGAAATGCGCGCGCGATTCTTCGCCGAGAAAATCGATCAGCTTAGGCGCGTTCTGCGCGACTTCCTGCATGGCCGGGTTCTTCGTATCCAGCACGCGCAGCGGGTTCGTATAGAGACGACGTTTCGCCTCTTCGTCGAGCACGTCCATGTGCTTTTCGAGGTACGCGATCAATTCGACGCGATGCGCCGCGCGCTCCTGCGCGAGGCCGAGCGAATTGATTTCGAGCTTGATGCCCATCAGCCCGAGGTCGTCCCACAGCCGCTGGCACATCATGATGATTTCAGCGTCGGCGTCCGGACCGGCAAAGCCCAGCGCTTCCACGCCAACCTGATGGAACTGGCGATAGCGGCCGCGCTGCGGACGCTCGTGGCGGAACATCGGTCCGATGTACCACAGGCGCTTCGGGCCGTCGTACAGCATGTTGTGTTCGATCACCGCGCGCACCACCGCCGCCGTGTTCTCCGGGCGCATGGTCAGATTTTCACCGTTCAACGCGTCCGTGAAGCTATACATCTCTTTCTCGACGATGTCGGTCACTTCACCGATACCGCGCTTGAACAGCTGCGTATGCTCGATGATCGGCGTACGGATATTCTGGTATCCATACGAACGCAGCATCGACTTGACGGTCGTTTCGAAAAATTCCCACAGCCCGGCTTCCTGCGGAAGGATGTCGTTCATGCCCTTCACGCCGGACAGCTTGTCGAGCTTTTTCTTCTGTTCACTCATCTGTCTTTCGATAGCCGATGTTTAATTGAGTGCTTCGGCGCGACCATAGCGGCGCTCGACGTAGTCACTCACGATTTGCTGGAATTCTTGCGCGATGTTATCGCCGCGCAGCGTCTTCACCTTCTCGCCGTCGATGAATACCGGCGCGGCCGGGTTCTCACCCGAGCCCGGCAGGCTGATGCCGATGTTGGCCTGCTTCGACTCGCCCGGACCGTTGACGATGCAACCCATCACCGCGACGTGCATCTTCTCGACACCAAGATACTGATCGCGCCACACCGGCATCTGCGTACGCAGATAGGTCTGGATTTGCGACGCCAGTTCCTGGAACAGCGTGCTGGTCGTACGGCCGCAACCCGGGCACGCGATGACCATCGGCGTGAACGAGCGCAGACCCATGGTCTGCAGGATTTCCTGGCCGACGATCACCTCGCCGGTGCGCGATCCGCCCGGTTCCGGCGTGAGCGAAATGCGGATCGTGTCGCCGATGCCCTGCTGCAGCAACACGGACAATGCCGCGGTCGATGCAACGATGCCTTTCGAGCCCATGCCCGCCTCGGTCAACCCGAGATGCAGCGCGAAATCGCAACGGCGCGCGAGTTCACGGTACACGGCGATCAGATCCTGCACGCCGCTGACCTTGCACGACAGAATGATCTGATTGCGCGACAGACCGAGCTCAACCGCCCGTTCCGCCGAGCCGATCGCCGACTGGATGAGCGCTTCGTACATCACGCTTTGCGCTTCCCACGGCGTGGAACGCGCGGCGTTCTCGTCCATCATCTTCGCGAGCAGGTCCTGATCGAGACTGCCCCAGTTGACGCCGATACGCACCGGCTTGTCGTACTTCGCCGCCGCTTCGATCATCTGCGCGAACTGCGTGTCGCGCTTCGCGCCGTGGCCCACGTTGCCCGGATTGATCCGGTACTTGGACAGCGCCTCCGCGCACGCGGGGTAATCGCGCAACAACAAATGGCCGTTGTAATGGAAGTCGCCGACGAGCGGCACCGACACGCCCATGCGATCGAGTTGCTCGCGCACGGCCGGCACGGCCGCGGCCGCTTCCGGCGTGTTCACCGTGATACGCACCAGTTCCGAGCCGGCCTGCGCCAGTTCCTTGATCTGGATCGCGGTGCCGATGGCGTCCGCGGTATCCGTGTTGGTCATCGACTGGACGCGCACGGGCGCGTCGCCACCGATCGTGACGAGCTGGCCGCCCCAGCGGACGTCGACCGCGTGCGACTTGCGCCGCGCGGCCTGGCCGCCGAACACCGGCTCGTTGGAAACGATCTTGCTGTTAGATTGGGATTGAGCTTCGGAATGCATCGAAAGACCCATTTACGCCGCATGCGCCACACAAAAGACGTAGCGCCTGAATTGAAAAAGCGCCGCGGACCGGTTGGCCGCGGCGCATACCGTATCTGTCAAGGCAGCGCGAAGCGCGCCACGTTGCCTTTGGCCGCCGCATATTTCGACGGATCGACCGGCTGGCCATCGAGCGTCAGCGATTCAAGACCGGCCTTGTTGCCGACCGTAATCTTGAATGGCGCCGCACCCGTCACTTCTTTTGTATCGCCCGCATGCACGAGGCCGGAGAACACTTCCTTGCCGTCCTTGCCGCGCACACTGAACCAGCTGTCCTGCGTCACCCGCAATGCGACGACTGACTCGCCGGCAGCCGGCGCCACCGTTGCCGCCGACGCACCCGCGACGACCGCCGGCGCGCTCGCGCCCGGCGCCGCGGCAGCCTGGGCCTGCGAGCCGGCCTTCGGCGCGGCCGCTGTCGCCGTAACGGCCGGCGCCGACGACGGCGTCGTGCCGGTGGCGAGCGGCGCGGGCATCGGCGTGGCCGACGCTGCGTTCTCTGCTGCCACCTGCGCGTCCGGCGTGGACGCTGACTCGGCCAGCGCCGCCTCGGAACCCGCCGACTGACCTTGCGCCACCGCGCCCGATGCGCCGGTCGCGCCGCCAGCGGCACCGTTCGCGCTCGCTTTCAGTCGCGCAAGCCACGCCGACGAATCGCCGCCATTGGTATGCCACATGCCGAGCGCGATCACCGCAACGATCACCGCTGCCACGCCCCACAACCACGAGCGGCTCTTTTGCCCACTGCCGCCCAGCGAGAGCGACACCCTGCCGCGCGGCAAATCCTTACCCGACGACGCCGGCATAGACAGATCCGGCGCGGCGACGCCTTTTTCGCGGCGCAACGCCGCCGTGAACGGCGTGGGATCGGCGCCCAGCATTTTCGCGTAACTACGCACCACGCCCAGCGCGAAGGTGGTGTCCGGCAAGTGGCTGATGTCGCCCGATTCGAGCGCGCGCAACTTGATCGCAGACACTTTCAGACGCGCCGACACGTCGTCGATGGTCCAGCCTTTCGATTCGCGCAATTGGGTCAAGCGCGCGCCCACCGCCGTCAACGAATCCATGCCCGGCTGCACAACAGGCTGCACCACCGCCCGTGCGACCGGCGCCGGATGGCTTTCATTCGTGTCTGTGTCCTGCGGCTGCGGGTGCTGCGGCTCACTCATCCCAAATCCTTTCGCGTCGTTCTTTTTCACTCGTGCAACCCGGACGGGCTCAAGCCTCACGTCCAAATCGCAGACCGTTTATAACAAAATGCGCGGCTTTGTGTGCCGCTTCCGATCGCTTCTGCAAACTTTCTTTTCAATCGACGCCGGCACGGCAGGTTTTCGCGCGTTCGCGGACATTTCCCCGAACGCAGGCGTCCCGCGGCCTCAGCACGATTACACGGCGCGAACCTCGATAATCTTCGCCGCCTTCCCGGTGCGCTCAGCGAGGCGCGTGCGGTCTTTCACCGCACCGGCCAACTGACCGCAGGCAGCGTCGATATCATCGCCGCGTGTCTTGCGCACCGTGGTGACGACGCCAGCGTCCATCAACACTTGTGCAAACCGCTTGATCTGTTCCGGCTTCGAGCGGATGAGGCCCGACTCAGGGAACGGATTGAACGGAATCAGGTTGAACTTGCACGGCACGTCGCGCGTGACGGCGAGCAGCTCGCGCGCTTGCGCTTCGCTGTCGTTCACGCCGTCGAGCATGCAATATTCAAACGTAATGAAATCGCGCGGCGCGACTTTCAGATAGCGCTGGCAAGCCGCCATCAATTCGCGCAGCGGATACTTCTTGTTCAGCGGCACCAGCATGTCGCGCAGCGGATCGCTAGGCGCATGCAAGGAGACCGCGAGCGCCACCGGCAGATCGGCGCCGAGCCGGTCCATCATGGGCACGACACCCGAAGTGGACAGCGTGACGCGGCGGCGCGACAAGCCGTAGGCGTTGTCGTCGAGCATCAGGCGCATGGCCGGCACGACCGCGTCGTAGTTGAGCAGCGGCTCGCCCATGCCCATCATCACAACATTCGTGACGACGCGCTCGCCCTTGCCGTCACCACCCGTGGCACGACCGCCGTCTACGCCGCGCGTGGCGCGCAGCGCGAACTCAGCCATGCGCAACTGGCCGATGATTTCGCCGGTGGTGAGATTGCGGGAAAAACCCTGTTTGCCGGTCGAACAGAAACGGCAATTGACCGCACACCCGGCCTGCGACGACACGCACAGCGTACCGCGCGTTTCCTCGGGGATGTAGACGGTTTCAACCGCGTTGCTGTTGCCGACATCGATCAGCCACTTGCGTGTGCCGTCGGTGGAAATATGGTCGCTGACGATGCCCGGCATCGAGATCGTGGCGCGCCCTTTGAGCTTTTCGCGCAAGGACTTCGCCAGATCGGTCATGCCGTCGAAGTCGGCAGCGTTGTACTGGTGAATCCAGCGCTGCAATTGCTTGGCGCGAAACGGCTTCTCGCCCAGGTTGTCGCAGTAGGCGACGAGCCCTTGGGCGTCGAGGTCGAGAAGGTTGACGGTGGGACTGCTCGTCATATCGAATCCTGCCATTTCAGTGCGAGACTACGTTCATGCAACAAGCTGCATGAACGCAATGCCGTTCGCGCCCATTCCTGCTGCTTTTACCTTACTACTTTGCCGGGCGATTCGTGCGATAAATCAGATCGGCTGCACGAATCGCACTGGACAAGTCCGGCTTAACGCGAGTAGACGTTCACTTGCGGGAAGAAGAACGCGATTTCGACCGCTGCCGTTTCAGGCGCGTCCGAACCGTGCACTGCGTTCGCGTCGATGCTGTCTGCGAAGTCGGCGCGGATCGTGCCCTTTTCCGCCTTCTTCGGGTCGGTTGCGCCCATCAGATCACGGTGCTTCAGGATGGCGTTCTCGCCTTCCAGCGCCTGCACGACGACCGGGCCCGAGATCATGAAATCGACCAGGTCCTTGAAGAACGGACGGGCAGCGTGCACGGCGTAGAACTTCTCCGCGTCGGCGCGCGACAGATGAACCATGCGCGAAGCCACGATCTTCAGACCAGCGTTCTCGAAACGGGTATAGATCTGGCCGATCACGTTCTTGGCCACTGCGTCCGGCTTGATAATGGACAGGGTGCGTTCGATCGCCATAAAAACTCCAAAAAATTAAGAGGTTACAGATTCAAATGAATCCGCTATTGTAGCATGTTCCCGTGTATGATTGCGATTGAACCCTTACAGCATTGAAAGACTCCAAGCAGGAGTTTGTGAATGCTGGTAGCGTAGGCCGCGTGGGTACCACGTGAGTATTTTCAGGGCATTGAAACTCCCCGCCCGCGCGCCAATCTTAGGGAGGAGAGCGCCACACCGGGGCAGGCATTCCACCGGCGCGGCACGGCTCGCTACAACCCGCATCACAACCATACGCAACTTGCTTCTGAGGTAAGGAGAGACCATGAACGATCATCCGTATAGCTTTGGCCGCAATGGCGCGGTCAGCACGGTCGAAACGCGTAACCGCGTGCTACGGAACACCTACTGGCTGCTCGCGCTGTCCATGATTCCGACAGTGCTCGGCGCGTGGGTGGGCCTCGCCACGGGTTTCTCGCTGTTCGCCGCCACGAGTCCCGCCATGAGCATGCTGGCGTTCTTCGCGATCGCTTTCGGCTTCATGTTCGCCATCCAGAAGACCAAAGACAGCGCAGCCGGCGTGTTCGTGCTGCTCGGCTTCACGTTCTTCATGGGCCTGATGCTGTCGCGCATCTTGAGCTTCGTGCTCGGTTTTTCGAACGGCCCGTCGCTGATCATGCTCGCCTTCGGTGGCACTGGTGTGATCTTCGCGTCAATGGCAACCATCGCCACGGTCAGCAAGCGTGACTTTTCGGGTCTCGGCAAGTGGCTGTTCATGGGCGTGATCGTGCTGCTGCTCGCATCGGTCGCGAACGTGTTCCTGCACCTGCCGGCGCTGATGCTCACGGTGTCGGTCATGGCCATCGTGATCTTTTCGGCCTACATGCTGTTCGACGTCCAGCGCGTCGTGAACGGCGGTGAAACCAACTACATCACCGCCACCCTCGCGATCTACCTGGATCTGTACAACGTGTTCGTCAACCTGCTCGCGCTGCTCGGTATTTTCGGCGGCAACCGCAATTAAGACTGATTCGCGGGGCGCGGCGTCAAAACGCCCCGCCTTGAAGAAAAAGCCCACAACGAGCGATCGTTGTGGGCTTTTTTCATGGCTCTCTGGCGGCTGTCGCGCCGGCTGATCAACGGGCGTCGGCCGTCAGACGGACTTCACACGCTCAGCCACGCGAACCCCTCGTCCTGCGACGCCACCACCACTTCCGTAGGCGCCGCGCCCAGCACGCCCGCCATGGCGGCCTGCGCCAGTTCCGGCAAATTGTTCTGCTGACTCAGATGGGCGGCGACCAGGTGGCGCAATCGCGACCGGTCGAGCGAAGCCAGAATTTCAGCTGCCGCGTCGTTGTTCAAATGCCCATGGTTACCGCCAATACGCGCTTTCAGCGATTGCGGATAGCGACTGCCCGCGAGCATCCGCGCATCGTGGTTGCATTCGAGCACGAGTGCGTCGCAACCGCTCAGCACCGAACTGATATGCGGTGTGGACGTGCCGACATCCGTCAGCACGCCAAGCCGGCTCGCACCGTTCGAGAGCACGTATTGCAGCGGCTCGCGAGCGTCGTGCGGCACCGTGTATGGGAGGATGCTGAGGTCGCCGATCGCCACCGCTTCGTCACCCCACAGCACCTGCAGGTCGATATCGGCTTCGTCGGCGCCCACCGCGCGGGCGGTGCCCCAGCTCATGTACAACGGAATCGACCACTTGCGCGCCAGCGTCAGCGCGCTGCCAATGTGGTCGCCATGTTCATGCGTGATCAGAATCGCGTCGAGACCTTCGACGCTCGCGCCGAGCCGCGTCAGCCGCCGCTCGACTTCTTTGGCCGAAAACCCGCAGTCGAGCAGCACACGCGTGGTGGTCGCGCCGCTTTGCGCTTCCACCAGCATGGCATTGCCTTCACTGCCGCTGCCGAGACTCGCGAACCTCACGGCCCGTTTAGTTGAGTTGCGCGTGCAGCAGCGTCACGATGCGCTGCGCGTCGGACGAATTGTCCACCTGCCCGTTCGCGTTCAGCACCGCCACCTGCGTGACCGTGTCGCCCTTCGAGCGCACATTGACGAGGAATTCCTGACCCGGCTTCTTCGCCGAATTGCCGCTGTAGAACAGCTTGCCGAACAAGCCCTCTTTCTTCAGCTCCTGCATCGAGTCCGCGTAGCGCACGTAGTAGATGCCCTTCGCACGATCGCGGTTGTCGACGGTGAAGTTGGTGCGGTCGAGCGCGAGGCCCACGCGCAGCCATGCGCGGTCGAACGACTCCTGCAGATCGAGCGTGGATGCGCCCGCGCTCTGTTCGAGCGTGGTCGGCGCGGCTGCCGGACGCGCGTCGGTCAGCAGTTGCTTCGATTGCGCCTCGGTCAGGCCGAACTTCTGCATCAGCTTGGTCAGGAACAGCGCTTCGAGCGCCGGATCGCGCGGACGCTCTTCCCAGCGCGACGAGGTCTTGTCCTGACCCGTCAGCATTTCTTCCATCGCGCTGTGCGTAATGGAGATGTCGGTGGTGTCGCCGGGCGCGCGCGACACGAGCGTGCGGAAACTGTCACGCGTGCCAGACGAATAGGCGAAATCGATGACCTTGCCGACCGTGCGGCGGAACCAGTCGTCCGGGATGTTGGCGCGGTTTTCGGCCCAGTCGGTCGTCATGATGCCGGTAGCAGGCGCGTCGGTCTTCAACGCGAAGCCGTTCTCCTGCCAGAATTCCTGCAACTGCGGCCAGAGTTGTTCCGGGGTGCGGCCGTCGACGACCAGCCAGCGGCGATCGCCGTCGCGTTCGATATGCATGCCGAGCGGATCCTGCGCGTTCGGCTGGCCTTCCGTGGAATTGCCCGCCGCCGTCACCGCGCGCGGCTGGGCGCCTCCCAGCGCCAGATTGGCCGGCGGCGCGACATAGCGCTGTTCGGTCGGCGTGGTGCTCAGATCGCCCGGAACGGCGAGCGGCGGCGCGCTGGCCGCGCCCTTGTAGTTGACGCGGTCGGAAGCAAACCAGTCGTTCAGCGTGTCACAGCCGGCGAGCGTCGTGAGGGCAAGCGCCAGCGCCGCCATGCGGGTTGCGTGGAGGGAAAGTGCGGAACGTTTCATGAGGTCCTTCGTGATGCTGGAACGCGGTGCCTTGGTTCTGTGTGCCGGGAACGTGGGCTGGATCGACGTCGGTTAAGGGAGTGCCGGTGGCAGGCTTTCGTTAGCGCTGGTGGTTGCCGCGGACGCTATCCGTCTAGCCCAGCAGGCCCGCTTCGCGCAACGCGCCGCGCACCACTTCGTGGTATTGCGGGTCGAGCGGCGTGAGCGGCAGGCGGATTCCGCCCTGCACACGACCTAACTGCTGCAGCGCCCATTTGGCCGGAATCGGATTCGATTCGATGAACAGGTTCTTATGCAGCGACAGGAGCTTCATATGAATCTCACGCGCGGTTTTAGCATCCGCGGCGAGAGCAGCCTTGCAGAGATCACTCATGGCGCGCGGCGCGACGTTGGCAGTGACCGAAATATTGCCGTGGCCGCCGAGCAGCATCAGCGCGATCGCGGTGGGATCGTCGCCGCTGTAGATGCCGAAGTGCGACGGCGCGGACTTGATCAGATGCGCGGCGCGATCGATATTGCCGGTCGCTTCCTTCACACCGATGATGCCGGGCACCTGCGCGCAGCGCAGAATGGTTTCGTTGCTCATGTCCGCAACGGTGCGGCCCGGCACGTTGTACAGAATCACCGGCAGATCGACGGTTTCGGCGATCTTCGCAAAGTGCCGGTAGATGCCTTCCTGCGTGGGCTTGTTGTAGTAAGGCACGACCTGGAGCGTGGCGTCGGCGCCGACTTCCTTGGCCTGCTGGGTGAGCTCGATCGCCTCGGTCGTGGAGTTGCCGCCCGAGCCCGCGATCACCGGAATCCGGCCCGCCGTGTGCTCGACCGCGGTCTTGACCATCAGCACGTGTTCTTCGACCGACAGCGTGGCCGATTCACCGCTCGTGCCGACCACGACGAGAGCGTTCGTGCCCTCTGCGACGTGCCAGTCGATCAGTTTGCGAAACGCCGGCAGATCCAGGCTGCCGTCTTCGAGCATCGGGGTGATGATGGCAGGAATGCTGCCGCGAATCTGAACGCCGTCGTTGCTGCCGAGCTTGCTGCTTTGGTTGCCGTTAGTCATGAAACGCCATGAATTTGATCAGGTAAACCGCGATTGTAGCGGATTAGCCAGCCAACTCGTAACAAGGCGGAGATGCCGCCTGCGCGGGGTCGTCTGAGCGCTCCGCCTCCAGAATTGCGCAGATCCGCTGGACGTAGGCCGGGCGCGGCTGCGCGAGAAAACCGTCCTGAAAAGCGACCACCCGGAGCTGGCCGCGCACCCGCTCGAGAAGCTCGCCGGGCGCCAGCAGAAACGCCGGATTAGAGGGTTTGCCGACGCTTTCGTTTCCTTGCGCGAAGGTCTCGTAAACCAGTACGCCGCCGGGCGCGAGCGCGCGCAAAAGCTGCGGAAAGAGCGGCCGGTGCAGGTAGTTCGTCACCACCACGGCAGCGAACCTCGCGTCCGCGGGCAACGGCCACGCGGCGCCTTCGAGGTCGGCTTCAACGGGTGTGACGAGCGGCTCGCCGCGCAGCGTGCCGAGCGCCGCCGCGTCGCGGTCGATAGCCGTCACCGGATGCCCCCGCGAGGCAAAGAAACGCGCATGCCGCCCCGCCCCGGACGCGATATCGAGCACCGCGCCGCCCGCGGCGACCAGATGCGCCCAATCGCGCACCCAAGGCGACGGCTCGCCCAATCCGTGCATGGCGGCTGCGCAAGTGCTCATCGGCGTACTCATAGCCTCGGGGGGCTCGTCGGTTGCATCGCTTGCGTCAGTTGTACGAGAGGCCCATGGCTTCGCGCACATCGCGCATCGTTTCCGTGGCGAACTTGCGGGCCTTGTCGCAGCCGTCGGCGACGATCGCGCGCAACAGCGACGGGTCGTCCATGTACTTCTGCGCGCGCTCGAGCATGGGCTGCTGCTCGCGCAGAATGCCCTCGATCACCGGCTGCTTGCACTCGAGACAGCCAATGCCGGCCGAGCGGCAGCCCTTTTGCACCCAGTCGTGGGTGGCTTCATCGGTGTAGACCTGGTGGAGCTGCCATACCGGGCACTTGTCCGGATCGCCCGGATCGGTGCGGCGCACCCGGGCCGGGTCGGTCGGCATGGTGCGGACTTTCTTCGTAATCGTCGCCGCGTCTTCACGCAAGCCGATCGTGTTGCCGTACGACTTCGACATTTTCTGGCCGTCCAGACCCGGCATGCGCGACGCCTCGGTCAGCATGGCCTGCGGCTCGACCAGAATGATCTTGCGCGAACCTTCGAGGTAGCCGAACAGGCGCTCGCGGTCGTTCATCGACAGGCTCTGCGATTCCTGCAACATGGCCCGCGCCTGCTCGAGCGCTTCGTCGTCGCCTTCCTGCTGGTAGGCGTTGCGCAGTTCGTGATAGAGCTTGGAACGCTTGCCGCCGAGCTTTTTCGCCGCCTCGTTGGCCTTTTCTTCGAAGCCCGGTTCACGGCCGTAAAGGTAGTTGAAGCGGCGCGCGATTTCACGGGTCATTTCGACGTGCGGCACCTGGTCTTCACCCACCGGCACGAGCGAGCCGCGGTACAACAGGATGTCCGCCGCCATCAGCACCGGATAGCCGAGAAAGCCGTAAGTGGACAGATCCTTGTCCTTCAGCTTTTCCTGCTGTTCCTTGTAGGTCGGCACGCGTTCGAGCCAGCCAAGCGGCGTGCTCATGCCGAGCAGGAGCGCCAGTTCGGCGTGCTCGGGCACCTTGCTCTGGATGAACAGCGTGGCCTGCGCCGGATCGATGCCGGAAGCAAGCCAGTCAGTCAGCACGTCCCAGACGTTCTTTTCGATCACCTCGGGCGTTTCGTAGTGCGTGGTCAGCGCATGCCAGTCGACCACGCAGAAGAAACACGGGTACTCGGACTGCAGCCGCACCCAGTTTTTCAGCACGCCGTGATAGTGGCCGAGGTGCAACGACCCGGTGGGCCGCATGCCGGAGAAGATACGGTCTGGGAACATGATTATTTAGAAAAGCGAAACAAGGGGAGTCAGAATGGCGGTGATCGCGCTGTAGCCGACCGTGACGAGCGGGTTCAACCAGTAACGCGTCAGCGTGCCCGTCATGACCAGTGCCATCACGATGAAGAACCCGTAAGGTTCGAGGCGCGACAGCGTGATGGATTGCCGCGGCGGCAACAGCGCCATCAGCACACGGCCGCCGTCGAGCGGCGGCAGCGGAAACAGATTGAGCACGCCGAGCACGAGATTCACGCCCACGCCTGCTCCCGCCATGCGCGTGAAGAACAGCTCGTCCACATTCAGCACCGCCAAGGCGACCCCGAACAGGCCCCAGATCAACGCCTGCACGAAGTTGCAGGCCGGCCCCGCCGCCGCGACCCACAGGCTGCCCCAGCGCGGATTGCGCAGGTTGCCGAAAGCGACCGGCACGGGCTTGGCGTAACCGAACATGAACGCGCCGCTGGTGGCGAAGTACAACAGCAACGGAATCGCAATCGTGCCGAGCGGATCGATGTGCCGCATCGGATTGACGGACACGCGGCCGAGCACGTAAGCGGTGTTGTCGCCGAGCCAGCGCGCGACGTAGCCATGCGCAGCTTCGTGCAGCGTGATGGCGAAAATCACGGGCAGCGCGTATACCGCAATGGTCTGTATCAGGGAAGAATCCATAGCTCGTTATTGTAACAACGCGATTGCGTGCGTCTGTCCGCTTTCACTCATGCCGTCTCTTCGAGGCCGAACGGCGCGAGAGAACCGCGCCCCGCCCTCACCAGCACCGGTTGCGC
Source organism: Paraburkholderia aromaticivorans (assembly GCF_002278075.1). NCBI lineage: Bacteria > Pseudomonadati > Pseudomonadota > Betaproteobacteria > Burkholderiales > Burkholderiaceae > Paraburkholderia > Paraburkholderia aromaticivorans. Next base: position 2,702,516 of record NZ_CP022989.1, on the reverse strand, counting down.
GCCGGTCAGGTCGACCACCGTGGACGGCTCGCATACGCAGGGGCCGCCGTCGATCACCAGATCCAGTTGTTTTTCCAGCCTTGCGCGGATTTCTTCCGGGTCGTTCATCGGCTGGGTTTCACCCGGCATGATCAGCGTCGAGCCGAGTAGCGGCTGACCGAGTTCTTCGAGGATCGCCAGTGTGATCGCGTGATCCGGCACGCGCAGCCCGATGGTCTTGCGCGACGGGTGCGAGAGACGCCGCGGCACCTCCTTGGTGGCCTGCAGGACGAATACGTACGGACCGGGCGTCACCGATTTGATCAGCCGGTACTGCCGGTTGTCCACCATCGCGAAATTCGAGAGTTCCGACAGATCGCGCACCAGCAAGGACAGCAGTTGCTTTTCGTCGAGTCCGCGGATGCGCCGCAGACGCTCGACGGCATCCTTGTCGTCCAGATGGCAGGCGAGCGCGTAGCTCGAGTCCGTCGGCAGCGCGACCACGCCGCCATCGTTGATGATCTGCACGGCCTGCTTGACGAGGCGCGGCTGCGGGTTGTCAGGATGAAGCCGGAAGTATTGGGACATGGCTAACGTTAGCTGACGAATGAATGGCGGCCGAACGGCAGATGAGCTGCGGCGGCAGACCGGCCGGCAGACTGGGCGCAGGCGCGCGCCGGGCGCCGCCGGCTTTCGCGCCCGACGTGCCGCCATGGGCACAGCGCGGTCACAGCCAGCGTTCCCAGACGGGTTTCAGATCGGAGGGCAACTGCGGCAGCGTGCCGAGGTCGACGCGGCCTTCGCCGGGTGCGTGGAAGTCGGAGCCGCGCGACGCCTCGAAGCCGAAACGGCGAGCGACATCCGCGTATTCGCGATATTGATCGGGCGTGTGGCTGCCCGTCACCACTTCGATCGCCTTGCCGCCGAGATCGATGAATTCGGCGAAAAACGCGTCGAACTCGACCGGCGAGTAAGCATAGCGCCCCGGATGCGCAATGATGGCTTCGCCGCCGGCGGCCTGGATCCAGCCGACCGCGTCGGCCAGTTTGGCCCAGCGGTGCGCCACGTAGCCGGGTTTGCCGTCGCCGAGATAGCGGGTGAACACGTCTTGCGTCGAACTGGCGTAGCCGCTTTCCACCATGAAGCGGGCGAAATGCGTGCGCGAAATCATGTCCGGGTTCGACACGTATTTGAGCGCGCCCCGATAGGCGTCCGGTATGCCGAGCGTGGCCAGCTGCTCGCCGATCGCCTCCGCCCGCGCGGCGCGGCCGTTGCGGGTGCGCGCGAGCCCGTCGATCAGAATCGAACTGGTCGGATCGATACCCAGGCCGACGATGTGCACCGTGCGCGAAGCCCATGTCACCGAAATTTCGACGCCGCTCAGATAGCCCAGGCCGAGCGCCTCGGCGGCGACTTTCGCGTCGTGCTGGCCGCCCAGTTCGTCGTGATCGGTGAGCGCCCACAGCGTCACGCCACCCGCGTGCGCGCGCCGCGCGACTTCGGCCGGCGCGAACTGGCCGTCGGAAACGGTGGAATGACAGTGGAGGTCGGCGTTCATCGTTGTCTTGAAAAGGATCTGCACTCATTTTACTGCAACGCAGTAAGTGGGCGCAGAGCTATCTCGCGCAAACGCCGCCCCGAAGAACGTGCCCTTGCGGGGCGCTCCGCTCGAAGCGCCCCGCGGAGACGTTTTAGCCTTTCCGGAAACGCTACGCGCAAAACCCCTCGATCAGCGCCGCCACCTGCTCCGGCTGGTCGTGGTGCACCATGTGCCCCGCTTCGTCGATGATCTTCTCGCGCCAATTCGGGAACGCCTGAAAGCGCGCCTTGAATTCGTCGCGCGGGATCTCGCCCGCGATCTGCGCGAGCGTCGGCGAGTTGGCGGCTTCCACGTGCAGCACCTTCGCACTCACCTTGCGCCACGTCGCCATCACTTCGTCGAGGCGATACAGCGCGGGGCCGCGCAGCTTGTGCGCGGGATCGGCGAGCAGCATGAAACGCCCTTCTCCGTCCGGTTTCGACCAATGCTGGGCGAGAAACTGCGCGCGCTGCGGATCGAGGCGCGGATTGGTCTTGATGAGGCGCGCGGCGACCTCGTCGAGCGACGCGTAGCGCTTCAATTGCGGCGGATCGCGCAGCTCGTCGAGCCAGTTGCGCAGGCGTTTGGGCGCCTGCGCCGCGTGTGACGGCGCAAGACCGAAACCTTCGAGATCGACCACCCGCCGCACCCGTTCCGGCCGCACGCCGGCATACACGCAGGCGATGTTCGCGCCCATGCTGTGGCCGACCAGATTCACCTCGCCGGTCGGCGCATAGTGGTCGAGCAAGGCGTCGAGATCGGCCAGATAGTCCTGGATCCAGTAATTGCCGCCGCCGCGCTCCGCCACCGGCCAGTCCGACAGGCCGAAACCGCGCATATCCGGCGCGAGCACCTGCCACTCGCCGCCCAACGCGTCGACCACGAACTGGAACGAGGCCGCCACGTCCATCCAGCCGTGCAGCATGAAGAGCATCGGCGCATCCGGGTTGCCCCAGCGTCGCACATGCAGACGGATGCCGCGTACGGCGACGAATTCAGACTGGGAAGTGTTCATCAACGGCACGTCCAAAAAAAAAGAATGATCGTTCGATTATAACGAGATAGCCGGACAACGCGCGGAGCCGGATTGCGAAGGAAACCTCAGTCGGCGGTGGCGGGCGGCGTCGCGTCCGGCGCGTCGAGCCCCGCGAGGGCTGCCAGTTCGGCCAGTTCCGCTTCATCGAACCCTGCGTCGCGGCGCGCGTCGAAATTGAACGGACCGCGTAATTTCGGTGCGTGATACTGGTCGGCGAGGCGGGTATACGTGGGGTGAGGGTCGAGGCCGCTGGCGTCGCACAGGTGCCGGAACCAGCGGTTGCCGATCAGCACGTGGCCGATTTCGTCGCGCAGGATCACGTCGAGAATCGCCGCCGACGCCTGATCGCCCGCCTGCAGCAGACGGGCGCGGATCGGCGGCGAGGCGTCGAGGCCGCGTGCTTCGAGCGTGCGCGGCACCAGCGCCATGCGCGCCAGCACGTCGCCGCGCGTGCGCTCGCACATGTCCCACAGGCCGTCGTGAGCCGGAAAGTCGCCGTAGACATGACCGTACTCCGCAAGGCGCACGGCCAGCAGCGAGAAGTGATATGCCTCTTCGGCGGCGACTTTGAGCCAGTCGGTGTAGAACGCGGTGGGCATGCCGGCAAAGCGCCAGACCGCGTCGAGCGCGAGATTGATGGCGTTGAATTCGATGTGCGCGAGCGCGTGCAGCAAAACCGCGCGCCCTTGCGGCGATTGCATGCTGCGCCGCTTCAAATGGCGCGGATCGACCAGTTCAGGCCGCGCGGGACGGCCGGGCAGACCGGCGGGTTCGTCGAGTTCGAGGTCTGCGGCGCACGCCACGCCGCCTGCGAGCACGGCGGCGTAGAGCGCGCGGGCCGCGGCGGCCTTGGCGGCCGGATCGGCTTCGCACAATGCGGCGAGTGCCGCGGTGCGCGCGCAATGGGCTCGCCGCCCGAGATCGGCGACGGGTGACTCAGCTGGAACGAATGACGCGAACGGAGCGGCAGACATCATGGGAAACGAATCGACAAAGGAAACGGCAAACAAGGCAAAAAGCGCGGAGGCCGAGGAAACGGCGAAGCGGGACACCGGCACGTCGGCACGCGGTCTTCGCAACCGCGGTGGCGGCGCGGCCACGCAAACGGCCGCCCGCACCACGCGGCAGCGCAGATCCCTGCAGCCGCGCCAAGCGACTGAACCACACAACCGTTTACAATACTCGATTCGACGGCCATCCAACGCGGCCGGAATACTGGTGCAGCGGGACAGCCCGGCGGCACAAGACATCCGGCCAGTTTCGCACCCGAATCCAGCCTACGTAGCGACCGTTCCAGAGGAGACATTGTGACCATTTACAAGCTTGGCGAAGCCGCCCCGACCATCCATGAAAGCGTATTCGTCGCGGATTCAGCCAGCATCATCGGCAACGTCACGCTGGAGGAAAACGCCAGCGTCTGGTTCGGCGCGACGATTCGCGGCGACAACGAGCCCATCACCATCGGCGCCGGCAGCAATGTGCAGGAAAACGCCGTGCTGCACACCGACCCCGGTTTTCCGCTGACGGTCGAGCCGAACGTGACGATCGGCCACCAGGTCATGCTGCATGGCTGCACGATCAAGGAGGGCTCGCTGATCGGAATTCAGGCCGTGGTCTTGAATGGCGCGGTGATCGGCCGCAACTGTCTGGTCGGAGCGGGCGCCATCGTTACCGAAGGCAAGGTGTTTCCCGACAATTCGCTGATTCTCGGCGCGCCCGCCAAGGTGGTGCGCGAACTGACCGAGACGGATATCGCCAACATGCAGCGCGGCACGGCAACGTATGCCGAGCGCCGCGGATATTACAAGGCGCAGCTCGTGCGCATCGGCTAACCAGCCGGAGCGCGCGGCGCGCACGGCGCGGCATCACGCCGCGTCATTCGACCGAGGAAAAGTTGTGAGCGACCAGTTGCAAAAATTCATGTTCAGCGCGGCGCCGGTGCGCGGCGAGATCGTTTCGCTGCGCAATACGTGGCAGGAAGTCCTGACACGCCGCGATTATCCGGCGCCGGTGCGCACGGTACTGGGCGAAATGATGGCGGCGTGCGCGCTGCTGTCGGCGAATCTCAAGTTCGACGGCACGCTCATCATGCAGATTTTCGGCGACGGCCCGGTCAAGATGCTGGTGGTGCAGTGCGGCTCCGACCTCTCGATGCGCGCCACCGCCAAGCTGTCGGGCGAAGCGGCCAACGTGATCGGCGAGACGACCAGCATGGTCGATCTGTTGAACGCGAGCGGTCACGGCCGCTGCGTCATCACGCTCGACCCGGCCGACAAGCAGCCCGGTCAGCAACCGTATCAAAGTATCGTGCCGTTGTCGGGCTCGGATGGCCCGCTTAGCTCCATGGCCGAAGTGCTCGAGCATTACATGCACCATTCGGAACAGCTCGACACGCGCCTGTGGCTCGCGGCGAACACCGAGCGCGCCGTCGGCATGCTGCTGCAAAAATTGCCGGGCGACGGCGGCATCGTCCCGCATCCGGGCGAACTGGACGCAGACACGTGGGAGCGTGTCTGCACGCTGGGCGGCACGATGTCGCAAGACGAGCTGCTGAAGGAAGACCCGGAAACGATTTTCCGGCGCCTCTTCTGGCAGGAAAACGTTCAGCATTTCGAACCGGCGAAGGCACGCTTCGAGTGCACGTGTTCGCGCGAGAAGGTGGGCGGCATGCTGAAGATGCTGGGCCGCGAGGAGGTGGACGGCGTACTTGAAGAACGCGGGCACGTCGAGATTCATTGCGAGTTCTGCAATCAGCGTTACGAGTTCGATCCGGTGGACGTGGCGCAACTTTTTGTCGCCGATGCGCTCTCACAAGGTGTGACGCCCGCGGCTGACCAGCGGCATTAATCGGGTCGCCGGCGCGCGGGCTTTCTGCGCGCCGAACGCTGCTCCATCACCCCCGCATGACGGCAGCAAAAATACTGCGCCGCCCGCTGCCTTTTCAGGGCCCGGGCGGCGCAGTACCTTTGATCGTTGCGTTGAATCATTGGCGGTGCAGGCGGCGCGTGGTTTGCTTAGGCGTCCGACCAATGGAGATAGAACATGAACCACCCTGCTTCATTGATACCGCTGCTTCGTCATACGCGCGCGGCCGCCGTGCTGGCTGCGGTCGTCGGCAGTGGCATGCTGGCCAGCTGCATGATGGACCCGCCGGGCCCGTCGCCGATTTACAGCCGCCTGCCCGCCAATCAGTCAGGCGCCGCCAGCACCGCCCAGCCGCTAACGCCTGCCGAGCGGCAGCGCTACGATGCGATCGACCAGCAGGTCATGGCCGAGCAGAACCAGGCAATCGCCGCCGAAAATGCGGCGCAGGCGTGGTCGCGTTACTACACGCCGCCCGTCAGCGTGTACGGCAGCTATTACGGTGGCGGTTGGGGGCACGGCTGGGGTACGGGGATCGGCGTCGGTTACGGCCCGTACTGGGGCTGGTAAGCGGCGGCAAGCTCACGCGCGCGACGATCCCAGTCCGGTGAGCGAGGCCAAACAAAAAAAGCACGGTGAGAACCGTGCTTTTTTGCGCCATTCGTACTGACCCGTTACGCTGCGAAGAAGCTCAGTGCGCAGGAGGTTTCTTCGCGTTCGCGGCCGCTTTGCCGCCGTGTTTGCGATCCGGCTTGGCGCGCGATTCCGGATTCGGCACCACATGCAGCGGCGCTGCCGACATCTCGCCACGCGTGGACGTAGTGACCGATGGCGTGTTCGCCGTCGGCAAAGGCGCATTCGGCGACACGAACTGCACGAACACTTCGCCGTCCTTCACCATGCCCATTTCGTAGCGTGCCCGTTCCTCGACAGCGGCCGTGCCGTTCTGCAGATCCTGCACTTCGCCTTGAATGCGCTCGTTGCGCAGCTTCGAGTCGGCATTCTTTTGCACTTGCTGCGCCAGTTGCTGCTGCAACTCGTGCACGCGCAGCCAGCCGCCGTGCCCCCACCAGAGCGGGTACTGGATTAGCGCCAGTAGAACGATCAGGACAGCAGTGACAAGCCGCATGAAGTAAGCACAATAAATACACGCCGCCCTGCGCTATACGCAGGGCGGCGGGGTCAATCAGAAACGAAGGATAACCGGCTCATCGGTCAGCGCCAGCACTCCAGCCATTAGCGCAGATTGTAGAACGCCGACTTGCCCGGGTAGCTGGCGATATCACCGAGGTCTTCTTCGATGCGCAGCAACTGGTTGTACTTGGAGATGCGGTCCGAGCGCGACAGCGAACCCGTCTTGATCTGACCGGCGTTCAGGCCGACTGCGATATCCGCAATTGTCGAGTCTTCGGTTTCGCCCGAACGGTGCGAGATCACGGCCGTGTAGCCGGCGCGCTTGGCCATTTCGATTGCCGCGAAGGTTTCCGTCAGCGTACCGATCTGGTTGATCTTGATCAGGATCGAGTTGGCGATGCCCTTCTCGATGCCTTCTTTCAGAATGCGCGTGTTGGTAACGAACAGGTCGTCGCCCACGAGCTGGACCTTCTTGCCGAGCTTGTCGGTCAGCGTCTTCCAGCCTGCCCAGTCGCTTTCGTGCATGCCGTCTTCGATCGAGACGATCGGGAATTTGTCGGCCAGGTTCGCGAGGTAATCCGCGAATTCCGTCGACGACAGTTGCAGGCCTTCGCCAGCCAGCTGGTACTTGCCGTCGTGGTAGAACTCGCTTGCTGCGCAGTCGAGTGCGAGCAGCACGTCTTCACCGGCGCGGTAGCCGGCTTTCTCGATGGCTTGCAGGATGGTCGACAGGCATTCGTCGTTGCTGCCGAAGTTCGGTGCGAAGCCGCCTTCGTCGCCCACTGCCGTGCTCATGCCGCGATCCGACAGGATCTTCTTCAGCGCGTGGAACACCTCGGCGCCGCAGCGCAGTGCTTCGCGGAAGGTCGGCTGGCTGACCGGCACGATCATGAATTCCTGGATGTCCAGGCTATTGTTGGCGTGCGCGCCGCCGTTGACGATGTTCATCATCGGCACCGGCAGTTGCATCGCGCCCGAGCCGCCGAAATAGCGGTACAGCGGCAGGCCGGCTTCTTCAGCGGCGGCTTTCGCGACGGCCATCGAGACAGCCAGCATCGCGTTCGCGCCGAGGCGCGACTTGTTGTCGGTGCCGTCGAGTTCCAGCAGCGTCTTGTCGAGGAAAGCCTGCTCGGAAGCATCGAGGCCCATGATCGCTTCGGAGATTTCGGTGTTGATGTGCTCGACGGCCTTCAGCACGCCCTTGCCGCCGTAACGGCCGGCTTCGCCGTCGCGCAGTTCGATCGCTTCGCGCGAACCCGTCGACGCACCCGACGGCACCGCGGCGCGGCCCATCGTGCCCGACTCGAGCAGCACGTCGCATTCGACGGTGGGGTTGCCTCGCGAATCGAGAATCTCTCGACCGATGATATCTACGATAGCACTCATGGTTTCCTCAAGAAATGACGTTGAATTCTTTACTGTGACACTGTATCTGGCGCAGACCGGTCTCCCCGGCAAACTGCTTGCGCGCCGATACGTTCGACGACCATTGCGTGCATTCGCCGCGTGCCGATTGTGCAATCCGATCGTGACACGCGGTGAATGCCTGAATCAGTTGAAATCGCTTTCGAGGAACGGCGCGCGCTTGACGGCCTGATCGAGCGTAACCAGCGTCTCGAGCAGATCGGCCATGCGATGAAGCGGCACCGCGTTCGGACCGTCCGATTTGGCCTGCGCCGGATTCGGGTGCGTTTCCATGAAAAGGCCGGCCACGCCAACCGCCACCGCGGCGCGCGCCAGCACCGGCACGAATTCACGCTGACCGCCCGAACTCGTGCCCTGCCCGCCCGGCAACTGCACCGAGTGAGTCGCGTCGAACACGACCGGCGCGTTGGTTTCGCGCATGATCGCAAGCGAGCGCATGTCCGACACGAGGTTGTTATAGCCGAACGACACGCCGCGCTCGCACGCCATGAAACGGTCTTCCGACAGACCCGCTTCACGCGCGGCGTCGCGCGCCTTGTCGATCACGTTCTTCATGTCGTGCGGTGCGAGAAACTGGCCCTTCTTGATGTTGACCGGTTTGCCCGAACGCGCGCAAGCGTGGATGAAGTCCGTTTGACGGCACAGGAAAGCGGGCGTTTGCAGCACGTCGACCACGGAGGCGACCTGCTCGATCTCGTGCTCGGCGTGAACGTCGGTCAGCACCGGCAGACCGAGTTGACGCTTCACTTCGGACAGGATGCGCAAACCTTCGTCCATGCCCAGACCGCGGAACGACTTGCCGCTGCTGCGGTTGGCCTTGTCGTACGACGATTTGTAGATGAACGGAATATTCAGCTTCGCGCAGATTTCCTTCAGCCGGCCGGCTGTGTCGATCGTCATCTGTTCGGATTCGACGACACAGGTGCCCGCGATCAGGAAAAACGGCTTGTCGAGCCCGATTTCGAAATCACCAAGCTTCATGCTTTCTCCCCGACTTCGGTCGCCGCGCGCGACTGCTGATGCGCGAGCGCCGCTTCGACGAACGACTTGAACAGCGGATGGCCGTCACGCGGCGTGGACGTGAATTCCGGGTGGAACTGCACGCCGACGAACCACGGGTGCATGCTGCGCGGCAATTCCATCATTTCCGGCAGATCTTCACTCGGGGTACGGGCGCTGATGATAAGGCCGCCGGCTTCGAGTTGGGGCACGAAGCGGTTATTGACTTCATAACGGTGGCGATGGCGCTCGTTCACGTCCTTGCCATAGATCTCTTCGGCCATCGTGCCGGGCTTGATCGGGCAACGTTGCGAACCGAGGCGCATCGTGCCGCCCAGATCCGACTCTTCCGTGCGCTTTTCGACGCGGCCTTCGCGGTCGTACCACTCGGTGATCAGCGCGACCACGCGGCTCGGCGTTTCCTGATCGAACTCGGTGCTGTTCGCGTCTTTCAGACCCACCACGTCGCGAGCGAATTCGATCACCGCCAGCTGCATGCCGAGGCAGATGCCGAGATACGGCACCTTCGCTTCACGTGCATAACGGATCGCGGCGATCTTGCCTTCGGTGCCACGACGGCCGAAGCCTCCCGGCACGAGCACAGCGTCCAGATGCTTGAGGCTTTCGACGCCTTGTGTCTCGATTTCTTCCGAGTCGATGTATTCGATGTTGACCTTGGTCGACGTATGCATCGACGCATGGCGCAGCGCTTCGATCAGCGACTTGTACGACTCGGTCAGATCGACATACTTGCCGACCATGCCGATCGTGACTTCGTGCTTCGGATGCTGAAGCTTCTCGACGAGATCGGACCACATGGACAGATCAGCGGCCTTCGGCGTGAGCTTGAGCTCTTCGCAGATGATCGCGTCCAGCCCTTGATCGTGCAGCATTTGCGGAATCTTGTAGATGCTGTCCGCGTCCCACACCGAGATCACGGCGTCTTCCGGCACGTTCGAGAACATGGAGATCTTCGCGCGCTCGTCGTCCGGAATGCGGCGATCGGCACGGCAGAGCAGCACGTGCGGCGAGATGCCGATTTCGCGCAGCTTCTGCACGCTGTGCTGCGTGGGCTTGGTCTTCAGTTCGCCGGCCGTGGCGACCCAGGGCACCAGCGTGAGGTGCACGAAGCACGCACTGTTGCGGCCCATGCGCAGGCTCATCTGACGCGCGGCCTCGAGGAACGGCAGCGATTCGATGTCGCCCACGGTGCCGCCCACTTCGACGATGGCGACGTCCGGCTCACCGCACGTCGCGGAAGCCGCGCCGCGTTCGATGAACGCCTGGATTTCATTCGTGATGTGCGGAATGACCTGCACCGTCTTGCCGAGATAATCGCCGCGGCGCTCCTTGCGGATCACCGATTCGTAAATCTGGCCCGTGGTGAAGTTGTTGGCCTTGCGCATCTTCGTGCTGATGAAGCGCTCGTAGTGGCCGAGGTCGAGGTCCGTCTCCGCTCCGTCTTCCGTCACGAACACTTCGCCGTGTTGAAACGGGCTCATCGTGCCGGGGTCGACATTGATGTAGGGATCGAGCTTGAGGAGGGTGACTTTAAGACCGCGCGATTCGAGGATCGCGGCGAGGGAAGCGGCGGCAATACCCTTGCCGAGGGAAGATACTACGCCGCCGGTGACGAAAACATATTTGGTCATCGCTGGATGCTCGCGGGAAAAACGGATTATACCGTAAAGCAGGGTCTCAACCCAGCAAAATCCGAGCGATGTCTGCGTGCGCATAGGCCGCGACGGCGGCCGTCGCCCCGCGTCGATCATGCACCGTTTTCTGAGGCATGTGCGCCGCGGCGCGGCGCGGGGCTCAACGCGGCGTCACGCGCGCCGCTCCAGTTCATGCAACATGCGTTGCACCGCGCGGGCGGTTTCGAGCGGCTTTTCCATCGGGTACAGGTGGCTGCCCTCGATCCATTCCACATGACCGCCGGTGGCGCGCCGGGTGGCGTCCAAACCGGCCTGGCGGATTTCCTTCGACCGCGTGCCGGCGATGAACCCCACCGGCACCGGCGCGCCCCGGGCGAGCCGCGAGCCGAGCGTATGCGGCAAGGTTTTGTAGATCTGATACTCGGTACGACGGTCGAAAGCCAGCGAACGCGAGCCATCGGGCGACGTTTGCGGGATGCCGAAGTCGATGTAATCGGACAGCATGCGCTCATCCCAGCGCGCGAACGCCGGCTTCGAATGAAAGTGCCGCCACGCTTCGTCGCGGCTCGCCCACTGGGTGCGGCGCGTGCGGGTGGCGGCCGCTGGCGACAGACGCTCGTCGAGGCCGGTCCATTGCGACACCCGCAGCATGCTGCTGCGCCAGCCGGCGATCACCGGCGAATCGAGCATCACGACCCCTCTCACCCACTGCGGCTTCTTCAGCGCGGCCATCAGCGACAGATAGCCGCCGAGCGAATGCCCTACCAGCCACACCGGGTGTTCGTACTTTCTGCCGATATCGTCGAGCAACTGCTCGACCAGGTGCGGCCAGTCCTGTGTCACCGGAAAACGCGCGTCGTGACCGATCCGCTCGATGGAGCGCAGCTCGTAGTCGTCGGCGAGTTCGGCGAAGATCGTGCGGTAGGTCGACGCCGGAAAGCCGTTCGCGTGCGAGAAGTGGATGATGTTTTTCAACTGCGGCTATCTCCGTGCTGTTTTTTGCGTGCGGGGCTTTCGTGCGAGCTTGCGTGCAGGCAATTCGCACAGCGGCGCGCTTCTTGGGCGAGTCTTGAGCGATTCGTTCGCGCTTCTTCTATCCATGCGGCGGGCATTTCACCAGCGACCCTGTTAGCGCTCCATCCAGTAACGGCGCTGTGTGTCGCGATAACGATCGAGCGTGAGCGTGGCGCCGTTCCCGGCGGCGCCGGCCCGCGCCGCGCCGTTCGGGTTCACCTCGACCCGCACCGCGCCGTCCGTATCGCTGCGCCCGAGCTCGATACGCCGCGCCTTGTAGCGCTCGAACACACCCGCATTCGGATGATGAAAACGGTTGCGATAGCCTACCTGAAATAGCGCGACGAGCGGGTCGATAGAGTCGAGGAACGGCTCGGTCGACGAGGTCTTGCTACCGTGATGCGGCACGACCAGCACTTGCGCCCGCAATGCGCCGCGATCGCGGGCGAGCAGGATGCGTTCGACGGGCGCCTCGATATCCGCCGTCAGCAACGCAACGATGCCGGGCGGCGCTGTTTGAACGCGCGCGGTCGCCTGGCTCGGCGCGGCCGGCGACGTGCTAACCCGCAACACGCAGCAATGCGCGTTGGGCTTGCCTTGCAGCGGGCCGGCGTCCGGCCAGAGCATCGCGAACTCGACGCCGTCCCACTGCCAGCGCTGGCCTGCCGCGCAGGGCAGCGTCCCGGCGCCGTGCTGCCGCGCGTTCGACCACAACGCATTCGACGGCGCCAATGCCGCCACCATCTGACGCACCTCGATCGCATCCAGAACGGCGGGCGCGCCGCCGGAATGATCGGAATCGGCGTGGCTGACGATCAGCGTATCGAGCGCACTCACGCCATGCGCCTGCAAGAACGGCACGACCACCCGCTCCCCCGCATGAGTCGATTCCGGACCCGGTCCCGTGTCGAACAACAGCGTGTGATGCGCAGTTTCGACCAGCACCGAAGTTCCTTGCCCGACATCCAGCGCGGTGAGGCGGAAACTGCCGGGCGGCGGCCCGGACGGCGCCGGCATCAGGAGCGGCAGCCATGTCAGCGGCGCGGCCCAGCGCAACGGCCAGCCACGTGGCGCGAGACACCAGAGCACGCCGAGCGCCGCCGCGGCGAGCGTCCACGCCCCCGGTTGCGGCAAGCGCCAGAGCGCCCACGCAGGACCCGAGAGCCGCTGCAAGCCCGCTATCAGCCATTCCAGCAGAGCGTGCGCGACGTGCCACGCGTGGATGTCGAACGGTGCGGGCAGCGCGACTCCGGCCAGTACCGCCGGTGTCACGAGCAAGCTCACCCATGGAATCGCGAAGGCGTTCGCGAGCGGGCCGATGAGCGGAATCTGCGCGAACCAGTAGACGGTGAGCGGCGCGAGCGCGACCGTCACGGCCAGCTGCACGTGCGCGGCGCCACGCAGCCTTTCGCCGGCGCCCCGCACGCGGCGCGACAACCCGGCACGCAGTCTCTTTAGTCGCGAAGAGGCGTCGCCGCCCTCGTCCGCATCGTCGTGGCGCTGTTCGTGGTCCTGCACATGAGGCCGCCCCGACGTGGCGAACAGAATCGCGGCGACCGCGCAGAACGACAACCAGAATCCCGCCGACACGACCGCCCACGGATCGATCAGCAGCACGAGCCCCAATGCCCATGCGAGCACCGCCGAACGCGCCACGTTGCGCCCGCTGACAAACGCGAGCGCGACGACGCCCGCCATCCACAACGCGCGCTGCGCCGGCACGTTGAAGCCGGCCAGCGCGGCATGCAGCGCGGCGAACAGCGCGCCGCCCGTGATCGCGACGACTTGGGCTGGCAGCCGCAACGGCCAGTCGCGGCCGACCCACCCGGAACGCCGCCAGAACGCGCCCGCGAGCCAGCCCGCCAGGCCCGCGACAAAGCCGATGTGCAGCCCCGAAATCGCCACCAGATGACTGGTGCCGGTGTTTCGCATCAGCAGCCAGTCCGCGGCGCTCACTGCGTCCTGCGCGCCGAGCGCGAGCGCCACGACGATTCCGCGGTGCGGCGCGTCCCCGAGCACCGCGTCGATCCGTGCGCGCAGCGCGGCGCGCCAGCGGTCCACCAGCACGCCGACACCGCGCGCATAGCCGCGCAATCGCACCGCCTGAGCCGGCACGCTCACGTAGCCGGTAGCCCGCACGTTGCGTGCGAGCAGCGTGGCCTCGGCATCGCGCACGCCGAAGTTGGCATTGCCATGCGGACGTTTGAGCCGCACGGTCAACTGCCAGCGGGCGCCGGGTTCGAGAACCGGCGGCGGCGCATCGTCGGCGATCCACGACAGTTGGATCACACGCGGAAAAGGGTCGATCGGCGCGCCGGTTGATTCGACCTCGAATAAAAAACGCGCGCCGCTCTCGTCATATGACGGCAAGCCTTTGATATTGCCGACGACTTCGATATCGCGGCCTTCCCACGCGGTCGGCAAGCTCACCGAGACGCGCATTTCCGAGCGCAGCGCGGCGTAGCCGAAGCCCGCGCACAGCGCCGCGCACCACACCGCGCTCCAGCCGGCGAACGAACGCGCGCGCGGGCTGAAGCGGACGCGGCGCACGGGCGTAGTAAGCGCCGCCGCATGAGCGTGATCGACCCGCGCGCTCGCATGATCGCCCAGCCCCCACACCGCCACCACCGCAGCGCAGGCGACGAGCAACAAGCCGCAAAACGCGAGCCAATCCGGCAGCGCCGCCTGCCGCTGCAGCCACATCACGCCCAACGCAAATCCACACCACCATGCGCGCATCCGCCCTCCGCCAGCAAACGCCGGGCGACGCCGCGGCCACGCGCGGGCGTCAGCGAGCCCGCGGGGCGTGGGTGTCGCCCGGCGCGAACCACTCAGACCATCCGGGTTCGATTATGCAGAGGAAAGTGCGAGCCGCGGCAGCGCGGCGAGCGCGTTAGCCGTTGTGCCTAGGGCGGCTTCGTCGGCGGCCATGCCGCGCAATTGCGCAAGGCCCGCGCCGATGGCCGGAATCTGCTCGGGCGTATTGCGCTGCCTGTAGATCCAGGCAGGCGCGATGTCCGGCGCGTCGGTCTCGACGACCAGCGCGTCGAACGGCAACTGCTCAGCGAGGCGACGAATTTGCCGCGCGCGCTCGAAAGTCAGATTGCCGCCGAAACCGAGATGCATGCCCTGGTCGATATACGCCTGAGCCTGCTGAAAACTGCCGTTGAATGCATGCGCGATGCCGCGATGAATCTGATGCCGCCGCAGTCCCTTGATCACCTGATCCTGCGATTTGCGCACATGGCAGATCACCGGCAGATCGAATTCGCGCGCGAGTTGCAACTGACCGTTGTAGAAGAATTGCTGGCGCGCGTCGTCGAGACCGTCGACGAAATAATCGAGGCCGATCTCGCCGATGCCGACAAAGAGAGGATCGTCGAGACTCGCCTCGATTTCCATGCGCAGCAGTTCAAGATCGCTCTCCTGCGCCGACGGGGTGAACAATGGATGGATGCCGAGCGCATACGCGCCGCCGTCGATCCGGTGCGCCAGTTCGCGCACCGTCGCGAAGTTCTCGCGGCCGATCGCCGGAATCACGATCCGCGCGACGCCCGCGCGATGCGCCGCCGCCGCGACCTGCGCGCGGTCGGCGTCGAATTCCGAAGCATCGAGATGACAGTGAGTATCGATCCACATGACGTGTCTCGCTAGCGGCTCAGCATCGGCTCACGGCGTCCGGCAATCAGACCGGCACCGGCGGCTCTTCGTGCAGCACGCCGTCGCGCAGCCGCATGATGCGGTCGCAACGCCCCGCCAGTTCAGGATCGTGCGTGACGATCACGAAGCTCGTTTCGAGCGTTTGCGACAGTTCGAGCATCAGGTTGAACACAGTGTCGGCGGTGCCGCCGTCCAGATTGCCGGTCGGTTCGTCGGCCAGCACGCAGGCGGGCCTCGTCACCAACGCCCGCGCGATCGCGACGCGCTGCCGCTCGCCGCCCGACAGCTCGCCCGGACGATGCTTCGCGCGATGCCCCATGCCGACGCGCTCCAGCACCGCGAGCGCTTCGCGGCGCGAGGCTTCGGTCGTCATGCGGCGAATCCGCAGCGGCATCGCGACGTTATCGAGCGCGGAAAACTCCGGCAGCAGGTGGTGGAACTGATACACGAATCCCAGTGCGCGGTTACGCAGGTCGTTGCGTTCGCGCTCGGAGAGCTTGGTGAAAGGCTTGCCCATCACCGAGACATGTCCGGCGCTCGGATCGTCGAGGCCGCCGAGCACGTGCAGCAGCGTGCTCTTGCCGGAACCCGAGGCGCCAACGATCGCCAGCTTCTCGCCGCGCCGCACGCTCAGTTGCGTGTTGTTGAGCACCGTCACGTTCAGACCGCCCTGCACGAACGACTTGGAGATGCCGGTTGCTTCCAGCACGTAGGGATGCGGCACGGTGTCGGAAGAAGCCATGGAAAGGTTAGCGGAACGGTCATTCATAGCGCAGCGCCTCCGCGGGGCGGACTTTGGCACCGCGCCAACTCGGGTACAACGTGGCCAGCGCGGACATCATGAAAGCGATCACGCCGATTCGCGCGACGTCGGCCGGAACCAGCTCGGACGGCAGTTCGCTGATGAAATACACCGACGGCGGCAGGAACTGCACGCCGAGCAGATGTTCGATCATCGGCACAAGCCACGGAATGCTCCACGCGATCAGGCAGCCGAGCGCGACGCCGGTGGCCGTGCCGATAAAGCCGATCGTCACGCCCTGCACCACGAAAATCTTCATGATCGAGCCGGGCTGCGCGCCGAGCGTGCGCAGAATCGCGATATCGGCCTGCTTGTTGGTCACCGTCATGACGAGCGAGGACACCAGATTGAACGCGGCCACCGCGATGATCAGCGTGAGGATGATGAACATCATGCGTTTTTCGATCTGCACCGCCGAGAACCAGGTCTTGTTCTGCTGGGTCCAGTCGCGGATATACAGATCGCCGGAGAGGCTGCGCGCGAGCTGATGCGCGACTTCCGGCGCGCGCTGCATGTCGGTCAGACGCAGCCGGACGCCGGTCGGCGCGGGCAGCCGGAACAGCGCCTGCGCGTCCTTGATGTTGATCAGCGCGAGCGTGCTGTCGTATTCGTAATGCCCCGACTCGAAAATCCCCACCACCGTGAACTGCTTCAGCCGGGGCAGCATGCCGGCGGGGGTGATCGTGCCTTCCGGCGCGACCAGCGTGATCTTGTCGTTGACCGTCACACCGAGATTGGTGGCGAGGTCGGCGCCCAGCACGATGCCGAAGTCGCCCGGCACCAGCGCGTTCAGACTGCCGCCTTTCATCTCCTTGCCGATATCGGACACCTGCGGTTCGAGCGACGGCTCGACGCCGCGCAGCGCCACCCCGCTCACCGCATCCTGGCGCGTGAGCAGCGCCTGTGCTTCGACATACGGCGCCGCACCGATCACTTCCTTGTTCTGGCGGGCTTCCTGGGCGGTCAGTTGCCAGTTGGGCATCGACCCGGTCGGCGAGAAGATTTCCACGTGCGCGAGCACCGACAGCATCCGGTCGCGCACCTCTTTCTGAAACCCGTTCATCACGGACAGCACGACGATCAGCGCCGCGACGCCGAGCGCGATGCCCGACATCGAGACGAGCGCGATGAAGGAAATGAAACCGTTACCGGTCGTGCGTTTGCCGGCGCGGGTGTAGCGCCAGCCAATCTGCCATTCGTAGGGAAATTTCAAGCGAATCCTTTTCTGCGTGTTCGGTCCGGCGCCGCGCACGAAGGTGTGAAGCACCTGCCGTGCGGCCCGAGCGTCGTGATCATTGGTGTCGTTGCGCAGCGGATGGTTCCGGCATGGCGCGCCATGCCGTAGCAATGCGCGCACCACCCCGATCCGCGTCGGTCTGAAAGTCAGCCACCGCTGGCACCGCCGTTGCCACCCGCGGTTGCCACCTCAATCAAGCGCGAAGTTTGCCATACAATGCCGCCGGATCGCGCAAAGACAGTCTGGAGCGGCGTGCGGACGCAATGAATGGCCGCGTCCGGTCGGTCCGGCCAACGCGTCTGTCGTGTCGGAGTGCAAAGGTGGCGGCCGTGCCGAGCGACGTGCCGGGACTGAAAAGCTGCGGCCGTGGCGACCGACGTGCCGGCGCGGAAAGGCAGCGGCCGTGCTGACAGCCGCGCTCCAACGGAAAAGCGGCGGGCGACGCGTTCCGGACGCGAGACACCACCCCGATTACCTCTACCGCAGGTTATAACGCCCGCGCAGCTCGTTGATGATGCCCGCGGCGGCGCTGTTGGCCGCCTCGCGCACGTCGGCGTCCTTGCGGTCGCGGTGCAGATGGCTGATGTCCCAATTGCAGCCGCCTTCGTCCTCCACGGTTTCGTGCAAGCCGGTGGGAATCCAGCCGGCCGTGGCCGGATTCGCATCGAGGGCCTTGACGACCAGCGCCAGCAATTCCTGCTCGGTTTTGAGTTCACGCGACATGACAGTCTCCATCGTCCCATGCGCGGTGCCGCCGCGCGCGGCTGTGGCTCCCGGCTGGTGGCGGCGCCGACCCGGCGGACCGCCCGCCGCGTTCATCGCGCGGAAGCTGATGGACGAAATACTCGCACTCTTTGCCCTACAATGCGCAGCATCATGCTCGCCAACCGCCTCCATCTTCTCCTGCCCTTCGCGCTGCCCGCCGCAGCGGACGCCCCTACCGCCCTTCACGACATCCGCAGTCCGGCCCTCGACCGGCTGATCGCGCGCGCGACGCTGGTGGAACGCGTGATCGGCGAAGACTTTCAGCGCACGCTGCCGCACGAGCGCTGGGTGGCGCGCCAGTTCGGCGCATTGCCGAGCGGCGCGGCGGCCGCCGACGAAGCGCCGCTCGCGCCGTACATGCTGCGCGCCGACGGCGGCGAACCCGGCAGCGCGACGTGGGCCTGCGTGCAGCCGGTGCACGTGCGCATCGCGCATGATCATCTGGTGCTGATCGATCCGGCCTCGCTCGACCTGTCCGACGAAGAAGCCAGCGCGCTGCTCGCCGTGGCGCGGCCGTTGATCGAGGAACTCGGCGTGCGTATCGAAGCGCCGCGGCCCGTGCGCTGGTATCTGTCGGGCGAAGGGTTCGGCACGCTGGCGGGCGCTTCGCCATTGCGCGCGAGCGGGCGCAACATCGAAATCTGGCTGCCGCACGAGGCCCATTCCGGCGAGCGTTCGCGCGCCTGGATGAAACTGCAGAACGAAGTGCAGATGGCGTGGTTCGAGCATCCGGTCAATCAAGCGCGCGAGGCGAGCGGCCTGCCCGCCGTCAATTCGATCTGGTTTCACGCGCAAGGCGCGGCGCAACCGGTGCGCAGTCCGTTTGCACGAGTGTTCTCCGACGCGGCGGCCACGCGCGGCCTCGCGCTGACCGCCGGCGTGCCGGTCGATTCGCCACCGGCCTCGTTCGGCGCACTGGCGGCGCTGGCGGAACACGCCGGCGGCAAGCCGCAGGCAAACGCGGGCGGCACCACGCTGGTCGAACTCGATCCGTTCTCCGCACCGTATATCGAGCAGGACTGGGCGCGCTGGAACGACGCCTTCGCCGCCTTGCAAACGGACTGGTTCGAACCGGCGCTCGCCGCCCTGCAATCCGGCCGGCTCGACGAACTCGGCCTGACCCTGTGCGGCGACACCGGCTCGGTGACCCTCTCGGTCACGCGCGGCGATCTGCGCAAATTCTGGCGGCGGCGCGTGCTCGCCTCGCTCTTCATCGAATGAACGATTGATTGAATGACCCAACGAATGATCCACGGCCTTTCCGAATGACTCGAATCGTTACGCGCGCCGCGTCTCCCGTCGACGCCGACATCCTCACCCGCCACGGCCTGCATCCGGTGCTCGCGCGCCTCTACGCGGCGCGCGGCGTGTGCATGCCCGACGAAATCGAAACCGGCCTCGCGCGGCTCGTGCCGCCGGTCGCGCTCAAGGGCTGCGAAGACGCCGCCGCCCTGCTCGCCGACGCGATCCAGAACCAGCGCCGCATGCTGGTGGTCGCCGACTACGATTGCGACGGCGCCACCGCCTGCGCGGTCGCCGTGCGCGGCCTGCGCATGTTCGGCGGCCGGATCGAGTATCTGGTGCCGAACCGTTTCGAATACGGCTACGGCCTGACGCCCGAGATCGTCGCGCTGGCCGCGCGCAGCGCGTCGGGCAAACCGGATCTGCTGATCACGGTGGATAACGGCATCGCCAGTGTGGACGGCGTGGCAGCGGCCAACGCGCTCGGCATCGACGTGCTGGTCACCGATCACCACCTGCCCGGCGACGAGCTGCCGGCCGCCCGCGCGATCGTCAATCCGAATCAGCCGGGCTGCACGTTCCCGAGCAAGTGCATCGCGGGCGTCGGCGTGATGTTTTACGTGCTGCTCGCGCTGCGCGCGGAATTACGCCGCCGCGGCGCGTTCAACGATAACTTTCCCGAACCGCGCCTCGACGGCCTGCTCGATCTGGTCGCGCTCGGCACGGTCGCGGACGTGGTCAAGCTCGACGGCAACAATCGCGTGCTGGTCGCGCAGGGGCTGCAGCGCATCCGCAAAGGCAAGATGCAGCCGGGCATCGCCGCGCTGTTTCGCGCCGCCGCGCGCGACGCCCGCAGCGCGTCGGGCTTCGATCTCGGCTTCGCGCTCGGGCCGCGGCTGAACGCGGCGGGCCGACTGTCGGACATGTCGCTCGGCATCGAATGTCTGACTACTGACGACATCGGCCGCGCCTGGGATCTCGCGCAGCAACTCGACACGATGAACCGCGAACGCCGCGAAATCGAAGCCGGCATGCAGCAGCAGGCGCTCGAAGACCTCTCGGCGATCGACCCCGAGGGCCGGACCACCATCACACTGTTCAATCCCGCGTGGCATCAGGGCGTGATCGGCATCGTCGCGGGGCGGCTGAAGGAGAAATTCCACCGCCCCTCGTTCACCTTCGCGCTCGCCGACGACAGCGGCCAGACCGTCAAAGGCTCGGGCCGCTCGATCGCGGGTTTCCATCTGCGCGACGCGCTCGACCTGATCTCGAAGCGCGAACCGGGCCTGATCGTCAAGTTCGGCGGCCACGCAATGGCCGCGGGCCTCACGCTCGCCGCCGCCGACGTGCCGCGCTTTACCGCCGCGTTCGAAGCGGTCGGCTGCGAATGGCTGTCCGAAGAGGCGCTTTCGCGCACGGTGGAAACCGACGGCGAGCTCGAGGACGCTTACTTCACGCCACAGTTCGTCGAAATGCTCGATGCCGCCGTGTGGGGCCAAGGTTTTCCGGCGCCGGTGTTTTCGGGCGAGTTCGATGTCGCCTCGCAGGCGCTGGTGAAAGACAAGCATCTGAAGCTGCAACTGGTGCGCGGCCGCCAGCGCTTCAACGCGATCTGGTTCAATCACACCGACACCCTGCCCGCGCGCACCACGGTCGCCTATCGTCTCGCGAGCGATACGTGGAACGGCGTGTCGCGCGTGCAACTGATCGTCGAACACGCGGCGAGCTGAAACGGCGAACGCAAGGTTCGAAGCGAAGCACCGGGTCAAGGCCGCGCCGCGCGCTGCGGCCCGGCGCCCGGAAAACGTCGAAAAGCTCCGCAAAATCAACCCCAAACACGCGCCGGATCGCTCGATAGCGTCCGGCGCGTCGCGCCGATCGGCTATAATTTCGTCTTTTTACGAAGCTATAAAAGATCGACATGGAAGCGGAACGTCTCAACGCGATCGAAGCCTCACTGGCGGACCTGCGCACACGCGCGGACTCGCTACGGGGGTATCTTTGACTACGACGACAAAGCACTGCGTCTAATCGAAGTCAACCGGGAACTCGAAGACCCGGACGTCTGGAACGACTCGAAGCACGCCCAGGCCCTCGGCCGGGAAAAGAAGCTGCTCGACGACACCGTGGGCAAGCTCACCGCCCTCGATAACGACCTGCGCGACGCGCAGGACCTGTTCGACATGGCCCGCGAAGAAGACGACGAGGAAACCCTCCTCGCCTGCGAAGCCGACGCGCAAGGCATTGAACAGCGCGTGGCGGACATGGAATTTCGCCGCATGTTCGCGAACCCGGCGGATCCGAACAATGCGTTTCTCGACATCCAGGCCGGCGCCGGCGGCACCGAGGCGTGCGACTGGGCGTCCATGCTGCTGCGCCAGTACCTGCGCTACTGCGAGCGCAAGGGCTTCAAGACCGAAGTACTGGAACAGACCGACGGCGACGTCGCGGGCATCAAGAACGCCACCATCAAGATCGAAGGCGAATACGCATACGGCTTTTTGCGCACCGAAACCGGCGTGCACCGCCTCGTGCGCAAGTCACCGTTCGACTCGTCGGGCGGCCGTCATACGTCGTTCTCGTCCGTGTTCGTGTACCCGGAAATCGACGACTCGATCGAAGTGGACATCAATCCGGCCGATCTGCGGATCGACACGTACCGCGCGTCCGGCGCGGGCGGTCAACACATCAACAAGACCGATTCGGCCGTGCGTATCACGCACATACCGTCGGGCATCGTCGTGCAGTGCCAGAACGACCGTTCGCAGCACCGCAACCGCGCCGAAGCCATGGCCATGCTGAAATCGCGCCTGTACGAAGCGGAAATCCGCAAGCGTCAGGAAGAGCAGGACAAGCTCGAAGCCGGCAAGACCGACGTGGGCTGGGGTCATCAGATCCGCTCGTACGTGCTGGACAACAGCCGTATCAAGGACCTGCGCACCAACGTCGAAATCAGCAACACCAAGAGCGTGCTCGACGGCGACCTCGATCCGTTCATCAGCGCCAGCCTGAAACAGGGCGTCTAAGCGCAACCGGCGCGGCCCGCGAGGCCGCACCGCCTCTTCGCCGTTGCTTCGCTGTTTCTTTACACCGCCTGAGGTTTTTACTGACTGGCCACCCGCATGCGAGCCACTCCCGTGCGGGCCACCGAATACCAAATCATCATGACCGAACCGACCCAGCCGAATGTCGTGCCCGAGGTGGACGACAACAAGATCATCGCCGAGCGCCGCGAAAAACTGCGCGAGTTGCGTGAGCAAGGCGTCGCCTACCCGAACGATTTCCGCCCCACGCACCACGCCGAAGATCTGCAAGCGCAATACGAGCACACCGACAAGGAAGCGCTCGAAGCGAATCCGCTCGAAGTCGCGATCGCCGGCCGCATGATGCTCAAGCGCGTGATGGGCAAGGCAAGCTTCGCGACCGTGCGCGACGGTTCCGGTCAGATCCAGTTCTTCATTACGCCCGCCGACGTCGGCCAGGAAACGTACGACGCTTTCAAGAAGTGGGACATGGGCGACATCGTCGCGGCGCGCGGCGTGCTGTTCCGCACCAACAAGGGCGAGCTGTCGGTGCGCTGCACCGAACTGCGCCTGCTGTCGAAGTCGCTGCGGCCGCTGCCGGACAAGTTCCACGGCCTGTCCGACCAGGAAATGAAGTATCGCCAGCGCTATGTCGATCTGATCGTCACGCCGGAAACGCGCAAGACGTTCGTCGCGCGCACCAAGGCGATTTCGTCGATCCGCAAGTTCATGTCGGACGCCGACTTCATGGAAGTCGAAACGCCCATGCTGCACCCGATTCCGGGCGGCGCCGCGGCCAAGCCGTTCACCACGCACCACAATGCGCTCGACATGCAGATGTTCCTGCGCATCGCGCCGGAGCTGTATCTGAAGCGCCTCGTGGTCGGCGGCTTCGAGCGTGTGTTCGAGATCAACCGTAATTTCCGCAATGAAGGCGTGTCCGTGCGCCACAACCCGGAATTCACGATGATCGAGTTCTACGCCGCGTACACCGATTACAAGTGGCTGATGGATTTCACCGAGCAGTTGATCCGTCAGGCCGCGATCGACGCGCTGGGCACGGCCACCTTCACGTACCAGGGCCGCGAACTCGATCTGGCGAAGCCGTTTCATCGCCTCACGATCACGCAGGCGATCCAGAAATACGCGCCGCAGTATACGAACGAGCAACTCGCCGACAGCGCTTTCCTGCGCACCGAGCTGAAGAAGTTCGGCGTGGATGCCTCGCAGCCGCAATTCCTGAACGCCGGTGTCGGCTCGCTGCAACTGGCGCTGTTCGAGGAGACCGCCGAGTCGCAACTGTGGGAGCCCACCTATATCATCGATTACCCGATCGAGGTGTCGCCGCTCGCGCGCGCGTCGGACAAGGTGGACGGCATCACGGAGCGTTTCGAGCTGTTCATCACCGGCCGTGAAATCGCGAACGGCTTCTCGGAACTGAACGATCCGGAAGATCAGGCCGCCCGCTTCAAGAAGCAGGTCGACCAGAAAGACGCCGGCGACGAAGAAGCCATGTTCTACGACGCGGACTACATTCGCGCGCTGGAATACGGCATGCCGCCGGCCGGCGGTTGCGGCATCGGCATCGACCGTCTGGTCATGATGCTGACCGACAGCCCGAGCATTCGCGACGTGATTCTGTTCCCGCATCTGCGCCGCGAAGACTGATCGCAGCACGGTTCAAGGCGGAACAGGAGCGCCCGGCACGCGCCGGGCGTTTTTTCTGATGGGCGAGAAATGCATCGCGCCTATCTAGTGGTTTGTAACCATAGGTAAAAACTGCCCGTCATACCGATTTGGCCGGCGGGGTTCGCCGTGCGGGCGCGTGCCTTTGACGCCGGGCCGTCA
This sequence comes from Paraburkholderia aromaticivorans, assembly GCF_002278075.1. Lineage (NCBI taxonomy): Bacteria > Pseudomonadati > Pseudomonadota > Betaproteobacteria > Burkholderiales > Burkholderiaceae > Paraburkholderia > Paraburkholderia aromaticivorans. The sequence continues at coordinate 2,678,256 of NZ_CP022989.1, read as the reverse complement.
CGGCGATTGCCCGGAAATCGTTACAAATTGAAACCCTCGCGGAATCGATTTGCCAGACACTTTGTCTTACCAAAAGTCGACTCTGCTAAAGACGGAGGCAAAAAATGGACAACCGCAACACGCAACCCACCACGCAAATCCAACAGCCTGCGCAACCACGCCGGATTCACCCGCTCGTCGCGACCGCTGCCGGTGCAGTGATCATCGCGAGCCTGGCCGCCACGGCCGCAGTGACCGGCCTGTTTCCGAAGGCGTCCAGCAACGGCGCGCAAAACGATCAGACCCAGGCGGCGCAAGTCGCCACACAAGGCACCCCGCCCGGCGTGATCGATTCGGCGGCGCCGGCCAACCCGACGCCGCAACAGGCCAGCCAGCAGGCCGCCCAGCAGCAGGCTGCGCAACAGCCGCAACCCGCGCCCGCTCCGGCACCCGCACAACGGCAGCAATACGCGCAGCAGCAACAGGCGCAGCCGGCACCTAACTACGCTCAGCAACCGCCCGCACAACCGGCCTATTGCTCGACGTGCGGCACGGTCGAAGCCATCTCGGCGGTACGTCAGGAAGGGCACGGCACCGGCATTGGCGCAGTCGGCGGCGCGGTGGCCGGCGGCGTGGTCGGCAATCAGTTCGGCAGCGGCAACGGCCGCACCGCGATGACCGTCCTCGGCGCGCTCGGTGGCGGTCTCGCCGGCAACTCGGTCGAAAAACATATCCGCAGCACCACGTCGTACTCTGTGCGCGTGCGCATGGAAAGCGGCAAGACGCGCTACTTCACCTACCATGAAGCGCCGCCGTTCCAGCAAGGTCAGCGCGTGCGGGTGGAGAACGGCACGCTCGTGGCAAGCTAGGCGTTGGCCGGGCGGCTTTCGAAACGCCACAAAAAAAGGCGATTCCAATGGAATCGCCTTTTTCTTTGCCGCGGCCGGGAGCGCGAGCCGAACGCCGACCGGCGCCGCAAGACTCAGCGACGCTCAGTAATCCGCGTCTTCAATCCATGCAGCCTGAATCGCCTCGAGGATCTTTTCGTTCGACCGGTTAGGATCGTCGTCGAATCCTTCCAGTTCGGTGACCCAGCGGTGCAAGTCGGTGAAGCGCACCTGTTGCGGATCGATGTCCTGGTGCTTGTCAGTCAGGGCCATCGCGATGTCTTGCGTATCGGTCCACTTCATGGCTGCATCCTCCTGTTAGTGGTTTTCCTTCGCGTGGTTGATCGAGTAGCGAGGGATTTCGACAACCAGATCCTGCTCGGCCGGCACCATGGCCTGGCATGACAGGCGTGAGGTCGGTTCGAGCCCCCATGCCTTGTCCAGCAGATCGTCCTCGTCTTCCTCAGACGGCGTCAAGGCGGCGAAACCCTCACGCACGATCACGTGGCAGGTCGTGCATGCGCACGACTTCTCGCACGCGTGCTCGATTTCAATGCCGTGCTCGAGCAGGCTGTCGCAGATGCTCTTGCCGGGCACGGCATCGATCACCGCGCCTTCCGGGCACAGTTCGACGTGAGGCAGCACAACGATTTGAGGCATACATTTTCCGTTTGGGTCTGAGGCACGGCGGCCGCAAACAGGCTCCGTACCATTTTACTGGCGACGCGAGGACTTTTTAAGTCCACCCGTCGCGATTCGGTTTCTTGCGGCCGAGGAGGCCGAGCGCATCAGGCGGCCTCGCCTGCCGCTACCGCCGCGCTCAGATCTCGTCGAGCTTGCGGCCCGCGAGCGCGCGGCGAATGCCCTTGTTCATGCGGCGGGCGGCGAATTCGTCGGTGCCTTCGGCGAGAGTTTTGGTGGCGGCTTCGATCGCGTCGACGTCGTCGCTTTGCGCGACGTTGCGCAACGCTTCGAGCAGCGTGTCGAGTTCGGCGCGCTCGCTGTCGTCGAGCAGTTCGGCGTCGGCGGCGAGCGCCGCGTCGGTGGCTTCCACCAGACGCCGTGCTTCGACCTGCGCTTCGCGCAGCGCGCGAGCCCGCATGTCGACCTCAGCGGTCGAGAAGCTGTCTTCGAGCATTTTCGCGATGTCGTCGTCGGCAAGACCGTAGGACGGCTTCACCACTACCGACGCCTCCACCCCCGAGCCCTGCTCGCGCGCGAACACCGACAGCAACCCGTCCGCGTCCACCTGGTAGGTCACGCGAATGCGCGCCGCGCCGGCGGCCATCGGCGGAATGCCACGCAACTCGAAACGCGCGAGCGAGCGGCAGTCGCTGACGAGCTCGCGCTCGCCTTGCACGACGTGGATCGCCATGGCCGTCTGGCCGTCCTTGAAGGTCGTGAAATCCTGCGCGCGCGCGACGGGAATCGTCGAATTGCGCGGGATGATCTTCTCGGTCAGGCCGCCCATCGTTTCGACGCCGAGCGACAGCGGAATCACGTCGAGCAGGAGCCAGTCATCGCCGTCCGCGCCGCGGTTGCCCGCGAGCAGATCGGCCTGGATCGCCGCGCCGAGCGCAACCACCTGATCCGGGTCGAGATTGATCAGCGGCGGCTGGCCGAAGAACGACTCGACCGCACGGCGGATCACCGGCATGCGCGTCGCGCCGCCGACCAGCACCACGCCCTTGATGTCTTTGGTCGTGACCTTGGCGTCGCGCAGCGCCTTTTTCGTCGGGCCGAGCGTGCGCTGAACCAGCGCCTGCGTGATGGCCTCGAAAGTGGCCGCGCCGATCGTCAGATCGATCCGGGTGCCGTTGGAAAGCGTTGCCTGCAGCCTTGCATCCGGCGCGTCCGACAACGCCTCCTTGGCCACGCGTACGCTGTCCAGCAGCAGGCGGACGTCTTCCGGTGCGAGCGTTTGCGGCGCGATCCCCACCTGCTCCAGCACGTGGCGATACAGCGCGTGATCGAAATCGTCGCCGCCGAGCGCGGAGTCGCCGCCGGCCGCGAGCACTTCGAACACACCCTTGGTGAGCTTGAGAATCGACAGGTCGAAAGTGCCGCCGCCCAGGTCGTACACGGCGTACAGACCCTCGGAGCCGTTGTCGAGGCCGTAGGCAATCGCGGCCGCGGTCGGTTCGTTCAGCAGGCGCAGCACATTCAGGCCCGCCAGCCGCGCGGCGTCTTTGGTGGCCTGGCGCTGGGCTTCATCGAAGTAAGCGGGCACTGTGATGACGGCGCCGACCAGCTCGTCGCCGAGCGTGTCTTCGGCGCGCTGGCGCAACGTCGCGAGGATTTCGGCTGAGACTTCGACCGGGCTCTTCACGCCGTCGACGGTGCGGATCTGCACCATGCCGGGAGCGTCGACGAAATCGTACGGCGCGTTTTCCGCGCCTTCCACCTCCGCCTTGCCACGGCCCATGAAACGCTTGACCGAGACGATCGTGTTGCGCGGATCGCTCGCCGCCTCGGCCTTGGCTGTGCGGCCGATGCGGCGGCCGCCCTTTTCCAGGTAGCGCACCACCGACGGCAGCAGCGCATGGCCCTCTTCGTCGGGCAGCACGTCGGGCACGCCGCTGCGCACGGCGGCGACGAGGGAATTGGTGGTGCCGAGATCGATGCCGACCGCCAGACGCCGCTGGTGGGGCGCCGGCGCCATGCCGGGTTCGGAGATTTGCAGTAAGGCCATCTGGATCTTCTCGGGGCCACTCGGCCCCGTCCTGAATTTTCGCGTTGCTGGATGAAATGCTACGGCGCTTTGGGTCGCTTTGGGTCGCTTCGGTCGCTATCGCCGCACTCGTGCCGGCGCCGTGCGACCGACGGCGCGCTCTTGCTCGCTCAGGCTCGCTAGTTGTCGAGCCGCTCGATCTGTGTACCGATTTCCGACGCCACCCTCTCGATGAACATCAACTGCCGCACCGCCTCGCCCGCCGCCTGATTCGCGCCGCTGTCGAGCAACGCGCCGAGCTTGTCGAAACGTATGCGCTCTTCGTCGCGCAACTCGGCGAGCAAGGCGTCGAGCGCATCGACATTTTTCGCCGCGGCCGCGTCTTCGATCCTTTCGCGCCATTCCATCTGCTGCATCAGGAACGCCGGCTCCATCGCCGTATTGTTCTCCGCGCCGACATCGATGCCACGCAGATGCAGCAGATAAGTAGCGCGCTTTAACGGATCGCGCAGCGTCTGATACGCCTCGTTGGTGCGCGTCGCCCATTGCATCGCAATGCGCTTTTGCGCGTCGCCGGCCGCCGCGAAGCGGTCCGGATGCACTTGCGTCTGGACCGTGCGGTAGGCGTGATCGAGCGCCGATGCGTCGAGCGCGAATCGCGCCGGCAGGTCGAACAGGTCGAAGTGGCTGTCGTTCAGCGAGGCCATCGGATAGGAGAGGTCCGTTCAGGAAAAGCGCACCGGAGTGCAGTCTAAAAACGCGGCTCGGCGGAGCGTGGCGGCGCGGGCGAATGCGCGGATCAAACTAAAAAGGCGGCCCGCGCCGCCTTTGATCCGCTGCACGCGGAAATGTCCGGAACTACACGCGGAACGATTCGCCGCAACCGCATTCGTCCTTCACATTCGGGTTGTTGAACTTGAAGCCCTCGTTCAGCCCTTCACGCGCGAAGTCGAGTTCGGTGCCGTCGATATAGGCGAGACTCTTCGGGTCGACAATGATCTTCACGCCGTTGCATTCGAACACTTCGTCTTCAGGCGCGAGTTCGTCCACGTACTCGAGCTTGTAGGCCAAGCCGGAGCAACCGGTGGTGCGCACGCCGACGCGCAAGCCGACGCCTTTACCGCGACGGTTCAGGTACTTCTGGACGTGCTGTGCTGCCTTTTCGGTCAACGTAATTGCCATAGCGTTTCTCATTGCGCAGCGCGCGCCGGCCGTTAGTCTGCCCGCTCACGCGCTGCTACCCTCTGCCTGCATCAAATATCGCTCGTGCCGGACGGCTGCTTCAACCTGCGCCGTCCGTTTCGATCCACCTGAAACCGCGTTGCAACCGCCGCTCGATCAAGCGTGCTGCTTTTCGTCTGCGACGACCGCTTCACCGTGACGTTGCTTGTAGTCGGCGACCGCTGCCTTGATCGCGTCTTCCGCGAGGATCGAGCAGTGGATCTTCACCGGCGGCAACGCCAGTTCTTCGGCGATCTGCGTGTTCTTGATCGACATGGCCTGATCGAGCGTCTTGCCCTTCACCCATTCGGTGACGAGCGAGCTCGACGCGATCGCCGAGCCGCAGCCATACGTCTTGAACTTCGCGTCTTCGATGATGCCGTCCGCGCCCACGCGGATCTGCAGCTTCATCACGTCGCCGCATGCCGGCGCGCCGACCATGCCGGTGCCGACCGCATCGTCGTCCTTCGCGAAGGAACCAACGTTGCGCGGGTTTTCGTAGTGGTCCAGAACCTTGTCGCTATAAGCCATGATGACACTCCTTGATTCGTTTCAACCTGCAATTCGTGCAATTCGCAATTCGATAAATCCGACCTGATCCAAACGGCGCGTCAGTGCGCTGCCCACTGGATGGTCGAAATATCGATCCCGTCCTTGTGCATTTCCCACAGCGGCGACAAGTCGCGCAGCTTCGAAATCTTCGTCTTCAGCAGGTTGATCACGTAATCGACATCCTGCTCGGTCGTGAAGCGGCCCACCGTGAAGCGGATCGAGCTGTGAGCCAGTTCGTCGTTACGGCCCAGGGCGCGCAGCACGTACGACGGTTCCAGCGACGCCGACGTACAGGCCGAGCCCGACGACACCGCCACATCTTTCACCGCCATGATCAGCGACTCGCCTTCGACGAAATTGAAGCTGATGTTCAGGTTGTGCGGCACACGCTTTTCCATGTCGCCGTTCACATACACTTCTTCCATTTCCGACAGGCCGCGCAGCAGACGGTCGCGCAGCATGCGGATACGTTCGTTTTCCGTCGCCATTTCTTCACGCGCGATACGGAACGCCTCACCCATGCCGACGATCTGGTGCGTGGCCAGCGTGCCCGAACGCATGCCGCGCTCGTGGCCGCCGCCGTGCATCTGCGCTTCGATGCGGATACGCGGCTTGCGGCGCACGTACAACGCGCCGATGCCCTTCGGGCCATACGTCTTGTGCGCCGAGAACGACATCAGGTCGACCTTCAGCTTTTGCAGGTCGATCGCGATCTTGCCGGTGGCTTGCGCCGCGTCGACGTGGAAAATGATGCCCTTCTCACGGGTGATCTCGCCGATCGCCTCGATGTCCTGAATCACGCCGATCTCGTTGTTCACCGACATGACCGACACCAGAATCGTGTCCGGACGCAGTGCGGCCTTGAACTTCTCGAGGTCGATGAGGCCGTCTTCTTTAACGTCCAGATACGTGACTTCGAAACCTTCGCGTTCGAGTTCGCGGCAGGTATCGAGCACGGCCTTGTGCTCGGTCTTCACCGTGACGATGTGCTTGCCCTTGCTCTTGTAGAAGTGCGCCGCACCCTTGATTGCCAGGTTGTCAGACTCCGTGGCACCCGAGGTCCAGATGATTTCGCGCGGGTCGGCGTTCACCAGCGCGGCGACATTCTCACGCGCTTCTTCGACCGCGCGCTCCGCCGCCCAGCCATACGAGTGGCTGCGCGATGCGGGATTGCCGAACTGCTCGCGCAGATACGGAATCATCTTGTCCACCACGCGCGGATCGATCGGCGTCGTCGCGCTGTAGTCCATGTAGATGGGCAGATGGAGAGTGTCGTTGTTCATCAATTGCTCCGGGGACGTCATGTGCTCTGGCTTCTGGGTTTCTGATCAGGCTGCGGTCGTTGCTCGATACCGCGCCTAGGACCCGGCCATGTTGAAAACGGAATTGGGCCCTTTGGGCGCCACGCGGACGGGTTCGACCGCCGACGCCTCGTTGCGCCTGTCGCGCAATACGGCCGGCGCGCCTTCGCGCGAACGTTGCTGATCGACCAGATCCTTCAGGGAGACCGAATCGAGGTACTCGACCATTTTCTGGTTCAGCGTGGACCACAGTTCGTGCGTCATGCAGTGGCCGTCGTGCTGCTTGGTGCCCTCGCAGGAGCCCTTGCCGCCGCACTGGGTGGCGTCGAGCGGCTCGTCGACCGCGATGATGATGTCGGCCACGGTCACGTCTTCAGAGCGGCGGGCCAGATTGTAGCCACCGCCCGGTCCGCGCACGGACTCGACGATTTCATGACGACGCAGCTTGCCAAACAGCTGCTCGAGGTACGACAGGGAGATATGTTGGCGCTGGCTGATACCCGCAAGCGTCACCGGGCCCTGCTCCTGGCGCAGCGCCAGGTCAATCATCGCCGTGACGGCGAAACGGCCTTTCGTGGTGAGTCTCATATGTAGGGGAACCGCAATTCTCGACAAGTTTTGTCAAGTATAAATACATGAGCGATTTAGTCAAGTATCCCTATCGCAATTTGGGTCATTTGCTTAATTGCTGGAGAGGCGCGGCGCGCCGCGATCAAACCGTGGCCGAACCCTACGCCAGCAAGTGAGGACGTAACGCCGCGATCAGGCCGCGGCAAGCCGCTTCACATTGATCCAGCACCTGCTCGAAACCTTCCGCGCCGCCGAAGTACGGGTCGACGACTTCGCGGGCGCCGCCCCAGCGGGCATCGGCTTCGGGGACGAACTCCATCAGCAGACGAATCTTGTCGCGCTGCTCCGGCGCGCAGACCTGGAGTAACGCGGCGACGTTCTTGTCGTCCATGGCGATCAACAGATCGAAGCGCTCGAAGTCCGCCGCGGCGATCTGGCGACCACGCAAGGCGGCGAGCTGGTAGCCTCGCCGGCCGGCCGCATGTTGCGCTCGCTCGTCCGGCGGCTCGCCGATGTGCCAGTCGCCCGTGCCGGCGGAGTCGATCAGAATGCGCTCCGCGAGCTTCGCTTCGTCAACCAGATGGCGCATCACACCTTCCGCAGTCGGTGACCGGCAGATGTTGCCGAGGCAGACAAAGCAGATGGAGACGGTTTTCATCAGAGGCTTTTCCGGCGCGCCAGGCGCAGCGACCGACGGTTAGCAAACAGGTGCGGCGATTATACAAAGGTGGCCGGATTTTCGCCGGAAGCCCGGCAGCAGCGGTCTGGCGCGGCGCCGCGCGCCGATGCGCTCGCATACCGCTCCAGTCGCGCTTCCCTTTTGCGCTTACGACGCTTCCGCGAGCGGCATCGCGGCGACGGCGCGCATCGGCTTGGCCGGCAGCGTCGAAGCGGCGTCAACCATGCCGTACGACACCGCGCGAGCCAGTTCGGCCGTCAACTGATCGGCCGCGAGCGGGGCTTGCGACGCGTGCGAAGCGGTATTGCCGCAAATGTGCAGATAGGCGACCACAGCGAGCGGCACTACGATGGCAAGGGGCCAGTACACCGATATTGTCTTTTTCATGATGTCGTTTGTTCCGATTGGGGGCGGATGAGCTTGCAGCCCACTATGCCCAGTCGGAATCCTATAGAAATTCGCAATCAGGAAAAACCCGGCGCCGCGAGATACATCGTTGCTCTCAATGAAACAGTCAATCGGCTGCTCTTGCAGCGCGCGCCACCGGCGCGGCTTGCGCCACCAGAAAAGAAATCCTTACAAACGCATACAAAGCTTTTGCGACGGATGGCGATAATGGCGGTCTTAAAGATACATAAGCCCCAGTACTGGTCTACCTCACATGAAACCCTTCGCACCCATCGCCTGTGTCGCTGTTGCCGCCCTGCTCGGCGGCTGTGCGGTCTATCCGGACGGCACGCCGATGTACGGCAATGCCAACAGCGGATACAACGGCTACAACACCTATGACGGCTACGATGGCTACGACGGCTACGCCGCCGGCGTGCCGGTCGTGCCGCAAACCAATGTCTACATGGGCTACGGCAACTACTCGGGACCGGGTTACTATGGCGGGCCGGGCCGTTATTACGGGCCGGGCCCCGGCTATGGAGGCTATCCGGACCGAGGCAGGCCAAACGACGGCAACTATGGACATGGCGGCAACCACGGCGATAACGGCAACTGGCATGGTCAGCCGGGTGGCGGCGGATCGCACGGCGGGCCACCGCCTCAAGGCGCGGTGGGCGGGCCGCGGGGGCCGAGCGGATCGAATGCGCCTCGCCCGGGCGCGGCCGCGCCGCCGCCTCCACCGCCGCCGCAACAGGCAGGCAACGGCGGCCATGGCAATGGAAACAACGCTGCGCCGGTGCGCGGGGTGCCGGGTCGCCAGTCCGGTCAAATGACGGACCACTGAGCGCGGCCACGTCGAAACTGCACGGGGGCGCACCGCATCGGCCATGCGAACGCGCTACGAGCGTCGGCGTGCAAACACGCTGGAATCGTGAACGACGGGACGGCGCTGACAACCCCGCGCGACTGTGCCCCCCTTCAAGAGCGTCAGAACAGAAAGCGGCATGGGCGACCAGACGGCGAGAGCCGGAATCTCCAGCTCCCGCCCAACGCCGCCAGACTTCGAAAGCGCGACGGCAAGCGTCGCCAGGCGAAACCCGTTCAGCCGATGTGGCTGCGCTGCGCGGCGTACAACTCCCTGAATGTCCGTCCGACCGGCGCGGGCATGTCCCGCGTGTCGGTCCAGCCCGCGCCGCCCAACGGCAGCCTGGCGATCGACCGGTTCCTGCCGCCCATGCGTTCCAGCACGCGCACGGCCAGTTTCGTGAAGAGCGCATAAGCATCCGGATGGAGCGCCAAAAAGCCCCACACGGCGAGCCCCGCGCGCTCTTTCCAGGGCCGCAGACGCCGCTCCACCTGCTTTTCGCGCAGCTTGCGCAACAGATCCGACAACGGAATCCCCACCGGGCACACGCTATTGCACTCGCCGCACAAGGTCGCGGCTTGCGGCAAATCCAGCGCCTTGTCGATCCCGACGTAGCTTGGCGTCAACACTGAACCCATCGGCCCGGGATACACCCAGCCGTACGCGTGCCCACCCACCTTCTGATACACCGGGCAATGGTTCATGCACGCGCCGCACCGGATGCACCTCAGCATGTCCTGAAAGTCGCCGCCGATCAGACCCGTGCGCCCGCCGTCGACGAGCACCACGTACATATGTTCGGGACCGTCCTGATCGCCCGCGCCGCGCGGGCCGGTCAGCACGGAGAAGTAGTTCGAAGTGGCCTGCCCGGTCGCCGAGCGCGGCAGCAGGCGCATCGCCGTAGCCAGATCCTCGAGCGTGGGCAGCACTTTCTCGATGCCCGTCACGGCTACATGCACGCGCGGCATGACGGTGCACATGCCTTCGTTACCCTCGTTTGTGACCAGCACGACCGAGCCGGTTTCCGCCACCACGAAATTGCCGCCCGTCACTCCCATGTCCGCCGTCATGAAATGCGGTCGCAGCATCTCGCGCGCTTCACGCGTCATGTCGGTGATTTCGGTGAGGCGCGGGCGGTTGTGGGTCTTCGCGAACAGATCGGCGATCTCGTCCTTATCTTTATGGACGACCGGCGCGATGATGTGGCTCGGGGGCTCGTTGCCGTTGATCTGGAGAATGTATTCGCCCAGATCCGTTTCGATGGATTGCACGCCCATTTGCGCGAGCACTTCGTTCAGGCGCATTTCTTCGGTGACCATCGACTTGGTCTTGATCACCTTCTTCACTTCGTGCCGGCGCGCGATGTCGCCAACGAGCCGCGCAGCCTCCTGGGTCGTCTCGGCGAACAGGACGGTCACGCCACGCCGGGCGGCCTCTCGCTCGAAAGTTTCCAGCCACACGTCGAGATTTTCCAGCGCGCGATTGCGGCGCTCCTTCAGCGCGGCGCGCGTGGCCGGAAAGTCGATCTCGGTCATCGCCGCGGCGCGGGCCGAGACGAATTTGGTCGACAGCTTGGTGAGGTTCTGTTGCAACCGCTGGTCGGCGAGCTTCTGACCAGCGCGTGCCTTGAATTGCATGGATTGGACTTGCATGGCGGCCTATGCGTAATCGGGCAAAGCGCACGTGAAAGCTGACGCGCGCGCATCTGAGAACGGTGGGAATGCGGCGAGGAACGTTACAGGTCGCCGGCCAGCACCTGCGCGATGTGGAGCACCCGCGTGGTGACGTCGCCGGTACGCCGCAAACGGCCTTCGATATTCAGCATGCAGCCGAGGTCGCCGAGCACCACCGCGCCCGTGCCGCTCGCCCTGATATTCGCGCATTTTTCGTCGACGATCGCCGTGGAAATATCGCCGTACTTGACCGCGAAGGTGCCGCCGAAACCGCAGCAATGCTCGCAATCTTTCATTTCGCTCACCGCCACGCCAACCTGCGCCAGCAAGGCGCGCGGCTGCGCCTTCACGCCCAGCTCACGCAAGCCGGAGCAGGAATCGTGGTAGGTGACCCGCCCGGCGAACTCGCCCGGCTGCAACTGCACCTTGGCCACGTTCACGAGGAAATCGGTCAGTTCGAACACTTTGGCGCGCAGCCGGCCGAAACGGTTCATGAGCTCGGGATCGTCGGCGAAGAGGTCGCCGTAATGCGTGCGGATCATGCCGCCGCACGAACCGGACGGCACCACGACGTAATCGAACTGTTCAAATTCGCGCAGGGTTTTCTCGGCCAGATCGCGTGCGATGCGCCGGTCCCCTGAGTTATAGGCCGGCTGCCCGCAGCAGGTTTGGGCAGGTGGCACTACCACCTCGAAACCCGCGGCTTCGATCAGCTTGATGACCGAAAACCCAATCTCGGGACGCATCAGGTCGATCAGGCAGGTAACGAACAATCCGACTCGCATGAGCCCTCCTTCGGGAAAACGTGCCTGATTATCCGCTGTTTGGCGCACAATACCAACGGCCGGAAGGCATAGGACGTAGGTCAAGTTAAATTGGAATAACGGCTCCAAGCGCTTTCTTTTTTTTCACTATACGGGATACAATCAATTTCCGCTGTTTGACGCGTCAACTGATTCCTCCCATGAGCGATACGAACCCGGATCCCAAAACTTCGATCCAGGTGATCGAACGCATGATGCGCCTGCTCGATGCACTCGCTGCGCATAGCGACCCGGTCAGCCTGAAAGAACTCGCCATCCGCACCGAACTGCACCCTTCCACCGCGCACCGCATCCTGAACGACATGGTGATGTGCCGGCTGGTGGACCGGTCCGACCCCGGCACTTACCGTCTCGGCATGCGTCTGCTCGAACTCGGCAATCTGGTCAAAGCCCGCCTGTCGGTACGCGACGCGGCGCTCACGCCGATGCGGGAACTGCATCGCCAGACCGGCCAGACGGTGAACCTGTCGGTGCGCCAGGGCGACGAGATCGTCTATATCGAACGCGCTTATTCCGAGCGTTCCGGCATGCAGGTGGTGCGCGCCATCGGCGGGCGGGCGCCGTTGCATCTGACCTCGGTGGGCAAGCTCTTCCTCGCCGCGGACGAATCCACCCGCGTACGGGCTTACGCCACTCGCACCGGTTTGTCAGGCCACACGCAGAACAGCATTACCGACCTGACCAAACTGGAGCGCGAGCTGTCGCACGTACGCCAGCAAGCCTGCGCGCGCGATAACGAAGAACTGGAACTGGGCGTGCGCTGCATCGCCGCCGGCATTTACGACGACACCGGCAAGCTGGTCGCCGGTCTGTCGCTGTCGGCGCCGGCGGACCGCCTGCAGGACTCCTGGCTCGGCCAACTCAGCCAGACCGCGCTGATGATCTCCGAGTCGCTAGGCTATCGGCCGCAGCCCGCGCAGGACCATTCGCATAGTCATCACGCGTAAGCCGGCACCCGGCTTACCGGCAATAAAAAAGGTTCGTCAGTAAAAAGTGTGGGTTGTCGGCGGCTCGGGCAAATTGCCAAGTGCATGATATAGCGCGATTTCCGTCGTTCGAAACGTCCGGAAGCCGTACGCTTTTCTCATGGTGACTTTGGCCTTGTTGTTCAAACCCTCGACGATTCCGCTGGAGAACTGCTTGCGCGCATGAAAGTAGTTGAGAATCAGTTCTCGATGGGCGCGCACGGTGCGTGCGAACTTCTTCATTGGTTCGATGCGTGAGCGCATGACCCGGGTGCACCACTGATCGAGGAACTTGCCTGCCCAGACAGGCGAGATGTAATCCCAGATCTGCTGGAACTCCTCCTTGAGAAGATAGGCGCGGACACTGCGCAGGTTGTAGTGCAGCAGATCGCGCAGGCGCAGTCGCTGATTGTCAGTAAGGTTCTCTGGCCGCTTGAGCAAACACCAGCGGGACTTCTTGAGGACTGGCTCATAGCCGTCGCGGGTCATGCGGCGAGCTTCCTCGGCGCGAACCTCGTCGATCGCCTTGTTCATTTTGGCAACGATGTGGAAGCGGTCGAGGATGTTCAGCGCGTTGGGGCAATGTAGTGCGATCATCTCGATGTAGGGCCGCCACATGTCCGAGCAGACGAACTCGACCTGCTCGCACAACCGTTTGCCGATCATGACGAAGAACTTTGCGAAGCTTTCCTTCGTGCGCTCCTGGCCAACCCAAAGCAGGCGCACGCAGCTGGCCTCGATCTGATAGACCAGCGTGAGATAATTGTGCCCTCGGCCATACTGGATTTCATCGACGCCCAAAGCGCGGATGGTGCCGAGTTCGCGATGGGCCAGCCCCCAGTCGACCACCCACTCCACCGCCTGGGCAACCTTCTCCCAACTGGTGCGAAAGCTTTGCGCTGTCTCTTTCCAGGAGAGCTTGCGTGCCCACTGCGCGAGAAACAGCATGTAGGCCTTGGTCAGCGTGTGCTTGCCGATGGCCCACGGCACCGTCTCGACCTTCACGCCGCACTCACGGCAGTCGACGCGGCGCATGGCGTACAGCAAAATCACCGCGAAGCCCCAGATCGGAATAAATTCGAAACTACGCGATGCGAGCGTGTCATAGCCGCTGCCAGGCCGGTTGCAACACGAACAGATCGGCTTCGAACCCTTGCGTGGCCGCACGTCGATCTCGATGGTTTTGGACTGCTCGCACAGTCGGGCACTTTCATAGACGAAGCCGGGAAAATGATGGCAGGCATTGAGCAGGCGGGTCAGCAACATGGTTAGCAAGCGCGCGGGAATCAGTAAAGACGCTATTGTTACCTCAGATCCGCACGCACTGGAGCGCTACGTCCCGGACTTGCAGAACTGGCCTGCCTCATGGCGCTTCGAGGACGAGGACATCCCATTCGGACAGGCGCTCGTGAAGGTCTTCACACCTTTCCTGCAACACCTGCTGACCCACGGCTATGCCCGCAAAACGTTGCACCGCCACCGCGATCACCTTTGGATGCTTGGTGGCCATCTCATCGAAGTCCGTCACGTCGATCCGGACTTAGCCGCCATGGATGCCCGCACACTGCTTCTCAATGAGATCCACGAGTTCGGTGGCCCGCTTTCGAGGCACCTCTCCGAGCACGAGCAGAACGCCTTTGACGCTACCTGCAAGAAACTCTATCGCTTCCTCTGTCCCTCATGAATCGCATCAAACCACCCACAGATTCCGCCGACGAGCCATAAAAAAAGCCTCGCAGGTGCGAGGCTTTTTTATTGCGGACCGGTTCGCAAACCGGCCGCTGAGGAACCGCTTCAGGTGCCCGCACCGCTGGCGTCCGCGCTGGTGATGCGCGGCTGATCGCCGCCGTTATCCAGCCACGTGCGCAGACGTGTTGCGTCCGCGAACCGCGAGTACTTACCCGACGAATCGAGCAGCACCATGATCATCGGACGGCCGTGAATGGTCGCCTGCATCACGAGGCACTCGCCCGCTTCGTTGATGAAGCCGGTCTTTTGCAGGCCGATGTCCCACGTCGGGTTACGCACCAGCGCATTCGTGCTGTTGTACGCGAGCGAGCGCTTGCCGGTGTACACCTCGTAGCTGCGATCGGTCGAGAACCTGCGGATCAGCGGATACTGATAGGCCGCGTTGACCATCTTCACGAGGTCGCGCGCGCTCGACACGTTCTGGCTCGTCAAACCCGTCGGGTTTTCAAAGTGCGTGTCGGTCATGCCGAGTTGCCTCGCTTTCGCGTTCATGGCCGCGAGGAACGCCGGACGGCCGCCCGGGAAGTAACGCGACAGCGCCGCGGCCGCGCGATTCTCAGAAGCCATCAGCGCGATATGCAGCATGTCCTCACGCGACAGCACGGAGCCCACCGACAGGCGCGAGCCGGTGTTCTTTTCGTAGTCGCGGTCTTCGTCGGTGACTTCGATCTGGTCGGTCATCGGCTCTTTCGAGTCGAGCACCACCATCGCCGTCATCAACTTCGTGATCGACGCGATCGGCACCACGGCGCGCGAATTCTTGTCGAAAAGCGGTTCGCCGGAGTTCTGATCGATCACGTAAGCGACGCTCGAGCGCAGCATGAGCGCGTCCGGCGTTTCGTGCAGACCGAAAGCTTGGCCGACGCTCGGCGAACGCGGCTCGTACGCGACGCGCCGCACCACGGAGTGGTGACGGCCATTCGACGTGTACGTCACGCGCTTGCGCTTGGCGCCCGCGCGTGGCGCGTCGTCTTCAGCGGCTGCGGTCTTGGCCACCGCGGCTTTCGATGCCTTCGACACCTTGGCAGGGGCGGCGGCCGGCTTCTTGGCCGCTTTCGCGTGTTTGGAGGTTTTTGCAGGTTCGGCGGGCGTGGCGGCAAAAGCGCTCACAGGCGTAGCGAACGCCGCTGCGATGACCATGGAGGCGGCCACCGACAGAGCGGTGCTGCGGGCCGCGCCGTGGATCACTTTTAGCGACGAAAACATGTCGGTTTTCATGGGTGTTCGGTAGGGAGCGGCGAGAGGTTTTCCGCAAGTGTAGTAAAACAACGAAAAATTAGCAATTTGAAGCACTTATGAGCGCTCCTTAAACCGGCTTGTAAGCTCCGATCGCAAAACACGAATAAGTGCCTCATCCCGATCGAAAAAAACGATCGCCGGGGCGCATCGCCTCGCTGCTGCCGCCATACGCGAGAATCGAGGTGATTCTTCCAGCATAACGGCAATTTCGAGACAACCTTGATCAGGGGAAATACGGTCAAGGCTCGGCAGGTCGAGCCCTATCGGTGAAACGGTACGACGCCGGAATTGCACGGATTTGTTAAACGTCCGCTGGAAACCGCCGACGCGCATTCGACCGAATTGTGTCGTTAACGTTCCGTGACACTTTCCGGTTTACATCGATTTGCAACTCACGTTGTTCGCGAATTGTCGGATGTTAGCGCCTTCCCTTCCAGCATGCGCTGGGAGGTCAAAATGCCTCACCAACGTGCCAATCAATACGGCATTTTTCTCGCACCAGCGCGGTGCAACACTCAATTTGACCTGCGTCATGCAGGCGTCATGCTCAGTGCATAACATCTTGTTTTATCAGTAATTTCTTAATATGGTGCGACGCACAAAAAACACTTGACATTCGTTGCCAGCATCCTAAAATGGGAACCATTGCTGCGATGCACAATACATCGCGGTCCGGCGGGACGCACCAATGTGTCTCACCACTTACCCAATGCGGTCCGCATAGACAGACCGCGATCCAGGAGCGTAAATCATGACTCTGCTGACCCCCGAGCAATTCGCCGCAGCCCAGAAAGCCAATTTTGAAACGCTGTTCGGCCTGACGACCAAAGCATTCGAAGGCGTCGAAAAGCTGGTTGAGCTGAACCTGCAGGTCGTGAAATCGACGCTCGCGGAAAGCCAGGAAAATGCCCAACGCGCGCTGTCGGTGAAAGACGCACAGGAACTGCTGGCACTGCAGGCAAGCCTTGCCCAGCCGGTGGCCGAAAAGGCGCTGTCGTACGGCCGTCACGTGTATGAGATCGTTTCGGCAACGCAAGGCGAATTCACCCGCGTCGCGGAAGCACAATTCGAAGAGCAAAACCGCAAGGTCCAATCGCTCGTCGAAAACGTTGCAAAGAATGCCCCGGCTGGTTCGGAAACCGCTGTCGCCGTGATGAAGTCGGCCATTACCGCCGCCAACACCACGTACGAAACGGTTCACAAGGCAACCAAGCAAGCTGTCGAAATCGCTGAAAGCAACTTCAACGCAGCTGCAACGGCCGCATCGAAGGCAGCTTCGCAAGCCGCTGCACAAGCTTCGCGCTCGGCCAAGAAGGCAGTCTAAGCTTCCGTCTCAAGCATCATCCCCGCAGGCATCATTGAGCGCCGGCACAGCTCACTCGCTGTGCCGGCGTTACCGCAAGCAACAGCGTCGTGCCGTTGCCGCTCGCACGGTGTTAATTGGCCGAACGCTCCGATACGTTGCATAGCGTATCGTTTGCCCGGCGCAAGGCCGGGATTTTTTTCCCGCCGCTTTTGTCCCGTCGCCGTTTCGTTCACTTCACATGTGCCGATAACGCCGTCGTTGCGCGGTAACCGCCCCACTCTGCTGCTCAAAAAAAACGGCGCGTCCTTTGCGGGACGCGCCGTTTTTTATGTCATCCGGCCTGCCCGCATGAATGCGGACGGGGCCGAACCGTATTACTTCTTTTTCTGCGGCGGCAAATCGGTACACACGCCTTCATACAACTCGGCGGCCATACCGATCGATTCGCCGAGCGTCGGATGCGGATGAATCGTCTTGCCGATATCCGTTGCGTCCGCACCCATTTCGACCGCGAGACACACTTCGCTGATCAGGTCGCCCGCGTTCAGACCGACAATCCCGCCGCCGATCACGCGATGCGTTTCCTCGTCGAACAGCAGCTTCGTGAAGCCTTCGTCGCGGCCATTCGCGATCGCGCGGCCCGATGCCGCCCACGGGAACACCGCTTTGCCGTACTTGATGCCGGCCGCCTTCAACTGGTCTTCCGTCTTGCCGGCCCACGCCACTTCCGGATCGGTGTAAGCCACCGACGGAATCTGCAGCGCGTCGAAATACGCCTTCTCGCCATGCGCCGCTTCTGCCGCTACGTGGCCTTCGTGCACCGCCTTGTGCGCGAGCATCGGTTGACCGACGATATCGCCGATCGCGAAGATATGCGGCACGTTGGTGCGCATCTGCCTGTCGACGTCGATAAAGCCGCGATCCGTCACCGCGACGCCGGCCTTGTCCGCACCGATCTTCTTGCCATTCGGCGTACGGCCGACGGCGACCAGCACCAGGTCATAGCGTTGCGCTTCGGCCGGCGCCTTTTCGCCTTCGAACGAGACGTAGATGCCGTCGTCTTTCGCTTGCGCACCGGTCGTCCTGGTCTTCAGCATGACGTTCGCGAAACGCTTGCTGTTGTACTTCTCCCAGACCTTGACCAGATCGCGATCCGCGCCGGCCATCAGGCCGTCGAGCATTTCGACCACGTCGATCTTCGCGCCGAGCGTGGCGTACACCGTGGCCATTTCCAGACCGATGATACCGCCGCCGATCACCAGCATGCGCTGCGGAATCTGACGCAGTTCGAGCGCGCCGGTCGAATCGACCACCCGCGGATCTTCCGGAATGAACGGCAGCTTCACCGCTTCAGAGCCCGCGGCGATGATCGCCTGCCTGAACCTGACGACCTTCTTGCCGCCTTCGGTCTGCACTTCCATGTGATGCGGATCGACGAACGTGCCGTTACCCGTCACGACTTCGACCTTGCGCATCTTCGCCATGCCGGCGAGACCGCCGGTCAGCTTCTTGACCACGCCCGACTTGAAGTCGCGCAGCTTGTCCAGATCGATCTGCGGCTTGGCGAACGTGATGCCGTGCGCGCCGAGCGCTTCGGCTTCGTCGATCACGAGCGCGGTGTGCAGCAGCGCCTTCGACGGAATACAGCCGACGTTCAGACACACGCCGCCCAGCGTCGCGTAACGCTCGACGAGCACGGTCTTCATGCCGAGATCGGCCGAGCGGAATGCCGCCGAATAACCGCCGGGGCCCGAGCCGAGCACGAGCATGTCGCATTCGATATCCGCGCTGCCGGAGAAGCTGCCCGCTTGCGGCGCGGGGGTTGCCGCTTTGGCCGGAGCCGCCGCCTGGGCCGCCTGCGGTTTGGCCTCCGCTTGAGCGGGCGCTTTCTCAGGTTCTTTAGCCGCAGCCTTCGGTGCATCTTTCGCGGGCGCCGCGTCCGCCGATGTTTCGACGAGCGCGATCACCGTGCCTTGCGAGACTTTGTCGCCGGCTTTGACGCGTACTTCCTTGACGGTGCCGGCGGTGTCGCTCGGCACTTCGATGGAGGCCTTATCGGACTCGAGCGTCATCAGCGCCTGTTCATTCTCGATGACATCGCCCGGTTTGATATTGACTTCGATGACATCGACATCCTTGAAGTCACCGATATCCGGCACTTTTACTTCGACGAGACTCATTAGTGTCCCCTTCTCTTATTGATCGTTGACGAGGTGCACGCAAACGGACAGACGCGGATCACGCGAGGCAAGCCTGGGCAACCCAGGTAACCCGCGCCTGCAACCTGACCTCAAACCACGATCAAAGAATCACACGCCGGAAATCGGCAAGAATCGCACCCAGATACGCATTGAAGCGCGCGGCTTCCGCCCCGTCGATAACGCGATGGTCATACGACAAAGACAGCGGCAGCATCAGGCGCGGCACAAACTGCTTGCCGTCCCACACCGGCTTCATCGCACCGCGCGACAGGCCGAGAATGGCGACTTCAGGCGCGTTGATGATCGGCGTGAAGTTCGTGCCGCCAATTCCGCCCAGCGACGAAATCGAGAAGCAACCGCCCTGCATCTGATCCGGCTTCAGCTTGCCGTCGCGCGCGGCCTTCGACAGATCCGTCATTTCCTTCGCGATCTCGACCAGACCCTTCTTGTCCGCGTCGCGAATCACCGGAACCACCAGACCGTTCGGCGTATCGGCGGCAAAACCCACGTGGAAATACTGCTTGAACACGAGGTTGTCGCCGTCGAGGCTCGCGTTGAAAGTCGGGAATTTCTTCAGGGCCGAGACGACGGCCTTGATCACGAACGCCAGCATCGTGATCTTCACGCCGGCCTTTTCGTTTTCCTTGTTCAACTGCACGCGCAGCGCTTCGAGCTCCGTGATGTCCGCTTCGTCATTGTTCGTGACGTGCGGAATCATCACCCAGTTGCGATGCAGATTCGCGCCCGAAATCTTCTTGATGCGCGACAGCGGCTTCGGATCGATCGGACCGAACTTGGTGAAGTCGATCTTCGGCCACGGCAGCAGGTTCAACTCGCCGCCACCCGCGGCAGCCGGAGCCGCGGCACCGGCCGGCGCCGCACGCTGGCCGGTCATCACGCCCTTGATGAAGGCGGTCACGTCGGCTTGCGTAATGCGGCCCTTCGGACCCGTGCCCTGCACCTGCGTCACGTCGACGCCGAGTTCGCGCGCGAACTTGCGCACGGACGGCGAGGCATGGCTCGCGTGACGCGCGCCGCCTTCGCCGGCCGGAATCACCGGCGCCATAGCGAGCGCCGACGGCGCCGCCGGAGCCGGCGATGGAGTCGCCGGTGCATCGGACGGCTTCTCGACGGGTTCCTGCTTCGCTGCCGGAGCCGGCGCGGCCGCGCCGCCTTCCGTTTCGACCACGACGATCACCGAGCCTTCCGATACGGTGTCGCCGACCTTGACCTTCAGTTCCTTGACGATGCCGGCGGCCGAGCTCGGCACGTCCATGGTCGCCTTGTCGGATTCGAGCGTCACCAGCGACTGCTCTTTCTCGACGCGGTCGCCGACCTTCACCGCGACTTCGATCACGGGAATGTCTTTGTAGTCGCCGATATCCGGCACTTTGACTTCCTGCAGGCCGCCGCCGCTCGCAGCGGGAGCGGGAGCCGGCGCGGCAGCCGGCGCGGCAGCCGGAGCAGGCGCGGCGGCAGGCGCCGGAGCGGGCGCAGCCGCGCCGCCTGCAGCGCCTTCCAGCACGACGATCAACGAACCTTCCGACACGTTGTCGCCGACCTTGACCTTCACTTCCTTGACGACGCCGGCGGCCGAGCTCGGCACGTCCATGGTCGCCTTGTCGGATTCCAGTGTAACGAGCGATTGCTCTTTCTCGACGGTGTCACCCGCCTTCACCAGCACCTCGATCACAGGGATGTCCTTGTAATCGCCGATATCCGGCACCTTGACTTCGATCGCTTGACTCATTGTTAGTGTCTCCTGGGCCGCGCACGCGCCCGGCCCCTGTCGATCAGGGGCGGGCGCGCACGCCACGGCACACGGGGAAGGATGCCTTAGACGGTCATCGGGTTGGGTTTGGCGGGATCAAGGTTGTATTTCTTGAGCGCCTCGGCGACGACCTTGCGTTCGATCGTGCCTTCGTCTGCCAGTGCATTCAACGCGGCAACCGTGACCCAGTAGCGGTCGACCTCGAAGAAGTGGCGCAGCTTTTCACGCGTGTCCGAACGACCGTAGCCATCCGTGCCCAGCACGACGAACTTCTGCGGCACGAACGCGCGGATCTGCTCGGTCAGCGCACGCACGTAGTCGGTCGAGGCGATGACCGGACCTTGCGCGTCCTTGAGCAGCTTCTCGACGTGCGAGAGCTTCTTCTCTTCGGTCGGGTGCAGCAGGTTCCAGCGCTGCACTTCGTGGCCTTCGCGCGCGAGTTCGGTGAAGCTCGGCACGCTCCACAAATCGGCGGCGACGCCCCAGTCGTTCTTCAGCAGGTCGGCGGCGGCGATCACTTCGTTGAAGATCGTGCCCGCGCCCATCAGTTGCACGCGCGGCGCCTTCTTGTCCGCTTCGGCCTTGCGGAACGAGTACATGCCCTTGATGATGTCGTCAGCCACCGAGTCGCCCTGCGGAATCGCCGGGTGCTCGTAGTTCTCGTTCATCACCGTGATGTAGTAGTACACGTCTTCCTGATCCGCGACCATGCGGCGCAGGCCGTCCCGCATGATGACCGCGAGCTCGTAACCGAATGTCGGGTCGTAGCTGATGCAGTTCGGCACCGAAGCCGCCCACAGCAGCGAGTGGCCGTCTTCATGTTGCAGACCTTCGCCGTTCAGCGTGGTGCGGCCGGCCGTACCACCCAGCAGGAAGCCGCGCGAACGCATGTCGCCCGCTGCCCATGCGAGGTCGCCGATACGCTGGAAGCCGAACATCGAGTAGAAGATGTAGAACGGGATCATGATCTCGCCGTGCGTCGAGTACGACGTCGCGGCCGCGATCCAGTCACACATACCACCGGCTTCGTTGATGCCTTCCTGCAGGATCTGACCGGTTTCCGACTCACGGTAGAACATCAGTTGATCGGAATCTTCCGGCACGTACTTCTGGCCTTCCTGATTCCAGATACCGATCTGACGGAACAGGCCTTCCATACCGAAGGTACGCGACTCGTCCGGCACGATCGGCACGATGCGTTTGCCGAGCGCCTTGTCCTTCAGCAGGATGTTCAGGATCCGCACGAACGCCATGGTCGTGGAGATCTCGCGGCCTTCGCCCGTGCCCTTGAGCAGCGGCTCGAATGCCGACAGTTCCGGCACCGGCAGCGATTCGGCCTTCTGGCGACGCGCCGGCAGATAGCCGCCGAGGTCCTGGCGGCGAGCGCGCATGTACTCGAGTTCCTTCGAACCGTCTTCGAACTTGAGGTACGGCACGTTGACGATCTCCTCGTCGGAGATCGGCAGGCGGAACTGGTCGCGGAATTTCTTCAGCTGATCGACGTGCAGCTTTTTCTGCTGGTGGGTGATGTTCATGGCCTGGCCGGCTTCGCCCATGCCGTAGCCCTTGATCGTCTTCGCGAGAATGACGGTCGGCTGCCCCTTCGAATTCGACGCTTCCTGGAACGCTGCGTAGATCTTGTGCGGATCGTGGCCGCCGCGGTTCAGGTTCCAGATTTCCTCGTCCGACCATTCGGCGACCAGCGCCTTCAGTTCCGGCGTGTTGAAGAAGTGTTCGCGCACATACGCGCCCGACTCCGACTTGTACGTCTGGTATTCGCCGTCGACCACTTCCATCATGCGGCGCATGAGCGCGCCCGATTTGTCGCGCTGGAACAGTGCATCCCAGCGGCTGCCCCAGATGACCTTGATGACGTTCCAGCCCGCGCCGCGGAATTCGCTTTCCAGCTCCTGGATGATCTTGCCGTTGCCGCGCACCGGACCGTCGAGGCGCTGCAGATTGCAGTTGATCACGAACACGAGGTTGTCCAGGCGTTCACGGCCGGCCATGCCGATCGCGCCGAGCGATTCCGGTTCGTCCGTTTCGCCGTCGCCGAGGAAGGCCCAGACCTTGCGGCCGTCGGTCTTCGCAATGCCGCGCGCCTGCATGTACTTCATGAAGCGCGCCTGATAGATCGCCATGATCGGGCCGAGGCCCATCGAGACGGTCGGGAATTGCCAGAAGTCCGGCATCAGCCACGGGTGCGGGTACGACGAGATGCCCTCTCCGCCCACTTCCTGGCGGAAGTTGTCGAGCTGGTTCTCGGTCAGGCGGCCGAGCAGGAACGCGCGCGAGTACACACCCGGCGACGAGTGGCCCTGCACGAACACGAGATCGCCGCCATGTTCAACGGACGGCGCATGCCAGAAGTGGTTGTAGCCGACGTCGTACAGCGTGGCGGCCGACGCGAACGAGGCGATGTGGCCGCCGACGTTGGTTTCCTTGCCGGCGCGCAGCACCATGGCAATGGCGTTCCAGCGGGTATACGAGCGGATACGGTGTTCGATGTCCTGATCGCCGGGGATCTTCGCCTGGCGCGAAACGGGAATCGTGTTGATGTACGGCGTGTTGGCGGAGAACGGCAGGTGTTCGCCATGCACGCGGGCGAATTCGATCTGTTTCTCGATCAGGTAGTGAGCGCGATCTGGGCCCACAGCAGAAATCACGCCATCCAGCGCTTCAAGCCATTCGCCGGTTTCCTGGGGATCGTCGTCTTTTTCAGCAGCGACATATTTCATGACTTCGTCGGGTACAGCGGACATGCTCGTCTCCTGGATGTAGAGGAACGCTCTTTGAACAGACGACGCGGACGAAGCACGGCCGCGGCAGCTTCGGCCGATTGTAATAAGGGTCCCGACGTCCGCGCAACAAAATTTTCGAATTACGAGATTCACTCTCACAATGCGAAAAATTGTTGCGACGCAACCTGATTTGACTGCCGATCGACGGATACGTCGGCTAGTTTGCGCCGATTAAAGGTACTTTCAGCGCTTTTTTGCGCCATTTGCTAGCTACGCGCTGCGCTACAATGCCACGCATGTTGACCGAACGGCTTTTCGCACGCTCGGCGCGCACCGCCGGTTCGCCGGCGGATTCGACGCCGTCCTCCCGCTGGCACCATGGGCCATGGTGGTCCAATTCCTATTTGCTCACGCCGCTCCTGTCGATCCTGGTTTTTCTGGTCGTCATGAGTCTGATTCTGTGGAGTCTGAACCGGCGCGAACAGCAACAGCAGGAAGACACGCTTTACCGTAACGTCGCGTGGGCGCAGCAGCAGATCCGCCTTTCCATGACCGGCGCGCAGGAGCAAATCCAGGCGCTCGCGCGCGATCTGGTGGCCGGCCACGCCGATCCGCATTCGTTCCAGGTGTCCACCACCGACATCATGCAGGGGCATCCCGAGATCCTCTACATGAACTGGTACACGAGCCAGCAGCAGCCGCGCTGGCCGAATACCGCGCTGCCCGTGTTCGGCCAGCGGCTCGCCCGCCCGAACGACACGCAGATGGACGAAGCCGTCAAAGCCGCGTTCGCCGAGGCGCGCAACACGCGCCGCCAGGTTTATTCGCCGCTCATCTACGACGACCTCGGCAACGGCTACATCACGCTGCAAACGCCGGTGTTCCGCGACCGCGACTTCCTCGGCACGATCGCCGCGGTGTTCTCGGTGGAAGGGATCCTCAAGCACGACATCCCGCCCGAACTCTCGGCGAAATACAAAATCTCGATCATCGACGTGAACAACCGCGAGTTGACCACCACGTCGACCCGCCCGCGCCTGCCGCGCGACATGTTCTACGACCTGCCGCTGGACCCGCCGGGCCAGGGCGTCTCGGTGCGCGTCTACGCGTTCCCGCAGATGACCAACTTCACCAACAACACGCTCGTGTGGCTGGTGGCGGGCCTGTCCTGTTTCGTGTTGTGGAGCCTGTGGAGCTTGTGGAAGCACACGCGGCAACGCTTCGAGGCGCAGCAGGCGCTATACGCCGAAGCGTTCTTCCGCCGCGCGATGGAAAACTCGGTGCTGATCGGCATGCGCGTGCTCGACATGCACGGGCGCATCACCCACGTCAATCCGGCGTTTTGCCGCATGACCGGCTGGGATGAAAGCGATCTGGTCGGCAAGAACGCGCCGTTCGCCTACTGGCCGCGCGACGCTTACCCCGAAATGCAGCGCCAACTCGACATGACGCTGCGCGGCAAGGCGCCCTCATCGGGCTTCGAATTGCGGGTGCGCCGCAAGGACGGGTCGCTGTTCCATGCGCGTCTGTACGTCTCGCCGCTGATCGACAGTTCGGGCCGCCAGACCGGCTGGATGTCGTCGATGACCGACATCACCGAACCGAAACGCGCGCGCGAAGAGCTCGCCGCCGCGCACGAGCGCTTCACCACCGTGCTCGAAAGCCTCGACGCCGCCGTGTCCGTGCTGGCCGCCGACGAGGCCGAACTGCTGTTCGCCAACCGCTATTACCGCCACCTCTTCGGGATTCGCCCGGACGGTCATCTGGAATTGGCGGGCGGCGGGTTCGATAGCGCACAGGCGTCGTCCGATTCGATCGATATGGTGGATACCTACGCCGGGCTGCCCGCCGCGGCGTTGACCGAAAGCACCGCCGATGCGCAGGAAGTTTACGTGCAAAGCATTCAGAAGTGGTTCGAAGTGCGCCGCCAGTACATCCAGTGGGTGGACGGCCACCTCGCGCAAATGCAGATCGCGACCGACATCACCACGCGCAAGCAGGCTCAGGAATTGTCGCGCCAGCAGGACGAAAAGCTGCAGTTCACCAGCCGTCTGATGACGATGGGCGAAATGGCCTCGTCGCTCGCCCACGAGTTGAACCAGCCGCTCGCCGCGATCAATAACTATTGCTCCGGAACCGTCGCACTGGTTAAATCCGGTCGGACGACGCCTGACAATCTGCTGCCCGTGCTCGAAAAGACGGCCCAGCAGGCGGTGCGCGCCGGCATGATCATCAAGCGCATTCGCGAGTTCGTGAAGCGCAGCGAGCCGAAGCGCCAGGCCACCCGCGTGGCCGACATCGTCGCGGACGCGGTCGGTCTGGCGGAAATCGAAGCGAGGAAGCGCCGCATTCGCATCGTCACGGATCTGCGCGCGCGCCTGCCGGTGATCTACGTCGATCCGGTGCTGATCGAGCAGGTGCTGGTCAACCTGCTGAAGAACGGCGCCGAAGCGATGGCCGAAGCCCGTCCGAACGCGGTCGACCCGGTGATCCGCGTGGTCGTGCGGCTGGAAGGCGGGTTTGTCTGCATCAGCGTCGTCGACCAGGGACCGGGCGTCGACGAAGCAACAGCCGAGCGGCTGTTCGAACCGTTTTACAGCACCAAGTCCGACGGTATGGGCATGGGGCTGAATATTTGCCGTTCGATTATCGAATCGCACCGCGGTCGTCTGTGGGTGGTCAACAACGTCGAATCCGACGGCCATATCACGGGCGCCACGTTCCATTGCAGTCTGCCAATTGGAGAGCCTGACGGCCCGAGCAACGGCGGGTCACAGGCGCCGACACCACAAACCGTTACGGGAGAGCTATGAACAGCCCAGTCACCACACAGGAAACTGTCTTTGTCGTCGACGACGACGAGGCCGTGCGAGATTCGCTGCGCTGGCTGCTGGAGGCGAACGGCTACCGCGTGCAATGCTTCTCCAGCGCCGAGCAGTTCATCGACGCATGGCAGCCGCACACGCATCCGGGCCAGATCGCCTGCCTGATCCTCGACGTGCGGATGTCCGGCATGAGCGGGCTCGAGTTGCAGGAACGCCTGATCGCCGACAACGCGTCGCTGCCGATCATCTTCGTGACGGGCCACGGCGACGTGCCGATGGCCGTGTCCACGATGAAAAAAGGCGCGATGGATTTCATCGAAAAGCCGTTCGACGAAGCCGAGTTGCGCAAGCTGGTCGAGCGCATGCTCGACAAGGCGCGCAGTGAAAGCAGCAGCGTGCAGCAGCAGCGCGCCGCCGCCGAGCGTCTGGGCAAGCTGACGGCGCGCGAGCATCAGGTGCTCGAACGCATCATCGCGGGCCGCCTGAACAAGCAGATCGCCGACGACCTCGGCATCAGCATCAAGACGGTCGAAGCGCACCGCGCGAACATCATGGAAAAGCTCAACGTCAACACGGTCGCCGATCTGCTGCGACTCGCGCTGTCGAACAAGCCGCAACCGGCGCAATAAGCCGCGCCCGGCGGTATGCCCCGGAGGACATCTCCTCGCGGGAGTCGCCGCCAGAAAAGTGAGCGCGTAGCAATGGCCGGACTATCGATGAGTCCGGCCCGTCTCGCCCTCCGCACCTGTCATGCGCCTCACCGCTTCCCTCCTTCCCGCCTGCAATTTCTCTGATCGCCTCGCGTTTCCCGCCAGTTAGTTCTCTGACCGGCGGACGCTGCCCCGCGTGATATTCCGCTCGACGGCTGACGCTGCCCCGCCTGTCCATTCCGCTCGCCGCATCACCGTCCTCGTCTGTTAGTCCTCTCGCAGCCTCACGCTTCCCCGCCTGCTATTTCGCTTACCGCCTCACGCTGCCACGCCCGCCATTTTGCTCACAGCCTCACGCTCCGCCGCCTGATATTTCCGCGCAGCGCTCCGTTCGACCATCCCCTCGAACTGCGCCAAATCGACGCAGCGAACAGCAAATAGTACGCATTACTCAGCAACCGCTTACACTATTGCGCAACAATTTCTTTCCTCAGACAAGATTGACGGACTGATCCGCACCCTTTAATTTACGCAGAACTCCTTAGCGGATTGCGCCGATAGAGCGCTGCCCGCGGGAACGACGTGCTGCAAAAAACCGCACGCTGAATCGCCTAGTGGTGCGAAACAATCGGACAGGCTCGAACGTGTCCGTTTCGTAGCATCGTGTTCGCCGAGCGCTTTGACGGCCAACCGGACAGCCGCTCGCTTCACCACTCCTTGCCACTTCCTTGCGAATTTCCATCGCGGCGAACCGACGCAGCCCGTGTTGCGCACCAACGTCGCGTCTTATCAACACCACCGGGAGAAATTCATCGTGAAACGATCCGGAGCACACCGCTCGCGTGTGTTGTTTGTCTGCGCCGTCCTTGCCGGCGCCCCGCTCGTGGCTGGACTTGCCGGGCCGGGCGTCGTCCATGCGCAAGGCGCCGCCAGAATGTCGAACCAGCAACTCGATTCGCTGGCCGCTCCCGTCGCCCTTTATCCCGACGCCCTGCTCGCGCAGGTGCTGATGGCCTCGACCTTCCCGCAGGACGTGCGGGCGGCGGCCGCATGGTCGCACGCCAACTCCAGGCTGCAAGGCGACGATGCGGTCAGAGCCGTCGCGTCCGAGCCGTGGGACGCGAGCGTGCAGTCACTCGTCGCGTTCCCGCAGGTGCTCGCCACCATGGCATCGAAAGCCGATTGGGTCTCGCAACTGGGCACCGCGTTCCTCGCCCAGCCCAATGACGTGATGGACTCCGTGCAGCGTCTGCGCAGGCAAGCGCAAGCGGCGGGCAGTCTGAAAACGACTGCGCAGCAAACGGTCGTGGTCGAGCAGAGCACGATTCAGATCGTGCCGGTCAACCCGCAGGTGGTGTACGTGCCGACCTACAACCCCACGGTGGTCTACGGCGTGTGGCCCTATCCCGCGTATCCGCCGGTGTATGTACCGCCGCCGCCCGGTTACACCATCGCCACCAGCTTCGCGGCAGGCCTCGCGTTCGGCACGGGCATCGCCGTGGCGAACGCGCTGTGGGGCGGTTTCAACTGGAACTCGCATGACGTCAATATCAACGTGAACCGGTACAACAACATCAATGTGAACAACCGGCTCAATGTGAACGGCAACACGACGAACTGGAACCGCAACACCGACGTCAATCGCAACGTGCACAACGCGAATGTCGAACGCAACCTGAACGGCAACCTCGGCGGCACGCAGCGCGATGCGTATCGCGGCCGCGACAACGCCCGCGCTCAGGCACAGCAGACCCTGCAGAACCGCACGGGACAGAATCCGGGCGGCAGCGCGAGTGAACGCGTGCAAGGGATCCACCACGGCGGCACGGCAAACCCCGAATTGCAGAACCGCGCGCAAAACGTCAATCGCGACAATGCGCTGCGCGGCGCCGGCGATGGCAACGCCGCGCGCCAGGACACGCTGCGCGGCCAGACGAGCCGCGACGCGCTCACCGACCGCGGCGGCCAGCAGCACACACACGGCGGACTCGGTGCAAACGGCGGTGGCCAGCAACGCCCGCAGGAAGGTCTCGGCGCGAACGGCGGTGGCCAGCAACGCCCGCGGGAGGGTCTCGGCGCAAACAATGCCGGCCAGCCGCACACATTGGGCGGCCTCAACACAAGCGGCAGCGCGCAGCGCGGCGCAAGTGCCGGCAACTGGGGCGGCGGCGCAGGTGAGCGCCACTTCGGCCGCAATCGTTGATCAATGAAAAGGAGTCTCTGATGATGCGTCTATTCTCACAGGGCACGCTGCGCGCCCACGTCGTGACCGTTACCGTCGCTCTCGGCACCACTGCGACGGTGCTCCTCGCGCCGGCGCTGCTGATCAGCACGATCCCGGCCCATGCGCAGGCGCTCTATCCCAGCGCGGACGATGCCGCCAATGCATTCGTCGAAGCGCTCGCCCGCAACGACGAGGACGCGCTCAAGCGTGTGCTCGGCAGCGACTTTCAGCGCTTCATTCCGACCGACGGTATCGGCGAGGACGACATCTATCAGTTTCTCGGCGAATGGTCGAAAAACCATCAGATCGTCCAGGACCCCACCGCGGACAAGGGGCGCGTCACCGCGCACCTGACGGTGGGCTACAGCGGCTGGAGCTTGCCGATTCCGCTCGTGCAAGCGGGCAAAGGCTGGCGTTTCGATCTACCGGCGGCGCGCGACGAGATGCTGACGCGCCGCATCGGCCGCAATGAGCGCGCGGCGATCCTGACCTCGCTCGCCTATCTGGATGCGCAATACGACTATCGCAACCTGACCCGGCACTACGCACAGCGCTTCGTCAGCACGCCGGGACAGCATGACGGCCTGTATTGGACCACGGCGCCCGGCGAAGCGGAAAGCCCGCTCGGCCCGCTCGCCGCCACCATGCCTGGCGGCACGCTGCCTCAGGAGGCCTATCACGGCTATCACTATCGCATTCTCACCGCGCAAGGCCCGCACGCTAAGGGCGGCGCGCAGAACTACCTCGAAAACGGCGTGCTGAGCAAAGGGTTCGGGCTGATCGCGGCGCCGGCCGATTATGGCAAGACCGGCGTGATGAGCTTCATCGTCAATCAGGAGGGGCAGGTGTATCAGAGGAACCTTGGACCGCAAACCACGCAAGTGGCGGCGCAGATCAAGTCGTTCGATCCCGACTCGGATTGGCAAGCGGTCCAGCCATAGCAGGCGAATTGGCGGCCGCGGCGGCGGACCGGCGGTCACGGCCGCACAGGTTGAACGAGCGGAACGAGTCGAAAGCCGGACGTCAAACCGGGCGTCGAGGGGGCGGTCAGCGGCGCATCGAACCCGTCGCGCGGAGCACGCGCGGCACGCACGCCACGGCGCAGCCATGCAGCGGCGCATCCGTAAGCGGCGCGGCTGGCGGGGCCGGTATAATGTCGGACTTTGCAGCGCCGCTTAACCCCGATTCGCGCCGCGCGCTTTTCACGTGCCGACCCATTCCCGCTGAAAAGCGCCATCGCGCCTGGCACGCTCGGGCGCCTGCGCCCTGCCCCGCTTTCCAAACTGCCCATCTCGACCCGACCATGACTGCCAAATTGATCGACGGCCTCGCCCTTTCCAAGACCCTGCGTGCCGACGTCGCCGCGCGCGCCGCCGCCCTCACCGCCCGCGGCCATCAGCCGGGCCTCGCCGTGGTGCTGGTCGGCGACAATCCGGCCAGCGAAGTGTACGTGCGCAACAAGGTCAAGGCGTGCCACGACAATGGCCTCGGCTCGTCGTTCGACCGCTATCCCGCTGATCTGCCGGAAGCCGAGCTGCTTGCGCGCATCGACGAACTGAACCGCGATCCGCTCATTCACGGCATTCTGGTGCAACTGCCGCTGCCGCCGCATATCGACAGCCACAAGGTGATCGAGGCGATCGCGCCGGAGAAGGACGTGGACGGCTTTCACGTCGCCAACGCCGGTGCGCTGATGACCGGCCGGCCGCTGTTCCGCCCGTGCACGCCGTATGGCGTCATGAAAATGCTCGCCGCTTACGACATCCCGCTGCAAGGGGCAAACGCCGTGGTGATCGGCCGCTCGAACATCGTCGGCAAGCCGATGGCGCTGCTGCTGCTCGAAGCCGGCGCGACCGTGACGATCTGCCACAGCAAGACGCGCGATCTGGCCGCCCACACGCGCAATGCCGACGTGGTGGTCGCCGCCACCGGCCTGCGCAATATTCTCACGGCGGAGATGGTGAAGCCGGGCGCGGCGGTGATCGACGTGGGCATGAATCGCGACGAAGCCGGCAAGCTGTGCGGCGACGTCGACTTCGCGGGTGTCAAGGAAGTGGCCGGTTACATCACGCCGGTGCCAGGCGGCGTCGGCCCGATGACCATCACCATGCTGCTCGTCAATACGATCGAAGCCGCCGAGCGCGAAGCAGCGGCACACGCGTAAAGCATGAGAAGGAAAGCCGGCAGAAGCGGATTCGCCGGCATCGAGACCCTGCTGCCCTGGCCTTGCGCCAGGGCAGCGCCCACGAGCGGCGCCGAACGCGCGCCGTACGCTCAGCGCGTGGCTTGATCGCCGGCCGGCATGCCTGCCGCGAGCGGCGTCGAGCGGCGTGCGAGACGCCCGCGGCACCACTTCAGCACCGGCCGCTCCACGAAGTGCCATGACAGCGCCGCGCACAACAGGATGATCGGCGCGGCGACGAGGACCGCCGCCACGTGCCCCAGTTGCGGCGCAATGTTCGCCACGCACTGCTGAACCATGAAGCCGTACAGATAGATACCGTACGAGTAATCGTGACGCGGCACGAAGCGTCGCAACAGCGGCGTCGTCCCGACCCACAGCACGCCGTACACGAAGGCCAGATAGAACAGCGGCTGCGCGCCGGCCGTGTCGCGGAACACCAGAAACACCATCGTGAGCGCGAGCGCCGTCAAGCCGTTGATGTCGATCCGTTCACGCCAGCCGTACAGCAACATGCCCAGCATGAAGAACGGCTCCGGCCAGAACGAATAACCGCCGGGCGTTTCGCTGAAGTCGCGCAAACCCACCTGCCAATGCGACAGATTCACGCGCAGCACGAAGGCGGCGCAACCCAGCGCGGCGGCGAGCGCCACGCCGCGGGAGCTGGACAGCAACCCCACCATACCGGTCACGAGCACGATCAGATAGCAACGCACTTCGAGCGGCAGCGTCCAGAGCGGTGCGCAGACGTCGACAGGAAAACGGTTGTGCTCGAACACGCCGGGCAGTGCCCAGCCGGTTTTCAGCACGATGGTCGAGAAATTGTCGAGATTGGCCCACGTCATGCCGGAGGCGAAATATTCGCGCAGCGGCAACGTCGTAAAGAGCGGGCCGACGACGAACACCGTCACCAGCGAACCGGCCGCCACCGCCGGCCACAGTCGCGCAATGCGCAAGACGGTGAAGCGCGGCACCGAGCGTTGCCGGTCGAAGCTGGCGGTGACCAGCATGCCGCTCAACAGGAAAAAGGCGTAGACGCCCAGCGCGCCGAAACCGTCGAAACCCAGCGCGTTCTGGACCCAATCCGTGGTGCCGTCGGGTGCCTGGAGCAGATACGAATGGCCGTAGACGACGGCGATGGCAGCCAGCAGTCGCACGAGGTCGAAGTTGTTGCCCTTGCGTGATAGAGCATCCGAAAGCAGGTTCATCGATACCTCATTACAAAAACAAAAAGCGCCGCCGACCGATAGCGACACTCCACCTTGCCGCACAGCAGCAATGCGGACCGTTCGCTTTCGCACAGAGCACAGTGGCGCTTTTTTGCCCGCGCGGCGGCGCCCCGCCACGCGCACAGTGCGGCGACATCTGATAATTTGTCTGCCGACGGATTGGAAACGGCGCGCCCTGCCCCAATAATGTCTGTATCGGCTGCGCCAGGGCGTCGTCGCGCACGCCCCGAAAGAAGTCCTTCTGGGGAACCGCCGTCCATGCACCGATTACCCGTTCACCCG
This sequence comes from Paraburkholderia aromaticivorans, assembly GCF_002278075.1. NCBI lineage: Bacteria > Pseudomonadati > Pseudomonadota > Betaproteobacteria > Burkholderiales > Burkholderiaceae > Paraburkholderia > Paraburkholderia aromaticivorans. The sequence goes on along the minus strand of NZ_CP022989.1, from coordinate 2,645,280 downwards.
CGTCAGACAGGAAGCCTCATGTCCACTACCGCCTCGAATCACGACAATCCGCTCCTCGATTTCTCCGACCTGCCGCGCTTTGGCCAAATCCGCCCCGAACACGTCACGCCCGCCCTCGATGTACTGCTCGCCGATGCGGCCGCCGCCGTCGAGCGCGCCGCCCAGCCGATCACGCCCGCGTCGTGGGCCGACGTGGTCGAGCCGGTCGAGCGCGCCACCGAGCCGCTGTCGCGCGCCTGGAGCGTGGTCGGCCATCTGAACGCCGTCGCCGATACGCCCGAGCTGCGCGCCGTGTACGGCGAGAATCTGCCGCGCGTCACCGAGTTCTGGTCGAGCGTCGGACAGAATCTCGCGCTCTATGAGAAGTACAAGGCGCTGCATGCCAGTAGCGACTTCGCTTCGCTGACCGGCGAGCGCAAGAAGATCCTCGGCAATGCGCTGCGCGATTTCCGCCTGTCCGGCGCGGAATTGCCGGAACACCAGAAGCCGCATTTCGCCGAATTGCAGGAACGCCAGGCGGCGCTGTCCAAAGCGTTTTCGGATCACGTGCTCGACGCAACCAACGCCTATGCGTATATCGTCGAAGCCGGCAATGAAGCGCAACTGGCCGGCCTGCCCGAAGACGTGGTCGAAGCCGCCAGGGAAGCGGCCGAGCGCGAAGGCAAAACCGGCTACAAATTCACGCTGCACTTCCCGTCGTATTTCCCGGTGATGCAGTACTCGGAAAATCGTCCGATGCGCGAAGCAATGTATCGCGCCTATGTGACGCGCGCCTCGGAACTCGGCCCGCAATACGGCAATGGCAAGCCCGAATGGGACAACACCGCGGTGCTCGCCGAGCAGTTGAAACTGCGCGCCGAAGAAGCGCAGATGCTCGGCTACAACAACTTCGCCGAAGTCTCGCTCGCGCCGAAAATGGCGGAGTCGCCCGCCCAGGTCATGAGCTTTCTGGAAGACCTCGCCACGCGAGCGCGTCCGCACGCCGAACAGGACTGGAAAGAACTGCGCGAATTCGCCGCGAACGAGCTTGGCATGGGCGAGCTGCAACCGTGGGACATGACGTTTGCCGCGGAGCGTCTGCGGCAGAAGCGCTATTCGTTCTCCGAGAACGAGGTCAAACAGTACTTTCCGGAAGACGCCGTCTTCAAGGGTTTGTTCAAGGTCACTGAAACGCTGTTCGGCGTGCGTATCCGTCGCGACGAAGCGGCCGTGTGGCATCCGGACGTGCGCTTTTTCCGCGTCGAGAATCAGGACGGCGGCCTCGTCGCACAGTTCTATCTCGATCTCTATGCGCGCGAAGGCAAACGCGGCGGCGCCTGGATGGACGACGCGCGCGGCCGTCACAAGCATACGCACGGCAGCGTGCAAACGCCGGTCGCGTATCTGACCTGCAACTTCTCGGCGCCGGTCGGCGGCAAGCCCGCCTGCTTTACGCACGACGAAGTCATCACGCTGTTCCACGAGTTCGGCCACGGCTTGCACCACATGCTCACGCGCGTCGACGAACTGGGCGTGTCGGGCATCAACGGCGTCGAATGGGACGCGGTCGAACTGCCGTCGCAATTCATGGAGAACTTCTGCTGGGAGTGGGACGTGCTGAGCGACATGACCTCGCACGTCGAAACGGCGAGGCCCTTGCCGCGCGAACTGTTCGACAAGATGCTCGCCGCGAAGAACTTCCAGAGCGGTCTGGGCACGCTGCGCCAGATCGTGTTCTCGATGTTCGACATGCAACTGCATACGGGCTTCGACGCATCCGGCACGAAGAACGCCACCGAACTCGCGAGCGAAATCAACGAGCGCTTCCACGTCGTGCCGCAAGCACCGTTCTCGCGTTGGCCGAACACGTTCAGCCATATTTTCGCGGGCGGCTATGCGGCGGGTTACTACAGCTACAAGTGGGCTGAAGTGCTGTCCGCCGACGCCTACGCGGCATTCGAAGAAGCGGCGCAGGCGGCGAGCGGCAGCGTGCTCGATCAGGCGACCGGCATGCGTTATCGCACGGAGATTCTGGAGGTGGGCGGCAGCCGTCCTGCAATGGAATCGTTCAAGGCATTCCGCGGCCGCGAGCCGAACATCGACGCCTTGCTGCGGCACAACGGCATGACGCCGGGCGTCGCGCCTTGATGAGTTGAGGTTGATACACGCGTCGGCGCCTTGCTCGGGCCGATGAAAGCCGGTGACCTGCTTGACGCAGGCACCGGCTTTTTCATTTGAGCGCCGAACGCGCGACTAGGCGCGATGCAGTTTGAAATCCACCTCAGACGGCCGCCCTTCGAGCGACAGCGCCGCGCGCGCCGCCGGCGCGCGGCTCACTACCTTGCCGCGGCTCACCACCGCGAGGCGCGCGGCGCGCAGGCGGATCGCTTCGACCGGATTGCGCGCGTCGAGCAGCACGAGATTGGCCGCGCAGCCCGGCGCGATGCCGTAGCCTTCCAGACCGAGAATGCGCGCGGGGTTCACCGTCACCGCGTCGAAGCAGGCGCGCATGCCCTCGACACCCGTCATCTGCGCCACATGCAGGCCCATGTGCGCCACTTCGAGCATGTCGCCCGAGCCGAGGCTGTACCATGGGTCCATCACGCAATCGTGGCCGAACGCGACGTTGATGCCCGCCGCCATCATCTCCGGCACGCGCGTCATGCCGCGCCGTTTCGGATAAGTGTCGCTGCGGCCTTGCAGCGTGATGTTGATCAGCGGATTCGCAATCGCCGCGACGCCCGCCTCGCGCATCAGCGGCAGGAGCTTGCTGACGTAGTAGTTGTCCATGGAATGCATCGAGGTCAGATGCGAACCGGTCACGCGCCCCTGCAAGCCGAGCCGATGCGTTTCGGCCGCGAGCGTCTCGATGTGGCGCGACATCGGATCGTCCGATTCATCGCAATGCATGTCCACGCGCAAGCCCTGCTCCGCCGCGTATTCGCACAGCAAACGCACGGACTGCGCGCCGTCGGCCATGGTGCGCTCGAAATGCGGAATGCCGCCCACCACATCCACGCCCATCGCGATCGACCGCTTGAGGTTCTCGAAAGCGCCCGCGCTGCGCAACACGCCGTCTTGCGGAAACGCCACCAGTTGCAGGTCGAGATACGGCGCGACACGGCGTTTCACTTCGACCAATGCTTCGACGGCGAGCAGGCGCGGATCGCACACATCCACATGGCTGCGGATCGCCAGCAGCCCGCGCGCCACGGCCCAGTCGCAATACTGCAGCGCGCGCTCGATCAGTGCCTCCTGTGTCAGGTCCGGCTTCAGTTCGCCCCATAGCGCGATGCCCTCCAGCAGCGTGCCCGACGCGTTCACGCGCGGCAAACCATAAGAGAGCGTCGCGTCCATATGGAAATGCGGGTCGACGAACGGCGGCGTGACGAGCGAGCCCGCGGCATCGATTTCTTCACGCGCATTGGCGGCCAGATTCGGTTCGACGGCGACGATGCGGCCCGCTTCGATGCCGATGTCGACCGGCACGTCTCGCTGCGGCGCGGCGCCTTGCGGCAGCATCGCGCGGCGGATGATCAGATCCATATATCGCTCCCTTTGACCCTTCCTGATTGATCAGGATTCTATCGGCGTCAGAAAGCGCGTGGCGACGTTTTTATGCGGCGCCGTTGCGTCCGCCCGTACCGGCGAGCGACGCGCGATCCGTACCGGCTACGGGTCCCGCCTCCCGCCTATACTCGCCTGACAGACGGTCGATGCCACGCCGTCATCCACTCATGGAGCAGGTACATGAAGACCATCGGCGTGATCGGCGGAATGAGCTGGGAATCGTCCACCGAGTATTACAGGCTTCTGAACCGCTACGCGAAGGCGCGTCTCGGCGGCCACCACAACGCCCGCAGCCTGATGCTCACCGTCGACTTCGCGCCGGTCGAAGCGCTGCAGCGCGCGGGCGACTGGGACGCGCTCGGCCGGCAGATGGCCGACGCCGCGCGCCAACTCGAACGGGGCGGCGCCGATCTGGTGATGCTTGCGACCAATACGATGCATCGCGTGTATGAATCGATCGAAGCGGCGATCGAGGCGCCGTTCCTGCATATCGCCGACCCGACCGGCAGCGCGTTGCGCGCGGCAGGCGTGGAACGAGTGGGCTTGCTCGGCACGCGCTATACGATGGAGCAGACTTTTTACACGGCACGCCTCGACGAGCGCTACGGCCTCACAACGCTGGTTCCCGACGCAGCCGAACGCGCGGACGTGCACCGCATCATCTACGACGAGTTGTGCCACGGCCATGTGAACGACGCCTCGCGCGCGGTGTATCAACGTGTGATCGAAGCGCTGGCCGCGCGTGGCGCGCAGGCTGTGATTCTCGGCTGCACGGAAATCACGTTGCTGATCAAGCCGGAAGATTCGGTGCTGCCGGTGTTCGACACGACCGCGTTGCATGCGCAGGCGGCGGTGGAGTGGGCGATTGGAGTGGAGTGAGCGCGGATGGGCGGGTAAGCTGGAACGCCCGGGGAGCGTGGCAGCTATCGCGAGAAGATTGTTTTGAGACGGAGTCTGCGGCACATTGGAAAACGGACGCGCGAATTATGCTGCTATTCATTTTATCCAATTGATCGAACGATTCCGAACTACATCAATGTCCAGCCAGAACGCTCACCTACATCGCCCCATCAAGACCGCAAAGCATGCATGGCGTGAAAAATCATCCAGCGTTGCCCCCCCGGCGTTCAAAGCGCATTAAAAGAGGCCATGCGTGCTGAATCCGTTTCGGACGCGGATTTCAACGATCTCCTGTGGATCATGGCGCAAGAATCGGCGGGCATCGACGGCACGCGGCCTGTTTCGACTACTGCGGGCGCAGTAGGGCCTGAATCCACGCGGGGAAGCATCCTTTGGTGATGCGAAGGAAGAATGTCAGGGCGGCATACGCTACATCTATGGCCGTTACCGCTCTGCCCATTCCGGCAGGTCATTCTGGCAGTACCCGCCACTGGTATTAAACAATGCGTCTAACCCACGTCCGGTTTGCGGCCTTAATACTCGCTGCGCTATCCAGTTTGAGCCATGCGGAGCCACTTCCCAAGTTTGAGAATTGTTCCGTACCGGTTGAATCAAAACATGCCACGGTCCCGCGCCTGAAGTTTGCCGATGCCCCAGCGCGGAAATACAGGACCGTGATTCGTGATGCAGCCAGTCAGCGGGTCAACTTTGCTGGACACTATGTCCTTGCGACCTGGGGTTGCGGGTCCGGCTGCGTTACGGCGGCGGCAATCGACTCGAAATCAGGTCGGGTCAGCTCACTGCCATTCACGGTTTCCAACTGGCCGATGGACGTCACCGCGCCGCTTTCCTACCGCACGAATAGTTGCCTTCTTGTTGTGCGCGGCAGCCGTAACGAAAGCACCGACCGCGGAACTTACTACTACGCGTTTGATGGCAAGGCGTTCACGCTGCTCAAGAGTAAAAACGAGGCCAGGCAGTAGTCCAGATTGCGACGATGCTGGGCGCACAAGTTAAAAAGCCCGCGTGGCTTGTGCCAGCGGGCTTTCAACAATGCTTGGTTGCGGGGGTAGGATTTGAACCTACGACCTTCGGGTTATGAGCCCGACGAGCTGCCAGACTGCTCCACCCCGCGTCAGAGAAAACGGATTGTATAGAGATGTTCGCAAGACGTCAAACAAACGCACGAATTATTTCGCGTTCGTGACGCGACTCAAAGATCCTGGACTGTCGCGCCGTCCACCTTGCCGTCGATGATATCCGCGCCGTACTGGCTCGCGCTGCGTTTAGCCACGCCGAAATCGGAGAACGTTGACGGCAGCACGAGACGAAACACGCGGCTCGCCGTCGAGCCGCTGATCGCGCCGGGCCGGCAAACCCGCACCGCGACGTCGTAACCTTCGGCGTGACGCTTGTGGCCGTCGAATTTGTCGAACGTCCGCGAAAACACCAGCGGGTGCACTTCGAAGTCCTTATAAAGCGCTGGGTAAAGTTCAGCCATAATGCCTCTCCGATGCGCAAGAATGCGAGTGTGTGTGATCCCACTATACGCCGCAGCGGGACGGCATCATCCTTTTATTTTCACTGCCCCGACGGGGCCATTTTCACGCCCCCCTCTTCCTCGCGATAAGATGCGGGACTATCGGAATCACGCAAGCTTGTGAGAATGTCATGAAAATCGCCACCTGGAACGTCAACTCCCTCAAAGTCCGCCAGCAACATGTGATCGACTGGCTCGAAACCAGCGGCACCGACGTGCTCTGCCTCCAGGAACTCAAGCTGCCCGACGAAAAATTCCCGCGAACCGAACTCGCGGAGAAAGGCTACCGCAGCTGGTTCGCTGGCCAGAAAACGTATAACGGCGTCGGCATTCTGGTGCGCGACGGCCTGAGCGTCGATGAAAGCAGCATCGTGCGCAACATTCCTGGGTTCGAGGATCCGCAGCAACGTGTGATTGCGGCGACTATCGAAGGCACGCGCGTTATCTCCGCCTATTTCCCGAACGGCCAGGCGCCGGGCACCGACAAGTTCGCGTACAAGCTACGCTGGCTCGCCGCACTGCACGACTGGATCGCGAGCGAGATGGCGTTGCATCCCAAGCTCGCGCTGCTTGGCGACTACAACATCGCGCCGGAAGATCGCGACGTGCACGATCCGAAAGCATGGGAAGGCCAGAACCTGGTGTCGCCCGAAGAACGCGCGGAGTTCGTGCGGCTGATCGAGCTCGGCCTCGTCGATGCGTTCCGTCGGTTCGAGCAGCCTGAGAAACTCTACTCGTGGTGGGACTACCGGATGATGGCGTTCCGCCGCAACGCGGGGCTGCGTATCGATCACATTCTGCTGTCGAAGGCGTTGGCCGAGGTGTGCTCGTCGTGCGACATCGACAAGGTGCCGCGCAAGTGGGATCAGCCGTCGGACCATGCGCCGGTGGTCGCGCAGCTCGGCTAACCGCCGACGGGTGGAACCTCACGCGCCGAACCGTTGCGCCGCTGGGCGGCGCCCAGGCAAGACCAGAGGAACTCGATCACGAGCGCGTCCTGCTCCGCCATTTGCAGCCCATCCGCGGCGCCGTGGCCGCCCTGCGTGTCCTCGAAATACCAGACCTCGTCAACGCCGAGCGCTTGCATGCGCGCGGCCATCTTGCGCGCATGGCCGGGGTGCACGCGGTCGTCGCCGGTGGATGTCATGAGCAACACGGGCGGGTACGCGCGATCAGCCGACACCCGATGGTAGGGCGAATATGCGGCCAGCACCCTCGCGTCCTCGGGGACGTCCGGATCACCATATTCTTCGAGCCATGACGCCCCGGCGTGCAGAAGATGGTAGCGACTCATGTCCAGAAGCGGCACCTGGCTGACCACCGCGCCGAACAGTTCGGGCCGTTGCACCATGCACGCCGCCACCAGTAAGCCACCGTTGCTTGCGCCCTGAATGCCCAATTGCGCGGGCGTCGTCACCCCCGAGGTAACGAGCGCCTGTGCGACCGCGATGAAATCGTCGAAAGCGCGCTGGCGATTCGGACCGACCGCCGCAGTGTGCCAGGCAGGTCCGAATTCCCCGCCGCCACGAATATTCGCGACCACGTAGACACCGCCCGCCTCCAACCATCCAACGCCGGTCCCGCCCAGGTAAGCCGGCGTCAGCGGGATCGCGAAGCCGCCATAGCCGCTCAGCAGACACGGCCGTGCCTGCTGTCCGGGCTCGCGCGGCCCGATCAGGGTGTAGGGCACTCGGGTGCCGTCTGCCGACACCGCGTGAGCGCGCGTCACGGCGAAAGGCGCGGCATCGAAATTGGCGGGGAATCGGTCAATCAATTCCCACTGCGTGAGATCGTCCTGCATCAAATCGACAATCCAGCAGCAGCCGGGTTGAAGATAGTCCTCCACGCTGACATACGCCTCGTCGCCCATGGTCGGCTCGATCGGTGCAACACCGACCTGCACGTTCTCCTGCGATGGAAACTCGCGCGCAACCCACTGCCAGCTTGCAGCGTCCGACCGTTTCGCCTGCCACAGAACGGTATGCTGTCGAACGTCGTCGAGATACGAGACGATCAGCACGTGCCGCGTGAACGCGTAGTCGCAGCCCGAAGTTGTCGGCGTGGGCACGAAAAGCGGCGCGCAATCGCGCTCGCCGCGCAAAAACGCTGCCTCGCGAATGGCCAGCAATGCACCGCCGGCATAGACCACCCCGCCGCAGTTCCAGGCAAGGCGCGGTTGCAGCAGCAGCCATCCGCCCCACGCGCCGATTGCAACGTGCGCAGGCACTTCAAAGCGCTGCCATTGCCGCGAATCGTCAAGATAGTAGGTATCCGAATCAAACGAATCGACGCAGACGGATAGCGCGTGGCGCCGGTCGATGGGATCGAAAAGCGCGCCCACCGAAACATCGTCGAATTCAGCGCGGAACACGACCGGCGCGTGCGTTACCGGTGTGCCGCGCGACCAGCGCCGCACTTCGCGCGGGTAGCCGGAACGCGTCACACTCGTGGCGCCGTTGTCCCAACCGAGATAGACGGTGTCACGGTCAATCCACGAGATCGAATGTTTGCCCGGTTCGGGAAGCGCAAATCCATCGTCGACGAAACGAAGTGTCAGGAGATCGAACTCGCGCACGCCGATTGCATCCGAACCGCCGGACGACAGGCAAATCAGCGCCCGGTCGCCATCCGGATAGAGAATTTGCTGATCGACGCACACCCATGGCGTCTGCTCGTCCTCGCCGAGCCGGTCGAAGTCTATCAATGTCTGCCAGACGGGTTGACCGGCACGCCAACTCGCCCACGACGCGCGGCGCCAGATCCCTCGGGGAGTCGCTTCGTCCTGCCGGAAATCGTACGCCCAATCCCGCCAACGCGCGGGAATGACCGGGCGATCGTTACGCAGGTAGATGGAAGCTAGCCGGTTCCTGAGCGAGTCATAGCGCGCCCCGCTCCCCCATGCCGCGAGCGTTCGCGCGTTCTGCCGCTCCACCCATCCGAGCACCGCCGGATCGTCGAGCGCTTCGAGTGCGAGGAAGGTATCGGGGGAAAGCGGCCAAAAAAACGGCCTGGAAAACGACGTCGGCATAACGGCTCCTTCAACAGAAAGGACAACCGATTATGACGCTCGCTGCGCATGCAGCCTCATTAAGGCGACATCGTGCCGCACCATGCGCGCGAGACGCGCAAGGTGCGGCACATCAAGGGGATCTGGATAAACAGGTTTGCCGATCCGGCAGTCCCATCAAGGCTCGAGATTCAGTTCCTGAATCTTGCGCGTTATCGTGTTGCGGCCGATACCGAGACGCTCCGCCGCTTCCACCTTGCGGCCGCGCGTGAAGTCGAGCGCTTCGCGAATCACCGCCGCTTCGAACCGGCGCGCGAGTTCGTCCATGACGTCAGCCGCGTTCTCGCGCAACATGCGAGCGACTTCGGTGCGCAAGCCGCCTTCCCACGCGCTGACGGCATTCGCGACCGGCAAGCCGCCCACGGCGGCCGAATGCGCCACGGCGCTCGCGCCGTTGACCGACGCGCCGCCGGCGAGGCCCGCATCTGCCGTGCCGATCGCGCCGCCACCGCCGGGCAGATCGGTCACGCCGGCTTGCGCGGGTCCGAGGTCGGGCGGCAAGTCCTTGATCTCGATGGTCTGCGCGGGCGCCATCACCGTCAGCCAGTTGGCGAGATTCTCCAACTGACGCACGTTGCCCGGAAACGGCAGCGACGCGAGATAGGCCAGCGCCTCTTCGGACACGCGCTTCGGCTCGACGCCGAGATCGCGCGCGCTCTTTTGCAGGAAGTGGCGCGTGAGCAGCGGAATGTCTTCGCTGCGCTCGCGCAGGGCCGGCAAACGCAGGCGAATCACATTGAGGCGGTGATACAGGTCTTCACGGAACAGGCCCTGGCGGACGCGCGATTCGAGATTCTGGTGCGTCGCCGCGATCACGCGCACATTGGCGCGCAACGGGTTGTGGCCGCCGACGCGATAAAACTGCCCGTCCGACAGCACGCGCAACAAGCGCGTCTGCAAATCGAACGGCATGTCACCGATTTCGTCGAGAAACAGCGTGCCGTTCTCGGCCTGCTCGAAGCGGCCCTGGCGCATGGCCTGCGCGCCGGTGAAGGCACCCCGCTCGTGGCCGAACAATTCGGATTCCAACAGATCTTTGGGAATTGCCGCGGTGTTCAGCGCGATGAAGGGACCGTTCGCGCGTGGGCTATGTCGGTGCAACGCACGCGCGACCAGTTCCTTCCCGGTGCCTGATTCGCCGGTAATGAGCACGGTTGCCGCGGAATGGGACAGGCGGCCGATCGCGCGGAACATGTCCTGCATGGCCGGCGCCTGGCCGAGCATTTCCGGTGTTTCGGTGACGCGCTCGTCCCACGTCTGTTCGCCGCGCATGCTTTCGTCCACCGCGCGGCGAATCAGCTCGACCGCCTTGTCGACGTCGAACGGCTTGGCGAGGTATTCGAACGCGCCGCCCTGGAATGCGGCGACCGCGCTATCCAGGTCCGAGAACGCCGTCATGATGATGACGGGCAAGCCCGGCACCTTGTCACGCACGGTTTGCAGCAATTCGAGGCCGGAGCCGCCAGGCATCCTGATGTCGGACACCAGCACCTGTGGGCTGTCATGGTCGAGCGCGGCCGATGCCTCACGCACATTCGCGAAGCTGCGGGTCGCGAAGTTTTCGCGGGCCAGTGCTTTTTCGAGCACCCAGCGAATCGATTGATCGTCGTCTACTATCCAGATCGGCTTCATATAGGTCGTTCAGAAGTCTTGAGAGGAAAAACGCCCCCTAACCTGTCGCTTCGCGCCAGGCCCCCCGAGGGGGGGTGAGAAACACCGGGACAGCCCGGCGTTTTCCCACCAGGGGTGTTAGCAGTCGAGCGGCAGCAGAATCTGAAACTCGGTGTGGCCCGGGCGGCTATCCACTTCGATCAGACCGTCGTGCTGTTGCACGAAAGTCTGCGCGAGCGTCAGGCCGAGACCGCTACCGTCCTCACGCCCCGATACGAGCGGATAGAAAATGCGGTCACGGATTTCTTCGGGGATGCCTGGGCCGTTGTCAGTGATATGCAAGTCCAGTGCCAGCTTACATAAACGTTTCGACACGGTGATCTTGCGGGCAATACGGGTGCGCAATTCGATCCGCGCATCGCCTTGCGAAATACGTTCGCGCAGCGCTTCGGCCGCGTTGCGCACGATGTTCAGGAGCGCCTGGATCAGTTGCTCCTTGTCGCCGCGCAGGTCGGGCACGCTCACGTCGTAATCGCGCTCGATGGTGAGGCCGCGCGGAAACTCCGCGAGAATCACCTGGCGTACGCGTTCACACACCTCGTGAATATTCACGTCGCCGACGATATGCGGATGGCGGTGCGGCTCCAGAAGACGGTCGACCAGCGTTTGCAGCCGGTCCGATTCCTTGATGATGACCTGCGTGTACTCGCGCAATTCGTCGCGCTGACGCTCGCCGAGTTCGAACTCGAGCAGTTGCGCCGCGCCGCGAATCCCGCCGAGCGGGTTCTTGATCTCATGCGCGAGATTGCGGATCAGTTGCTTGTTGACCGCCGTGAGGTCGTTGATGCGCTCCTCGCGGTCGGTGCGCAGATGCCGCTCGTTCTCGAACAGTTCGAGCAGCACGTAGTCTTGCGCGCCTTCCAGGAAACCGACGATCGCATGCACATGCAGCGGCTCGTGGCCCGGACGCTCGAGCACGGCGTCCAGATGTGTCGCGTGAAAACGATGGGCGGCGATCGCGGAAATGGTCGCGACCAGTTCGTCGGCATTCGAGAAGATGTCCGGCCACGCCATCTGCGTGAGTTGCCGGCGCGAAAGATCCAGCATCGATTCCGCCGACGGATTCGCAAACGCGACGCGCAGCGTGCGCTTTTCGAGCACCAGCACGACCGTCGGCAACGCCTCGAAGCCCGGCAGCAAACCGGAGCTGACGAGTTGCGCGTCGTCCGAGAGCGTCTGCTCGTGCCCTTTCCTTGCCTTGATCAGATTCTTTAGAACCATCTTGCAGTCTGGCCGATAGGAGATGGTGATAAATCAGGTAGTCCGCTTGTTGCCTTGCTCAATACCCATACAACGCCCGTACGCCGCAAACGTTGTGTTCGGCCTAACAAAAAAGGGACGGCGCCGCCGTCCCTTCGTGACCGATCGCGAGCGTCGGGCAAAGCGCTTCGCCGCGTGAAGGGCGAAGCGCCATTGCCGCTTACAGCGAGTAGTACATTTCGAATTCGATCGGGTGCACCGACTGACGATAGCGTTGCAGCTCGCCCGTCTTCAGTTCGATGTACGCGTCGAGCATCGAATCCGTGAACACGCCACCGCGCGTCAGGAATTCGCGGTCCGCGTCCAGCGCGTCCAGAGCCTGGTCGAGGCCGGCGCACACGGTCGGGATCTTTGCATCCTCTTCCGGCGGCAGGTCGTACAGATTCTTGTCGGCGGCTTCGCCCGGGTGAATCTTGTTCTGCACGCCGTCCAGACCCGCCATCATCAGCGCGGAGAAGCACAGGTACGGATTCGCCATCGGATCCGGGAAGCGCGTTTCGATACGGCGGCCCTTCGGATTCGACACGTGCGGAATACGGATCGATGCCGAACGGTTGCGAGCCGAGTAAGCCAGCTTGACCGGTGCTTCGAAGTGCGGCACAAGGCGCTTGTACGAGTTCGTCGACGGGTTCGTGATCGCGTTCAGCGCGCGAGCATGCTTGATGATGCCGCCGATGTAGAACAGCGCGAATTCCGACAGACCTGCGTAACCGTTGCCTGCGAACAGGTTCGTGCCGTCCTTCCAGATCGACTGGTGAACGTGCATGCCCGAACCGTTATCGCCGACCACCGGCTTCGGCATGAACGTTGCCGTCTTGCCGTACGTGTGCGCGACGTTGTGGATGATGTACTTCATCTGCTGCAGCCAGTCGGCGCGTTGCACCAGCGTCGAGAACTTCGTGCCGATTTCGTTCTGGCCCTGGCCCGCGACTTCGTGGTGGTGCACTTCGACCGGAATGCCGATCTGTTCGAGCAGCAGACACATTTCCGAACGGATGTCCTGGAACGTGTCGACCGGAGCGACCGGGAAATAGCCGCCCTTCGTGCCCGGACGGTGGCCGGTGTTGCCGCCTTCGAAGTCCATCGACGACGACCACGGTGCTTCTTCCGAACCGATCTTGACGAACGTGCCCGACTGATCCGTGCCCCACTTGATCGAGTCGAAAATGAAGAATTCGGGTTCCGGACCGAAGAATGCCGTGTCGCCGAGGCCCGTGCTCTTCAGATACGCTTCAGCGCGCTTTGCCAGCGAGCGCGGGTCGCGCTCATAGCCCTTGCCGTCCGCCGGTTCGACGACGTCGCAGGTCAGCACGAGGGTCGATTCTTCGTAGAACGGGTCGATGAAGGCCGTGTTCGCGTCCGGGACCAGCAACATGTCCGATGCTTCGATGCCTTTCCAGCCGGCAATCGACGAACCGTCAAACGCATGGCCGCTTTCGAACTTGTCTTCATCGAATGCCGACACCGGCACCGAAACGTGTTGCTCCTTGCCGCGCGTGTCGGTGAAACGGAAGTCGACAAACTTGACGTCTTCGTCTTTGACGAGTTGAACGACGTCGGCCACGGATTTACTCATAACCTATCTCCTGATTAACGAATTCGGCGGATTCAGCCGCCGCCCAATCTAGCTGACCCGTCCCGGCGCGTCCACCCCTCAATGGTCGGGGATGAATATAAAACTTTGCTCGGACAAATCGATTGGCACCAATAAAGCAGCATCTGTGCCACGTATGCGCCAACCCGGCGCAAAACGACGCCACGCGCGCGTTTGCGGGGAATGGGCGCACCGAACGGCATGCAGCCCCCCAATCTTCACGGCCGTTTACGCACCACAATTGTGCGCGCGGCAGATCAACAACAGCCGGCACTTCTATTTTGGTGCATGCGCAAAAATTTGCACCATATTTGCGCGCGACTGCGGACGCGATGTTTGCCCGAGCGCCGCCGTTCGAGCCGCGGATATGCGGCCTTCGCCGCGCGCTAGAATGTTCATTTAGTCCGAAGGAGATTTGCGCTCATGAGCTCGCTCGAACAGTTGTACGCAGCCGCGGACAAGCGCCGCACCGAGAACCAGTTGCCGTACGCCGGCGCGGTGTCACCGGCCGAAGCATTCGAACTGTTGCAACTCGATCCGCGCACCCGCCTCGTCGACGTGCGGACCCGCGCCGAACTCGATTGGGTCGGCCGGCCGGTGATCGGCGACGGACAATACGCGCACGTCGAATGGACGCGCTATCCGGGCGCGGTGCCGAATCAGGAATTCCTTCAGCAATTGAGCCAGGTCGCCACGCCCGATACACCGGTGCTGTTTCTGTGCCGCAGCGCCGCGCGCTCCAAGCTTGCCGCGATTGCCGCCACCCAGGCCGGCTTCAACAAGGCGTACGACCTGCTGGAAGGATTCGAAGGCGACAAGGACGGCCAGGGGCATCGGAAGACGGTGTCGGGCTGGTGCTTTCGCGGGTTGCCGTGGATCGGCGCGTAAGTGCGGCGCCTGACGGGTTGATTGCGGCCTCGCCGTTGGCTGGCCGTTGGCTTGCTGTTGCCTCGCCGTTGCCTCGCCGTTGCCTCGCCGTTTGCCTCGCTGTTGCCTGGACGGCTTCCCTGAACGTTCCCCGAACGCTGCCTGTTGCCCCACAACGCGCCGAGGCCGGTTCAAAAGCGTCCTGACGAGCCTCGCGCGTGAGGACAGGCCCATCGTCCGCGCCGAATGTGGCGGGCCGATGATGCGCTCAAGGCGCGCGCGGTTCGACAACAATCGCAATGAAAAACGGGCGCCGCAGCGCCCGATCGACTCGAAAGGTACGCCGCGCGGATCAGGCGCGCGGTTTCGCCGCCGCGGCCGCCGCCTCGGGCTCGACGATATCGCCGCCCAGCAGATGCACTCCTTCGCGCAGTTTGACGAAGGCCGCCGCCACCGCCTCGGGCTCGCCCTTCACGCCCAGGTCGATGTGATGGCGCGCGTACACCCCGCCGCGTTCCGCGTCGCCCACGCTCGGCAGGCTGAAGACCCGCACGCCCGGAAAGTCGTGTTCGATCTTTTCCATTAGCGGCGTGAGGCGCGACTCCGGCAACTCGAACACCAGTAGCGACTTCTCCGCGTGCGGCATGGCGTGATGCAGATGCGCGTATTGCGTATCCAGCACCCACTCGATCATCGGCCACGCCATGACCGGGAAGCCCGGCACGAAGTGATGCTGCCGGATCGAAAAACCCGGAATCTTGTTGTAGCCGTTCGGAATGATCGACGCGCCTTGCGGGAAGGTCCCCATATTCAGCCGATGCCGGTTCTCCGGCGACTCCAGATCGAGCGGCGTCGCCGGGTTCGCCGGGTGCATCTCGCGGATGCGCTCCTGGATCAGCTTCGCGGCCTCCGGGTGCAGTTCGAGCGGCACGCCGAGCGCGGCCGCCGCGCATTGGCGCGTGTGGTCGTCCGGCGTGGCGCCGATGCCGCCCGTGGAGAACACGATGTCGCCCGAGGCGAACGTACGCCGCAGCGTCGCCGTGATGCGCTCGGGGTCGTCGCCGATGTACTCCGCCCAGCCGAGCGACAGTCCGCGCGCGCCGAGCAATTCGATGACCTTCGGCAGATGCTTGTCGATACGCCTGCCCGACAGGATTTCATCGCCGATGATGATGACGCCAAATGCCATTGCCGCCTCTTTCGCTTAGTCAGTATTTCATCAGTAGGAAACCGGCGCCGTGTGCCGCACGCCGCCGTGCTCTTCCGCGCGCATGCGTTGCAGCGCGCGCAAACAGTAGTAGCCGAACCATAGCGCCGAGAACACGAGGATGAACGCATAGATCCAGATCGTCACGGCCGTGATCACGGGGAACAGCACGATCAGCCAGACCGACGACGCCCACAGCAGCGTAGGCAGCGATCCCAGCAAGCCGCTTGCAATGCCGATCAACAGCAGCGGCAGGCGGAAACGCCGCACCAGCGCACGCCGCTCGTCACGCGTGGCATGCAGCGCGAGCGCGTCGTAGCTCATCACGCGATACGTGAGCCACCCCCACAGCAGCGGCGGAATCAGCGCGAAGAACGGCGGCACGAGCCAGAGCGGCAGCGTGACGATCAGCAGCATCAGACAGACCAGCGTGGTCCACAACGCCTGAGCGAGGCTACCGTACCACGTTCCGCCGTGGCGCATTTCCAGGCTCGGGAACTGGCGGGCGGACAGGAAGCGGATGACGGCGGGCATCGACAGCGTGGCGATCAGCAGCAGCACCGTGACGACGATCAGCGGAATCGCCATCGCGATCACGATAAACGGCGCGATCGCCGTGTGCAGCGCCGAAAAACCGAGCCAGTCGAACAGATGATAAAGCGTCACCGTGAACGACCAGCCTTCGAGCCAGGCGCGGGTCGCACCGATCAGCGTCTGCCAGGAAAACCACAAGATCACGCCCCACCCGACCGTTGCCGCGAGAAACGGCATGAAGGTCAGCCAGAGCATGCGCGGGTGGAGCGCGCTTGCGAGCGCGCGCCCAAACGAGCGCAACAGATCATTCATGCGAGCCAGTGCCGGTGAACGAAACGATTGGAATAGGAGAAACGCGCGACGAGCCAGCCAGCCGGCCCGCCGCCCGTCCCAAAAGGGGACTTTGCCGCGGGGCGCCCCCAAGGGGACGTCCTGCGGGGCGTGCGCAAACGTGAACAGGATAAACCACGTGACGCGCCGCCGGGGAAACCGGCGACGCGGGAGAATGCGCGCTCAAACGGCGGCGGCGTCGTTACTTTCGGTGCGGCGCTTCGGCGAAAGACGGCCGGCGATGCGCACGAAGGCGAGCCAGTGCTGCGCCCAGAAACCGTCGCCGTAACGGCGGCCTTCGAGTTGATCGCTGATGCCGGTCGGCTCCATCTCGCGGCTCCAGGACACGCTGCGAAACAGCATGTCCCACCACGGAAACAGCACGCCGAAGTTGCAACCGTACTTCAAACCTTCGTGGCCGTAGCCGATCGCATGGTGACGGCGATGGAAGGTCGGACTCACCAGCAGGCGCTCGCCGAGCCAGCCGAAATACAGACGGATGTTCGCGTGCTGGACGCTCTGCGCGAGATTCGTGATCGCCACCAGCACGACGAACTGCGACGGCGGCACGCCGATCACCAACGCGATCACCGCGAAGAAAGAGGCTTGCAGCAGACCGTCGAGCAGATGGTTACGGTCGTCGGACCACAGCGACATCTGCTGCTGGCTGTGGTGCACCGCGTGCAGTTCCCACCACACGCCGATCCGGTGTTCCCAGCGGTGATACCAGTACCCGGCGAAGTCGAGCACGAGCAGATACATCACGAACGTGACGAGCGGCTGTGTGGTCACGCCCGGCCACAAATTGTCGAACTCGATATTCGAGATATTGCGCAGCCGCAGCCACGCCTGCACGTTGTCGAAGAACGGCTGCAGCGCGAAGAAAAAGAACAGGTTGAGAATGCCGAGCTTGGCGATCCACGTGTAGATCACGTCGACGCGCACCGCCTTGCGGTTCGACCACTGCTCGACCGGACGCAGCGCTTCGAGCGGACGCAGGATCGCGTACATGGCCAGCACTTCGAAGACGCCCACGATCACCCAATACAGGCTGTCGTAGGTGTCTTCGTCGTAATCCATCAGGTTAAAGCGGAACAGCAGCGGCTGCACCACGTCGACGTACAGCAACGTCTGCACGGCCGAAACGAAGCTGTCGAGCGAAGAAAAAATCAGATGGAACATGGTGCTGGCCTGTTACTTCATCCGTGACGGTTCGCCTGGTGCAGCATGAGCCCTTCCATCAGGCGCCGTTCGGCGCCGTGACCGGCGCGCGATTGAAGAAATAGATGCCGTGCGGCGAGCGGCCCACGGCAATCGTCTGGATCAGCTTACGCGTTGTCAGGTCGATGATGCCGACGTGCTTGGCGAAGCGGAAGGTAACCCACAGATAGCGTTTGTCGGCGGAAAGTTCCATGTCGTCGGGTCCGGGCATCAAACCGGTGATGTCGCCGACGTTGGTGAGCGAGTCCTCGTCGATGATGCTGATGGTGCTCGCCACCCGGTTCGACACCGCCACGTGCTTGCCGTCAGCCAGCGAGCGGAAGTTATGCGCGCCGTTGCCCGTGTGGATGGTCTTGACGATCTTCTGGTTGCGCCAGTCGACCACCGCGACGTAATCCGCGCCGGTCATCCCGACCAGCAGGTATTTCTCGCCCGGCGTCATCCACAGGCCCGCCGGCACCTTGCCGACCTTCATCTTCCACTTGACGGTTTGCGTGGCGAGGTCGATCGCAGCCAGTTCGCCGGAAACCTGCAGCGTGACGAATACCGTCTTGCTGTCCGTCGTGAACGCCATGTGGCTCGGCATGACCGCGAGCGGCAGGCGCGATGCCAGCGTCATCTGGTTCTTCTGGCCGTCGTAGTGATAGATGTCGAGGCGGTCCAGACGCAAGCCGGTGGTGACCAGCCATTTGCGGTCAGGTGAAAACCCGATCTGATACGGATCTTCGATATTTTCGACCCAACGCTGCACCTGGCCGGATTTGGGATCGACGAACATCAGATTGTTCGACACCGAATTCGCCACGATCAACGACGAATTGTCCGGCGTGGACATCAGATGGTGCGGTTCCTTGCCGGTGGGCACGGTGCCGATGACCTGGCGAGTGGTCTCGTCGATCAGGCTCAGCGTGGCTTCGCCGGAATTGAGCACGATCACGTTGTTGGCGTGAGCCGCCGGAGAAAAAAACCCTGCGGCGGCGACCAGCGCCGCGCCCGCGGCGAACGTGGCAGTCAAGCCGGGAAGAAAAAATTTGCGCATGAAAACTCACATCGGAGAACAACCATCATTGTAGAACGTTTGCCAGGACCAGCGGTTGACGTAGGTCCATGTTCGGACGCAAGAGAATCAGGGGCACGATGACCGTTCGCGCCGCCCGACGAGCGGGCCCGGCGCAGTCCGCGCTCACGCCTTTCTGAACGGCGCGCTACGTTTATCACGCCTGAGAACTCGAATCTCATTTAAAGGCATGTGAATACAAGAACACACTCAAATTAAAAACATAATTGCCAGAAAAACTGCGACCATTCTTTGTTTGATTTATTTTTTCACGCCGGCGAGTGGAAAGTTACACCCACAAAATGATTTTTCCTCGCTGACTTCAGATTTAACTGCCCTCTCCGGACATCGCCGGATTGGACAATCCCGCAGCCTCATCGCCCACGCAATCAACCCGGTGGACGCGCAGGCATGACGCGGGCGTTTCGTGCGCGCAAGAATGACCAGGACGCCGGCACGGTAAAAACAAAACGTGCGGGCGCCTATTCTTGCGCAATTTACCAGGGCGATGAATTCTTATTGGCTCCCCCGCGTTAATGCTCCGTCCACTTACGCAATACCGCGGAGTTTCCAAACAATGAATTGCAGCAACCCCAGTAGCCCATTAATCTGCTGTGAAGCGACGCCAACGTCGCTGTCGGCACCGGCGCCGGCACCGGCGCCGGCAAGATCGAAGACATGGCGAGCAACGGCCCGAACGAAATCGATCGCTCAGGCGGTGCTGATGCTCGCGGCATTGGCGCAGGGTGCGTCCGCGGCTCATGCCACGGTCTATTTCACGGCAGCTCCGTTCAATCCCGCTACCGACCAGGACGCCGCGGCCACCGGCCCCGGCTCGATTGCAGCGGGTATCGCGGCCCAGGCGGCAGGCGCCTATTCCATTGCGCAAGGCATGCAGGCGAGCGCGGCCGGCATCCATTCGATCGCGCTCGGCATGAGCGCGCAAGCGCTGAGCGAAAGCGCGATTGCAACGGGCTTTCAGGCCACGGCGGCAGGCACCTTCTCGATTGCGACGGGCGTGCAATCGACCGCGCAGGCCTTTGGCTCGCTCGCGACCGGCGTGCAAGCGGCGGCGCTGGGCGGCAAATCGACCGCGACAGGCTTCCAGTCGGATGCCGAGGGCGACAATTCGGTCGCGACAGGCGCGCAAGCAAGGGCGACCGGCACGAATTCCGTCGCGATCGGCTACCTGTCCCGCGCGTTCGGCACGAGTGCCTTCGCCGGCGGCAATCTGGCCGTGGCGGCAGCCGACTACAGCACCGCGATCGGCAATCAGGCCTTCGCGAACGGCGTGGGGGCAATGGCCTTGGGCGCATTCGCGCAGGCCGCCCGCGACAATGCCACGGCGCTCGGCGCCAATGCCGCCGCCTCGGCAACGGGCGCCGCCGCGCTCGGCGCCTATGCATCCGCGGCATCGGCAGGCAGTATCGCCGTCGGTTACGCCGCCGTTGCCGAGAACGCCGGATCGATTGCGATGGGCCGTGACGCGCATGCGGCGGCGGACGGCTCGGTGGCCCTGGGCCAGGGTTCAGCGGCCGAGCGCGCCAATACCGTCTCGGTCGGCTCCGCCGGCAACGAGCGGCAGGTCACGAATGTCGCGGCCGGCACCCAGGCGACCGACGCCGTCAACCTGAGCCAATTGCAGGCCGCCAGCGCCAACGCGTCGCGCTATTTCAAGGCGAACGGCCTGAACGACGGAACCGACGGCGCATCGGCCACGGGCGCCGACGCCGTCGCCATCGGCAGTGCGGGACTCGCCGCGGGGCAAGCCAGCGTTGCCGCCGGCACCGGTTCGCAGGCGAGCGGCGACTTCAGCACGGCGGTCGGCGGGTTCGCCACTGCTCAGGCGGACGGCTCCACGGCGGTTGGCCATCAGGCGAGCGCGACGGCCGCCAACGCCAGCGCACTCGGCGATCAAGCCCAGGCCGCGGGCGCGAATTCCACCGCGCTCGGTTATCAGGCCAGCGCAGTGGCCGCCAACTCCGTCGCACTCGGCCAAGGTTCGGTGGCCGACCGCGCGGGAACCGTCTCCGTGGGCTCCGCTGGGCAGGAACGTCAGATTGCGAACGTCGCGCCAGGCTCCGCCGACACCGACGCCGTCAACGTCGCCCAGTTGAAAGCGGTGAGCGCCCAGAGCGCGGCCACCGCCGCGAAGCTCGATGGCGCGGTGATGTACGACAAGAACGCCGATGGCAGCGTGAACCGCAACAGCGTCACGCTCGGCGGCGACAGTTCGGGCGGCGGCAGCGTGATCCCCAGCTTCGCAGCCGGGGTCAACGCGGCGAGCGGCGGCACCATGATTCACAACCTCGCAGCCGGTGTCGCCGGAACCGATGCGGTGAACGTGAATCAGCTGAACGCGGCGATCGCGAGCGCCGTCAACAACGCGGCGGTCGATACGGCCGATCCGTTCTTCAGCGCGCAAGGCAATCGCGATACCGAAGCCGCCGTGTCCTCCGGCACGCACGCCGTCGCCATGGGCGCCAGCGCCCAAGCCACCGGCACCAACGCGATCGCCATCGGCGCGAGTTCGCTTGCCAGCGGCAATAACGCCACCGCGCTCGGCGCGGCGGCGAAAGCCGGCGCCGACAACTCGGTCGCGCTCGGTCAGGGCTCCGTCGCGGATCGGGCGAACACGGTGTCGATCGGCGCGGCGGGCCAGGAACGCCAGCTCACCAATGTCGCCGCCGGCGTGCAAGGCACCGACGCCGTCAATGTCAGCCAGTTGCAGCAAAGCGCGAGCGGCGCGGTCAGCCAGGCGAACAGCTATACCGACGACCAGATCCGCTCGGCCCGCCGCGACGGCTACGGAGGCACGGCATCCGCCATGGCGATGGCCGGTTTGCCGCAAGCGGTCCTGCCAGGGCGCGGCATGGTTGCGATGGCCGGCGGCACCTACGCCGGCCAGTCGGCGTTCGCCATCGGCGTATCGCAGCTTTCGGAAACGGGCAAGTGGGTCTACAAGCTGCAAGGCACCACGGATTCGCGCGGCCAGTTCGGCGCGTCGATCGGCGCCGGCATGCACTGGTAGGCCGAACCGGCAGGACAAGTCCGGGCCACGGTCGCTGCCGTGAGCCCGGGCATCGCTCGAGCGGGTGCCCCGGCGCGGGTCCAAATAAAGGCTCGCGCCTTTCGCGCGTGACGTCATTCTCATAAGGCGACGGCGTCGCGCGCCTTTTTTAACCACGCGGCAAGAGCGTGCCGCCGCGCCACGCGAGCCGACCGCCAGGCCGAGCGCGCATGGCGCGCCGCCCCGCATGTGTCGGCACTTAGCGCTGCATCGACTCCCACACCTTGTAAAGGCGCTTCACCGAAACCGGCATCGGCGTACGCAACTCCTGGGCGAACAGGGAGATTCGCAACTCCTCCAACAGCCAGCGGAATTCCGACAAACGCGGATCCAGCACGCCGCCACGCTGCGCCACCGCGCGCTGATAGTTCTGCAACAGCGGCTGGAATTCGGCGAACTGGCGAGCGTCGCGCGCCGGGTCCGCCTTGAGCTTGTCGATGCGCAGCGCGATCCCTTTCAGATAGCGCGGGAAATGCGCCAGTTGCGTGTACGGCGTGTCGACCACGAAGCGCTTGCCGATCAATCCGTCGAGCTGATTCTGCAGGTCCGCATGCGCCGCCGCGAACGACTTCGCCTGCACCAGTTTCTTCGTCACGCTCGCGTATTCGCTGAGAATCTGACCGACCAGCCGGGCGATTTCCTGAGCCAGCAAAGTCAGGCGGCTGCGCCCCTCGTCGCGGCGCGTGTGGAAACTGACGTCGTCGTCCGGCAACGGGTCTTGCAGACAGGCGCGGTCGAGCGCGGTATCGATCAGTTGATCGCGCAATTCTTCCTGGGTGCCGCGCGGCATGAACTGCATCGCCATTTCGCGCAGCCCCGGCAGATTCTTTTCCAGATACTTGATCGGCTCCTTCAACTGCAAGGCGAACAAGCGGCGCAATCCCGCGCGATGAATCCGCGCGGCTTCGTCCGGGGAGTCGAATACTTCGACGTCGCAATGCGTGCCGCGATCCACCAGCGCCGGATAACCGAACAGCGTCTGCCCGCCGCGGCGGATTTCAAGCAGCTCGGGGAGCTTGCCGAAGTTCCACGTCGTCAACTTTTCATACAGCGCGGTGCCCTGCGCGCCGTCTTGCGGCGCGGTCTGCGGACCCGATCCCGATGCGGGAGCGCCTTTGCCGCGCTGCGCCGCTGCGCCTGCCTGGCCGGACGCTTGCGACGGCGTCGCGACGCTGCCGCCGCCCGCGTCCGCCAATGCCGCGCCCGCCGCGCTCGATGCGATCTTCTGAAAGTGCTGCTGCGCCTGGCCGCCGAGTTCGGCGCGCAATTGTGAGAGATTGCGGCCCATCGCGAGCTGACGCCCGTGCTCGTCGACGACCTTGAAGTTCATGAACAGATGCGGCGGCAGCGTTTCGAGCTTGAAGTCCGACTGCTTCATCGCGACCTGAGTCTGCTCGCGAATATCGGCGATCAGCGATTCCAGCAAACCGCCCGCACCGAAGCGCGCACCGCTATGCCGGTCGACGAAACCCGCCGCATACTCGGGCAGCGGCACGCAATGACGGCGCAGCTTCTGTGGCAAGGACTTGAGCAGCAGCTGCGTCTTCTCCTTCAGCATGCCCGGCACGAGCCATTCGCAGCGCCGCGCGTCGACCTGATTCAGCGCGTAGAGCGGCACGCCGAGCGTGACGCCGTCGCGCGGCGAGCCCGGCTCGAAGTGATACGTGAGCGCCATGTCGACGCCCGCCATCGTCATGCGTTTCGGGAACAGATCGGTGGTCACGCCGGCGGCTTCGTGCCGCATCAGATCGTCGCGCGACAGATACAGCAGCCGCAGCTTGTCTTCCGGCTGCCCGCTCTTTTTCACCTCGTCGCGATACCAGCGCTCGAACGACGCACCGGTGTAAATGCCCTTCGGCAGCGCCTGGTCGTAGTAGGCGAAGATCAGTTCGTCGTCGACCAGCACGTCCTGGCGGCGCGACTTGTGTTCGAGTTGTTCGATATCGGCGAGCAGCTTGCGGTTGTGCGCGAAGAACGCGAGCTTCGTATCGAACTCGCCTTCCACCAGCGCACCGCGAATGAACAGCTCGCGGGCGCGCGCCGGATCCTGTTTGCCGAAGCTCACGCGTCGCCGGTGATAGATCGGCAGGCCATACAGCACCGCGCGCTCGAATGCCGAGACCTGCGCCGCGCGCTTTTCCCAATGCGGCTCGGAAAGCGACTTCTTCAACAGATGCGCGCCGATCTTCTCGATCCACTCCGGCTCGATCTTCGCGATGCAGCGCGCGTACAGGCGGCTCGTCTCGACCAGCTCGGCGGCCATGACCCACTTGCCGGCTTTCTTCACCAGTGCGGAGCCCGGCCACAGGTAGAACTTGATGCCGCGCGCGCCGAGGTAATACGGTTCGTCGTCGGCTTTCAGGCCGATGTTGCCGAGCAAGCCCGTCAGCAGCGCGAGGTGGATCTGCTCGAAGGTCGCTTCCGCTTCGTTCAAGCGCCAGCCGTGCTCACGCACCACCGTGAGCAGTTGCGAGTGCACGTCGCGCCATTCGCGCAGGCGCAGTTGCGACAGGAAGTTCTTGCGGCACTCCTCGTGCAACTGCTTGTTCGACTTCTTGTGCGCGATCGCTTCTTCGAACCAGTTCCAGATTTTCAGCCATTGCAGGAATTCCGAGCGCTCGTCGGCGAACCGGCGATGCGCCTGATCGGCCTGCTCCTGCGCTTCGATCGGCCGGTCGCGCGGGTCCTGGACGGACAACGCGCTGGCGATGATCAGCACTTCCTTCAACGCCTGCTGGTCGCGCGCGGCCAGAATCATCCGGCCGACGCGCGGGTCGAGCGGCAGGCGCGCGAGCTCGCGGCCGAGCGGCGTGAGCTGGTTGTCGTCGTCGACGGCGCCGAGTTCGTTGAGCAGCTGGTAGCCGTCGGCGATGGCGCGGCCCGGGGGCGGCTCGATGAACGGGAAGGTCTCGATCGCCGTCAGATGGAGCGACTTCATGCGCAGAATCACCGACGCCAGCGACGAGCGCAGAATCTCCGGATCCGTGAAGCGCACGCGGCCCTGGAAGTCGCTTTCCTCGTACAGGCGGATGCAGATGCCGTCGGCAACCCGGCCGCAACGGCCGGCCCGCTGGTTGGCGGCGGCCTGCGAAATCGACTCGACCTGCAACTGCTCGACCTTGTTGCGATACGAGTAGCGCTTCACGCGCGCGAGGCCCGTATCGACCACGTAGCGAATGCCCGGCACCGTCAGCGAGGTTTCGGCGACGTTGGTGGCCAGCACGATGCGGCGCGCGTTCGAGGTGCGGAACACGCGCTCCTGCTCGGCCGCGGAAAGACGGGCGAACAGCGGCAGAATTTCCGTATGCGGCGGATGGTGCTTGCGCAGCGCCTCGGCGGCGTCGCGGATTTCGCGCTCGCCGGGCAGGAACACGAGCACGTCGCCGGGACCTTCGCGGCAAAGTTCGTCGACGGCGTCGACGATCGCGTCCATCAGATCGCGATCGGTTTCGCGCTGGGTTTTCGGCCGCTCGCCGCGCGACGCGGACGAAGACGTGCTGCCTTCCGCCGCTTTGACGGCGGGGCTGTCTTCCGCAACGGGCCGGTAGCGCACCTCGACCGGATAAAGCCGGCCGCTCACCTCGATCACCGGCGCGGGCTTCTCGTCGCTGCCGAAGTGGCGCGCGAAACGGTCCGCGTCGATCGTCGCCGAGGTCACGATCAGCTTCAGATCGGGACGCTTGACGAGAATTTCCTTCAGATAGCCGAGCAGGAAGTCGATGTTCAGGCTGCGCTCGTGCGCCTCGTCGATGATCAGCGTGTCATACGCTTTGAGCAGCGGATCGGTCTGCGTTTCCGCGAGCAGGATACCGTCGGTCATCAGCTTGACGGAGGCGCCCGGCGACAGGTTGTCGGTAAAGCGCACCTTGTAGCCGACCACTTCGCCGAACGGTGTGCCGAGTTCCTCGGCGATGCGGCGGCCCGTCGCCGACGCGGCGATGCGGCGCGGCTGCGTGTGGCCGATCAGCCCCGAGCCGCCCGCACCGCGCCCGCGGCCCAGTTCGAGGCAGATCTTCGGCAATTGGGTCGTCTTCCCCGAGCCGGTCTCGCCGCAGACGATCACCACCTGATTCCGTGCGATGGCCCTGGCGATTTCCTCGCGGCGGCCCGAGACGGGCAGCGCTTCCGGATAGGTGATCGGCGGAATCGGATTGGGCTCCACGACACGCGGCGCGCGTGGCGCACGCGGTTCGCGTGGTTCGCGTGACGGCGGCTCGCGGCGGGCGGCATCGCTCGTTACCGGCGATTTTTGCGCCGGCGCGCCGCCGGATTCGCGGCGCGAAGCTTCGCCTTGCGCGGGCGCACGACGCGGTTGCTCGCCGCTGCGCCCAGAAGCGTGACGCGGCTGATCGGCGCGGGCAGCGCCTTTCTGCTGATTCGGGCCGGGCGTAGTCGCGGGCTGTGCGCGCCGCTCGCCGCCGGCCTGTTTCACCGTTTCGCCACTGCCTTCCCCGTGCGCCTCGCGTGAGGACTTATTTTTTTGCGCCGGAGCCTGCGCATTTTCCGCGGCGCGCCGCGATTCGCGCGCCGCGTGCGGCGCGTCGGGTTGAGCGTTCGGCGCATTGCGGCGCGCGGCGTCGCCGGTCTTCACCTGATCGGCGGCCGGCGCCGCATTCTCGTTCGCCGCAGCGGGACTTTTGGGTACATTCGACATGGGGGCGCATTATAATCCCCGGCATGAATTCCCAAACCGACCTCGTCCCCGCGCCCGCGAGCGCTCCGGCCCCCACCGGAGCAACGGAAAACCTCGCACAGCATGCGCAATTCGTCGACTGGATGCGCTCAGTCGCCCCTTACATCCACGCGTTCCGTAACAAGACGTTTGTCGTCGGTTTCGGCGGCGAGGTGGTGCATCAGGGGCTCCTGAATGCGCTCGTGTCCGATATCGCGCTGCTGCAGGCCATGGGCATCCAGATCGTGCTGGTGCACGGTTCGCGCCCGCAGGTCGAAGAGCAGATGAGCCTGCACGGTGTGGAATCCGAGTTTTCGCACGGCATGCGCATTACCGACGCGCGCGCGCTCGAGTCCGCGAAAGAAGCGGCCGGCGAAGTGCGTCTGGATATCGAGGCCGCCATCAGCCAGGGTTTGCCGAACACGCCCATGGCTCACGCGCACATCAGCGTGGTGTCGGGCAACTTCGTGACGGCGCGGCCGGTCGGCATTCTCGACGGTGTCGATTTCGCCCACACCGGCGTGGTGCGCAAGATCGACGCCGATTCGATCCGCCACTCGCTCGCAAGCCGCAAGCTGGTGCTGCTCTCGCCGCTCGGCTTCTCGCCCACCGGCGAGGCCTTCAACCTGTCCATGGAAGACGTGGCGTCCGCCGCGGCGATCGCGCTGCGCGCCGACAAGATCGTGTTCCTGACCGAAACGCCGGGCCTGATGCAAGCCGGCGAAGACGGCCTCGAACTGGTGCGCGAACTCTCGCTCGACGACGCCTACAAGCTGCATGAAAGCGGCGAGGTCACCGGCGACGCGGGTTTTTACCTGAAACACTCGATCCGGGCCTGCCGCGGCGGCGTGGCGCGGGCGCACATCATCCCCTACGCGCTCGACGGCAGCCTGTTGCTCGAACTGTTCCTGCACGACGGCGTGGGCACGATGATCTCGTACGAGAACCTCGAAAGCCTGCGCGAAGCCACGCCGGACGACGTCGGCGGCATTCTCGCGCTGATCGAGCCGCTCGAATCGGACGGCACGCTGGTGCGGCGCGGCCGTCACCAGATCGAGCGCGACATCGACCATTTCTCGGTGATCGAGCACGATGGCGTGCTGTTCGGCTGCGCGGCGCTGTATCCGTACACGCAGGAGCGCATCGGTGAAATGGCGTGCCTCACGGTCGCCCCGGAAGCGCAGGGCACGGGCGACGGCGAGCGGCTGTTAAAGCGCATCGAGCAACGCGCGCGGGCGCGCGGCCTGACGCGCATCTTCGTGCTCACCACGCGCACCGAACATTGGTTTCTCAAGCGCGGCTTCGTCAAAGTCACCGTCGACGACCTGCCGGAAGACCGTCGCAGACTCTATAACTGGCAGCGCAAGTCGCTCGTGCTGATGAAACAGCTCTGAGCGGACGCATATAAAGCGGCTGCCCGCCCACCTTGATAAAGTAGACATTTTTCATGGGACCGCAGTCAGTGCTGAAGCACTGACTGCGGTCGACACAGGAGAAGCACAGCATGACTCGTATGGTTCAATGCGCGAAGCTCGGCAAGGAAGCCGAAGGCCTCGATTTCCCGCCGCTGCCGGGCGAACTCGGCAAGCGGATCTACGAAAGCATTTCGAAGGAAGCCTGGCAGGCCTGGTTGAAGCAGCAAACCATGCTGATCAACGAAAACCGCCTGAACATGGCTGATCCGCGCGCACGTCAATATCTGATGAAGCAGACCGAGAAGTTCTTTTTCGGCGAAGGCGCGGACACGGCGCAGGGCTACGTGCCGCCGTCGGCGTAGTCGAACGCCCGCGCGCCTCAGGCTGCATCAGCGAAATCCGCGCCACGTGCGCGGATTTTTTTGTCCGCGCCGGTCGCGGGCCCTCAGCATGGTCGGCAGAAGCCGGGCACGCCACCGACCCTGCCGCACCCGTTAAAAAATTCTCCAACCGGTACATTTTCGCGCCGTTTTAAGCTACTTCTTCAGACTGCCGGGATCCGCTCAATCCCCCGCCCGGCAAGGGATTGAGCACCCTCGCCGAGCCCCCCGCCGGATACCGGGTTTGCACGATCCTCTGTCATCGTGCTATCATGTGCACCGTTCCAACAGCATTTCACCTTCATTCACGTTCTCTTCAGGCTGGCGCGCAGTGCGTTTGCCGAGCCGGATTGAACAGTTTTTATACAAGAAGGCTTGTCGGTCGTTTCCCGTCTCATGTCACCGCATGAGCAGCGAATAAAGCACCGGCCTTTTTCGTTTCAAGCCTTCCAGCGGCGCACGGGCCGGCTTTTCAGCCACCCCAGCGTCCTCATGCACCTGCCCCCCTTCCACGGCCACGCAGGTGCAACAGTCAGCACAATCTAGACGAGTGTTTTTTCGCGACCTGTCTCGCGAGGCACGGGCGTTGTGTTTTCCATCGCGCCCTGCTCTGTCGCCCTTCCGTGGCGATGGAGACGCTTTTCGCCTCGCCCGCGAAACCGCGCTTCCCAGCAACCGTGGCGGAACGTTCATGCGCATCATGAGTTTCGTCGCAGTCATTGGAGTTTTCACCTTGACCGCTTCCAGCAACGGCTTCTGGCGACATCACAAAGAAGAACAACGCCTCTCTCTGGACGACATTACCGTCGTCGACAAATCTCTCCTCAAGCGGGCCGTCGGCGCGATGGCGCTCGGCAACGCGATGGAATGGTTCGATTTCGGCGTGTACAGCTACATCGCCGTCACGCTCGGCAAAGTGTTCTTTCCGTCGGCGAGCCCCGCTGCGCAGTTGATCGCCACCTTCGGCACGTTCGCCGCGGCGTTTCTCGTGCGGCCGGTGGGCGGCATGGTATTCGGGCCGCTTGGCGACCGCATCGGCCGTCAGCGCGTGCTGGCCATGACCATGATCATGATGGCGCTCGGCACCTTCGCGATCGGTCTGATTCCGAGCTACACGACGATCGGCATTTTCGCGCCGGTGCTGCTGCTGGTCGCGCGTCTGGTACAAGGCTTCTCGACCGGCGGCGAGTACGGCGGCGCGGCGACCTTCATCGCCGAATTCTCGACCGACAAGCGCCGCGGCTTCATGGGCAGCTTTCTCGAATTCGGCACGCTGATCGGCTACGTGCTCGGCGCGGGCACGGTGGCCGTGCTGAGCGCCACGCTCTCGAACGACGCGCTGCTTTCGTGGGGCTGGCGTGTGCCGTTCCTGATCGCGGGTCCGCTGGGGCTGGTGGGTCTGTACATCCGGATGAAGCTCGAAGAAACGCCCGCGTTCAAAAAGCAGGCCGAACAACGCGAAGCGGAAGACAAGGCGCTGCCCAAGCAGTCGTTCCGCGAGCTGCTCATGCAGCAATGGAAGCCGCTGCTCCTGTGCGTCGGCCTCGTGCTGATCTTCAACGTCACCGACTACATGGCGCTCTCGTATCTGCCGAGCTATCTGTCGGCCACGCTGCACTTCAACGAAACGCACGGCCTGTTTCTCGTGCTGCTCGTCATGGTGCTGATGATGCCGATGACGCTCGCCGCCGGCCGCCTGTCCGACACGATCGGCCGCAAGCCGGTGATGCTGTTCGGTTGCGTGGGTCTGTTCGCGCTGTCGATTCCCGCCCTGCTGCTGATCCGCATGGGCACGGTGCTGCCGGTGTTCGGCGGCCTGATGATTCTCGGCGTGTTGCTGTCGTGTTTTACCGGCGTAATGCCGTCGGCGCTGCCGGCGCTGTTCCCGACCAAAATCCGCTACGGCGCGCTCGCGATCGGCTTCAATATTTCGGTGTCGCTGTTCGGCGGGACGACGCCGCTCGTGACGGCGTGGCTGGTGGACCGTACCGGCAATCTGATGATGCCCGCGTACTATCTGATGGGCGCTTCGCTGATCGGTATCGTCTCGGTGCTCGCACTGCGCGAGACCGCCCGTAAGCCGCTGCTCGGCTCGGGCCCGTGCGTGGCGACGCGCGCGGAAGCCCATGCCGTGCTGCGCGGCGAGCGTGAAGCCGCGGAGATCGACGAAGGTTATGCGGCAACGGCCACGGCGCGTGCCTGAGCGCGCGTCGCGCCGCTGTTAGCGCAAGTTCGCTTGTGTGAGAACGGGCCGGCAAACCTTTGCCGGCCCGTTTTTTTATGGGAGCAACGACTCGAAGCTCGCGCCGGCGCTCGCCCCTTCGACGATCAGGATGCCCGCAGAAACCGGCAATTTGAAACGCCTGGGCCCCGCGCTGCCCGGATTGACGAACAGCACGCCGTCGCGTTCGCTGATCGACGGTTTGTGTGAATGACCTGTCACCACCACGCCGAATCCCTGGCTGCGCGGGTCGGCCCCCACGTCGGCGATGTCGTGCACGACGAGTATCGCCACTTGCTGCGCGGTGAGTGTGGCATGCGTCGGCAGCGACGCGGCCCAGTCGCCGGTGTCGTTGTTGCCGCGCACCGCCGTGACCGGCGCAATTTGCGTGAGCGCTGCGAGCACGGCTTCGTTGCAGATGTCGCCCGCGTGGATGATCGCGTCGCAACCTGCCAGATAGTGCAATGCCTCCGGGCGTACGAGGTTGTGCGTGTCGGAGATCAGGCCGATTCTCGTGCGTGTGGTGGGTCGATTGCGCAAGGTCATGTTGGCAGTATCGGGTAAATGGGCGGGCCGTGTGCGGGATCGCGTCTCGCATGAGCGTGCGTGCCGCGGGTCGTTAGCGGAGCGTTGTTAGTCGCTTGCCCTTGGCCGTTAGCCGTACGCGGCAACGAACTGCGACTAGCCGCGACGACCAGAACTGAACCGCAGCAAGACATGCGGCAAAACCCGCGCGCTCAATCCGCCGCCTGCCGCTTGGCGAGCTCACGCGCCACAAGCCGCGCCGGCCGCTTCGCGTCGAGCATCCGCTTCGTCGCGCCCTGCACGACGATCGACACCACCGCCGCGCACACAAAACTCAGCCACACGTCATATCGCGGCAGCAGCGTCGCGGTCACGGCGAAGAATGCCGCAAACGAGGCACGGCCGATCACCATGCCGCGCATCAGCAATGCGACGAAGTCCGCGCCGTGCGCCCGTTGCGCCGAGACCGCGAGCACGATGCCGAGCAAGGGAAATACCGAGAGCAGTCCGCTCCACGCGGCGCCCATCGACGCGGACAGCGTGGTCACGGCGAGCGTCAACAGCGCGCCGCCGAGCATTCGCACAGCGAGGTCGCCGATGCCGAGACGCGCCGCCGGCGCGTGGCCGGTCACGCGCGGCAAGCCGCTGAGCGACACCGCAACCGCCGCGCAGGCCGCCGCCATGGCCCACGCGAGGCCGACCGGACACTGCGTGAGCAGGATCGCCACGCCGACCCAACCCACCATGCCGACGACCAGCGCAAGCGGCCACGCAAAGCGCCGGCAGGTCCATGCGTACGCAAAATTAAACGCTTCCGACGCGGCAATCGCCGCAACCGAGGCCGCCGACGCCTGCGCCGCGAACGGCGAACCGCGCTCCAACGCGAGCAGCAAGACGATGGGCCCGGCGACCACCGGCAGCCCCGCGAGCCACCCCGCCACCGACGGCCCCCACACGCGTCCCGCCACGGTCAGCGCGGCGACAAACGCAGGCACCAGCACCAGCTTGAGCGCGAGCAGCATGTTTATGCTTCCCGCATGAATTCGACGCGTGCGGGTACGCCAGTCAAGCCAATTCCGATCACGCGATTCCGTTGCAATGACGATTGCTTGCCCACACCCGCAAGGCGCACACGCCCGTTCCTCGCGAACGACGAATTGAGCGACGCCCCGCCAACGTGAAGGTGATGGATGTCCCAGCGGCGGAACCGACAATCTCCCCGCATCAGGTGATGCTCCTCGGCGCCTGGATCATCTTCCAGCCGTTGCCGGCGGGGTCGCGGAAACCGGCATCGACACTGCCGTAGCGGTCCACCGGCTCCTGGGTGAATTCCACGCCGCGGGCCTTCAGGCGGTCGTAACTGGCGCGGCAGTCGTCCACGGACAGGACCAGCGGCGGCATGGCTCCCTTGGCGACCATGGCGCGTAAAGTTTGCGCGGTGGCCTCGTCGTGGATGGGCGGGCCGGGTGTGAACAGCCCGAGCTGAAACGACGGCTGATCGGGATGCTGGACCGTGAGCCAGCGATAAGCGCCGTTGCGCACGTCCGTGTGAACACGGAAGCCGAGCTTGTCGACGTAGAACGCAAGCGCTTCGTCCTGGTTATCGACGTACAGACCTACCACATTGATACCCTGGTTCATGACACCTCCCTGGTTGATGGCCGGACTGTAGCTCCGGCCGCACCGCGGCGCTTCTCCAAAACTGCGATGGTGAGATCGGGGCGCTGCGCGGCCTTCACGACGCAGGCCGGCATGCTCTCGAGCCGAGGCATGTTGGCTTGGGCCTCGACGCGCATCGCGCTGGGGCTTTTGCCTGTGATGTCGTGGAAGGTGCGGCCGAACGTTCCGAGGCTCTCCCAGCCGGTGGCAAAGGCAATTTCCGTGATGCTGAGCGCGGTGTCGCGCAACAGCGTGGCGGCCTGTTCGATTCGGCGCGTCAGCAGATAGCGGTGCGGTGGGACGCCGAAGGCCCGCTTGAAGGAGCGCGCGAAATGCGCTTCGGTGACGCCGCTGACCTCGGCCAGACGCTTGACCGGCCAGGCCTCGTGCGAGGCGGTGTCCATGCGGTCTTTGGCGCGCAGCAGGCGGCGTAGCAGGACCGGATCTTGCAACACGTCGACACTGACCCGCGCAGGGGACGAGGCAAGCGGCCGGGCATGATGGTCTTCGCGAGGAGGCATGAGTTCCGAAGGTGCGGACGGAATGCGTAGTTTAGGCTCGCGCGAGACCTTCGTGGGCGCAAATTGCGTGTACGGAACTTCGAGACGCACGGCATCGGCTGCATCCGTATGGGAGACGACAACAGTGGCTTTGTCTCTCATGCGGATGCAACCACGCGGCGCTCCATGCGCCCGTCACCACCTACAATTTGAGCGCGCACGTTGCCGTGGGACACCGTCGCGCAGGTGAAGAACGGCACGACCGGCACCTTCCCGATATTCGCGACGCCGTGCGATTCGCGTTCGCTGACGATCCCGACCGCCAACGAATCCCAGACCCGTGCAAACATCGGGATAATGCAGGTGTTCACGTCACTGTTTTACCGGTCTGCACGAGCGCAGGGAACCGGCCGGATGCGTCGCTGGCGTTCGCGCCGGCGTACGAGCGCTGCGGGCATCGCGTGACAGGCGGTGCGAGCGGCACCCTTAAGAACAAGGTTGAGGTCATCATGTCCAGACAATCGACATCGCCGGGCTTCATCGCCGTCATCACACTGCTGTTCAACGCGCTCACCGCGCTCTATCTGCTGATAGGCGGCGCATGGCTGCTCTCGCTGGGCGGGTCTGCTTATTACGTCGTGACCGGTGTCGTTCTGCTCGGTGTGAGCTGGCTGCTGTACCGCCGCAGTCCGGCGGCGCTCGTGCTCTACGCACTCGTGCTGGTCGGCACGGCCGCCTGGGCGCTGTGGGAGTCGGGTCCCGACTTCTGGGCGCTTGCGCCGCGCTCCGGCGTGCTCGTCGTGTTCGGCGTGTGGCTGCTGCTGCTCGTGAGCTGGCGCCTCGACGCGCCGCGCAGGCTCGGCGTCG
This sequence comes from Paraburkholderia aromaticivorans, assembly GCF_002278075.1. Classification (NCBI taxonomy): domain Bacteria; kingdom Pseudomonadati; phylum Pseudomonadota; class Betaproteobacteria; order Burkholderiales; family Burkholderiaceae; genus Paraburkholderia; species Paraburkholderia aromaticivorans. Next base: position 2,611,174 of record NZ_CP022989.1, on the reverse strand, counting down.
CGTCGCTCGCCGGCGCGCTCGTGATCTGGGCCGGCGTGCTCGTCTACGCGAGCTTCAACGATCCGCAGACCATCAACGGCACCCTGAGCGCGGCGTTCACCACGCCCGCGGCAAACCCCAACGGTATCGATCCCGCCGACTGGCCGGCCTACGGCCGCACCCAGGAAGGCACGCGCTATTCCCCGCTGCAGCAGATCACGCCCGAGAACGTGAAGAACCTGCAGGTGGCCTGGACCTTCCGCACCGGCGACATGAAAGGTCCGAACGACCCCGTCGAGATCACCAATGAAGTCACGCCGATCAAGATCGGCAATCTGCTCTATCTGTGTTCGCCCCACCAGATCCTGTTCGCGCTCGATGCGAAGACCGGCGAGCAGAAGTGGAAGTTCGATCCGAAGCTGCGGCCCGATCCGTCGTTCCAGCACGTGACCTGCCGCGGCGTGTCGTACCTCGATCTGTCGGCGAGCGCCGCGACCGCGCAGCCCGCCGCGTCCGCGAGCGACGCCGCTCCGGCAGCCGCGGCGGCGTCCTCGTCCAACGCTGCGTGTACGCGACGCATTTATCTGCCCGTCAACGATGGCCATCTCTACGCGCTCGACGCGCAGACCGGCGAGCGCTGCGTGAACTTCGGCTATAACGGCGACCTCGACCTGCAGCACGCGCAACCGGTCACGACGCCGGGCATGTACGAGCCGACCTCGCCGCCGATCGTCACGAACACGGCGATCATCGTGGCGGGCGCGGTGGAAGACAACTTCTCGACCCGCGAGCCTTCGGGCGTGATTCGCGGCTTCGACGTGCGCACCGGTCAGTTGCTGTGGGCGTTCGATCCGGGCGCGCAAGACCCGAACAAAATCCCGGGCGCGGGCGAACACTACACCTTCAATTCGCCGAACTCGTGGGCTCCCTCCGCCTATGACGCGAAGCTCGACATCATCTATCTGCCAATGGGCGTGACGACGCCGGACATCTGGGGCGGCAACCGCACGCCCGAGCAGGAGCGCTATGCGAGCGGCCTGCTGGCGCTGCATGCATCGACGGGCAAGCTGGCCTGGTTCTACCAGACCGCGCACCACGATCTGTGGGACATGGACCAGCCTTCGCAGCCCACGCTCGCCGACATCACCGGCAAGGACGGCAAGCCCGTGCCGGTCGTGTATGCGCCCGCCAAGACCGGCAACCTGTTCGTGCTCGATCGCCGCAGCGGCGCGCCGGTCGTGCCCGCGCCCGAAACGCCGGTGCCGCAAGGCGCCGCGCCCGGCGATCACGTGTCGCCCACGCAACCGTTCTCCGAACTCACGTTCCGTCCGAAGAACCTGCTCACCGACGCCGACATGTGGGGCGCGACGATGTACGACCAGCTCGTGTGCCGCGTGATGTTCCACAAACTGCGCTATGAAGGCACGTTCACGCCGCCTTCGCTGCAAGGCACGCTGGTGTTTCCAGGCAACCTCGGCATGTTCGAGTGGGGTGGCATTGCTGTCGACACCGATCGACAGATCGCCATCGCCAATCCGATCGCGCTGCCGTTCGTCTCGCGTCTGATCCCACGCGGCCCGGGCAATCCGATGCAGCCGCACCCCGGCGAAAAAGGCAGCGGCACGGAGGTGGGCATCCAGCCGCAATACGGCGTGCCGTACGGCGTGACGCTGAACGCGTTCCTCTCGCCGTTCGGCCTGCCGTGCAAACAGCCGGCGTGGGGCTACATTTCGGCGATCGATCTGAAGACCAACGAGATCGTATGGAAGAAGCGGATCGGCACCGTGCGCGACAGCTCGCCAATTCCGCTGCCGTTCAAGATGGGCATGCCGATGCTCGGCGGGCCGATCGTGACGGCGGGCGGCGTCGCGTTCATCGGTGCGACGGCGGACAACTATATCCGCGCGTTCGATGCGAACAACGGCAAGGAACTCTGGCGCGCGCGCCTGCCCGCGGGCGGCCAGGCCACGCCGATGAGCTATTCCATCGACGGTCGTCAGTACATTGTGATCGCCGCGGGAGGCCACGGGTCGTTCGGCACCAGGCTCGGCGATTATGTGATGGCTTACGCGCTGCCGCAGTAGCGGATTGATCGGGCGCGGTGCGGCGCGAAGTGCGCCAGCACCGCCCGCATTCCGGATTGCAACGGCCGAATGAATCCCGCCATCACCGTAGGCGTCCTTGCCAATCAACCGCTGTCAAAGGTGCTGGCTACCGTGCCAGGAAGAACCGGCGCCCTGATCGGCCGGTTTCACTTTCTTCCACTCGAATTGCCTGCGAGTTGCCCTTTCAACAGCGCATCGAGCCAGTCGGCGAACACCTGAACCCTGCGCGACAGATGTTGCCGATGCGGATAGAGCAAGTTCATCGGCATGGGCGCGGCCCGATAATCGGGCATCACCTCGATCAATTCGCCCGCACGCAGATGCTGCTGCACGTCATAGGCAGGAATCTGGATCAAGCCGAGTCCCGCAAGGCAACACGCGATATAGGCCTCCGCGCTGTTGACGCTCACGCGGCCCTGCGTGCTCAACGTCCTTACGGTTTCGCCGTCTAGCCACTCCCAGGGCGCGATACGCCCGCTCGACGGCGAAGCATAGTGAACCACCTGATGGGCCGTCATGTCGCCGGGGGTGCATGGTGTGCCGTGACGGGACAAATAGCAGGGGCTCGCTACGTTGATCAATGGCAGATCGCCAATGGGACGCGCGATCATGCCGGAATCGTGCGGCTTACCCACGCGCAGCACGCAGTCGACGCCCTCTTCCACGAGGTCGATCGTGCGATCGGTCAGGCTGAGCGTGATGTCGATCTTCGGATAGGAGGCAAGGAAGTCCGGCAGCGCGGGAGCGATGATCAGCCGTCCTATACGACCGGGAACGTCCACGCGCAGCATGCCGCCCGGCCCTACCGAAGTCTGCCGGAACAGGTTCTCGGTCTCCTCGACATCGGCGATCAGACGCAGGCAACGCTCATAGAGCGCGGCGCCATCCTGCGTCGGCGACACTTTGCGCGTTGTCCGATGCAGCAGACGGGCGCCGATCCGCCCTTCCAGTTCCTGAATCGCCGCGGATACGGACGAACGAGGTAAGCCGAGCGTGTCCGCGGCGCGCGTGAAATTCGCGCATTCGACCACGCGCGCGAAGACGCGAAACAGGTCAATGCGATCCACGTTCGCTCCCACCTACAAGACCGCTCGGCTCGATGACATGTTCAGCTTTGTGCGCGGGATGCAGTCCATCGGTCCGGCACGCTCGCGCGCCGGCGGTCTCGCTCATCGTCATGTCCAGGCACGCCTTTCCACTGTTCGACTTTTCTGACCAGTGATGTCAGAAACAATAGGTTTAAATGATTTTCCTGGAATATATCATCCGGCAGGATGGGAGGCTGCATCGGGCGGCTTCGACACTGGGGATGAACCATGGCAGACCACAGCATCAAAGGCAAAACCGTCGTCATTGCGGGCGGGGCGAAGAACCTCGGTGGACTGATTGCGCGGGATCTCGCCGCACAGGGCGCGAAGGCAGTGGCGATCCATTACAACAGCGCCGGCTCCAAAGCCGCAGCGGAAGAAACACGCGCCGCGATCGAATCGGCGGGTGCCACGGCAGTCGCTTTCCAGGCGGATCTGACCTCGGCCGGCGCGGTCGAGAAGCTGTTTTCGGATGTCGCCGCCGCCGTCGGCCGCCCCGACATTGCGATCAATACGGTCGGCAAGGTGTTGAAGAAGCCGTTTGTCGACATCACCGAGGCCGAATACGATGAAATGACGGCGGTGAATTCCAAGTCTGCGTTCTTCTTTCTCCGAGAGGCTGGCAAGCATGTGAACGACAACGGCAAGATCGTCACGCTCGTCACGTCGCTGCTCGGCGCATTTACTCCGTTTTACGCCGCCTATGCGGGCACCAAGGCGCCGGTCGAGCATTTCACGCGCGCGGCGGCCCGGGAATTCGGCGCGCGCGGCATCTCCGTGACAGCGGTCGGCCCCGGGCCGATGGACACGCCGTTCTTCTATCCCGCCGAAGGCGCCGACGCGGTGGCTTACCACAAGACCGCCGCCGCCCTCTCGCCGTTCTCCAGAACTGGCTTGACCGACATCGAGGATGTGGTGCCCTTCATCCGCCATCTGGTCAGCGACGGGTGGTGGATTACGGGGCAAACCATTCTGATCAACGGCGGTTATACGACTAAGTGAGCGAGCGAGTAAGCGAGCGAGCGAATGAAATCGCTCGCATCCGATATCGGCGAGGTGTGGGTGATGGCAAGGGCGGACGACGCCGGTGGTACGGCCAGGGGCGCTGGCGTGCGATACGTGCCCGGCTGTTCCTGGCCGGAACGGAAGATGGGCAGCCTGATAACGCAGCGCGACATCTACGGGGGCTCTCAAGGTACGGTCCGCTTTCAACACCTCGCCGCCAGGCCGTTACGCGAGTTCGCGCGCTTCGCTACCAAGGTCCTGCGCGATAAAGTCGACGAACGCGCGGATGCGATTCGACATCTGGTGGCGCTGCGAATACACCGCAAAAATATCGGCGTTCGGCGTGTCATGGTCGGGCAACACCTGAACCAGTGAGCCATCGGCCAGATACTGTTTGATGTCCCACTCGGCGCGCATCAGGATGCCGTGTCCTTCGAGCGCCCACTTCACCGCGATCTCACCATCGTTCGTCGTCAACGTGCCGTTGATCCGCACGGCTTCCGTCTTGCGCGAAGCGCCCCTGCCTGAGGTCAAACGCCACACGCCGTAGGCTTCATCGCCCTGGCGGATGCCGATGCAGTTGTGCCGCGTCAAGTCGTGCGCGGTCATCGGTATGCCACGTGCGGCGATGTACGAAGGCGCGGCACACAGCAGCCGCCGATTGCCGGCGAGACGACGTGCGACCACGCGCGTATCGGGCGGCTCACCGAAACGGATACAGACGTCGAACGTGTCGTCTGTCAGCGGCGGCGGCGTGACAGACAACTGAAGCTGAACCGACACCTGCGGATGTTTCGCCACAAAGCGCGAAATGATGGGCGCGACATGGCTGCGTCCGAAGCCGAGCGTCGCGTTCACGCGCAGCAATCCCTTCGGACTCTTCTTCGCCGTGCCCAATAGTTCAGCCAACTCGTCGATCTCATCGAGAATCCGGCGTGCGTGCTCGAGGTACAACTCGCCCTCCGGGGTGAGCATCATCCGGCGCGTGGTTCGGTTGATCAGCGCAACGCCCGCGCGGCTTTCCATCAGCGTCAGACGCTTGCTGACGGCTGCGGGCGTCAGTCCCAGTTCCCGGGCCGCGGCGCTCAGACTGCCCGACGCAGCAAGTGTCGAAAAGAAACTCAAATCAGACGGGTCGACGGTGTCGCGCATGACCTTCACTTGTGAATGAAAGTTAAGGATGCTTTGAGTTTAGCACCGGTTTTTGCGGTCAGAGAGGGATAAAGTTCACCCACACCCCACAACACGTGAAGGACGGAGACATGAAGACCTATCGCATCGCAACCATCCCCGGCGACGGCATCGGCAAGGAAGTCGTACCTGCTGGCGCGCAGATTCTCGAAGCACTTGCAAAGACCACAAAGTCGTTTGCGTTTGAGTTCGAAAACTTCGATTGGGGTGGCGACTACTACCGCAAACACGGCGTCATGATGCCCGCGGACGGCCTCGACTCCATCCGCCACAAGGACGCGATCCTGTTCGGCTCGGCAGGCGATCCGGACATTGCCGACCACATCACGCTGTGGGGCCTGCGCCTCAAGATCTGCCAAGGATTTGATCAATACGCCAACGTCCGGCCGACCCGCATCCTGCCGGGAATCGATGGACCGCTGAAGCGCTGCAAACCGGAAGATCTGAACTGGGTCATCGTGCGTGAAAATTCAGAAGGCGAATATTCGGGCGTGGGCGGCCGGGTCCACCAAGGGCATCCGATCGAAGCCGCAACTGACGTCTCGATCCTGACCCGCGCCGGCGTCGAGCGGATCATGCGTTTCGCGTTCCGTCTCGCTCAATCCCGACCGCGCAAGTTGCTGACCGTCATCACCAAGAGCAATGCGCAACGCCACGCCATGGTGATGTGGGACGAGATCGCACTCGAAATCTCGAAGGAATTCCCGGACGTCAAATGGGACAAGGAACTGGTCGACGCATCGACCGCACGCATGATCAACCGTCCGGCCACACTCGACACGATCGTCGCCACCAATCTGCACGCCGACATTCTCAGCGACCTGGCCGCTGCACTCGCCGGCAGCCTCGGCATCGCGCCGACGGGCAACATCGATCCGGAACGCCGCTATCCGTCGATGTTCGAACCGATCCACGGCTCGGCGTTCGACATCATGGGCAAGGGACTCGCCAATCCGGTCGGCACCTTCTGGTCAGTCGTCATGCTGCTGGAGCATCTCGGCGAAGTCGACGCCGCGAGGCGTGTCATGCAGGCAGTCGAAGCCGTCACTGCTGACACGTCTCTGCACACACGCGATCTCGGCGGCACCGCAACGACGGCGCAAGTGACTGCCGCTGTTTGCGCGCTGATCGAGAAAGCGGCCGTTCCCAGCAGCAACGCAGCGTAAGCGCCAGGCCACCCGCGCACGGTTGCAGCCCGCACCGCGCGCCCACCAGGTGGTGGGCGCGGTCGAGCAGCGCGGGCGTCCCACGTGTTCCTCAGACTACGACAACGCCGCTGCGTTGCGCGGCCGGTCGAACTCGTCCTTACGCAGCAAATATGAAGCAGGAGACACCATGTTCACTTCACTCGATCTCGCGCCCTTCGATTCTGCTCCGGCCAGCGCGGCCGCCACGCGAGAGCAGAAATGAAAACCTCCGCCCATGTCAGGCCGTCAGCGAACAACGGCGCGCCCAGCGAACCGGATATCGACTGTCTGCTGCAAGAGATGTTCAAGGCCGCCATCTCGACCGCACAACCGGCGCTTCGCGTCCCTGGCTTCCTTCCGTCTCCGCCTCGCGGGCGAACCATTGTCATCGGCGCAGGCAAAGCCTCGGCAGCCATGGCGAAGGCAGTCGAAGATCACTGGAGCGGGGAGATCGAAGGTCTTGTCGTCACGCGCTACGGATACGCCGTTGCATGCGAGCGAATCGAGATTGTCGAGGCGGCCCACCCGGTACCCGACGAGAACGGGCTGAAAGCAGCTCAACGGATGCTGCAACGTGTCTCGGGCCTGACCGCCGACGACCTGGTGCTCTGCCTCATCTCTGGAGGCGGATCTTCGCTGTTGCCGCTACCGGCCGATGGCCTGACGTTGCAGGACAAACAGGAAATCAATCAGGCATTGCTTTCCAGCGGCGCAACCATCTCTGAAATGAACTGCGTCCGTAGACACCTCTCGGCAATCAAGGGCGGTCGCCTTGCTGCAGCGTGCTATCCGGCTCGTGTCGTCAATCTGATCATCTCGGACGTGCCCGCCGATGCCGCAAGCGATATCGCATCAGGTCCGACTGTGCCGGACGCCACGACCTGCGCGGACGCCCTGGCGGTGCTGCGACGCTACGAAATTTGTGCGTCCCCAGCGATCATCGATCTGCTGGAAAACAACCGTACGGAGACGTTAAAGCCCAACGATCCCCGCTTGCCGGACATCGAAACCCATCTGATCGCGACGCCTCAACTCGCCCTCGAAGCCGCTGCGGCGCAGTCACGCGCCGCGGGAATATGCGCTTACATCCTCAGTGACGCGATCGAAGGAGAGGCGCGCGATGTGGGCGCCGTGATGGCCGGCATTGCGATGCAGGTAAGCCGACGCAGTCAGCCCTTCCCTGCACCCTGCATCCTGCTGTCCGGCGGAGAGACGACCGTCACCATCCGGGGAAACGGCCGCGGTGGACGCAACGTTGAATTTCTGCTTTCCCTTGCCGTCGCGCTGAACGGCGAGCCCGGTGTATTCGCCCTTGCAGGTGATACAGACGGCGTTGACGGTCAGGAAGAAATCGCCGGCGCGCTTCTCAGGCCAGACACTCTGGCGCGGGCCAGGATGCGTGGCATCCGTGCGACCGAGCGTCTTGAAGACAACGATGCTCACGGCTTCTTTCAGGCGCTTGGCGACTCGGTCATCACCGGGCCGACGCTGACCAACGTCAACGATTTCCGTGCCATTTTTATTGCCGCTCAGCACGGCGATCTTTCGGGGAGTAGATAAGATGCGCCGCAATCGAAATGCAAAAATTGTCGCCACCTTGGGTCCGGCTAGCACCAGTCGCGAAACCATTGAAGCGCTGTTCAAGGCGGGAGCCGATGTCTTCCGCCTGAACTTCAGCCACGGAACGCACGAGGACCATCAACGTCGTCTCGAAATCATCCGCTCCATCGAGCAGGACGCAGGTCGGCCCATCGGCGTGTTGCTCGACCTTCAGGGTCCGAAGCTGCGGATTGGCACGTTTGTAGATGGTCCCATCAAGCTTGAGAAAGGCGCCATGTTCCGCCTCGATCTCGACGCAAAGACACCCGGCGACATTAATCGTGTCGCGTTGCCGCACCCGGAGATCTTCGCAGCGCTCAAGGAGCAAACGAATCTTCTGCTCGACGACGGGCGTGTCCAACTCCGGGTCGAGCGTTGCGGCCCGGACTTCGCGCAAACATCTGTTGTTGTTGGAGGCGTACTCTCCGAGCGCAAAGGCGTCAACGTTCCTGACGTCGTGCTTCCGCTTTCCGCAATGACGGACAAGGACCGTCGCGATCTGGAGTTCGGCCTCACGCTGGGTATCGACTGGTTGGCGCTTTCGTTCGTTCAACGCGTCGAGGACATTCTCGAGGTGCGGAAAATTGTAGGCGACCGCATCGGGATCGTCGCGAAGCTGGAAAAGCCCGCAGCGATCGGAAGCCTTGATGCGATCGTAGAGGAAGCAGATGCCGTGATGGTTGCTCGAGGCGATCTCGGTGTAGAGATGCCAGCCGAGCAGGTGCCAGCGATTCAAAAGCGCATCGTGCGGGCCTGTCGCAAAGCCGGGAAGCCTGTCATCGTGGCTACACAGATGCTCGAATCGATGGTTACAGCCCCCGTTCCTACGCGAGCCGAAGCCTCCGATGTAGCAACAGCCATCTACGACGGTGCCGATGCCGTGATGTTATCGGCCGAATCGGCAAGTGGCAAATATCCCGTCGAAGCCGTGCGGATGATGGATCTCATCATTACCCAGACAGAAGCCGACCCGTACTACCGCGAGGTGATCACTGCTTCGCATACGGCGCCTCGTGCAAATACCGCGGATGCGATCGGGTACGCAATGCGCCATGTCACGGGTCTGCTTAACGCGACCGCGACCGTTGCCTACACGAGTTCCGGATATTCGGCGCTGCGGATGGCGCGCGAACGGCCGTGCGCGCCAATTATCGGCATGACCCCGCGACAGGCCACTGCCCGTCGCCTGGCATTGGCGTGGGGCGTGCACCCTGTTCTCTGCGACGAAGTCATCGACGTTCTCGAAGTCAGCGAACTCGCGTGCCATACCGTCCGCGAAGAAGGGTTTGGAAGAACGGGACAGACCGTCGTGATTTCCGCGGGCGTGCCTTTTGGGACACCCGGCACGACCAATCTACTGCGCATCGCGCAAATCCAGTGAGGTGTGAAATGGCACGTATTCAAGACGTCAAGGGATTTGAGCTTCTCGATTCCCGAGGTAATCCGACTGTCGCCGCGCGGGTGACGCTGGACGACGGTTCAACCGGATTTGCCATCGCCCCGTCGGGCGCATCGACCGGCGCGCGCGAGGCGCTGGAGTTGCGTGATGGCGATACGACCCGATACGCCGGCAAAGGGGTCCGGCTCGCCGTAGGCCACGTCAACGGAGAGCTGCGGCAGGCGTTGCTCGGATGCGAGGCGATCGAACAGACTGTCATTGATCGCCGCATGATCGAGCTGGACGGCACACCGACGAAAGCGCGTCTCGGTGCGAATGCGATTCTCGCAGTCTCGCTGGCGACAGCCAAGGCGGCGGCCGTGGCAGCAAGGGTTCCGCTCTACAGGTCCGTTGCAACGACGCAGACGGCGCACTTGCCGTTGCCAATGATGAACATCATTAATGGTGGCGCCCACGCGGACAACAATGTGGACCTTCAGGAATTCATGATCCTGCCGGTCGGCGCACCCACCTTCTCAGAAGCGTTGCGCTGGGGCGTCGAAGTTTTCCACGCACTCAAAAGCGTCCTGAAAGAGCGGGGACTTTCGACCGCCGTAGGCGATGAAGGTGGCTTCGCTCCCGAGTTGGCATCCAATGAGGCAGCGCTCGACATCATCATGCTCGCAATCGAGACGGCCGGTTACGCGCCGGGGAAGGACATTCACCTCGGCCTGGATACGGCGAGTTCCGAATTCTTCATCGATGGCAAATACGAGCTTGCCTCCGAGGCACGGAGTTTCGACTCGCTCGGCTTCGTCGAATATCTGGCAAAACTCGCTGACAGCTATCCGATCGTGTCGATCGAAGACGGCATGGCCGAGAACGATTGGGACGGCTGGAATCTGCTGACCCAGCGGCTTGGTGACCGGCTGCAACTCGTCGGTGACGATCTGTTCGTGACCAACACAGCGATCCTGAGAGAAGGCATCGAGCGCAAAGTCGCCAACTCGATTCTCATCAAACCGAATCAGATCGGCACGCTTACCGAAACGCTGGCAGCTATCGCCATGGCGGAACAGGCGGGCTATTCATCGGTGATTTCGCATCGGTCCGGCGAAACCGAGGATACGACCATCGCTGATCTAAGCATCTGCACGGCGGCGACACAAATCAAGACTGGTTCTCTATGCCGCTCCGAGAGAGCGGCCAAGTACAACCGGCTTCTACTCATCGAGGCGGAACTCGGCGACAGGGCGTTGTATCGCGGAGCATCCGCCCTCCCGTTGGCCATCGGCAGACCATAAAAGCCGGACCAATGGCTGCCGGACTGCGTGCTTACGTATCCCATTTTCAATAGAGCAATGCTCAAGCCTCCAAGGAGGAGACAATGATTTCCGATCTCGAAGCCCGGGTTTCCCGGAAGCTCATGCTGCGGATAATTCCGTTTGTCATGCTGCTGTATTTCGTCAGTTTTCTCGACCGCGTCAACGTGGGTTTCGCCGCGATGACAATGAACAAAGCCATCGGCCTTTCGCCGACGGCGTTTGGCCTGGGTGGTGGATTGTTTTTTATCGGCTACTTTCTGTTCGAGGTGCCGTCGAACCTGATTCTTCACAAGGTCGGGGCGCGATTGTGGATCGCACGCGTGATGGTAACGTGGGGCATCGTTTCCGCAGCGTCGGCTTTCGTGATCGGCCCGAATACCTTTTACGCGCTTCGCTTTGTGCTCGGCGTCGCGGAAGCCGGCTTCTTCCCTGGCATCATCCTGTACCTGAGCCTGTGGTTCCCGGCGCGCCAGCGCGCCGTTGCAGCGGCCTGGTTCATGGCGGCGGCTCCCATCTCCACGGCGATCGGCTCGCCGATCTCAGGCGCGATCATGAAGCTGCCGCCGATCGCCGGCCTGGCCGACTGGCAAATTCTGTACATCCTTGAAGCCCTTCCCGCAATCATTCTTGGCTTCGTGGTGTTGAAGTACATGACGGACGCGCCGTCGAAAGCACACTGGATGCAACCCGAAGAACGCGAGTGGTTGATTGCGAAGCTGAAGGCCGAAGCTGACGCACGGGAATCGCACGCCGGGCATACCGCCGGGGCGCTGAGCGCATTGCGCGACCCACGGGTTCTGGCGCTCGCCTTGATCTACTTCGGTACGTCGGCGGGTCTGTACACGCTCGGCCTTTGGGCTCCGCTGATCATCCGTCAGTATGGCTTCGGCTCGTTCGAGACCGGCCTCATTGCAGGCATTCCCAGCGTACTGGCGGTAGTCGCAATGATTCTGTGGGCCAAGCATTCCGATCGCACCGAAGAACGCACGTGGCACGTGGTGATCCCGTGTGTCCTCGCGTGCCTGGGTTTTGTCTTTGTCGGTCAGGCCAGCACGGCATTGATGGTCATTCTTGCACTGGTCATCGTGAATATCGGTATCAGCGCCGCAAAAGCGCCGCTGTGGGCGATGCCGAGCATGTTTCTTTCCGGCGCGGGAGCGGCTGCGGGCATCGCGATGATCAACTCGGTTGGCAATCTCGGCGGCTTCGTCGGCCCGTTTGTGATCGGCTGGCTGAAAAACGTGACGGGTAGTTATTCGGCCGGACTGTATGTCGTCGCCGCGACGTTGGCGGTGTCCGCCGTCGTGACATTGATGCTGAGTCGGCGAGCACAGCAAACACACGCACCCGTTGGCCAACGGCACGGTCACTAAGCTGACTGATCGTCAGGGATCGAAGCGGCCTGCAGATGGGTTCAGTCTGGCCTTGCCCGGCCGCGGGTATCTCAACTGATGTCGCGAAGACGCCTTACCGAGAGACTTGATCGAAAGCGGTCGTTCGGTGTCACACCGGCGAGCGTCCCTTCGTGGCCGAGAGCACGTATCCGAACGCTCGCCGGGCAGTTCCCGTCCGTCGCGAGAAATAGTCACCCGGTTCCATGGGCGCGCAGTGGAATGCCACGGGCGACCGGGCGTTACACCGGCTGCTATGTCCGCGCCACTGTGTCGGGCGATTTTTCCGACCATACGCTGGCGAGTGATGCGCACCTTCACACCTGCCGCGCAGGCACCCGTGGGTCTGGTCATTGTGCCCTGTTCACGCCAGCATGGTACGGACGGGGACATCGCCGACGGGCTCACCTGGGCAAAGGCATGTCACGCCCCTCAGGAGACGTTCGTATTGTCCCGGCGAACGACCGAAGTCCCTCTGCGAGAGGACGATCGTAGTTCTGGACGCGCGGAGAGTTCGACGGCATCGGCCCTTTGGACAACACATATTCCGTATTCCACGTTCGTCCCTCCATCGACTTCGTCCGCGCGCTCGCGGCGCGGACCACGCCGTGCCCAGGTTGGGCAAACGTGCCCGGACTCCATCTTGTAGAGTACGCTACCATGTTGTAACGTAAACAACATGAACTCATCGAACAACTGGCTGTTACTGGTCCTCACGCTCCCGACCGACAACGCCACCGCCCGCATGCGCTTCTGGCGCGCTCTCAAAGCCAGAGGCTGCGCAGTCCTGCGTGACGGGGTTTATCTGTTGCCCGCGACCGACGCCGCCGAAGCCGAGCTGCTGGAACTTGGATCGAGTATCGGCGAAGCCGGTGGGGCGGCGCATCTCATCCGGGCTCCCAGTCGCGGAGCGGATCAGGAAGCCGAGTTCCGGTCCCTTTTCGACCGGGCCGACGAGTACGCAGCTTTCATACGGGCGCTTGCCGATGCGAGAAAGACCCTGTCCAGCCTCTCGCCCACAGAAATCGCCCGCCTGTTGAGGCGCACGGGCAAGGACTTCGAGGCGATTTCCGGTATCGATTTCTTCAGGAACGAGGCATCGACCCGCGCCGAGGCGGCGTGGCAGGATTTCGTCGCGCTGGCCAACACGATCCTGTCGCCGGGGGAGCCTCATCAGGTCGAAGGCGCCATTCCCAAGCTGCGCCGCGAGGACTATCACGGCCGGATCTGGGCGACGCGCCAGCGGCTGTGGGTGGACCGCGTGGCGAGCGCGTGGCTCATCCGGCGCTTTGTTGATTCCGAGGCGCGTTTTCTGTGGCTTTCATCCCCCGACGAGTGTCCTCCCGACGCCCTCGGCTTCGACTTCGATGGCGCCGCCTTTTCCCACGTTGGCGAGCGCGTGACCTTTGAAGTGCTGGTGGCCAGCTTCGGTCTTATGGACCAACCGGGACTACTCAAACTGGGCACGCTCGTCCATGCGCTCGATATCGGCGGCGAAGTGGTACCGGAAGCCATCGGCTTCGAAGCCGTCATGACGGGAGCGAAAGCGCGTGCGCTGACCGACGACGCGTTGCTGGCAGAAATGAGCAACGTCCTTGATTCGCTGCTGGCGCATTTTGCCGCCACTGAAAAAACCGACGCAGGGAAACGCCAATGAGCACCGTCACGCACGCCGTGCCCACTTACACGCTCGGTCAACTGGTCCGCTACATGTTGCGACTCGGCACCATTGGCTTCGGCGGGCCGGTCGCATTGGCCGGCTATATGCACCGCGACCTCGTCGAACGGTTGGGCTGGATCAGCGAAGAGGACTACAAGGAAGGAATAGCGCTGGCCCAGTTGGCGCCGGGGCCGATGGCCGCGCAACTGGCCATCTATCTCGGATATGTGCACTTCCGTGTCCTCGGCGCCACGCTCGTGGGCATAGCGTTTGTCGTCCCATCGTTCTTGATGGTTGTGGCGCTTGGTTGGGCCTATGCGCACTTTGGCGGCCTGTCGTGGATGCAGGCGGTCTTTTATGGCGTGGGCGCGGCGGTCGTCGGCATTATCGCGATGAGCGCGTACAAGCTGACAAAGAAGACGGTCGGTTCCGACAAGTTGCTATGGGCGATCTTTCTCACACTGGCCGCCGTCACGTTCGTGACGGAATCGGAGATTGCGTGGCTCTTCATCGCCGCGGGCGTCATCGGATGGTTGCGACGCGCGCCACCGAAGTGGCTCACCAAAGGCAGCGTACACGGACTTGCTGTAGGGTACCTGCCCGCAATGAGCGGCTTACTGAGCGGTGTCGACCTTCCACTGCTCGGACAGATCGGGCTGTTCTTCGCGAAAGCCGGCGCATTCGTCTTCGGCTCCGGTCTCGCCATCGTGCCGTTTCTGTACGGCGGGGTCGTCACCGAGCACCATTGGCTGAATGACCGCCAGTTCGTCGACGCGGTTGCCGTGGCGATGATTACACCGGGACCGGTCGTCATCACAGTCGGATTCATTGGATACCTGGTGGCAGGTTTGGCCGGCGCATGTGTCGCGGCCTTGGCCACATTCCTGCCGTGTTACCTGTTCACCGTGCTTCCGGCACCGTACTTCAAGAGATACGGGAAGCTGCCGGGCGTCAAGGCGTTCGTGGATGGCATCACGGCGGCCGCCGTTGGAGCCATCACGGGCTCCGTTCTGGTCATCGCGAAACGATCTCTCATCGATATCCCAACCATTGCGTTGGCGCTCGCAACCGTGCTGCTTCTGTTGCGCTTCAAGAAACTGCAGGAGCCGGTCATCGTCATCGCAGCGGCACTATTTGGTCTTGTCGTTTATCCGCTTGTTCATTCTCACGGTATCTAGTTGTGCGCGGCGCGGACACAAGTCGGCTCGACCCGGCTCCGGAGGCGAGCGGGCTTTACGCGATCTCGATCGGGCTGTCCCGCGATTGCGACCACGAGCGGTTGCGGCACGGCACGGTTGTGTACGGCGCGCTCCATGCGTGGTGTCGAGGCGATGCGCACATCTAGGAGAGAGTCTGCGATCGCCGGTCACAGTGCATTGGCACGCCTGATCTTGCCCGCCGGGGCAGACGAAAGCGCGGTACCCCTGCTCATCGGTCGCGGGTTGCGCGGTTTCTGCGACGGATTCGTCGCGGTGCTTCTGCCGGCGTACCTGCTCGCTCTAGGTTTCGGTCTACTGGACGTCGGACTCGTTAGCAGCGCCACGTTGATCGGTTCGGCGCTCGCGACAATCCTGGTCGGAATCTTCGCCGCGCGCCATCCGCCGCGTCGCGTGCTCATCCTTGCAGCGGGCCTGATGGCCGCGACCGGCATGGGCTTCATGGGATCGTCTTCGCTCTGGCCGTTGCTCATCGTCGCGTTCGGCGGAACGCTCAACCCCAGTTCAGGGGACGTCAGCCTGTTTCTACCGCTTGAACTGGCGATCCTCGCGGGTTCAGCCGCAGGCGATGCGCGCACAGCGATATTTGCCCGTTATAGCCTGGTCGGCGCGGTGTCCGCCGCCGTGGGTGCTTTGGCGGCAGCTATTCCAGGGTGGGTGGTCCTGCACATCGGCCTGTCACTGCTTGCTGCCCTGCGCGCAATGTTCGGCGTTTATGCGCTGGTCGGACTTGCTCTGTGGCTCCTCTATCGCAGGTTGCCAGAACCGCAACAGCAAGAGCCGATTCGCAACGCATCGTTGGGTCCGTCGCGCGGAATCGTCACGCGCCTCGCACTACTTTTCAGCGTGGACGCATTCGCTGGTGGCCTGGTCGTGAACTCGTTGCTGTCGCTGTGGTTGATGCAGCGCTTTGGCCTTTCGCTGGCCGCGGCGGGTCAGTTCTTCTTCTGGGCAGGGTTGTTGACCGCAGGTTCGCAGCTCGCCGCGGTGCCGCTGGCTCGCAAGATCGGATTGCTGAATACGATGGTATTCACCCACATCCCATCCAGCCTCTGCCTGATTGCTGCCGCTCTCGCACCGTCCTTGCTGCTGACGCTAGCGTTACTGCTGATGCGCAGCGCGCTGTCGCAAATGGACGTGCCAACCCGGACCGCCTATGTAATGGCGGTGGTGACGCCGCCCGAGCGGCCTGCAGCCGCGAGCTTCACAGCGGTACCCAGAAGCCTGGCGGCGGCACTCGGCCCCACGCTGGCAGCAGCGCTGCTGGCTGTCGGATGGGTCGGCGCCCCGCTTATCGCCTGCGGGGTGCTCAAGATTAGCTATGACCTTGCCCTGCTAGGGGTGTTCCGACGGGTGAAACTCACCGAGTAGAGTACGGTCATGAATTCACTTCATATCCGGCCGGTCGCTCGTTGGCGGCTTCGTTTCGCGTACGCTCTCGCTGCCGTGCTGGCGCTCGTCGCGTTTCGGGCTTCGCGTGCAGGTGATGGTTTTGAACCCGGCGGTCTGCCACTCAAGTTGATAACCGACGCGCCGCTCGGCGGAGGGCCGACACGACTCGACTACGCGAGCCTCGATCCGGGGCGTCATCTGCTGTTCATCGCGCACCTGGGTGACGGCCAGGTCATCGTGTTCGATACGCGCATTGCGCGCGTTGTCAGCCGGATTCCGGACGTCGCCTCAGTGCATGGCGTACTGGCGATTCCTGAGCTGTCACGTGTTTATGCGTCGGCTACGGGGTCGCACGAGGTTGTCGCAATTGATGAGGTGACGCTGAAGGTCACCGCGCGTATGCCGGGTGGCACCTACCCGGACGGCATGGCTTACGCTCCCGATGCGCATAAACTGTATGTATCCGACGAAACAGGTGCGACGCAGACCGTGATTGACGTTCGCTCGAACACGCGGATCGCGACGATCCCGCTCGGCGGCGAGGCCGGCAATACCCAGTACGATCCGGTTTCCCGGCACATTTTCGTGAACGTTCAGTCCCGACGACAACTGGTGGACATCGACCCCGCCACCGATCAAATCGTCGCGCGTATCGATTTACCCGGCGCACGCGGCAATCACGGACTGCTCATCGATCCAGGACAACGGCTCGCCTTCATAGCGTGCCAGGGCAATGACAAACTGCTGGTACTCGACATGCGCACGATGCACGTCACCTCATCCTTTAGCGTCGGCCACGATCCGGATGTCCTCGCTTTGGACTCCGCACAGCATCTGGTTTATGTGGCAGGCGAAGCCGGCATTGTCTCGATTTTCAGAGCCGAAGCAGGCACCGTATCGAAAATCGGCGACGCTCACGTTGGCCCCAATGCACATGTCGTCGCGGTGGATCAACTTACGCATCGGGCTTACTTCCCGCTCAAAAACGTCCACGGACAGGCAACGTTGCGTGTGATGGAATCGACGCTAAGGCAATAAGTCGCCGTCAGACGCATTGACTCGCGAACGGACGAGGCAGTCTGGTGCAAAGTGAGATGGATGGGGAGGCTGGATGAAGTTCGCTTTCCTGGCCCGGTAAAGTAGCGCACCGATAAGCTCTGCGCCAAAGCAACTTTACAGCCGACCTATGCCAGTGCTCCTTATCGCTCAAGCCGCGTTTTGGCCTGCGGCCCATTCTCCCGTGATGCAGCAGCGCCTCCTCAGCAGTTCGATCGAAGTGGATCAGGCTTGCTTTCCACACGGCGCTGATCCAGTTCCGCCTCATCCCTTACCGAGTGGCGGCCGACTGGGAAACCCCGCCATATTACTCAACTGGGCCAGTTCATTCGCTGCCTCGCGCAGCAGGACCGAGTACTCGTGGATCTTCTCGGCGGTCAGCCGCACCCGTGGACCGGCCAGACTGATCACGCCGACGCAGCGCGAGCCGCTTACCACGGGCACCGCCACCGCTGACATGCGCGGAGCAAACACCTCGTCGATCATCGCGTAACCACGCACACGCGCGGCGTGCAGGAAACCCAGCAGCGCCTTGAGCGTCGTCGGCGCATTGGGTCCGAACTCGTTTGGCTGTCCGAAGCCCTGCTTCAAAACCAGTGCGATCGCCTGTTCGTCGGTCATCGTCATGAGCCACGCGTGTCCGGTCGACGTGCATGAAAGTCGCGCAGCCTGGCCCATGTCGGGATCGTAGCGAAAGCCGATGCGATGCCCGTCCGCCTTACCCACCCAGATAATTGCTTCGCCGTCCACCAACGACAGCCGCGCCAGTTCACCGCTCTGCGCGGCGACGCGTTCGATGATCGGCTGGGCGATATCTGCGATCCCCGTCAGGCTCAGGAACTCGAGTCCGTTCGACGTCATGCGCATTGTCAGGATGTACTGGCTGTGATCGGCCAGTTGCCTGACATACCCGCCTTCAACGAGTTCGGCGAGCACGCGGTGACACGTGCTGCGCGGCAGGGACAAGGCATCCGCAATGGCAACGAGGCCCACGCCTTCGCCTTGCGACGCCAGCAAATCGAGAATTCTTAGACCGTTTTTGAGCGACATGTCCCGCCCACTTCCACAATGTGAAATGCAGTTCCGGTACGGAACGCCCCCTCTTTGCAGCGCAAACAATAGCACTGGTTCGTCGCCAGAAGCGAACGTTTCAACATATCGAAAATTCAGGAGACAACATGTCATTTCTTGCTAATTCAGACCTTGCCGCGGAAGAACAGTCCGCGCAGGCTCACTTGATGGCGCGCCGGGCGGTGGCAGGCGCAACCGTCGGTACGGCGCTCGAATGGTTCGACTTCGCGTTGTATGGCGTCGTCGCGGCCACGATCTTTCCGAAGCTGTTTTTCCCGTCCCTCGACCCGACCGCCTCGCTGCTCGCATCGCTGGCGAGCTTCTGGGCCGGGCTCGCCGCACGTCCGCTGGGTGCGGTGATCTGCGGGATGCTGGGCGACCGTTGGGGACGCCGCAAACTGATGCTGGTCACAGTCTCGGTAATGGGCGTGTCGTCGTTCCTGATGGGATTGCTGCCCACTTACCACCAGGTTGGCATCCTCGCGCCAACGTTGCTGGTCTCGTTGCGGATCATCCAGGGTTTCGCGCTCGGCGGGGAATCGACGGGCGCGCAACTGATGGCGGTGGAGCATGCGTCAGCAGCGCGACGTGGGTGGTATTCGGGTCTACTCGGCATTTGCTCGCCGCTCAGCCAGATCCTCGCCAATTTCTCGCTGTTTACGCTCGCCGCCGTGCTTTCGTCGGACGACTTCGATTCATGGGGATGGCGAATCCCGTTCCTCGCAAGCTTCGTCCTTGTGCTGCTGGGCATCTACATCCGCAGGAAGGTTAGCGAGACACCGGCCTTCGAGGCGCTCAACAGGAGTGGCGCGCGCGCACACGCCGCCAATCCGCTCGGCATCGTATTCAAGTACCACTGGCGCACCGCGCTGCGTCTGACGCTGTTCTTTTGCGGGCCGGCTGCGCTGTTCTATTTGATCGTGGTTTTCTCACTCAGCTACCTGACGAAACACCTCGGCGTACCGAAGCAGACCGGATTCATGCTGCTAATGGTTGCGAATGTCTGTGCAATCGCGGGGGCGCTGGCGGGCGGCTATCTGAGCGATCGGATCGGACGCAAACGTGCGCTGATGATCGGCTCGTTCTGTACGCTGATCTGCTGCCTGATCTACTTCCCGATTCTCAACCAGAACTCGATCGCCATGACGATGGCCGTGATGGGCGCGTTCCTCGGATTCACACAGTTCCAGAGTGGCATCCAGCCGGTCTGGTTCGCTGAGTCCTTTCCGACCGAGGCGCGCTACACGGGGTCCGCACTGTCGTACTCGGGAGCCAACCTGCTCACCGGCGGCCCGATGCCGATCGTCGCCGTGGCGCTGCTCAATGCCTTTAACGGGTCCCCGTGGGCCATCGTAGCGGTTTGCGGCTCACTGAACCTGATCTCCTTCCTGATGATCGCAATATCCCGGGAAACCAAAGGCACGTCCCTGGAACGCTCTTCTACACATTGAAACCATGACTCGCAAACTCTACATCCTCAATGGCTCCAATCTGAACATGCTGGGCGCAAGGGAGCCTCACATTTACGGCACCACCACGCTCAAGGACATCGAAGAGAACTGCCTGACGCTGGCTGACGCGCTCAAGTTCGACTGCGTATTCCGTCAGACCAACAGCGAAAGCGAGCTGATTGACTGGATCCAGGAAGCGTTCCTGCAGGACGCGGCGCTGATCATCAATCCGGCCGGTTTTTCGTTCGGCCGGATTCCGGTGCTCGACGCAGTCAAGCTCGTCCGTCGGCCGGTAGTGGAATTGCATATCACCAACATACATGCGCGTTCGGAAGAATATCGTCACTCGACCATCTCGGTAGCGGCTACGGCGGTGATCTGCGGGGCAGGAGCAAACGGATATCTGCTAGCGATCCGCGCGATTGACGATCTGTGGGGCAATCCAACCTGAGCCGGTCCCTCAATTCATGAAGCACGCTGGCTCCGTGAGGGAGCCGGCTTCGGCCGACGTGCGCGCGTCGAGCATCGGCCGGGTTCGGGGCGGACCAGCCGTTCGAGTAACCGTTGCATGGATGGGGCGAGTGGCAGAAATGGGCCGCATTGAGACCTTACTTTCGGCCACCACTACGGCCGGATCTACGGTCTCGGGTGGCACAGCTATTTCGCATCTGGAAGCCCTTGCCCATTAAGGTTGGGCCGGAACGTCGTCGCGATCCGGTCGTGAGTTGGCACAACTGTTGTGCCCAACGTTGACAGTTTCAATACGCTCTACGCCACCGGGATCCGGTGCTTTGTCGATGACGAAATGCACGCACTGCCTGGCGCGCAGGATCACACCCGGCAAGGCCTGTACCACTTCACTGTCGGAGGCGCGGTGGACAATCAGCGCCCGTGCACATTCCCGCCTCCGAGGTTCAGCCTTGGAGCGATAACGCTATGCAGATGGGCCCGGTTGACCCACGGCAGCAGGGACCGCGACACGTTGCAGCACGGACATCGGACCGAGCCTTTTAATGACTTCCATCTGTGCTGCGTCACGCACGAAGAGCGATCCGGCAAACCCCAGAGCATTCACTGAAATGCCTTCGACGCATTCTGAATGCCGTGGTACGAGCAGCATCCATCGGCGGGTGACAAGCAGGTTGTACGGTGCCGACTGATGCAATTCGCCATTCACATTGATCGCTCTCAGGCCAGTAGCTTCGAGCAACGCGTGGTAGCAATCGATCGCAGCGTTTGCTGCCTGCCGCGAGGCGGCAGGAGCCAGTTCCAGACGGGCAAACGCGTGCAGGAAAGGCAGGCCGGGTACAGTGCCGATCGGATCTTCCATGCCGCTGGGCCTAAACACGGATTCAACGGGTAGCGGCGGACCTGATTCTCCGAGCGGCAGCGGCACGATCTGCAGATGCTTGTGGCGTTGACTCGCGCCGGATTCCGCTCCACCGTTGTAGAAGCCGAGGCCGTCGAACTCGGCCATGCAGGCGGTCAATGCAACAAAGTCCGCAAACTCGAGCAATGCTTCCTGCGGTTTGAAACAACGGGTGACGATCAGGAGATGATGGTCGACGACGTTGAACTTGTTGAGCAAGGCGACGTGAGTGTCCGAGAGATCGGCCACAAGGAGGTCGGGGTCGTAAGGAAGGAACGGATTCACCGCGCTGCACGCGCCCACCTCCACCTTGCGCGGCTGTCCGGCCTCCTCCTTGCGCGCGAGGCTGGAGACCTGACGGACGAGAAAACGTATTCCGCGATCTTCGAGCACCGTCTGGATTGTCGCGATCGGCCGCAGTGCACCAAGACGCAGCGCGTGCTCAGTCTGACGCAGGATGGCCGGCCACAGCGTGCCGGGGTGCAGATGTAGATGTTCCATGGTTCGATCGGCACGCGGGTCGCGCGAGGAGAGCGGCCGCACCTACACTTTGTAACCGATAGCACGTAACAGATCCTTACGCCATTGAACGTCCTCCTCGTTTTCCACGCCGAGCGGCGGGAACCCGTCAACCACACCCAGGATGCCGCGCCCCTGCTCTGTCTCGGCCACCAGAATCTGCGTGGGATTCGCCGTCGCACAGAATATCCGGCATACCTCCGGCACAGCTTTTATCGCGTTCAGAACATTGACGGGGTAATAGCCATCGCCGAGAAAAATCACGAAGCTGTGGCCCGCACCGATGGCCGTGGCATTCCGGCACGCCAACTCGACCAGGTCGGCGTCGGTGCCAGACCGGCGCACAAGGCGCTTACCTGACGCTTCACAAAAAGCCAAACCAAACTTGATACCCGGAACGGTACCGACCATTGCCTCGTGCAGATCCTCGACAGACTTGATGAAGTGGCTTTGCCCAAGGATGAAGTTCATCACTTCGGGTTTGATGATTGTTACCGTAAGCACTTGCATATCGGACCTCGCTCTGTGCCGCCAGGAACACTGGGGGAGAGGCGGTTTTCGCCAGCAGGCGGGTATCGGTTCATCACGTTTTGTCGGACTGCGACCGCCCCGACCATAATCAAGCCTAGTACGAACCGGACACGCATGCTTGTGCATTTCCTGCACCAAGATGGATTTTCACAGTGCCGGACAGCGCTGGCGAGTCGTATCGGACCGGCCAGGTGGATTCGTGCTCAAGAAGTGTAAATGCCAACGTATCGATATTGTTGGAAGAAGTGTGGCCATTTGTTCGAGCACACCGAACATCTCGCTAAACACGAGAGCGCCCATCCGCGTTGCCCGCCATGCGCAAGCGAGAAGTGTCTGCACGTACCGCAGCCATGTATCGCCAAGACGTCGAAAATAGAGCTGAGATCTCGCCTCGCTTCAATTCGTCCATGGAACGGATGATTAATCTTCGGCGCGATATTGTCGCGACGAGAGGCAATGATGATCGTCTCAGGTCGACCCACAGCAGCCGCTCGGACCTCCGCTGCGCGGGCGGCAGCTCTCAGAGTACAACCGCCGTCCGCCCGGGAATTTCGATCAAAAGCGGCGGGCCGCCTTTGCTTCCCCGGAATGGCCGCCCTTCTGTCGGGCACACCCATCACCTCATCTTGACAACGACTTTGCCTTTGGCTCGCCCGGTATCGACGTAGGCCATCGCCTCCCTGGTCGATTCGAAGGGAAAGATCCGATCCACAACCGGGCGTATGACACCGGAATCGACGAGGGCTGTGATTTGGCGCAGCTGGTCTCCGCTTGCCCTCATGAACAGAAATGAATAGCTAACCTTAAGACGTTTTGCCTGCTTCCTGATCCGATAACTCAGGAGGCGCATCACCAGTGCCAGGAACCGGGACAAACCGAGCTCCTTTGCAAAATCCGGATCCGGTGGACCAGAGATCGAGATGAGCTGTCCGCCGGGTTTGAGCACGCGCAGGGATTTGCTGAGCGTCTGCGCGTCGAGGCTGTTTATAACCACGTCATAGTCGGCAAGGATATTCTCGAAATGGTCCTTCCTGTAGTCGATGACGACGTCGGCACCGAGGCGTTTGACCCAGTTCACGTTCGCCGTGCTTGTTGTCGTCGCGACGAACGCGCCGACATGCTTCGCCAACTGGATCGCAAACGTTCCGACACCACCGGATCCTGCGTGGATGAGAACCTTCTGTCCTTTTGCGAGGTGCGCTTTTTCGATCAACGCCTGCCAGGCAGTCAGACCAACCAGCGGAATGGAGGCGGCCTCTTCCATGGTAAGCGTCTTCGGTTTGATCGAGAGGTCCGCTTCGTTCACTGCAATCAGCTCGGCAAACGCGCCGATCCGATCTTTATTGGGCCGCGCATAGACTTCGTCGCCGGCCTTGAATCGCTGCACGCGCGGTCCAACCCGCACGACCACCCCCGCCACATCATGGCCCAGAACGAGCGGCAAGCGGTAGGGCAAAACGAGCTTGAATTCGCCGTCGCGGATTTTGGAATCCAGAAGGTTCACCCCTGCGGCGTGGACCTGGATCAATACGTCATCGTCGTGTAGTTCCGGTTCCGGCATTTCGCCAATCCGCACGCCATCCTTGCGTCCATAGCGTTCGAGAATAAATGCTCGCATAGTGTTTTGTTTCCCAGATTTGACTTGTCGGTCCATGCGTTCTTTTCTTGGCAGCGATCGGGACCTGAGCCTGCACCCCGCAGCATGCTCCGCAACTACGAACTCAGTGTTCCTGCTTCGTGGCTCGCGTCCCCGATGCGTGCGACGCACACGAACGCCAGAGCAAGCGCGGCTTCTATCAGGACGGCAGCCAGGATGCCGGACCGGGCATGGCCGGTGAGGAGCTCGAAGACCCCAAGGCCCGCAAGAGTTAAGCACGCAACAGTAAAACCTTTAACGAGAGCGGAACGGGCGGACGATGGTTCGGCGTTCCTCGCCGAGAAGAACATCACCCCAATGCCGACATACAGAGCAGCTCCGCGCCGACCGATCAGTCCGACCGGATATGAGAACTCGACACCCCACCTTGACGGAAAGAAACTCGGCGCAAGCATCCAGGCGAATCCCAAAGCGAAGAAAACGAGTGCAGACAGGATGGCAAGATTGCGGAAGTTGACGTTCATGGCGATCTGCTATTTTTGCGGGACCGGACTGCCAGACCGCGACGCCGGTATCGTGTCGAGCCGCAGGTCCTTCCGAAGCGCGGCATCCACCATGCCCGCCGGCGCGAATCTGCGCAGCAATTGCAGACGACTCGCGAGCGCGCCGGCTGGGTACCGGAGTCTCGGACGAACCGCAACTGCAGCCCTCAGCACGACGTCGGCCACGACGCGGGGCTCAGTGGCGCTTGCCATTACCTCATTGACACGGTTGCTGACGACCGCACGAGCCTCGCGGTATGCATCGAGCTTGGCATCGGGCTCCAGAAAATTCGCGTCGAACGGCGTCTTCGTGTAAGCCGGCTCAATAACCGAGACACGGATGCCCCAGGTGCGAAGTTCATGGTCGAGCGATTCGGAATAACCTTCAATTGCATGCTTCGTTGCGGCATAGAGCGCACCGTACGGCATCGGCACGAAACCGAGCACCGAGCCGATGTTGACGATGCGACCACTGCGCTGGTGTCGCATGTGGGGCACGACGGCGCGAGTCATCCGGACGACTCCAAAGAAGTTCGTGTCGAAGATCGATCGGGCCTGCTCGATCGAGCTTTCTTCGGCGCCGGCCGGAGCGACACCAAAGCCCGCGTTATTCACCAGCACGTCGATGCGACCCGCCTGTCGTATGACTTCGTTGACCACGGCGGCGACGGATTCATCGCTGGTGACGTCGAGGGTCAGCATCTCGAAGGATCGCTGGCCGGTGAGGGCCGCCCGTCTGCTGGTGCCGAAGACCGTGTAGCCTGCGTCGGCGAGCCGCTGTGCGGTGGCTTGCCCGATGCCGGAAGATGCCCCCGTAACAAGGGCCACGCCCAAATTCCTTCTGTCGACCATGCGAAGCTCCGTGTAAGAGGACTGTAGTAACTATCAATTTGAAATCGACTATACTGGTAAATCGAGAGCATGTCACTATCAAAATAGTATGGACGACAAGAATTTTTGCGATGAGCCGTGTCCGATCGCGCGCAGCCTGGGTGTCGCCGGCGACGCGTGGAGCATCCTTATCCTGCGCGACGCCCATGCCGGTCTCACACGCTTTGACCAGTTCCGCAAAAGTCTGGGCATTGCACCGACCATGCTGACCCGGCGACTGGCAACGCTGACAGAGGAGGGACTGCTGGAAAAACGCCGCTACTCTGAGCACCCGCCGCGCGAGGAGTACCTTCTGACGGCTGCCGGGCGAGACTTCCTGCCGGTGCTCTTCATGATCGGTGCATGGGGGCGGCAATACCGTGGCGACGGCAAGCTGGTTCGCTTCCTGGATGCGGAAACAGGAACTGAGATCAGGGCGGTGGCGATCGACGAGGTCACGGGAGCGAGGATCGGGACTCGTCCGATACGCGTTGTCGACCCGGGCAAAGATTGACGCTGCGATGATTGCGCTGCCTCGCTTCGTGACGTAGGTCAGCCGAACGCCCCAGGGCTTCGATTCTGATGGATCCCGCTGGCAAATCTATTGGGCCGCACAGTCCGTGACAGTCGGCTAGCTGAGCCTAAGCAGGCGCTCTGATGTCTGGGTGCAAGCGAGATCGACCGGCCGAAACCGGCCGCTTTGCAACGAATGCAGAACATTCGAGGCCATCCTGCGCCGCCGGATAACCAGCTTCCTCAGCCGGATCACAACGATCGCGTCCCCACGCCGACGCATGCCGTCGACAGAACCACTTCGGCGTTGCTGCCCGCTTTGTGCGGCGTGTTATCACGCCCCGCCAGCCGCCCATCTGCGCGGCACGGTCCGCAATTCACGATTAGCGGCCGGGGAGGTGTCGATCGGAAACCCTCCGAGTCACAAAAACATCGCACCATCGGCCACCAGCGCGGGAGTGATCCGGCTCTTGAGCAGATCGAGCCACGCCTTGGTTTTTGCGTCGAGAAAGTGTCTGGAGGGGTACAACGCGAAAACACCGATTTCCGGTGTGCGCCAGGACGGCAGGACTCGAACGAGGCGCCCGCTACGAATCGACTCCTTGATCGTAAAGAACGGCAACAACGATATTCCACTGCCCTGCTCCGCCACGCTTAACAGCACGTCCGGGTTGTCGGCAATGATCGGCCCGCCGGGTTGCATCCGGAATGACCGCTTGCCCGATATCAGTTCCCATTGCGCGGGCGCGGAAAAATTGACTAGCTGCACACAGGCATGATCCTGCAGGTCGCGCGGGTGCTTCGGCGCGCCGCGCAGCGCAACGTATTCCGGTGCCGCGCATAGCACGCTGAATATCTTCCCCAACGGCAGCGCGACCAGCCCGGAATCGGAGAGCTCCCGCGTGATATAGATGCCGACGTCAATGCCCTCCGCGAGAAGCGCAGGCGCGTATTGCGAAGTCGCGTACTCGATGCTCACCTTCGGAAACTCGGCGCAAAACGCTGCGATTTGGGGCACGACGTAACGATTGCCAAAGTTACCCATGCATTGAACTCTGAGCCGCCCGGCCGGTTCGATCGTCGATCCCGATGCAAACGCCTCCGCCACGTTGACGCGTTCGAGGATATCCCGGCACTGAGCCACATACGCCTCGCCTGTGCTCGTCAATGCAATCCGACGGGTCGTTCTCTGGAGCAGTCGGGTACGAAGCCGCTCTTCCAGCCCGGAAACGAGGCGGGATATCTGCGCGGTGGTGAGATCCATTTGCTCGGCCGCGGATGTGAAGGTGCCGGCGTCCACGACTCTGACAAACGCCGTCATTGCATGAAGCAGTCCGTAATCGAGATTCTTACGCATGGGGTAATAAAGTTTCCAATCCGGCTCCATTGTTACGCACATTAAGACTGCCGAGAATGGCCGTCAAGCGGTGCCGCGTCCAATCCCCGGGATGTCGGCGCTCACTTATCGACCTCTTTGGAGCAAACACCATGAACGGTGCGGAAAGCCTGCTGAAGTCGCTCGTTGCCAGCGACGTGGAAGTGTGTTTCGGCAACCCCGGCACATCGGAAATGCATTTTGTCGCGGCACTCGACGCCGTAAAGGAAATGAGGCCCGTACTAGGCTTGCAGGAAAACGTCGTGACGGGCGCGGCGGATGGATATGCACGCATGGCGGGCAAGCCGGCCGCCACGCTCCTGCACCTTGGTCCGGGGCTCGCGAACGGTCTGAGCAACCTCCACAACGCACGCCGGGCTTCCAGTCCGATCGTCAATATCGTCGGCGACCATGCGTCATCGCACGCACGATACGACGCACCGCTTGCGTCGGACATCGCGGGCTTCGCGCGCCCGGTGTCCGATTGGGTGCACTCGTCCACGAGTGCCCGATCCGTCGGCGCGGATGCGGCGCGCGCCGTAGCCGCCGCGCGGTCGGCGCCGGGACAGATCGCGACGCTGATCCTGCCGGCCGACACGGCGTGGGACGCCGCCGAAAGCGTCGCGGCACCGCTGCCACTTCTGCCGCGCATGCATGCCGACGGGTCGACGATCGACCGTGTCGCCAGCGCCCTGAAGCGAGGCGTGAAGACCGTCCTGCTGATGAGAGGCGCAGCGCTGCTCGGCGATGCGCTGACAGCAGCGGGCAAGATCGCGGCGAAGACCGGCGCGCGGCTCGTGTGCGACACCTTTGCCCCACGCCTCGAGCGTGGCGAAGACCGGGTACCGGTGGAGCGGCTTCCGTATTTCGGCGAGCACGCAGCCGAATTCCTCGCCGGAACCGAACTGCTGATCCTGGTCGGCGCGCGCCCCCCTGTCAGTTTCTTCGCGTATCCCGACAAACCCGGCTGGTTGACGCCCGAGGGTTGCGAGATCACCGTGCTGACGCATCCGCACGAAGACAGCGCGGCCGCATTGTCGGCCCTCATGGAGGCGGTGGATGCGCGGGGCGCGCAGGCACGGGTCACCCGGCGGGAAGCCATCGCGCTGTCGCTCGACGGCGCGCTCGACGCGAAAAGCATTGCTCAGATCGTGGCGATGCACCTGCCTGTGAACTCGATCGTGGCCGACGAGGGCATCTCGTCGACCCTGCCTCATTACGAAATCCTGAACAACGCCGCATCGCACGATTTTCTTAACCTGACCGGCGGCGCGATCGGCAGCATGATGGCGGTCTCGACCGGCGCCGGCATTGCGAGTCCAGACCGCAAGATCGTGACGCTGGTCGGCGACGGCAGCGCGATGTACACCGTCCAGTCGCTCTGGACCCAGGCACGCGAGAACCTCGACATTGTCACTGTCGTGTTCGCCAATCGCGGCTACAAAGTGCTCAACAACGAGTTGCTCCGCGTGGGCGCTGCGTCGAATGGTCCCGGCGCCGCGGCGATGCTCGACCTCGGCAGACCGGCGTTGGACTGGGCGTCTATCGGACAGGGCCTCGGTGTGCCCGCCTTTCGCGCGCGTTCCCGCCGCGCCTTCGAGGAGGCGTTCGCGGCCGCGATGGCGCAACGCGGCCCCCGCCTGATCGAAGCGGTGATCGAGTAATCGTCGCGCTGGGCGAAGCGCGCTCGCGGCTGAATGGTCGATCGGGTCGTTCGCGAATGGGCGGCCGACACGAAACGCCAGTCAAGCGTGACGCGATTGCATTGCGATTGGTTGGCTTGCAACGGATGTCGCGCCTGCGGCGGCTCAGCCGTGGTTTGCAAGGTCATTGCGCGGCTTTCTCTTCGGTGATCGGCCGATCAGTATCGGTGGACTGCTGACGTGTCTGAGCGTTGAGGCGGTGTTGGGCTATTTCGCCATGGTCTCGCTGCTCGGATCGATTGTGGTCGGCGCTTTCGCGTTGGGAACGGGCGGCCCGATGCGAGACCGCGGCCGCCCCAAGCCGTGTTCGATTCGACGATTGTGTGGAATAGCGCAAGCGGTCATAGTGCGGTCGGAAAGCGAACCCAGGCCCACGCGCCAAGGATGCCAGAGCGGATCCTTGCGGCACGACTGTTCAATCCGTTGCGCTGCACCTAGAATTTCCGCATGAGCATGAAGGAGGCGCCATGGACAGCTTCGACAGCGTCGGTACCGACATTCGCTTCGCTGGCTCAATCCCCGAGCTCTATGACAGTCATCTCGTTCCGCTGATTTTCGAACCCTACGCCGCGGATCTCGCGAAGCGGGTCGCCGCGCACCAGCCGTCCCGTGTGCTCGAGACCGCGGCCGGCACTGGCGTGGTGACCCGCGCAATGGCGCATGCATTGCCCGCACATGTCGAGCTCGTGGCGACCGACCTGAATCAGCCGATGCTCGATCGCGCCGCGGCAATCGGCACCCCAAGGCCGGTCACGTGGCAACAGGCAGACGCGACCCGGCTGCCGTTCGACGACGCGAGTTTCGACATGGTCGTCTGTCAGTTCGGGGCCATGTTTTTTCCGGACAGAGCGCGCGCCTTCTCTGAAGCCCGGCGCGTCCTTCGGCGCGGCGGCCTGTTCCTGTTCAACGTGTGGGATCGCATCGAGGAAAACGAGTTGGCCGATACCGTCACGGCGACGCTCGCTGCCCTCTTCCCGGCGGACCCACCGCTTTTCATGGTGCGCACACCGCACGGCTATTTCGACACGCATGTGATTTCCCGCGATCTCGCGGCTGCGGGCTTCGACGCGGCGCCGCGCGTCGAAACGATCGCGGCGCGCAGCCGCGCGGCATCGGCGCGCGTGCCGGCCGTCGCCTATTGCCAGGGAACGCCGTTGCGCAACGAGATCGAGGCCCGTTCCGCAGCGGGTCTTCAAGAGGCGACGGCAGCGTCCGCGGCTGCCATCGTTGAGCGATTCGGCACGGGACCAGTCGACGCGAAGATTCAGGCACACGTGATCCAGGTCCAGCGCTGACGGGCCCAGCGTTGCTGCGGGGATCCGGCAACCATGCCCGCCCCCCATGGCGGATACGTGGTCGACCCGCAAGCGCACAACCGCCTACGGCCGTATACGCCCTGAAAATCCCCTTGAGAATCCCTTTACCGCTCGATCAAAGACCCCGGCCGTCTCTCAAGACAGCTTCTCCCGTGCGGGGATTGGTCAGGGTGACGTTTTCGAGTGCCTTGATTCGCCACTCGCCGACCTGCCGCGTCAGCACGGCCAGGATCAGCGTATCGACGGCATGCGCGCCCGCCGGATGCGCCGCACCCACCGTGAGGCGGCTCCAGAAATGCATGAGCGTTGCGTCCTCGCCGATCGCGACCACGTCGATCAACTCGTTCTCCAGCGTTGAATCGCTGTAGATGGTTGCGTGGATAGGCGCGTGCAGCTTGATAATCGCCTCCACGCCGCGCACGTAGTGCCCGAAACGGTTCACGAATGTCGCATCGTCATGGAACAGTGCTCCGAGCGACTCCATGTCGTGGTTGTTCCAGGCGGTCTGAAACACGTGAAGCGCGTCTTCGGGTTGTCTCATTTGAGTCATGTGGATTCTCGCCTCTGTCTACATTGACATGGCCGCCGTTCACATCGGGCGCTTGCTGTCCGGCGGCCAATGCCAATTCTGCCCTGCCATCGAATTGCTCGATTCGACGCGTCAAGCAAGCATGCGCGACGATCTCTACCAGCCCGTGCCGTCCATCGTGCACGAAATGCTGCCGCTTGCAATCAGCCGGTTCACGGCGCGTTGTCCGGGCGTAGAATCCAAGCTGAAATCTCGCCCGGGTAAAACGGCTGGATAGCCGAACCCGTATCAGTCTGGCACGATCCCGGCCGCCGGCGGAGTGGAGCGCGAGACGCTCATTCTGTCACGCACCGCACTCGCCGGGTCCTCAAGGAGACATGACCATGGCAAAGCTCGTCGCACTGTACAAGACACCGTCAGACCCGACCGCGTTCGACGCGCACTACTTTTCGAAGCATGTGCCGCTTGCGAAAACGATATCCGGGCTTCAGCGCTACCAAGTCAGCGCCGGGCCGGTAGCCACCCCGCAAGGTGCCTCCCCGTATTATCTCGCAGCGATCCTGAGCTTTGATTCGATGGATTCCCTGCAGCAGGCACTCAGTTCACCTGAAGGCAAAGCGACAGCGAGCGATCTGGCCAATTTCGCCCAGGCCGGTGTCGAGCTGCTCGTGTTCGATACTAAGGACGTTTAAACACGGCGCGTGGAAAGCTTACCCGCCCCCCCACGCGCCCCACTATCAAGCAACCCTGGAAAAGACACCAACGCCCGAGCCGTCGCGCGCCAACCGTCGACCGCTGCAGGCAATGCGCGAGAACTGAAAAGCAAAGCATAAAAAACTGTTTGTCATCGCAATGCCAGTCGGCCTCTAATAACAAACTCGCCTTCGCGAGGCACCGCCTTTTGCCGATACATCTTCGCCATCCGGATCACTGGGCAAAATGAATTCGCCCTGAGGTGTGTTGACCCGTACTGGCTCCCTCTCGGAGCAGTCCTTTTTCATGGCTAATCTGGGACCGACATGGCAGACGTCACTTATTCTCGCAGCAGCTATGTCGCTTCGACCCGGTTCTACCGGGGCGTGTCGAAACGCGCGTTCTACAGATGGCTATCGTGGATCGTCCCCGCTCTAATACTCGTACTGTGGCAAGTTGCGGCGCGCGTTGGACTGATTGCCCCTCAGGTGCTGCCCGCCCCGAGCAGTGTTGCCGCAACCGCGCTGGATCTGGCCAGAAACGGCGAACTCTTCGTTCACCTGGGCGTTTCACTGTTACGGGCCGCCGCGGGCTTTGCGATCGGCGGCACGATCGGACTTGCACTCGGCATCCTGGTCGGCTTTTCGCCGCTCGCGCAGGCGCTGCTGGATCGCTCGATCCAGATGGTGCGCGCGATTCCTTTTCTCGCGATGCTGCCGCTCGTCATCGTCTGGTTCGGGGTCGGCGAAGCGGCGAAAATCTTTCTGGTCGCGCTCGCCGTACTGTTCCCCATCTACATCAACACCATGCTTGGGATTCGCCAGATCGATCCGAAGCTGATGGAACTCGCCAAGGTCATCGGGCTGGACAGGAGCGCGGTTGTGCGACGGATCATTCTGCCCGGTGCGATGCCGTCGATTCTCACGGGCGTGCGTTATGCGCTCGCCCATGCCTGGCTCGCGCTGGTCATCGCCGAAACGCTCGCGACCACGAAAGGCATCGGCTTTCTGGCCATGGATGCCCGCGAATTCCTCCAGACCAACGTCATCCTGTTGACCATGATCATCTACGCGATCATCGGCGTCGTGGCGGACGCGCTGGTGCGGCTGCTTGAAGCGCATTTCCTCTCATGGCACGCGAACTACACCGACGGAGCGCACAAGTGAGCCTCGATCTTGCACTGCCCCAGGATGCCGCCGCTCCGGTTCTCACCGAAGCGCGGGCAGACCGCGCCCCCCTCGCCGTCTCGGTGCGTGGTCTGCAGCGCCGCTACGGCACCCGTGTCGTTATCGACGCGCTGGACCTCGATATCCGCGAAGGTGAATTTGTCGCGCTGCTCGGCGAAAGCGGATGTGGCAAGACTACCCTGTTGCGCGCGCTGGCCGGGCTCGATCAGCCCGACGCCGGTCAGATTCGCGCGCCCGAACGTCCTTCCGTCGTGTTCCAGGAGCACCGTCTCCTGCCTTGGGCGACGCTGTGGGAGAACGTCGCGCTCGGTCATGAAACGACGGTTGGCCGCTCCGGGGCGGCGCGCGCATTGGCCGAAGTCGGACTTTGCGGCCGCGAAGACGACTGGCCGCGCAACCTCTCTGGCGGTCAGGCGCAACGCGTGGCGCTGGCGCGCGGCCTCGTCCGCGAGCCCGCGTTGCTGCTGCTCGACGAACCATTCGCGGCGCTCGACGCGCTCACGCGCATCAAGATGCACGGACTCGTCGAGGAACTCATCGCGCGCCATCACCCCGGCGTGTTGCTCGTGACACATGACGTCGACGAAGCGCTCACGCTCGCCGACCGGATTCTCGTCATGCGCGCGGGGCGCATCGCGGCTTCCTTCGAACCCAAACACCACACGCCGCAGGCACTGCGGCCGATCCTGCTCGATGAACTCGGCGTTCAGTCCCACTGAGCGCTTTTTCCGCATGACTCCAAGGACCTGATAAGGATGAACGATTCTTCATTGAGCCGCCGCCAACTGTTGCGCGCGGCGGGTGGCCTGCTGGCCGGCGCCGCCGCCAGCAGCCTGTTTCCGGTTCGCGCAGCCGAGCCGCGCAAGCTGACCCGCAACACCGATACTGTTCGCGTCGGCTGGGGCTACGGCGCCCTGCCGGACATTGCCAAACAGCGCGGCGTATTCGAAAAGACGCTGGCTGCAAAAGGCATCAAGGTCGAATGGGTCGGGCCGTTCCCGAATCACGCGCCTTCGATTCAGGCTGTGGTCGGCGGCAGCGCGGATTTCGGCTTCTGGGGATCGACGACACCCGCACTGGCCGCGATGCTGGCCGGCTCACCGCTCGTCTTCAATGCGTTCGACATCTATTCGCCCCGCTCGACCGCGATCATCGTGAAGAAATCGAGCGGTATCCATTCGGTGGCCGATCTGGTGGGCCGCAAAGTGGCGATCAACCGGTCGGGATTGGGTGAATTCCTGCTGATCGCAGCGCTGGAAAAGCATCATATCGACCGCAGCAAGGTCGAGTTCGTCTACCTGAATCCGCCCGATGCCGCGCCGGCGTTTGCGCAAGGTGTAGTCGACGCGTGGTCGATGTGGTCCCCGGCCGTGGATATCGCGCGCCACGCCAACGACGCCAGGGACATTTTCAACGAAGGACGCGACCTCGATTTCCCGATCGATTACAGCTCTCTCGTGACGCGCCGAAAATTTACCGAAGAGAATTCCGAACTGATTCGCGCAGTGATCGACGCGTACTACGTCGAAGGCGCGTGGCAGTCGGCGCACTCCGCCGAATCCGAACAGCTCGTGCAGCAGGAAGCCAGATATCCGGATCAGGTGCGCGACTATCTGACGAGCCTCAAGCGTGTGAATCAATTCCACGAACCCGACGACGCCGCATTCATCGCGCAGTTCCAACGCGCCGCCGACTGGCTCGCGGAACGCAAGATCATCAAGTCGCGAATCAAGGTCGCGGATTACAGCGTCAAGGTTTGATGAGGCACATCATGGGAACCACGCTTATTTCGCCATTGTCCGCCACACTCGGGTTTGCTGAAAGCATCGCCCATATCGCATCGACTGCGGCGGAGCGGGAACGGAATCATCGTCTGCCGCACGAGGAGATCGCGATGCTCAAGGCGCTCGGCTTCGGCGCGCTGCGCCTGCCGGCCGACGCCGGCGCGCAAGACGTGTCGTTGAGCGGATTGTTCGTCGTGGCACGCGACGTCGCCGCGGCGGATTCGAACATCGCTCACGCTTTTCGCAATCATCTGTGGCAAGTCGAAGCGGCGCTCAGACGCCGGGACCACCCGTTCCATGCGCACGTTCTCGATCTGACGAGGAACAGGAAAACCGTCGGCCTCAGTTTCACCGAGAGCGATGCGGTGGCGGCCGGCGCGCGACCGAGCCAGGTCCTGAGCCGGCTCGAATGGGACGAAGCGCGGCGCGCGTATCTCGGCTCAGGCGAGAAGGTCTACGCGACCGGCAATCTCTACAACGACGCATTCGTCGGCCTCGCAGTGGAAAGCCGTGAAGGCAGGACCGTGCAATACGTGTTCGACCGCGGCCAGGGCGTCAGCAACGACGACGACTGGCAAGGATTCGGTCAGCGCCTCACGGGCTCAGGCACGGCTAAGTTTCATGCCGTGACCGTGCCCGCGGCTCATGTCTATCCGACCGACCCGCCGCGAACCGGCGAAGCGGCGCCGTGGGGATACACCTTTCACCAGGTCTATCTGACCAACTGCATTGCAGGCATCGTGCGGCGGGTCGCGTTGGACGCCGTCGAGGTTCTGCGCGCACGCGGGCGCAACTTCTATCACGGCGACGCGGCGCATCCCACGGACGAGCCTGTGCTGCAAACGCTGCTCGGCCGCATTCGCGCCTATGCAGCCAGCGTCGAGGCCACCGCCGATCGCGCCGTGGCAGCGCTTCAGCGTGCCTGGGACAGCTATGCAACCGTGGACGAATACGACACCACGCTGGCTGCCACGTTCGCGGCGGCGGAAGCCAAGGTCGTGATCGACGACCTCGCCCCGCAGATCGCCAGCTGGCTGATCGACCTCGGGTCGGGCTCGGTCGTGTCTCGTGTGGGCGCGCTGGACCGGCATTGGCGCAACATCAAGGTGATTGCTTCACACAATCCGCGCCTGTACAAGGAACGGCTCCTCGGGCAGAACCTGCTGAACGGCCAGCTTCCGCCCACCGGCGCGTTCTTCTGATCACACCACGTCGCGCGCGCTTCGGGCCCGGCTGCGCTCAGTTGGACAGCAGCCGGCGAACGCGCGGCACGACCTCCTCCGCGAAGCTGCGCATGTCGGCTTCGAAAGGCTGGAACTGCAGCATGAAGAGTTCGATGCCCGCCCGGTGAAACGCGGCGACGCGCCGCGCAACGCTATCGTAATCGCCGACGAGCCCCGCGGCCGTGCCGCCGTTCGAACCGACCCGCGGCGATTGCGCGAAGGTCTGGTGCATCACGGCTTTCGGATCGATATTGGCCTTCTGCCGTTCGCGCAGCGGCTTGTCGAGCTCGGCCAGCTCGAACAGGTGGGCGAGGTGCGCCTCTGCCTGCGCCGGTGTTTCGCGTGCGATCACGAAGGCCGACAGCCCGAAACGCAATGCATCCTGCCCGGCGGGACGCGCGCGAGCGGAGACGTCGGCGATGAGACGCGCGACATCGTCATGCGGTTGTCCGTTGATGAACCACACGTCGCCGTGCGCCGCCACCAGTTCGCGCGCCGGCTCCGATTCGCCGCCCACATAGATGCGCGGGCGCGCGCGAAACGGATCGGCAGGACGCAAGCGGTATTCGTCGATACGAAAGTGATCGCCGTGATGATTGAGGACTTCGCCGCGCAGCAGCGCGGCGACGACTTCGATCCATTCGCGGCCGTACGCGTAGCGCTCATCGTGCTCGGGAAAGCCAATGCCGGCCCGTTCGAGCTCCGGACGATTCCACGCGTTCACCAGGTTGATCGCAAAGCGCCCGCCGCTGATGTGCTCGATCTGCTGGGCCATCTTCGCGAGCACGACCGGATGATAGAGATAGGGCTTGATCGCCGTGATGATCTCGATGCGCGACGTGAGCGCCGCCAATGCAGCCGATGCGGTCCATGCCTCGAGCTGGTCGAGCGAAGGGTCGTGCGGATTGATGGTGTGCTGGGCGACGAGCACCGAGTCGTAGCCGAGGCGCTCGGCCTCGAGTACGAGCGCCTTGTTGCGCGCCCACGAGGCGTCGTAGGGTTCGGCGGGATCCTGCAATGCGGCTCGGCTGCCGTGCACGAGCGCCCAGACGCCGAAGCGTGGAAGTTTGACTGACATCGATTAGATACGCGAGGAAAGCGAAAGGGCAAAACGCCCATGCTACCCTCGCCGGCGCGCGCGGCCTTCCAATTTCTATCGATATGGAAGTGACGCAAATGCATTAAGCGCGGCGTTGCGACCGCCTCGATCGATCGCCGCAACGCGTTGTTACGCGATCTGCTGGACCCATTGGCTCCGCCAAGCCGGTGCTTCGAAAGGCTCCGAAAAATACTGGGTCTCGTGAACGACCTTGCCGTTGCTGAACTCCATAATGCTCACCGTGTAGTTCAGTCGGTCGCCATAGGTGATGGCGTATTCAGTGATCCAAAGATCACCTTCTCCCTGAATTCGCCTGACATCGAACCCTGCCGGCTTGCCCGGATGATGACTCCGGAGTGCCTGCAAGTTCTTTCGCCCGAGGATTCGTTCGCCCGACTGAGGATAGTCACAGACGGCGTCGGCGTCGTAAATATCGTGCTCCGCGTCGAGATCGCCGGCCGCGGACGCCTGCCAGTGTGCATTCAGGGCTTCACGTATTTCTCTTTCCTGCATGGCGTGCCTCCGGCTACCCGTTGACGTTTTCGATCGCGCGACGCGCGGCATTGCGGGTTGATCAAAGCCCTTCCTTGACTATTCAATACGAATAGCTGAAAGAGATAGTCTCGATCACCCGCTACTCAGGCTTGAATGTGAAGACGATACTCCTTTCCTCCAGCGCTTCCTGAACCAGGCGGCCTGTTGTCGATCAGGGCGGTGCGACCCCCTCATCATCCGCCGGTCTGAGCGGCTGGCGTGGTACGCGCGGATAAGTCGCTCGGTCCACCGTTCAGTAGCCGTTCGAGCGGCTCGGGCAGACCCCGGTTCGGTTTGACTGGCGGATGGCTGAAACTGCCCTTCGTCGCTTTCTTCGGACTTAGCCGGATAAGGCCCTCAAGCTGGGTAATCGCACTCGACACGCCATCCACCACCGGCACCGGCAGTTCGTTGCGGATCTCCCGTGCGAGCCCTGCAAGGGGCGCGCCGGCGATGATAACGACGTCGGCACCGTCCTCGTCTACCACCTGATTGCACAAAACCTTCAGTCTTGCGGCGTAATCCTGTTGCACGCTGCCGATATCGCGCAACGGCTCCTCGAGCGCGCGAATGCTGGCGAGCCGGCTCGCCAGATGACTGCGTTCGACAGTCTCGCGATACCACGCCTTGATTCGCGGCGAGATCGCAATGATCGAGAAGCGCTGCCCGAGCGCTGCCGCGGTGATGAGGGAGGACTCGGTCAGGCCGACGACCGGCACGTCGATCAGTTCCTTGATGCCCTGGAGGCCCGGATCACCAAATGCTGCAACCACGACACCATCGTAAGTGCCATGGCGCTCGGCGGCCACGCACGCTGTCGCGTAAGCGCCGACCAATGCTTCAAAGCGTGTCTCGATGTACGCGACGCCGAACTGTGCGGTCGCGACCTCGATTTCCGTGCCAGGCGATGCACTGCGCTGCGCCTCCGCATGAATCAGCTTCGACACGCTTTCGGAGATGTTTGGGTTGATCACCAGTATCTTCATGCTGCGCTCCGATATCAGAGGTCGACGAACTGCGGCTTGCCAGCGGCGAGAAAGCGGCCACGACCGGCCTCCGGCCCGAGATAGCGGCCGCTCTCGACCAGCAGTTCGCCGCGTGACAGGCAGTGCTGCGGCCAACCTTGCACGCTTCGGCCTTCGTACGGCGTGTAGTCGACGTTGTGGTGCAGTGCGTCGTTGTGGATGGTGACCTGCTTGCGCGGGTCCCACAGCACGATGTCGGCATCGGCGCCAATCGCGATCGTACCCTTGCGCGGATAGAGGCCGTACAGCTTCGCGGGGTTCAGGGAGGTCAGCTCGACGAACTTGTTCAATGACAGCGTGCCGCGGCTCACCCCATCGAACAGCAGCGGCAACCGCGTCTCGATGCCGGGAATGCCGTTCGGGATATGCTCGAACGACACCTCTTTGCCTCCGGGCTTTTTGCCTTGCGGATCGTCGTATGAGAACGGCGCATGGTCGGACGAGAACACACTGAAAACGCCGCGCTTTAGCGCACTCCACACGGCCTTCTGGCTCGACGCGTCGCGCGGCGGCGGACTGCAAACGCACTTCGCGCCGTGATAACCATCCTCATGGCCGAGGTCCGCGGCACTCAGGTACAGGTACTGCGGGCAGGTCTCAGCGTAAATGTTGAGGCCGCGCCGCTGGGCCCATTCAATCTGCTCGATCGCGTCCTCGCCAGACACGTGAACGATAAGGATAGGCACGTCGACGAGTTCGGACAAAGCAATGGCGCGGTGCGTCGCCTCTCGCTCGATCACCCCTGGCCGTGACACCGCGTGATACTTTGGCGCGTGTTTTCCGGCTTCGGTGAGCTTGTCCGTCAGCCACGCGATGCAGTCGGAATTCTCCGCATGCACCATGACGAGCGCCTCGTTGCGCCGCGCAACATCCATCACCTCGAGGATTTCGCGGTCGCTGAGCTTGAGGTCATCGTAGGTCATGTAGATCTTGAACGACGTGTAACCGGCCGCGATCAGTTCCGGCAACTCGCGCTCCAGAACCTCCGGCGTCGGATCGGAGACAATCAGGTGGAACGCATAGTCGGTGACCGCGCGACCGTTGGCGCGGCGATGGTAGTCGTCGACCGCGGACTTCAGCGACTGGCCCTTCGCCTGTGCGGCAAAGGGAATCACGGTCGTGGTGCCGCCGCACACGGCAGCACGCGTGCCCGTGTGGAAATCGTCCGCCATCTTCAGCCCGTCGGGCATTGGCTGATCCAGATGGCAATGGGCGTCGATACCGCCGGGCAACGCCAGCAGGCCGGTGGCGTCGAGTTCGCGCCTTGCTGCATCGAGATGCCGGCCCAGCGCGACGACGATGCCGTCCTTCACGCCAATATCGCAGCTAAAACGCTCTGACGCGGTCACCACGTCAGCGTTACGGATGACCAGGTCGTACATGGTTGTCATGGCAGATCCCTTACGCGACTTCGGCAAAGAGCCGGCCCCAGCCCGCGAGCCGGGTCGTATCGTAGCCGACGAGTTTTAGCGATTTCCATACCACGGTGGAAATGGTGTCGTAGAGGGGAATACCATGGTGCTGCTCCACCTCTGAGGCAAGATGCGCGGCGCGCAGGTTGGTGCAGAAGGTGACGATTGCCTCCGGGCGGTGCATCGCGACCTCGCCGATCTGTGCGCGCAGCGTATCTTCGGTCACTTCGGAAAACTGGAAGTTCACCTTCAGGCCCAGGTGATTTTCGCAAGAGCAGTCGATGCCTTTGTCGCGGTAATTCGCGACGATCCTCTGCTGGACTTCCTTGAGGTATGGAGTGACCAGGCCGAATTTTTTCACGCCGGCTTTCTCCAGGATCTCGTTGAGCGCCAGCACCGACGTGGTCGCGGGGATACCGGTCGCGTCCTCGATCTCGCGGCACAGGCGGCGGTCGGTCTCGAAACCGAGCCAGCCGGAC
The DNA here is from genome assembly GCF_002278075.1 of Paraburkholderia aromaticivorans. NCBI lineage: Bacteria > Pseudomonadati > Pseudomonadota > Betaproteobacteria > Burkholderiales > Burkholderiaceae > Paraburkholderia > Paraburkholderia aromaticivorans. The sequence continues at coordinate 2,570,779 of NZ_CP022989.1, read as the reverse complement.
GAAGTGCCATTCCATGCGATGACATCGACCTTCGCGTCGGCCAGCAGCCTGGCGGCCTGAATGATATGGGTCGTGTCGAACTGTCCGAGCGCCCGCTCGGACAGAGAGATCTCGGTGACCGTGAAGCGCGAGAAATGGACGCTGACACCGGGCAACTGGGCCACCATTGCGCTTGTAATCGGTTCGAGCGCGGTGTTCGACGAAGGGGTAAGCATGCCGATCAGGACGCGTTTGCTCATGATGAAGTCTGTAATCAGTTGTTGAAGGTGAGAAAGCCCCGCTCAGACCGGCAGCTTGCGTTCGTAATCGATGAGCGCCGAACAGACGAAGAGCCCTACGCCTGCGGCGGCGAAAAACATCAAGGCCAGAAAGTAGGAGCCGGTCGTCTGAACGATCAGGCCAACAATGATCGGAACCAGAATTCCGCCGATATTGCCGCCAAGGTTCATCAGGCCGCCGAGAAAACCGATCTTGTTGCGCGTACCGAGGATGGACGGCAGGCACCAATAGAGACCGCACCAGCGCAGAAAGAACAAGGTGGATGCAAGCAGCACCACGACCGTCACCGGATTGCCGACATAAGCCACCGAGAAGATCGACACCGTGGCCGCTACGGCTGCTATGGCGAACAGGGTTCGCATCACGCGGTTGGGCGAGCCGCCGGCCGCCTTCCACTTGTCCGCGATCCATCCGCCGACAAGCTCACCCACGAAGCCGCTGAAGAAGATTGCGAAACTGGCTCCGCCCATCTGCTGGATATTGAACCCGTGCACCTTGTTCAGATAGTTCGGCATCCAGGTGAGCAACCCGTAGAACACGGAGTTAAAACACATCCAGCCGAAGAACATGCCCCACACCGAGCGGTACCGGAAAAAATCAAGGCTACGTCCGCTGGCATGAACGGGCTCGCTGCGGTGTTCCTCCTGCAGCGCCGCTTCGAGATAGTCGGCTTCGGCCTGATTGACTGCCGGATGCTCGCCCGGATTGTTTCGAATGTAGTACCAGGCAAATACACCGGCAAGCATGGTGCCCACCCCGGCTACCACGAACGAAGTGCGCCAGGATCCGAACTCGCTGATCAGCCCGGAGATGATGATCGCACCGAGCGCGGCGCCCAGCGGCGCGCCACCGTCAAGCAGCGTCGCCCCGCGGCCGCGTTCGTGGCGCGTCATCCACATTGCGTTGAGCTTGCCGCCGGCCGGATAGATCGGTGCTTCGGCGAGTCCCAACCCCAGCCGCGTGAGGATCAGCGCGGTGGCTGTCGAGCAGACTGCGGCAATGCCCTGAAAGAAGCCCCAGAACAAGGTAGCGCATGCAATCACGATACGCGGCTTGAAACGATCAGCCAGCATGCCCCCCGGAATCTGCATGAACGCGTAGGTCCAGAAGAACGAGCTCAGAATCAGGCCCTGCACAGCAGGGGCTATATGAAACTCCTTTGCGATCAGGGGCATGGCCACGGACAGCGAGGCCCTGTCCACATAGTTGATCGAAATGAGCATCAGCATGATCAGAAAGATTTTCCAGCGTACGCCGGTCCTGACCTCGGCCTGCACGGCGGTCTCTACGAATCGCATCTCTGTCTCCTCCGTCTTGCCTGAACATGGCATTCGGGTTTCAGTTTTGTAGCCGGGACCACTCCCGGTCCGGTGCGCTGCATGCGCCAGAGCAGTATATGATGCCTAATTATGAATTACAAGCGCTGTAAGTGCTTGAATTTTATACATATTTAATTTTGTGGAACATCGAACCAACCTGTAAGACAATTAAGCGAAACAGGAAAACAGGGACGGCATGGAGATGAAGTCATTAACGGCTGAGACACGCAAGCGCATCAGCCTGCGCGGCACGGGCATGTACGCCGCGATCGCCGAACAGTTGCGCGAGATGATTCTCGAAGGCGAATTGCCTCCCGGCGCGCATATCGACGAGAAAGCCCTGTGCGAGCAGTTCGACATTTCCAGAACGCCTTTGCGCGAGGCGCTCAAAACGCTGGTGACTGAAGGTCACGTGACACACCGGCAGCACATGGGTTTTCAGGTCGCGCCAATCAGCAAGGATGAGATAGGCGCGATCTTTGAAGTGCTGCATGGACTGGAAGAAACCGCGGGTCGACTTGCAGCGCAGCGTATTGACGACAAGCAGATGAGAGTGCTGCTGGAGCGCCATCGCACCATGGAGGCTTATCACCGCGAGGGCAAGCGCACGGCCTACTATCGCGCCAACCAGAAAGTGCATCAGCAGATCGTCGATGTGGCCGGCAATGCCGTGCTATCCGACCTGTACGCTTCGTTGATGAGCAAGATCCACCGCGCGCGAGGCGCGGCCAATGCCGATGTTCTGCGGTGGAGCGAGTCTCTTGGAGAACACGGTGCAATACTGGATGCGCTGTCGAGGCGCGACGGAGCATGCCTCGCCCGGTTACTACGCGAGCATTCGGAACATACGGCAGCGGAAGTGATGAAAGTGCTGCAGGCCACGAGCGGGAATTAGCGCAGGCGCCGGCCGGCGGGTCGATCACCCTGGCGCCATATCGGGCAAGCGCTTCCTCCCGGCTCCCGTTCCTGCAACCCGGCGCAGAATCCGGCTGCCCCGTGTGCGCGCTCGTAGCCAACAGCCTGCGAGCGCACCGCAATTCGCTATCTATCCCCTCCCCGCTCGCTATTCTCCCGAATAATTCTCTCGATCAACGCATCCGCATCACGCGCAACGTTGTCATGCACACGCGTGCTTTGCGTCGGCGCGGGCGTATCGTTGCCGATCAGTTGGCCACTGCGCACGTGCGTATCCACCGACACCTGCATCGACAATCCGAGCCGCAGCGGATGCGCGGCGAGATCGGCCGGGTCCAGCGAAATCACGATCGGCACACGCTGCACGACCTTGATCCAGTTACCGGCGGCGTTCTGCGGCGGCAGCATCGAAAACGCACTGCCGGTGCCCGCCGAAAAGCCCTCCACCCGCCCGCGATACACCACCTGCGAGCCATATACATCCGACACGATGCGCACCGCCTGCCCCACGCGCATGCCGCGGATCTGCCCTTCCTTGAAGTTGGCCTCGACCCACAGACGTTCGAGCGGAATGATCGACATCAGCGCGATACCCGGCCCGACCTGCTGGCCGATCTGCACCGAACGCTGCCCGACCGTGCCGTCGACGGGCGACACGATAGTCGTGCGCTGCAGATTGCGATAGGCGAGCCGCACTTGCGCGGCCGCTTGCAGAACAGGCGGGCTCGACTCGATCGGAAATTTGCCGCCGAGCGCGCGTGCGGCGTCCAGTTGAACCTGTGCCGAAGCCAGATTCGCCTGCGCAACGGCGACCGCTTCGCGCGCGCGCGCCAGTTCTTCCGGCGACACGACTTCGACCAACGCGTGGTCGCGCGCCGCCAACGCGCGCTGCGCCAACGCCAGCTCGGCGCGGCGCGCGTCGATGGATTGCACGTAGAGCTTGCGCGAGATCGTCGCGTTCGCCACCTGCCGCACCGCGAGCGTCAACTGTGCGCGCGCCTGTGCGAACGCCGCCGCCGCTTCGGCGTCGTCGAGTTTGACGAGCGGCTGCCCCGCGCGCACCTGGCGCGTGTTGTCCACCAGAATGTCGGTGACGGTACCCGGTATTTGCGCGGCAATCTGGACAATATTGCCGGCAACGTAAGCGTCGTCGGTCTCTTCGAAAAAGCGCGCACTCACCCCCCACCAGCTCAGCCACGCCGCGCCGGCAAGCGCCACCACGCCGAAGAAAATGCCGAAGCGGCGCCGGCGCGTCGCCCGGATGCGATTGCGCTCGCCGAGCGCCGCGCTTGCCGCGTTGACCCGTTCCTCGGTCCAGCCGGCGGCGTCATGTGCCTGTTTATCGTTGTGCATTCAATCGAAGTGCGTATCCGTAATGCGCGCGTGAGAGGGAAAAGAAGTCTGATCATGCGAAATCGGCGCGCCGGCCACCTTGCGCTCGTCGAAGCCGCCACCGAGCGCGCCGACCAGCGCAACCTGCAACAGCCTGCGGCGGCCCTGCAAATCGACCTGCTGTGCGCGTTCATCGAGCAACGAGAGGTCGGCGAGCGTCACGTCCTTCTGCATGCCGATACCACGCCGGTGCCGCTCTTCGGCAATCGCGACGATGCGTGTGGCCGCCTCCACCGCGCGGCTCTGCTCGTTCGTGAGCGTGTCCACCGTGCGCAATGAAGCGAGCTGGCGCGCGACCTCGCCGAGCGCTTCGTCGACGGTCTTGTTGTAGAGGCTCACCGAAGCGTCGACGTTCGCATAGTCGCCACCCAGTTGTGCGCGCAAGCGGTTGCGGTCGAACACCGGCAGCGAGATCGCCGGGCCGATCGAGCCGGTCATCGCCGCGCGCGAGAACAGCGCGGCAGGCGTCAACGCAGTCAAACCGGCGAATGCGACGAGATTCACGTCGGGATAGAACTGCGCGCGCGTGGCGTCGACATTGGCGAGCGCGGCTTCGGCCCGCAACCGCGCCGCCACGATATCCGGGCGGCGGCCCAGCAGATCCACCGGCAGATGCGCCGGCAGCGGAGCATCTGCCGCCGCAGCCAGTTGCGGTCGATGCAGCGACAAACCGCGCTCCGGCCCGCGCCCGCTCATCACGCCGATCTGCAACTCGGTCAAGGTGATGCGCTCGTCGTTGAGCGTCTGTTGCGCGGCGAGCCGGCTTTGCTTGAGCGCCGCGTCCGCGGCGTCGTAGGCGTTATCGAGGCCGCGCGCGCTACGTTCGCGCAACACTGCATCGACCTGCTCGGCCGCCTGCTGCTTCTGCCGCAGAATGTCCCGCATCGCGTACGCGCGATCGAGTTCGCAGTAGAGCGTCACCATCGCGACCGTCAGCGTGAGCCGCACCTGCTCCGCGTCGATCCGTGCCGCGTCGCGCGTCGACAGCAACCCGCGCGAGAGCGCCGCATTCTTGCCCCACAGATCGAGTTGATAGCTTAGACCCGCGAGCAGCGCGGCCGGCGACACCGTCGGATCGTTGAACACCTGCACCGGAATCTGCTGGCCGCCAACCGACACGTTGGCCACATCCGCGGGTTGCGGCAAGCGGGTCTTGCTCACGGTCGCGAGCGCCGTGCCGGTGAGGCCGGTCAGTGACGCGAACTGTTCGAGCTGCGCCTGCGCGGCGCCCACGCGTGCCTTGGCGATCTGCAGGTCCGGGTTGTTCTGCAGGGCTTCGGCAAGCAACTCGTCGAGCTGCGAATCGCGATAGCGCCTGACCCAATCGGGCGTGGGCCACGCGCCCGTCGCGCCCGAACCGGCGGTTTGCGCGAGCGCATCGGCGGATGGCTTGCGAGGCTGCACGTTCGCGTGCAGGCCGGCATCGCTGACGCAGCCGCTCAGCGCCGCTGCAATCAGCAGCAAGGGCCACGAATGGCGCATGAACCATCGCATCGACTGCCTCATGAATGGTGCGTGCGAGGCATCGCACCTTCGGTCGCGGCCGGCGCATTCACGCCGACCGGCCCGGCCGTTTTAGCCGCGAGGCGCGGGCGGGTCCGCGCGAGCGGCCCCATCCGCACGAACAATCCATCGATCAAACCGAGTGCAATCGCATTCAGCTTGCCGAGCTTGTGTTTTTCCAGCAGCACGATCTGGACGATTTGCCACAACGTAAGCAGATTCGGCACGAACGCGACCGGCAGACGCATTCCATATTGGAACGCCAATTGCATGCCGTTACGCGCGCTGTAGTAGCGCCGGAATGCAGGGTGATTCATCGTCGTCAACTCGAAGGGCCCCCATTGATGGCGCCGCCGCGTACCGATCCGATGCGACAACACCAGCGACGGCACCACGTATATCGGTACATTGCTCAACAACGCACGCAGGCAATACTCGGTGTCCACATGATCGATAAACAACGATTCGTCGAACCGGCCAAGACGCGCGAACGCTTCGCGCGAAATCACACAACCGGACGAGATCAGGAACGCGCAGCGCTGCACGCTGAGGTCCGCGCGCAACGACAGTCTTTCGACACCGAGACCGCTGGTCGCCAGTTCCGGCAGGAAGCGCTGATCGTTTTCATCGAAGATGCGCGGGCCGGCAAGGAACGCACCGCCGCTTAGCGACGCACACCGGTCGCGCATCACGTCGAAATAGCCGGCCGGCGCGTCGGAATCCTGATCGAATAGCGCGACGGCATCCGCGCCCCGCTCGAATAGCGCGCTCAGACCGCCATTGAAAGCGCCGGCAATACCGTGGCGATTGCCGTGATGCAGCACCTCGATCCCTGCTTCGCGCAGCATCCGGGCCGCGCGGCTGTCCGGCTGCGGGGAATTGTCGACCACCAGCAGACAGTCGCACTCCGCATGCATCGCCACGGCTCGCGCCAACTGCGTCTCGCTCGGGTGGAACAGGATGACCAACGCGCCCAGCATCGTCATGTCGATTTCCTCAGTGACCTGGTGTCATCGCGGCGCCGCGTTTGGGGCGCGTCAGCCACATCATCGCGGCGAGCACGAGGCAGGTGACGCTCGCCATGTAGAACATGTCGCCGGTCGCCATCATGTACGCCTGTTGCTGCACGATATGATGCAGCGTGCTCAGTTCGCGCGCGCCGTCGATGCCCATGCCGTGCAGGATCTGAACGAAGCGCTGCGTGTTGCCGGAGGACTTCGCCACCGACTGCGCGACCACGTCGTAGTGATACAGCGCGCGGTTGTCCCACAGCGTCACGCTCATCGCCGTGCCGAACGCGGCCGACAGCGTGCGCAGAAAGTTCGACAGACTGGAGGCCGCGGCGAGCTTGTCGTCGGACACGCGCGACAGCGTCGCGGCGGTCAGCGGAATAAAGAAGCATGGCAAGCCGATACCCTGAATCAGGCCGGGCGTGATGATCTGGGTAAAGGTCATCGTCAGCGTGAAGTGCGCGTCCCACCACAGCACGCCCGCAAAGATCAGAAAGCCGAACGTGGCGAGCACGCGCGCGTCGAAACGCGCGGAAAAGATCCCGACGAGAATCGAGAACACCAGCGCGAGCACGCCGAGCGGAGCCGTGGCGAGCCCGGCCTGATACGCGGTGTAGCCCATCACGGCCTGGAGCCACAACGGGAAGATCACGCCGACTACGGAGAAACTCATCATCCCGAGCGAAATGATCAACACGCAGAACGAGAACGTGCGGTCGCGAAACAGACTGAGGTCGATCACCGGATCCTTCTCGCCCGCCTCCCAGATCAGCAGCGACACGATCGCGAGCGCGGCGACGATGGCGAGCGTCAGGATGAGCGGCGAGTCGAACCAGCCGCGGTCGTGACCGAGATCGAGCACCGCCTGCAGCGAACCGACGCCCACGATCAGCAGCACGATGCCCGGCAAGTCGACCGGCGCGGCCGTCGCACCGTGCGCGTCACGGGTATCGGCACGCAGCAGTGTCGTGCACACCGCGAACGAAAAGATGCCGATCGGCAAATTGATCAGGAAGATCCAGGGCCACGAGAAGCTGTCGATGATCCAGCCGCCGACCACCGGCCCCAGGATCGGCGCGAGCAGCACGGTCATCGCCCACAGCGCCAGGGCCACGACGCGCTTATCGGGTGGAAACGTGCGCAACAGGATGGTTTGCGAGAGCGGCACCATCGGCCCGGAAAAGAGGCCCTGCAATGCGCGGCACACCACCAGCACATGAAAGTCGCCGGCCACGCCGCAAAGCAGCGAGGTCAGCGTGAACAGGATCACGGCCGCGAGAAAGAGGCGCGTTTCGCCGAGCCGTCGCGATAGCCAGCCGGTCAACGGCACGGCGATCGCGGCGGCGACCGAGTACGAACTGATCACCCACGTGCCCTGGCTGTTGGACACGCCAAGGCCGCCGGAAATGGCCGGGACCGCGACGTTGGTCACTGTCGAGTCGAGCACCTCGATGAAGGTCGCGAGCGAGAGCGCGAAGGTCAGCAACGCGAGGCGGGCGCCGCGCATGGTTTGCTCGTTGTGCTCGTTGTGCTCGTTGTGTTTTTCGCGCCCGCGGTCCATGCCGGGGCGCACATCATGGCTTGCGTCGCCGCGCTCCGGCAGTCGCGCCGCGGTGCTCATACGCTCTGCCCGCTAAGCGACAACGTGGTCGACAACGCGCGAACATCGCCTTGTTGCCGCAGGTGCGACTGCATGAAACCCTCGATCACGCGCGCCGCCGCTTCGCATCCATTCGGTGATGTTGCAAGCCGGTCGTATATGCGCCCGCACTGCGTCGCTATCGACGGATTGCCGAGCACCTGCCTGAGCGCGCGCGTCAAAGTCCGCGCCTCGACGGGGCCGTCGAGCCGAACCCCGCAACCACTCGCGACGACGCGCCGCGCATTATCGAACTGATCGTGTGCGAACGGCGTCACCACTTGCGGAATACCGGCGGCATAGGCCAGCGCCGCCGTGCCGATGCCGCCGTGATGCACCAATGCGCGACAACGCGGCAACAGGGTTTGCAGCGGCACATAGCGGCGCTCGATCAGCATGGGCAACGAAATCGCCTCATCCTCAGCGGCGCGATGCTCGATTGTCGCGTCGGGCCGCAACAGAATGCCGCGCAGTCCGCTCTCCCGCAGCGTGTCGCGCACCGCTCGCCCATAACGCGCCTGATCGATCAACGTCGAGCCCGCCGTGAACACCACGGGCCGTTCGCCCGCGGCGAGAAAAGCATCGAGTTGCGGATCGGGCGCGCGCTCAAGCGTGTCGTTGAAGAGCGGAAAACCGCTCATGCGATACGGAGCCGGCCAGTCGGGCTGGGGCCGCGCGAACCAGTCGGGAAAAAGACATAGCACGCCATCGGTCGAATGCAACCATTTGCCGACGATGCGCGTGGCCGGTGCGAGCCCCAGTTCCTCGCGCAGCGCGTTCAGCGCCGGACCGCACACCTTGTCGAGCGCGTACCGTTCGATCGCACGCATCAGCGCCACCTTCACCGCGAGCGGCAAGCGCCGTGGAATGGTCAGCCGCGGATGGGTCGGCGGAGCGTGCGCGGAGAGCAGGGTCGACGGCGACACCTGAACCGACACGAACGGCACGTGGTATAGCTCCTGCATCAGCCGCGCGGAAAAGGCCCATAACGTGCCCACCAGCACGGTGTCTTGCGTGGTCAAGGATGCCAGGGTGTCGAAATGCGCCCGCAGGGTTGGCGCTATGACCGCCCACAAGGTGCGAAACGATGTGCGCGGATGCCACAGCGCCGGGTTCTCCATGGCCTGCGCGTATTGCGCGGCCGTGCCGATCGGCACGAACGTGAAGCCGCGGTGCGTCGCCGCTTGCGCGAACGGCGCATGCGTGCAGAACACGATCTCGTGTCCGCGCGACGCGAGTTCCGCGCCGATGCCGAGCAGCGGATGCACGTCGCCCGCGGAGCCGATCGCCGTAATGATGACTCGCGTCATGCCCGGCAGCTCAGAAGAGACCCGGGATCAACGCGGCCACGTCGCGGCGATACTGCGAATAGGCCCGGCCGAAGTGCCCGGTCAGCCAGCTCTCTTCGATCCGCACCTTGTATGCGAGCGAAGCGAAAATCAGCAGCAGCCCGAGCGCGCCGCGCCATTGCATGCCGATCAGCACCGCGCCTGCGAGCGCCAGCAGACAGCCGGTATAGATAGGATGCCGTACGAGCCCATACGGGCCGCTGCGCACCAGTTCGTGATCTTCCTTCAGCGTGACCGACACGCTCCAGTTGGTGCCCAGATGCAAGCGCGCCCACACGGAAAACGCGAGGCCGGCAAGCAGCACGGCAAAGCCGGCGTATTGCAGCGCACCGATCGAATGCGAGTCGAAGGACCACGCCGCGGCATTGAATTCCGGCAGCACGATCAACGCGCCGCCGGCGATCAACGGAATCGACTGCAAGGTGCGCGATACGGACGCCTCTTTGCGCGCGGTCTCCTTGACCCGGTTCGACGTGGCGATCCAATACAGCAGCCACAGTGTCCACGGTGCGACGATGGCAATGCTCTGAGCGATATTCACGGTAGTTCGGCCTGTTAGAACGAGTGATCGGCGGCGGCCTGCAGCGCCGGGGCGGCAATGTTCGCGATGGCGGGTTCGGGCGCGAGCGGGAGTGACGCGCGGCCGCTCAGCGCGTCGAAGCAGTCGAGCGCGCGCACGGGTTGTTGAACCGGCGCGGCGCCGAAGTAATCGAGAATCGACGCGCGCACCTGACGCAGCGCGGCGCGCCCTTCCAGATCGAGGAAATGGCCGGCCTGCTCGATGGTCGCGAACTCGGCGCGCTTCAGATGAAGGCTGAGCGAGCGGACATCGTCAGGCGTGGTGTAATCATCGAGCTCGCCGTTGATGAACTTCAGCCCGCAGTCGATATTGCGGAATTCGTGCAGATACTGCTCGGGTCGAATCGCCAGAATCTGGTCGACATGAAACGCCACCTGGTGCTGCTCGTCGCGCGGCAGCGTCGACAGATAGCGGTAGTTGTAGAGCTTCATGATCCGCGGCAGATGACGGCCAACGGTGTCGTTGAGCAGCTGCGCGGCCTTCAGGTTTTCGCCCGCCGCGATGTAGTCGCGCGCCGCGGTTACGTAGGCCGTCATGGGCTCGTTGAGCAGCGGCGAGAACGACGCAATGACGGCGCGGCGCACGCTCGTGCGCGCTCGCGAGAGCGCGAGCAACGACGCCACGCCGCCCCACGAAACCGACAACAGGAAGCCCGGCTCGAATAGGCCGATCAGATGCAACAGAATGTCGACTTCATCGTCTTTGGTGAGAATGAAGCCGCATTCGTTATGCGCTTTCGATTGTCCCGCATAGGGCAAATCGAAACAAATCGGGTTATAGCGCTCGCCGAGGTATTTGATTGTCTGTCCAAACGACGCCGTGGTGGCTAACGCGCCGTTGATCAGAATGACACTCTCGAAGGCCGGATCGAATACGTGGCGTTCAACGTAGACTTTCAGGCCCGCGGGTAGCGGAACAAGGAGTTTTTCGATGGGCATGGCGTATTCGCATGCACTTGCGCAAGGCAAATGCGTACCGATACCGCGTCCGCTCCTGCGGACGCTTTGCGGCCGTACTACCGTGGATCAGGCCCATGCGACTTGCCTTTACGCCGGCAAATCCGATCCGCGACGGCCGCTGCTGCACCGAACGCATGCATCACCGGACGTGATGCCTGCCCGCTCCCCGCAGCGCCCCGGAACTCGGGTTCGCTTCAATCGAGCGTTCGATGCCTCGTGATATTTCTTATATTTAATTGAAAAGCATTGATTCAACCGCTACTACGCGTCATTCGTCGACACCAGTGTTGCCGCTTTGCGTGAAGCCATGATGTCAACATACGATAACGGAATGCTTTTTAACATGTTTCAAAAACAAAAGCCAAAAAAATCATTGAGTCGATGTTCGAATCGGGAAGTGAAATATTATTGAAAGGATGTGGTCGAGAGGTAGTCCGCGAGGCGAGTCAGCATCGCATCGCAATCGCGCAATTGCTCGACAGTGACAAACTCGTCAGGCTTATGTCCCTGGTCCATGCTGCCCGGTCCGCAGACTACCGTGGGAATGCCGGCCTGTTCGAAAAGGCCGCCCTCGGTGCCGAACGCGACCGTGCCGAATTCGGTGGAACCGCTCAGCAGCGCGAGAAGACGCGCCGCGTCGCTATCGGGCGAAGTGGCCAATCCCGGATAAGCGGACAGCGGCTGAAGGCGAATCTCGGTGTCGGACTTCACGGCGCGCATCTTCGGCAGCAACTCGGCTTCGGCGTAGGTCTGCAACTGGTCGGCTACCTTGTGGGCGTTAAAGCCAGGCAGCGCGCGCACTTCGAAGTCGAACTCGCATTCCGCCGGCACGATGTTCAGCGCACGGCCACCTTTGATCACACCGGTCTGCACGGTCGAGAACGGCGGATCGAAGCGCTCGTCGTGATGCTCGGGCTGCGCCAGTTGCTCGCCGATCTCTTCCAGATGGCCTATCATCCGCGCCGCGTATTGAATGGCATTGACGCCATAAGGCGCGTAAGCCGAATGGCAAGGCGCGCCTTTCACGTGACAACGCATGGCCAGCTTGCCCTTGTGACCCAGCACCGGCTTGAGCTCGGTGGGCTCGCCGATGAGACACAGCGCGGGCTTGTGCGGGCGCCGCTCCAGCTCCGCCAGCATTGGCCGCACGCCGAGGCAGCCCACTTCCTCGTCGTACGAAAACGCGAGGTGCACCGGCAGCGTCAGCTCGCGCTCGACAAACATGGGCACCGCCGCCAGCACCGACGCGATGAAGCCCTTCATGTCGGCCGTGCCGCGGCCATAGAGCCGCCCATCCCGCTCGGTAAGACGGAATGCGTCGACGGTCCACGCCTGGCCGTCCACCGGCACCACGTCGGTGTGGCCGGACAGCACGACGCCGCCTCGCTCACGCGGACCGATGGTGGCGAACAGATTCGCCTTGGTGCGCTCGGCGTTATAGAACAGCTCGCTCTCGACGCCGAGTTCCCCGAGGTAATCCCGAATGAATTCGATCATCTCCAGATTGGAGTCGCGGCTGACCGTGGCGAAGCTGATCAGCCGTTCGAGCAGCGCGCGGCTGGATCGGTCATTCATTGCCCGGCACCCCGTAGCTGGGGGCGGCCGTCGGATTCAACGCCCGCGTAATGTAGTCCTGCATCTGCGGCCGATACGCCTGCCACAGGCTGTCGAGCTGACCGATGGGATCGTCGTCCGCCCAGTCGACCCGCAAATCCACGATCGGCCAGCTCTGCTCGCCCACGGTCTTGAGCGCCGCCGAATGCACGGGCCCCGCTTCGCCGCCGGCTGCCATCGCGGCATGCATGGCCGCGAGCAGGCGCTCGGCGAGTGTGCCGGATGCCTGCTCGAACGCCGGAACCATCGCCTCGATCACTTCGACGCCGGCGAGCATATTGCCCGCCGCCACGCATTGCTTGCCGGCGACAGCGTGATACGTGCCCAGCGCTTGCTTGCCGCTGAAAAAGGCCGTACGGCCCTGGCTGTCCACCACCGTCACCTGCCTGTACTCGCTCCATTCGCTCCCGCCGAGCGCGCGTTCCAATGCCGCGGCCGGATCCAATGATCCGTTCTCCAGAAGATCGAGAACCCGCGGGCCGAGAGCCGGCAGCGTGACGTTCTGAGTCGCGACCGCGCCCACGCCCGCGCGCACCCAGGGGCATCGAGCGCCCACCGCGATGCTGGACGAACTGATCGCGATGCCAAGCTGTCCGGATTCAGCACACCGTCCGACGATAGAAAATGTCATGTCCCGCTCCTTAGGCCGACGGCGGCGTCCATCCATCGGGAATGACCGCCACCACATCGATCTCCATCAACCACTGCGGCTGACCCAGTGCGACCACCACGAGGCCGGTAGAAATGGGAAACACGCCCTTCAGCCACTTTCCGACTTCCTGATAGACCGGCTCGCGGTAGCGGATGTCGGTCAGGAACGTCGTCGTCTTGACGATATGCGACAAGTCGCTGCCCGCCTCCGCGAGCAGTTGCTTGACGTTTTTCATCGCCTGTTCGGCCTGAGCACGCGGATCGCCGAGGCCGATCAGGCGCCCGTCGAAGTCCGTGCCCACCTGGCCGCGCACATAGACGGTGTTGCCGGCGCGCACGGCCTGACAAAGGTCGTTATCGAGCGTCTGGTTCGGATAGGTATCCTTCGTGTTGAACATGCGGATACGGGTGTGCGTGGGTTGGCTCATCAATGCACCTCAATACTGGGGAGAAAGGGATCGCGGATTAAAGACGCGTACAGATCAATTCACGCCCATCACGCTGAGTTTGCGAACGCGTGAATCGGCGGATGGGTTTTCGGCGCCGCCCTCGCCGGGGCTTTGTGCATCGCGCTGCGGGCCGTCGTAGTAAGCGAGATACTTGCGCTGCGTAACGATATGATCGGCGATATGCTTCGCGTCGTGCCATACGCCCCAGATGAACGCGGAACCACGGCGCGACAGCCACGGCAAACCGAGAAAATAGATGCCCGGTTCCTTCGAGACGCCGCGCTGATGTTTCGGCTTGCCCTTTTCATCGAAAGCATCGACGTTCAACCAGTTGAAGTCGAGTGCATAGCCGGTTGCCCAGACAATCGACGTCACGCCGGCTTTCGCCAGATCGAGATCGTGCAGCGGATGGGTCACGCATTCCGGATCCTCGGGAATGATGCGGGCTTCAGGCTCGTCGGGAAGATTGAGGCCGTTGCGGGCGGCATAGGCGTCGGCCGCGTCGAGCAGCGACAGATAGTTCTCGTCGCCGCGCGCGATGTTCTCCGCGAGATCCGTTTCGAAGATCGCCACGCCGTTCTCGAACGACTTCGTCAGTCCGACGAGCGTGATGCCCTGATGCGCGAGTCGCCGGAAGTCCACCGTATGGCCGCCGCGCGCGCCGCTCACCGCAATGGTGACGTGTTCCCTGCCGGGCTTCATGACCTCCGCGTCCCATTCGCCGAGCACGCCCAGCCACCAGCAGAAGTCGCGGCCGCGATAGGCGCGCGGCGGACGATCGTGCGCCCCGACCGACAGATAGACGCGCCTGCCCGCACGCTGCAGTTCGTCGGCGATCTGCACGCCCGACGATCCGGCACCCACCACCAGCACGCCGCCATCGGGCAATTGGTCGGGATTGCGATACTCGGCGGAATGAATCTGCGTGAGACTCGAATCTCGCGGCGCGATCGGCGGAATCACGGGGCGCTGGAACGGTCCGGTCGCGACGACCACGCGATTGGCCTCGATCGTGCCCTTCGACGTTTCGACGGTGAAGCCCGGCCGCCCTGCATTGCGCACGACGCTCCTGACTTCCACGCCGGTGCGGATCGGTGCATCGAACTTCTTCGCATAGGCGACGAAATAATCCGCGACCTGCTCTTTCGGCGCGAAACCGTCAGGGTCGACATCGGCAAACTCGAGGTTGGGGAAACGATCGTGCCATGCGGGGCCGTTGGCAACCAGCGAATCCCAACGTCCCGTGCGCCAGCGCTCGGCGATACGATCGCGCTCCAGGACGAGGTGCGGCACGCCGAGCCTGCTCAGGTGTTCGCTCATGGCGACGCCGGCCTGACCGGCGCCGACCACCAGCGTGTCGATTGACGTTGTTTCCACTGTCATGGCTGTGTCCTTCTGAAAGGCGGAATGTTTCGAATCGGTTGCGGCCTCGCGGCCTTCGAACGCTCGCAACCGTGGCGGATCCAATCGTGTTTTCCGATGGCGCGTACCGCCGTGGGCCGTTCGTGCTCGTGAAAATCTACGCGTCCATACCGAATCTGAAAAATATATTTAAAAAATGCATAGCATTGGATTTTCCTATGCATGCCTTTTTGACCGCCTCACAATCCTCTTCATTGGAGACCCTGAACATGGAGCGTCGTCGATGGAGAGTCACGCCTTGCGCTATTCGTTGCGCCAGTTGCGTTATTTCGTGGTCACTGCGGAAGCGCTGTCCTTCACCGCCGCCGCCAGGCGTCTGCACATCTCGCAGCCGTCGATCTCGACCGCGCTCGCGGACCTCGAAGTGTCGTTCGGCGTGCAACTCTTCATACGGCATCACGCGAGCGGGCTCTCGCTCACGCAGGCGGGACGCGATCTGCTTGGGCAAGCGCGCAATCTGCTGAAGATCGCGGAAGAACTGCAGATGGCCGCCAAGGAAATGGACGGCGGCATGACGGGCGCCATCACGCTCGGCTGCCTCGTCTCGCTCGCGCCGCCGCTCATGCCGAGGCTGATCAGCCGCTTCACGAGCGAGCACACGGGCATCTCGTTTCGCACGGTCGAAGCGCATCAGGATGGTCTCCTGCGCGGCCTGCACGACGGTTCACTCGATATCGCCCTCACCTATAGCCTCGACTTGACTGAGGATATCGCCTTCACGCCGCTGCTGTCGCTGCCGCCATATGCGATCCTGCCGAGGACGCATCGCCTCGCACGCGCTCGCAAGGTATCGCTCGCCGACTTGCTGCCCGAGCCGTATGTGATGCTCGATCTCCCGCACAGCCGCGAATATTTCGCCGCGCTCTTCGATGCGGTGGGCAACCGTCCCGTGCCCGCGTTCCGTTCATCGCAGCCGGAGGTCGTGCGCGGCATGGTGGCCAACGGTCTCGGCTATAGCCTGCTCAACTTCCCGCTCAAATCGACTCGCACCGTGGATGGGGAAGAGTTCGTCATTAAACGCTTCAAAGACAACGTCAACGCGACAATGCTCGGCATTGCCCAATCACGCACGATGAAACCGCGCCAGGTCGTGCATCGCTTCGCGTCGTTCTGCGAGACGTATATCCGGCGGCTGCACCTCGACGATTGAGCGGCGCAGCGCGCTTGCCCGGTTCGAGCCGGTACTCGCTGCATAGGTAAAAACTTTGCTTTGTATCTAAAAACAATATTTTGGCTTGCAATTTGGCTTGATAGATTGATGCCCATGTTGAGCGCTACGCCATCGAGCCTCGTGCCGGCGCGCTCGTCCCGTGATGAATCCAGGAGGATACCGTGGCCAACCCTGCAGCGACGATTGAAGTGCAAGCGCTTGTCGACCAACTGCAGGCAGGTTGCGAACGGCCATTCAGCGACGCGCATGCGATGCCGCCCGGTGTCTATACGTCGGCTGATTTCCTCGCGCTGGAAGAGTGCACGATCTTTCAGCGCGAATGGCAATGCGTTGGCCGCGCGAGTGTGCTCAAAGCGCCCGGCGACTACCTGAGCACGCGTATCGGCGTGCAACCCATCGTCATTCTGCGCGACGACCAGATGCGGCTCAAGGCGATGTCGAATGTGTGCCTGCATCGCATGTCGGTGCTGCTCGAAGGACGCGGCAACGTGCGTCGCATCGTCTGCCCGTATCACGCATGGAACTATTCGCTGGACGGCGCGCTGCAAGGCGCGCCGCTCATGGACCGGCAAGAGGGCTTCTGCAAGGAGGCCTACAAGCTGCCCGCCGTGCGTTGCGAAGAATGGCAAGGCTGGCTCTACGTGACACTCGACGAAAGCGCGCCGCCCGTTCACCTGCAGCTCGCCAAACTGGACGAACTCGTCGGCGCGTACGGCATGTCGGACTACATTGAAACCTTCTATGAAGAGCACGTGTGGGACACGAACTGGAAGATCCTCGCGGAAAACTTCATGGAGAGCTATCACCTGCCGATGCTGCATCGCGCGACGGTGGGACCGCATTCGCGGCTCGATGAAATGGAATGCCCGCCGGGCCACCCCGCCTTCAACTATCACTGGATCACCAAGGAAGCGAGCTTGCCCATCGGCAATGCGCATCCGGACAACACGCGTCTCACTGGGCACTGGCGCAAGACCACTGCGCTGCTCGCGATCTACCCGACGCACCTCGTCACGCTCACGCCCGGCTACTTCTGGTATCTCGTGTTGCAGCCGCAAGGCGTGGGGCGCGTGCATATCCGCTTCGGCGGCGGGCTCGCGCCGGAGTTCATTGCGGATCCCGCGGCCAACGCGCACATGACGACCTTGAAAAAGCTGCTCGACGAAGTGAATGCCGAAGACAAACGCGGCGTGGAAGCGGTCTTTCGCGGTGTGCACGCACCGCTCGCGAGACCCGGCCACCTGAGCCATCTCGAACGCCCGAACTACGATTTCGCGCGCTACCTTGCGAGCAAAGTCGCCGCGGCGACGCTCGGCGCGCCTTGAACCCGCTTGACCGACAGGACGCAATCACGATGTCAAACCCTTCCTTCATTTCGTTCTCGGGCGTGAGCAAAACGTATGACGGCACGCAAAATGTCGTCGACGATTTGAACCTCGACGTGCGCAAGGGAGAATTCCTGTCGCTGCTCGGCCCGTCCGGCTCGGGCAAGACGACCACGCTGATGATGCTGGCGGGATTCGAATCGCCCACGCACGGCGAGATCCGCCTGGATGGCCGCCGGCTCGACGACAAGCCGCCGCATCAACGCGACATCGGCATGGTGTTTCAGAACTACGCGCTCTTTCCCCATCTGACGATTGCGGAGAACGTCGCGTTTCCGCTTTCCGTGCGGCACGTCAGCCGCGCCGAGCAGAAGACACGCGTGAAGCGCGCGCTCGAAATGATCGAGTTGCCGCATCTGGCGAACCGGCGCCCCGTGCAGCTCTCGGGCGGACAGCAGCAGCGCGTGGCGCTCGCCCGCGCGCTCGTGTTCGAGCCGAGCGTCGTGCTGATGGACGAGCCGCTCGGCGCGCTCGACAAGCGCCTGCGCGAAACCATGCAGTACGAAATCATGCGCCTGCATCGCGAGCTGTCGCTCACGATCGTCTATGTGACGCACGATCAGGCCGAAGCGCTGACCATGTCCGATCGCGTCGCCGTATTCTCCGACGGACGCATCCAGCAAGCCGCGACGCCGAGCGAACTCTATGAGAACGCGCAAAACGCCTTCGTCGCCAACTTCGTGGGTGAGAACAACGGGCTGAACGGGCGCGTCGTCAACGTGGGCGACGGTTGGGCAACGCTTGCGCTGTCGGACGGCAGCGTCATTCGCGGCCGTTGCGAACCCGGCCTGCGCGCGGGCGACGAAGCGATGCTCGCACTGCGCCCTGAACGCGCGCACATCCCGAGCGCGGAAGGCACACACATCGACGAGCACAGCAACGTGGTGCGCGCGCGCGTCGAGGAACTGGTGTATTGCGGCGATCACCATCGCGTCCACCTGAAGCTCGGTTCGCGCGATTCCCTCGTCGTGAAAGTGCCCAACACGCAGCGCCACGCGCTGCCTTCGCCGGGCAACGAAATCGACATTGCGTGGCGCCACGACGACTGCAAGATTCTCGCGGCAAGCGCGCCCCGCAGCGCGCCCGCGCTCCACGTATCCACACCGCCGTCACCTTCCATCATCACAACAGCAGCCGCAGGAGCCAACTGATATGCGCACCCTCATCAAAGCACAATGCGCCGCACTCGCCGCACTCGCCTTCGCCACTGTGACCACCCAGGCCGCGGAGACGCTCTCCGTCGTGACCTTCGGGGGCGCGTACGAAGCGGCCGCGAAGAAGGCCTATTTCGAACCGTTCACGCAGGCCACCGGCATCGGCTTTTCGACTGAATCGTACGACGGCGGCCTCGCCAAGCTCTCCGCGATGGAGCAGGCGAAGAACACCACGTGGGACCTGATCGACCTCGAAACGAACGACGCGATCACCGCCTGCGACGAAGGCCTGCTGCAGAAGTTCGACAAGAAGTCGCTCGGCAAGACGAGCGACTTCATTCCCGGCTCGATCAGCGATTGCGCGGTCGCCAGCATGGTCTGGTCCACGGTGTACGCGTACGACGCGAGCAAGCTGAAGACCGCGCCGACCACCGTCAACGACTTCTTCGACCTGCAGAAATTCCCCGGCAAGCGCGGCCTGCGCAAGTCGCCGAAGGTGTCGATGGAATGGGCGCTGATCGCCGACGGCGTCGATCCCAAGGATGTCTACAAGGTGCTCGGCACGCCCGCGGGCGTGGATCGCGCGTTCAAGAAACTCGACACGATCAAGAAGAGCATCGTGTGGTGGGAGTCGGGTGCGCAGGCGCCGCAATTGCTCGCGGACGGCGCGGTGGTGATGACGCAGGCCTACAACGGCCGTATCGACGACGCGGCGAAGAAGGACAACAAGCCGTTCAAGGCCGTCTGGGACGCGCAGGTCTACGACTTCGACTGGTGGGGCGTGCCGACGGGCGCCAAGCATGCCGACGCCGCCGCGAAATTCATCGTCTCCGCGTCGCAGCCGAAGGCGTATGCGGACCTCTCGAAGTACATCGCCTATGCGCCGCCGCGCAAGGACGCGATCGCGCTCGTCGACAAGCAGCGCCTCGCCGATCTGCCGACTTCACCGCAGAACTTCAAGCGCGCGCTGCAGATCAACGCAAGCTTCTGGGCCGACAACGCGGACCAGATCAACAAGCGCTTCCAGGTCTGGCTGACGCAGTAATCCCATCGTCCGACGAGAGCCCAACTTGACTACCAGCATGCCCGCCCCGGCCCGCGCCAAAGCCCTGGGCTCTCCGACGAGAGCCGATGGCGGCGCGTCATTTCAGAAGGCGCGTCGCCGCGCGTCGGTGCGGGCGCTGCTGCTCGCGCTGCCGCTCATCGTGTTCCTCGTGTCGACGTTCATCGCACCGATCGCGCTGCTGCTCGCGCGCAGCGTGCAGAACCACGAAATGTCGAGCAGCATGCCCGCGCTGAGCCGCGCGCTCGACGCGTGGGACGGCCGCGGCGTGCCGGACGAACACACCTTCGCCCTGCTCGCTTTGGGCCTCAAGAAAGCGCAGCAGAGCGGACAACTCGGCACTGTCGCGCGGCGGCTGAACTTCGAGCAGGCTGAATTCCGCAGCCTGTTGATGCGCACCGCGCGCCAGCTTCCCGCGGATGCGCCGCCCGCGTGGAAACCGGCGCTGGTCGAACTCGACGAACGCTGGAATTCGCCAGAGACCTGGCGTCTGCTCAAGCGCGCCGCCGCCTCGCCGACGCCGGACTATCTGCTCGCCGCCGTCGATGCGCAAGTCACGCCGCAAGGCTCGGTCGCGTTCGTGCCGGATAACGCCTCGATCTACCGGCAAGCGTTCGTGCGCACGATCTCGATCAGCGCCACGGTCACGCTGCTGTGCCTCGTGCTCGGCTATCCGGTGGCGTGGCTGCTCGCGAACCTGCCCGCGAAAAGCAGCAACCGCCTGATGCTCTTCGTGATCGTGCCGTTCTGGACCTCGCTGCTCGTACGCACGACCGCGTGGTACGTGCTGCTGCAACCAGGCGGCGTCATCAACAGCCTGCTGACGGGTCTGGGTCTCGCCACGCATCCGCTGCCGCTCATCTTCAACCGAACCGGCGTGCTCATCGGCATGACGCACGTGCTGCTGCCCTACATGATTCTGGCGATCTACTCGGTGATGAAAAGCGTGTCGCCCGTCTATGTGCGGGCCGCGCAATCGCTCGGCGCGCATCCGTTCACCGCGTTCGTGCGCGTCTACATACCGCAGACGCTGCCGGGCGTGGGCGCCGGCTGCTTCCTCGTGTTCGTGCTCGCGCTCGGCTACTACATCACGCCCGCGCTGCTCGGCGGCGCAGGCGACGAGATGATCAGCCAGCTCATCGCGATCCAGACCAACACGCAGCTCAACTGGGGACTCGCCGGCGCACTCTCGGCCTATCTGGTGATTTTCACGGCGATCTTCTATTTCCTGTTCAACCGCATCGTCGGTATCGACCGCTTGCGCTTTGGTTAAGCGCGGTCGCACACGCGCACACGACGAAGGAACGACATGCAAGACAAACGCAACAAGGTGCTGACGGAGCGCATCGCCACGCGCTGGGTGCGGCTGCATAGCGCGCTCGTGCTGTTCTTTCTGATCGCACCGATTCTCGCCATCATCCCGCTTTCGTTCAATTCGGGCTCGTACTTCTCGTACCCGATGCAGGGCTTTTCGTTTCGCTGGTATGAGCAGGCGCTCACGAGCGCGGACTGGCAACGCTCGCTGCTGAACAGCATCGGCATCGGCGCGGCGTCCACCTTGATCGCCACCTGTCTCGGCACGCTTGCCGCGCTGGGCCTTTCTCGCGCGCAGTTTCCGCTGCGCTCGCTGATCATGCCGATCATCATTTCGCCGATGATCGTGCCGATCGTCGTGGTCGCGGCGGGCTTCTATCTGATCTTCGCGCCGCTTGGCCTTGTGAACTCGTATCCCGGCGTGGTGCTCGCGCACGCGGCGCTCGGCACGCCATTCGTGGTGATCACCGTGACGGCCTCGCTGCTGTCGTTCGATCAGAGTCTGTTGCGCGCCGCTTCCGGGCTGGGCGCGACGCCCTGGGTCACGTTCCGGCGCGTCACGCTGCCGCTCATCATGCCGGCGGTCGCGACCGGCAGCGTGTTCGCCTTTGCGACCTCGTTCGATGAAGTGATCGTCATTCTGTTCATTGGCGGCCCGGATCAAACCACCGTGCCGCGGCGGATGTGGAGCGGTATTCGTGACTCGATCGACCCGTCGATCCTTGCCGTGGCGACCATGCTGATCGTATTCGCCGTGCTGCTCTTCGCGAGCATCAACTGGCTGCGCGGCCGCGCGGCCGCGGCCAGCAGCGCGCTCACCTGATGCGCGGGGCCGCCCGGCGCCCGGCCTCGCGACCCTGGCATCGCTCGCGGACCGCGCTCCCGCAGACGGGTCGAAGTGGGTGTGATTGCCTCGCGCCGTTTCGATTCGACTCGCGCTTTGAGCGAGGCACTCATGGCCCGAAAGTCACGCCCGCACGCGCTTGAACGCAAGCGGGCCGCTCAGGCTTCCAGCACGTGCTCGATGCGCCGGTCCGGCACCAGCCACCACGCGGCGGCGAGCGTATAGAGCGCGGCCGAACCCCACGGCACGACAAACGCCAGCGCGATACCCGCCAGATAGATCACGACCGAGACCTTGCCTTTGAAGTCGTTGCCGACGGCTCGGGCGAGGGTCGAGTCCTTGCCGTGCTCGCGGATCAGCACGCGCATCAGGATGAAATACGCGATCGCCGACATGAACAGCACCACGCCGTACATGGCGGTCGGCCAGGACGCCAGATGGTTTTCGCCGACCCAATGCGTCACGGCCGGCAGCAGCGACAGCCAGAACAGCAGATGGAGGTTGGCCCATAGCACCGCGCCGTTGACCTTCTGCACCGCATGGAACATGTGATGATGATTGTTCCAGTAGATGCCCACGTAAATAAAGCTCAGCACGTACGCGCAGAACACCGGAAGCACCGGACGCAGCGCCGCGAGGTCGAAGCCTTCCGGCACCTTCAACTCGAGCACCATGATGGTGATGATGATGGCGATCACGCCATCGCTGAAGGCTTCGACACGTCCTTTGCCCATCGCTTGGGTTCCCTGATGATGATGAATACGGTTGCGCGCAAGGCTCGCCCGCGCCGCTGCCGATTATCCGCGAAGCCGTGACGATTTGTCGATCCGACCGAAAACGGCCGGCGTGCGATGGGTCAGCGGGAGGCGTCGTCCGGGTAATAGACGGCGAGCCACACGCTCGGCTCCCTGTCGCTCGTCCATGCTACCCGATGCCGGCAATGCGCTTCGATCAGCACGTGGTCGCCGGGCTTCATCGGGTGCGGCGCGGCCTCGCCTTCGAATTCGAGCGCGGCCGCCCCGCTCAGCAGCACGACCCACTCGGCGCGAGGACTGTCGTACCAGAAGCCCGGCGCGCTGGCGTGCCCCATCGAGACGATCCGCTCGATGCTCACGCCGCCCTGCTCCACCAGGGTGTCGATCCGCTCGTCGCCGCCCACCGATGCGCCGGGCTCGAATAGATTGCCGCTTCTGAACGCGCGCTTCATCGTGCTTCCTCCGCTGGGCCGCGTCGTTTAATTCATGGGCTTGAGGCCGTCGAGCAAGGTGGGCACCAGTTCGCTGATGGTCGGATGAATATGCATGGCGTACTGCAAGGTCGGATACGGCGCGCCCGCCGTCATGATGTCGATGAACGTATGAATTGCCTCATCGCCTTCAATGCCGTGAATCGCCGCTCCGAGAATCCGCTTGCTCTGTTTGTCCACCATCACCTTCATGAAGCCGTCGGTCTCGCCGCGTTCGCGCGCGCGGCCCACGCGCGTCATCGGCATGGTGGCGATCAGCGCATCGCGGCCCGCTTTGCGCACCTCGGCCTCCGAGGCGCCGACGCGCGCAAGCGGCGGATCGACGAACACCGCATACGCCATGATCCGCGTGTCCACACTACGCGCGCCGCCGTCGAGCAGATTGGCCGCGACGATCTGGAAGTCGTCGTAAGAGGTGTGGGTAAAAGCGCCGCGCCCGTTGACGTCGCCGATCGCCCAGACGCCCGGCACGTTGGTGCGCAACTGGCCGTCCACCGGGATCGTGCCGTGCTTGTCCGTGGCGATGCCGGCGGCCGCGAGACCGAGGTCGTCGGTGTTCGGCTCACGGCCGGTCGCGAACAGCAAGTGCGACGCTTCCAGCGCGGGAATGTTCTGCTCGAAGCCGATACACAATTCGTCCGGATGATGCGGATGCGGTTCGACCCGCGACGGCTGCACGCCGAAGCGAAATTCCACCCCTTCGCGCGCCAGCACCTTCTGCACGGAGTCGGCGAAGTCGGCGTCCTCGCGGGTGAGCACGCGTTCGCCGCGCACCAGCACGGTCACGCGGCTGCCGAAGCGGCGAAAGATCTGCGCGAATTCGAGCGCGATATAACTCGCACCGACGATCACGAGATGACCCGGCAATTCCGTCAGTTCGAGCAGGCTGGAATTGGTGTAGTACGGAATCCGCTCGAGACCATGCAGCGGCGGCACGACGGCGCGCGTGCCGGTATTGATGAAGATTTCGTCGGCGCTGATCTCGTCGAGCAACGTGCCGTCCGGCCCGCTGATAGAGAGCGCATGAGGCCCCGTGAAGCGCGCGTGGCCGTTGAACACGCTCACGTTCTTCGTGCCGCGCAGCCATTTCTCGACGCCGTCGCGCGACTGCCCGATGATCCTGTCCTTACGCACCTTGACCGCGGTCAGATCGACGCTGATTGCGCCGCTCACCTGCACGCCGAGTTCCGCGCAATGACGCGCGACATGCGCCGCGCGAGCGCTGGCCACATACGATTTGGTGGGTGTGCAGCCGACGTTCACGCAGGTGCCGCCAAAGGCCGCGCGCTCGATGACCGCGGTTTTGCGGCCGCTTTGACCAAGACGCACCGCAAGCGGCGCGCCGCCTTGTCCCGTACCGATTACGACTGCATCGAAGCGCTGTGGCATGGCAACTCTCCGGAGGCTGGGGTGCACGTCGTAGCATCTTACGCCCAGCGTCCCGAATCACCATGCTGCATTGCCAATTGCCGATCAGGCGCCGATCGCCCTCGCGGGTCGCCTGTCGCCGCGCGTGAGGTTCAGTCGTGGCAATGCACGGCGCAGATCAATTCGCGCGAGCGTTGCAACGCGGCTTGCGCGCCGCGGGACGCCACGACCCAACCGACCTGGCCCAAATTGAAATCCTGCGACACCATCACCTGCATGAGGGCGACCATCGGCAACAACACGGAGGGCCGGTAAAGCTGGTTCCTGATCAAAGCTGGCATGACAACTCCCGTCGCGCAGCACCGCTTCGGCACCGCGCTCTATTCACGTTTCGATGGGAGGATTGTAGGGAGGCGGCCGTCGCGGATAAATAGCGCTAACGCGAAGGCACTTGTTTGTCAAACCGAACAATCGGGTCAGGCCGCTCGCGGCCGCGCCGGGCGAAATCCCGCATTCGCAAGCCCGGCAAGGCTTCCGGGCCTGCGCGCGGGACCGGTGGCGCGCTCAGGAGGCGTCGACCATGCCAACCTGGGTATTCCACAAACTGCGGGCATACGCACTGGCCCCGACCGGGCGGCTGTAAAAATAGCCCTGCTGCTTGTCGCAATCGATCGCACGCAGAAACGCCGCCTGTTCGGCGGTCTCCACCCCTTCAGCGGTGACGTTCATGCCGAGCGAGTGCGCCATCGCCACCACCGCCTGAGTGATCGCAATCGAATCGCGATGATCCGGCAAGCCGGCCACGAACGAGCGGTCGATCTTCAGGTTATGCAGCGGAAAGCGCTTCAGATACGACAGCGACGAATAACCGGTGCCGAAATCGTCGACGGAAATACGCACGCCCATGGCGTTCAGCTCGCTCAGCATGGGCAGGACGGTTTCGCTGTCGCTCATCAGCAGCCGTTCGGTGATCTCCAGTTCCAGCGCCGCCGGTTCGAGCCCGGATTGCATCAGGCAGCGCTGGATGCGCTCCACCAGGCCGTCGTTGAACTGCCGCGGCGACAGATTCACCGCGACGATCAACTCCGGCGCCAGCGTGCGCCGCCACTGCGCCACCTGCTCGCAGGCTCGCGACAGCACGAAGTTGCCGATTTCGCCGATCAGGCCCGCATCTTCGGCCACGGGGATGAATTCCCCCGGCGACACGTTGCCCAGTTCGCTGTTGTACCAGCGCAGCAGCGCCTCCGCGCCGATCGTGCGGCCATCGCGGCTGTCGACGATCGGCTGGTACACGAGGCTCAATTCATTGGAGGCGAGCGCGCGCCGCAGCGATTGCTCGATCGTGAAGCGCCGTTGCAGCTGTTGATTCAGCTCGGCGGTGAAGAACTGGAAGTTGTTGCGGCCGCGCTGCTTGGCGTGATACATCGCCGAATCAGCGTTGCGCATCAGCGTGGCCACGTCCTGGCCGTCCTCGGGAAAGCGGCTGATGCCGATCGACGCGCCCAGGTAGTACTCGTTGTCCGCCACCGCGAACGGCTCCGCGATCATGTCGAGAATGCGCCGCGCGAGGCCGATCAGCTGCGCGGTGTTTTCATAGGCGCTGACCACGATCACGAATTCGTCGCCGCCCACCCGCGCGAGCGTGTCCTCGGGCGAGATGCACGCCGAAAGCCGCCCGGCCACGCTGCATAGCAGGGAGTCGCCGGCTTCGTGACCGGCGGTGTCGTTGACCTTCTTGAAGCCGTCCAGGTCGACGAACAGCACCGCGACGCTCGCCAGCTCGCCCACGCCGGAGGAGGTATCGAGCGAGAACAGATCGCGCAGCCGCTCCGTGAGATAGGCGCGGTTGTAGAGGCCGGTGAGCGAATCACGGGTAGCGAGGAACTTGAGTTGCCGTTGCGCTTCGCGCACGGGGCCGATGTCGGTGAACGAGATCAGCACCGAACTCGGCTCGGTCTCGCCCGGCTTGATGATCGGCACGACATTCTCGGTGATCCAGACGATGTCGCCGCCGATCAGCTCCACGCCGATCGTGACGCCCAGCACGGGCTTGCCCGTTGCCAGCACCTGAGCGGTCGGGCGCGCGGCGTCGGTGACGAGCGAGCCGTCCTCGTGATAGGCGCGCACCATCACCGTCTGGATGCTGCGGCCGACGATCTGCGGGGTGGCGCGCAAAATGCGCTGCGCGCTCGGATTGCAGGCCAACACCACGCCCGCGCGCGACTGCACGACGATCCCTTCGATCAGATGGTCGACAACGAGGCGGTGATGCTCCTCACTGTGTGCGAGCCGCTGCGCCATGGTGTCCTGATGCACGGCGAGACCGACGCTGCGGCCGATGTCGCGCAGCATCGCTTCCTCTTCGGCGCTCGGACGGCGCGACGTGCGGTAGTACACCGCGAACGCGCCGAGCACCGCGCCGGAATCGTTTTCAAAATGCACCGACCAGCAGGCTCGCAGACCGATCGGTAACGCGAGGTGCCGGTAGTCGGCCCACAGCGGATCGGTTTCGATATCTTCGACCGCAACCAGCCGCCGATCGAACATGGCGGTGCCGCATGAGCCCACCTGCGGGCCGATCGCCACCCCGTCGATCGCCGCGCAGAAGTGCTTGGGCAGCGAAGGTGCGCCCCCCACTCTGGCGTGCACGCCGTCGGCGTCCAGCAGCATGATCGAGCAGGACGCACCTTCTCCCAGCAGCGTTTCCGCGCGGCGGCATACTTCGTCAAGCAATTCCGGCAGCGGCGTATTGCGCGTAATCAAACGCAACACCGTGCGCTCCGAGGCCCGCACTCCTTCAACCAGATTCGCGGCGTAGCGAATCCCTTCAGGCGCGGCTCCCGTCTTGTGTTCTGATGTCGCTTCGCAAGTCATTTGTGCGCCCCCTAACCCGACATCGGCACTTTAGTGTACGCGGCACACCGGGGTTTACGCGAGGGTTGCGAATTTTATTCTTCGCACATCGCGTACCGCATGCCGGATCCGGCTGTCTATCGTCAGGTCACATGGGTCGGGCGCCGGCATCTTGCCGGTGGCGTGGTCGCGATCAGCCGTGCGGTCCGGTGGGCGTCCGCCGCCACCGCCTCTTTCTGCGCCGTTGCCACCGCCCGGCGGATGGCCGCCGCCATTCCCCGGCGACGGTCCGCCTGGTGGCCTCCCGCCGTCATGTTCCGACTGTGGCCCACCTGGTGGCCTGCCACTGTCATGACCCGATTGCGGACCACCCTGTGGCCTGCCACCGTCATGTCCCGACTGCGACCCGCCAGGTGGCCTGCCACCGTCATGTCCCGACTGTGGCCCGCCCGGTGGCCTGCCGCCGCCATGCCCAGACTGCGGGCCGCCCGGCGGACGGCCTCCTGGTGGCCTTCCGGCCCCAGCGCGCGGCGGGGGGCGGCTGCGGATGATGCGCCCAGCGCGATTGCTGGCCATACCACGGTCGGCCGCCGCACAAAGACATCGAACGAGGTGTTGTTTCACTCTTTCTCCCGATTCAACGGCCATGTCCGTCTGCGGGCCTACCCTGCTGGTGTGTCATGAGTGCGGCTTGTTGTTATTGCACGGCCCATCGCATTGCCGCGCGATGCATCGACTTACGCATTGCCGCGCGATGCATCGACTTACAGTCCGGTTGCACGGCGCATGCCTGAAGACGGTCAACCGCGCCCTTCAGCGGTTCTCACGCCGCCTCCGACCGGCAAGATTTGGTAACCACCCGGCCGAAGTCACGCGTTTTTCGGGCGTCCGGGTTCCGCCAATTCGGCCGATCATCGCTGGCATGAAAAAGCCATGCACTGCCGGAACGGCGTTGAACCTCCTGCGTCCGCTTCTGATCGCCACATTGATGCTCACCCCTGCGCTCACCCACGCCGCCAGCTTCGACTGCAACAAGGGACGTTCGCTGACCGAGCAGATGATTTGCCACGAACCCGCGCTCTCGAAGCTCGACGACACGCTGGGGCAACTGTACTGGAAAGCGCGGCGGCGGGTCGCCAACCGGCGTGCCTTTCTCACCGACAGTGACAGCAAGTGGGCATGGCGGGAAGCGAATTGCCGCGATACGGCCTGTCTGGGGACGTGGTATGCGACGCGCATCGAGGAACTGCAAAAGCTGGTAGAAAGTCTGCAGGCCGGGACACCGACGCCGCCCGCCACGCCGGTCGCACCGGACACGCGAAGCCGGCCGCTGACGGCCCCCGTGTCGTCCGAAGGCGTGGCGATGCTTCAATGCACGGCGGCCAATCCTGGGATCGTGGTGAACGAGCAGTGTTCCGCCGTGCTCAAGCAGAGCGGCAGTCAATGGAAATACCAGCCGCACGAAGGTGACTGGTTTTGCGGCGTCGCCACGCTGGCGCCGGCGCAGATGCAGGCGGACGCCGCGAACTAGGAAGGGTGTTGCGCAAGCCTGCGGCCGTGCCGCAGGCTTGCCGGGATGCGGCTTACGCGGGAAGGCAGAAAGCGCCCCGCGCCGAAGGCCAGCAACGCCGCCGCGGGTGAGGCAAGAAGCCCGGCCCGCGAGAAGGCAGGCAGCGCGGCTCGCGGAAAATACGAAGCGCGGCTCGCTACCGGCTGCTCCAGAATCTGCGTTGAACCTCCATCACCTCGGCTTCCACCTCGGGTACCGGCCCGATCACCTCGACCGGTTTCTGGCAATGATCGAAGACATACCGGCAATCGACGCTCATGGTCGGATTCTCGGCGTGATCGCCGGTCGCTTCCAGCAAGCGCTTTTCCGTCATGCCGAACACGACCCGGCCGATGTTGGCCCAATACATCGTCCCGGCGCACATACAGCACGGCTCGACCGACGTGTACAGCGTGCAGCTCCACAAATACTCCGGCGTGAAGTTCAGCGCGGCCACGCGCGCCAGCACCGACTCCGCGTGATTCACCGTGTCGACGTTGCCCTGCTCCATCAGCACCGTCTCCTGGTCCGGGCCGACCAGCACGGCGCCGAACGGATGATGCCCGAGCAGCGTCGCCCGTTCGGCCACCCGGCTCGAATGCCGCAGATGCCGCACGATCTGCTCGTGCGTGGGCGTCAAGCCCTGCGGCGGATAGTTCGCGGCCGCTGCGGCGGCCTGCGTCGGGACGGTCAGACTCACGGGCGATCTCCTTGAATAATAGTTAGATTAACGAAGCAAATTTCACTTCGGCAGCGAACCGTCCACGCCTTGCACGAACCAGTTCAAACGCAGCAGTTCCGGATCGCTCAACGACTTGCCGGCGGCCACCTTCACCGCGCCGGACTGATCCATGATCGGACCGGCAAACGGATTGAATTTGCCGGAGACGATGTCGTCGCGCTTCTGGCTCAGGGCTTTCTGCGCGGCCGGCGACACCGCTTCCGTGTTGATGTCGGCGAGATCGATCGCCTTCTCTTTCAACCCCCACCACACCGGCGCGTTGTTCCACGTGCCCGACATGACCTGCTCCACCAGATGCGTGTAGTACACGCCCCAGTTGCTCACGCACGCGCCCAGTTGCGCATTGGGTCCGAACTTCTTCATATTCGAGTCCCAGCCGAACGCATGCACCTTCTTCTGCTCGGCGGTCTGCATGGTCGCCGTCGAATCGGTGTTCTGAATCAGCACGTCGGCGCCCTGGCCGATCAGCGTTTCGGCGGCCTGCTTTTCGCGGCCCGGATCGAACCAGCTATTGATCCACACCACCTTCACGCGCGCCTTCGGATTGACCGAACGCGCGCCCATCGTGAACGCATTGATGTTGCGCACCACTTCAGGCACCGGCACGGAGCCGACAAAGCCGAGCGTGTTCGACTTGGTCGTATAGCCCGCGACGAGCCCGGCCAGGTAAGCGCTCTGGTACGTGCGCACATCATAGGTGGCGAAGTTGGCCGCCTTCTTGTAGCCGGTCGCATGCTCGAACACGGCGTCCGGGAAGTCCTTCGCGACTTTCAGCTCGAAGTCCTGAAACCCGAAGCTCGAGCCCACCACGATCTTGTTGCCCTTGGAGGCCAGATCGCGGAACACGCGCTCCGAATCCGCCGACTCCGGCACGTTCTCGACGCGCGTCACCTTGACCTTGTCGCCGAACTTCGCCTCGACTTCTTTCACGCCCTGTTCATGCGCGTAGGTCCAGCCGGCGTCGCCCGGATTGCCGAGATAGACGAAGGCGATGCCGATCGGCTGCGTGGCGGTGGCGGCGGCCGCCCCGGCGGCGCTGAATGCGAGAGTCGCGCCAAGCGTGGCCGCGAGGACGGTTCGGACGGTTTTGATGCGCAGTGAATGATGCAGCGCTCGCGCCAGCGTTGTTTTCATGGATTCTCCGAAGATGGTTGAAGGTGCCTGCCCAGCGTTCAGGATGACCCGGGCAAGGCTCCAGCATAGGGGGCCATATTCGAAGGTCAATTTCAGCGGAAAAATTATTATTCGTTATCCCGCCCATAACGGAACCCGTATTCTGGTCGGCGCAACGTATGTCAGTGAAGCCTCGCCGGCGGGTCCAGCCGCTCTTCATCGGCTGGCTCGCCGTCGCCGAACAAGTCGGCGCACAGGCTTTCGCCGAGTTCGCTCAGACGCGCCGTCCCGGTGCCTTCCTCGGTGAAGGTGGTGTGCACGAGTCCACCGTCGACGAGCGCGGTCAGCTGACGCCGCAAGCCGCTCATCGGCACGCCGGCCTGCTTCGACAGTTTGGCGAGCGACCACGCGCCGCCCGGCGTGTCCCGATGCGCGTGCCATAGTTGCGCCAGCACGGCGACCAGCACTGGATCGAGTTCGTTGTCTTCCATGGTGAGTGTCTCCTCGTTCTCTCACGCCATCCGCGTGACCAGTTCGCCGAGCGTCTTCAAGGCCGCTTCGGTCTGCGCCGTCCACGGATAGCTGTAGTTCAACCGGATGAAATGGCGAAAATCGTTGCGCGTCGAAAACATCATGCCCGGCCCGACCGTGATGCTGCGCGCGAGTGCCGCCTGATAGAGCCGCATCGAATCGACGCGTTCAGGCAACTCGACCCAGAGCACGTAGCCGCCTTGCGGCGTCGACATGCGCGTGCCCGCGGGAAAAAACCGTTGCACCATCGCCATCATGATGCTCGCCTGCTGCCGGTAGACCTTGCGAACGTGCCGCAGATGCCGGTCGTAGCCGTCCTGCCGCAAATAGTCGGCAACCGCGACCTGCGGCACCGAGGGCGTGGTCAGCGTATTGAGAAATTTGAGCTTTTCGACCTGCGCGCGATAGCGCCCCGGCAGCGCCCAGCCGATCCGGTACGACGCG
The DNA here is from genome assembly GCF_002278075.1 of Paraburkholderia aromaticivorans. NCBI lineage: Bacteria > Pseudomonadati > Pseudomonadota > Betaproteobacteria > Burkholderiales > Burkholderiaceae > Paraburkholderia > Paraburkholderia aromaticivorans. The sequence goes on along the minus strand of NZ_CP022989.1, from coordinate 2,538,921 downwards.
GTCAGGCTCTTCGAAAACGACGCGCAATGCAGCACCAGCCCCTTGGTGTCGAAGTTCTTCAAGGTCGACGGCCGCGTCTCGCCGAAGTACAGCTCCTGGTAGACGTCGTTCTCGATCACGGGAATTTCGTGCGCGGCGAGCAGATCCACCAGTTGCCGCTTGCGCGCGTCAGGCATGCAGAAACCGAGCGGATTCTGGAAGTTGGGCATCACCATGCAGGCGGCGATCTTCTGTTCGGCGATCACCCGCGCGAGCGCCTCGACATCGATACCCTGAACCGGATGCGTCGCCACCTCGATCGCGCGCATGCCCAGACGCTCGATGGCGTGCAGCATCGCGTAATAGGTGGGCGATTCGACCGCTACCGTATCGCCGGGCTTGGCGACCGCCTGCAGGCTCAGATTGATCGCCTCGGTCGCGCCGAGCGTAATGATGATTTCGCCGGGATCGACCGGCACGCCGTTTTCGGCGTAGCGCCGGGCGATCTGCCGGATCAGTTCGGCGTTGCCGGGCGGCAGATCGTCGATCAGGTCCCAGCTCGCCTGGCGTCGCGCAATCGCGTTCGCGTACTGGTTGATGCGCCGCCACGGGAACAGCGACGGATCCGGGTACGGCGAGCCGAACGGGACAGCGTCGTGCGCGCGGATGCTGCGCAAGGTCGACAGCACGAGGCGGCTCACGTCCACCGCGGCGGCCACCGGCTGTGTCTGGTGCGCGGGCAGGCGGCCCGGCTGCGGCTCGTCGAGCGCCACTGACCTCGCCGCGGCCTCGCGCACGAAATAGCCCGACTGCGGGCGGGTCTCGACGATCCCACGGTTTTCCAGCAACGCGTAGGCGTGCAACACCGTCTTGATGCTGACGCCATGCTGCTGGCTCGCCTGCCGCACGGACGGAATTCGCTCGCCGGCCGCGAACACGCCGCGGCGCACGGCTTCCGTGATTTCGTCGGCGAGTTTTTCGTACAGTTTCAAGGGCGGGGATCCAGCACAAGCGGGACGGGAGCACCAGTCTATGACAGAAATCCGCCAACTGTATCCCTCCCCTTTGCATTTTTCTGTATGCAGCGCACGTTTTGGAACACAGTAGGCTTGCACGTATCCAGTCATCAGCCTCGTTCAAGCCCGAACCCGCGGCACCGTCATGAAGAAACCCGAAGCTCGCATCGAACCGTATACGCACCCCGCCGCCGGCTGGGGCGCGCTGAAGTACGTCGCCATCAACCTGATCAAGGAAAAGGTGACGGGCGGCGACTACCGCATGCTGCTCAAACAGAATCAGCCGGACGGCTTCGACTGCCCGGGCTGCGCGTGGCCGGATCGCGAGCACGCGTCCACCTTCGAATTCTGTGAAAACGGCGTGAAGGCCGTCGCGGCCGAGGCGACCAGCAAGCGCGTGACGCCTGCGTTCTTCGAGCAGCACACGGTCGCCGAACTGATGGCGCAATCGGACTTCGAACTCGAACAGCATGGCCGCCTGACCGATCCGCTCGTCTACGACGCGCTGCGCGACCGTTACGTGCCGATCGGCTGGGACGACGCGTTCGAGCTGATCGCGGCGCACCTGAAGCGTCTCGACGACCCGGACCGTGCCGCCTTCTACACCTCGGGGCGCGCAAGCAACGAAGCTGCGTTCCTGTACCAGCTGTTCGTGCGCATGTACGGCACCAACAACTTTCCCGACTGCTCGAACATGTGCCACGAGGCGACCAGCCGCGGCTTGCCGCATACGGTCGGCATCGGCAAAGGCACGGTGACGCTCGACGACTTCGAACACGCCGATACGCTGCTGATCTTCGGCCAGAATCCGGCCACCAACCATCCGCGCATGCTCGGCGAACTGCGCGAGTGCGCCAAACGCGGCGCGACCATCGTGTCGATCAATCCGCTCAAGGAGCGCGGCCTCGAACGCTTTGCCAGCCCGCAGCATCCCGTGGAAATGCTGACGATGGGCAGCACGAAGATCAGTTCCGTGTTCATTCGCCCGAAGGTCGGCGGCGATTTCGCGCTGATCAAGGGCGTCGCCAAGCGCGTGATCGAACTCGACGACGAAGCTTTGGCCTCGGGTCTCGAACGCGTGCTCGACGTCGCCTTCATCGCCGCGCATACCGTGGGCTTCGACGCGTTCGCCGACGACCTGCGCGCCGAAAGCTGGGACACCATCGTCGCCGAAGCGGGCGTGCCGTTCGAAGACGTGCTGAAGCTCGCCGACATCTACGTGAAGGGGCGCGCCGTGATTTCGACGTGGGGCATGGGCCTCACGCAGCACAAGAACTCGGTGCCGACGGTGCAGATCCTGTCGAACCTGATGATGATGCGCGGCAATATCGGCCGGCGCGGCGCGGGCCTGTGCCCGGTGCGGGGGCACTCGAACGTGCAGGGCGACCGCACCGTCGGCATCGAGGAAAGGCCGACCGAGGCGTTCCTCGACCGGCTCGGCGAAGTCTACGATTTCGAGCCGCCGCGCGAGCACGGACTCGATGTCGTCAACACGATTCAGGCGATGCTCGACGGCAAGGTGAAAGTGTTCATCGGCCTGGGCGGCAATTTCTCGATCGCGACGCCGGATACGCCGCGCACGTGGGACGCCATGCGTTCGTGCGATCTCACCGTACACATCACGACCAAGCTGAACCGCAGCCACCTCGTGCATGGCCGCGACGCGCTGATTCTGCCGACGCTCGGGCGCACCGAGATCGACTTGCAGAACGGTGTCGCGCAAGGCGTGAGCGTCGAGGATTCGATGAGCATGGTGCATATCTCGTACGGCATGAACAAACCGGCGTCGGAGAATCTGCTGTCGGAGATCGCGATCGTCGCGCGCATGGCGCATGCGACGCTCGGCAGCGCGAAAGTGGATTGGCTCGCCCAGGCGGCGGACTATTCGCTGATCCGCGACGGCATCGCCAAAGTGATCGAAGGGTTCACGGACTATAACGAGCGGTTGAAGAACCCCGGCGGCTTTCATCTCGGCGTGGCGTCGCGCGAGCGGATCTGGAAAACGCCGAGCGGCAAGGCGCAGTTCCTCGTGCATGCCATCGACACGGCGACGCCGATCCATCAAGCGCGCAAGGAGCATGGCGAGCGGCTGATGACCTTGATGACGACGCGCTCGCACGATCAGTACAACACGACCATTTACGGCCTCGACGACCGCTATCGCGGCGTGTATGGGCAGCGTCGCGTGCTGTTCGCCAACAAGGACGATCTCGCGATGCTCGGCTTCGCGGCAGGACAGCGCGTGGATATCACCAGCGTGTGGGCCGACGGAATCGAGCGTCACGCGGAAGGTTTTCTGCTCGTGGAATACGACATTCCGCGCGGCTGTCTCGGCGCTTACTATCCGGAGACGAATCCGCTGGTGCCGCTCTCGTCGGTCGCCGATGGCGCGGGCACGCCGACATCGAAGTCGATTCCGGTTTTGTTGAAGGCTTCCAGGGTCAACCCGGTTGCGGCTTGATACGCGATGCGGGGCCGTCAGGTCTGTTGTTTCGCCAGCTCGCGCTGTGTCAGGTAAAGCCGCAGATCGAATTCGATCTGGTGGTAACCCGGTTGCATGAACTCGCAGAGGCGGTAGAAGGCCTTGTTGTGATCGCTTTCCTTCAGATGAGCGAGTTCGTGCACCACGATCATTTTCAGAAATTCCGGCGCGGCTGATTTGAACAGCGACGCGATGCGGATCTCCTTCTTCGCCTTCAGCTTGCCGCCCTGCACGCGGGAAATGCTCGTGTGCAGACCTAGCGCGTGGCGCACCACGTCGAGTTTGCTGTCGTAGGTGACCTTGTCGATCTGCTCCGCGCTGCGCAGGTGCTCGCGTTTCAGATCGGCGCAATACGCGTAAAGCGCCCGGTCTGTCTGTACGTCGTGCGTGGCGGGGTAGCGCGCGGCGAGATAGGCGCCGAGCTGGTCTTCGGCTATCAGCTTCCTGACCTTCTCCTGTAGCACGGGCGGATAGCCGGTGAGGTATTTCAGGTGGGACATGATTCTGCTCGGCGCCCGGTCAAACGGCGCGGCGATTTTCTTCGCAATCGTCCCAATAGCGCAGCGGATCGCGATGGTCGGGGTATTGCGTGTCCAGCCAGTCGGAGAGAATTTTCCACTGCGGATGGTTCGGACCGCTCCTCGTGTCCCAGAACGATTCTTTCAGCACAGCGTTGTTCCGGCCGCGGTCCCGCACGACGATCCGGCAGTGGTCGTTCGAGTCATGGAATTCCGCCTTCAGGTAGTAGCGCGGAAGTATCTGCAACGTCGCCCCCTCCACGATGCGGCCTTGCGCACGAATCACGCCCGCGCATTCGATGCGCAGAACACCGTCCACCGACTTGTCCGCGCGCCACCCGACCGGCAGCCTCACCACGCATTCGTCTTTGCCGACCTTGATCCAGTCCATGCGCCAGATGCGGGCGAGCGCATCGCGCATGGCCGCCGCATCTTCAAAGCCGGGCGGCAGGTCGAACTGGGCCGGGAGCACGACGAGGGCGTCGCCTGCCGGCGTCGTGCCGGCTGGTTTCTGGAAGGGATCGTCGTCGAAGGGGTTCGAGGGGCGGCTCGCGGTGGTGTTGCGACCGGTCGGCAAATCCCCGAACAGGCTTTCGGCGGCACGCCGTGCGCGCTTCGATTTTTCACTGCCCATCGTCTTCTCCGTTGGAGTTGGGTTGCCTGGGTGAGGAACACAGGTTGATTACGTCATAGCATCGCACGCCGTCGAACCCGTAGGCGAGCGGTCGCACATTTCAAATACGGCGTCGGGAAGGAAGCGCGCCGGTTCCGGCTGCGCGCATTTTGAACGGGATTCGGCTGAACGCGCTCAAGCCCTTGCTGGACAGGTGGTGCCGGGGACCGGACTTGAACCGGCAAGCTGTGAAGCGGCGGATTTTAAGTCCGCTATGTTTACCAATTTCATCACCCCGGCAGGGGTCGGAACGCATGTGGACGCGAATTCTACCATTTCGCGGCAAGCGTACCAAACCGCCGCGGCGCCTGCCCGCCACCCCGATTTCAGGCGCTGCACAGCCAAAAATTGATTTCATCCGGCAGTCACAAACCTTCCCGATAATTCGTTCACGAAAACGTTTACGCTCCGAGCCGCAGCCCCATGACTCCGACGATCAAAGATGTCGCCGCCCACGCCGGCTTCTCCATCGCGACGGTGTCGCGCGCGATCAACGCGCCGCACACCGTGAACCCGGTCACGCTCGACAAAGTGCGTCAGTCCATCGACGCCCTGCACTTCCGCCCCAGCCCGCTCGGCCGTCAATTGCGCGGCGAACGCACGCGCCTGATCGGCGTAATCCTGCCGACGCTCGCCAATCCCGTATTCGCCGAATGCCTGCAAGGCATCGACGAACTCGCCTCGGCGCAAGGCTACCGGCTGATGCTGATGACCACGCAGTACGACGCCGCGCGCGAGCGCCACGCTATCGAGACGCTGCGCGAGCACCGCGTGGAAGGGCTAATCCTGACCGTCGCCGATGCCGACACGCACCCGCTGCTCGACGAACTCGACCGCGCGGGCCTGCTCTACGTGCTGATGCATAACGACACGGTACGCCGTCCGTCGGTCGCCGTCGACAACCGCCTCGCCGCCTACGACGGCGTACGCATGCTGATCGCTCACGGCCATCGCCGCATTCTCATGCTCGCGGGCACGCTGGCCGCCTCCGACCGCGCCCGTCTGCGGCATCTAGGTTATGCGCAGGCGATGCAGCAAGCCGGCCTCACGCCCTCGCCCGCGCTCGAAGTCGATTTCAACGCGGAGGAATTGTCGCCCGCCGTGCTCGCCCATTTGACAAGCGGCCCGAACCGACCCAGCGCGCTCTTCTGCAGCAACGACCTGCTGGCGATGGTGGTCATGCGCGGCCTGCGCCGCGCGCGCCTGCGGATTCCACACGACATGTCGATTCTCGGCTTCGACGGCCTCGCGATGGGCGAACTGCTGTCGCCGCCGCTTGCCAGCATCTGCGCGCCGAATCGGGAAATCGGCTGCGCGGCCTGGCAGCGATTGCTCGCGCGCGTGACCGGCAGTGACGAAACCTTGAATGAAACGCCGCTCACGCTGACCTTGCCGCACAGCTTGCGCGAGGGCGCCACCATCGCGGCGATTTCGAGCCGCAACGAGCCCTCGCCGGTGCTCGCCTGAAACACGCTGGCTGCACAATACGAATCAAACCAGAATCAGGAGAATCGGCCCGGCGCCGACACTCGCGACGACACCGGGCAGAGTCCACGAAGAAAGACTATTTCAACGTGCCTGAAAATATCACCATTTTCACCGTTACTTCGTCCGAGGCGCCGGAGATATTAAAACTGCCATGCCGGCTCTCTTTGGACTGGAACGTATGTTTTCCGCCCTTGTATTCCGGACCGACATAGAACTGCACGGCGAAGCTGAAGTGCGCCCCGTCGTTCATACAGGATTTCTCACTCGAGTCACCCGCATCAAATAGCGTCACATAAGAGCTATTGGCCGGGATGAACCCCGAATTATCCGGACACGCATCGTTTTTGATCTTGACGGCGTAATATATTCCCGGCTCGGTCGTGTCGAATAAAACAGCCCGGTGGCTGGCGCCTCTCGCGTCCTGAACCGTCACATAGTTATAGTTTGTCGGCCCGGCCCGATTGTTCTTGCCTCGCAATGCCTGCCCGCCGGGCCCGGGATTGCAGTCCGAGGTAACGCTGTCATTGGTGGGTTTCACCGACATGCTCCCGGTTGGCGTGATCGCCTTGTATCCGCTCGCAGGGGCAACGACGTTTTCGAACACCAGGTTATTGATATTTAAATCGACGGCATCTTGAATTTTATTAAAAAAACATTCGGTGGCGGCTTTAGCCGGAATGCAAACAGATAAAAGCAGGGCAGTCAAAGCCAATAACAGATTGGTTTTCATATATTCTCCAATATCAAGAATTTACGCTTACCTTCGGACAACATGAGACCAAAACAGGACGCCTCTGGAAACCCTCATTTTTTAAATTTTCTCTGTCTTGCCGTCATGGCCGCATAACAAGCGGCGATTTCATAGTGAATTTGGGCCCGCTCACCGCCCATCGGAGAAATCCTAAAATCACATGGGCTTCGGAAATTTTCATTTCCATAAAAGTCGGATTTCACAAAAAAATGCGGGGGCGATATACGGTCCAAAATCGTCCGGCCGTTTTCACTTCCCCACGACCGCCCTGAACACGCACGCCACAGCGGCACACCACACGTCATAGCGTCGTCACATACGTTCCCGATAATCCGTTCGACGAAAACGTTTACATCGCCGAACCGCAAGGCACGCGTGCGAGCTCCGCAAGCCCGCATCACGTGACGCGCATTCCGTCAGTTCAGCCGTACTCGACACAACCGCCGAAGCCACCTTTGTCCATCTCTGGGAGATTGCAGTGACCCGCCGTTCCTCCACCGCTTTTGTTCGGGCGCGCCAGCTGGCGCGCGCCGCGTTCGCCGCATCGGCACTTGTCCTGAATCTGGCCGCGCCGTCGATCGCGCACGCCGACGAAACCGCGATCTGCTACAACTGCCCGCCCGAGTGGGCCGATTGGGCGAGCCAGATCAAGGCGATCCAGCAAAAGACCGGCATTCGCGTGCCGTTCGACAACAAGAATTCCGGCCAGTCGATCGCTCAACTCATGGCCGAGCAGAAGAGCCCGGTCGCCGACGTGGTGTACCTCGGGGTCTCGTCGGCTTTCCAGGCGAAGGACAAGGGCGTGATCCAGCCATACAAGCCCGCGCACTGGGATGACATTCCCGTCAACATGAAAGACCCGCAAGGCTACTGGTTCTCGATCCACTCGGGCACGCTGGGCTTTTTCGTCAACAAGGACGCGCTCGAAGGCAAGCCCGTGCCGCGCTCGTGGGCCGACCTGCTCAAGCCCGAGTACAAAGGCATGATCGGCTACCTCGACCCGTCGAGCGCGTTCGTCGGCTATGCGGGCGCGGTCGCGGTGAATCAGGCGCTCGGCGGCACGCTCGATAACTTCGAGCCGGGCCTCGACTGGTTTCGCAAGCTGAAGGCCAACGCGCCGATCGTGCCGAAGCAGACCGCCTACGCGCGCGTCATGTCCGGCGAAATTCCGATCCTGCTCGACTACGATTTCGACGCTTACCGCGCGAAGTACAAGGATCACGCGAACGTCGAGTTCGTGATCCCGAAGGAAGGCACGATCTCGGTGCCGTATGTGATGAGTCTCGTGAAGGGCGCGCCGCACGAAGCGAACGGCAGGAAGGTGCTCGACTTCGTGCTCTCCGACGAAGGCCAGAAGCTGTGGGCCGACGCCTATCTGCGTCCGGTCCGCGCGAATGCGATGACGGCGGAAACCGCCGCGAAATTCCTGCCGGCGAGCGACTATGCGCGCGCCAAGCCGGTGGACTTCGGCAAAATGGCCGAGAAGCAGTCGAGCTTCGGCGAGCGTTATCTGCAGGTGATGCATTGAACGACATCACGTTCCCGCTGCGCTGGCGCGCCGCGCTGCTCGCGCCCGCGCTGGCGGTGTTCATCGCCTTCTGGCTGCTGCCGATGGGCGCGCTCGCGCAGCTGAGCGGCGACGGCCACGCGTTCGCCACCTATCGCGCGATGCTGACGAATCCGCGCTACATGTCGAGTCTCGGCGCGACCGTGCTGTTGTCCGCGGCGGTCACGGCGGCGACGCTGGTGCTCTCGGTGATCGCGGGTCTGCTGCTGGCGCGCCGCGAGTTTCCCCTCAAGCGCACGCTGCTTGCCCTGCTCACGTTTCCGCTGGCGTTTCCCGGCGTGGTGGTCGGTTTCATGGTCATCATGCTCGCGGGACGCCAGGGCCTGGTCGGCGCGCTCTCGCTGAAACTCACGGGAGACCGCTGGGTGTTCGCCTATTCGATGAGCGGCCTCTTTCTCGGCTACCTGTACTTCTCGATTCCGCGCGTGATCGTCACCGTGATGGCGTCGGCGACCAAGCTCGACGCGTCGCTCGAAGAAGCCGCGCGCTCGCTCGGCGCGTCGCCGTGGCGCATCATGCGCGACATCGTGCTGCCCGCGCTCTCGCCCGGTCTGATCGCGGCGGGCGCGGTGTGCTTCGCCACCGCGATGGGCGCGTTCGGCACCGCCTTCACGCTCGCCACGGACATCGACGTGCTGCCGATGACCATCTACACCGAATTCACCCTCAACGCGAACATGGTGACCGCCGCGGGCCTCTCGATCGTGCTCGGCATGGTCACGTGGGCCGTGCTGGCGCTGGCGCGCAGCGTGAGCGGTGCCGCCGTGGCGGCAAGCGCATGAACGCCATGTCCAAACCCGGCGTTGCCAGAACGGAAGACAAGACCTCAATGAATTCCCTCACCGCTTCCCTACAACCGGCAGCGAAGCCGCGCTCGCGTTTGCGCCCGCCGAGCGCCAGAACCTGGCTCGCAACGGGCCAATGGCTCGTCACGCTGCTGCTGTGCGCGTTCCTGATCGTGCCGGTCGTCATGTCGATCATGGCGGGGCTGACGGTCAACTACTTCAAGGGCATTTCGAGCGGACTGACGCTGCGCTGGCTCGAAGAAGTGTGGACGCAATATCACAGCTCGGTGTTCCTCTCGCTCGAAGTGGCGGCGGCAACCCTGGCCATCACGCTGCTGACCGGCGTGCCCGCGGGTTACGTGCTCGCGCGCAGCAAGTCGCGCCTGTCGCGCATCGTCGAAGAGTTTCTGGTGCTGCCGATCGCGCTGCCCGGTCTCGCGTCCGCGCTCGCGCTGCTGGTGGTCTATGGCGGCTTCACGATGTTTCGCATGAGCGTGGCGTTTATCGTGGTCGGCCATGTGGTGTTCACGCTGCCCTTCATGGTGCGCGCGGTCGCCGCCGTGTGCGCGAGCAGCGACCTGCGCACGCTCGAAGAAGGCGCGGCCAGTCTCGGCGCGAGCTTCCTGCAGCGCTTCGTGACGATCGTGCTGCCGAACGCGCGGCCCGGCATCGTGGCCGGCGCGTTGGCGGTGCTGACGCTCTCGATCGGCGAATTCAATCTCACGTGGATGCTGCATACGCCGGATACCAAAACGCTGCCGGTGGGTCTCGCCGACACGTATGCATCGCTGCGCATCGAGATCGGCAGCGCCTACACGATTCTGTTTTTCATCATGACGATGCCCCTGCTCGTCGCGATGCAGTGGCTCGGCGTCGATGCGACCGGCCAGCGCAGCGCGGCGAACAAGCGTGCCGCCCTCTCTCCTTCGAAGTCGATCAAGCCATGAAACTCGCCTCCGTCCCCATCGCGCTCACGCAATGCGCGAAAACGTTTCGCGGCACGCGCGTGCTCGAACCGCTCGATCTGCATATCGACGCCGGCGAAACGCTGGTGCTGCTCGGGCCGTCCGGCTGCGGCAAGACCACGACGCTGCGCATGATCGCGGGGCTCGAAACGCCGGACGCCGGCGGCCGCATCGCATTCGGCGACGACGACGTCACCGCGCTGCCGATCGAAAAGCGCCAGGTCGGCATGGTGTTCCAGAGCTACGCGCTGTTTCCGAACCTGACGGTGCGCGGCAATATCGCCTATGGCCTGAAAATCAAACGTGTGCCGGCCGCGACCGCGCGGCAACGCGTCGACGAACTGCTGGGCATGATGCGCCTCACCGCTCACGCCGACAAACCGATCGATCAGCTCTCCGGCGGCCAGCGCCAGCGTGTGGCGCTGGCTCGCGCGCTCGCCGTGCAGCCGCGCGTGCTGCTGCTCGACGAACCGCTCACCGCCCTCGACGCCCGCTTGCGCGACACCTTGCGCAGCGAGATGAACACGCTGCTGCGCGAGCTGGGCATCACCACGGTGTATGTCACGCACGATCAGGCCGAAGCGATGGAACTGGGCGACCGCATCGTCGTGATGAGCGCGGGGCGCATCGAGCAGATCGGTTCGCCGCGCGAGATCTATTACCGCCCCGCCAACCGGACGGTCGCGCAGTTCGTCGGCACGATCAACCGGCTCGCGGGCGAGCGGCGCCACGGCATGCTCACGACCACCGGCGGCGCCGTGCCGCTGCCCGCGGGCTCCGCTCACGTGAGCGCGGCCCATGAGATCTTCTTCCGTCCGGAAGACGCTTATCTTGCCGACCCGGCTCTCGCGCAATTGCGTGGCCATATCGAAAGCACGGCGTTTCTCGGCGAACGGACACGTCTGACGGTGGGCGGCGCCGCCCCGGACGCATTGCTGATCGACGTGGCGGGCCGCGTGGAATTGGCGCGCGGCACCCCGGTCGGCATTTCAATCGCGCAGGACGCGCTGATTGCGTTATCGTAATGAAGTGACGCCGTTCTGCGGCGCGCTATAAGAAAAGGACACCCCATGCTGCTGGCTCAAATTAGCGACCTGCATATCAAACGGCCCGGCGCGCTCGCTTACCGCCGCGTCGACACCGGCGCCTATCTCGCACGCTGCGTCGCCGCTCTCAATGCACTCGAACCGCGTCCCGACGCGGTGATCATGACCGGCGACCTCGTCGACCAGGGCGATCCCGACCAGTACGAACACCTGAAGACGCTGCTCGCGCCGCTCGAGATCCCCTACTTCCTGCTGGTCGGCAATCACGACGATCGCGCCGCGTTGCGGGCCGCGTTTCCCGATCGCGCCGAATTGCAGCGCGGTGGCGAGTTCGTGCAATACGCGGTCGATATCGGCGCGCTGCGGCTCATCGCGCTCGATTCGATGGTGCCGGGGCAAAGCGCGGGCAATCTGTGCGACGCGCGGCTCGCGTGGCTCGCCACGCAACTCGATGCCGCCCCAGGCAAGCCCACGCTAGTCGCGTTGCATCATCCGCCGTTTGTGTGCGGCATCGGCCATATGGACGAATTGCGGCTCGATCCGCCCGCCGCCGACCGACTGGCGGCATTGATCGCGCGTTATCCGAACGTGGAGCGCGTGATCTGCGGCCATGTGCACCGGCCCATGTTCGTGCGCTTTGGCGGCACGATCGCGTCCGCGGTGCCGGCGCCCGCGCATCAGGTCGCGCTCGATCTGCGCGACGACGCGCCGTCCGCGTTCATGATGGAGCCGCCCGCGTATGCGCTGCATCACTATGATCCGGCAACCGGCATCGTCACGCATCATGCTTATGTGGACGCGTCAGACGGGCCGTATCCCTTCTACGAGCCCGAGGGCGCTCTGATCGATTGACGCGCTTACGCGCGAATCAAGGTCTCGTGCACGCGCCGGCGATGACATCGCAGCCGACCATCGCGATCACGGCGCGATACCAGCCATGCGTTTCACGCCGCACGAACCCGGCCAGCAGCGCCCATTCGAGCATCAGCTTCAGCGGTTCGCGCATCACATTTGCCGTATGGACGACCCAGGCGGCAACGCAGATCAAGGCGACGAGCAGCAAGCCGCCGATGCGTCGAGGTTCATGTTTCTTGGTCGAGGCCATGGCGTCGGTCCAGTCGTGATCGGTCGGAAAAGGCGCGCCGATTCTACGAACTCGCCGCGAACAACCCTCTCATGTTGTCCGCGAAGCCCTTTCCAATGGCTTGGGCGCGGCGCCTGTGCGCGCTCGCGGCCGTCAGCACGATCCGCCGTGCTCCGGTATGATCGGCACGCTTGAGGACCGTGCATGGGCCGGTCCGTCAATCGCCCTCTCTCATGTCCACTTCCAACGCGTCCACTCCCGCTTCCGCCGACCGGTCGCTGCGCGGCCTGCTGCTTCTGCTCGCCACGATCGCGGGGGTCGCGGTTGCGAACATCTATTACAACCAGCCGCTGCTCGACGATTTCCGGCAGACGTTTGCGCACAGCGCGTCGTGGGTCGGCGCGGTGCCGGCCGTCACGCAACTCGGCTACGCGGCCGGCATGCTATTGCTCGCGCCGCTCGGCGACCGCTTCGATCGCCGCCTTTTGATCCTGCTGCAGATCGCGGGCATTTGTGTCGCGCTGGTCGCCGCCGCCGCGGCGCCGACGCTGGCCGTGCTGATCGTCGCGAGCCTGGCGATCGGCGTGCTCGCCACCATCGCGCAGCAAGCGGTGCCGTTCGCGGCGGAACTCGCGCCGCCGGTCGAACGCGGCCACGCGGTCGGCACGGTGATGAGCGGTCTGCTGCTGGGGATCTTGCTGGCGCGAACGGCCTCGGGCGTGATCGCCGAATATTTCGGCTGGCGCGCGGTATTCGGCGCGTCCGTGGTCGCGTTGCTGGCGCTCGCGGTGGTCATCATTTTGCGTCTGCCAAAGAGCCAGCCGACCTCGACGCTGCCCTACGGCAAGCTGCTGGTGTCGATGTGGCATCTGGTGGTCGAACATCGCGCGCTGCGCGAAGCGTCGCTGACGGGGGCGTCCCTGTTCGCGGCGTTCAGCATTTTCTGGTCGGTGCTGGCCTTGCTGCTGGCCGGCGCGCCGTTTCATCTCGGACCGCAGGCCGCGGGGCTATTCGGTATCGTCGGCGCGGCGGGCGCGATGGCCGCGCCGCTCGCCGGCAAGTTTTCCGATCGACGCGGACCACGCGCGATCATTACCGTGTCGATCGTGCTGGTGGCGATTTCGTTCGTGGTGTTCGGCGCCTCGGCGAGAAGCATCGCGGGCCTCGTGGTCGGCGTGATCGTGCTGGATATCGGCGTGCAGGCCGCGCAGATTTCCAATCAGTCGCGCATTTACGCACTCAAGCCGGACGCGCGCAGCCGCGTGAATACGGTCTATATGGTGGCGTATTTCATTGGCGGAGCACTCGGCTCCGGCGTAGGCGCCGTGGTGTGGCCGGCGTTTGGATGGCTCGGCGTGAGCGCGGCCGGGCTCGGGTTCACCGGGCTGGCGGCGTGGAACCATCTGGCGCTTGCCGCAAGCGCGAAGCGAGAGTCAGCGCCTTGAGCGCGCGCAGCGCTCATTGGCCGCTTCGCGCAGACGCATAGTCGTGCAGCGCGTCGATCACCCGGTCGAATTCGAACGACTTGTCGTAAAAGTGGCGCACGCCATATTGCTCGCAGCGCTCGCGGTACGCGGGCAACGCATGATTGGTCAGTACCGCGGCGAAGACCCGGTCGATCAATCTCTCGCGCTGCAAGTACGCCAACACCGGCACGCCCGAGCCCTGCTTCAACTGCAGGTCTACGATGACCGCGTCGAAGGGCTCGTCGCTCAACAGAGCGATCGCCTGATCCGCCGAATCCGCGTATGCGGCCACCTTAAGCAGGCCGGAGGCGTCGATCGCTTCCACGAGGCTCCTGCGAATCAGCGGCGAATCCTCGATCAGCAGCACACGCAACGGCGCGTGGCGGGCTTGATCGGCGACAGGGTTCGATTCGCTGTTCATCGGAATATCTCGATCGTCCATTATTCGATCAAGCCGTTCTTGATCGCGTAATAAGTCAGATCGGCGTTGTTCGCCAGATGCATTTTTTCCAGTACGCGGGTCCGGTAGGTACTCACCGTCTTCACGGACAAATGCAATTCCTCCGCAATCTCAGTGGGAATCCGCCCTGCCGCGAGCTTGCAGAAAATCTGGAACTCGCGCTCGGACAGCGCTTCGTGCGGGCGCCCGGCGGCCGGCTTGTCGAGATTGTCGGCGAGCGCGTCCGCGACCGCCTCGGAGAGGTAACGGTGCCCGCGCGCCACTGAGCGAATGGCCCGCACGATCTCCTCGGGTTCGCAATCCTTGTTCAGATAGCCGTTCGCGCCCGCGCGCAGCAGGTTGATCGCGTACTGGCTCTCCGGGTAGCCCGACAGAATCAGCACGCCCTGCTCCGGGCGCACCTGCTTGATCACACGCAAGGTGTCGATGCCGTTCTTGTCCGGCATCGCGATATCGAGCAACACCACGTCGAACGCCTGCTCGCGCACGAGGCTGATGGTTTCGTCGCCGGTGGCCGCTTCGGCGGCGACGCACATATCCGGCTCGTCAGCGACGAACTGCCTGAAGCCGCCTCGGACGATCGCATGGTCGTCAGCTATCAACACTCGAATCATCGGTATGGTGTCCGTGCAATGGAATTGCTCCAGGCAGACATTGTAATGATCTCCAGCACGGCGTCTGCCGGAATCGAAAAACCTGGCGGCGCATGCCGGCGCGGGACACGCGTCAGCCTCACCCGTGCCCGCTGCGCCCTCCCGCTTACTCGCGGCCTTCGAGCAGATCCGCCATATCGTCGGCGTGCTCTTCTTCGACAGCGAGAATCTCTTCGAACATACGGCGTGTCGTCACGTCCTTGTCGCCGAGATAGCGAATGATCTCGCGGTAGGTGTCGATCGCGATCCGCTCGGCGATCAGATTCTCCTTGATCATGTCCGTGAGGCTGCTGCCTTCCTTGTATTCCGAATGCGAGCGCGTCTTCAAACCGTCCGGTGCGAAATCGGGTGCGCCGCCCAGTTGCACGATGCGCTCGGCGATGCGGTCGGCGTGTTCCTGCTCCTCGGCCGCATGTTCGGCGAACTCCGCGGCCACAGCCTCGGAATTGATGCCCTTCGCCATGAAGTGATGCCGCTTGTAGCGCAGTACACACACGATTTCGGTAGCCAGTGCGTCATTGCACAGTTTCAACACCGTCTCGCGGTCCGCGCCATAGCTTTGCGTGACCGGGCCGTCCGACATGTGCTTGCGGGCGTCTTCGCGAATCTTGGCGAGATCCATCACGAACGGGTCGCGGGACTGAGTGGCCGCGCCCTGGGCGCCAGGTGACTTCGACATTGAAATTCTCCTTTATCCGGTATTGGGGGGAACTGCGCATCACGCACGAATCGCGCCTGATGCGCCGGCACAAGGAACGAGGGCTGCGAATCAGCGCCCGTCTACGTTCGGAACACGCCCAGCAACAGCGTGACCACAAACACGACCAGGAAAATGTAGAACAGGATCTTGGCAATTTCAGCCGCCCCGGCTGCGATTCCGGTAAAACCGAACACGGCGGCGATGATCGCGATCACGAAAAAAACGATGGCATAGTGAAGCATGGCGACTCTCCTTCTTGTTGGTATCTGCGCGGCATCGGCCTCATGCATTGACTGGCGGACCGTCTGCCACATTCACAGACTCGGCTTGCGAACTCCTCGTCGAGCCACGCTAATCGACGATCTTTTTCGTCACGACGAAGCCCAGCACGAGGAATACGACGCACAGAATCACGAACACGACGAACAGGAACTTGGCAATCGCCGCCGCGCCCGCCGCAACGCCGGTAAAGCCAAGAAGACCGGCGATCACCGCGACGACGGCGAAGAACAACGCCCATTTCAGCATGATGGCTTCCTCCGAAACATGGATTGAACGATCAGGTCCATGCTATCGATCAGCGACGGCGGGCGCATTCCGACGCACGCCGGTTTTCGTGTGAGAATCCGCTGACATTGGATTACGGCTGCGTTATGGTGAGCGCGCAGGCCACGCGGGGGCGCCGTGTTGCGCCGCGGCAGCGGCCATGGCGGCGCGCTGCTCGCCGCGTCGCCGCGGCCGGCGGACGTTACACTGATGCCCCATCAGAGGAGCCGAAATGCCGGATGTGCAGAACGTGCCGAACGCGCCCACCCTTGGGGCCGCCAGCCGGCTGAGCGAGTGGATGCGCAATCGCAGCTGGGCGATTGCCATGACGGTGGCGATCGTGATTACCGTGGGCGGCCTCGTGATTCTCGAGACCGCGCGCCAGCGCATTGCCGCCGAATACGAAACCGCCCTCGAAGCGCGCGAGGTCACCGTGCAGCTGAGCATCCTCGCCAGCCAGCTATCGCGTCTGAGCGCGCAGCAAAGCGATTTTCTTCTGACGAAGCAGGACGCCGCCGCGCGCGATTTCTGCGCAACCGCGGTACGCATCCGTCAGAGCGAGCAGCAGTTGAACCGCTTCTACCGCGGCGGCAAAGCGGACAGCGCGGAACTCGCCAGCTTCACGCAGATTCTCGCGCTGATCGAGGCGCGTATCGGCGCGGGCGCATCCGCGCTGCAGCACGCGGCGCCCCATCCGCTCGATCTGGCCACCTGCGGCAGCGCAAGCGAAGCCAGTCCGGCCGACGCGTCGCTGGTGGACAGCACCCTCACGCTGCTGCGCGACAACGAGGAGCGCCGCGCGCAGCACGCGCTCGCCGCGAGCCGCGGCGATCAGCGCATCTCCACGTTATGTGCGGCGGGTCTGTCGGCGCTGAACATCGTGCTGTTCATCCTGCTGTTTCGCAATCTCGGCATTCAGATCGATCGTCAGGCGCGCGTGCAGCGTCAATTGATCACACAACAGGAAGGACTGGACCAGCTCGTCAACGAACGCACCCGTCAGCTCGAAGCGCTCGGCTGGCACCTGCAGGCGGTCAGCGAAAACGAAAAGACCCAGCTCGCGCGCGAGCTGCACGACGAACTCGGCGCGATTCTGACCGCGAGCAAGATGGACGTGGCATGGGCCAACCGCAAGCTGAAGGACAGCGCGCCCGACATCTCCGAGAAACTCAAGCGGGCGCTCGCGAATCTCGACCAGGGCATTGCGCTCAAGCGCCGCATCATCGAAGACATGCGGCCCACGGTGCTCGCGAACTTCGGGCTCGTCACCGCCTTGCGCACCCTCGCCGACGAAGCCGCGCAGCGCAACAACTGGACGCTCGAGCTGCACCTGCCCGCCGACGACATCAAGCTCGACGAGCAAACCGAGATCGCGCTGTTCCGCGTCGCGCAGGAGTCGCTCACCAACGCCGCCAAATACGCTCGCGCCTCGAAGGTGTCGATCGCCTTGCAGGTGGGCGACGGCCAGGTGGCGCTGCATATCGCCGATAACGGCGTCGGCATCATGCCGGCCGATCTGAAGCGCACCCACACTCATGGCCTGTTGGGCATGCGCCAGCGCGTCGCGGCGCATGGCGGCCGCTTCGATATCCGGCGCGGCGTGCCCAACGGCACCGACATCCACGTGGAGATGCCGAGCGTCAGCACGGCAACGCCTTCGGTCGATCTGCCGCCGGCCACGCCCTCGCGAACGCCCGTCTAGCCAAGACGGAAGAACCGCCGCGTTCAGCCTTGTAGGAGTGCGCCGACGCAAACACCGGAGCACACCTACAAGAAAATCGCAGCCCAGCCGACAGCGCCGCCCCCGCCCTTTTTTTACCATGCAATCAGACCGGATCGACTGGCGTAAGCCCCGGTCGGACGACAGCTAGCTCAGCTAGCGCGTGCCGTGGAACACGGGCACGTCAACCGATGCATTCTCGACAAGGAGAACTCTCATGAATCGACTGATCGCTTTGCTTCTCATTGCAGGGACAGCTGCGCTCGCCGGTTGCAACACGATGGCGGGGGCTGGGCAGGATATTTCGAAGGGTGGCAATGCCATCACGAACTCGGCCGAACAGGCCAAGTAAGCAGCTCGCAAGAAGCCGACGCCTCGCGCTCCGTAGCGCCGGGCATGGGGGTTCATGAAAGCCCGCCGCGGGAAACCTCGGCGGGCTTCTTTTTGGGTGAAGGTTGGAGGGTCGAGGACGGCGTGCGGCGCCCTTCCTGCACGCAGGGATCAGCTGTACCAATGCATCCGTCACGGCGGTCGCTACCACCACGCATCGAAGCCGCAAACAAAACGGCGATCCACTCGCGTGGATCGCCGCTCCGTCCTCCCCAGGACGTGTCGCTGAATGCATGTGCCTGGTGCAAGCGCCGCTTGCGGGCGCTTATGTCAGCGCACTTTAGCTCACGCTTATTGGCCCGTGAGCGTGTTCGTCAATTCGACGCTCGGCGTCTGCGTATTGCCGTTCTGTGCAACCAGCAGATGAATCTGGCCCGGCACGAGCTGGCTCAGCGCACCCGCGATCGGCACCGACGTCACCAGCCAGTCGGCGTTGTTCGACAACGTGAACGCCGGCGACTGGAAGATCGGCGTCTTGCTGCCGGCCGCGGTCGCGATCAGCACGTACGTGCCGCCGGACACGTAGATCGAATCCTGGCCGCTCGCCGGCACCGCGTTCTTGAATGCCACGCCGGCCATGGTCGGCCCGACATTGGTAATGTCGGTGGCGGTGGACTGGACCAGATACAGGTCGAGATTGGTCGCGTTCGCCGACGCATTGAAGCCGCGCACGCGCGCGCTATTCGAGAGCAGACCCTTGTCGAACGGATCGTCGATCAGGCCGATGTCCGGTGCGGCGAGGCCCGGCAAAGCAAGCACGGTGTATTCGTGGCCCTTCGCGACGTCCGGAAAGTTGCCGCTCGCGAGCGCCGTCGTCGAGCCGGTCGCCGAATAAGCGACGGTCGTGGCGCCGGTGTTGATATTGGTGAAGTTCGTCACGCCTTTATAGTTGATGTTCGTCTGACCCGAGGGCGCGCTGCCGTTCACGAGAAAGTCGACTGCCGGGCCACTGGGAATGGCATGAATGAAGTGGATCTCCGGATTGGTCAGCCCGAGTTCCTTGCCCACGTCGTCGGAACCGCCGCCACACGCGCTCAGAATGGTTGCAACTGCAGCCATTGCCACCATGGTTCGGATCAGTTTCATTATGTTCACCTATCGATGTTGTCGGGCTCTCGGCCCATTGATTTGTGGACGTCCCGCTTCGGACAACACGCCGTCTGAAACCTTGTTCGTTGGTCATTGGAACGGTTTCAGGCCGGCTCTCCGAAGCGGAGCACCCCCTCCTATCCCTGCCGCACATCGCGCCTTCTGGTCGAGCGGCGCGGTCCGTGTCGATGGACGCTCGTTTCGAGCAATGCGTGTGCCGCGGGCTTCGGCATGGCGGGTGGCGGCTGAAGAATGTCTTACGGAGCAACGAGTTGCGAGGATTAGAATTTTTCCTCGGAGGGTTGGCACGCGGCGCGGTGTATCGTTCGTGCGCATCCAATACTTACACGATCCTTCCCATGTCTTACCACCACTTACTCGCCGAACTCGACCTCGGCTTCACCCGCTTGCGCAACCGCGTGGTGATGGGTTCGATGCACACGGGCATGGAAGACCGCTTCTGGAATTACCCGAAGCTGGCCGCGTACTTCCGCGAGCGCGCGAAGGGCGGTGTCGGTCTGATCGTGACGGGCGGGATTTCGCCGAATCGCGAGGGCTGGCTGTTGCCGTTCGGCGGCACGCTGAATTCCGTCTTCGATCTGCGCAATCACCGGCAACTGACCGAAGCCGTGCACGCCGAAGGCGGCAAGATCGCGCTGCAGATCCTGCATGCGGGCCGCTACGGGTATCAGCCGTTCGTCGTATCGGCCTCGGCGATCAAATCGCCGATCTCGAAGTTCAAGCCGCGCGCGCTGAGCATCGCCGGCATTGCGAAGACCGTGCGCGATTACGCGCGCTGCGCGCGGCTCGCTCAACGCGCGGGCTACGACGGCGTCGAGATCATGGGCAGCGAAGGCTATCTGCTCAACCAGTTCCTGTGCCCGCGCACCAACCGGCGCACCGACGCGTACGGCGGCAGCATCGAAAACCGCATGCGGCTCGCGCGCGAGATCGTCGAGCGGGTGCGCGCCGTGTGTGGCGAGCGCTTTATCGTCGTGTACCGGATCTCGCTGATCGATCTGGTGGATGGCGGCAACACGTGGGACGAAACCGTGCAGGTCGCCCAGGCGCTCGAAGCGGCCGGTGCGACGATGTTCAACACCGGCATCGGCTGGCACGAAGCGCGGGTGCCGACCATCGTGACCTCGGTGCCGCGCGCCGCCTTCGCTGCGCTGAGCGCGCGCCTGAAGGCCGCCGTGAAGGTGCCGGTGATCGTGTCGAACCGCATCAATACGCCCGACGTCGCCGAAGAACTGCTCGCACAGGGAGCCGGCGATCTGGTATCCATGGCGCGGCCGCTACTGGCCGACCCCGAGTTCGTGCTGAAGACCGCCGAGGGGCGCACGCACGAAATCAACACCTGTGTCGCCTGCAATCAGGCCTGCCTCGATCACACGTTCAAGAACCAGCGCGCAACATGTCTCGTCAATCCGCGCGCGGGACGCGAAACCGAACTCGTCTACCGGCCCGTCGCCGCTCAGCAGGCCGCGCGTTCGGTCGCCGTGGTCGGCGCGGGGCCGGCGGGATTGTCGGCGGCGACCGTGGCGGCCGCGCGCGGGCATCGCGTGACGCTGTTCGATGCGAGCGCAGCGATCGGCGGCCAGTTCAATCTGGCGATGCGCGTGCCCGGCAAGGAAGAGTTCAGCGAAACGATCCGCTATTTTCAGAGCCAGTTGCAGCGCCACCACGTGGACGTGCGGCTCGGCACGCGCGTCGATGCCGCGCTGCTGGCCGCCGGCGCTTATGACGACGTGATCGTCGCCACCGGCATCGTGCCGCGGCGGCCGGCGATTGCCGGCATCGACGCGGCGAACGTGCTGTCGTACGTGGACGTGTTGCGCGGCGCGCCGGTCGGTGAGCGCGTCGCGGTGATCGGCGCGGGCGGCATCGGCTTCGACGTCAGCGAGTTTTTGCTGCATCGCGCTGGCGACCCACTGCCGATGCCGCGCGACGCATGGCTCGACGAATGGGGGGTCGATCTTGCCGTGCGGGAACGCGGTGGGCTGAAACCGCCCGCCCCGGCGCGACCGCCGCGGCAAATATGGCTGTTGCAACGCAAGGCCGGCAAGCTCGGCATGGGGCTCGGCAAGACCTCCGGCTGGGTGCATCGCGCGACGCTGGCAAGGAACGGCGTGAAGATGCTCGGTGGCGTGTCGTATCGGGAAATCGCGGAGCGCGGGCTGAAGATCGCGCGTGAAGGCGTCGAAGAGTGGCTCGACGTGGATACGATCGTCGTGTGCGCGGGGCAGGAGTCGCTGCGCGATCTGCATCCGCAGACGGTGGCGGCCGAAGCGAGTCGTGCCGACGGGCCGCGTTATCACGTGATCGGCGGGGCCAGGGTCGCGACCGAACTGGATGCGAAACGCGCGATTCGCGAAGGCGCGGAAGTGGCCGCGGCGCTGTGAGCGTAGCGGCCCGCCGGCGCTCGGCTGCAAGCAGATTCGAGGCGCACAGCGAGGCCGGACTCAGGCGAGCCGCTTGTTCCGGTAGTCGAACCAGAACGACAGCCCCACGCTCGCCAGAATGACGATGGTTGCGATCACCGTGGAGCGGGTCACCGGCTCGCCGAGCAGCAGCGCACCGAGCACCACGGCCACCACCGGGTTCACGTACATGCAACTGCTGGCAATGATCGGACTGGTGTGCCGGATCAGAAAGCCGTACGCGACGTAAGCGGCCATCGTGCCGATCAGCATCAGGTAGATGAACGCCAGCACCGGCAGCACATGCACCTCGAGCATCCGCTCGCCCGAGGCCCACGCGACGAGGGTCGACATCGCGCCGCCCAGACCGATTTGCAACGACGTCGAGAGAAACAGGTCCGAGGGCAGCTTCAGCCGCCCGGCCAGATGCGCGCCGCCCGCCCAGAAAAGCGCGCCGCACAGAATCGCCAGGCTGCCGCCGGCCGAGCCCGGCGTGCTGTCGCCGTGACTGAGAATCGCAATGCCGACCAGACCGAGGCCGACCGCGAACCACTCGCCGCGGCCGATCTTGCGCCCCGCCACCGCCGCGATCACCGTCGCGAACAGCGGCACGGTGGCGACCATCACCGCCGCGGTGCCGGTGCCGACGGTGCGCATTCCATAGGCGAGCATGCCGCTCGACAAACCGACCAGCATCGTGCCGACGAGCCCCGCATTGCGGATTTCGGCGGCGCCCGGCCAGACCGGATTGCGGCGCGCCGCGAAAATGAAGAGCCCTACGCCGGCGAACAGATTGCGCAGCCCCGAGAGCAGCAGCGGCGGAAACGAACCCAGCGCGACGTGCACGGCGAGATAGGTCGAACCCCACACGAGATAGACGACGGCGAGCGCGAGCGCGAGCTGGCCGTTGCGGGATTGCGGCAAACGGAGCGGAAGACCACGCGGAAAACGGCTTGGGAGTTGCAGCGACATGCGTTCAACCCGCCCATGCCGCTCGAGGCGCGGCGCCCCCGCTGAAGACCCTGAAACGGGATGGCGGACACCGCATCGGCGATACGGTCTGAAGGGCGAGGCTGGCGGACATGATGGTGGAACGGAAGGACGATAGATGGCCAGTGAGCCACAACGCCGCAGCGGTCGAAGGCAATCGAGCCACGGCGAACACGCGCCAAATGGTGGGCGCGCATCGCATTATGCAGTAAGCGCCCACCGCGTCGCTTGAAAGAATCGTAACTTTTCGGCGTACTTGCAACAAAAAACCCGGGGGCGTCTGGCCGGATCCGCGCCGCCTCGGTGCCCGCGGAATGCGTCGAACCTATGCGCCGGGCGATCCCGCTTCGGTGCGAGCCGGCCCGAATGGCGCCGGATCGTTTCCCGCTCGCGTCTCTGGCCGGCCGGTTGGGCTGATTGCCGACGGAACCGCTCATGATTCGGTATCCATAACGTTCCGGCACGCGGCCAGCAGGCTCGACCACGGCGCAAGCGGTCTGCCGGCGGCGGGCGCCACGTTTCGAGCGGGTCATCCCGGGCGCCGAGTCGAGCGACACCCCGCCCTGTGCTAAAGTCGGGAGACAGCGGGCGCGTGCTAACATTCAGCTTTCTATTGGGCCCATGCAGCGCACCCGCGCCCCGATACTGCGCCGCCCGCCTCACCCTCTCTCGCTACCCACCGGCTACCTCGATGCGTTTTCCGACTTCCCGTGCCTTCTGCCGCTTGCGCCCCCGCCGCGCAACCGGTCGCGCGCGCGTGCAGTTCATGCCGCATCGCGCCGGCGAGCCGTCCCGAACGCTCCCGCTCCACGCCGCCCGGCGCCCGATCTAACGCTGCTCGCTCCATTGCCTGAGCCGCGTTGTCGGGCTCCGGGCCGATCTCATCCGCACGCTGTTTCCCTACATGCAGATCGAATTGGAGTACCCATCGTGAAAAAGACGAAAACCTGTTACCTGACCGAGCTCGACGTCGCCCGTCTGGAGAAGCACGCAGCCGCGCCCGGCGCCGAAGCGCGTTTCCAGGACATGCTCGACGACGTGCTGGAACGCGCCGTGATCGTCGACTCGCACGAGATTCCGGCCAATGTCGTCACGATGAATTCGCAAGCCACGCTGGTCGACGAAACCAGCGGCGAGCACATGACCTGGACCGTGGTCTATCCGCCGAATGCGGACTTCGCGCACGGCCGCCTGAACGTGTTCTCGCCCGCCGGCCTCGCGTTGCTTGGCGCCAAACGCGGCGAGCGCATCCGCTTCACGCCGCCGAGCGGCACGGAAAAAGTGCTGAAGCTGGAAAAGATCCTGTTTCAACCCGAAGCCGCCGACAATTTCACGCTGTAAGCACAGCGCAAAGGCGTAGCAAAACGTGCCGCGCGGCTTCTTGAGCTCCCCCTGGAGCCGGCCACGCCGCCTGCCCTGCCGCACCGATATCCGCCATCCGATGTTTCAGGACGGGTTGCCAAGCGGTGTGCGGCCGGTGTATCGTGTGCGCTGCTAACGCGGGGGTCCTGCGTCGCACGGAGGTTGGAGGTCCGTGTTGCGCGGGTGAGAAATACCCTTTGAACC
The DNA here is from genome assembly GCF_002278075.1 of Paraburkholderia aromaticivorans. Lineage (NCBI taxonomy): Bacteria > Pseudomonadati > Pseudomonadota > Betaproteobacteria > Burkholderiales > Burkholderiaceae > Paraburkholderia > Paraburkholderia aromaticivorans. The sequence goes on along the minus strand of NZ_CP022989.1, from coordinate 2,514,564 downwards.
TGATCTGGATAATGCCAGCGCAGGGAAGCGTACGGATTTCGCACCCCAGCCTTATCGCCTCACCTCTCGCGAATTCCGACAACTTCCATCTCGTCTCCTGCTTAGCCGCCCCACATAGCTTTGCAAAGGAGATACGCATGAACGCCAATCCGAAGTTCCTTTCCGCCGACGCTCACGTCGACGAAGCCGCCGTCGCGCCGCTGCCGAATTCCCGCAAGGTCTACGTGACCGGCTCGCGTCCCGACATCCGCGTGCCGATGCGCGAAATCTCGCAGGCCGACACGCCCGACAGCTTCGGCGGCGAGAAGAATCCGCCGGTCTACGTGTACGACACGTCGGGCCCCTACTCGGATCCGGACGCCACAATCGACATCCGCGCCGGTCTGCCGGCGCTGCGTCAGGCGTGGATCGAAGAGCGCGGCGACACCGAGGCGCTGACGGGCCTGTCGAGCGACTTCAGCCGCGAACGCGCGGCCGACACGGCGACCGCCGAACTGCGCTTCCAGGGCCTGCACCGCACGCCGCGCCGCGCGATCGCCGGCAAGAACGTCTCGCAGATGCACTACGCGCGTCGAGGCATCATCACGCCGGAAATGGAGTACATCGCGATTCGCGAGAACCAGCGCCGCGCCGAGTATCTGGAAAGCCTCAAGACGAGCGGCCCGAACGGCGAAAAGCTCGCCGCGATGATGGGCCGCCAGCACCCGGGGCAGGCGTTCGGCGCGAGCGCGTTCGGTCCGAACGGCCTCACCGAAATCACGCCGGAATTCGTGCGCGAGGAAGTGGCGCGCGGCCGCGCGATCATCCCGAACAACATCAATCACCCGGAAAGCGAACCGATGATCATCGGCCGCAACTTCCTCGTGAAGGTGAATGCGAATATCGGCAATTCGGCGGTGACGTCCTCGATCGGCGAGGAAGTCGACAAGATGACGTGGGCGATCCGCTGGGGCGGCGACACGGTGATGGACCTGTCCACCGGCAAGCACATTCACGAAACGCGCGAGTGGATCATCCGCAACAGCCCGGTGCCGATCGGCACGGTGCCGATCTATCAGGCGCTGGAAAAGGTCAACGGCAAGGCCGAAGACCTGACGTGGGAAATCTTCCGCGACACCCTCATCGAACAGGCCGAACAGGGCGTCGACTACTTCACGATTCACGCGGGCGTGCGTCTGCAATACGTGCCGCTCACGGCCAAACGCATGACGGGCATCGTCTCGCGCGGCGGCTCGATCATGGCCAAGTGGTGTCTGGCTCACCACAAGGAAAGCTTCCTGTACGAGCATTTCGAAGACATCTGCGAAATCATGAAGGCCTATGACGTGGCCTTCTCGCTCGGCGACGGCCTGCGCCCCGGCTCGATCTACGACGCCAACGACGAGGCGCAGCTCGGCGAGCTGAAGACGCTCGGCGAACTCACGCAGATCGCGTGGAAGCACGACGTGCAGACCATGATCGAAGGCCCGGGCCACGTGCCGATGCAGCTCATCAAGGAAAACATGGACCTGCAACTGGAATGGTGCGACGAAGCGCCGTTCTACACGCTGGGACCGTTGACGACGGACATCGCGCCGGGCTACGACCACATCACGTCGGGTATCGGTGCGGCGATGATCGGCTGGTTCGGCACGGCCATGCTGTGCTACGTCACGCCGAAGGAACACCTTGGGCTGCCGAACAAGGACGACGTCAAGACCGGCATCATCACCTACAAGCTCGCCGCGCACGCCGCCGATCTGGCGAAGGGCCATCCGGGCGCGCAGGTGCGTGACAACGCGCTGTCGAAAGCGCGCTTCGAATTCCGTTGGGAAGACCAGTTCAACCTCGGTCTCGACCCGGACAAGGCGCGCGAATTCCACGACGAAACGCTGCCGAAGGACTCGGCCAAGGTCGCGCATTTCTGCTCGATGTGCGGCCCGCACTTCTGCTCGATGAAAATCACGCAGGACGTGCGCGAATTCGCCGCCCAACAAGGCGTGACCGATGACGAAGCGCTGAAGAAAGGCATGGAAGTGAAGTCGATCGAGTTCATGAAGAACGGCGCTGAGATTTATCAGCGGCAATAAGATTGGAGGCGGATCGAACGTTTTCACGTGCGCTTCGATCCGCCACCCGATCCGCCAGACCACTGCATTGCAGCATGAAGCCCGCCACTGGCGGGCTTTTGCGTTTGTGTAAGCCAGGCACGCCGCATGCTGAAGCGAGGGAAACATTTGATTACGAAACCGTCAGTTCGCTGACAAGCGCATACATCCGGATACGGGCTGCGGCGATAACATCAAATGCAAGAAAAGTGACTAGTTCCTACTACAACACTACTGGAGTCAGCATCATGAAAACGATTCGTCAAATCGGCACGCTCGCGGCCATCGTGGCAGTCGTGGTAAGCCTTTCCGCGTGCGAAGGCATGAGCCGGCAAGGTCGCGACACGGCCATCGGCGCGGGTCTCGGCGGCGCGGCGGGCGCGGCGATCGGCGGCAATGCACTGTCGACGATCGGCGGCGCGGCGGCCGGCGGCATTATCGGCAATCAGGTGGGCAAGTAATCGGGGGATGTCAGTCGGACGGCAACTTCACGCGATGCCGGACATGACGTAGACGAGGGTCGCGCGATGCTCGACCCTCGAACCGCCGGATGCGCCGTACCTGAAGCGGCGCGCGACACTTCATGCGCCTCGCGCCTGGCGTCGCGATGAGGTGCGCAATGAGGTGAAATAAGCCGTTACCGTTTTGCAATCCTGCTGGCGTCGCAGCAGCGTAAGCTGGTGCTGTGACGCCCCATTGGCGGCGTTCGATTCATTCAGGAGCGCGTCATGAAGTCCCGCCTCATCCCTAAGGTGCGCGCGATCGGCCAGTGGCTGCCGCTGCGATCTTCCAGGTGTTCCATTCCCCCTCTTTCGCACGCCGGCTTGGTGCTCGGCGGGGTGGTGTGTGCGCTCACGCTGTCCGGTTGCTATTACCCATACGGGTACTATCCAGCCGGCTATTACCCGTACTACGGCACCGTACCCGCTTCCGCCACGCAACAGGCCGTGCCCTTGAACCAGGACGGCTCATACGCAGCGCCCCAGCAGCAACAGGCGCAGGTGCCAGCGGATCAGCAGGCTTCACCGCCCACTTACGCGGTCGCCGCCCCTCCCGTTTACGTGGCGCCCGCGTATCCCGTCTACTATCCGCCGCCGGTCTATCCGGCTTATTACGGCTATCCGGGCTGGTATGGACCATCGGTCTCGATCGGCTTCGGTTTCGGCGGCTACTGGGGTGGCCACGGCGGAGGGCACGGCCACGGCCATGGGCATTAAGGCCTGCCGGCACGATTGCCGTCATGGACTTCACACGATGGACTGCATGGCAGACCCGGCATTGCGCGCCCGCATCGCGTCCCGCGCGTCTTCTCACGTATGGGCAACGCGCGCTCGCAGTCCTCGTGCGCTTAGCCCGTAGTTTCTGCTTGACGCGGCCCGGCGGGGCTCTATGCTTGGGAAAGCCGCACGTAGTACCTGTTTAAAAAAAGCGACCCGGCCCGTCCCACGCGTGCCGACGACGCCCATCCGCCCTGCCAGAGCGACGCGCCCCGTAGAACGGACTGCCGCGTCGGGTGCGAACAACAAAAGAAGGAGACGCGATGTTTCATCAACTACTCACCCCTGTCGGCAATTCGCTATTGCCCTCGTTCCTCGTTGCAGCGTTACCGATCATCGTCGTGCTGCTTCTGCTTGGCTGGGCGCGCCGGCCGGCGTGGCAGGCGTCGCTCGCGGGCCTCGTCGTCGGCCTGGTCGTGGCGATCTTCGTCTGGCAGTTTCCGGTCGGGCTCGCGGTCGATTCGGTGCTCGCCGGCGCGGTATTCGCCTGCTGGCCGGTCATGTGGATCGTGTTCGCGGCGATCCTGCTTTACAACATCTCGCAGCGCTCGGGCCGCTTCGCGGCCTTTCGGATGTGGATGATCGACAATCTGCCGAACGACCGGCGCGTCGTGCTGGTGGTGATCGGCTTTTCGTTCGGCGCGCTGCTCGAAGGCATTTCCGGCTTCGGCACGCCGGTCGCCATCACCAGTTCGTTGCTGATTCTGCTCGGTTTTCCCACGCTGGAGGCGCTCGTCTTCACGCTCATTTTCAATACCGCGCCGGTCGCCTTCGGCGCGCTCGGCGTGCCGATCACCGTGCTCGGCGCGGTCACGCACCTGCCGGCCGATTCGCTCGCCAAGATGGTCGGCCGCCAGTTGCCGTTCTTCGCGTTCCTGCTGCCCTTCTATGTGATCAGCGTCTACGCGGGCTTTCGCAACATGCTGAAAGTGTGGCCGGTGCTGCTGGTATCGGGGGCGAGCTTCGCGCTGACGCAGTTCGTCGCCTCGAACTTCGTGAACTACAGCCTGACCGACGTGTTGTCGTCGATGGTCTCGCTCGTTCTGACCATTGCCTTTCTGCGCGTCTGGCGGCCCGAGGTGGATCCGGAATTCGCGGTCAACATCGACCGTGTCGGCGAGGTGCGCGGCAAGATCAGCGGCGGCCAGGGCTGGTATCCGTGGATCATCGTGTCGGTCGTGGTGATCGTCTGGACGGTAGCGAAGATCTTCCTGATCGGCGACGTCAAGGTGCCGTGGCCCGGCCTCGACAAAGCCGTTTTCATCACCCTGTACAACACGCCGTACGGCGCGGTGTGGGACTTTCAGCCGCTCGCCACCGGCACCGCGATTCTCGTCGCCGCGCTCATCACCACCTTCGTGGTCGGTCTGAGCGCGCGCGAGTTCGGCGCGGCCATCGTCGACACGTGGGTGCAGACGCGCATCGCCATCCTGACGGTGGCGACCATCGTCGGGCTCGCCTATCTGATGAACTACTCGGGGCTCACGTACACGCTGGGGCTGGGCGTTGCCTCGGTCGGACCGTTCTTTCCGCTGGTGTCGGCGTTCCTCGGCTGGGTCGCGGTGTTCCTGTCGGGCAGCGACACGTCGGGCAACGCGCTGTTCGGCAACCTGCAGGTGGTGGCGGCCAACCAGCTGAATCTCAACCCGATCCTGATGGCGGCGACGAATTCGTCGGGCGGCGTGATGGGCAAGATGATCTCGCCGCAAAACATCTCGACCGGCGTGGCGACCACCGAGCTCAAAGGCAAGGAAGGCGTGGTGTTCGCCAAAACGTTCAAGCATTCGATACTGTTGACGGTGCTGCTCGGCGTGCTGGTCTGGCTGCAGCAGAATTTCCTGCAGTGGATGATTCCGCACTGAGTTGAGAGGATTGGGCGCGCATGGAGGCGGCGGCGGAGTGAGCGGCGTCGGCAAAATAATTCACGATCTTCGACCGCGCGCCCTCTCCCGCCTGAACACCGGCGCTCCACCGCACATCCTTGTCGCAATTTTTCTCACATCAGCGTGAGAATTGCTCGTTTTGCGCGGGCCGCCGCGGGGCTTACGATCACGACTATCAGACGCCTTTCATCTCCCGGATCTTGCCGTTTCATTCCAGCCTGAAACGTTTCGCACGATAGCGCTGTTACGATGCGCGGGCGTCTCGACTCAACCGCGCGCGACGCCACTCCGATGAACGCCAAAAACCTGTTTCAGTTGCTGATCCTCGCCGCCCTGTGGGGCGCCTCGTTCCTGTTTATCCGCGTCGGCGTCACCGACTTCGGCGTCGCACCTCTGATGGCGCTGCGCGTGGGCATCGGCGCGGCCTTCCTCGCCGTCGTGCTGATCGCGCGCCGCCCGCTGCGCCAATCCGCGACCATCCTGCGCACGCGGGCCTTCCCGCTACTGGTGGTCGGCATCCTGAATTCGGCGGCGCCCTTCTGCCTGTTCGCGTATGCGGAGCTGACGCTGTCGGCGGGAGTTACCTCCGTGATCAATGCGAGCACGCCGCTCTGGGGCGCGCTGGTCGGCTTCCTATGGCTACGCGACCGGTTAAGCGCGCTGCGCACGCTCGGTCTGGCGATCGGCTTTCTCGGCGTGTTGATGCTTGTGTGGGATCAGATCGCCGCGCCGAACGGCACGGCCGCCACCCCGCTCACCACCGCACTCGCGGCCGCCGCCGCGCTCGGCGCCACGCTGCTGTACGGCGTCGCGGCAAACTACACCAAGCGGCATCTGACCGGCGTCGACGCGCTGACCGTCGCTACCGGCACCATGACCGGCGCCACCATCGTGCTGCTGCCGCTCGCCGTGATCTACTGGCCGGCGGCGCCGGTCTCGCTGCACGCATGGGGCGCGGTGATCGCGCTCGGCGTCGCGTGTACCGGCGTGGCGTATATGTTGTTCTTCCATCTGATCGCGGTGGCCGGACCGGCGCGCGCCATTACCGTCACGTTCGTGATTCCGATCTTCGGCATTCTGTGGGGCGCGCTGTCTCTCGGCGAAAGCGTGTCGCCCGGCATGCTGGAAGGCTGCGGCGTCATTCTGGTCGGCACCGCGCTGGCCACCGGCGTCATCAAACGTCTGCCGTGGATCGGAACGCGCCGGGCGGACACCTGAAGCCCCTTCGTATCGCGCGAATGCTTTCCGGCGTCGCCGACACGCTCACTCTTCCCGCCATCCAGCCGCCTGCCGCAACTCCCGAGCACAAAAAAATAGCCCGCACTCCACAGGAGTGCGGGCGAAACCGTCGCCCTACGAGGATAGGCGACGGGGCCACCGAGGCCGCACGTCACGCGCGCAGGCCATCATCGGGCGAAGCATCGGTTCGTTGTCCGATGCTGCTTTGGAGCTCCGGAGTCTTTGATCGAATCGTGCCGTGGACGATTCGCCGCAAACCCGCGTGGGGTGAGCCAATCCGGCTCTACAAGCGTATAAAAGCAGCTTGCGTGCCAGTTTGTTAAACGACTGGAGGCAATGCCTGCAAACGGTTGATTCTTATTGGATTTACCTGCAGGAGAAAATGGGCGGGGCGCAGCGCGAAGAACGCCCGGAGGGTTACGTCACCGGGGTAACGTCACGTTACATGCGGCCGCACAGAGGGCCGCGAGCCGCATCCCGCCGTGGAAGACGGGATGCGGTTCAAAGGCGAGCGACGGCGGCTCAAAGCGTCGGCCACTTCGTACGCTGCGCGCCCGTGTGGCGGACCCGCAGGCCGGTTGGCCGGCGCGATTCACGCGGATCGAGGGCTGCGCCGCACACGAGCGCCAGGACGAGCAAGCTCGCCGCCCACATCCAGTAAGGCATCACATCGAACATGGCCAACCCCCATTTTGAAGTCCGGCTCGTACCGGTATTCGGGAAGTCAAGCAAAACACATGCGCACACGCTGAGCGTTCTTTTCCGGGCCGCGCGCCGCGAAACACATGGTCGAAAAAAAACCCGCCCGGAGTCGATTCCGGGCGGGTTTCGGACAGCGTTCGAACTGGCTGAGTCTTAGTGCAGTTGGTCGACCATCAGACTCATGATCTGTTTGGCCTGCGGGCTTTCGTCGATCGAGCCCTTGTCGTCGACCACGGCCACGCGCGTCTGGTTAGGCGTCACCGCGCGCACGTTCACGAGATACTGCTTGGCGACCTTTTCCTTCTTGCCGTGGAAAACCTGGCTCCAGAAGCCCTGTTCCGCCGAGGTCATATCCTTCGGGTCGACGTAGCGCACGAAGTACAGGCCGCGGGTCAGATCGCGGTCGTCGACGGTGAAGTTGCTGCGGTCGAGCGCGAGGCCCACGCGCAACCACGCGCGGTCGTACGGCTCGCCGAGCGTGAGCTCGGTGGAGGAAAACTGCGCCGGGGTATTGTTCGCCGAGTCCGCATCCGGCAGCGGCTGCTGCGCGGACAGCGCGACGTTTTGCGCCGCCGTGGCCGCAGCCTTCGACTTGGCGCCCGCCGTTGCCGCGTTGGGCGCCGTCTGGGCACCGGCCGGCGACAGGTCGGCGCCTTGCGTGTCACCCGACTTCGTGCGCGAATCGGCCAGCGCGAGCGCGGCCTGCAGCCGCTTCAGATATTCCTGTTCGAGGCCCGGATCGTTCGGCTTCGGCACCCAGGTGCTCGAATCGTTGTTGGTGCCGGTGAGCGCCTCACGCATGCCCTTCTGGCTGATGAACACGTAGGTGCCGCCATTGGGCGCCGCTTCGAGACGGGTGCGGTACTTGTTGCGCTCCGAGGTCACATAGCTGTTGCCCAGGGCCTTGGACAGCGTGCTGCGGATCAGGCCGTCGTTGATCTGCGCGTGCGTTTCGTTCCAGTCGGTTTCCATCACGCCCTTGTCGCGCTGGTCGACCACCAGCAGGAAACCCTGTTCCTGCCAGAAGCGGCGGATTTGCGCCCATGCCTGGTCGGGCGCCTTGTTGTCGATGACGAGCCAGCTTTCCGTGCCGTCGCGCTGGATATGCATGCCGGCGACCGGCGGCACCACCACCACGGAATTGGCCGAGGGCGCCTGCGCCTGGACCTGCTTGAGCGTGGACAACGAGGTTTCGCCGCCCTGCGGGGGCAACGAACGCTGATCGGCCGTCTCATCAATCATGTTCGGCGGTACGGCAAGTGACACCTGCTTCGATTTCGAGTCGCTCTTGTAGTCGATTTTGGTCGGCGACGAAGTACCGCAGCCGGCGACCAGACCGCCTGCCATCAGCATTACTGCAAACCGCTTGGTAAGACGAAGATCAGTCATGTTCGGGGAATCCTTCCGCTACGCCACGGCAAGTTTCCGTGGATCAACCCGACATTTTACCGATCCCGGCGCACTGTGTGCAAAAACCCGGGTTTGCCCGTGAATTGAGCAGCGTGCGCGGCGCCCCGAACGGCCCCGTTTCGATCCTTGCGAAGGAGACGGAGCCCGCTTGCCGGGCCAACTTTTCGCCGACGCCGGCGCCCCGTTTCGCGCCAGAAGACCCCGCGCTGAAGCGGCAGATTTAACAATTGCCCACATTTCCCAATCGCCTGTCAGACACACCGTAGCTACACGTCAGAACATTGATTCGACGGCGCTTTCCGGGCTCTCCCCAGAGTCAATTTTGAGATCCCAAAAATCGTCGGACGCCGCTTCTGGTAACGGTCCGAAAACCCAGGTGATATCTTGAAATGGACATCTCAAAATGCCTGCGAGAGCACCAACCACGAGACCGACCGTCATGCCATTGCCCACCTTCACCCCTACCCTCGCCGCCTGCGCACTGGCGGCGGCCATGTCGCACCTGAGCGCCGACGCACGCGCCCAATTGGGCGCCGCCATGCCGGCACAGGGAGAGACAAAGGCGAGCGCGCCGCGCCTCGTGTTGAACGGAGCGCTGCGCATGCGCACGCTGACCGACGCGGGCAACACGACCATCAACGAATACGCCACCAACACCGGCCAGATCATCGCCTACGCGTGGCAAGGGCCAACCATGCCGGACCTGCGCGCGCTGCTCGGAAAGTATGCCGACTCGTATCGCGCCGGCGCCGGGACGGCACCCGCGGACGGCAATCTGCACGTTTCGCGCGTTGCCCGGCCGGACGTGATCGTGGAATCCGGCGGCCCGATGCGCGGCTACGTGGGACGCGCCTGGCTGCCTGCGGCGCTGCCGCCCGGCGTCACCGCCAACGATTTCCAGTGACGCAACCGCATCCAGCCTTCGCCTTCACACATGCTCACGACGCCATGAAATCCGCCCTTCGCCTTCACGCCCTGCTGTTCGTCTGCGCCGCTTTCGCGGCTTGCGGAGGCGGCGGCGGCACGCCGTCCGCGACTTCCCAGCCCGGTACCGCCGCGCCGGGCAGCGGTCCGGGCGCTGCCGGCGCGCCGTCGGCCGCCGCGCCGCCCGCCGCTTCGAGCACCGGCACGAGCGGCTCCGTGCCGCAGTCGAATACGCCGAACGTCCAGCCGATCATCGTCGCCAGCGCGCCGGGGCTGACGCGCAACATGCTGACGACGAGCGTCACCGTCTGCCAGCCCGACACCACCAACTGCGCGACCATAAACAACGTGCAGGTCGACACCGGCTCGCACGGTTTGCGGATTCTCGCCTCCGCGCTGCCGGCGAGCCTGCCGCTCGCGGCTATCGCTTCGGGCGGCGGCATCGCCGGCGAGTGCGCGGTGTTCGGCGGCGGCTACACATGGGGCGCGGTGCGCAGCGCGGACGTGCGCATGGCCGGCCAGCTGGCCGCGTCGATTCCGATCCAGACGATCGCCGACCCGGCGCTGCCCACCGTGCCCGCCGACTGCGCGGGCGCCGGCCGCGCCATGCAGACGGTGGCGGGCCTGCGCGCGAACGGCATACTCGGCGTCGGCCTGTTCGCGGCCGACTGCGGCAGCGGCTGCGTGAATGCCGCGCTGCCGCGCTGGTACTACAGCTGCGACGCGAGCGGCGCCTGCCAGGCGAGCACGCAGGCGCTCGCGCAGCAGGTCACCAATCCGGTCAGCCGCTTCGCGCTCGACAACAACGGCGTGGTGATCGACCTGCCGACCATCGCCGACGCCGGCGCGGCCAGCGTATCCGGTTCGATGATCTTCGGCATCGGCACCCAGGCGAATAACACGCTCGGCGGCGCCCGCGTCCTCAAGGCGAATTCGGTGACGGGCTTCGTGGTCACCACGAGCGGCGGTCAGACTTATTCGCAAAGCTATCTCGACAGCGGCTCGAATGGGCTCTTCTTCAGTAACAGCCAGTTGCCGCAATGCGGCTTGTGGTACTGCCCGCCTTCGGTACAAGCCGCGAGCGCCGCGATCACGGGCACGAATGGCGCGTCGAGCATGGTGTCGTTTGCGATCGGCAATTCGAGCGCGCTGTTCGCGTCGGCGAATAACGCCTTCAACAACCTGGCCGGCGTGGCCAGCAGCGGCTTCGGCTGGGGCCTGCCGTTCTTCTTCGGACGACGCGTCTATACGGCGATCGCCTCGCGCGAAACATCGGCGGGCCCGGGTCCGTACTACGCATTCTGAAAGAGCGGCTTCTTTCGGCGCCGAAAATTCCTAAATGCATCGACCGGACAGATTTGATATCGACCGACTGCGATAATTCCCGCTTCCGGCTAACTCCATTTCAATTAGTTAGTCATGCAAATCCTGGAATTGTCGGCAGATGGAAGATCCCACTTTTTCGCTCGACCACTTCGAGCAGCTCGTTTATACGCGGCAGCATGTCAAGGCTTCGATCCAGTTCATTGCCGCGCTGGCGCTTCTTCAGCAGAAGCGCGGCAAGCTGGACGGCCGCTTTCTCGCCTCGGGCATCGCCGATCTTCCGCCTGACGAGCAACGCAAGCGCTTCTGCACGCGCCTCGCCAGCGCGGCATCAACGCTGTTTGCCGACCCGGCATTCGAGCTGCCGCACGAGTGCTTCAGGCTGCTTCTGACACTGCACGAATGGGTCGGACTGGTGTTCTCCTCCACCGCGTTCGGCAATGCCGACCACGTCGCCCGCAACCTGAATCCGCGTGGTCAGGACAACGCCCAGTTTCTGCGCGGCGACCGCTTCGTCGAGAAACTCTGCGTCCTCTATTCCACCGAATCGGAACTGGAACTGAACTTCGCCGCGCTGTGGGCGTACGACAAATCCCTTGCTGCCTGTCTCGCGCTCGTGCTGCTGGCGCCCATCTTCAAGGGATCGGCGAGCGCGCATGTCAAACGCGAGGCGCTAATGGAATGGCTTCCTGGCAAATTGCAGCAGATCGACGACCTCGACGACCTGCCTACCGCCTTGCTGCACAACGCGTATATGTTCTGCAGTTATGCGGTCACGCCGCGTCGGCATGAGATCAAACGCGACATCAATGCGCTGGTGCGCCGCAAGCTGGACCAATTGGGATTGACCGACCTTCCCGCGGCGCAACCGGCCCGCGCCAAGCACCGCAAGCAGCGCGGCAAAAAGCCGCTCATGGTGGTCGTGCTGGAGTGGTTCGGCGGCGCCCATTCGATCTACCGCACCCACTCGCGTACGCTCGAAGCCGCGCGCGAGCATTTCGAGGTGGTGGCCTTCAGCTTCGGCTACGCCATCGACGATATCGGGCGTGCGGTGTTCGACCGCTTCATCGAACTGGAGGAGCCGGAATACATTGGCGAATGCCTGAAAACGATCCGCGACTTTGCCGAGACGGAACGGCCCGACGTGCTCTATATGCCGAGCGTCGGCATGTTCGCGCTCACGGTGTTCATGTCGAACCTGCGCATCGCGCCGCTGCAGATCGCCGGGCTCGGCCATCCGGCCACGACTCACTCCGACAAGATCGACTACGTGAGCGTCGAGGAAGATTATGTCGGCGATCCCGCGTGCTTCAGCGAACGTCTGCTGAAGCTGCCGAAGAACGGCCAGCCGTACCGGCCTTCGGTGGCGCTGCCGGACATCGTCGCCGAAATGCCGCCGTCGCGTGAAATGCTGGAGGTGGTCATCACCGCCAGCGCCATGAAGCTCAATCCCGGCTTTCTCGAAGCGTGCCGTGAGATCAGCGCGCGCGCCGCGACGCCGGTCGAGTTTCACTTCATGAGCGGCGTGCCCGCCGGCTTGCCGCTCGAGCGCATGCGGGAAGTGATCCGTGAGGCGCTGCCGCACGCCGTCGTGCACGGCTTTCACGATTACGCGGATTATCTGGCGCGCGTCAATCGCTCCGATCTCTTTCTCAGCCCGTTTCCGTTTGGCAATACCAACGGTATCGTCGACGCGCTCACGCTCGGTTTGCCCGGCATCTGCAAACGCGGGCCGGAGGTGTTCGAACGGATCGACGGCGCGCTGTTCGAGCGTGTGGGCATGCCGGCGTGGACGACGGCGGAGAGTGTCGAGGACTACATCGTCGCAGCCGTGCGGCTGATCGACGCGCACACCGAGCGCGGCGCCTTGCGGCAGCGTCTTATCGATACGCAGGCGGTACAGCGTTGCTTCGAAGGGCGGCCGCAGGCATTTGGTGAATGCGTGCTGCGACTCATGCGCGATAGGCAGCGGCAGCGTGAGGAGGTGGTGGCTTGAAGTTCGGCGTGGTTTGAATTCGACGTGGCTGGCCTTGCTTAGCGGCTGGCCTTGTTTCGGAGCCCGCTCTGCGTCGTAGCCTGCCTTGCTTCGTGGCCTGCCTTGCTTCGTGGCCTGCCTTGCTTCGTGGCCTGCCTTGCGTCGCAGCCTGCCTCGCTTCGTGCCCGCCTTGCTTCGTAGCCCGATGCGTTATTCGGTCGCGCTAGCGGGAGGGGTCACAAGATTCGCCGGTGCGAGCCAATTGAATGCGTTCAGCGTCGGCCCATGAAACGTACACTCGGCGGCCGCTGGCGTGACGATCTTCTGCGGTTTGGCAGGTTTGCGCGCGAGTGCTTCGGCCGCCGAAACACCTGATGCGCCCGATGCACCAACGGTCGCCGCCGACCCCGCCTGCGCGCCCGACGCAGTAAGCGGCGCTTTAGCCGCGGATGCCGCGGATGCCGCAGCAGCCACCGAAGGCGCCGAAGCCGAAGCCGAAGCCGGCGCCACCACATGCTCGATCGATCCTTCCACGACCACCCGCGCGCCATCGATGCCTGCGCCGGCATGGGCGATCTTCAGCGTATCCGGCGACGTGGCCGCCAGCTTGCTTCGCATCAACTGCTCGCACGCGTCCGTATTTTTATAGACGGCCGTACAGCCCGCTAGCAGCGCCGCAGCGGTCGTGACGCAGGCGATAGAGAGAATCCGAATCTTCATTGACGTTCCGTTTTTCAAGCTGGCGGCAATTGTAGCTTACGACCCGCTCGACCTGCACCCGCTCAGTGCGCCATTTGCGCGCTCGTCGATGGCAGCGCCCCGGCCGCACATTGCGACGGACACTTGACGGCCTATCCGGCGCGGCAAGACACAGTCACCGCTTGACCCCAGCGGCTCGTACCGGCATCGTGTCGAGCGGCCGCCATTGCATCGGCGCACTGCCGGCTTCCCGATCGGGCCTCGCGATGAACCTCGCTTCGCCTTCCCAGTCTTTCCCACTGCGCAACGACCCGCTTTCCCGCATGCTCAGCCTTGCCCTGCTCGCCATCGCGGGTTACACCGCCACCAACATCGACAACCTGTTCGTGCTGCTCGCCTTCCTGGCGGAAGCCGGCAGCGGGCGGCGTCGCGTGATCGCCGGGCAGTATGCCGGCTCGCTGACCTTGATCGTGGGGTCGATTCTGCTCGCCGCTTTGCTCAAGCAGTTGCCGGCCGGCTATGTCGGTTTGCTCGGCATCCTGCCGATCGGCGTGGGGCTCGCCAAAGCGTGGGCGCGCTTTGGCCCCGGCAACGCGCACGCGGCGCAAACGGTGCGTGACGGCGGCCAGCCGGCCGCCTCGCGCGGCTCATCGTGGTGGGTGGTGGCTTGCGTGGCCGTCGCCAACGGTTCCGACAATCTCGCCGTCTATGTGCCGTTATACGCAAGCCATTCACATAGCGAGGGCGCATTCATCTCGCTGGTGTTTATCGTGATGATCGGGCTCTGGTGCGCCGGCGCGGTGTGGCTCGTCAGACATCCATTGCTCGGCGCGCCGATCCGGCGCTACGGCACCGCGGTTCTGCCCCTCATCCTGGTGATAATCGGCGTCTCGGTGATCGCGCAGAACGATACGTTGCGGATCGTCTTCGGAATCTGAGCAAAGCGGGTACGTGGACGGCAAACAGCCCATCGACAAGCAAAGCGCTGATAAAACGGCATGGACCGTACAGGGATGCGCGACTGCTCTCCAGCGCGCGATGCAGCACGATCCTCGTGCGCGCGCCCACTCAATTCGACGGGGCCGCCGGTTGCACGTAAGTACGCACGCCGGCGAGCGGTGACCCATACCCGCCGGAATTCGTGTGGTTCGGCAAGCCGTTGACCAGTTGCGCGCGCGGGTCGGTCGGATTCAGATTCAGCTCCCCCGCCTGCTGGTTGCCGTGTGTCGGGTATTCGCTGCCTCGCGCGGCGTTCGGCATCAAACGGGTGCTGTTTTGCGGCGCGTACATGTCGTCCTGCGGGCTCAGGCCCTGCGCGCCCGCCTGCGCGGCGATCACGCAAGCGGCCGCGCCCAGCAATACCAGCCCTACCCGCGACATCGTCGATGTTCGTTTCATACCTGCCTCCAGCAAAATGAAATGAGGAGAATCAAGTCGCGCTCGACACTCACGAAGTCACCAGGCCCGCGCGCGACGGCAAACGCTGATGAGACGCTGTTCACCTCATTTATACGCGCGACCAGGCACTTCGGATTCGGCAATCGGGACGCGAGGCGCTGCAAACAGGGAAACTGGCGGCCAGGCTCTTTTATTCCTCGATTCCTCGCACGGGCAGCCGCCACGCAAATCCCGCAAGCGCCTATCCTTATGCCGATTGCGGCTTTCCCCCCAGACCGATCGGACCCGATAATGGATGCCATGAACCGTCGACCCAATCTTCAAACGCGCGCGTTGCGCGCCACGCTCGCCGCGGTGAGCGCGGCGCTCGTCGTCGCGGCCTGCGCCGGCCCGTCGGCCTCGACTTCCGCAACGGCGTCGTCGAATCCGGAGCTGCTCGACGCAGCCATTGCCGGACCACAACGCGGCGACAAGGCCCGCGCACGGGACATCTACCGTCATCCGAAGGAGACGCTGCAATTCTTCGCACTCGCGCCGTCGCAAAGCGTGCTGGAGATCGATCCGGGCGGCGGCTGGTACACGGAGATCCTCGCGCCGTACCTGCACGAGCACGGCAAGCTCTACGAGGCGCAGTACGAGGGCCCGCAGCGCGCGCCGTCGGCCGAGGCACAGGCGAGCCGCGCCGCGTTCGCGCGCAAGCTGGCGGCCACGCCCGCCGTCTACGGCAAGGTCGTGGTGGGCACGCTGCACGCGGGCCAATTCAGCGGTTTTCCGGCCGATGCCAGCGTCGACGAAGTGCTGACCTTCCGCAATATCCATAACTGGATCAAGGACGGCCAGATCGACGCAAACCTGCGCGCCTTTTATGCGGCGCTCAAGCCCGGCGGCGTGCTCGGCGTCGAGGAACACCGCGCGGCGCCGGGCACCTCGCTGCAACAGACCATCGACACCGGTTACGTGACCGAAGACTACGTGATCGAACATGCGCGGGCGGCCGGCTTCGAACTGGCCGGCAAGAGCGAGGTGAACAGCAACCCGCGCGACACGAGGAATTACCCCAACGGCGTCTGGTCGCTGCCGCCAACCTTCGAAGGTGGCGACGTCGACCGGGCGAAATACGCGGCCATCGGCGAATCGGACCGCATGACCTTGCGCTTCGTGAAACCGGCGCACTAATCTCGCCCCGCACGGGAACGGCGCTTGACGCCGTCCCAATAATATGGTCCTATTGCGCACTATGTACCGCGCCCAGACCATCCTATCGCTACTACTAGCCCCCTCTTCCGGGCTAGGTCTGCTGCTGCGCGCTTCCATCTGAAACACCCGAAGCACCGCTCAATTCCCCAGTAACTGACCCAGCCCCGGTTTCCGACCGGCGGTCCTGTCATGTCTTTTCGTCGTCCGGTCGACTCCCCAGCTATCTGGTCTCACCCACGGATGATGAAAATGTTGAAGAACCCCGCTACCAAATACCGCTCGTTCAAGCCAGTCAACTTGGCGGATCGCCAGTGGCCGTCGCGCACCATCACGCATCCGCCGATCTGGATGAGCACCGACCTGCGCGACGGCAATCAGTCGCTGTTCGAACCGATGGATGCGCAGCGCAAGATGCGCATGTTCAAGACGCTGGTGCAGATCGGCTTCAAGGAAATTGAAGTCGCGTTTCCGTCCGCATCGCAGACCGACTTCAATTTCGTGCGCGAGTTGATCGAAGGCGGCCATATTCCCGACGACGTCACGATCGAAGTCCTGACGCAAGCACGCGACGACCTGATCGAGCGCACCTTCGAATCGTTGCGTGGCGTGCCGCGCGCCATCGTCCACCTGTACAACGCGACCGCGCCGGAATTCCGCAAGATCGTCTTCAATCTGGAAAAGAGCGGCGTGAAGGAACTGGCGCAAAACGCCGCGCGCACGATGAAGCGCATTGCCGCAACCATGCCGGAGACAAAGTTCACGTTCCAGTACAGCCCGGAAGTGTTCAGCGGCACCGAAATCGAATTCGCCAAGGAAGTCTGCGACGCCGTGTTCGACATCTGGGAACCGACGCCGGGACACAAGGCGATCGTCAACTTGCCGGCCACCGTCGAGATGTCCACGCCGAACATCTACGCGGACCAGATCGAGTGGATGCACCGCAATCTGAAGCGCCGCGATTCGCTGTTCATCTCCGTGCATCCGCATAACGATCGCGGCACCGCGGTGGCGGCGGCCGAACTCGCCGTGATGGCGGGCGCGGATCGCATCGAGGGCTGCCTGTTCGGCAATGGCGAGCGCACCGGCAACGTGGACCTCGTCACGCTCGCGTTGAATCTGTACACGCAGGGCGTCGATCCGGGCCTCGACTTCTCGAACATCAACGAAATCGCGCGGACCGCGGAAGAATGCACGCAATTGCCGATCCATCCGCGTCATCCGTATGTCGGCGATCTGGTGTTCACCGCCTTCTCGGGCTCGCATCAGGATGCGATCAAGAAGGGCTTCGCGGTGCAGAAACCGGACGCGGTCTGGGAAGTGCCCTACATGCCGATCGACCCGGCCGATCTCGGCCGCACCTACGATTCGGTGATTCGCGTGAACAGCCAGTCGGGCAAGGGCGGCATTGCTTATCTGCTCGAACAGGGTTACGGAGTGGTGTTGCCGCGCCGCCTGCAGGTGGATTTCAGCTCGGCCGTGCAGCGCTTCACCGACCACAGCGGCCAGGAAGTCACCTCGGCGCAGATCTGGGAATTGTTCCAGCAGGAATACGTGCAGAACGCCGCGCCGATCCATTACGTCGGCCACAGCCTGTCCGAGCGCGAGGGACGCGAGCACATCAAACTGACGGTCGACATCAACGGCACGCGGCGTGTGCTGAACGGCGCAGGCAATGGTCCGCTCGACGCGTTGATGCACGCGATCGGCGTGCCGGTGCGGATTCAGCACTATGAAGAGCGCGCGTTGACGCAGGGCGCGGATGCGCGCGCGGTGGCGGTTGCTGAAATGGCCGGTGCCGATGTGACCGGCAGCGCGTTCGGCGTCGGCATCGATGCGAATCTGGTAACGGCTTCTATTCGCGCGGTGATCAGCGGTGTGAACCGCGCCTATGCACGTGCCAATGCGCAGGCGAAGGAGCGTTTCTTCGATGCCGCCATGAACGACGCCACGGAGAGCGTGGGCGTTTAAGGGCCGATAAACGTGGCTGCGATTTCGTAGCGCAGATGTTCGAAGGGGGCGTGGTTTAACGCCCCCTTTTTCATTGCGCCGCGTTGCCGCCCGATGCAGTCCATTCGTCCGGCAGACTATGTGTCAGCGTCGACACAAAACGCTCGGTTTCCGGCGCGCGCGGCTGCATGAAGATCTCGCGCGACGGGCCGGCCTCCACCACCACGCCGTTATTCAGAAACACCACATCACGCGCGATGGTCGCGGCGAGCCGCAAGTCGTGCGTGGCCATCAGCATCGTCATGCCTTCGGTGGCGAGCTGCTTGAGCACCTCCACCACTTCCGCGGCGAGACCGGGGTCGAGCGCCGAAGTCGGCTCGTCGCACAACAACACTTCCGGCGACGGCGCCAAGGCCCGCGCAATCGCCACACGCTGCTGCTGACCGCCCGAAAGCGTCGAAGGCCACGCATCCGCCTTGTGCGCGATGCCGACCTTCTCCAGCAATTCGTCGGCGCGCTCCCGCGCCTTGTCCTTGTCCCACTTCTGCACGGTCAGCAAGCCTTCCATCACGTTCTGCCGCACCGTCAAATGCGGAAAGAGCTGGAAGTTCTGAAAGACCATGCCCGTACGGCGGCGAATCGTCAGCACCGCTTCGCGCGAGGGTTTATGCTCGCGGCTGAATTCCAGCCGCTGGTCGCCGAGTTCGAGCGAACCGGACTCGGGAATCTCCAGCAGATTCACACAACGCAGCAGCGTGCTTTTGCCGCTGCCCGACGGGCCGATCAGCGCGGTGACATTGCCTGGAGCAAGTTGAAGATCGACCGAGTTCAGCACCCGTTGCCCGCCGAAGTACTTGTCGATTTTTTCCAGTCGGATCATCAGTTGCCTGCATGGAAAAGTGCGTGGCGGCCGAATTTGCGCTCGAGCCTGACTTGCGCCGACGACAACACCGAACTGAAGACCAGATAAACCAATGCCGCCTCGGTGTACAGAATCAGCGGCTCGTAAGTCACCGACGCGATGCGCTGCGCCGCCTGAAACACCTCAGGCACGGTCAGCACCGCCGCGAGCGAGGTGTCTTTCACCAGAGCGATAAACGAATTGGACAACGGCGGCAGCGCAACGCGCGCCGCTTGCGGCAGGATCGCGCGACGCAAGGCTTGCTCGCGCGTCATCCCCATCGAATACGCCGCCTCCCACTGCCCTTTCGGAATCGACTCGATCACGCCGCGTATCACCTCGGAGTTGTACGCGCCCACATTCAATGAAAAGCCGATGATCGCCGCCGTCAACGGATCGAGCACGATGCCGACGTTCGGCAATCCATAGAAGATCACGAATAGTTGCACGAGCAACGGTGAGCCGCGAAACAGCCACACGTAGAAGCGCACGATCGCCACGGCCCACTTGGGCCCGAACAGACGAACCAGCGCGACGACGAATGCGAGCGCCAGCCCGATTGCAAACGAGACCAGCGTGAGCGGCACGGTAAACACGAGCCCCGCATACAGCAGGGGCCACAGCGACTGCGCCATCAGATGCAACCATGCCGGCATGATTCAGACTCGCGGAAGGCGTTTACTGGGAGACGTCTTTGCCGAAATACTTCTGCGAGATTTTCGCGTAGGTGCCGTCTTTCCTGATGTCGGCGAGCGCCTTGTTGATCGCGGCCTGCAATTCGGGGCTGCCCTTGCGGATCAATACAGCGGACTTGTCGCTGCTGTCGCTCGACGTATCGAGCGCGGCGATTTTCACCTTCGCGTCCGGCTTGTGCTTCTTGAAGTCGAGGAACGACAGCGAGTCGTTGACGGTGGCGTCCACGCGGCCCGAGGTCAGCAGATCGATCGACTCATTGAAGCCTTGCACGGGAATCACTTCCGCGCCGTGCGCGGCCGCGATCTTGCCGAAGTTGCTGGTCAGCGTGTTGGCCGACTTCTTGCCTTTCAGGTCGTCGAAATTCTTGATCGTGGTGTTGTTCGACTGCACGATCAAGGCTGCATGCGACGTGATGTACGGGTCGGAGAAGTCGTATTTGACCTTGCGCGCGTCGGTCACGGCCACTTCATTGATCACCGCGTCGTAACGGTTCACGTCGAGGCCCGCGATCAGACCGTCCCATTTGCCTTCCACGAATTGCGGCTTGACGCCGAGACGTTGCGCGATCGCGGTGCCGATTTCAACGTCGAAGCCGGTCAGCTTGCCCGACTCGTCGTGATAGGTGAACGGCGCATAGGTGCCTTCGGTGCCGATCCGGAACACGCCGGCCGATTTGATCTGCGCGAGTTCATCGGCGGCGAATGCGGAGCTCACGGCCACAGCCTGGAACAACGCGATCAGCAAAATGGAACGAATCGATTTCATCAGGCGGCTCCGTCAAATGTGCCACGTCGGTGGCTTGGTCTTGTGTTGGACGATCCTCACCGGCGCTTGCGCCCGGCTGAGTGGGCGGACTGTAGCAAATGGCCTGGGTTTTTACAAAGGATCAGGTTTCCGATCCATATGCGCTTGCGTGCTAAGCGAGCAGCCATGCCCTCCACTATGACGTGGATTCCCACTTTACAGCAGATAGAACAGACGCGGCATGCATCGCAACATGGAACCCATGTTGCGCGCCATCGGGGAAAACGCGAGAAGTGCGCTGCCGCGGCGAACGCGCGGCATGAAAAAACGGGCGGCGCCGCATTCGATGCCGGCGCCGCCCGTGGGACTGCGAACCGCTTACCGCTCCACCGGACGCGGCTCCTTGCGCTTGTTGGCGACGCGGATCGCGTCGAAGTAAGCCCCGTTTGGCGGGCGCTTCAGATAACGGCCCGCGCCGCGCACCGCGCGCAACTCGCCATCGGTCCAGGCGAGCGCGCCGCGCGTGAGCGTATGCATTGCCACGCCTTGCACCGTCATGCCTTCGAACACGTTGAAGTCGACTTTCTGATGATGCGTCTTCACCGAAATCGTCTTGCTCGCGTTCGGGTCCCACACCACCAGATCGGCATCCGCACCGACCCGCACCGCGCCTTTGCGCGGATACAGGTTGAAGATCTGCGCGGCGTTCGTCGACGTGATACGCACGAACTCGTTCGGCGTGAGACGCCCGGAATTCACCCCGTGATGCCAGAGCACCGCCATCCGGTCTTCCACGCCGCCGCAGCCGTTCGGGATCTTCGTGAAGTCCTCGCGTCCCATGGCCTTTTGCGACGCGCAGAACACGCAGTGATCGGTCGCCGTGGTGTGCAACTGGCCGGCTTGCAAACCGCGCCACAGTGCCTCGCGATGTTCGGCCGAGCGGAACGGCGGGCTCATCACATGGGCCGCCGCGCGGGTCCAGTCGGGATCGCGATAGACGGCCTCGTCGATCACCAGATGGCCCGGCAACACCTCGCCGAATACGCGCAGACCTTCGCTGCGCGCGCGCGCGATGGCATCGACCGCGTCTTTCGCGGACACGTGCACGATATAGACCGGCACGCCCAGCACCTGCGCGATGCGGATCGCCCGATTGGCCGCCTCGCCCTCCACTTCGGGCGGCCGCGACAACGGATGCGCCTCCGGACCGGTAAAGCCTTTCGCCAGCAATTGGCGCTGCAACTGGAACACCAGTTCACCGTTTTCCGCATGCACGGTGGGCAGCGCGCCGAGTTCGAGCGAACGCGAGAAGCTGTTCACCAGCACTTCGTCGTCGGCCATGATCGCGTTTTTGTAGGCCATGAAGTGCTTGAAACTCGACACGCCGTGTTCATGCACCAGCGTGCCCATGTCGCGATAGACCGAGTCGTCCCACCACGTCACCGCGACGTGAAAGCCGTAGTCCGCCGACGCCTTCTCCGCCCAGCCGCGCCATTCCTTGAAAGCGTCCATCAACGGCTGCTTCGGGCTCGGAATCACGAAGTCGATAATGCTCGTGGTGCCGCCCGATAAACCCGCAGCTGTGCCCGTGTAGAAATCGTCGCTCGCGGTGGTGCCCATAAACGGCAATTCCATATGCGTGTGCGGATCGATGCCGCCGGGCATCACATACTGCCCGCCCGCGTCGACGATCGTGGTGCCCGCGGGCGCCTCCAGATCTTCGCCGATCTGCAGGATCGTGCCGCCGTCCTGCGGGTCCGCACACAACACGTCCGCACGATACGTGTTCTCCGCGTCGATAATCGTGCCGCCGCGAATCAGGGTCGTCATGTTGCCGCCTCCTTATGAACTGCTGGTTTCGGTGCTACCTACTTCGTTCATACTCATGCGCTCGTCTCTATGCACTCGCCACGCGCGCACTGGGTCCTTTGCTCAACTTCATCCACGCGCTGTATACGATCGAGGCCAACGCGAGTCCGACAAACCACGCATACGTGTAGAGCGTATTGAAGATCGCCGGCACGTTCGGGAACGACGCCGGAAACGCGGTATGCAAAAAGCCCGGCAGATTCGGCAGCACGCCGATCACGAGCGCGACCACCGCGCCAATATTCCAGCCGCCGGTATAGCTGTACTCGCCGTGTTCGTCGAACAGTTCACGCGTGTCGAGCCGCGTGCCGCGAATCAGGAAATAGTCGACCATCAGAATGCCTGCCACCGGGCCGAGCAGCGCCGAATAGCCGACCAGCCACGTAAAGATATAGCCCTGCGTGGTGGCGAGAATCTTCCACGGCATCATGACGATGGCGATGGTGGCGGTAATCATGCCGCCCACGCGATACGAAATGCCCTTGGGCCACAGGCTCGAAAAGTCATAAGCCGGACCGACGAGATTCGCCGCGAGATTGCAGCACATGGTGTCGAGCGTGAGGATGATCAGCGCGACGCCCACGCCGATGCCGGTCATGCGGCTCGTCAGGTCGATCGGATCCCAGATCGCCTTGCCGTAGATCACCACGGTGGCCGACGTGACCACCACCGAGATCACCGAGAGCAACGCCATCGGCACGGGCAAGCCGACTGACTGGCCGATGATCTGATCACGCTGCGTTCTGGCAAAGCGCGTGAAGTCCGGGATATTCAGCGCAAGCGTCGCCCAGAAGCCGACCATGGCCGTCAGGCCGGGCCAGAACGTGATCCAGAACATGCCCTCTTTCTTGCCGCCCGGCACGAATTGCGACGGCGCCGACAGCATCGAACCCAGACCGCCCGCCTTCGAGGTCGCCCACCACACCAGCGCAATGCACATCACGATCTTGATCGGCGCGGACCAACTTTCCAGCCAGCGGATCGAATCGGTGCCGTGCACGATGAAGTAGATCTGCAGCGCCCAGAACACGAGGAAACACGCCAGTTGCGCGAGCGAGATGTCGAGAAACGGCAACGCCGCGCCGTGCAGCGCGTTGCCGGTGAGAATATTGAGCAGCGTATAGATCGCGCTGCCGCCGAGCCACGTTTGAATGCCGTACCAGCCGCACGCGACAATGGCGCGCAGCATCGCCGGCAATTTGGCGCCCTGCGTGCCGAACGAGGAACGCACCAGCACCGCGTAGGGAATGCCATGCTTCGCGCCCGCGTGGCCGATCAGCAGCATCGGCACCAGCACGATCAGATTGCCGAGCAGCACGGTCAATACGGCTTGCCACGGCGACATACCCTCTTCCGTCAAACCGGCCGCGAGCATGTAGGACGCGATGTTCATCACCATCCCCACCCACAGCGCGGCGAAGTGATACCACTTCCACGTGCGTTGCGCGACGCCGGTCGGCGCCAGGTCGTCGTTGTAAAGACTGCTGCCCTGCACGCCGGCCGCGAACTGCGGGTCGGCGGGTTGCGCTGTCTGCTTCATCTAGGGATCTCCACTCGATCGTTGAGGCCCGCGCGGCTTCTGGCGGCGCGTCGGGCCTTGGGAATGACAGGTTCAGTACTAGCGCCGCGTTTCGTTCAAGCTTGCTTCAGGCACGTCCCGTTTCAAGCGGCGTTTGCCGCGTGCGCATGAGCGGGTTCGGCGGTTTCAGCCGCGTCCGCCGTGGCGCCCTGTTCGGCACCCACTCGCGCCGGATTGTTCGGATGCGTGGTCCAGTTGGCATATTCGCCGGTATCCACGCGTTCCATCGTGATGCACTGTTCGACCGGACACACGTGCATGCACAGATTGCACCCGACACATTCGGAGTCCATCACTTCAAAATGCCGGACGCCATCTTTTTCTTTCATGATCGCCTGGTGAGCCGTGTCCTCGCAGGCGATATGGCACAGGCCGCACTGAATGCACTTGTCCTGATCGATGCGCGCCTTGATGTCGTATTTGAGGTTCAGGTATTGCCAGTCGGTGACGTTCGGCACGGCGCGGCCGCGAATGTCGTCGAGCGTCGCGTAGCCTTTTTCGTCCATCCAGTTGGAGAGGCCGTCGGCGAGGTCTGAAACGATACGGAATCCGTAGTGCATCGCCGCCGTGCAAACCTGCACGCTGCCCGCGCCGAGCACCATGAACTCGGCGGCGTCGCGCCATGACGAGATTCCGCCGATGCCGGAAATCGGCAGGTTCGGCGTTTCCACGTCGCGTGCGATTTCGGCGACCATGTTCAGCGCAATCGGCTTCACGGCCGGGCCGCAGTAGCCGCCGTGGGTGCCTTTGCCGTCGACCATCGGCAACGGCGACATCGCGTCGAGGTCCACCGCCACGATCGAATTGATCGTGTTGATCAGCGACACACCGTCCGCGCCGCCTTTATAGGCCGCGCGCGAACCCAGGCGAATGTCGCTGATGTTCGGCGTCAGTTTGACGAGGCACGGCAGTTTCGTGCCCTCCTTGACCCAGCGCGTGACCATCTCGACATACTCCGGCACCTGGCCGACCGCCGCGCCCATACCGCGTTCGCTCATACCATGCGGACAACCGAAATTCAGTTCGACCGCATCCGCGCCGGTGTCTTCCACGAGCGGCAGGATCCATTTCCAGTCGCGTTCGTTGCACGGCACCATGAGCGAGACGATCATCGCGCGGTCCGGCCAGTCGCGTTTGACTTGCGTGATTTCCTTCAGATTGACGTCGAGCGGACGGTCGGTGATCAATTCGATGTTGTTCAGGCCCGCGATACGCTGACCGTTCCATTGCACCGCACCGTAGCGTGAACTGACGTTCACCACGTGCGGGTCGAGGCCGAGCGTCTTCCAGACCACGCCGCCCCAGCCCGCCTCGAAGGCGCGGTTCACGTTATAGGCTTTGTCGGTCGGCGGCGCGGAGGCGAGCCAGAATGGATTCGGCGAAGTGATGCCGGCAATCGTACAGCGCAGATCGGCCATGTTCGGCTCCTTGGGGACTGCTGTTCTTGTCTGGTATGACGCTTCGTTCGGTTTGGCCTGAATCGCTTCAGGCGGCTTTCACCGCAGTACGAGCGAACTGTGAATCGATAGCGGCCGCGGCGATCTTGCCGTCCTGCACCGCTTGCACCGTGAGGTCGATGCCGCCGGTGGCCGCGCAGTCGCCGCCGGCCCACACGCCCGCGAGCGAGGTCTGACCATTCGCATCGACCGCGATCCGGCTGCCGTCCAACGTCAGCACTTCCCGTTCGATGCCGACCGGCACGAGCGTCTGGCCGATCGCCTTGAGCACCATGTCGGCTTCGACTACGAAGCGCTCCTCGCCGCCATCATTCGACGTGCGAACGAATTCCACTCCCGTGACCGCGCCGCCGTCGCCGATCAAGCGCACCGGCGTGGCATGCGTGATCAGCGTGACGCCGCTGGTCTGCGCGAAATCGCGCTCGACCCGGGTGGCGCCCATCGCTTCGGCGCCGCGCCGGTACACCATCGTCACCGACGTCGCGCCGAGCTTGCGGCTTTGCACGGCGGCGTCCACCGCCGTATTGCCGCCGCCGATCACGACGACGCGGCGGCCCACCGGCACCGTGCCGAGGTCGCTCGCGCTGCGCACCTGTTCGATGAAGTCCACCGCGTTCATCACGCCGCCGAGGTCCTCGCCTTCCATTGCAAGCGCCCGCACGCCGGTGAGGCCGATCGCGAGGAATACCGCGTCGTGCTGCTTGCGCAGCGTGTCGAGTTCGACATCGCGTCCGAGCGCGACGCCGTGTTTGATCTCGATGCCGCCCACGGAGCACAGCCATTGCACTTCACGCTGCGCGAAATCGTCGACGGTTTTATAGGCGGCAATGCCGTATTCGTTCAGGCCGCCGGCTTTTTCGTGAGCGTCGTAGATCGTCACGTTATGGCCGGCGAGCGCGAGCCGGTGCGCGCAGGCGAGTCCCGCCGGACCCGCGCCGACCACCGCGACATGCCGTCCGGTTTCAGCCGCGCGCGTGAAGAGCGTTTCGCCGCGCGCCATCGCCCAATCCGTGGCATGCCGTTGCAGCGCGCCGATCGCCACCGGCTTCGCGTCCTGATGGTTGCGCACGCAAGCGCCTTCACAAAGAATTTCCGTCGGGCAGACGCGCGAGCACATGCCGCCCAGCGGGTTGGCCGACAGAATATCCACGGCCGCGCCCTTCAAATTGCCGTTGCTGATCTTGCGAATGAAACTGGGAATGTCGATTTGCGTCGGGCAGGCGTTCACGCACGGCGCGTCGTAACAGTAGTGACAGCGGCTCGCCGCCACGGCCGCGGCGCTCGCGTCGAGCAACGGCGCGATATCGGAAAACTCGCACGAGAGCTGCTCGGGCGACAGGCGCCGCGCGGCAATGTCGCCGGTTTGCTTGATGGCCATACTCATTCCTTCTTCGATGTGAGGACGAAGCCGTGCCCGCCAGCCGCGCTTCACGCGCAGCCGGGGCGGCATGTTTTATGGGCACTACGGTAAAGCGGGTCAAACGGATAGTAAGGACCGCAACCGCCAAAGCGCTATGACGTCGTCATGCAACCGTCTCGCAGGCACGCTCCAGCATGGCGTGCAGCAGCACGTTGGCGCCGGCCTCGATCCACTCGAAGGTGGCGTCCTCGATCTCGTTGTGGCTGATCCCGTCCACGCACGGCACGAACACCATCGAAGTCGGCGCGACTTGCGACAGATAACAGGCATCGTGTCCCGCACCGGACACCATATTGCGATGCGGATAACCGAAGCGCTCCGCCGCCGCGCGCACGGACTTCACGCAGGCTTCGTCGAACGCCACCGGCGCGTAGTAAAAAATCTGCTCCAGTTCGGTTTCCAGACCGATGCCGTTTGCGATGTTCGCCACGCCCTCGCGCAACGCGGCATCCATTTTCGCGAGCACCGCGTCGTCCGGATGACGAAAGTCGACGGTGAAAAACACGCGGCCCGGAATCACATTGCGCGAGTTCGGATAGACCTGCATCATGCCGACCGTCGCGCAACCGAACGGCGCGTTGTCCAGACCGATGCGATTGACCAGATCGACCACGCGCGCGGCCCCGAGCAAGGCATCGCGACGGCGCGGCATGGGCGTCGGTCCCGCGTGCGCCTCCTGTCCCGTCAGCGTGATTTCGTACCAGCGCTGACCTTGCGCATCGGTCACCACGCCGATGGTTTTCTGTTCGGCTTCGAGAATCGGCCCCTGTTCGATATGCAATTCGAACGCCGCGTGCAGCGGCCGCCCGCCGCACGGCAGATCGCCCGCATAGCCGATCCGTTTGAGTTCTTCGCCAATGGTCTTGCCATCCACATCCTTGCGCGAAAGACCGTAATCGAGCGTGAACACGCCGGCGAATACGCCCGACGCCACCATGGCCGGCGCGAAGCGCGAGCCTTCTTCGTTGGTCCAGATCACCACTTCGACCGGATGCTCCGTCTCGATGCCGTGGTCATTCAGACTCCGAATCACTTCGAGGCCGCCCAGCACGCCGTAGATGCCGTCGAAACGGCCGCCGGTCGGCTGCGAGTCCGCATGCGAACCAGTCACGACCGGCAGCGCAGCGGGATTGCGCCCGGCGCGGCGCATGAACACATTGCCCATCTGGTCGACACTCACCGTACAGCCGGCTTGCTTCGCCCAACTGACGATCAGATCGCGCCCTTGCTTGTCGAGGTCGGTCAGCGCGAGACGGCAGACACCGCCTTTGGGCGTTGCACCGATCTTCGCCATCGTCATCAGGCTGTCCCACAGCCGCTTGCCGTCGACCTTGATCGACGTAGCGGGTACTGAGTGTTTCAGCGCTTCGGATACCGCGTTCATTCGTCTCGCTCCTTTCGGTGAACCGACGTAAAACTGGTGCATCGGCGGCGGATTTTGGGGCGTTGCCGCACGCAGGCGGTGCATGCGCGATGCGTTCGATCGCCTCTTATATAGAGGGCAAACCCTGGGGTATCGCCCGCCCTCCCAATCCTGTCCAGTTGGACAGGTTGTAGACGATTAAACTCGCCAAATCAACACCTTTCGTGCGGTGAGAAACATAGCGAGAAGCGTGCCATTGCATTGCAGCATAGGTTTGCCGCGGTTAGCGAATGCGCGTGTGGACGCCGCGCCAAACGACTAGAATGAAGCGCGACGCGGCACCTATGCCGCCGAAGGCGAATATGAGAGACGACAACGTGGCGGCCGACATCACGGAAAACGACGAAACACGCGCGCCTTTGCGGCGGCGCAAGGCGCGCATTCGCGAGTCGAATGAAGCGCATCTTCTGGCGTGCGCCGAGGCGGTTTTCGCCGAGCGCGGACTCGACGGCACCAGCACGGCGATGATCGCGGAGCGTGCAGGCTTGCCGAAAGCCAACCTGCATTACTACTTCCCCACGAAGCTCGCGCTATACCGGCGCGTGCTGGAGGATCTGTTCGAAGACTGGTATCGCGCGGCGGATACGTTCGAATGCAGCGACGACCCGGTCGAGGCGATCGGCGGCTATGTGCGCGCGAAAATGGAATTGTCGCGGCGCCGTCCGCTCGGCTCGAAAGTGTGGGCGAGCGAGATCATTCACGGCGCGGAACACATGGAGGACATTCTCACGGAGCGCGTGAAGCCGTGGCTCGACAGCCGGGTGAAAGTGATCGACGACTGGATCGCGCGCGGGTTGCTTGCGCCGGTGAACGCGCAGACGTTGATGTACATGATCTGGGCGACGACCCAGCACTATGCCGACTTCGACGCGCAGATACGCGCGCTCAAAGGCAAACGTGCGTTGACGCAGAAGGCATTCGAGGCGACGACGGAGGAAGTCGTGCAGTTGGTGATTCGGGCGTGTGGGGCGGTGTCGCCCGCGCAGCACGAGGACGACGCCGACCCGGCGAGATAGGTGAAAATGAAAACCCCGCTGTCTGTCGATGACATCCAGCGGAGTCTTTGTTCCTCGTTACTCACGTCTATCGAGCGCCTTCATAAGCGTATCGTTTCAATACGTCTCCAGATGCAGCCGCCCCTCCCGCTTGAGCTTTGCCCACAGCGCCTCCCAATCCAGTCGATGCTGCTCGCCGATCTCCTTGAGCGCCTGCAGCACGCCATCCTCCATGCCCTTCAACCCGCACACGTAGATATGCGTGTTGTCGTCCCTGAGCATCTGCGCCACGTCGACCGCGCGCTCGCGCATGGCGTCCTGAACATAGCGCTTCGGCTGCCCCGGCGTGCGCGAAAACGCCAGATTGGTGTCGATGAAATCCTTCGGCAGATTCGTCAGTGGCCCGAAGTATGGCAATTCCTCTTTAGTCCGCGCACCGAAGAACAGCATCAGCTTGCCGGTTGCGCCCTTCAGACGGCGCCGGCGTCGATACTCGGTCATCGCGCGCATCGGCGCTGAACCCGTACCCGTGCAGATCATCAGCAGGTGCGAGTTCGGATGGTTGGGCATCAGGAATGTCCCGCCGAACGGGCCGATCACATTGACCACATCGCCCTTCTTCAGATCGCACAGGTAGTTCGAACACACGCCGTCGGTCGAATCGCCGTGCTGCTGCGACACGCGCTTGACCGTCAGCGAGAGGTTGTTATACCCGGGCCGTTCACCGTCGCGCGGGCTCGCAATCGAATACTGGCGCGCGTGATGCGTACGGCCATCGGCGCTCGCGCCGGGAGGCAGAATGCCGATCGACTGGCCTTCCAGCACCGGAAACGGCATCGAGCCGAAATCGAGCACGATATGATGAATGTCGCTGTCGGTCGACCCATCGGTGAGCCGGTAGTTGCCGACCACCGTCCCGGTAGTCGGCGCCTTGTGCGTGTAGAGATTTACATAGGGCTTCGCGGCCGACCACGGCGGCACGACCGAGCCGCGCACCGTGTCCACTTCGATGCCGCTCGCGTCCGCGGATGTATCGTCCGAAGCGCCCGCGCCCGGTTCGTGCGCAGCGGGCACGGCCATGGTGTTCTGTTCCGGCAGGACGTCCCAGCTGAACTGCTCGTCGATCGGATACGCGTCGGCCTTCAGCACCGTGCGCCAGTTGTCGATCGCGCCGGTCGGACACGGCGGCACGCAAGCCATGCAGCCGTTGCAGATATCCGCCTTGACCACGTAGTTGTTGTCGTCGTGCGTGATCGCATCGACCGGGCACGTCTCTTCGCACGTATTGCAGCGAATGCAGATTTCCGGATCGATCAGATGCTGCCGGAGAACTTCGATCGACACTGGGCCGTTCATGACTTCCTCCACCACGAGGTGCGGCGCGAACGTGCTACACGCCGCCCGCGCATTCAGGTTCAGTTAAAGCGCACGTATTCGAAATCGACCGGCTGACGGTTCACGCCCATTGCAGGCGGCGCGATCCAGTTGGCAAACTTGCCGGCTTCGCTCACGCGCCCCATCAACGACGCGACGTACGCACGGTCTTCCGGCGTGGCGAGCCATTTCGCCTCGTTGGCGGCCCATTCGGTTTCGCTGACCACGCGGCCGTCCGGCGAGACGCGCGTACCCGCGAACGTGCCGATATGGCGATTGAACGCTTTATGCGGCACCGTCATGCGGAAATCGATGCCGGCCTTTTCGAGCACCTTGTTCCAGCGCGCCACGCCAGCCACCGAATCCTTGATGTAGTCGTCGCGCAGCACTTCGTTCATCGCATTGAGCATCGGCACTTCGCGCTCGACCAGCTTGCCGTCCTGCACGTCGAGCAGCTTGTAGCTCTGGCCGTTCAATTGATGATCGTCGTCGCGCTTGTTTTCTTCGTAGCGCCCTTTCAGTCCCGAGCTATAGAACGTGGCCGCGTTCGAAGAATGATCGGCGCCGAACAGATCGATCGTGACCGAATAGTGGAAGTTCAGATAGCGCTGAATGGTCGGCAGATCGATCACACCGGCCGCGCGAATCTTCGCGACGTCGTCCGTGCCCAGTTCGTTCATCACCTTGGCGGTGCGCTGGATGACGCGCGAGACACCCGATTCGCCCACGAACATGTGATGCGCTTCTTCAGTCAGCATGAACTTCGTGGTGCGTGCGAGCGGGTCGAAGCCCGACTCGGCGAGCGCCGACAACTGGAACTTGCCGTCGCGATCGGTGAAATAGGTGAACATGAAGAACGCGAGCCAGTCCGGCGTTTTCTCATTGAACGCGCCGAGAATGCGAGGATTGTCGTCGTCGCCCGAACGGCGACCGAGCAATGCTTCGGCTTCCTCACGGCCGTCTCGGCCGAAGTAACGGTGCAGCAGATACACCATCGCCCACAGGTGGCGGCCTTCTTCCACGTTGACCTGGAACAGGTTGCGCAAGTCGTACAGGGAAGGCGCGGTCAAGCCGAGGTGACGCTGCTGTTCGACCGAGGCCGGCTCCGTATCGCCTTGCGTCACGATAATGCGGCGCAGATTCGCGCGGTGTTCGCCGGGCACGTCCTGCCACGCCGCTTGGCCCTTGTGTTCGCCGAAGTGAATCTTGCGGTCCTGCTCGCCGGGCGCGAGGAAAATGCCCCAGCGGTAGTCGGGCATCTTCACGTGATCGAAATGCGCCCAGCCGCCCGCGTCGACGCTCACCGCGGTGCGCAGATAGACGTCGTAGCCGTGCGAACCTTCCGGGCCCATGTCGCCCCACCACGCCAGGAAATTCGGCTGCCATTGTTCGAGCGCGCGCTGCAGCGCCCGGTCGTCGGCGAGGTTCACGTTGTTCGGAATCTTTTCGCTGTAGTTGATCGTTGACATGGTCGGTTCCTGGTTCGGAAACTGCAGTGACGATGAGAGGCGCGGATCGGGCAAGTGGCGGCCTCGCTCGCGCTCGTTGCGTGGATGGCGCTCAGGCGCACACCCGGCGCGGCTCGCGGGGAATCAAACGCGCGAGACGTCGAATTGCGCCTTGCTGCCCTTGCCGTACACCTTGAGCGCGCCCTTCTCGCCCACTGCGTTCGGCCGGTTGAAGATCCAGTTCTGCCACGCGGTCAGACGGCCGAAGATGCGCGTTTCCATCGTTTCCGGGCCGTTGAAGCGCAGATTCGCCTCGAGTCCGGTCAAGGCATCCGGCGACATGGCGGCGCGTTCTTCGAGCGCGATGCGGATTTCGTCGGCCCAATCGATGTCGTCGGGCGACGCGGTGACGAGGCCGAGCCGCTCGGCTTCCACCGGTTTGATCGGCTGGCCGATCAGGGCGCGCACCGCGTCGAGCGGCCCGGCTTCCTCATAAAAACGTCGTGCGAGACGCGATTGATGCGTGACCATCGGATAAAGGCCGAAGTTGACTTCGGACAGCGTGATGGCCGGCTCTTCGTCTTCGTTGGCCGGCAGCGCCGCCATATACGTACGGTCGGCGGCGAAGGCGAGTTCCGCGAAGGTCCCGGCAAAGCACGAACCCGGCTCGATCAGCGCGAACAGCGAACGCGACGAGACGTCGATGCGCGCCAGCGCGCGGCGCAATAGGCCGATCGTCTCGCGCACGAACCAGTGGTCCTTGTGTTGCATGAGCGAGGCGTCCGCAGCGAGCACGTTACGGGCGTCGCCTTCGGTCCTGAAGACCCACGTGCCGACCGCGAGCTCATTGGTGCGCATGGACAGGATCGCGTCGTCGAGTTCGCGGGCGAATTGCAACGGCCACCAGTTCGCGCCGGCTGCGACGATCGCGTCGATACCCGCGGGCGGTTCGTCTTGCGGGGCCTTCGCCGTGAACGTTGCAATGCGCTTCGCACGATCGATCGTCACGTCGAGCGTTTTATAAGTGAGGCCGTCTTCGCGATCCGTGCGTTCGATGCGCGTGAGCATCACGCCTTGCGCGTCCGCGGGACGGTCACTCTGCCCGGCGAGTTCGAGCGCACGCGCCTGGATCGCCTGGTCGAACTGGTTCGGCTTCACGACTTCATCCACGAGGCGCCATGCTTTCGCGCGTTCGCCGCGCACGCCCTCCACCACCGTGCAGAAGATATCGGCGCGATCGTGACGCACCTTGCGCTTGTCCGTGACGCGCGTCAGGCCGCCCGTGCCCGGCAATACGCCGAGCAGCGGCACTTCCGGCAACGACACCGACGAAGAGCGGTCATCTATCAGATAGATCTCGTCGCAGGCCAGCGCGAGTTCGTAGCCACCGCCCGCGCACGCGCCGTTGACGGCGGCGAGAAACTTCAGGCCGGAGTGACGTGAGGAGTCTTCCAGGCCGTTGCGCGTTTCGTTGGTGAACTTGCAGAAGTTGACCTTCCACGCATGGGTAGACAGTCCCAGCATGAAGATATTGGCGCCCGAGCAGAACACGCGGTCCTTCAGGCTCGTCAGCACCACGGTTTTCACTTCCGGATGCTCGAAACGGATGCGCTGTATTGCGTCGTGCAGTTCGATGTCGACGCCGAGGTCGTATGAATTCAGCTTCAGCTTGTAGCCGTCACGGATGCCGCCGTCCTCGGCGATATCGATGCCGAGCGTCGCGACGGGACCGTTGAAGCTCAGCTTCCAATGCTTGTACTGCGAAGGATCGGTACGGTAGTCGACCGGCGCGACGGCGACTTCTGCTGTGGACATGGGGCGTCTCCTGATTGGGCGATGCGAATTTGTTTTTTGAACAATAGTGCATCACTCAACCCATGTAAAGCACTTTAATGCATGTTTGCTAGTAAACCCTGACGTGGAAATGCATGTCAGCCCACGCGCACCTCATCCGGCGATTCCGCGGCAAGCCTTGCCGCCAGACGGTCGCGCAGTTGCAGGTAGGCATCGGCCAAGGTCCTTTCGCTAGTGTCGAAGCTCATGTCGGCGCGGCCGTAGAGCTCGCTGCGTCCCGCCAGAATGCGCTTCAGGTCGTCCATCGCCTCCTTGTTGCCCGACATCGGCCGCAAGTCGCCTTGCGCGACGACGCGGCGCATGTGCTCTTCCGGCGCGGCCTGCAGCCACACCGTATAGCAGTGCGACAGCAGCGTATTGAACGTGCCCGACTCCGATACCAGCCCGCCCGGCGATGCAATCACGGCATGCTGGTGCTCCTGAATGACGGCCTCGAGCGCCCGGTGCTCATAGCGCCGGTAGGCGGCCGCCCCGTAAAGCGAATGAATCTCCGACGGCGGGCAGCCAGCCAGTTGCTCGATCACACGCGTGAGCTCGACGAACGGCACCTTGCGCTCCTGCGCCAGCATCCGCCCCAGAGTCGACTTGCCGGCGCCGCGCAGACCGATCAACGCAATCCGGTCCTTGCGATGCGGGTCGCGCGGCGCCTGCGCGAACATCTCGGCAAGCGCCACGCGGGCGCGCTGCAAAGCCGCCTGATCGCGCCCGTGCAGCAATTCGCGAATCAGCAGCCATTCGGCGGAGGCGGTGGTTTCGTCGCCGATCACTTCGGCGAGCGAACAGTTCAAAGTGCCCGCGATCTGCCGCAGCACCAGCACCGACGCATTGCCCACGCCTGATTCGAGATTCGCGAGATGCCGCTCAGACAGACCGGTTTCCGTGGCCAACGTCTTGCGGGTCATGCCGCGACGCGCGCGTAAGAGCCGCACGCGCTCGCCCATTGCCGTGAGAAACGGATCGCGCTCTTCGCGCTCGCCACCGCGTTCCGCCGCGGGCGCGGCGCGGCCGGCGTGATCATCCGCTGCGTCGTCCGGTGGTGCCAGAGAGTAATTTTGATTCATGTTTCACTGCCTCATAACTTCAGTACATGTACTATAGTGCTTGACACGCCCGTGGTGAACGGTTAATTTTCGCCAAATATTGATCCAATAACAAACGCTGTCGAGATTTTCCGGCGGCGTCACGGAGAGTGCGCGACGACTCGCATGCATTAACGTGCGTGTGATGGGCGACCGCGCCGACCAGGAGGCTCGCATGTCCCCACCTGAATTCCAGCGCCTGATCGCGGGCGTCACGCAGCAACTCGCCGGCCGGCCGCTCGATGGCAGTCTGGCAGCGTGGCTGAACGACACCTATCCCGCCGACGGCAACGCGTTCCGCGAGCTTGCCGACGCGTGCCGCAGCGGCGTCGCCGCGGGCTGGTTGTGCAACCGCGAAGGCGGCGGCCTTCGTTACGGGCGCATCTTCAAGGCGCTGCCCGAGACCCACGGCTTTTCCGTCGACGTGGTCGACATGAAGGATATGGCCGGCCCGCACCATGTACACCCCCATGGCGAGATCGACCTGATCATGCCGCTGACCGAAGGCGCGACGTTCGACGGCCACCCGGCCGGCTGGTGCGTGTACGGACCCGGCTCCGCGCATCGTCCGACGGTGGCGAACGGCGAGGCGCTGGTGCTGTACCTGCTGCCGCAAGGCGCGATCGAATTCACTCCCGCCTGAGCGCCGCCATGACCGAACTCCTGAAGAACCATGTGGCCGGCCAGTGGATCGCCGGCGCCAGCGCAGGCGTCAGGCTCACCGATCCGGTGACCGGCGTCGCGCTCGTGCGCGTATCGAGCGAGGGCCTCGATCTCGCGCGCGCGTTCGGCTTTGCGCGCGAAACCGGCGGCGCCGCGTTGCGAGCGCTGACCTACGCGCAACGCGCCGCGCGCCTCGCCGATATCGTCAAACTGCTGCAAGCGAAGCGCGACGACTACTACGCGATCGCCACCGCGAACTCGGGCACCACCCGCAACGACTCGGCGATCGATATCGACGGCGGCATCTTCACGCTGTCGTACTACGCGAAGCTCGGCGCATCGCTCGGCGAGGTACACGCGCTGCGCGACGGCAATGCCGACTCGCTGAGCAAGGATCGCTCGTTCAGCGTGCAGCATGTGCTGACGCCGACTCGCGGCGTCGCGCTCTTTATCAACGCCTTCAATTTTCCGTCGTGGGGCTTGTGGGAAAAAGCCGCGCCTGCGCTGCTCTCGGGCGTGCCCGTCATCGTCAAGCCCGCCACGGCCACCGCCTGGCTCACCCAACGCATGGTCGCCGATGTGCTCGACGCAGGCCTTCTGCCGCCCGGCGCGCTCTCCGTGATTTGCGGCAGCTCGGCGGGCCTGCTCGATCAGATTCAGTGTTTCGATGCGGTGTCGTTCACGGGTTCCGCGCAAACCGCCGCCACGTTGCGCGCCCATCCGGCATTCGTGCAGCGCGGCGCGCGTCTGAACGTGGAAGCCGACAGTCTGAACAGCGCGATTCTGTGTGCCGACGCCACGCCCGACACACCCGCCTTCGAGTTGTTCATCAAGGAAGTGGTGCGGGAAATGACGGTGAAATCCGGGCAGAAATGCACCGCGATCCGTCGTGCTTTCGTACCGGAGGCGGCACTTGAAGCCGTGCTCGAAGCACTTAAGGCGAAGCTCGCGAAAATCACCGTCGGCAATCCGCGCAACGACGCCGTGCGCATGGGCTCGCTCGTGAGCCGGGAGCAGTACGAAAACGTGCTGGCCGGCATCGCCGCGCTGCGCGAAGAAGCGGTACTCGCTTACGACGGCTCCGGCGTGCCGCTCATCGACGCGGACGCCAACGTCGCGGCGTGCGTCGCGCCGCATCTGTTCGTCGTCAACGATCCGGATAGCGCGACGCTGCTGCACGACGTCGAAGTGTTCGGACCGGTCGCGAGCGTCGCGCCTTATCGCGTCACCACGGCGGCAAACGCGCTGCCCGAAGCGCACGCGGTCGCTCTCGCGCGACGCGGCGAGGGATCGCTGGTCGCCTCGATCTATTCGAACGACGAAGCGCATCTCGGCCGCCTCGCGCTGGAACTCGCGGATTCGCACGGGCGCGTGCATGCCATTTCGCCCTCGGTGCAGCACAGTCAAACCGGTCATGGCAACGTGATGCCGATGTCGCTGCATGGCGGTCCGGGCCGCGCGGGCGGCGGCGAAGAACTCGGTGGTCTGCGCGCACTCGCGTTCTATCACCGGCGCTCGGCCATCCAGGCCGCGAGCGCGGCAATCGAGGCGCTGACGCAAGCGACGCAGGCGACGTAAGCCACGTAAGCGAACCATGGGCCGCGGCCTGACGGCGCACGAGCCCGGCAATCAGGACCAGGCAGGCGAATCCGCCTGCGAGCATCGAGCGGATCACGAGCACAGAACAGCCCGACCGCGCCCACCCGCTGGAGGAGACACATGGAAGCCCTGCTGGAACAGGCCGCGAACCAACCCGCCGCGACGGTCGCAGCGCCACCCGCGTTGTTCAATTTCGCGGCCCATCTATTTGGACTGAACCAGACGCGCGCCGGCAAAACCGCCTATATCGACGACACCGGCAGCACGACTTACGGTGAACTCGAAGAGCGCGCGCGGCGCTTTGCCAGCGCATTGCGCACACTCGGCGTGCATCCCGAAGAGCGGGTACTGCTGGTCATGCTCGACACCATCGCGCTGCCGGTTGCCTTTCTCGGCGCGCTCTACGCGGGCGTCGTGCCGGTGGTTGCGAACACACTGCTCACGCCCGCCGACTATGTTTACATGCTCACGCATAGCCACGCGCGCGCGGTAATCGCCTCGGGTGCGCTCGTGCAGAACGTGGCGCAGGCGCTGCATGCCACCGAGCATGACGGCTGTCAGTTGATCGTCTCGCAGCCGCGTGAAGGCGAACCGCTGCTCGCGCCCGTGCTCGACGATCTGATCGACGCCGCCGCGCCGGCCGTCAAAGCCGCCGCAACCGGTTGCGACGACATCGCCTTCTGGCTGTATTCGTCGGGCTCGACCGGCAAACCCAAGGGCACCGTCCACACGCACGCGAATCTGTACTGGACCGCCGAACTGTATGCGAAGCCGATTCTCGGCATCGACGAAAGCGACGTAGTGTTCTCCGCGGCCAAGCTGTTCTTCGCGTACGGTCTTGGCAACGGGCTGACCTTCCCGCTCTCGGTCGGCGCCACCGCGATCCTGATGGCCGAGCGCCCTACCGCCGACGCGATCTTCACGCGCCTCGTCAAACATCGCCCGACGGTGTTCTACGGCGTGCCCACGCTCTACGCGAACATGCTGGTGTCGCCGAACCTCCCCGCACGCGCCGATGTCGCGCTACGCATCTGCACGTCGGCGGGCGAAGCGTTGCCGCGCGAGATCGGCGAGCGCTTCACCGCGCACTTCGGCTGCGAGATTCTCGACGGCATCGGCTCGACGGAAATGCTGCATATCTTTCTGTCCAATCGCGCGGGCGCGGTCGAATACGGTACGACGGGCCGCCCGGTGCCCGGATACGAAATCGAATTGCGCGACGACGCCGGTCATACCGTACCCGACGGCGAAATCGGCGATCTGTTTATCAAAGGGCCGAGCGCGGCGGTGATGTACTGGAACAACCGGGAGAAGTCGCGCGCCACTTTTCTCGGCGAATGGATCCGCAGCGGCGACAAGTACTGCCGGCTGCCGAACGGCTGCTATGTCTATGCGGGCCGCAGCGACGACATGCTGAAAGTCAGCGGCCAGTACGTCTCGCCCGTCGAAGTGGAAATGGTGCTGGTGCAGCACGACGCGGTGCTCGAAGCGGCCGTGGTCGGCGTCGATCACGGCGGCCTCGTCAAGACCCGCGCGTTCGTCGTATTGAAGCGTGAATTCGCGCCGTCTGAGATACTGGCGGACGAGTTGAAGGCGTTCGTGAAGGACCGGCTGGCGCCGCACAAATATCCGCGCGATATCGTGTTCGCCGACGATCTGCCGAAAACCGCCACCGGAAAAATTCAACGTTTCAAACTGCGCGAGCAGTCATAAGGTGATTTATGCAGAACCCCGCCAGCGCCAACGCCAACGTGACAGTGACAGTGACAGCAACAGCGACCGTTAGCGACTTCGCTGAATTGCCGGCGACCGCGTCACATGGGCCGCTGCGCATCGAGTACCGCTGGGTGAATGAGCGCGCGGGCGACGCGCCGATCGCCGTCTTCCTGCATGAAGGGCTCGGTTCGATCGCAATGTGGCGCGACTGGCCGCAAACGCTGTGCGAACGACTCGGCATGCGAGGGCTCGTCTATTCGCGGCCCGGCTACGGGCTTTCCACGCCGCGTCCGCATGCGCAAAAGTGGCCGGCCGATTTCATGACGGCCCAGGCGTGCGACATCCTGCCCGCTTTGCTCGACGCACTCAGCATCGATAGGGACGAACGCGGGCGCATGTGGGTGATCGGCCATAGCGATGGCGGCTCGATCGCCCTGCTTTACGCGGCGCTCCATCCCGAGGCATTGGCCGGCGCGGTGGCGATCGCCCCGCATGTTTTCGTCGAAGATATTTCGGTGGAAAGCATCGCGCAGACCAAACAGCTCTACGAAACCACCGACCTGCGCAGCAAACTCAGCCGCTATCATGCGGACGTCGATTCGGCATTCTATGGCTGGAACGACATCTGGCTGGATCCGGCGTTCCGGCAGTGGTCGATCGCCGGAGAAATCGCGTCGATCCGCCAGCCGCTGCTCGCGGTGCAAGGCCATGACGACAACTACGGCACGATGGCGCAGATCGACACGATCGCGGCACGCGTGCCGCATGCGCAACTGGTCAAGCTCGATGCCTGCGGGCACTCGCCGCATCGCGACGCGCCCGAGGCTTTGAACGAAGCGATCGCGGCATTCGTTTTGAAAATCAGCGCGTCCTAGATGGCGGGCGCCGTGGCGCGGCGCCGCGATCGAGGCCGTCGGCGCGATCCAGGATCGCCGCCCCCTCGACACTCACCAAATACTCAAATTTCCACATCTTCACAAAAGTTACACAGGTCAGCGACTATTCTTGCGTATCGCTGATCTGGGCACGTCGATGCCCTCGCGCATCTTTCCCGTGCCGGAGACATTGCCATGTCCGTTGTGTCGAAGCCGTCTAAAGTCTTGCATTGCAAACGTTTGGCGGCGGCGCTGGCCGCCGTGTCGCTGTGCACGCTGATCGGCGCTTGCGGCAACGACGACGACAAAGCGCCAGACACGGCCGCGGTCGGTTCTACCGAAAATTCCGCCAGCAACAGCACTGCCGCCGTGGTTCTCACGGCGAATCCGTCCTCCGCTTCACCGGCGCCACCCGCGCTCACGATTCAAACCCCTGCACGACCCGCATCAAGCGCCGACCCGGCATTGTCCGCGGCCGCGTCGACGCCGCTCGCCGCACCTGTCATCCACACCGCGGACTGAGTTTCGCGCCTCACGCGACGCGCGGGCGAGGCTTGCGCGCCACGTGGATCGTTTCTCCACCGAAGATCGAAAGCCAATACCATGACCTCAAAAAATCGCCGTGATTTTCTGCGCTCCGCCG
This sequence comes from Paraburkholderia aromaticivorans, assembly GCF_002278075.1. Classification (NCBI taxonomy): domain Bacteria; kingdom Pseudomonadati; phylum Pseudomonadota; class Betaproteobacteria; order Burkholderiales; family Burkholderiaceae; genus Paraburkholderia; species Paraburkholderia aromaticivorans. The sequence continues at coordinate 2,474,168 of NZ_CP022989.1, read as the reverse complement.
CGCATGCAGCCGGTTCCGCGACCGCATTGAGCATGCTGCCTCTGGGCATTCGCAACGCGCTTGCCATTCCCGCCAACAACAAGACGGGCACGATTCGCGATGTCGAGCACATCGTCGTGCTGATGCAGGAAAACCGCTCGTTCGACCACTACTTCGGCACGCTCAAGGGCGTCCGCGGTTTTGGCGACACGCGCGCGATCAATCTGCCGAGCGGCAAGCCCGTGTGGTATCAACCGCTCGCGGCGGATGCCGGCTACGTGCTGCCGTTCCGCCCTACCGCGCCCAATCTGGGTCTGCAGTTCCTGCAGGATCTCGCGCACGACTGGAGCAGCACGCACGCGGCGTGGAACGGCGGCCGCTACGATCAATGGGTGCCCGCCAAGAGCGCGACGACGATGGCCTACCTCACGCGCGAGGACATTCCGTTTCACTATCAGCTCGCCGACGCCTTCACGATCTGCGACGCGTACCACTGCTCGCTGATGGGCCCGACGGACCCGAACCGCTACTACATGTGGAGCGGCTGGGTGGGCAATGACGGCAGCGGCGGCGGCCCGGTGATCGACAATTCCGAACTCGGCTACGGCTGGTCCACGTATCCCGAAGTGCTGCAAAACGCGGGCATTTCCTGGAAGATCTATCAGGACGTCGGCACCGGTCTCGACGCGAACGGCTCGTGGGGCTGGACGCAGAATCCGTATATCGGCAACTACGGCGACAACTCGCTGCTCTACTTCAATCAGTACCGCAACGCGCAGCCGGGCAACCCGCTCTACGACAACGCACGCACCGGCACGAACGCAGCGAAAGGCGACGGCTACTTCGATATCCTCAAGCGCGACGTGCAGAACAACGCGCTGCCGCAAGTGTCGTGGATCGTCGCGCCCGAGGCTTATTCCGAACACCCGAACTGGCCGGCGAACTACGGCGCGTGGTACATCGACCAGGTGCTGCAGATTCTCACGTCCAATCCCGAGGTGTGGAGCAAGACGGTGCTGCTGATCAACTACGACGAGAACGACGGCTTCTTCGACCACATGGTGCCGCCGTTCGCACCGTCGTCGAGCGCGAACGGTCTGTCCACCGTCGATACCAGCAACGAAATCTATCCGGGCGATGCGAAGACCCCGGCCGCCCCGTACGGACTCGGCACGCGCGTGCCGATGCTGGTGGTTTCGCCGTGGTCGAAAGGCGGCTACGTCTGCTCGGAACTGTTCGACCACACGTCGGTCATCCGCTTTATCGAAAAGCGCTTCGGCCACGATCACAATCTCGGCGAATCGAACATCACGCCGTGGCGTCGCGCGGTGTGCGGCGATCTGATGTCCGCGTTCAACTTCAGCAACCCGAACGACGCCTTTCCGACGCTGCCGAGCACGAGCGGCTACGTGCCGCCGGATCAGAACCGTCATCCGGATTATGTGCCGCTGCCGCCTGCCCTGCAGTCCGTGCCGAAACAGGAAGCCGGCGTGCGCCCCGCTCGCGCGCTGCCTTACGAGCTGTTCGTGCGCGTGCATGGCGAAGGCGCGGCCAATAAACTCACGATGCGCTTCGTCAACACGGGGCGGACCGGCGCGGTGTTTCTCGTCTACGCCGCCCATAGTCTCGACGCGCCGCGCACCTATACGGTGGAAGCGGGCAAGCGCTTGCAGGATCAGTTGCCGTTGAATGCGGACGGCAGCTACGATTTCACCGTGTACGGCCCGAACGGCTTTCTGCGCCGCTTCGCCGGCAGGCCCGTCGCGCGCAGTTGGTGGCATGGCTCGGACATCGCGCGGCCTGAAGTCGCGGAGGGCTATGATGTCTCGAACGGCAACCTGCAATTACGGCTGGAAAACGTGGGCAGCGCGCGTTGCCAGTTCACGATCGTCAACGCGTACGATCCGGGCAACGTGATCAAGCATTCGGTGCGTGGCGGCGACACCGAGCAGCTCTATCTGGATCTGCGCAATGCGCATGGCTGGTATGACCTGGCGATTACGGTCGACACCGATCCGCTGTTCGCGCGGCGCTTTGCCGGACACGTGGAGACCGGCAAGAGCAGCATGAGCGACCCGGCGCTGGGCGCTTAAGCTCGACATCAGCCTCAGCCGAACGTTTCGGCTGCATACAGCGGCCGCCGCGACAGAAAACGCAGCGGCCGTTTTCCATGCTTTCTGCCGGGCGCCCAGGCGCCCAGGCGCCGTCACGTCATGCGGCGACCGCGGCCGATAACGACGCGCGCTCCCGTGCTTTCTCGCGAATTGCATCCACGATGAACCGGGCATCGCGCGCGACGCCGGAAAAACGCCCTGAGCCCCACGTATGCAGCCACGGCAAGCCGACGAAATACAAACCGTCGATCGGCGTAACGCCGCGCGTATGCGCAGGATAACCGCGACCGTTGAACACCGGTGCATCGAGCCAGCTGAAGTCCGGCGTAAACCCAATGCACCAGACGATCGCGGCAATCCCGCTGGCTTGCAGATCGAGCGTCGTGCGCTCCTGCGCCGGACGCCAGACGGGTTCGTACGCGCCACCCGCCGGCGCGTCGATGCCGTGCTTCTCGATGAAGCCGTCGATACTCGCGTTGATCCGGTTATAGGTATCGTCGGCGGCATCGAGATTGGCCGCCAGCGTGGGCGAAAAATGGAAGCGACCGTCGCGCAGATCGTCGAGCCGGCCGTACAACTCCATGCCTTCAGCGGCGAATTTGCGCAGGTCGATATCGCGACCGCCGTCGCGACCAGTCACATAATGATTGGTGTTGTCGCGCACCCCTTCGCGCAGCGGATGCTTTTCGACCGGCATGTCGTAGTACTGCATATCGGCGAGCCAGTCGACCACGTCGCGGCCCCGATAAAACCGCGCGCAACGCGGCGCCTCGCCAACCGCGAGCACCACCTTGCGGCCGGCCAGATGCAGGTCCTCCGCGATCTGCGCGCCGGACTGGCCCGTGCCGACCACCATCACCGCGCCTTCAGGCAGCGCCTGCGGGTTGCGATATGCCGACGATTGCAGTTGCACGATCCCCGCGGGCAAGCGCTCCGCGAGGCGCGGCACGATCGGCGTGTGATAGCCGCCCGAGGCCACCACCACCTGATCCGCGGTGAAATCGCCTTGCGTGGTGTTGATGGCGTAGACGCCGTCGTCGCGCTGCTTGACGCGCTTGACTTCAGTACGCTCCATCACCGGCGCATCCACGTGCGCGATGAAGCCGTCGAGGTACGCAATGATCTCGTCCTTCCGCATGAAGCCGTTCGGCTCGGCGCCACGATAAGGGTAATCGGGTAACGCGCATTGCCAGTTCGGCGTGACCAGACAGAACGCGTCCCAGCGCTGCTCGCGCCACGTATGCGTGACCGTATTCTTTTCCACGACCAGATGGTCGATGCCGGCCTGCTTCAGGTAATAGCTGACCGACAGCCCGGCCTGTCCGCCGCCGATGACGAGCACGCTGTAATGACCGTCAGCGCGCGCGTGATGTGTTGGATTCGACATGTTGCGTCCTCTGAAAGAATGAGCGCCTAGCTGAATTCGATGACCTTGACGGTCGCACCGGGCCGGTCGCGAAAGCGCGCCGCATCGCGCTCGATCTGCGCGAGCTGGTCCATCGCCGCCGAGCACGCAAAGCCGTATTTCTCGCGTACCCGCTCCGACGCGATGCCCAGCGCCTGGCGCGACCGGTCGACGAAATCCTCCAGCGCATAGGCCTCGCCCGGGGTGAAAAAATCGCCGATCACGAGCGAAGGTGAATAACAATTCGCTTCGTTGCCATCCGGCCATTGAATCCGAAAGTGCATGACAGGCATTGCTTATCCTCGAATCAGTGGGGAATCGGAGCACGCCTCGCGAGCCAACGGCGGTAGGCGTCCATGTGACGCCGCGCGCTTGTCGCCCAGCTAAAGCGTGCGAGTAGCGCAGGCACGGCATGCTCGAAGTCGATGCCGCTTTCGCCGAGCGCTCGCACAAGGGCCGCCGCGATCGACTCCACGTTCAGAGGATCGGCCCAGCAGCAGGTGGCGTCGTCGAGATACTCGGTGAACGGCGCGATCGACGACGCGACCACCGGCGTGCCGCTGGCGAGTGCCTCCAGCACGACGAGACCGAAGCCTTCGCATAAGGAAACCATCGACAGCACATCGGCGCTTCGAAACAGCGCGGGCATGACGGCGTCTTCGAGCGGGCCGGTCACCACGACGTTTTCATGCGGACCGATGGACAGGCCAAGCTCGCTCGCCCGTTGCAATAAGCGCCGGCTATAGGCGTTGTGGTCGAGCAGGCTCGCGCCGCCCGCGATCACGAGTTGTGCGTGCGGCAAAGCGCGGCGCACGGATGCAAATGCTTCGAGCAGCGCCAGCGTGTTCTTGCGCGCCTCGATGCCGCCCACGGCAAGCACGACCGGACCGTCACCGATGCCGAAGCGCTGCCGCAGTTGAGCGTCATGCGGATCCCGACGGGAAGAAAAACGCGCCGCATCCACGCCGTTCGGCACCGTGATTGCACGGATGCCATATATGGAATGCATGTCATGCGTCCATCTTTCGCTCACGCACAGCACCTGGTCCGCCTCCTGATACGCGCGGCGTTGCCACGCCGCCAGCCTCGGATCGTCGAACTGATCCAGGTGATGCACCGTGCGCACGAAGCCGTCAACGAGACCTTGCGCTTTCAACCCGGCAAGCGCGTTGCCGCTGATACTGTCCTGCGCGTGCAGCACATGGAACGCGGCTGTGTCGTAGTCGATCAACGCGCGGCAGAAAGCGTCGATTCGCGCCTCGACCATCGAAACCGTATCGACCTGTGGCAGCACGACGGGCGCATAGACCACCCGGCACGGCGGCAAACGAAACAGCGTCTCGCCGCGCACGGCCGGCACGAACACCGTCACGTCGTGCCCGAGCGCCGTCAATGCCGCCGCCAGTTCGAGCGTGTGCACTACGCCGCCGCGCGGGTTGACCGAATGCGTGAGCAACGCGATACGCAGCGCGCTCATTTCACCTCGCCCTTTCCGACGATGAAGGGCTCGCGCCGGAAGTCCCATAGCGTGGCGACGTCATCGCCCCGATGCAGGATCACCTCGCTCGTTGCATCGACGCAACCGATCACGGCGCACGCCAGCAAGCGCGCGTTGAATGTCGCCTGCACGGTCTGCACGTGTTCGGGCCGCACGGATAGCAGGTAACCGAAACTGGGAAAGGCAGTCAGCCAACGTTCCAGCGGCACATCGTCTGGCTTGGGAATGCAATCGAGGTCGATCCGCGCCCCCACTTGGGAACATTCGAGCAGCATCAACGCGGTGCCGAGCGTGCCCGCCATGCTGATATCTTTCGCGGCGTCGCAAAGACCGCTTTCCGCCAGTTGCGGCAGCAGTTCGAGGTCGGCGCGCAAACGCCGCGGCGGCGCATCCACCGAAGCATTCCAGAATGGATACGGCTCTTCGAAGCGGCCGCGCAGATCGACGGCCATCAGCAGACTGTCGCCCGGCTTCGCATTGAAACTCGACAGCAACGCCTTCGCGCGGCCGACAATCGACACCGCCACTTGCGCCGCGTCGCTGCGTGTATTCGTATGGCCGCCGACGATCGGCACGCCATACGCGAGCGAAGCGGCCGCCATGCCCGCCAGCACTTGTTGCGCCGCGCCGATGCCCGGGCTCCACAGCGCATCCACCACCGCCAGCGGCCGTCCGCCCATCGCATAGATATCGCTGACGTTGACCATCACGCTGCTATAGCCGGCGAACCACGGCATCGCGCTGACGAAATCGCTGACCATGCCTTCGATAGCGAACAGCAGATAGCCGTCGCCATCGGCGAGCGCGGCACAGTCGTCGCCGAGCGCCACGGCCTGCGCGAGATCGCGCGTGCCGCGCGGCAAGCGCTTCGCGAGCGAATCGACGACGCCGACGATATCGGTCTTGTGCCGGAACCCGCGGCTCTCGCGCAAGGCGGCGACCAGATCGGCGACCGTCATGCCGCACTCCGCTCGCGCTCACGACGGCGCGGCAGCGCGTGCGCCTGCGCACGAGTTTGCGTAACAAAACCGCCATACGGCTCAGCGCACGGCGGATATCGATCCAGTTGCGCCTGCATCAGATGGTGCGGCCTGCCCAGCAGGGTCTCCTCGGCGAGCACGTCCCAATACATCGCGCGAAAGAGCGGCACGTTCTGGCTCTGCACGTGCGCGAGGAACGTCTCGCAGCCAAGCGCATGCGCGCTGCTCACCGCCAGCCGAATCAGCGTCGCGCCGATCTTGCCGTGCCGGCGAAATGCCGCATGCACGGCGAGCCGCGAGCCAAACCACACATTGCCGTGATCGCGATGAATGCGCACGGTGCCGACCACCTGCTCCGGCATGCCGGCAAGGCAGCTGAGCGCCACCAGTTGCTGCGCGTGCTGATCGATATCGTCGCGATCATCGCCGACAAAAATGCCCTGCTCGATGCAGAAGACGGCGCGCCGCAACTTGAACGCCTCTTCGGCTTCCCAATTCAGGGTGGTCCATTTGATACGGAATTCGCTCGGCGTATACGGCGCGACATCCATGTCGCCGTCCAGCGCCTCACCTGCGATCGCTTCACCGAACATGATCACTCCTCGTATGAGGACAGCGACGAACACGCGCCGCACTTACCGCAGCCGGCCTTGATATCGCTCGAACGCATGGCCGCGGCATTGAGCATGCCGCCCAGCGGCTGCAATACCGACTTCATGAATTCGGGCGTCGGCGCCGGATGATCTTCGAGCGGCGTGCCGCTGATCGGCACGAACGGCACGACGAATGGATAGACGCCCAACTCGATCAGCTCGCGCGACATCGCCAGAATCGCTTCGGCGCTATCGCCAAGGCCGGCGAGAATATAGGTGCTGACCTGTCCGCGTCCGAATATGGCCACGGCGGCCTCGAACGCTTCCATGTAACGCGACAGCGGCACGCTCGCCTTGCCCGGCATGATGCGTTCGCGCAACGCGGGTGTCACGACTTCGAGATGCATGCCGAGTGTGTCGATGCCGCTCGCTTTCATGCGCGCGAACCAGCGGTCGTCGTCCGGCGGCTCGCATTGCGCCTGGATCGGCAGATCGACCGCGGCCTTGATCGCGAACGCGCTCTCGCACAGAATCTGCGCGCCGCGATCCGGCGTGGGCGGCGTGCCGGTGGTCAGCACCATATGCTTCACGCCGTCGAGCAACACGGCCGCGCGCGCCACTTCCGCCAGTTGCTCGGGCGTCTTGCGCGCAATCGTGCGACCCGCCGCGAGCGACTGCCCGATTGCGCAGAACTTGCAACTCTTGCGGCGGCTTTCATAGCGAATACAGGTTTGCAATACGGTAGTCGCGAGCACGTCCGCGCTATGCAGCGTGGCGATATGCGAGTACGGCACGCCGTCGAGCGTCTGCATGCCGTAAAAACGCGGCGCTTTCGGAAAGCTGATCGAGGCGATCGGGATCGTGCCGCGCAACAGCGCGCTCGTGCCGCTCGCATCCGGCGTTTGCGCAACGAACGGCGAGTGCCACGCGGTGCTCGTGTGCACGGGCACCATGATCGTCACGCCGTCCACCGTCACCGCCTTGTGGTCCGACGGGCCCGCGCCGCCGCGCCGGCTCGCCGCGCCCGCATCCGGCGACACCAGCCGCAAGCCGGCCGACTGCAATTCAGTCATCAATTGCCGGCTCTGCGCCGACAGCGATTCGCTGGCGTTCATCGCACCCTCCTTCGGTTGAATTGACATCCGCCTTGGACACGGGCGGCCACGCCGGCATCGGCGCCACGGTTTCCGCGGGCCGCCGGTTGATCGCGAGACTCAGCAATTCGGGGCGCGCGTAATGGCCGACCGAATCCATCATGCGTTTGCGCTTGGTGATCAGGGCCATGTCGAGGTCCGCGATCACCATGCCTTCGCCCTCGCGCAGCGGCTCGGCAAGATGCTGCCCTTCAGGCGAGACGATCGCGGTATTGCAGCCGCCGCGCAGCGCCTTCTGCAGATTCGGGTCCGGCGTCACGGACGCAATCTGCGCGTCGCTGAGCCAACCCGTTGCATTGACCACGAAGCAACCCGATTCCAGCGCGTGATGCCGGATCGTCACTTCGATCTGATCGGCGAAGATCGGCCCCACCAGCGAACCGGGAAACTGGCTGCAATGAATCTCTTCGTGCTGGGTCATCAACGCATAACGCGCGAGCGGGTTGTAATGCTCCCAGCAGGCGAGCGCGCCCACGCGCGCCACCGCCGTGCGCGCCACCGTCAGCCCGGCCGCGTCGCCCTGCCCCCAGATCATCCGTTCATGAAACGTCGGGGTGATCTTGCGGCGCTTGAGCACGATCTGACCGTCCACGTCGAAGATCAATTGCGTGTTGTAAAGGCTGCCGTGATCGCGCTCGTTTACGCCGAGCACCACCACCATCCGATGCAAACGTGCCTGCTCGGCCACCGCCTGCGTCACGGGACCCGGCACCACCACGGCCTCTTCGTAGAGTTTCATGTGATCGGCGCCGGAGGCGACCGGCGGCCGTACGAAAGAGAAGTACGGGTAATACGGCACGAAGGTTTCGGGAAATACGATCAGTTGCACGCCTTTGCGCGCCGCCTGTTCGATTGCCTCGCAGACCTTCTCGAGCGTGCCGCCGCTGCGCTCGAAGTCCGGTGCGATCTGGACCGCCGCGGCGCGCACGATGCGTTTGCCGGTCGATTTATCGGACATAGTGGTCACTCGCCTCTCGTCAGACCGTCCACGTGTGGATGATCAATGCATTGTCCTTGCGATGGAGCAGCTGGATGTCGAGCACGTCGAGCGGGCTGATCGGGCGAATGCCTTCGATCAGCGAAGCTTCGCCGTGTCCATACAGCGCCTGCAGCGCGAAGCGGCACGCGTAGACCTTGCCGCCTTCTTCCATGAACTTCATCAGTTGCTTGTTGAAGTTCAGATGACCGGGGAACGCTTCGTCGCCGAGGGTCGGAAAGCCGCGCTGCAGACCGAGCGTCACGCCCGGTCCGTACAGCAGCACCGTAGTTTCGAAGCCCTTGCGTTGCAGGCGCGTGGCCTGCAACAGATTGACGAAACCGATCGAGCCTTCGAACGCGACCGTATGAAACGTGACGAGCGCCTTCTCGCCCGGTTCGGCTTTCACGTCTTCGAAGACTTTCTCCTCATAGTCGACAAGGTAATCGCCTTTCTGATGCAGCGGTTTGTTGACGGCTGGCATGACACTCTCCGATCAGGTTTGCTAAGTAAAAGAGGGCGCGCGTTCAAGCTGTGCGCGCTTCTTCCAATGCAACGGCCGTGCCATTGATCGCCCACGCGAATGCGATCAATCAGCAATCAATTCCGCCTCGATTCGAAGTGCGACTCAAAAATCTTTTTGGCGCGAAGGTTGCGTACAGCCGAGGCATCCCGCGCAAACGCTATTGGTGCGCCAAGGCCGCACCAGCCATGTGCGCTTCGCGCCGCCGAACGTGTCGGCGTGGTGCAGTCATTCACCACAGTCGATCAATCCGATCATTTATCGCATGCGGATGCAATCATCTTTTTGAACGTGAAGAGAGACCCGAAGCCGATGAGCAGCCCGACACATCACTGGATCAAACGTCTTGCCGACATTCGCAAACCCGCCTATCTCGCGATCCCCGATCTGATCGAAGAAGATCTCGCCACCGGGCGGCTGCGTCCGCGCGACCGCCTGCCGGGACTGCGCGATCTCGCCGAGGAACTCGCCCTGAATTACACGACGGTGGCGCGCGCCTATGCCGAAGCGCGCAAGCGCGGCCTGCTCGATTCGCGCGCCGGCAGCGGCACGTTCGTGCGCGGCCGCACGGCGACCTTGCCGCTCGCGGGCGGCAGCAGCATTGAGATGTCGATGAACACGCCGCCCGAGCCGCCCGATTACGCCCTGCGCTTGCGCGACTCCGCCGCGCGCCAGATGGCCGACAGCGATCCCTATCAGTTGTTGCGTTACCAGGACTTCGGCGGCTCGGCGGCCGACAAGGATGCGGGCGCCGAATGGCTACGACGCCGCGTGCCGCATTGCGACGCGCAGAACGTGCTGGTATGTCCCGGCATTCATAGCGCGCTGGTCGCGCTCGTCTCGCAGCTCGCGCGACCCGGCGGCACCATCTGTCTCGATGCGCTCGCCTACCCCGGCATCAAGGCGATCGCCGCGCAACTCGGTGTGCGTCTACAGGCATTGCCACGCGACGACGAAGGCCCGCTCGCCCACGCCTTCGAAGCGCTTTGCAAGGCCGACAAGCCGAGCGCGTTCTATTGCAATCCGACGCTGCAAAACCCGAGCACGCTCACGCTGACGCACAAACGCCGCGAAGCGCTCGCCGACGTGGCGCTACGCTACAGCGTGCCGATCATCGAAGACGATGCGTACGCGATGCTGCCGCAGAGCGCGCCCGATGCGCTCGCGAGCTTCGCTCCCGAACTCACCTATTACGTGACGGGCCTGTCGAAGAGCTTCGGCGCCGGTTTGCGCGTCGCGCATCTGCATGCGCCGACGCCGCGCCAGACCCAGCGGCTAGCCGGCGCGTTGCGCGCGACCACCGTGATGGCGAGCCCCTACACGGTCATGCTCGCCACGCAATGGATCGCGGACGGCACCGCCGCGGACATGCTCACTGCGATCCGCAACGAATCGCGCGCACGTCAGGCGATTGCCGCGCGCATGCTCGAAGCGTGGCCGTATGAAGCACATCAGGACGGCTTTCATTTGTGGTTGCCGGTGCCGGTGGAAAGCGGCTGGAGCGCGTCCGAACTCGCATTGCAGTTGCGCAATCAGGGCATTGCCGCCGTGGCGGGCGCGGCATTCTCCACCGACGGCAATCCGCCCAACGCCATGCGCGTGTGCCTCGGCGGCTCGAAAACGCGCGACGAATGCGCACAAGCGCTGCACATCGTGGCGGAGACACTCGACCATCCGCATCATCTGCACTCGCCGGTGATGTGAAACGAATCGCCGGGTGCGCTATCCGGCGTTATTGTCGTACGAATACGACGCCATTCGCGACGCCATTCGCGACGCCACGCGCGACGCCATTCCCGGGCCTCATGCGGCAATCCGCCACGCCGCTCTCCCGGCGAATGTCGGCGATTGACGGAATTTGCCGCTCAAGTCCCGCCCGTTCAGGCCGTATACCCCAAGTGAGGCTCCGGCCTCGCCGATTCCGGTTCACCGCTTACTCCGAAAGACTCCCGACATGTTCACCTCCATTCGCGCTCGCATCGTTGCCTTGAGCGTCGCTATCGTTGTGGTTGCGCTTGCTGTCAACGCGGCTCTCAACTATGTCGTCGCCAACTCGTATAACGCCGATGCCATCGGCAGCAGTCTGACCGCGGTGGAAAGCGGCCACGTGACCGGCATTGGCGACTGGGTCGCCGCCAACAGTCAGATGATCAACTCGCTGCAGGAAGCGGTCCTGCAACCCGATCCGTCTGCCGCGTTGAAGCAGATCGCGGCGGCCGGCAGATTCGCGAACGTGTACGTCGGATATGCGGACAGGACGTCGAAGTTCTCCGACCCGACCGGTATTCCGCCCGACTACGATCCGACCGGCCGTCCTTGGTACAAACAGGCCGCCACGGCGGGCAAGCCGGTGGTGACGCCGCCGTACGTGGATGTGGGCACGGGCAAGCTGGTGGTGGCATTCGCCGCGCCGGTCGTGCGCGACGGCGCGGTGAAGGGCGTGGTGTCCGGCGACGTCGCGATGGACAGCGTGATCGCCAACGTCAAGGCCATTCATCCGACACCCGCGAGCTTCGGCATGTTGATCGACGCAGGCGGTCGTATCGTCGCGCATCCGGATCCGAAACTGACCTTGAAGCCGGTCTCCGACGTCGCGCCCGGCCTGACCAGCGACAAGCTCGCCGCGCTCTTCAGCGCGGATCGTCCGCTCGAAATGGACGTGAACGGCAGCACGAAACTGATGCGCGCACAGGCGATTCCCGGCACCGACTGGTATGCGGTCGTCGCCCTCGACAAAGCCGAAGCGACGGCCGGCATGCGTTCGCTGCTGACCGCTTCGGTGATCGCGCTGATTGTGATCGCCGGTATCGCGGCAGCGATCGTGGCGGCGGTCACCGCCGTGTCGTTCCAGCGCCTGTCGAAAGTGCGCGATGCGATGGACGCCATCGGCTCCGGCGAGGGCGATCTGACGCAACGCCTGCCGGCCGTCGGCAACGACGAGGTCGCGCAGATCGCGCGATCGTTCAATACCTTCATCGACAAACTCAGCCACGTGATGCGCCAGATTCGCGACGCCAGCGAATCCGTGCGCGTCGCCGCGAATGAAATCGCCGCGGGCAACGTCGATCTGTCGGGCCGCACGGAATCCGCGGCCGCGAGCCTGCAGCAAACCGCCGCATCGATGGAAGAAATCACCTCGACGGTCACGCAATCGGCCAGTGCCGCGAAACAGGCCGACCATACCGCGGTGTCCGCCTCGCAGGTCGCCTCGCGCGGCGGCGTGGTGATCTCCGAAGTAATCGCGACGATGGGTGAAATCCAGCATGCGTCGGTGAAAATCTCCGACATCATCGGCGTGATCGACGGCATTGCGTTTCAAACCAATATCCTCGCGCTGAACGCCGCTGTGGAAGCCGCGCGCGCGGGCGAACAGGGCCGCGGTTTCGCGGTCGTGGCCGGTGAGGTGCGCAGCCTCGCGCAACGCAGCGCGCAGGCCGCGAAGGAAATCAAGGCGCTGATCGAAGCAACGGTGGCCAGCGTCTCGTCGGGTTCGGGCCAGGTGCGCCAGGCCGGCGAGACGATGACGGAGATCGTCAGCAACGTCGCCAATGTGACGACGATCATTTCCGAAATCACGCAAGCAGCCAACGAACAGACCCGCGGCATTCAGGAAGTCAACCGCGCGGTCAGCCAGCTCGACGAAATGGTGCAACAGAATGCCGCGCTGGTCGAAGAATCCACCGCCGCCGCGGCCGCCCTGCAAAGCCAGGCCGTGAGCCTCGCGAGCGCCGTGACGCAGTTCAAACTCGACTAAACGCTACAGCCGGACCATTGCAGTGAAGTTTTATAGAAATCTGAAGATCGCCGTTAAATTGGCGTTGCTCGGCGCGGTATTGCTGGCCGCGACGATGATCGTGGGTCTGGAAGGCTGGCACGCGTTGTCAAGAACGCATGCGTTGCAAATCCAGTCCGCACAGTCGCTCAGCCAGTATGCGCAAGCTGCCGACACGGCGCGCGTCGCCCAGGTCGAGTTCAAGAAACAGGTTCAGGAATGGAAGGACCTGCTGTTGCGCGGCGCCGATCCCGCCGCCTTCAGCAAGTACCGTGATGCTTTCAACCGGGAAAGCGGCACGACGCACGCTGCCCTGCTGCGCCTGAAGGATCAGTTGAGCGCATTGGGCGCTAACGTGGACGGTGTCGACAAGGCGCTCGCCACGCATGCTTCGTTGCAGGACAGCTACCTCGACGCGCTCAAACACTACAACGCCGCCGATCCGGACACGGCGCACGCCGTCGATGTTCTCGTGAAAGGCATCGACCGCGCGCCGACCGCCGCGATCGACGACATCGTCGCGGCAGTGATGCAACAGGCGCACGACTCCAGCGTGCGCACGGGCGAGGCGGCGGAACAGGCCTACGCGATCGCGACCGCGCTGTTGCTGTCGGTCGTTATCGGTTCGCTCGGCGTCGGCGCCTTCGCGGTCTGGTTTCTCAGCCGCAGCATCACCGTGCCGGTCAGGCAGGCGGTGGGCGTCGCGCAGGCGGTTGCGGCAGGCGATCTGCGCGCGGAGGTGCCTGTGGTGAGCCGCGACGAAACGGGCCTGTTGCTGACCGCGCTCAACGACATGAACCAGCGCCTGCGGCATATCGTCAGCGAAATCCGTGAAGGCGCGCATACGATTTCGACGGCCACGCAGGAAATCGCCGCCGGCAACCTCGACCTGTCCGCACGAACCGAACAGCAGGCGGCCTCGCTCGAAGAAACCGCCGCGTCGATGCGGCATTTCACCGACTCGGTTCAGCGCAACGCGGCTAACGCACGCGAAGCCACCTCGCTCGCGCAGACCGCCGCTCATGCCGCTCGCGAAGGCGGCGTCGTGATGAGCGACGCCGTGCGCACGATGGGCCAGATCGACGCGGCATCCAAGCGCATCGTCGATATCATCGCGGTGGTGGAAGCCATCGCGGCGCAGACGAACATCCTCGCGCTCAATGCGGCTGTGGAAGCGGCGCGCGCCGGCACGCAGGGACGCGGCTTCGCCGTGGTGGCAAGCGAAGTGCGCAGCCTCGCGCAACGTTCCGCCGACGCCGCGCGCGAGATCAAGACGCTGATTCGCGAGTCGGTTGCCACGATCGAGGCCGGCACGCGACTGATCACTCACGCAAGCAATACGATGGACGGCGTGGTGGAAAGCGCCGGCAGTGTGACACGCATCGTCGAGTCGATCGCGACGGCCAGCGTCGATCAGGCAACGGGCATCGCGGAGGTCAACGATGCCGTCACGCAGATGGACCAGGTGACGCAAAGCAACGCGGCGCTCGTCGAGCAGGCGTCGGCCGCGGCCGACGCGGTGCAAAGCAAGGCGTCGGGGCTCGTGCGAAGCGTGAGTTTCTTCAGGCTCGGCGCCGCGGCCTGACGGACCGGCGCCGTGCTCGCCGCGCGGCGCCGGTTGCAGCCTGTCTGGACGAAGCGGCGCGCAACCCGCCGCTTACGACTCGAAGTCGAGTCCGCCGATCAAGGCGACCGGCTCGGCCTGCGTATGGGAGAGAAAGTCCAGTTCGCGCGCATGATTCCACGCCGCGAGCTTGCGCGGCAGCGCGGCCAGATAGCCCGCGAAACGCGACGGCCCTTCGGCCCCCATCAGCCTCTCGATTTCGTCGCTGTCCCAGGTCAGATACAGATTCAACGGGTGCGGGTACAGCCCCATGTTCTCGATCGGCGCTGCATGAATCCGCACGCGGGTGGGATGCCCGTGGCCGCCGTAAGGCAGCACTTCGGTATGCACGGTGGTGGCGAGGCAGGCGGCAATGGCCTCGGCGATGCGAGGCGCGAACTGTTCATCGAAGCGGGCGGCACTCTCCGGACTCATCCATGTCTCCAACGTTATGCGGAATGTGCCGAGCATCCTAGCACGCGGTCCGGCACGCGCCTCCGGTCTTCCGCTGCGGTTTCGCGCCGCCCTCGCGCATCAAACCGTCTTCAGCATGCGTGGTTTCGTTTCGCTCGCCGCAGCCGCCGGTTCGGGAGCCGCGGCGGGCACGTCGGCGCCCTTCTCCGTACGCATGGACAGATAGCGCAAACAGCACACGCGCAGGAACGACGCGAAGTTAGTCGGCAACTCGCCGCGCAGCGCGATCAGTTCGTCGTACAGTTGCACGGCGAACTGACTGGTGGTCATGCTTTCGCGCGCGGCGATTTCGTGCAGCACGTCCCAGAACAGATTCTCCAGCCGCACCGTGGTAATCACGCCGTGGATGCGCAACGAGCGCGTGCGCGACTCGTACAGGATCGGATCGGCGTTGATGTATATCCCACACATGGTGTTACTCCCGGTTTTCAGGCATGCGTGCCGTGCGCTCTTCATGCAGCCACGGCACGCCGCCGCCTTCGTCAACATACGCCGGCATCCGCCGCTCGACAATCGCCTCGAACCCGAACGCGGCCCTGCCCCGTCGAACCGCTCTACACCGCGCGCTTATTCATCTGCGCGGCGATGTGATCGGCCTGGCGGATCGCCAGCGTGACGATCGTCATGGTCGGGTTCTCCGCCGCGCCGGTGGTGAACTGGCTGCCGTCGGAAATGAACAGGTTCGACACTTCATGTGTCTGTCCGAACCTGTTGCACACGCCGTCTTCGGGCCGTGCGCTCATGCGGGCCGTGCCGAGGTTATGCGTGGACGGATACGGCGGCACGCGATACACCGTCTTCGCGCCCGCCGCTTCATACACCGCGGTACCCTGCCTGAATGCATGCTCGCGCATCGCCTCGTCGTTCGGGTGATCGTCGAAATGCACGTTGGCGACCGGCTGGCCGTACTGGTCCTTCACGTCCGTGTTCAACGTCACGCGATTGCTCTCGCGCGGCATATCCTCACCGACGATCCACATGCCCGCCGTGTACGCGTATTGATCCATGGCCTGGGTGAACGTGGGTCCCCACGCGCCGGGATCGAGAAAGGCCGCGTAAAACGGCAGGCCGAGCGACACGGTCTCCATGTGATAGCCGCCCGCGAAGCCGCGCTGTGGATTGAACGTCGCTTCGTCCTCGATGATGCCGGCCATCGTGGTGCCTTTGAACATCTCCACCTTGTCGTTGAACACCGCGTACACCGAGCCCGTGGTGTGACGCATGTAGTTGCGGCCCAATTGCCCGGAGCCGTTCGCGAGTCCCTGGGGGAATTTGCTCGAATGCGAGTTCAGCAGCAGGCGCGGCGTCTCGATCGAGTTGCCCGCCACCGCGACGATGCGCGCCTTTTGCCGCTGCAATTTACCGTTGCCGTCGTAATAGAGCACTTCCTTCGCTTTGCCGCGCGCATCGGTTTCGATCCGCACCACATGGGCCTGGGTGCGCAACTCCATATGGCCGGTCGCCTGGGCGCGCGGCAACTCCGTATAGAGCGTCGACCATTTGGCGCCCGTGCGGCAGCCCTGGAAACAGAAGCCGCGCTGGAAGCAATGCGCGCGGTCGTCACGCACCACGCTGTTGATCGCCATGTGCCCGGTATTGCATTCTTTGTAGCCGACCTTCATCGCACCGGCCGACAACACCTTGAAGTTGTTGTTGCCCGGCAGACCCGGCAAACCGTTGGTGCGCGTGATGCCCATCTTCTGCTGCGCGCGGTCATAATACGGATCGAGCTCTTCGCGCGTGAGCGGCCAGTCGAGCAGGTTGGCGTCCTTGATATCGCCGTATGTCGTCTTCGCCTTGAACTCGTGCGGCCTGATCCGCAGGCTCGCTCCGGCCCAGTGCGTGGTCGTGCCGCCCACCGTCTTGCAGATCCAGGCGGGGAGATTGGGAAAGTCTTTGGCGATGCGCCAGGTGCCCGACGTCGTGCGTTTGTCGAGCCATGACAGCATCTGGAACGAGCTCCATTCGTCGGTCGTGAAATCGGCCTGCGTGTGCAGCTTGCCTGCTTCCAGCACGACGACGTTGATGCCCTTCTGCGCCAGTTCGTTGGCCAGCGTGCCGCCGCCCGCGCCCGAACCGATGATCACGACGACCTTGTCGTCGTTGTGCGAAAAACGCACCTTGTTGTTGTCTTGATTCATGTCCTGTCTCCGCATGGTCCCATGCATGATGGTTGCCGTCGTGGCGCTTAGCTGTCCGTCGGAATCGGGCCGCTGGCAGCGGCCGGCGGGTTGGGCAGCCACGAGAGACTGTTGAAGCCTTTGCTCAGGTAGCCGCCATCGCCCTCCGACGCGCCGTAGCCGAAATGCGCGTACGCCATGGTGTTGGCGTACAGCGAGACCACCGCGGTGCTGCGTATCGTGTTGAAGAAGGGGGTTCCGGCGAGCGCGGTGACGTCTCGCGCCTGGTCCGAGGGCGCGCGCTTGAGCCAGTCCGAGCCGGCTTGCGCGTCGAGCTGTTTGACACCGTCCGCGAGTTGCTGGCGCACTGCCGGATCGGCTTTCGCTTTCGCGTCGAGGTCCTTTACCACCAACGCATAGACCGCGTTGTCGAGCGTGGGGTGCGGGTAGAGCTGCCGTGTGAAGGCCAGAATCACTTCGCCCTGATGCGTGTCCAGTCCCTGCATTTCCAGCGCCCAGGCGCGGCTCGGCGCGAAGCTCGACAACACCGACGAAGCCGCCAGCGTGCCCATCAGCACACCCGTGCCTTTCAATAGCTCGCGCCGCGTGAGCGGAATCCGCAAGGCGGCGGTGGCGGCCTTCACCGCGCGATGCTCGCCGGGGTGCTGCTCGTGCTCGTGCTCGTGCTCGTGCTCGTGCTCGTGTTCGTGCCCGTGACGATGCGCATGATGTGCGTGTCCGGACGTGACGATCGGGATAATCGTTGTCTTCATGTCTGTCTCCTTGGTCGACCGGAGTTAGCGCTTAGGGGCTTACTCCGGTCCCATGCAACCTGGTTGTTGTGGGGTATTGCAACTACACGCGGCGGCCGCCCGGATTGCTCTTATTGATAGTGGCCGTAGCGCTCCAGCACTTCGATCTTGTAGCCGTCAGGGTCCTGAATGAAAAAGTAGCGCGCCAGCAATTCGCTGTTGTCGTTGTGAAACTCACGCAGATCGTTGGGCGTCATGCCGAGATCGAGCAGACGCTGCCGCTCGCTTTTTGCATCGTCGACGCAAAACGCCACGTGCCCGTAGCCGTCGCCATGCGAATACGGCTCCTCCCGGCCTTTGTTCCAGGTGAGTTCTATTTCGGTGTCGGTTTCCTCGTTGCGCAAATACACGAGCGTGAAATCCGCAAAGTCGAGGCGGTGCGATACGTTTAGATTGAAAGCCTTCTGATAGAACTGCAGCGAGCGCGGCAGATCGAACACGCGGATCATCGTGTGAATGAGTTTGGCCATCTGGGTCCCCTCCTGGTTGAATCCAGTTTAGGAGGCCGCGAACGCGAGTGGTAATGCACGGCTAAATCGCGCCAGGGACTTGCCCTATGCTGCAGGAGCGTCGATCGGCCTGCGTCTGCCGCGCTCGATTGCGATGCAAACGGCGATGAGCCTGAGGCCTCATCAGGTTTGCAATGCAGCACGCGAGGTTATTCGAGTGAACGGTCGCCGAATGGGATTAGGCAAAACCCGACATAGGCCGCCTGCGAACACGCGACAGGCGAAGCCTGTTCGCTTTTGCGCGGGGTTGCGCACGCGCCCCGTTGGGGCTCGCCGTGCGCGGACCGAAGCAGATAGTCGACAAAGCCGTGAAGGGTGACTCGCTGCAGCCCTGACACGCAGCGAGTGTTTTGTCACGCGCGGCGGTCCGGGCTCGGGCCGCGCTCCAGATAAATGGTCGGTGCGATATCCCTGCGCGTAGTGGGTGGACGTTGGCTCGTGCTTATCGCGGTTCAGGCTTCGGCGCGGCATGCTCCGCGTCTTGCCCGAGTCCCTCGCGCAATGCTTTGCGGATCACCTTGCCGGTCGCCGTCAGCGGCAGGCTGTCGACAAAGCGGATCTCGCGCGGATATTCGTGCGCGGCGAGACGCGTTTTGACATGCTGCTGGATCTCGCGCACGAGCGCCGCGTCGCCGATAAAGCCGGGGTTCAGCACCACGAACGCCATCACGATCTCGGTGCGCTCGCGATCCGGTGCGCCGATCACGGCCGCCATCGAAACAGCCGGATGACGCAGCAACGAATCTTCGATCGAAGCCGGCCCGATCCGGTAGCCGGCGCTCGTGATCACGTCGTCGCCACGGCCGACAAAACGGATGAAGCCGTCCGCGTCGCGCGTGCCGAGGTCGCCGGTCACCAGAAACCCGCCGCGGAATTTTTCGCGCGTCGCCGCCTCGTTGCCCCAGTAGCCGAGAAACATGACCGGATCGGGCGAGGCCACCGCGATATCGCCGATCGCGCCTGGCGGCAGTTCGTTGCCATCCATATCGACAATCGCAACATGATGCCCCGGCACCGCGCGGCCGATCGCGCCGAAGCACGGCTCGAAAAGCGCCGCGCACGACGACACCACCACGTTGCACTCCGTCTGTCCATAGAACTCGTTGATCGTGACGCCGAGCGCCTTGCGGCCCCAGCCGATCAATTCCTCGCCGAGCGATTCGCCGCCGCTCGCCACCGAACGCAACGCGAGCTGCCAGCGTTCGGGATGCTCGACGCCGCGCATCATCTTCAGCGCGGTGGGCGGCAAGAACGTATGCGAGACCGCGTGGCGCGCCATCAGATCGAACGCGGCCTGGCCGTCGAATTTCGCAAAGCGGCGCGCCAGTACCGGAACGCCGTGATGCCACGACGGCAGCAGCACGTCGAACAGGCCGCCGATCCACGCCCAGTCCGCGGGCGTCCATATCAGCGTGGCGTGCGCGGGAAAACCCTGCTGCGACATCTCGACGCCGGGCAGATGCCCGAGCAACACGCGGTGCCCGTGCAACGCGCCCTTCGGTTTGCCGGTCGTACCGGATGTGTAGATGATGACAGCGGGATCGTCGGCGCCGGTGTCGGCCGGCGTGAAGTCGGCGGGCGCGTGGTTCAGCGCTTGCCAGAAAGAACGCACGGGTGTTTGCGGATCGCCGTTGTCCTGATCGATATCCACGCTGAAAACCGTGCGCAGCGCGGGCAGCGCGGCGCGGATTTCGTCGACCTTGCGCACGCCGCCGTGGTCCGTAATCAACGCCACCGCGCCGCTATCGCCGAGCCGGTGTTCGATCGCATCGACGCCGAACAGCGCGAAAAGCGGTACGGCCACGAGGCCGGCCTTGTAAGCGGCAAGATGCGCGATCGCCGTTTCGACGGATTGCGACAGGAAGATGCCGATACGGTCGCCGCGTTGCGCACCGGCCGCGACGAGCGCATTGGCGAAGCGATCGGAGAGCGTCTTCAACTGGTCGAACGTATAGCGAGTGGCGTTGCCCTCGGGATCTTCGTAGATCAGCGCAAGACGGCCCGAACCGTCGGCCCATTTATCGCACACGTCGACGCCCATGTTGTAGCGTGCCGGGATGCGCCAGGTGAAGTTTGCCCTCAGCGATTCGTAGGTCTGGCCGTCGAGATTCATCGTGTCTGCTCCTGCAAGCCCGTCGGCGGTTGATAGCGCGGGAAGCCGCTATATTCGATCGTACGCTCCGCCTGCGCAAGCGGCCATGAATGGCGCGCGTTCGGCACGCCGCCGTCGACGCGGATCACCGTGCCGTTGATGAACGCCGACGCCTCCGACAACAGAAATACTGCCGCGCTGGCAAGCTCGGACTCGGTGCCGAAGCGCTGCAGCGGGACCTTGTGCTTCAGCGTGCGCAATAACGCCTGGTAGTCTTCGTTGTAGCTGTCCATGCCCGCGGATGCTATCCAGCCCGGCGCGACCGCGTTGACCCTCACCCCCGCGTGGCCCCATTCGCACGCGGCGGTTTCAGTGAAGTTCCACACACCCGCGCGGGCCGCGCCCGAGTGACCCATGCCGGGCATGCCGCCCCAGATATCCGCGAGCATGTTCACGATGGTGCCGCCGTGATGTTCCATCCATTGGGTGTAGCACTCGCGGGACATCAGAAACGTACCGTGCAGGTTGTTGCGCACCACCGCGTCCCAGCCATTCAGGGAAATCTTTTCGAGTTTCGCGGGGAACTGCCCACCGGCGCAGTTGAAGAGGCCGTCGATGCGGCCCAGCTCGGTGATGATCGACGTGATCGTTTCGCGGACCTGTTGCTCGTTGCGGATGTCGCAGCAATAGCGCTTATGTTCGCCGGCCGGGTGTGGGTGATCCTCGGCCAGTTCGGCTTGCACCGTTTTCAGTTTGTCGTCGCTTCGGCCGACCAGCGCCAGGGTCGCGCCTAACGACGCGAGTTCGTGGGCCGTGCAACGGCCCAACCCGCTGCCCGCGCCGGTGACGATAATCACTTTGCCCGCGAACAGACCGTCGCGGAAAACTGAACGATAGCCGCTCGATGGCGGCGAGGTGCTCGACGAAGCTGCGGGCATTCGGGTGTCTCCTCCAATGTACTGCGCTCTCGGCGTTAGTTGAGTGTAGCTCAGGTTTTACTTCTGCGCGCTGTTTAAAGGTTATCTTTGTTTGATAATAAATCCAACCTTTTGCCGTCATATCATTTGAGCTAGACTCAACTCATGCCGACCCAACTCGCCGCCCATTCCTGCCGATGACCGTATCCACCGTCTCCCGCCGCGTGCCCGTGCAGGCGCGCTCCGAACAACGACTCAAGGCGATTCTCGAGGCGGCCCGGCACGTCTTTTCCGAAGTCGGCTATGCGTCGGCCACCATGACGGAGATCGCCGGGCGCGTCGGCGTGTCCGAGGCGACGATCTTCACGTACTTCGCCAGCAAGCGCGATCTCTGCGTTCGCGTGCTCGGCAATTGGTACGACGAGATCATCACGCAGGTTGAAAACGAATTGCCGCTGATTGCGGGCACCCGCAACAAGTTCGCCTACCTCGTGCGCACGCACCTCTACCGGCTGAGCGTCGACGGCACGGGTTTGTGCGCGCTGATTCTGTCCGAAGGGCGCGAGAAGGACGACAAGTTCGGCGACGTGATCGTCGAACTTCAGCGCCGCTATACGGCGCCGATGATGAACGTGCTCGCCCAAGGCATGGCAAGCGGTGATATTCGCGGCGACATGCCGCTCGGTCTGTTGCGCTCCGTCGTATATGGCCCGATGGAACACGTGCTGTGGGACGCGGTGCGCAAACAGAGAGCGGTAGATATCGAAGCGACTGCCGCTTCGCTGAGCGATCTGCTATGGCAAGGGCTCGTGCCGCCCGATGCGCAGGAGGCCGCGTTGCGGCAACTGCGCAGCGATGTGATTGGCGCGGTGAAGCGGTTCGAGGCGGCGGCTTTGAAGTGAGGGAATCACGCCTTTGGCGAGGCGCTGCTGCGCTCGCGAGTCGAGTTCACTACCATCGGGTTGCCGGCAGCAGACGCCGGACATGAGGCCTCACCTCACCGCACCTCACCCTGCCCGCTTGTTCCGTTGCGCCCGATTGGCACGCCAGCGCAGCAGAAACCCGACGAGTGCGGCAAACGCCGCGCTCGCCGCATAGCCGCCGAGGCGAATCGCGGCTTCGTCCGGCAAGCGGAGGAACAAAAGAACGGCCACGGCGAGTGCAAGCACGGCTAGAAGTCCGATGATCCATTTCATCTCAGGTCTCCGTGACCACGGTTTTTATGAAGTAACGCACCGCTGTTTCGATAAGCATACCTGTACGCGGCTCAAGATGAATCCGCGGTTTCTCCATAGGCGTCACGCGCTGCCACTCGGCAACGTTCCTTCCCGTAGCCGGTTACGCGGGCAACCCTCTGCCCGTGCCGTGCGCCTGCTGCAAGATGAAATCGATGAACGTCGCCGCCGCGCGCGTGTGGTGCCGGTTCGGCATATACAGCATGTACATATGCGTGCCGAAGATGCTCAAGCGCCATTCGTCGAGCGCGGTCACTACGTCGCCGCGCCGCAGGTCGTCCTGCACCACGTAGTCCGGCACGAGCCCCACACCCAGCCCGGCGAGCACCGCCTGGCGCAGAAACAGAAAGTTCTCGGAGATAAGCGTCGGCTCCAGCAGCACTTCATACCGTTCGTCGCGCAAGTAGGCGGCCACGCGCAGCTGCCTGCCGACCACGGCCGCGGTAATCAGCGGTGCCGTGCGCAGGTCGTCGAGCTGCTTCGGCATGCCGTGCGTTTGCGCGAAGACGGGCGATGCGCACGCCACGTACCTGACCGGCCCCATGTCGCGCGCGACCAGGTTCTGCGGCGGCTCGGACATCACGCGCACGGCGATATCCACTTCGTCGCGCATCAGGTCTTCAACGCGATTCTCGAACATCACGTCCAGCACGATGCCCGGATAGAGCCGCTTGAACGCAAGCAGCCAGTCCGACATGACGAGTTGCCCATAGCCGCTCGGCACGCTCAGCCGCACGCGGCCTTGCAGGCTTTGTCCGAGCGTGGCGACGGATTCGCGCGCGGCGAGCAGCGCGTTCTGGATCGTGCGGCCGTGCTCGTAGAGCTGCAGGCCGATTTCGGTCGGCTCGACCCGGCGCGTGGTGCGCCTCACCAGTTGCAGGCCGACGGAACGTTCCAGCTGGTTCAGGTGATAGCTGACATTCGCGCGGCTCATTTTCAGCCGGCGCGCGGCTTCGCTGAGATTGCCCGCGTCCAGAATATCCACCAGCAAGGTCAGGGAGTTGACGTCCATGCCACGGCCTTTGTCAAAGAAACTTTGACAGTCTGTCAACCGTCCATGTGATTGTCAATAAACCTTGACCACCGCACAATCGGAGCATTCGCCAGACCCGGCATGCTTTTTTCGCGTGCATCCGATAAATAGTCAGGAGACGACATCATGACCCCCAACCCCTCGGCCGACGTCGTGACGCGCGAAATGCGCGGCAAGGTGCTGCTCGTGACCATCGACCACGCGCCGGTCAACGCGCTGTCAGCCGACGTGCGGCGCGGCCTGCTCGCCGCCGTCGAAGCCGCGGATGCCGACAAGGCCGTCGAAGCCGTGTTGATCGTCGGCGCAGGCCGCAATTTCATCGCCGGGGCGGATATTCGCGAGTTCGGCAAGCCGCCGCTGCCGCCCGCGCTCCCGGACGTGTGCAACCGCATCGAAGCGTGCACGAAGCCGGTGGTCGCCGCGATTCACGGCGCGGCGCTCGGCGGCGGCCTGGAAGTCGCGCTTGCCGCGCACTACCGAATTGCCGTCGAGGGCGCGAAGCTCGGCCTGCCCGAAGTGCAGCTCGGCCTCCTGCCGGGCGCGGGCGGCACGCAGCGCACGCCGCGCCTGATCGGCGCGCAGGCCGCGCTCGATCTGATCCTGAGCGGCCGCCACGCCGGCGCGAAGGAAGCGCTGGCGCTCGGTCTGATCGACCGCCTCGGCAGCAGCGACGACATCCTCGCCGAAGGGCTCGCCTATGTGCACGAGTTGCTGTCCACCCACGCACCGGTGCGCCGCACGCGCGACGCCACGGTGCCCGGCGAGCGCGCCGCGAGTCTCGCCGCGCTCGCCACGGCGCGCGCGGAAACCGCGAAGAAATCGCGCGGCCTGTTCTCACCGCTGAAAATCGTCGACGCGGTTCAAGCCGCCGTCGAACTGCCCTTTGACGAAGGTCTGCGGCTCGAACGCAAACTGTTCCTCGAATGTCTCGACAGCCCGCAGCGCGCCGGCCTGATTCACGCCTTCTTTGCCGAGCGAGAAGTGCTCAAGGCGCCCGAAACGCGCGAGGCCAAACCGCGCGCGCTGAACACGATCGGCGTGGTGGGCGGCGGCACGATGGGCGCGGGGATCGCCGTCGCGGTGCTCGACGCGGACTTGCCGGTGACGATGATCGAACGCGACGACGCCTCGCTCGCGCGCGGCCGCGCGCACATCGAAAAAGTCTATGACGGCCTGATCGCCAAAGGCCGCATGAGCGCGGAGAAGAAGGCCGCGGTCATGACGCGCTGGAGCGGCAGCACGTCTTACGGTGCGCTCGCCGACGCCGATCTCGTGATCGAAGCGGTATTCGAAGACCTCGCCGTCAAACAGGCCGTATTCGCCGAACTCGATCGCGTCTGCAAAGCGGGCACCGTGCTCGCGACCAACACGTCGTATCTCGACATCGACGCGCTGGCCGCGAGCATTTCGCGCCCCGCCGACGTGATCGGCCTGCACTTCTTCTCGCCCGCCAACATCATGAAGCTGCTGGAAGTGGTCGTGCCGAAACAGGTCAGCGCCGACGTGGTCGCCACCGCGTTCGAACTCGCGAAGAAGCTGCGCAAGACGCCGGTGCGCGCGGGGGTGTGCGACGGCTTCATCGGCAACCGTGTGCTGGCCGTGTACCGCGCCGCCGCGGATGCCATGATGGAAGACGGCGCGTCGCCCTATCAGATCGACGCGGCCGTGCGCGCGTTCGGCTTTCCGATGGGTCCGTTCCAGGTGGTCGATCTGGCGGGCGGCGACATCGGCTGGGCGGCGCGCAAGCGGCGCGCCGCCACCCGCAATCCCGCCGCGCGGTACGTGCAGATCGCCGACCGGCTGTGCGAGCGCGGCTGGTTCGGCCAGAAGACCGGACGCGGTTTTTATCTGTATTCCGAAGGATCGCGCAGCGGCACGCCTGATCCCGAAGTCGAAGCGATCATCGACGCCGAGCGCGCACGCGCCGGTATCACGCCGCGTACCTTTACCGATGACGAGATCATCCGCCGTTATATGGCCGCGATGATCAACGAAGGTGCCAACGTCGTGCATGAACGTATCGCGCTGCGGCCGCTGGACGTCGACGTGACCTTCCTTTACGGCTACGGCTTTCCGCGCTATCGCGGCGGCCCGATGAAATACGCGGACACGGTCGGCCTGCCGAAGATCCTCGCCGACATCCGCGAGTTCGCCAAAGACGATCCGCTCTTCTGGCAAGCTTCACCGCTGCTGGTCGAACTGGTGGAACGCGGCGCCGATTTCGCGAGCCTGAACCAGACGGTCTGAAACGGCGCATCATCGCTATGCATCACGAGCGGCCGCGCGTTGCGCGCGCCGCCCGGCTCACTCTATCCGGAAGAACCCGTCATGGATCTGAATTTCACCGCCGAGGAAGAAGCCTTCCGCACCGACGTGCAGGCGTTCCTGCGCGAGAAGCTCCCGCAACGTCTCGCCGACAAGGTGCATGGCGGCCGCCGTCTCACGCGCGAGGACATGGCCGGGTGGCACGCGATTCTCAACGCGCAAGGCTGGCTCGCCAATCACTGGCCGAAAGAGTACGGCGGGCCGGGTTGGAACGCGGTGCAAAAATTCACCTTCGAAAACGAATGCGCGCTGGCCGGCGCGCCGCGCGTGGTGCCATTCGGCGTCAATATGCTCGGACCCGTGCTGATCAAATACGGCAGCGAAGCGCAAAAACGCCATTGGCTGCCGCGTATTCTCGACGGCTCGGACTGGTGGTGTCAGGGCTATTCGGAACCGGGCGCCGGCTCCGATCTCGCCGCGGTCAAAACCACCGCCGTGCGCGGCACGGATGCCCAGGGCGAGCACTACGTCGTCAACGGCCAGAAGACATGGACCACGCTCGGCCACTACGCGAATATGATCTTCTGCCTCGTGCGCAGCGCCACCGACGTGCGCAAACAGGAAGGCATCAGCTTCCTGCTGATCGACATGAAGACGCCCGGCGTCGACGTGCGTCCGATCATCACGCTCGACGGCGAGCATGAAGTCAACGAGGTGTTTTTCACCGACGTGCGCGTGCCGGTGGAGAACCTCGTGGGCGAAGAGAACAAAGGGTGGACTTACGCCAAGTACCTGCTCACCTATGAGCGCACCAATATCGCGGGCGTCGGTTTCTCGGTGGCGGCGTTCAACCGCCTGCGCAAGATCGCCGCGAAACAGCGGCGCAATGGCCGGCCGCTCGCGCAGGACCCCGCGTTCGCCGCGCGCATGGCGCGTGTAGAGATCGATCTGGAGAACATGAAGACCACCAACCTGCGCGTAATCGCGGCGGTGGCCGGCGGCGGCGTGCCCGGTGCCGAAAGTTCGATGCTGAAGATTCGCGGCACCGAGATCCGCCAGGAAATCTCCTCGCTCACGCGCCGCGCGATGGGCCCGTATGCGCAGCCGTTCGTCGAGGAAGCGTTGCAGGACGGCTTCGACGGCGTGCCGGTCGGCCCCGCCGAAGCCGCGAGCGCCGCTTCGCTTTACTTCAATAACCGCAAGCTGTCCATCTTCGGCGGCTCGAACGAAATCCAGAAGAACATCATTTCCAAAATGATCCTGGGACTGTAAGGGGCGCGCGTCATGAATTTCCAGCACACCGAAGACCGCCGCATGCTGGCGGATTCGCTCAATCGTTTTATCGGCGAGCAGTACGGCTTCGAGACGCGCGACCGGATCGCGCGTTCGGCGCAAGGCTATAGCGGCGATTTGTGGAACCGTTTCGCCGAACTCGGCGTGATCGGCGCATTGTTCGATGAAGCGGACGGCGGTTTTGGCGGCGGCGGTTTCGATATCGCCGTGGTGTTCGAGAGCCTTGGCCGCGGCCTCGTGGTCGAGCCGTTTCTGGATACGCTGATTGTCGGCCGAGCGATCGCGCGAAGCGGCACCGAGGCGCAGAAGGCGGCGCTCGGCGCATTGATCGACGGCTCGCAAATCGTCGCGCTCGCGCACGGCGAGCCGGACGGCCACTACGAACTGGCCCGCGTCACCACGCGCGCGCGGCGCAGCGGCGATACGTGGTGCCTGAACGGCGCGAAAGCGGTGGTGCAGCACGGTGAGCATGCCTCGCTCTTTCTGGTCTCGGCCCGCACGAGCGGTGACGACGATGAAGAAGCCGGCGTGACGCTCTTTCTCGTGCCGAGCGACGCAGCGGGTGTCAGCGTGCGCGGCTATCGCAAGATCGACGGCGGACGCGCCGCCGAAGTCACGTTCGACCACGTCGCGCTCGGCGAAGACGCGTTGCTGGGCGCACCGGACGCGGGCTTCGCGACGCTCGAGTATGCGGTCGGCTGCGGCGTGCTGGCCTTGTGCGCCGAAGCCGTGGGCGCGATGGATGTCGCCAGGGACTACACGCTGGAGTATCTGCGCACGCGCAAGCAGTTCGGCGTGCCGATCGGCAGCTTTCAGGCCTTGCAGCATCGCATGGCCGATTTGCTGCTCGAGATCGAACAGGCGCGCTCGGCGGTCATCAACGCAGCCGCGGCGCTAGGCGCCGAGCGCCAGCAGCGGGAGCGCGCGATGTCGGCGGCCAAATACAGCATCGGCAGGATTGGCACGCGGGTCGCGGAGGAATGCATTCAGTTGCACGGCGGCATCGGCATGACGTGGGAACTGCCGCTCGCTCATTATGCGAAGCGCCTCGTGATGATCGATCATCAACTCGGCGACGAGGACCATCATCTCGAACGGTTTGTCGCGCTGGGGCGGGAATAGGTGTAACGCGGGGAGAATGGCTGTCGATATTTTAAATTTACAGCTTATTTTTTTATTTGTCTTATACAGAACATATATTGTATTTGCCATTTACTGCCTATTTGCTGTTTTCACGTCTAACGAGCCGGCAGTGGACTATCCCGGCAAAACTCCTCGCCAGTTGCGCCCGCTTCTTGTCGGCTTCCGCAAGGCCAGCGGGCTCACGCAGGCCCAGATGGCAAGCCATCTGGGCATCACCCAGCAGACCTACGCGCAGCTCGAGGCCAAGCCCGAATCAGCGAGCATGGAGCGGTTATTCCATGTTCTGAGTGTGCTCAAGGTCGATATCGTTCTGGCTCGAGCGCTGGACCCGCGGACCTGGAAACGCTCCCACCCAAGCGTGGGCGGATAGCGCAGTCGCCTGTCACGGCGAAACAGAAGGTGGCAACCAAGCGCACCACCACCGCGACAACGAAGACGGCACCTACCCTGAAAGCCGCCGCCGCGCCGAAGCGCGCAAGCGGGCAAGCCTCGCCTAAGCCGGCCGCATGCAAACGCGTGGCGCCGACTGCCGCGCCCCCCAGGAAGCGGGAGGACTGGTAGCAATGGGCCGCCGCGCGCACGCCAAACGCCTGAATCTCTGGATGAACGGATTACCCGTCGGAATTTGGGAGACCACCCGGGACGGCGAGAAACTCACCTACTTCGAAGAATGGCGAGCAGACGAACAGGGGCGTTCCTTGTCGCTTTCGCTGCCTTTCACGCCCGGCAACCAGCCCTATCGGGGTAAGGTAGTCTCGGACTTTTTCGACAACCTGCTGCCGGACAGCAAGGTTATCCGCGAGCGCATCGCAGGGCGCTACAAAACTGGCGGTACCTCGCCTTTCGAATTGCTCGCCAAACTCGGCCGGGACTGCTTCGGTGCTATCCAGATGCTGCCTCCGGACGAAACCCCGGTGGATCTCGAGGCAATCAACGGGCGCCCTCTCAATGAGGCGGAAATCGCGCGGCTCCTGCGAGACACAACGGCTGCGCCCTTGTTGGGCCAGCATGAGCCTATCGACGACCTACGACCTACGCCTGTCCATCGCCGGCGCGCAGGAAAAGACCGCGCTTCTGCGGCACAACGGCCAATGGGCCATTCCGGAAGGCAGCACTCCGACCACGCATATTCTGAAGCTGCCGCTTGGGCTGGTCGGCAACCTGCGCGCCGATATGCGAACGTCGGTAGAGAAGGAGTGGCTGTGCTCGAAGATTGCGGCTGCATTTGGATTGCCTATCGCCCACTGCGACATCGCCACGTTCGAGGACCAGAAGGTACTCGTCGTCGAACGATTCGACCGCCGTTATGCAAGCGACGGTTCATGGATACTGCGGCTTCCCCAGGAGGACATGTGTCAGGCGACCGGCACACCCGCTGCGGGAAAATATGAGTCCGACGGTGGGCCCGGCATCCAGCAGGTCATGGAAGTCCTGGCCGGTTCGGAGCGCTTCGCGATCGATCAGCGCCATTTCTTCATGACGCAGATCGTTTTCTGGATGCTCGCAGCCGTCGACGGGCACGCGAAAAATTTCAGCATCGCGCACCTGAAGTCCAATTGCTACCAGGCCACGCCGATCTATGACCTTCTCTCCGCG
Organism: Paraburkholderia aromaticivorans; assembly: GCF_002278075.1. Taxonomy (NCBI): domain Bacteria; kingdom Pseudomonadati; phylum Pseudomonadota; class Betaproteobacteria; order Burkholderiales; family Burkholderiaceae; genus Paraburkholderia; species Paraburkholderia aromaticivorans. The sequence continues at coordinate 2,444,082 of NZ_CP022989.1, read as the reverse complement.
CATCCGATCATGGGAAGCGGACGGAACCTGCTTTCCGCGCGCCGGGTGAAACTCGCCATGGCGGTGCGTGGCAAGAACGCTCACTATCTGATCGACGAGATCCGGCGTCGCCACTGGATTGCGCAGGGCCAAAAGGTGACGCTCGCCCCAGCCCATGTCGAAGAGATGATCACCACCTTGACCGGCATGACTGAAGAGGTCGTCGCGGAGGTTGAGGCGCTCTTGCCGGAAGCGTTTCCAAGAGACCTGTCAGACCGGATATTCAAGGGTTTGCTGCAGCAAAGCGCGAAGCTCGCCGTCCAGTAGGATCGACCGGTTCGAATCTCTACGCGACCTCGACGGTTTCAATGATTGGACTGCCAGGGCGCCAAGCGCCTCCGCAAGCGCCGCCGGCCGATCTTGAGCACGAGCGCGAGCGCACCTGTGACGGGAGTGTCCGCCAGCACCACATCGACGCAATGGAGACTGCGACCACACCCGCCCTCAACTGCCCTCGACGTTCATCCCCAGTTCCAGACACGCGCCCAACGGAATCTGCGCCACGCCGAAGGCCGAGCGCGCATGCTTGCCGCGTTCGCCGAGTACTTCCACGAGCCATTCCGACGCGCCGTTCGTCACCAGATGCGGCTCGACAAACTCCGGCGTCGAATTGACAAGGCTCATCAGCTTGACGATCCGCGTCACGCGGTTGAGGTCGCCGCGAGCCTTTAGCCCGGCACGCTTTCGCGGCTGAACGCATCCATCTCGCGAATCAGACTCTGTGCGGCCAGCCTCACCAGCGCGCCGCCCTTTTCCGGCGACGCGAGGCCCGGATCCGAGCCCATCCGACCATCGGGATAGCGCGCGCGGAACTCAAGCGCCTCGCGAATCGGTCCCGATGGCGCGATCTTTGGCGTGTAGTCAGCCGTCTTGATCGCCTCCGGCAGCGCCCATTGCGTAATGGCGATCTCGGAGGGCGTGGCATGGATGCCGTGCCCCTCAGGGAACTGCTCGCGCGCCAGTTCGCCGACACCGTCGAGATCCCACCAGTTGCACAGCTTTAGCGCGAAGCCCGAGCGACGTTTCGCGAAACTGGCTTCGGCGTATATCTCGGAGAACGCGGCTTCGATCGACGCGACGTTGCCGCCGTGGCCGTTCAGAAACAGGATCTTCTCGAAGCCATGAACCGCCAGTGAGCGCGTCCAGTCGCCAATGGCGGCCATGAAGGTCGACGGCCGCAGCGAGATGGTTCCCGGAAAGCCCAGGTGATGCTGGGCCATGCCGATGTTGAAGGTCGGCGCAATCAGGAGGTCCGCGCTCTTCTGCGCTTCGTGCGCGATGATTTCCGGGCACAGCCAGTCCGTGCCCAAAAGACCGGTGGGACCGTGCTGCTCGTTCGAGCCGATTGGAACGACGATCGAACGGCTGCGCTTCAGGTATTGCCCGACTTCGACCCATGTTGACTGGTGTAAAAGCATGTGAGGTTCTCTCTCTCGCCGCTTCCCGCAGAAACGCGGCGCATTGGGTTGACTGCGACTTCCCGACGGCGCCTGCGGTGACCGTCGAGCAGCATCCTCATCCGGGCGCGTTCGCCCGGCTCGCTATTCCGAAGGCAACCTGTTCGCGACGAGCAGTGCGGACGCGCATAGCGCCAGACCGGCGACGATCAGGAGTCCAAGATGCAGATTGCCCGTTGCCGTCTTGGCCCAGCCGATGATGGCAGGCCCCCAGAATCCGCCGGACAAGCCGATCGTGTTGATCAGGGCGATGCCGCCCGCGGCCGCATCGCCCTTGATGAATTCAGACGGGATTGCCCAGAACACCGTGTATGCCATCCACAGCATCGTCGTGGCGAGCGTCAGCAGGACAAGTGATGCGACGAGATTGCCGTCGGCCAGAACCGACAGGGAAAGCAATATCGCGGCGAGAAGCGCCGGCACCGAGCTGTGATAACGCCGTTCGCGACGCGCATCCGACCTGCGACCGATAAAGTACATGCCGAAGGCAGCCCCGACGTAGGGAATCGCCGCATACCAGCCGAGCCGGATCGTATCCTCGACGCCTTGCGATTTCACGATGGTCGGCAGCCAGAAGCTCATGGCGTAAATCGACGCGATGATGCAAAAGTACGCGCAAGCCAACAGATAGATCCTGGGATTGCGCAGGACCGCCTTGAACGAATGATCTCCAGCCGGGACCCCGGCGAGCTCGGACTCGAGCAGGCGCTTCTCGTCGTCGCTCAGCCAGCCGGCCTGCGCCGGCCGATCCGACAGGACGAAGAGAGTCAGCACGCCCAGCACGATGCAAGGCAAACCTTCCACGAGGAACATCCACTGCCATCCGGCAAGACCCGCCTTGCCGGCGAGGCTCGTCATCAGCCACGCGGAAAGCGGCCCGCCGACAATGCCGCCGATCGGACCGGCGAGAAACACGATCGCGATCGCCCGCGCCATCCGTGAAGGGCCGTACCAGCGCGACAGATAGAAGATCATACCGGGCGCAAAACCCGCCTCGAAGACGCCGAGCAGAAAGCGCATGCCGTAGAACATCTGCACGTTGCGCACAAACAGCATGCAGGCCGAGGTAATGCCCCACAACACCAGGATGCGGAAGAAGGTTTTCCGTGCGCCGACTCTCGGCAGCATCAGGTTGCTCGGCAGTTCGAACAGTACGTACCCCAGAAAGAAGATGCCCGCGCCGACACCGTAAGCGGCATCGGAAAAGCCCAGGTCGCTTTGCATCTGCAACTTGGCGAAGCCGACATTCACGCGATCCAGATAAGCAAACAGATAGCAGAGCAGAAGAAACGGCAGCAGCCTGAAGTTAAGCTTGGCATAAAGAGCGGGAACGTCGCTCCAGCGAGTCGCCGCGGGTTGAATTGTTGCCATGCCAGTCTCCATGTCGAGCCTCTTGATCAGTTCATCCGGTATGCGAATGGTGGCAACTCTAAGCCGGACTAGCAACAGCAACTAAGTTCACGTATCGTTGCCTGTAGAGCAACGACGGCGACGATGGGAGGCCGACATGCGGGAAATCAATCAGCAGCGCCTGCGCTATTTCTATGAGGTGTTGACGCACGGCACGATTCGCGGCGCCGCGGATAGCCTTAACACGTCGCCCTCCGTCATTACGCGGCAGATCAGGCTGCTGGAAGACGAACTCGGCACGCTGCTGTTCGAGCGGCAGGCGCGTGGCGTCACGCCGACCGAGGCGGCGGCGCATCTGCTCGAATTCTGGCGAGGCTACCGGTCACAGCAGGAGAAGCTGGAAGACCAACTCCATGCCATGAAGGGTCTTCAACAAGGGCATGTTCAACTGGCCATCAGCGAAGGCTATGTCGACGCGCTGATCGACGAAGTGATCAGTCCGTTCTGTGCGCAATATCCGAAGCTCGATATCGGCGTGGCTATTCTGCCGGTCGACGATGTGCTCAATGAGGTGGCCGAAAGCCGCGCACACATCGGCCTTGCCTATAATGCGCCGCCGCATGCGCGCATCGAATATCGCGCCAGTTCCTCGCAGCCCATTGTGCTGCTGGTTCGCTCCGACCATCCTCTGGCGGTGAGAGGAACGCCGGCGACGGTCGAAGACCTGCTCGACTATCCACTGGCGCTGATGCCGGGCAACTTCGGAATAGGTCACGCGGCAAAAATGCTGGAGTTCGCGGAGAACATCGAGATTCGCCCCACCCTCACCACGAACTCGCTCACTGCGCTCAAGCGCATTGTCGCTTCCGGAAACTTCATCACACTCGTGGGCGAGTTTGCTGCGTATCGAGAAATCGCGGCGGGCAAACTGGCTGTCGTGCCGATCGACCACCCTTTGTTCCGTGGTATCAAGGCGCGGCTACTCGTCAAGTCGGGCCGTCCACTGGTCGCCGCCGCGCACGAGTTGCTCAGCTGGATGTTGCAGCGCATGACGATGTTCGCGGAGCCGGACGACGCCGGTCGCGGCCGCACAGTCACGGGCCGGCAACGCCGGCGCGGTACGGCGCGCTAGCACGTGCGCGCGTCGACGAGACGTATTCGCACCTGGCTGGATAGTGATTTCCCGGCGTGCTGACCAGGGTATTTCACGCGAAGGTGCGCGCCCTACCGTTGCCCCGCTTGAGCGGATCGGGCGAATTGCTGCCGTTGAGCGGCCATGCCCTCGTGCGAAGCAAATGAAATTCTGAACGAGCCGGCTTCGTGGCTGCCCGCTGAATTGAAGGTCCAGGTGCGCACAACCCGCACGCGGAGTTCCGGTTGGAATTTCGCGCCGCAGTTGAATATGCAGACTAGTGCGACGGGGGACCGTGAGCTGTTTGCGGAAAGTATTCCATTTGCGCTGGTGGATCGGCTGGATAGCTGAGGCGCCGTGAGCGCGGCTCCGGTAGCGGGCGGGTCTATTCAGGTCGACGGAGGTGCCGCTGCCGGCTGTCCTGTTGCACCTTCCGCGTACCGCCGACCCTGACAGGACCATCGGGCACACACGGGCGGCCGAAACCTGGCCCATGGTCGGCGACATCGAGCGGAATCAACGACGCGCGCGATGATCGCCGACGGTTCTGACGGTGCGCGGTCAAATGCGCGGCAGATCGTCAATGCATTTTTCGACGTGATCGCCGGGGACATCCGTGTCGATCCCGTCGTGGCCGTCGGTGTGGGCGACAGTCACAATTTTTGGCCCCAGATACCGTGTGCCGCCAAGCGTAAAAAGGGACCAAACAGCGTCTCCCCGCCGGATCGCGGCGACGACTTCGGCCACCTCGGCAAGCGAGGTGGGGGACAACCAGTCACGCGTCGACGGGTCGACGGGCGCCCAGCGCACGTGGGTAATCCGGTCGTTTGCCGGGCTGATGCGAATGGCGTCTATAGCAAGCGTGGTCACATCCACCTCCATCGTGTTGATAAAGGGATCTCAGCATTATGCGCCGCTTCTTCTGCCGGGGTCAGGAGGCGAGATCGGGCAAGCCGCGCTGTTGGGTTTCTCCGCGCGGCAGTCCGGTTACCGGGATGGGCTCCATTCTTCGTGGGGGCACGGCGCGGTCGGAAGTGTGTCTGAACGTCATTTGGGATTTGCCCACGGCGCTGGAAACCGCGCTCAACAAGACGCCGCGTAGCGCCTCGTCGGCTGGTGGAGACGATTCCTGCGTTTTCACCTTTTCCGCCTCGGCAGTAATACGAATATCCGCAAACCCGTTGCGCGTCAGAAGTCTTGGCAACGAAGTGCGCGATCACCCCAAAACGTGCGCCCGTGTGCAGCTTTTAGCAGGGTCAACGCCCTACCGTCTTGTCTGTAGGCTCGACATCTTTCCCATCGTGGTGGATCGTTTGTGTTGTCAGAAAAATAGCGGGCCGACGAACATCGGCAGCGGCTCCGCATCGATCCACGGCTCGCGCACGTTGTGCCCCGATGGTCTGATCAAAACGATAGATCGAAAGGATTGCCCTCCAATGTATCTCCTTTTCAGCAACATTCATCAGAGCGTTCTCGGCGGCGGATGATTCGCCACCTGTGGCGCCGCTTGAAGGATGGGGGAGCGCGCAACTAATGCCTACCGCACCAGTCCAGGCACTCAGGCCGCAGCGAGTCACCGCGAAAGCGCACGCGATCATCGCTGAGCATCAGCGTAAGTTTGCCGAGCTACTCGCGGACGCGCAGTCTACGTGCTACATGCTGCCCGGCGACGAGTTGGCGGGTGCATCGTGCGTAAGACCGAACTGATGATTCTCGTGATGTACGGCGTTCTGCGGCACAACCCTGCGCACTTCGCGCATTTGCACGGCATTCGTAATCGAGGCGGTACTTCATTGGGCGACCCGTCAGTCAAACTTGAGACGACACGGGCGCTCCTTGACTGCCGATTAGTTCAAAGACGTCGAACGGATTCACACCCACGTCACGCTGGACCTACAGACGGACTGAGTCCGGGCGATCTCGACGCGGCGAAACGACAAGCAGAATTGGCTTGCGCCGAACTTGCTGAATCGAGCCGAGTGGATTGGCCCACGTCCGAAGGGCGTGCCGCTTTGCAACGGGTTCTAAGGGCTTGGTGTGGTGGGTGAACGAATCGAGGAAGGTCTATCGAGACTCCCAGCGTGCCACAACAGCCCGCGCCAACCATCGCGCGCGCTGAAGAAACCCCGCCGAGTGTTTGCAACTCAGATGCGGAAGAGGCGCTATATGGAGCCTCCCAGGGCGACCCCAGCGGACATGGTAACGGCCCCCATGCCGCACTCCAGGCGGTTCGCACAGAGGACCAACGAAGCCGTAAACGAGAAAGCCCGGTGAGCTTTGTCAGCATTGGCTTTTCCAATACTGGCAAGGCTCACCGGGCTATGTCTCTTGGTCGGGGCGAGAGGATTTGAACCTCCGACCACCTGCACCCCATGCAGGTACGCTACCAGGCTGCGCTACGCCCCGAACAGCACAAAATTATAACAGACACTTGATTCGATTAGAACCGCCTTCTGCTAACAAAGGCGATTAATGGTTCAGCAAATCGATCACATGCAGCAATTCCTTGCGCAACTGTTCGACATCTACCGAGGTTGTGGCTGTGGTTGCGATTGCCGCCGGCACCACTGCGCCCTCACCTTCCTCGATCACACCGCCCGGCGCACCGTGCGCGCCACCGCCGTGTGAATCGAGCCGGTTGCGCGCGCCGTTGATCGTGAAGCCCTGCTCATACAACAATTCACGAATCCGCCGGATCAACAGCACCTCGTGATGCTGGTAATACCGGCGATTGCCGCGCCGCTTGACCGGCCTCAACTGCGTGAACTCCTGTTCCCAATAGCGCAACACATGCGGTTTCACGCCGCATAGTTCGCTGACCTCACCAATCGTGAAGTAGCGCTTCGCCGGAATCGGAGGCAAGACGACTTTTTCGATCGCCGCTGTCATCGTCAGTTAGCCGTCGTGGTGGGTTGCGCAGGAACGCGCCAGTCGATCAGCGCGTGAAGCTCGCTTCGGCGCCGTTCTCAACCAGCGCTTTCAGCTTTTGACTTGCATGGAACGTCACAACGCGGCGCGCGGCGATCGGAATCGCCTCGCCGGTCTTCGGGTTTCTGCCGGGACGCTGGGGCTTGTCGCGCAACTGAAAGTTGCCGAACCCCGACAGCTTCACGCTGTCGCCACTCTCCAGCGCATCGCGGATCACCTCGAAAAACGCTTCGACCATGTCTTTCGCTTCCCGCTTGTTGAGCCCGACATTGTCGAACAGCAACTCAGCAAGTTCCGCCTTGGTGAGTGTCGGCGTTTCAGTGGAAACGGCCGCGGGTGATGTCGGAATATCGCGAATCATGGCGCTGCGTTGCGCCGTAAGAAGGGCTTCGAAATCACTCGAGTTCATTTCATTCATATCTATCAAATGGCGCGCCATGCAAAAAACAAATGATCCGGAAACAGCCGTGCAATTGTTAAATGCGGGTTATCCGCGCAGCCGTGCGCCATATACTCGAGCCAGACGTTCCACCAGAGTTTGAATGGCCAGATCGACCGTTTCATCCTGAAGGGTTCCACCAGTATCTTGCAAGGTTACACGGAACGCAAGGCTTTTCTCATGTGCGGCCAGACCACCGGAAGTGTTTGATTTTGGACGGAATTCGTCGAAAAGCGCAACCTTCTGAACCGTCTTGCAGGCCGGTTCGGACTGAGCCTTCTGAAGCTCGTCGAGCAGTGCCTGAACCTCGATTTTCTGATCGACGACCACGGCAATATCACGACGCACCGGCGGGAATTTGGACACTTCCGACGGAGTGGGCAATACGCGTTGCATTAACGCTTCCGCTTCGATTTCAAACAGAATCGGCGCATGCGGTAAATCATATTTTTGCATCCAGCGCGGATGCAATTCACCAATCCAGCCAACAGCGCGACCATTCAACTCAATACGCGCGCTACGCCCCGGATGCAATGCCGGATGTTCCGCCTTGACGAAACGCGCGACCGCCGGCGCCAGTACGGCTTCGAGATCGCCCTTCACGTCGAAGTAGTCGACTGTGCGCGTCGCCGCGCCCCATTGCTCGTCGAGCGCGGGACCATAAGCGAGGCCGCCGATCATCTTCGGCTGCGCGAAGCCTTCGACCGTCAGCTCGCCGGCCTTGATCGACGGATCGTGCAGGAACACGCGGCCGGCCTCGAACACGCGCACGCGATCTGCCGCGCGTCGGTTCAGGTTCGTGCGCAACACGTGGATCAGGCTGCCGAAGAGCGTGGTGCGCATCACCGACAACTGACTTGCAATCGGGTTCAGCAGACGGACCGGTTTGTCATTGCCGGCGAAGTCCTGCTCCCACTCGGCATCGACGAAACTGAAGTTCACCGTTTCCGCGTAGTCGCGGGCGGCGAGCGCGTGACGGATCACGTGGATCGAACGCTGCGTTTCGTTGGTCGCACGCATTTCGCTGGTCGCGACCGGCGGACGGGCCGGAATTTTCTCGAAGCCGTAAATACGCGCGACTTCTTCGATCAGATCTTCTTCGATTTCGATATCGAAACGATACGACGGCGGCATCACCGAGAACGTATCTTCACCTTGCTCGAACGACAGGCCGAGGCGCGTGAAAATCTGCGCGATCTCGTCCGCGCCGATCTCGATGCCGATGATGCGATTCGCCCGCGAGACACGCATGGTCACGGGCTCGCGCTTCGGCACGTTGACGATCTGATCGTCGACCGGGCCGGCTTCGCCGCCGCAGATGTCGAGGATCAGTTGCGTGATGCGCTCGATATGGTCGACGGTGGTTGCATAATCCACACCGCGCTCGAAGCGATGGCCGGCGTCGGTCGAGAAGTTGTATTTGCGCGAGCGCCCGCGAATGCTGTCCGGCCACCAGAATGCGGCTTCGAGATAGATGTTGGTGGTGTCGAGCGTGACGGCCGTGCTGTCGCCGCCCATGATGCCCGCGAGACTTTCGATGTGCTGCTCGTCGGCGATCACGCCAACGGTGTCGTCGAGCTCGACGGTGTTACCGTTGAGCAGCTTGAGCGTTTCGCCCTTGCGACCCCAGCGTACGTCCATGCCGCCGTGGATCTTGTCGAGATCGAACACGTGCGACGGACGGCCCAGTTCGAGCATCACGTAGTTCGAGATATCGACGAGCGCAGAGATGCTGCGCTGCCCCGAACGCTCAAGGCGCTCGACCATCCACTGCGGTGATTTGGCGCGTGCGTTCACGCCGCGAATCACGCGTCCCGAGAAACGCCCGCACAGATCGGGCGCCGAGATTTTGACGGGCAGCGTTTCATCGAGCTTGACTTCAACCGGCTTGATGTCGAGCGGGCGCAGCGGCGCGCCGGTAATCGCCGAGGTCTCGCGCGCCACGCCGAATACCGACAGGCAGTCCGCCTTGTTCGGCGTCAGTTTGATCTCGAAGACGGTGTCGTCGAGATTGAGCGTTTCGCGGATGTCCTGGCCGATCGGCGCATCTTCCGGCAGGATCATCAGCCCGCTATGATCTTCCGAGAGCTTCAACTCGCGTGCCGAGCACAGCATCCCCTGGCTTTCCACGCCGCGCAGCTTCGAGAGCCTGATCGCGAACGGTGCGCCGCCTTCTTCGGCCGGCGGCAGTTGCGCGCCCACCAGCGCGACCGGCACCTTGATGCCCGGCGCCACGTTCGGCGCGCCGCACACGATGTTCAGCGTCGCGCCCGTGCCGGCGTCGACCTGACACACGTTGAGCTTGTCAGCGTCAGGGTGCTTGACGACTTCCAGCACCTGGCCGACGACGATCTTCGAGGTCGGCGGCGCGGCCGGCCGCAGGTCTTCGACTTCGAGACCCGCCATCGTCAACGCGTGCGACAGTTCATCGGTCGTCAGTTGCGGATCTACAAAAGTTCTCAGCCAGGATTCCGGGAATTGCATGGTTCTGTGTACGTTCTGATCAGGTTAGGTCCACATCCGGCAGTGCTTTGCGTGACTCGGTCATCATCGGAATCATCGAGCCCCGCCGGGGACGCTGTGGCGGCATGCACTGCGTGCGTTGCCGCGCTCTATGCTTGTCGCGTTCGTACGCGCCGGTTCACGCGAATTGACGCAGGAAACGCAGGTCGTTTTCGAAGAACAGACGCAGGTCTTGCACACCGTAACGCAACATGGTGAGCCGCTCGAGGCCGCTGCCGAAAGCAAAGCCGATGTAACGCTCCGGGTCGAGGCCCATGTTGCGGATCACCGTGGGGTGAACCTGGCCCGAGCCCGAAATTTCGAGCCACTTGCCGGCGTTCTTGCCCGTTTCGAACAACATGTCGATCTCGGCCGACGGTTCGGTGAACGGAAAATACGACGGACGGAAGCGCACGAGAATGTCGTCGCGCTCGAAGAATTTCTTGAGGAAGTCGGTGTAGACGCCCTTCAGATCCGCGAAGCTGATGTTCTCGTCGATCCACAGGCCTTCGACCTGGTTGAACATCGGCGAATGCGTTGCGTCGCTGTCCACCCGGTACGTGCGGCCGGGCACGATCACCTTGATAGGCGGCGTGTTAGTGCGCGCGTAGCGAACCTGCATCGGGCTGGTATGCGTGCGCAACAGCAGTTGGCGGCCGTCGGCATCTTTGCCGTCGACGTAAAAAGTGTCCTGCATGGAACGCGCCGGATGATTCTCCGGGCTGTTCAGCGAGGTGAAGTTGTACCAGTCGGTTTCGATTTCGGGGCCGTCGGCCACGTCGAAACCGATCGTACGGAAAATCTGTTCGACGCGCTCCCATGTGCGCATCACCGGGTGCAGGCTGCCTGCGCCGGTGCCGCGGCCGGGCAGCGTGACGTCGATGGCTTCAGCGGCGAGGCGCTGGTTCAGCAACGCGTCGGCCAGCGCCTGACGGCGGGCCGTCAACGCGGCTTCCACTTGTTGCTTGACGAGGTTGATCCGTGCGCCTTCGGTCTTGCGCGTTTCGGGATCGAGTTTGCCAAGGCCCTTCAACAGCTCGGTCAGCGCACCCGATTTGCCGAGAAAGCGGGCTTTCTCGTTCTCGAGGGTGGTGACGTCGGAGGCTTCTGCGAAGGCTTTTTGCGCGTCGGCGACAATCTGGTCCAGATCCATTGATCCCATCATTTCAACGTCAGTGTTCAATCGAAGCAAAACTGGTTCTACCAACAAAAACGGGGCTCGGTGAGGAGCCCCGTTTTTGCTGCAACGTCACCGAGACTACCGGATGTTCGCTGCAACGAACCACGCAGTTTTAATTGCCAAAAGCGCAATCAGGCTGCAACGGCGGCTTTCACCTGCTGAACGATCGCAGCAAAAGCAGCCTTGTCGAACACAGCCATGTCGGCCAGCACCTTGCGGTCGAGTTCGATCGAAGCCTTCTTCAGGCCGTTGATGAACACGCTGTACGTCATGTCGTGCTGACGCACCGCCGCATTGATACGCGTGATCCACAATGCACGGAACACACGCTTCTTGTTGCGGCGATCGCGGTAGGCGTATTGGCCTGCGCGCATGACCGCCTGCTTGGCGATGCGATAGACGTTATTGCGACGGCCGCGGTAACCCTTGGCCAGCTTGATGATCTTCTTGTGACGGGCCCGTGCGGTAACCCCACGTTTTACTCGAGGCATGTTTCGCTCCTATGAGTTTCGGTTAAGGGTTAAGCGAACGGCAGCATTGCGCGTACGGAGTTCAGATCGGAATCATGAACTGCCGTCGAACCGCGCAGATGGCGTTTGTTCTTGGTGGTTTTCTTGGTAAGAATGTGGCGCTTGAAGGCTTGACCGCGCTTGACGGTACCGCCCGGACGCACCACGAAGCGCTTTGCAGCACTCTTCTTGGTCTTCATCTTCGGCATGACAACTCCATTATTAGATGGATATGGGTGTGCGGTCGGCCAGTTGGCCATCACCCGCCCTTCGAAACCCACTCCACTTGGTATGCAGACCGCCTGAACCGCCGGCAGCCGCTATTCAGGAAGCAACGCGCGCTTATGCTTACACGCGCCGTTCCGAAACCTGCCGATACGGCACCGGACACCCGGCACCGCACCGTTTCGATCCTGCACAACCGGAGCGCACGCCACACGGCGCGCCGCTGCTCCAGCCGGTTACTTCTTTTTCTTCGGAGCGAGCACCATGATCATCTGGCGCCCTTCCATTTTCGGCATCTGCTCGACCTGACCGACTTCGTCGAGGTCCGTGCGCAGCCGCTCGAGCATGCGCATACCGATTTCCTGGTGAGCCATTTCGCGGCCACGGAAACGCAACGTGATTTTCGTCTTGTCGCCGTCTTCGAGGAAGCGGATGAGGTTGCGCAGCTTGACGTTGTAATCGCCGTCGTCGGTACCCGGGCGGAACTTGACTTCCTTAACCTGGATGACCTTCTGCTTGAGCTTGGCCTCGTGTTGCTTCTTCGCTTCCTGGTACTTGAACTTGCCGTAGTCCATCAAGCGGCAAACTGGCGGGACCGCTTGCGGAGCGATTTCAACCAGATCCACGTCTTGCTGTTCCGACATGCGGAACGCATCAGCGAGCTTCACGATGCCGAGGGGTTCGTTCTCGACTCCGACCAGACGCACCTCGGGTGCCGTAATTTCACCGTTGATGCGGTGCGCAGACTTATCAGTAGCGATGTTACGTTTCCTCTAAAAATTAAAAAAACGAGCCGGGCTGCCAAGTGGCTCAATTGAACGACTGCACGTCCTGGCGCAGACGCTCAATGAAGGCGTCGAGGGGCATCACACCCAGATCAACACCACCACGGGCACGCACGGCTACCGTTTGGGCTTCACGCTCTTTGTCGCCGACCACAAGCAGGTACGGCACCTTCTCCAGCGTGTGCTCGCGTATTTTATAGCTAATCTTCTCGTTGCGCAAATCGGCCTCTACTCTAACCCCTTGTTTTTGCAACGATTGGGCTAGAGACTGCGCATATTCGGTCTGACTTTCGGCGATATTCATCACCACGACCTGCATTGGCGCGAGCCAGGCAGGCATTGCCCCAGCATGGTGCTCAATCAGAATGCCGAGGAAACGCTCCATTGATCCGACGATTGCCCGATGCAGCATGATCGGACGGCGGCGGCTATTGTCTTCAGCAACGTATTCCGCGCCGAGGCGCTCCGGCAGCACCATATCGAGTTGCAACGTACCGCATTGCCACGAGCGGCCGAGTGCGTCCTTGATGTGATATTCGACCTTCGGGCCGTAGAACGCGCCCTCGCCCGGCAACTCTTCCCACGTCACGCCGCAGGCCGTCAGCGCTTCGCGCAGCCCCTGCTCCGCGCGATCCCACGTCTCGTCCGTACCGGCACGCGCGTCAGGGCGCAGCGACAGCTTGATCTCGACATTGTCGAAGCCGAAGTCCTTGTACACGCTCATTGCCAGCGTGTTGAAGGCGATCGATTCGCTGATGAACTGGTCTTCGGTACAGAAAATGTGGGCGTCGTCCTGCACGAAACCGCGCACTCGCATCAGCCCATGCAACGCGCCCGACGATTCATTGCGGTGGCACGAGCCGAATTCCGCGTAACGCAGCGGCAGATCGCGATACGAGCGCAGACCGTGGTTGAACACCTGCACGTGACCCGGGCAATTCATCGGCTTGATCGCGTAGTCGCGCTTTTCCGACTCCGTCGTGAACATGTTTTCACGATAGTTCTGCCAGTGGCCCGACGCTTCCCAGAGCGAGCGGTCCATGATCATCGGCGTCTTGATTTCGAGGTAGCCCGCGTCGTTCACGCGACGGCGCATGTACTGCTCGACCTGCTGCCACAGCGTCCAGCCACGCGGATGCCAGAACACCATGCCCGGCGATTCGTCCTGCATGTGGAACAGATCGAGTTGCTTGCCGAGCTTGCGGTGGTCGCGCTTTTCCGCTTCTTCGAGCATGTGCAGGTACGCTTCCTGGTCTTCCTTCTTCGTCCAGGCCGTACCGTAGATGCGCTGCAACTGTTCGTTCTTCGAATCGCCGCGCCAGTAGGCGCCTGCCACCTTCATCAGCTTGAAGACTTTCAGCTTGCCGGTGGACGGCACGTGCGGCCCACGGCACAGATCCGTGAAGCCGCCATGCGAGTACAGCTTGATCTCGTCGGTCGCGGGAATCGATTCGATGATCTCGGCCTTGTACTTTTCGCCGATGCTCTTGAAGTAGTCCACCGCTTCGTCGCGCGATACCACGCGGCGCGACACCGGCTCGTCTTTCTTCGCGAGTTCCTGCATGCGCTTTTCGATCTTCTCGAGATCTTCCGGCGTGAAGGGACGGTTGTACGCGAAGTCGTAGTAAAAGCCGTTGTCGATCACCGGACCGATCGTGACCTGCGCTTCGGGGTACAGATCCTTCACCGCGTACGCGAGCAAGTGCGCCGCGGAGTGGCGAATGATATCGAGACCGTCTGCGTCTTTCTCGGTGACGATGGCGAGTGCCACGTCGTGATCGATCAGCGCGGACGTATCGACGAGCTCACCGTCGATCTTGCCGCCGAGCGCGGCTTTCGCGAGGCCGGGGCCGATCGAGGCGGCCACTTCGGCGACGGTCACCGGATGCTCGTACTGTCGAACAGAACCGTCAGGCAGACGTATCGAAACCATTGCGTTCTCCGTGGTGCCGACCGGCGGCGGCACATGCAACCATCAAATAAGCCAAAAAAAAATGCGGCCCCGCTTTCGAGGGGCCGCATTCACATTTCCTGCAAACTACATTGGCGAAAGTGGTCCTCGACTAGCGTCGCTCCGAAGTGGTTTCGGTCAACGTTCGCGGTGTCATAACCGTATTCGCCTTTTGCGCCTAAGGCGCTTACTGCAGCTTGCGAAACCCCGGCAAAACCGGAATTTCTCTTTCGTTGGTAGGCTCGATTGGACTCGAACCAACGACCCCCACCATGTCAAGGTGGTGCTCTAACCAGCTGAGCTACGAGCCTGAAGAAACGAGATTATATGGAGCCCCACACCGCTTGGCAAGTACTTTTATGCGCCGACTTTAAATATCTACTCACGAACTCGCGCGCGTCGGCAGAACGTCCCCGCCGACACGCACCGCATCGCGCTTGCGTCAACTCTTGCGAGATGCGCGCACCACGCCCGTTACTTCGCCAAGCAGCGTACACGCGCGCTGAATCTGCGCCGCGCTCGATACCTCGACGGTGAATTGCATGAACGCCGCGTTGCGGCGCGTCTGCGTCTTCACGCCGATCACATTCATTTTTTCGCGCGCGAACACTTCGGAAATATCACGCAGCAGACCTTGCCGATCCGTTGCCTCGATCGACAGATCGACCGGATAGACCGACTGGCCACGCCCGCTCATCACCTCCGCCGACCATGCCGTCTGCAACACTCGCTCAGGCGCGCGCTCGGCCATGCGCAGGAACGTCGCGCAATCGCTGCGGTGAATCGACATGCCCTTGCCGCGCGTGACAAAGCCGCAGATATCGTCGGGCGGCGCGGGCCGGCAGCAGCGCGCGAGTTGTGTGAGCAACGCGTCGACACCGACCACCAGCACGCCGGTGGACGCACCGCGCGCCACGCTCGCGCCGCTACTGCGCTTCTCGAATTGTTCCGGCGCTTCGACCACGGGCTCCGGCGGCGGCGCATCGTGCAGCGCCTGCTCGACGAGCCGCAAGCTGAACTCTTCCTTGCCCACCACCGAGAACAGATCGTCGGTGGTCTTGAAGCCGAGCTTGGCCGCGAGCTGATCCAGATTCACCGACGTCTTGCCTTCGCGCTGCAAGGTCTTTTCGACCATTGCACGGCCACTTGCGATATGTTCCTGCACTTCAACCGCGTTGAACCATGCGCGCACTTTTTGCCGCGCACGCGGACTTTGCAGATAGCCGAGTTGCGGGTTCAGCCAGTCGCGCGACGGACCGCCTTCCTTGACCGCGACGATCTCGACCGTCTGACCGTTCTGCAGCGGCGTGTTGAGCGGCACCATCGCGCCATCCACGCGCGCGCCGCGACAGCGATGCCCCACTTCGCTATGCAGGTGATATGCGAAATCGACAGGCGTCGCACCGTGCGGCAATGGAATCACGCGCGCCTGCGGCGTCAGCACATAGATGTGGTCGTCGTCGAGCGTAGCCTGGCGCAGTTGTTCCCACGGCTGCGCCGCGCGCTTCTCGCCGTGCTCGCCCTCCGAGACCTCGTCTTTCCACGCGAGCAATTGCCGCAGCCAGGCAATCTTCTCGTCGTACTTCTCGTTGGCGGCGAACTGGCCGCCGTACCCGCGCGTGCCCGCTTCCTTGTAGCGCCAGTGCGCGGCCACGCCGTATTCGGCGAACTGATGCATTTCCTGGGTGCGGATCTGCACTTCGAAAGCGCGGCCGTCGTCGCCGATCACGACCGTGTGCAACGACTTGTAGCCGTTCGGTTTCGGCCGCGAAATATAGTCGTCGAATTCTTTCGGCACCGGCTGCCACAGGTTGTGCACGATACCGAGCACCGTGTAGCAATCCTTGATGTCCGGCACGATCACGCGAAATGCGCGCACGTCGTAGAGCTCGGCGAAGTCGAGCTCCTTGCCACGCATCTTGCGCCAGATGCTGTAGATGTGTTTCGGCCTGCCGCTCACCTCTGCGCGAATATGCGCCGCGGCCAATTCCTTTTGCAACCGTTCGATAGCCTGCGCGACATAGCTTTCGCGCTCGACGCGCTTCTCGTCGAGCAGCTTGGCAATACGTTTATATGTGACCGGCTCTTCGAAGCGCAGCGCGAGATCTTCGAGCTCCCACTTCAGCTGCCAGATGCCCAGACGGTTGGCGAGAGGCGCGTAGATATCGAGCGTTTCGCGCGCCACGTCCGGCGAGGGCGTGATCTTCGCCGCCGCGTAATAGCGCAGCGACTGCAGGCGCGACGCGAGCCGGATCAACACCACCCGGATATCTTGCGCGAACGCGAGCAGCATCTTGCGCAGCGCCTCGACCTGTGCGCGACGCGCGGCCTGGGCGTCGCGTCCGGCTTCGGGCATGGCGTTCTGCGCAGCCCGCAGGCTCACCGTGCCAAGGCGCAGCAACTTGCGCACGTCGCCGACCAGTTGCGCGACTTCTTCGCCGAAGTTGTCGGCAATCAAGCGCTCCGGGTCCTGCAGATGCGGCGTCAGCGCAAACAGCGCCGCCGCCAGCACCGCCGGCGGGTCGACGTTGAGCTTGCGCATGATCGACGCCGTACCGGCCGCGTGATCCGCCAGCATTTCGCCCGATGAGAGCCGCACCTCGCCCGCATGTTCACGCACGAACGCCATCGCTTCGTCAAAAGAAGGAAGGGGGTGCGGCGTGCTCGTAACGATTTCGGTATTCATGGTGCGATGGCCCACCGGGCCGGACGAATCAACGGAATTTCAACAGCGCATGCTGCCGGCTTAGCTACGCTGCGCAGCGACCACGACGACTTCGACGAGGCACTTCGGATTGGCGAGCTTCGCTTCGACGGTAGCGCGCGGCGGCGTCGCGCCTTGTGCGACCCACTCGTCCCACACGGCGTTCATGCCGGCGAAATGCGCCATGTCCGAGATAAAGATCTGCACCGACAGCAAGTGCGACTTGTCGCTGTTCACTTCGCCCAGCAGACGGTCGATGTGGCCGAGCACTTCGCGCGTCTGGCCCGTGATGTCCTGATCCGCGTCTTCGGCGATCTGGCCCGCGAGGTACACCGTGCCGTTGTGAACGGCGATTTCCGAGAGGCGCTTGCCGACGTGGTGACGAATGACTGCCATGAAGGATCCTGAGGTTGGTTGAAAGTTGATCGGAGATGCGTTCCGCATTGCGCCCCGCCAGGGACGCCGGGCGGAACTGTCTATTATGACGCGTCAGCGGCCGGTCCGATAAAGAACTGCCTCGCGAGGTCGATTTGATCGGCCGACAGAAACGCCGGCGCATGCCCGACGCCGGCGATCTCCGCGCTCGATACGGCGCGCCCGGTCTCGACCATCTTCGTGACCGTGTCACGCGAGAGCAGGTCGGATTGTTCGCCGCGCACCACCAGCACCGGCCCCTGGAAAGAAGCCAGCGAATGCCATAACGCGGCTTCACCGAGTCTGGCTGCTTCCTCGGTGGTCGCGGTGAAGGGCTGCGCGATACGCGGGTCGTAGCGGAAGAGCCACGCGCCGTCCTGCTCGTGCAGAAGCGGCGTGTTGATTTCACGCCATTCTTCCGGCGTGAGCGGGCCGAACGACTGCGCGAGCAAGGCGGCGTAGTCGATGCCTTGCTGCAGCGTTTCGAAACGCACGGGCTTGCCGAGATAATCGCCGATGCGCTGCACGGCGGCCGGTTCCAGATGCGGACCGACGTCGTTCAACAGCATCTTGCGAATCGGCGTTTCCGGCAGGCCGGCGAGTCCGAGGCCGATCAGGCCGCCCATCGAGGTGCCGAACCAGTCGACCGTTTCGACATTCAGGCGCGCAATGAGCGTGACCATGTCGGCGACGTACTGCGGCACCGTGTAGAAGTTGGGGTTGGCGAGCCACGATGACAAGCCCCGTCCCACAACATCCGGACAAACCACGCGGTAAGTGCCGGCGAATTCCTGCGCGAGACGGTCGAAATCGCGCCCTGAACGGGTCAGGCCGTGCACGCACAACAGCACGCGCGGATTGGCCGGGTCGCCCCACTCGGTGTAGGCGACGCGGTGCAAGCCGCCGGCGCTCGCGCACTGCACATAGCGTTGGCGCGGCGCGGGCCGCCCGGCGGTGGAAGCGGACGTGGTTGCGGTCATCTGGGTTCCTTGCAAGAGCGCTGCGGGTTCGGCCTGGGCATGGCAGGAGCGGTAAGCGTCCAATCTTCAAACGATTGTAAACCGCTTTGCCGCGCGGCAAGAATCGGCCAGACGGCATAGGACGGCTCAGAACGGCTATCGGCCAGACAAACAAAAGCGGGCGAGACTCACGCCTCGCCCGCCCAGGAACCACCGTGCCGCCGCCTGCCGCGAGGACAGGTCACCGACAGCCTATACAACGGCTGCAGGCCGCTTTGGACGGCCTCACAGCAACTCGTTCAGCCCACCGCGCTCACATCGAGCGGCGCGCCCGTCTTCGCCTTGATTTCCTCGACACTCACACCCGGCGCCAGTTCAGTCACCTTCAGACCGTCTTCCGTGACTTCGATCACGCCGAGGTCGGTGATGATCTGATCGACCACACCCACACCCGTGAGCGGCAGCGTGCATTCTTCGAGAATCTTGTGCTGGTCGCCCTTGGCGACGTGTTCCATCAGCACGACCACGCGCTTGACGCCCGCGACCAGATCCATCGCGCCGCCCATGCCCTTGATCATCTTGCCCGGGATCATCCAGTTGGCCAGATCGCCCTTCTTGCTGATCTGCATCGCGCCGAGAATCGCCAGGTTGATATGGCCGCCGCGAATCATCGCGAACGAGTCCGCCGACGAAAAAATCGACGAACCCGGCAGCGTGGTCACCGTCTGCTTGCCGGCGTTGATGAGGTCGGCGTCCACTTCCTCTTCGGTCGGCGACGGGCCGATGCCGAGCAGGCCGTTTTCCGACTGCAGCCATACTTCGACGCCCGCCGGCACGTGATTGGCCACCAGCGTCGGCAAGCCGATGCCGAGGTTCACATAGAAGCCGTCCTGCAATTCCTTCGCCGCTCGCGCGGCCATTTCGTCACGAGTCCATGCCATGATCAGTCTCCTTTCGCGCGGACGACGCGTTGTTCGATGCGTTTTTCCGGATGCGCATTGAGCACGATGCGCTGCACGAAGATGCCTGGCGTATGGATCGCGTCCGGATCGAGTTCGCCCACTTCGACGATTTCTTCGACTTCCGCGACGGTGATCTTGCCGGCCATCGCGCACATCGGGTTGAAGTTGCGCGCGGTGCGGCGGTAAATCAGGTTGCCCGATCTGTCGGCCTTCCAGGCTTTGACCAGCGCGACGTCGGCTGTCAGCGAGTGTTCGAGCACGTAGTGGTTTTCGCCGAACTGGCGGGTTTCCTTGCCTTCGGCGATCAGCGTGCCGTAGCCGGTATTGGTGAAGAACGCCGGAATGCCCGAACCGCCCGCGCGCAGCTTCTCGGCGAGCGTGCCTTGCGGCGTGAATTCGAGCTCGAGTTCGCCGGCCAGATACTGGCGCTCGAACTCCTTGTTCTCGCCGACATACGACGAGATCATCTTCTTGACCTGACGCGTTTCGAGCAGCAGACCCAGGCCGAAACCGTCGACACCCGCGTTGTTGCTGATGCAGGTGATGCCCTGCACGTTCGAATCGCGCAGCGCGCCGATCAGCGCCTCGGGAATGCCGCACAGCCCGAAGCCGCCGACGGCAAACGTCTGCCCGTCCTTGACGATGTCTTTCAGCGCCTCGGCGGCGCCTGGATAGACTTTGTTCATCAGTATGTCCCTTCCTCTATGGAAATCCGAAACCGGATCGTTGCGGCTCGTATGACGTTGCGCGGGCTCGAGCCCGACACGTCATTCTAGTCATCCCCGGCGGGCTGCGCGCCCAGGTTTCCCCGCGCACCGTGCAAACGCCCGCCGCGGACGGCTTCGCCGCGTTATCGTGTGGTCGAAAGAGTACGCTGGGCGCGCCATGCGGCACAATACGCAAAAATACATAAGTACTTGCCGCCCGCCCATGCCCGCACTGGATTACCAAACCGCGTTCCACCTCGCTCCGATCGGACTCGTGCTGTCGCGCGAGCGGACTATCGAAGACTGCAATGACGAGCTCGCGTCGATCTTCGGCTGCACGCGCGAGTCGCTGCTCGGCCAGTCGTTCCAGGTGCTGTACCCGTCCGCGGACGAATTCGAGCGCATCGGCGCGCGCATTCCGCCCATCATGACCGCGCAAGGCAGCTACGCGGACGACCGCATCATGAAGCGGGCCAACGGCGAATTGTTCTGGTGCCACGTGACGGGCCGCGCGCAGGAACGCGCCGATGCGCACGCCGCGGGCGTCTGGACTTTCGAGGATTTGAGCGCGACGCGGCGCGTGGCGGTCGAACTGACGCCGCGCGAACGCGAAATCGCCGCGCAACTGGTGACGGGGAAAACCAGTAAGCAGATCGGCCGCGTGCTGGATATCAGCCCGCGCACGGTGGATGTCTACCGGGCGCGGCTGATGCGCAAATACGATACGGGTAATGCGACGGAGTTATTGCAGCGCCTGCTTGGGAACTGAAACCGGCGCTGACCGGCCCGCGCCGGGATCCGGCCTGGCGCCGTTCAGGCCGCTTTGACCAAGGCGGCGCGCTCGATGGTCGCACGCAGCAGATCCGGCACCGGTACCGACTTGCCGGCCGCGTAATCGATCCAGACGCAGCGCGCGGCGCCGCGCGCATACACGGTGTCAGGGTCGTCCGCACGCACCAGTTCGAACCCCGTGTCGAAGCTGCTGCGGCCGGGCGTGGCCACTGTCATCCGGCCGATCACGTCGCCGGGATAGTGCAGTTGCTTGAGAAACTCCATCGATGCATTGACGATCACCGGCCCGTGTCCGTCGGCGTTGCTGCCGGCCAGACCCAACTGCTCGAACCAGGAAATCCGCACCTGCTCCATGTAACGAAAATAGACCGTGTTGTTCACATGGCCGAAGGCGTCCATGTCGCCCCAGCGGATCGGCATCGACATCTCAAAAACAGCGTGAAAATCGCTCATCGTACTTCTTTATCGGGTTGAAACGAGGTTGAAGCCGGTACGCAGGCCGGCACAGAGAGAAACAGCAACATAGCGTGCGCGCTCATGCGGCGCCAAGGCCAGAGCGCGTAAAACAGTTTCTTCAAACGCACGCCAATCCGGCCTGCACAGGTTGCCGTGCGAGGGGCCGGTGGCGCGGTTTAGTGCTCAGGAGAGTCCGAATCCGTCATCGGCGGCGATCACCGAGCCGTTGATGAACTGCGATTCGTCGGCCGCCAGCAGGAGCAGGAGCCCGTCCAGGTCCTCCGGTTTGCCGACGCGATGACGCGGCAGCATCGACACGAGCTTCTGCCCTTGCTCGGTCGACCAGTGGTGATGGTTGATCTCGGTGTCGATATAGCCCGGGCAGATTGCATTCACGTTGATGCCATGCTTACCCCACTCCAGCGCCATGGCTTTGGTCATATGCACGACGGCCGCTTTGCTGATCGCGTACAGGCCGATCTGCGGCAGCACGCGCAAGCCCGCCATCGACGCGATATTGATGATCCGGTACGACGGTTTCTGCGCGCTGTTACCGCGCATGATCATGCGCTTGGCAACTTCCTGGGCGACGAAGAACGCGCCGCGGGTGTTGGTATCGAACACGTATTCGAAGTCGGCGGGCGTGACCTCGGAGAGCTTCTGTGTGGTCGACACGCCCGAATTGTTGACCAGAATGTCGATCGTGCCGGCCTCGGTTTCCGCATGCGCGACAGCCGATTTGATGCTCTGATAATCGGTCACGTCGAGCGACACGACATGCGCCGCGCCGCCGGATGCCTCGATCTCGGCGCGCAACTCCTTCAGCCGCTCGGTTCGCCGGCTCGCCAGCACGACCTTGGCACCCGCTTGCGACAACACTTGAGCAAAGCGTTTTCCCAACCCGCTCGAGGCGCCGGTGATCAGCGCAACCTTGCCTTCCAGATTAATCGAACGGCCCATTGTCGTTCCTTGTTCGGTTGTAATTGCAGATGCGGTTGACAGGTGCGGTAAGACCGACAGCGCAGGGTCGATACCGTATCACGTAAATAGAACGATCGTGCTAATGCCTGCTCATCCGGTTGCAGTGCGGGAGTGCATCGCCCACAATACGAACCCGAAAAAAGCATTCTAACGGTAAGAGGAGCATCAATGACCCCCGCAAGTCTCATTGAGCAGTACGGCCCGCGCGAGTCGATGGAATACGACGTCGTGATCGTCGGCGGCGGCCCGGCTGGGCTGTCCGCGGCGATTCGCCTGAAGCAGCTGGCGGCTGAAAAAGGCGCTGAAATTGGCGTGTGCGTACTGGAAAAAGGCTCGGAGATCGGGGCACATATCCTCTCGGGCGCGGTGATGGATCCGCGCGCCATGACCGAGCTGATTCCGGACTGGAAGGAAAAAGGCGCACCGCTGACCGTGGATGTGACCGAAGACAAATTCCTGTTCCTCACCGAAACGGGTTCGAAGAGCGTGCCGGTCTGGGCGCTGCCGGATAACTTCAGGAATCACGGCAATTACGTGATCAGTCTCGCGAACGTGACGCGCTGGCTGGGTCAGCAGGCGGAAGCACTGGGCGTCGAGATCTTCCCGGGTTTCCCGGCTGCCGAGATTCTCTATAACGACGACGGTTCGGTCAAAGGCGTCGCGACCGGCAATCTCGGCATCGGCAAGGATGGCCAGCCGACCGAGAACTTCCAGCTCGGCATGGAACTGCACGCGAAATACACGCTCTTCTGCGAAGGCGCGCGTGGGCACCTGGGCCGTCAACTGAACGAGCGGTTCAAGCTGCGCGAAGGCGTCGATCCGCAGGTCTACGGTATCGGCATCAAGGAACTGTGGGAAATCGATCCGTCGAAGCACCAGCCCGGTCTGGTGATGCACACCGCCGGCTGGCCGCTGGAGAACGACACCTACGGCGGCTCGTTCCTGTATCACATGGATAACAACCAGGTGGTGGTGGGCTTCGTGGTCGGGCTCGGCTATACCAATCCGTATCTGTCGCCGTTCGAGGAATTCCAGCGCTACAAGACGCATCCGGCGATCCGCGCGATTCTGGAAGGCGGCAAACGCGTGTCGTACGGCGCGCGGGCGATCACGGCGGGTGGCCTGATGTCGCTGCCGAAGCTGGTGTTCCCGGGCGGCGCACTGGTCGGCGACGATGCGGGCTTCCTGAACGCGTCGCGGATCAAGGGCTCGCATGCGGCGATCAAGACCGGCATGCTGGCCGCCGAAGCGGCATTTGAAGCCGTGCAGGCAGGCCGCACCAGCGATGAGCTCACCGCCTATCCGGAGAGCTTCAAGACCTCGTGGCTGCACACCGAACTGCATCGCGCGCGCAACTTCAAGCAGTGGATGAGCAAGGGCCTGTACCTCGGCACGCTGATGGTCGGCATCGAGCAGAAGCTGCTGGGCGGCAACGTGCCGTGGACGCTGCATCACCAGCATTCGGATCACGAGATGCTCAAGCCCGCGTCGCAATGCAAGCCGATCGTGTATCCGAAGCCGGATGGCAAGCTGACGTTCGACCGGCTCTCCTCGGTGTTCATCTCGAACACGAACCATGAAGAGAACCAGCCCGCTCACCTGACGCTGAAAGACCCTTCCGTGCCCGTGAACGTGAACTGGCAGACCTACGCGGGTCCTGAGTCGCGTTACTGCCCGGCAGCGGTGTATGAGTTCGTGAAGAACGACGACGGCAGCGAACGCCTCGTGATCAACGCGCAGAACTGCGTGCACTGCAAAACCTGCGATATCAAGGACCCGACGCAGAACATCGTGTGGGTCACGCCCGAAGGCGGCGGCGGTCCGAACTATCCGAACATGTGATCGGCGCCTCACGTGCCCTCACAGCGCCTGCCTCTACTTACCCGCGCTGCGAGGGCAACGCCCTCAACTCCGCCCCACCGCCTCGATCCGCTCCCGCACTTTCGCCACGACCGGCGCCCAGTCGCCGACGCGCGGCTGTCGAACCAGCTCAATCGAATCGTACCAGGCCGTTACCGGCGATTCATCGCCCCAGAACCAGGCGGAAACGTGATCGATCATCAGACAGGTCGGCACGCCGAGCGCCCCTGCGAGATGCGCGGGCCCGCTATCGATCGTGACCACCAGATCCAGATTCGCGAGCAACGCCGCGACGTCGTCGAAGCCGGACTGAAAATGGTGCGTGAGATCGACCACGTCGAGACCCCTGGCGCGCCACAGCGCGACCGTCTCTCCCCGTCCCGGCGACACAGCAAAATAGCTCACGCCCGGTACGTTCAGAAGCGGCTCGAATTGCCCGATAGGCAGCGAACGCCGCATATCGCGGATATGGTCCGGATTGCCGTTCCACACCAGACCGACCTTGCGATTGCCACGCGTGCCGGCCGTATGCGCTTCGACTCGCTCGCGCCATGCCCGCTCACGCGCCGGCTCGGCCGTCAGATACGGCGCGCCCCATCCTGTGGCGTCGACAATGCCGAGCCGCAGCGGCAAGCTCATCAGCCCGCAGTGAAAATCAGGCTGCGTCTCCAGACTCGTTTCGAGCGGCAAATCCGCGGGCAGCATCCGTTCGAATAGATGCCGCAGCGGACCGTCGTGACCGAAAATCACCCGGCCGCCTTCGCGCCGCGCGCGCTCGGCCAGCAACGGCAGAAAGCGTACCGCCCAGAGGCAATCGCCATTGCCTTGCTCGCCATAGACCACCAACGTCCTGCCGGCCAGCGATTCACCCTGCCAGGGCGCGCTGATCGCGGCGAGCGCCTGCTGCGCGTTGTTCAGTTCACCGCCGGCGAACGCGACGCGCGACTCGTAATGTGCCCAGCCATCGGCAAAACGCCCGCCGCGGATCTCGAGCTCCGACAGGTCGAACAACGCGTGGGCGTTCTGCGGCGAGAGCGTCAGGACTTGCCGCAGCAACGCCTCCGCCTCCGCGAACCGCGCCTGCTCCTTGATGCACAGCGCCAGCTTGTGAAGCGCCACCGGATTGCCGGGCACGACGCGCACGGCTTCGCGCAACAGCGACTCGGCGGTGGCGAAGTCGTCGCGCTGCTGCACTGCCGCCGCTCGCCAGATCAGCGCG
This sequence comes from Paraburkholderia aromaticivorans, assembly GCF_002278075.1. Classification (NCBI taxonomy): domain Bacteria; kingdom Pseudomonadati; phylum Pseudomonadota; class Betaproteobacteria; order Burkholderiales; family Burkholderiaceae; genus Paraburkholderia; species Paraburkholderia aromaticivorans. The sequence continues at coordinate 2,418,531 of NZ_CP022989.1, read as the reverse complement.
TTGGCGTCTTCGGCATGGCGCGCGAGCAGCAGCCCGGTGGCGGAGTCGACCAGCGCCCAGTCGCGCAGCACGAAGGCGGTCTGCGCAATCGTGTGCAGAAGCGTGGGTTCGCAGGCGGGATCGAGCTGGTAGGCGCGCACCAGCGCAACCAGTGCCTCGCGTTGACCTGCCTTGTCGCGGCCCGCGTGTTGCAGCAGCGCCTCGCCGAAAGCGAAGCAGTCGCGAGCAGCGGCATCAGGCGCGGCGGCACGCGCGCGCAGGTCCGCGAGCCGGCTCGCTGCCGGCTCGGCGCTGAAATCAGTCATGAGAGACGACACTGCCCGGGTGCAACAGATAAAACGCGTGAACCAAGCCCGTTAAGGCGCGCTCGCCGCGATCCTGGGCGTGCTGACGGACACGTCGCCACATTGCGCGCGATGGCGCAGCGCATGGTCGATCAACACCAGCGCGAGCATCGATTCAGCGATCGGCGTGGCGCGAATGCCGACGCACGGGTCGTGCCGCCCGAACGTTTCGACGATAACCGGCTGCCCCGCCTTGTCGATCGAGCGGCGCGGCGTGCGAATGCTCGAAGTCGGCTTGATCGCAATCGACACCGTGATGTCCTGCCCGGTCGAAATGCCGCCGAGCACGCCGCCCGCGTGATTGCCGACGAAGCCCTCCGGCGTCAATTCGTCGCCGTGCACCGAGCCGCGTTGCGCGACGCTCGCAAAGCCCGCGCCGATCTCGACGCCCTTCACCGCATTGATGCCCATCATGGCGTGCGCGATATCCGCGTCGAGGCGGTCGAACAGCGGCTCGCCGAGACCGACCGGCACGCCGGACGCCACGACATTGATGCGCGCGCCGATCGAGTCGCCGTCCTTGCGCAGCGCGTCCATATACGCTTCCAGTTGCGGCACGATCTGCTCGTTGGGCACGAAGAACGGATTCTCACGCACGTGCGCCCAGTCGACGAACGGCACGTCGATCTCACCGAGCGCGGCCATATAGCCGCGAATCTCGGTGCCGAACTTCTCGCGCAGCCACTTTTTGGCGACCGCGCCCGCGGCCACCGTCGGCGCCGTCAGACGCGCCGACGAACGGCCGCCGCCGCGATAGTCGCGAATGCCGTACTTTTGCCAGTAGGTATAGTCGGCGTGGCCCGGACGGAAGGTGTCGGCGATGTTGCCGTAGTCCTTGCTGCGCTGGTCCGTGTTGCGGATCAACAGGGCGATCGGCGCGCCGGTAGTCTGGCCTTCGAACACGCCGGACAGGATCTCGACCTTGTCTTCTTCCTGGCGCTGCGTGACGTGCCGCGACGTGCCGGGCTTGCGGCGGTCGAGTTCCAGCTGGATGTCGGCTTCGTTGAGCGCCAGGCCCGGCGGGCAGCCGTCGATCACGCAGCCGATAGCGGGACCGTGCGATTCGCCGAAGGTCGTGACAGTGAAAAGCGTACCGAGCGTGTTGCCGGACATGGGCGTCGTCCAAAGAAATGCGGGGAAAGCGCTATTATGCCAGCCCCGTGGCGGCCGGACCGCACCGGGCAGCAGTTCCGACCGATCGACCGGTAAGCCCGCGCGGCCTGGTCCCGCCGGTCGAGGCGGTTTGCCGCTCCCCTCGCCGTTGCCGGATGGGCATGTCCGGCAACGCTACTTGCGCGCCCCGCGCAGTTCCGTGACGATCTGCTGCAGTTTCTCCGGCGTCGCCTGCGCCGGATCGAGCGGCTCACCCACCGCCAGCGTCAGGCGGCTCATGACGCCCTTCTGGATCGGCCGCGGCCAGCGCGCGTCGTCGGCTCGCGAAAACACGCTGCCCCACAGCCCGCGCAGCGCCATCGGAATGACCGGGGCCGGCGTGCGCCGGATGATCTCGGTCACGCCATGGCGGAACGGATTCATCTCGCCGGTCCTGGTGAGCTTGCCTTCCGGAAAGATGCAGACCAGATCGCCCTCGGCAAGCGCCTGCGCGCAGCGTTCGTAGGCGCGCGTCAGCAACTGCGCGTCCTGGTGCGCCGGTGCGATCGGAATGGCTTTTACGTGACGGAACACCCAGCCGGCGAACGGTGTCCTGAAAATGTGATGGTCCATCACGAAACGGATCGGGCGCGGACTCTCGGCCATGATGACGATCGCGTCGACAAAACTCACGTGGTTGCACACGAGCACGGCCGCGCCCTCTTCCGGAATCCGCTCGGCATGCACTAGGCGAATCCGGTAGAACGTGTGCACCAGCACCCACGCGATAAAGCGCAGCAGAAACTCGGGCACGAGCGAGTAGATGTAGGTCGCCACCACGATGTTCAGCAGCGCGGTGACGAGGAAGATCGCCGGAATGCCGAAGCCTGCCGCGGTCAGTGCCATGGCCATCAGCGACGAAGCGATCATGAACAACGAGTTCAGGATGTTGTTCGCCGCGATGATCCGCGCCCGGTGGCTCGGCTGGCTGCGGCTCTGGATCAGCGCATACAACGGCACGCTGTAGAAGCCGCCGAACATGGCGAGCAGGAAAAGATCAGCCAGCACGCGCCAGTGGGCGGGCCGCACGATGAATTCGCCGACGCTCAGCAGATGGCCCGCGGGCGGCAGCGCATGGCTCGCGAAAAACAGATCGATCGCGAACACGCTCATGCCGATCGAGCCGAGCGGCACGAGGCCGATTTCTATACGCCGCTTCGAGAGCTTTTCGCACATCAGCGAACCGAGGCCGATGCCGACCGAGAAGGTGCCGAGCAGCACTGTCACGACATCCGGATCGGCGGACAGCACGTTTTTCGCAAAGCTGAAAAACGACGACAGAAAAATCGCGCCGACGAACCACAGCCAGGATATTCCCAGCAGACTCAGGAACACGGTCCGGTTTTCGCGCGCCAGCTTCAGGTTGCGCCACGTCTCGCTGACCGGATTCCAGTTGATGCGCAGATCCGCCTGTGGCGCCGGCGTGAGCGGCACGAAGCTGGACACCACACGCCCCACCAGCGCGATCGCCACGCACGCGCAAGCCAGCACCACCGCGCCGTGTGCGACGAAACCCGCGCCCACGCCGCCGACGATCGTGCCGAGCAGGATCGCCACGAAGGTCCCCATTTCGACCATGCCGTTGCCACCCACCAATTCGGACGTGGACAGATGCTGCGGCAGGTACGAGTATTTGACCGGCCCGAAGACGGTCGAATGAACGCCCATCAGAAAGGTGCACAAATACAGAAGCGGCGCGCTATGCAGCCAGAAACCCGCGCCGCCGATCAGCATCACGGCGATTTCGAAGCTCTTGACGAAACGCGTGAGCATTGCCTTGTCGTACTTGTCGGCAATCTGCCCGGAGGTGGCCGACAACAGCACGAACGGCAGAATGAAGATGGCCGAAATCAGAAACGCGGCCGTTTTCGGATCGACGCCGGAAAAGCGCGCCGCCTGATACGTGACGAGCGACGTGAAGCCGATCTTGAAGACGTTGTCGTTCATCGCGCCCAGGAACTGGGTCCAGAAAAATGGCGCGAAACGACGCTGGCCGAGCAGGCGGAACTGGGATTCGTGCGCCTCGGGTTGACGGGCGGCGCGGCGGGCAGCAGGTAACGGACGATCGCTCATGAAGTTCCGGAAGCAAGCCAAAGAGCAACAAAGGAGAAAACGCCGCGCGCGCCATTGCCCGTGGACCGGGCGCCGGGCGGCGCGTGGCGGCGGCCTGCCGGCCTGTCCCGCGCGCTCGCGGCAGCCTCGGCATTGGCCCGGCTACAGGGCCGGATAAACAACGCTGGTCATGAAGCCGAACCCGGCGCCGGACACAAAAAAAGCGCACGCTTTCGCGCGCGCCTTGACCGCCTCTTCGCGCTCACGGCAACGGCTGAAGCGTCGCAGTGAGTCGCCGCGCATTAACGCGCCGGCTGCTGTTCCTGCTGCTCTTCCGGCCAGTCGCGGATATAGGCCTTGAGCATGCGGTTTTCGAAACCCTGCTCCTCGACCACCGCCTTGGCGACGTCGTAAAACGAGATCACGCCCATCAGCGTGCGGCTTTCCAGCACCGGCAGATAGCGCACGTGGTGCTCGAGCATCATGCGGCGGACTTCGTTCACGTCTGTTTCAGGCGTGCAGGTGAGCGGATGGTCGTCCATGACCTTGCGGATCGTGGAGGTGCCGACGCTGCCGCCGTTCTTGCTCAGCGTCAGAATGATTTCGCGGAAGGTCAGCATGCCGACCAGATCGCCGTATTCCATCACCACCAGCGAACCGATGTCGTGCTCGGCCATGGTATTGACTGCGTCGTGCAGCGTGGTATCCGGCGTAACCGTGAAAAGGGTGTTGCCTTTGACTTTGAGGATGTCGCTGACTCGCATGATCTGTCTCCCGTGATGCCCGCTAAGCTGGTAATACAACAATGACTTTCGATCCTAGCGGAAAGACCCGTAAAAGGAAAGCGGCCCGCCCACCAAGGCGCTCCGGAGGTTCGCAGGCCGGAACGCGAATCGGCGCACCGGCGCGCATCGGGAAAACCGCGCTTGAAGCGCTGCGTGCCGGTGATAGGATGGCCGCCACTTTCACCTTTCGCGAGGCCGTCCGTGGCCCCGCCGCCCAGGATGTCCGCCAACCGTTTCGACACGCTTGCGCTGCACGCCGGCGCTGCTCCCGACCCGACCACCGGCGCGCGCGCCACGCCCATCTACCAGACTACCTCGTTTTCGTTCCGCGACTCCGACCACGCCGCGGCGCTCTTCAACATGGAGCGCGCGGGTCACGTCTACTCGCGCATCTCGAACCCGACCGTGGCGGTCTTCGAGGAGCGCGTGGCCGCGCTGGAAAACGGCGCGGGCGCGATCGGCACGGCCAGCGGCCAGGCGGCCCTGCATCTGGCCATTGCCACGCTGATGGGTGCGGGCTCGCATATCGTCGCCTCCAGCGCGCTGTACGGCGGCTCGCACAATCTGCTGCACTACACGTTGCGGCGCTTCGGCATCGAGACGACCTTCGTCAAACCGGGCGACCTCGCTGCGTGGCGCGCGGCGCTGCGCCCGAATACGCGCTTGCTGTTCGGCGAGACGCTCGGCAATCCGGGGCTCGACGTGCTGGATGTCGCCGCCGTGGCGCAGATCGCGCACGAGCACCGTGTGCCGCTGCTGGTCGACTCCACCTTCACCACGCCTTACCTGCTCAAACCGTTCGAGCACGGCGCGGACTTCGTTTATCACTCGGCCACCAAATTCCTCGGCGGCCATGGCACGACGATCGGCGGCGTGCTGGTGGATGGCGGCACGTTCGACTTCGAAGCCTCCGGGCGCTTCCCCGAATTCACCGAGCCTTACGACGGCTTTCACGGCATGGTGTTCACCGAGGAAAGCACCGTCGCACCGTTTCTCCTGCGAGCGCGCCGCGAGGGCCTGCGCGACTTCGGCGCATGCCTGCATCCGCAAGCGGCGTGGCAACTGCTGCAAGGCATCGAGACGCTGCCTTTGCGGATGGAACGGCACGTTGCCAACACGCGCCGGGTGGTCGAATTCCTCGCCGCTCACGCGGCGGTCGAAGCCGTCGCCTACCCGGAACTGCCGACGCACCCCGACCATGCGCTCGCAAAGCGCCTGCTGCCGCGCGGCGCCGGCGCGGTGTTCAGCTTCAATCTGCGCGGCGACCGCGCCGCCGGACGCAGCTTCATTGAAGCGCTGTCGTTGTTCTCGCATCTCGCGAACGTGGGCGACGCGCGCTCGCTGGTGATCCATCCCGCATCGACCACGCACTTTCGCATGGACGCCGCCGCGCTCGCCGCGGCCGGCATTGCTGAAGGCACGATCCGCCTCTCGATCGGCCTCGAAGATCCCGACGATCTGATCGACGACCTCAAGCGCGCGCTGAAGGCCGCACAGAAAGCGAGCGGTTCGAGCGCGCCGCACGGCGGCGCATCCGGCACCGCCGCTCAACCCCGCCCGGAGTCCGCATGATCTTCACCGTTCAAGCCAAGCCAGCCTACGCGTACACCGGCGGCAAAGCGTTCGACGCGAGTCTGCCCACCGCCGTTTTTATCCACGGCGCCGAGCATGACCACAGCGTATGGGCGCTGCAAACCCGCTACTTCGCGCACCACGGTTTCGGCGTGCTGGCCGTGGATCTGCCGGGCCACTGCCGCAGCAGCGGTCCGGCGCTGACCACGGTGCCGGCCATGGCCGACTGGCTGGCCGCGCTGCTCGACGCCGCGGGCGTGCAACGCGCGTTCGTAGCCGGCCACAGCATGGGCTCGCTGATCGCGCTCGACTTCGCCGGCCGCTATCCGGAGCGGACGACGCAACTCGCCCTGCTCGCCACGGCGATGCCGATGACCGTCTCCGACACCTTGCTCGACGCCGCCCTGCACCGCGAGCCCGAAGCGATCGGCATGGTCAACCAGTGGTCGCATTCGACCATCGCGGCCAAGCCCTCCTGCCCCGGCCCCGGCTTCTGGCTGCACGGTATGAATCAGCGGCTGATGGAACGCGTCTCGGCACGCGGCGAACCGCACCTGTTTCACACCGACTTCACCGCCTGCAATAGCTACGCGGACGGCCTCGCCCGCGCCGCGCAGGTGCGCTGCGCCGCACGCCTGATCGTGGGCCGGCGCGATGCGATGACGCCGCCGCGCGCAGCCAGGGCGCTCGCCGGCGCGCTGGCACAAGCGGGCGTGCACGTCGACACGGTCACGCTCGAAGCCGGCCACGCGTTGATGACCGAGCAACCGGACGCCACGCTCGACGCCCTTTTCAGTTTCGCTTGCGGAGCACTGCACAAGGTTGGATGAAGGTTGCGAACCATCACGATAGCCGCGCCGGTTGCGGCGCGCCATCGGCCGAATGGCCAGGTTGCGCGCGTGGCCCGATAGCCGCACAATGGCTCAAGCCTGTCCTGCTTCGAGCGCGTATGTCGAGCATGCCGAAGCATCGGGAAGCGTCGCAATCCGGAGGCCGTGATGGCTCAAACCGCACACACAGATCACTTCGCGAGTTTCGCGGAGTTCTATCCGTACTATCTGAGCGAGCATCGCAACACGGTCTCGCGGCGGCTCCATTTCGTAGGGTCGCTCGGCGTCATCGGCTGTCTCGCCATGGCGCTCGCCACCGGCGACTGGCTCTGGCTGCCCGCGGCCGTGATCTGCGGATACGGCTTTGCCTGGGTCGGGCATTTCTTCTTCGAGAAGAACCGGCCGGCCACCTTCCGGCATCCGCTTTACAGCCTGATGGGCGACTGGGTGATGTTCAAGGACATCTGCGTCGGCAAGATTTCGTTGTAGCGAGGCGTTAGCGCCGCCGCTGCTACCAGGTTCACACGCCGGCCGGTGTGCTCTCGCCGCGTGAAGCCGCCTTTCGCGGCATCATGAGTTCGTGCCGCGTCAACCCGCGTCAAGAAGTCTCACGCCGCCTGATGCGGCATGGATGGCGCGCCAGGCTCGTTTTGCAAGGCGCGCGCCGAACGAGTGGCTGCGCGCGCGGCCAGCAAGGCGGCGAGCGTCACTTTCAGCCTGTCGTTATCCAGCGCAGCCAGCAGCGTGTGGCCATCCACCCGCGTGGAGTCCAGTTCGAGCTGATACTCGAGCTCCGCCCGGTCGATCACGAACAGGCCGAATAGCTGTTCGACCGTGATCTGCGCAGGATTCGCCAGCAACAGGAAATGCGGACGCGAGCCGTCCTCCTGCAAGCGCGCAATCCACTCGATCTCCTCGAGCTTTTGCAGCAGGTTGATCGTGGTGTCCATATCGCGGCGAAGCATCCGCGAAAGCTCGGGCACCGTGTAGCCACGCTTGCCCGCATCGCGCGCTTCCGAGAGCCGCGCGAGCAGTTCGAGCGAGTCGAACAGATTGCTGCCTTCGAAGGTAGGCCGGTGAAACTGGCCGATGCGAATGGCCGGCAACGCGGACGCGATCATCGCGCCCGCCAGCGTGATGAACCAGCACAGGTACATCCACAGCAGAAATAGCGGCACGGCCGCGAATGCGCCGTACACCGCCGTGTAGGTAGGAATGCGCCGCACGTAATAGCCGAAGCCGCGCTTTGCGAGTTCGAAGGCGATTGCGGCGGTCACGCCGCCGATCACCGCGTCGCGCCATTCCACACGGCAATTCGGCAGGTAGACGTAAAGAATCGTAAAGGCGGCCGCGGTGAGCGGCAACGCGGCGCCCGCGAGCGCCCACTCGATGACCGGCGTCATGCGCTGGGCCGCCGTGAAGGTCATGGACTGCGTGAACAGATACGATGAAATCGACAGGCTCACGCCGATCAGAATCGGACCGAGCGTGATGATCGCCCAATACACCAGAATGCGCTGCGCGATCGGCCGCGCCTTGCGCACGCGCCAGATCACATTGAAGGCGGACTCGACCGTCATCATCGTCATCACCGCGGTGACGAAGAGAAAAATCATCCCGATGGTCGTCAGGCCCTTCGCCTTCGACGCAAACTGATTCAGATAATTGAAGATCTGACTGTTGAGCTGCGCGGGCATCAGATGGTCGGCGAGAAAAATCTGCAGCGACATCTGAAAGGAAGCAAAGATCGGAAACGCGGTGAACAGCGCGAACGCGACCGTGGCGAGCGGCACGAGCGAGAGCATGGTGGTGAACGTGAGACTGCCGGCCACCTGCGGAATGCGGTCTTCGCTGCTGCGCTGCGCGGCGAACTGCGCGAGGCGTTTGAGCGTGTCGAGATCGAAACGCACCCTGGACAACAAACCCATCTCCTTGGCTTCCTGTAGCGGTGTTTCAGGGCCGCGCCCGCGACCTGGCCGAACGGCTATGAGTGGCCTGTGGATCGGACCCAGCCCCTATAATACCCGTTCACCGATGAGGCCTATGAAAGACATTCTCGTGCTCTATTACAGCCGTCACGGCGCCACGCGCGAACTCGCGCTGGCGATCGCGCACGGCGTCGACAGCGTCCCCGGCATGCAGGCGCGTGTGCGTACAGTGCCGGCAGTGTCCACCGTCTGCGAAGCGACTCAGCCCGATATCCCCGCCGAAGGCCCGCCCTACGTCGAACTGCGCGATCTCGAGGAATGCGCTGGTCTCGCGCTCGGTTCGCCCACCCGTTTCGGCAACATGGCCGCGTCGCTCAAATACTTTCTCGACGGCACCACGCCGCAGTGGCTCTCCGGCGCTCTTGCCGGCAAGCCCGCCTGCGTGTTCACGTCCACCGGCAGTCTGCACGGCGGCCAGGAATCCACGCTGCTTTCCATGATGCTGCCGCTTCTGCATCACGGCATGCTGATCGTCGGCATCCCTTACACCGAGAGCGCGCTGAGCACCACGCAAACCGGCGGCACGCCTTATGGCGCGTCGCATTTCGCGCGCGCGGGCAGCGCCGAACACGGCATCTCCGCGGACGAAAAGACGCTCGCCATCGCGCTCGGCGCACGCGTCGCGCGCACGGCGGCATCCATGAGCGAAAGGCCGTGAGCGAGCCGCACGCCGAAGCGGCCGCGAACGCCCCCACGCCTGCGCCGCCGCCCAACGCTACGGCCGTGCAGCGAAATCGCGCCGCCGCGCTCGGTGCGACCATTGCCCTGGTTGCGCTGATCGCCCTGTCCGTCGCGTGGGAGTGGTGGCTCGCGCCGCTGCGTCCCGGCGGGTCGCTGCTCGTGCTCAAGGCTGTGCCGCTGCTGCTCGCATCACCCGGCGTCGTGCGGCAACGGCTTTATACGCTGCAATGGGCGTCGATGCTGATCCTGCTGTATTTTTCCGAAGGCGTGGTGCGCGGCTGGAGCGACCGTGGGCTGAGCGCCGGTCTCGGCTGGCTGGAAGCCACGCTTTCCGTGGCCTTTTTCGTTTGCGCGCTGGCCTATGTCGCGCCGTTCAAACGCGCGGCAAAACGTGCTGCAAAACAGGCCGCGACAGGCTGAGAACCAGGCTGAGAAGCAGGCTGAGAAGCAGGCTGACAAGCAGCGTGAGAAGCAGCCTGATAAACAGGACGCGAAACAAACTCCAAGCCAGACCACGAACCAGCCCAACCCGACCGTCTGACCAGAACGCCCCGACATCTCGCCCGAACACGCTGACCGACCGAACATGACCCAAACCGCTTTCCTCGCCGCCTGCCGCGATGCCATCGGCGCAGCACAGGTGCTGACCGACCCGCACGACACCGCCCCTTACCTGACCGACTGGCGCCGCCGCTACACCGGCGCGGCGTGCGCGGTGCTCTGTCCGGCCACGCCCGAAGAAGTCGCGGCGCTCGTGAAGCTCGCCGTCGAGCATCGCATCGCGCTGGTCCCGCAAGGCGGCAACACGGGCCTCGCCGGCGGCGCCACGCCGGACGCAAGCGGCGCGCAGGCCGTCATCAGCTTGCGGCGGCTGAACCGGGTGCGTGACATCGATCCGCACAACAATACGATCACGGTCGAAGCCGGCGTGATCCTCGCCGAAGTGCAGAAGCACGCCCAAGAAGCCGGCCGCCTGTTTCCGCTGAGCCTCGCCGCCGAGGGCAGTTGCACGATCGGCGGCAATCTCGCCACCAATGCGGGCGGCACCGGCGTGCTTCGCTACGGCAACACGCGCGAGTTGTGCCTCGGCCTCGAAGTCGTCACGCCGCAGGGCGAACTGTGGGACGGCCTGCGCGGACTGCGCAAGGACAACACCGGCTACGATCTGCGCGACCTCTTCATCGGCGCGGAAGGCACGCTCGGCATCATCACCGCCGCCGTGCTCAAGTTGCATCCGCAACCGGCCGCGCGCGTCACGGCGCTCGCCGCGCTCGCTTCGCCGCACGCCGCGCTCGATTTTCTGTCGCTCACGCAGCGCGTCGCCGGGCCGCTGCTGACCGGTTTCGAATTGATGTCGGATTTCTGCCTGCGCCTCGTTGGCCGCCATTTCGAGCAGATGCGCTATCCGTTCGCCGAGCCGCACGCGCAAGTCGTGCTGCTCGAACTGTCGGACAGCGAGAGCGAGGAGCACGCGCGCGGACTATTCGAACGTTTAATGGAAACGGCGCTGGAAAACGGTCTGGTGCAAGACGCGGTGGTCGCGGAAAATCTCGGCCAGTCGCGGGCGTTCTGGAATCTGCGTGAACACATTCCACTCGCCCAGGCCGAGGAAGGCCTGAACATCAAGCACGATATCGCAGTGCCGATCTCGCGCATCGGCCACTTCATCGAGGAAACCGACGCGGCGATCGCGCAGGCCGTACCCGGCGCGCGCATGGTGACGTTCGGCCATCTCGGCGACGGCAATCTGCACTACAACGTGCAGGCGCCGCAAGGCGTCGACGCAAAGGCGTTCCTCGAACAGCACCAGAGCCCGATCAACCAGATCGTCTACGACAGCGTGCACCGGCATCGCGGCAGCATCAGCGCGGAACACGGGCTCGGCCAGTTGAAGATCGACGAGGCGATGCACTACAAGCAGGACGTCGAGGTGCAGTTGATGCGCGCCGTCAAACGCGCGCTCGATCCGCTGAATCTGATGAATCCGGGCAAGGTGCTACGCTAGCGTCTGAAGCTCCGCGTTCCCGTGCGGAGTCCGTTGCAGGAGTCGTGGTCGTGAAGATTCGAGTGCTGTCCGATCTGCATCTGGAGAACGACGAGCCCGAGCTGATCCCGCATGCGCAGGCGGATCTGATCGTGCTGGCGGGCGACATCCACAATCACGCGGCCGGACCGCGCTGGGCCGCGCAGACTTTCGACGGCGCCGTGCCGGTGATCTACGTGCCCGGCAATCACGAATACTACGACGGCGAGTTCAGCGCGCTCGACGCCGCGCTCTACGACGCGGCCGCCCAGGTCGACAACGTGCACGTGCTGAACAACGCCGCGCTGGTCGACCCGCAAGGCCGGTGGCGCGTGCTCGGCACGACGTTGTGGACCGACTTCGCGTTATACGGAAACGACGCGGATGCGCTCGCCGAGTCGATCGAGGCGTCGCGGCGGGTCATGCTCGATTTTCGCGGGCTGATCCAGATGAACTGGCCGCACGACACGCATGACGCAACGCGTGACTTCACCCCCGACGATTCGCTCGCCCTGCACCGGCAGGCGCGCACCTGGCTTGAAAACGAACTCGCCAGACCGTTTGGCGGCAAGACGATTGTCGTGACGCATCATGCGCCGCATCGGATGAGTCTTGCCGCGCGCTATGCGGAAGACCGCGTGTCGGCGGGCTTCGTCAATCACCTGCCGGAGCTCGTCGGCCCGCCGGTTGCGTTGTGGATTCATGGGCATACGCATACACCGTTCGACTACAGCGTGAACGGCACGCGGGTGGTCTGCAATCCCCGCGGCTACCTCGACCGGCGCACAGGGCTGCTGGAAAATCCGCTGTTTGCATGGGACAAGGTCGTCGAGATCTAGTAGCCGTTTCAGGCGGCTTGGGGCCGATCTGGGTAGCGAGCCCACCCATCAGACGCTACGCTGATGAAGTCGTCGAACCGCGGTTGTCGAATCCCTGGCCGCTCGGAGGTCGCTCATGTGTGGTCGAATCAGCCAGTACCGCGATCCGCATCGCTACGCCGAGCACCTCGGTCTTGCCGATCCGCTCATGCTCTTCGATGCCGCTGACCGGCGTCCCGGCTACAACCTCGCGCCCGGCACGCACCCCCTCGCGGTCTACCCGGATCAAACGATGCGCGCGATCCATTGGGGATATTGCCCCGCCTGGGCGCGAGAACAGCATCTGCCGCAGACGATCAACGCACGCGCCGACACCGCGCCGACCGGGCGCTATTTCGAGGAACTGTGGAAGACCGGGCGGGTATTGGTGCCGGCGGACGGCTGGTTCGAATGGCGCGTGGAAAGCGCGTCCGTCACCACCGCTAGGGAAGGCGGGAACAGGGCAGACGAGCCGGCGAACCGCCAGCCCTACTTCGTGCATCTGAAAAGCGATGCCCCCATGTATCTGGCGGCGCTCTCCAGCGTGCGCGGCACCGAAGCGCAAACGGAAGGCATGGGCATGGTGATCGTGACGGCCGTCGTCGATACGGGTCTTGTCGACCTCCACGACCGCCGACCGCTGGCCTTCGCGCCGGATGCGGCACGCCGCTGGCTGGATCCGTCTTTGCCGCTCGACCAGCTCGAGCAGCTGGCGCGCAGCGCGGGGCTCGCTGCCGGGCGCTTTCGCTGGCACCGGGTAAGCCACGAAGTGAACCGCACGCTCAATGACGAACCCGGTCTGATCGCAGCACTGAACTGAACATGAACGACGGGCGTGACGACGACCCTGACGACGGACCTAATGACCGACATGAGCTCGAAGACACGAGCGAGCCGTGACGCGCCGCGAAGCGATTCGGCAATCGCGGCGCTTAACCGGCCACCAGCGACCGGCCATGAGTGCAATGGCGAGCGCCTGAGCGCAACGAACCCGCGCCCCCGCCCGAACCGCGCCTCCTCCCGCAAACAGGCCACCCCCTAGACAAGCGCCCCAACGAAGCTCAACGGTGGCGCCGTTGTGCCTGCACATCCGGGCGCTCGACCTTGACCGGCACCAGCTGCGGCTGCTGTTCGCGCAGGCGGCGCAGCAGATCGCGCGATGCGGCAATCCCGATCAACCCAATCATGACGGCCACGCCGATCATCAGATGCGTATCCATGAATCCCTCGTGCTTCTGTTGTTGCGATATTGCCGAATGGCGGAAAATCCAGCGCCTCCGGTGCAATACCGCAGCGCATGAACGACACGTTAGCAAATCGATCGCGCGGTGAAAGTAAGGAAATGTTGCGGCGCGGCAGATATGTAACAGTCGGTCACACCCCCGCGCCCCGCACGGTCAACCTTTGTCAACACGCGCGCGCAGCACGGTTTTACACCCGCGCGAACTCGCGCAATTCAGCGTGATCCGCGGCCAGCGTGGCGGGCAGCTCGTCGCGCAGGAACTCGACCCACGTGCGGATTTTCGCGTCCAGATACTGCCGGGACGGGTACAACGCGTACAGATTCATCTCCTGCGACGTGTATTCCGGCAACAGCCACACCAGTTCACCACTTCGCAAGCCGCTGATTGCCGAGTAGATCGGAATCAGCCCGACGCCCATGCCGCGGCACACGGCCACCGCCATGGCTTCGGCCACGTTCACCTGGAAGGTGGTCGCGCCGAGGGCGATCGTTTCCTCGCCGTTCGGACCGTCGAAGGTCCATTTGTCGGTCGGAAACACGGGTGTGACCATTTGCATACAGGTGTGGTGCACGAGATCTGCGGGTGTTTGCGGCACGCCGTGCCGCTCCAGATAGGCGGGCGACGCGCACGCAATGCTGAACGCGCTGCCAAGGCGCTGCGACACCAGCCCCGAATCCGGCAGGCTGGTAGCGAGCGTGAGCGAGACGTCAAAGCCTTCGTCGAGCAGATCGGGCATGCGCTGCGCGAGCGTCAGCTCGATATGCACGTCCGGGTAGCGCTCCTGATAGCGGCCCACGGCCGGCACCACATAGTGCTGGCCGAAGCTCGTCATGGCGTGGACCTTGAGTTTGCCGGACGGGCGGGCGTGGGCATCGCTCGCCTCGGCCTCCGCCTGATCCACGTACGCGAGAATCTGCTCGCAGCGCTGCAGATAGCGCTCGCCGGCCTCGGTCAGCGCGATGCGGCGCGTGGTGCGGTTCAGCAGGCGCGTGCGCAGATGCGCTTCCAGATCGGACACCGCGCGCGACGCATAAGCCGTGGTCGTGTTCAGATGCTGCGCGGCACCCGTAAAGCTGCCCGCTTCGACGACGCGGACAAATACGCGCATGTTTTGAAGCGTATCCATAACTTTCCCTTGTGATCGGAAGCGATTGTTACACGATTCGCAAAGGCGATTGTCTCATAACACGTAAAAATGCCTTGCATCTTTACGTGTTATTCCGCAATTGATCAAAAAATATAATGACGCACATGCTTCTATAGTCATTTCTGGAGGAAATCGTGCAGTCTCCGGTACCGAAAGGGATCGCCGCAGCCGCGGTTCTTACGATCCTATTAACAATCGCCGGCTGTGCCAGTACCGGAGGCGTCGCGCCGCAAGCGAGCGGAGTCGAGCCGGCTTCGCTCGATGCGGGCAACGCGATCCGCGCCGCCAATGCGGACGCGCAGTGGCCCGCCGTCGACTGGTGGCGAGCCTATAACGATCCGCAGCTGAACGAATGGATCGACGCCGCGCAAGCGGGCAATCCAAGCCTCGCGGCCGCCCAGGCCCGCGTGCGCGAAGCCATGTCGATGGCGGGCGTGGCCCGTGCGGCGTTGTCGCCGCAAGTCAACGGCAGCCTGTCGATCCAGCGCCAGAAGTGGGCCGACAATCTGTACTACGGCCCGGGCCCGCTCGCGGGCGAGCAATCGTGGAACAACACCGGCACGCTCGGCCTGTCGTATCACCTCGACATCTGGGGCAAGGACAAGAACGCCGCCGAGCGCGCGCTCGACGCCGCTCACGCGAGCTCGGCCGACGCCCGCGCCGCCCAGCTCGAACTGGAAGGCAACGTGGTGCGCACGTATATCGAGATGTCGATGAACTACGCGCTGCTCGACATCGCCAGGTCCACCTTGCAGCAACAGCAGCAGATCGTGGATCTGGCCAACCGGCGGCTCAAAGGCGGCATCGGCACGCAGCTGGAAGTCAGCCAGGCCGAAACGCCGCTGCCGGAATACGAACGGCAGATCGACGAAATCGAGGAAAAAATCGCGCTCGGCCGCAATCAGCTGGCCGCGCTCGCCGGCAAAGGCCCGGGCGCGGGCGATTCGATCCAGCGTCCGACGCTTTCGCTGAACGCGCCGGCCGGGCTGCCGAGCGCATTGCCCGCGGACCTGATCGGCCACCGGCCGGATGTGGTCGCGGCGCGCTGGTCGGTCGCGGCGCAAGCACGCGGCATCGACGTCGCCAAGGCCGACTTCTATCCGGACATCAACCTGCTGGCGTCAATCGGCGGGTACGCGGCGATGGGGCCGCTGTTCCAGTTCCTGAAGAGCCCGTCGCATAGCTGGAGCGCAGGGCCGGCGCTGTCGCTGCCGATTCTCGACGGCGGCCGTCTGCGTTCGCAACTCGGTGCGGCCTCCGCGGGCTATGACGAAGCCGTCGACCGCTATAACCAGTCGATTGTCGGCGCGCTGAAGGACATTTCCGATCAGGTGATCCGGATCCGCTCGCTGGCGACCCAGGCGGAAGACGCCGACCGTTCGGTCGCGACCGCCCGCAAGAACTACGATCTGTCGCGTGAAGGTTACCGGCGCGGCCTGACCGACTATCTGAACGTGCTGATCGCGCAAAACCAGTTGCTGCACGCGCAGGAAGGCGTGGCGAAGATCCAGGCGGAACGGCTCGGCGCGCATGCGTCGCTGGTCACGGCGTTGGGCGGTGGACTCGACGATCCGGCCAACGGTCCGCAGGCCAAAGAGACGCTGCCGGCGCACGGCAAGGGCAAAACGGTGGCGCCCGGCTCGACCGCCAGCACCCAGCCTGCCAGGTCGGGAAGCTGACCATGTCCGCCTCCCCTTTTTCCGCGCCGCGTCCGGCGTCGTTCGCAGCGTTATACGCGGCCGCCGTCGACTGGGCGCGTAACGACGGCCTGACCTGGATCTATCTGTTCAAGGCGCTTGCCGCCTGCTTCCTCGCGCTCGGCGTCGCGATGAAGCTCGACCTGCCGCAGCCGCGCACGGCGATGACCACCGTGTTCATCGTGATGCAGCCGCAAAGCGGCATGGTGTTCGCGAAGAGCTTCTACCGGATCTGCGGCACCCTCGTCGGTCTCGTCGTGATGCTCGCGTTGATCGGCCTGTTCGCGCAGCAGCCGGAACTGTTCATCGTCGCGACCGCGGTCTGGGTCGGCGTCTGCACCGCGGGCGCCGCGCGCAACCGCAACTTCAGGTCGTACGGTTTCGTGCTGGCGGGCTACACCGCCGCGCTGATCGGCATCCCCGCTTCGCAGCATCCGGACGGCGCGTTTCTGAGCGCGCTCACGCGGGTGGCCGAGGTGGTGGTCGGCATCGTTTGCGCGGGCGCGGTGAGCGGCCTCGTGTTTCCGCGCTTCGCCGGCATGCAGATGCGTGGCGCCGTGCGGGCGCGCTTCTCGGCATTCGTCGAGTATGTATCGGCGTCGCTCGCCGGCCACAACGACCGCGCGCAGATCGAAGCGACCAATGCGCGCTTTGTCGCCGATATCGTCGGCTTCGAGGCGGCGCGCAGCGTGGCCGTGTTCGAGGGCCCCGACTCGCGCATGCGCGGCGGCCGTCTCGCGCGTCTGAACAGCGAGTTCATGACCGCCTCGACGCGCTTTCACGCGCTGCACCAGTTGATGAACCGCTTGCGCAACGCGAACACAAGCGGCGCGTCGATCGCGATCGATGCGCTCGAACCGTACTTCCGCGAAATTGCCCCCCTGCTCGCGAAATCCGGCGAGCCGGTGTTGACCGCCGCGGATGCCGTTCACGCCGCCGCGCAACTCGAGGCCTTCAAGGCCGAGTTGCCCAAGCGCATGCGCGCGACCCGCGCGGAACTGGAAGTGCATCCCGACGCGCCGCTGCTCGACTTCGACACCGGCGCCGAACTGCTGTATCGCTTCATCGACGATCTGCATGCCTATGCGGCCACGTATGCGTCTCTCTCAGTCGATACGCACGAGCGCGAGCGCTGGATCGAGCGTTATGAACCGAAGACGAACGCGATCGCGGCAAGCGTGTCGGGCGTGCGCGCCGCCATCGTGATGACGGTGCTCGGCGCGTTCTGGATCGCGACCGCGTGGCCGAGCGGTTCGACCTTGACGCTGACCGCCGCGGCCGTGTGCGCGCTGGCATCGTCGTCGCCGAATCCGAAACGCACGGCGTTCCAGATGGCCGGCGGCACGCTGGTCGCCACGGTGATGGGGATGATCGCGGTGTTCGGCGTGTTTCCGCACATTGACGGCTTCCCGCTGCTGTGCGCCGCGCTCACGCCGTTCCTGCTGCTCGGCGTGTTCATGACGACACGGCCCGCGCTGGCCGGCTACGGCATCGGCTATTGCATCTTCTTCTGCTTCCTGGCCGGCCCGGACAACGTGATTCACTACGACCCGAGCAGCTTCATGAACGATTCGCTGGCGCTCGTGCTGTCGATGCTGGTGGCATCGATCGCGTTCGCGGTGCTGTTGCCGCCCTCGACGCCCTGGCTGCGCAACCGCCTGCTGATGGATCTGCGCCGACAGGTGGTGCTGGCGAGCCGCGCGGGTATGCGCCGGGTGCGTTCGCGCTTCGAGAGCGGCGCGCGCGACCTGATGTTCCAGATCAACGCGCTTGCGCAGCACGAGCCCGAACTCAAGCGCGACACGTTGCGCTGGCTCTTCTCGGTGCTCGAAGTGGGCAACGCGGTGATCGACCTGCGCCGCGAACTGGCGGCGCTGCCGGCCGACGCGCGCTATGCGAAGTCGATGCCGTGGCGCGGCTCGTTGCGTGCCATGCGAGACGCACTGGCCGCGCTATTCGAGCGGCCGCGTGAAGACCGCTTCGACCGCGCGCTCGCCGCGACCAGCGACGCGATCACCGCGGTTCAGCAGGTGCTGGCCGCTTTCGCGCCGCCGCGTGAAGAACGGCACCAACTGCAACGCATTTTGAGTCAACTGCATTTCATTCGTACCGCGCTGCTCGATCCGCAATCGCCGCTTGAATCGCTGATGAGCGGACGTGCCGGCGCGTCAGAAGGAGTTCGTCATGCCACGTGATATCGCCGTGTTGGACGCGTACGTGCCGGCCATCGTGCTGCTGTTCATCGCGGGCGCCGCGCTTACCTGGGTGCTGGACCGCGTGATCGCCCATACGGGCCTGTATCGCGTGGTGTGGCATCCGTCCTTGTTCCGGGCCAGCTTGCTCGTGTGTGTGTGCGGCGTGCTCGGCCTCGCCGTTTATCGTTGATAAGAGTCGAAACATGACCATCCGAAATATTGTGGGCTTCGTCGCGACAGCCGTTATTTTTATCGTCGCGATTCTGATTGGACGCATGCTGTGGGTTCATTACATGGACGAACCGTGGACGCGCGACGGTCGCGTGCGCGCCGAGATCGTGAATATCGCCCCGGACGTTTCCGGCGCGATTGTCGATCTGCCAGTGAAGGACAATCAGCTGGTGAAGAAAGGCGATCTGCTGATGCAGATCGACCCATCGCACTATCAGCTTGCGGTTGAGCAAGCCCAGGCTGCGGTCGCCGCGCGCAAGGCCGAACTGCAGATGAGGCGCGATGACGCGCAACGGCGTGCGGATATGGATGCGCTGGTCGTGTCGAAAGAAAACCGTGAGAATGCCACGCACACGGCTTCGGCCGCCGAGGCTTCCTATCAGCAGGCTTTGGCGACGCTCGATGCGGCCAAGCTGAATCTCGAACGCACGCGGGTGGTGTCGCCGGTCGACGGGTATGTGACGAACCTGAGCGTGTTCCGCGGCGACTATGCGACGGTGGGTTCGGCCAAGCTGGCGATTGTCGATAGCCACTCGTTCTGGGTGTATGGCTATTTCGAGGAAACCAAGCTGCCGCATGTGCGCGTCGGCGATAAGGCCGAGGTTCGGCTGATGAGCGGCGGCACGCTGCAGGGGCATGTCGAGAGTATTTCCCGAGGGATCTATGACCGGGATAATCCTGAAAGCCGTGAACTGCTTGCCGATGTGAATCCGACTTTTAACTGGGTGCGGTTGGCGCAGCGCGTGCCTGTGCGGGTGAAGATCGATTCGGTGCCTGACAATGTCGTGTTGGCTGCGGGGATTACCTGCACGGTTGTGGTTACGCCTGGGAGCGCCAAGGCTGGGTGATTCGTTTGGGCCTGCTCGGCGGGGTTTTTTTGGGGTGTTGGCCTTTCCTTGCTTTCTTCGTGGTCTATTAGTGTTGCCCCTGTGCGGGGCAATGCTCTCAACTTAAGCCCCGCTGCATCAAGCGAGTTTGTACGCGAGATGGAAGTGGGGCTTGGCTTTTCTGGGTGCTCTTGGATAGGAGCGTGAGGGCTGTATCCGGCATCGGGTCTGGTGGATCACTTCCAGCACACCGACGAGGCCGTCCAGACAGCGCTGGATGCGCAGAAGACACGCGCCGAGGATGGGCTTGAGTGCGCCCAGTGCATACACCCGATTAGGACGGCTGGCATGTCTGTCGTCGTGCGGCGCATCGAGATCGCTGAGCAGGGTCAACAGGTTGTCGGCGAGGATTTTTGCGCCGAATAGCGCGTCAAGTTCGGCCTGCACGCTGGCGCACATGCCGGACATCATCAGCGCGGCCATGCGCGGCAAGGTCAGTGTGCGATTGCGGGTAAAGGCGGTGGGAGAACGACGCACGCGATCGGCGAGCGCCGGATCGAACAGGAATTCGGAGAACTCAGCCAGAAGCCGCGAGGACGCTGGCATTTGAGTTCATATCGTTGATTAATCAGTGAGTTATGCGATGAAGTTTACAGGGGCAATGCCTCGTTTACAAGCTCTTTGGGGCTTAAGTTGAGAGCATTGCCCCGCACAGGGGCAACGCTAATAGACCACCAGGAAAGCAAGGAAAGGCCAACACCCCAAAAAACCCCGCCGACCAGGCCCCCCACTTATAACCTGAACTTCCCCACCATCACCTTCAACCCCCGCGCCTGATCGTCCAACGACCTGGCCGCGGCCGTCGCCTCTTCCACCAACGCCGCATTCTGCTGCGTCCCGGAATCCATCTGCGTCACCGCGAGGTTGATTTCTTCGATCCCGGCGCTCTGCTCGGACGAAGCTGCCGAAATCTCGCCCATGATGTCGGTCACGCGCTTCACGGCCTTGACGACTTCATCCATAGTCTGCCCGGCATCCTGAGCGAGCGTCGACCCATTGCTCACCCGTTCGACCGAGGTACTGATCAAGCCTTTGATCTCCTTGGCGGCCGCCGCGCTCCGCTGCGCCAGATTACGCACTTCCGCTGCGACCACGGAAAATCCGCGTCCTTCCTCTCCGGCACGCGCGGCCTCGACCGCCGCGTTCAGCGCGAGAATATTGGTCTGAAACGCAATCCCCTCGATCACGCCGATGATGTCGCCGATACTGCGCGCGCTGTCGTTGATCTCGTTCATCGTCGCGACCACCCGGCTCACCACCTCGCCGCCCTTCTCCGCGATCTCCGATGCGTTATTGGCCAGCGTGCTGGCCTGCTTCGCATTGTCGGCATTCTGGCGCACGGTCGAGGTCAATTGCTCCATGCTGGTGGCGGTGCGCTCGAGCGCCATCGCCTGTTGCTCGGTGCGCTGCGACAGGTCGAGATTACCCATCGAAATCTCGCCCGATGCCGTCGCAATCGCGTCCGCGCTCGATGCAATGTCGGCGACCGTCGTCGCGAGGCCGCTTTGCATGTCTTGCAGCGCGAACAGCATGCTCGACCTGTCCTTGCGACCCAACGCGATCTCGACAGACAGATCGCCCGCCGCGATCCGGCTGGCAATTTCCTTCGCGTACGCCGGTTCGCCGCCGAGCTGGCCGGCAAGGCGCCGCACCACCCACTCGCTGATGCCGAACGCGAGCACGATCAGGCCGAGCGTCGCGACCGCGATCATCACGAACGACGAGTGGTAAATGAAGCCCGACGCCTCGATGGTCGCCTTCGCCGCCGTGCCGCGCTGCGCGACGAGTTCGTCGACGAGTTTTTCGAGCTTGCCGGTTTCGACCAGCAGCGACACGTCCTGCGTGCCGACCTGCCAGTTCATCTGGGAGAGATCGAGCGGCTGCGCCTTCACGAGCGTCACGAAGTCGCGCAGATGTCCGCTCCACGCCGTCACGGCGGCGGCGAATTTCTTCTGCTGGTCGACGGCCTTCGCGTCGGAGGCGTCGACGTACTGTTGCAGCGTACCGAGTTGCGTGGCGAGACCGCTCAAGCCCGTCTCGATGTCGGCACCGAGATCGTCGCGTTCTTTCGCGGTGGTCGCGGTGAGCAGCATTTTTTGCGCGCGGCTCGCGCGCAGCATGTAGCCGCGCGCCTCTTCGGCCGCACGGCTGGCAACGTGCCCCTGATCGTAGATGGATTGGGCGGATGCATTCAGGCGGCTGATCTGGGTCAACGCAAACACGCCGATCAGCAGCGTTCCGATCAGCAGCACGGCAAACGCGAGGCGCAGCATCGCCTTCACCGACAAACCCTTGAACCTGACCGCGCGCGAACGGCTGCGCTCGCCCTGCGGCGGCGTCTTGCCGGCCGCTTCTCCCTCCGGTACGAACCCCGCGCCCGTCTGGCCACCCAGCGAAACTGCTTTCATATTCCCCGTCCCCACGTGTAGACCTGCCGGAAAGGTCGGTTCCGGCATTGCTGCTCATCTCTCCGGGTCTACGGCACAACGTCTGCGATCTTTAGCGTCGCTCGCGCAATGCCGGTCGTGTGTCACCCGGTCCTCGACGCGCCGCCTCGTAAGCCTCGCGCCCGCGACCGGTTTTATACATGGCCAAAAATCGCCGGGTTGGTATTTATCGGACGAGATGCCGTCGGCGCGGAAGCGTCGCAATACCTCATTGCTGGCACCGCCGCGGTGCGCGCGCCGCCCCGTTTCGGCGCGCGCACGCTGTCCCTCCTCCGCGCCGCCTGTCCGATTCGCGACAAAACTTGTCCTTACAATTCAGTCAAGCCACATTAAACTTCGACAAATAACTGACTTCGCCAAAAACCGCGTCGACATGTCGCAGCACTGAAAACGGTGTTTGAACCGCACCGCGGCGTCAGATCACTCTTTCTCCTCTCTCATCCAGCGTATGCAAACGAGCCTCGAAAAAAGCGCCCTCGCCGGCGCGCCGACCGGCACCGCAACCGCCGCCACCGCCGCGCAGCCGGCCGCCAGCGTCCAGCGCACGGTCTACTCCGTGCTCGGCGCAATCAGCTTTTCGCATTTGCTCAACGACATGATCCAGTCGTTGATTCTCGCGATCTACCCGATGCTGAAAGACAACTTCTCGTTGTCGTTCGGACAGATCGGCCTGATTACGCTGACCTACCAGATCACCGCGTCGCTGCTGCAGCCGCTCGTCGGCATCTATACGGACAAGCATCCGAAGCCGTATTCGCTGCCCGTCGGCATGGGCTTCACGCTCGCCGGCCTGCTGCTCATGTCGGTCGCGCCCAGTTTCGGCGTGCTGCTGGTGGCGGCGGCGCTGGTCGGCTGCGGCTCGTCGGTGTTCCATCCGGAATCGTCACGGGTGGCGCGCATGGCGTCGGGCGGCCGTCACGGGCTTGCGCAGTCGCTGTTCCAGGTGGGCGGCAATGCGGGTTCGTCGCTCGGGCCGCTGCTCGCCGCGTTGATCGTGATTC
The DNA here is from genome assembly GCF_002278075.1 of Paraburkholderia aromaticivorans. NCBI lineage: Bacteria > Pseudomonadati > Pseudomonadota > Betaproteobacteria > Burkholderiales > Burkholderiaceae > Paraburkholderia > Paraburkholderia aromaticivorans. The sequence goes on along the minus strand of NZ_CP022989.1, from coordinate 2,395,398 downwards.
CGCACGGCCAGCGCAGCATTGCGTGGTTCTCGGTGGCGGCGCTCGTCGCGATCGTCGTGCTGACGCAGATCGGCCGCTGGTACAAGCAGCATCCGTCGGCGAAGAAGGCGCGCGGCGCGGCCGGCCATGCCACGCTCTCGCGCAGCAAGGTCATGTTCGCGATGGGCGTGCTGATCCTGCTGGTGTTCTCGAAGTACTTCTATCTCGCCAGCATCAACAGCTACTTCACCTTCTATCTGATCGACAAATTCCATCTGCCCGTGCAGGCCGCGCAGGTCCACCTGTTCGTGTTCCTCGCGGCGGTCGCGGCGGGCACGGTGATCGGCGGGCCGATCGGCGACCGGATCGGCCGCAAGTATGTGATCTGGGTGTCGATTCTCGGCGTGGCGCCCTTCACGCTGCTGCTGCCCTACGCCAACCTGTTCTGGACCGGCGTGCTGACGGTGATCATCGGGGTGGTGCTGGCCTCCGCCTTCTCGGCGATTCTCGTGTATGCGCAGGAGTTGATCCCCGGCAAGGTGGGCATGGTCGCGGGCCTGTTATTCGGCTTCGCGTTCGGCATGGGCGGCATCGGCGCGGCCGTGCTCGGGCAGTTGGCCGATGCGACCAGCATCACCTATGTGTACAAGGTCTGTTCGTTCCTGCCGCTGATCGGCGTGCTGACGGTGTTTCTGCCGGATGTGGAAGGCAAGCGCGCGAAGGCCTGACCGGCATCACGGAAGGGGCATCGGGAGAAAGGCGCCGCGGCGCCTTTTTTCTAGCGCGCCGCTCATGGTGAACCCGCGTTGTCCGCCGAGCCGCGCGTGCTCTATGCTTGTGCGGATACCCGCGTTGTTCTCGCGCCGCGCCACACGGCAGCGCGCCCCGACATGCGTTCACTCACGCAGCAGAAGGATCGCCGCAGATGACCAGCTATCGCGACTTCCATCGCCGTTCGATCGAGCACCCCGAGGCATTCTGGCGCGACGAAGCGCGGCGCATCCACTGGCAGACGCCGTTCGACACGGTGCTCGACCGTTCGAATCCGCCGTTCGCGCGCTGGTTCGTCGGCGGCCGCACGAATCTCTGCCACAACGCGGTGGACCGTCATCTGGCCGAGCGCGCGCAGCAGAACGCGCTGGTGTATGTCTCGACGGAAACCGGCATCGAGCGGCGCTACACCTACGCCGAACTGCACGCGGAAATCAATCGCATGGCCGCGGTCATGCGCTCGCTCGGCGTGAAGCGTGGCGACGTCGTCCTGCTCTATTTGCCGATGATCCCCGAGGCCCTGTTCGCGATGCTCGCGTGCGCGCGGCTCGGCGCGATTCATTCGGTGGTGTTCGGCGGCTTCGCCGCGCCGAATCTCGCGGCCCGCATCGACGATGCGAAGCCCGTGCTGATCGTCACCGCCGACGCCGGCGCGCGCGGCGGCAAGGTGATCGACTACACGCCCCTCGTGGACGAAGCGCTCGCCCGCGCGAGCCACAAGACGCCGCGCGTTTTGCTGATCGACCGGCAACTCGCGCCCGAGCGCCTCAACGCGAGCTACCTGGTCGCCTACGAACCGCTGCGCGAACAGTTTTTCGACGCCCACGTGCCGTGCGAGTGGCTCGAATCGAACGAGCCTTCCTATGTGCTGTACACGTCGGGCACGACCGGCAAGCCGAAGGGCGTGCAGCGCGACGTCGGCGGCTATGCGGTCGCGCTGGCCGCGTCGATGGAACATATCTTCCAGGGCAAGCCGGGCGACACGATGTTCACCGCCTCCGACGTGGGCTGGGTGGTCGGCCATAGCTATATCGTCTACGCGCCGCTGATCGCGGGCCTCACCACGGTGATGTACGAAGGCACGCCGATCCGCCCGGACGGCGGCATCTGGTGGCGGCTCGTCGAGCATCACAGGATCAATCTGATGTTCACCGCGCCGACCGCCTTGCGCGTGCTGAAAAAGCAGGACCCGGCGTTCCTGAAGAAAGCCGATCTGTCGAGCCTGCGCGCGCTGTTCCTTGCCGGCGAGCCACTCGACGAACCGACCGCCGCATGGATCGCCGACGCGCTCGGCAAGCCGGTGATCGACAACTACTGGCAGACCGAAACCGGCTGGCCGATGCTGGCCATTCCGCGCGGCGTCGAAGCGCTGCCCACCAAGCTCGGCTCGCCCGGTGTGCCGTCGGCGGGTTTCAATCTGACCTTGCGCAACGAGCTGACCGGCGAGCCTTGCCCGGCCGGCGAAAAAGGCGTGCTCACGCTGGCCTATCCGCTGCCGCCGGGCTGCATGTCGACGGTATGGGGCGACGACCGTCGCTTCGTCAGCACGTACTGGTCAAGCGTTCCGAACCAGCAGGTCTATTCGACCTTCGACTGGGGCGTGCAGGACGAGGACGGCTACGTGACGATCCTCGGCCGCACCGACGACGTGATCAACGTCGCCGGTCACCGGCTCGGCACGCGCGAGATCGAGGAAGCGCTGTCGAGCCACGCGGCCGTCGCGGAAGTGGCGGTGGTCGGCGTGGCGGACGCGCTCAAGGGCCAGGCGGCGATGGCCTTCGTGGTGCTGCGCGACGCGCAGGCCTATGCCGACGCGAAAAAGCGCAGCAAGCTGGAAACCGAACTCATGGCGACGGTGGACCGTCAGCTCGGCGCGATTGCGCGGCCGACGCGGGTCGTCGTGGTGCCGATGCTGCCGAAGACGCGCTCCGGCAAGCTATTGCGACGCGCGATCGCGGCACTCGCCGAAGGGCGCGAACCGGGCGATCTGCCGACCATCGAGGATCCGGCGGCTTTGCAGCAGGTGCGCGAGGCGCTGGGCGACGCCAGCGACAAGTAGCATGCAACGGGCGCGCCGGGTCGACGCGCGCGCCATTGTCGTCGTGAGCGCCGGCAAAACGCGCTCGACGCCATCCGTCAGACTCGTGAACTCCGCGCCTGCAGAAACCGCGTCAGAATCGCGTTCGAATACGTCCCGGCAATCTCCGTGAGAAACGACACGAACGACGCCGGCGCGTGATCGTCCGCGGTATCCGAGATGGTGCGCACGACCGCGCATGGCACGCCGTATTCGTGACACACCTGCGCGATGGCCGCGCCTTCCATCTCCACCGCGAGCGCATTCGGCAGCGCATCGCGCAAAGCGCGAACGCCCGCCGCGCTCGCCACGAACTGATCGCCGCTGATGATCAAACCGCGATGTACGCGCGGCTCGCGCGTACCGAAACGCGCTGCCGAGGCCGCGCCCTCTTGCGCGACGAAGCATTCGCAGGCCGCCGCCAACTGCCCGGCCAATGCCGCATCGGCGCTGAAATGCGAGATGCCCAGCAACGGCACTTCGAAACGCGGAAACAACGGCGATGCGTCGAGATCGTGCTGAAGCAGCGTGTCGGCGACGACGATATCGCCCACCCGCACCTCGGTCCCCACGCCGCCGGCCACGCCGGTGAACACGATCGCTTCCACGTCGAACGCGTGGATCAGCGCGCTGACCGTGGCCGCCGCCGCGACCTTGCCGACGCGCGCCAGCGTGACGACGCACGGCGCGCCGTGAACGGTGCCCAGGTGATAGTTTCGCTGACCGTGCGTGATGGTGCGCACGCCGGCCTCGGCACGCATCGCTTCGAGCAGATCGCCGAGTTCTTGCGGCAAAGCCGCCAGAATCCCGAGCGGCCGATGCGAAACCGGCGCGCCGCCGCGGTTCGGGTCGAGCGCGGACGTGCGCGCGGCCATGGTGCCTGCGTCAGCCGCTCCTGCCCCGGCCACTCGCGTGCCGGCCGCGCCCGCGTCAGCCGTTCCTGTGCCGGGCGCGCCCATCCCCGGCATGCCGGCGTCCGCCCCGCTCATTCCACCGCCTGCAGTTTGGCGACCGCGAGCGCCAGCCACTTCTCGCCGTGCCGCTTGAATTTGACCTGCGCCTTCGCGTCGGTGCCGCCGCCTTCGAGCGCGGTGATCGTGCCTTCGCCGAACTTGGTATGGAACACCTGTTGTCCCACGCGGAAACCCGTTTCCGCCGCACGCTGTTCATTGGCGAACGCGGGCAACTGCGCCGGTGTGGATGAGGCAGGTCCCGTATAACCCGGCCGCGCGAACCAGTCGCGCCCATAGCCCGCGTTGTCCGAACGGCCGCCCCAACGCGCGCCCGCCTCGACTTTCGGCGTGAGCCACTTGAGCGTTTCCTGCGGCAGTTCGTCGAAGAAACGCGAGCGGATGTTGTAACGGGTCTGGCCGTGCAGCATGCGGCTTTGCGCGAAGGACAGATACAGCCGCTCCTTCGCCCGCGTGATCGCCACGTACATCAGGCGGCGCTCTTCCTCCAGACCGTCCGATTCCATCGCGCTGTTCTCGTGCGGGAACAGCCCCTCTTCGAGACCGGTGATGAACACCGCCGTGAATTCGAGGCCCTTGGCGGCGTGCACCGTCATCAGTTGGACGGCCTCCTGGCCGGCTTGCGCCTGGTTGTCGCCCGCTTCGAGCGACGCGTGCGACAGGAAGCCGGCGAGCGGCGTCATCGTGTCCGGGTTTTGCGCGGGATCGGCGATGCCCGGTGCGTCGAGCACGACGGTATTCGGATCGTCGGTGGCGACGGCCAGTTCGGGTGCGGCGGTCGCGCCCGGACGCAGCGGAATGGAGCGCGCCGGCGTGTCCATGCCGTAGCCCTCTTCGCTGACGAACGCGGCGGCCGCGTTGACCAGTTCCTGCAAGTTCTCCAGCCGGTCCTGGCCTTCGCGCTCGTTCTGGTAGAACTCCGCGAGGCCGCTGGTGCGGACCACGTACTCCACGGTTTCCGGCAGGCTCATCTGCTGCGTTTCCGCGCGCATCTTGCCGATCAGGTTCGCGAAGCCCGCGAGGCTCGAACCCGCCTTGCCCGCGACGTACGGAATCGCCGCGGCCATCGAGCAGTTGTACAGGCGCGCCGCGTCCGCGAGTTGCTCGATGGAGCGCGCGCCGATGCCGCGGGTCGGGAAATTGACGACGCGCGCAAACGCGGTGTCGTCGTTCGGATTGTCGATCAGGCGCAGATAGGCGAGCGCGTGCTTGACTTCCTGGCGCTCGAAAAAGCGCAAGCCGCCGTACACGCGGTACGCGATGCCCGCGTTGACCAGCGTGTGTTCGATCGTGCGCGACTGGGCGTTGCTGCGATAGAGAATCGCGATTTCGCTGCGCGACGTGCCGGTGCTGATCAGCGCCTTGATTTCCTCGACGATCCAGCCGGCTTCCTGCGAATCGGTCGCGGATTCATACACGCGCACCGGTTCGCCGTGGCCCGCGTCGGTACGCAGATTCTTGCCCAGACGCCGCGAGTTGTTGGCGATCAGCTGATTGGCGGCGTCGAGAATATGGCCGTGCGAGCGGTAGTTCTGCTCGAGCTTGATCAGGTGGCGAACGTTGAACTCGTGTTCGAAGTCGCGCATGTTGCCGACGTTCGCGCCGCGGAAAGCGTAGATCGACTGGTCGTCGTCGCCGACCGCGAAGATCGAGTTGGTCTGGCCCGCCAGCAGCTTGAGCCACGCGTATTGCAGCTTGTTGGTGTCCTGGAACTCGTCGACCAGAATGTGCTTGAAGCGCGCCTGGTAGTGGGCGCGCAGCGGCGGATTGTGCGCGAGCAGCTCGTAGCAGCGCAGCAGCAATTCCGGAAAGTCGACGACGCCTTCGCGCTGGCACTGCTGGTCGTAGGCTTCGTAGAGTTCGACGAATTTGCGGTTGAAGTTGTCCGTGGCGTCGACGTCTTTAGGCCGCAGGCCTTGTTCCTTCGCGTTGTTGATGAAGTACTGGAGATTTTTCGCCGGGTACTTTTCGTCGTCGATATTGAGGCCCTTCATCAGACGCTTGATCGCGGACAGCTGGTCCGCGGTATCGAGAATCTGGAAGGTGGCCGGCAGGCCGGCGTCGCGATGATGCGCGCGCAGCATGCGATTGCACAGACCGTGGAAGGTGCCGATCCACATGCCGCGCGTGTCGATCGGCAGGAGCGCGGACAGGCGCGACATCATTTCACGGGCGGCCTTGTTGGTGAAGGTCACCGCCAGAATCGTGGCGGGTGAGGCCAGCCCATGCTGGATCAGCCAGGCGATGCGCGTGATCAGAACGCGGGTCTTGCCGCTGCCCGCGCCGGCGAGAATGAGCGCCGGCTCGTTGGGGAGCGTGACGGCGGCGTGTTGTTCGGGGTTTAGATTGGCTAGCAGGTCGGGCATTTGTCTGGAGGGGCGGCAGGTCGTTCGACATTATATGCCCCCGGGAGGAATGGCTTTTTCGTCGTCACGGCGCTTTTGTCTGTGCGGGTTCGGGTGTGCCGCTTCACGGCCTCAACTGTTGGTGGACTGGCATTGCGCGTGAACGGGCAGCCCCTCGCCCGCAGGGCATGCCCGCGCCCGGTAAGTCGCCTACGGGGTGCTCAGGGATTCGAGCTCAGTATTTTTTGAATGTCTTCCACTCGCGCATCAATCAGATTGGCAATGAATGACGCGCTCACACCGCTTCTGTGCGCCAGATTTCGGATTTCAGCTTTATCGGCCTCGCTGAGCGCAGTCGTTCCATGATGAGACAGTTGCGCTGTGGGGACGTCCATAACATCGTCCTGCGGTGCCACGAGTGGTAAATCCCCCTCGTGCAAACGCTCGATCGCCGCGTAAGGTTGATTGAGTTGCGCAGCAACGTCCTTAAGACTCCCGCCTTCATTCATTGCACGAACCGCCTCGATTTCCTGCTCTGGAGAAAGCGGTGGAATCCACTCGTAATGATCGCCACGTCCCAGCGACATATCGGATGACGTACCCGGTTGTGGAAACCGCGAGCGAGCTATATAGCCACCCGCATACTGCTGCTCGACAAGCGCAACCGTACTTTCGGGCAAGTCGGTCGCCTTGGCGAGATCGCCGGTCGTCAGGCAATAGTCCACATTGCTGAGTATCCGTGCGATGTCGTCCAGTTGCTCCGGCGTCACCGAATCCATGGTTTGCGTCTGGAATTCATTAACAAGGCTACGGGCCTTCCACGGAGAAATGCCGAGTTTCGCGGCAACCTCCTCTTTGTCATAACCCTTCTCGAACATGTCCATTGCCGCATCCCGGTCTTTCGAAGTGAAATGGCTGTCATGTGTACCTTCGCGTATACCGTCGGTCAGACGCCTGACATAGTCGGGATGCATGTCTAGCGACTCGGCCACCTCTTCGGCGGACTTTCCTTGCTCCAGAAGCTCCCTCGCCAACGAATCTCTTGCCATCCGGTGTTCGTTGGCAATCCCCCGCACGGTTTCAAATGGAAGTTTCAGATCCCGTGCAATTTCTCTGGAAGTTTTGCCCTCGTCCAGTTGCTGAATCGCCGCTGTCCGGTTTTCCGGCGTCGTATTCCACCACGACCTTTTGTAAGTAGCGGGGTTGTAATTGACGAGAATGTCGCTGACTTTACTCTTCGAGAACTTGAGCGCGTCGGCAATATGGACATTGGTCTTCCCCTGGTCTTTCAGTGCAAATATCTGGTCGATCTGCTCCGGCGTCACGCCCTTGGGCATGGCAGCAACGATTCCCTCCTGCTTCGCGATCGTCGAAATCGTCGCTTGAGACACGCCCGTCTGCGCGGCGATTTCTCGTTTCAACACGCCCTCCTCGAGCAGTTTGATGATTGTCTGGCGATCTCCGTCCGAAGTTTTCAGGGTGCGCAGAGATGCGGCGGCAGTAAGGGGGATCTTGTGTTTCTCGGCAATTTTGAATACCGAACCTGCCGATATATCTAATTGCCGCGCTATTTCTCGACGCGACATATCTTTCTTCAGCATTTGAATCACTTTCTCGCGGATTTCCGGCGTAATCACAGTGCGACCAGACATAGCTCCGGCAGATGACGCGATACCGGCTTCCTTGGCGATCCTGCCGACAGTCGTTTGGGATACGCCAAATTGCGCGGCTATCTGCCCACGTGACACGCCGTCTTTCAACAACTTGACAATATCTCGCCTGGTTCCGTCTGAGATTGGTACATATTTAAAAGAAGCAGCGGCAAGCGAGGTAATTTTTTCTTGTTTGGCAATTCTGCGTACCGACCCTTCAGATATTCCCAATTTCTTTGCGATTCCGCCGCATGACAAGTCCTCTTCATTCAATAGCCTGATGACTTCCTGCCGGACTTCATCACTAATTTTTTTTCCTGCCGCTCCGCCCCTCAGCCCCACTTCACGATCAAGCTCCCACTTCTGCGTTGTCTCATTCAGGCGGACGGGGTATTGCGGCTTCAAATCCGCCCCTTTGTTAAACACCCGCCAACTGTCTGTATCCCGGTCAAAACGGGCGTGATAAGCCTTTCCGCCAAGTTCGATATACCGGTCACCTTTGGCATCCACCAGGATGCCTCGGGTCGGGCCCGCACGGAGATCCTTCAACGATACGTCGGGATCGGCGTAATTCACCAGCGATCCATGGGGCCCGTCCGCCACGCTCTGGTGCGCGAGCAGGCTGGTGGGATCCACGGCTGGACCAGCCTCGGCCAGGGTCTTCTCCAGCAGCGCCTGTTCCGCTGCCCTCGCGTCGCGACTCAAGGTCTGTTCTGCCTGCAGGCCCTCCAGAACGCCTTTACCCGCTGACTGAACCAGACCTTTGCCGGCAGTGGCGCCGCCCTCTCCAGCCAGGTTGGCCGCCTCGGCATCCCGTGCTGCCGCGGAGACCGCTTTGCCCGCGAGACCGATTTCTCTGGCGATACCCCAGCCTTCCCCACCCAGCATGCCGAGGAGCGCCGATCCATAATCGAGGCCCATGCGGACGTTGTCCGGCAAGGTGGAGGGTTGGAGATCGGCCAGCGGAGCTAAAGGCGTCAGGCCGAGCAGCACGCGCTCAACGCCTTCCAGCACCTGCCCGGCCGTCTTTTCCGCCCGCGCCGCGGGGGTGATGGAATCGTCTTTATAAGTGACGTCCTGGAGGACGGCGTTGTACCGGTCGCTGAGATCACGCACGTAGTCGGCGCTCACGGGCGGCAGGTTGCTGAGAATATCCGTATATTTTTTGGCCGCGCCCACGGATTGCGCATTGAGTGGGCCGCTGACATGATCGTGCCAGGTATCCAGTTTGTCCCGCAATGGCGGCGAATCGTGCATGCGTTCTGTAAAGGCCAGAACGACTTTGTCTTTCAACGCGTCCTCGCCCGGGTTGATCTGAAAAAGTTGACGGCCAATCAGTTCGTAGCGCCTCGCGGGATCGGTCTGCGCCTCGGCTTCCCGCAGAATGCGGTCCACTTCACCGTTGGCCTCCTTCCACTGCGCGTGTTCCACGCGCTGGCGTTTGCCGACTTCGACGGAGATTCGCCCTTGCAGTTTGCTTTTCAGGTCGCTGGCTTCGGCGAATATGCTCTCCCTTTCGCCGGCATCCGCCGCCCCTAGAAACTGTTCGCGCAATTTGTCCAGACTGCCCGAGCGTTCCCGGTCCTCCTTGTTCAGATAGGCTTCGCCCATGGGCGGGTTGAACTGGCCTAGCACCCGGTCGACCGGATCGTTGCGAGCCCGGTTGACTTCCTCGCGAACGGTATGCTCCAGACCGGCCAGCTTCTGGTCTAGTACGTAGCGTTTGTCGCCGTCGGTTTCGAGCTGGTAGGCCGCGCCCACTGTGGCAAGAACACCGCCGTAGAATTGCCGCTCGCTATCCGGAAGCTCGGACAGCATGCCTTGCAAATGCGTTTGCCTTTCCTGAAACCGGATCACCTGAGGCGGATATCCGGTCATTTCCTGCTGGATGCCGGCTTCGATTTCCTGCGCAATTCGGGAGTTGGTCTCGCTGCTGCGGTGAGCGTAGCCATCCACCGTGTCGTACTTCCTGTTGAGTTCCTTGAACTCTTCGGTGCTGGCGGCGGGCAGCATATCTGTGGGTTGCGTGACCTGCGGCGCATTCGCGGCCCCGGCGGAAGACTTGCCGTTCAAACCGTTGAGATCCCCTGCCGCAATGGCACCGGCGCGCGCAGGCACAGCCCTCGCAGAACGGTTTTCGCTCGATAAAGCATCCGGCGCTCTGGCTCTCGCAGTCGCATGGCCGACCTGCACCGGCAGCGCCTCGCCGCAGGTCTGGCGCGACGATAAGGCAGCTGATGTGGAAGGCCCTGCCCGACGGCCGGGGGCATCGTTCTTCTTCGACCCTGCCTGCGAAGCGACGGGTGGTGTGACAGCGGGGTTCGGCAAAGCATTTGCGGCGGGCTCGGGCTTACCGGTGTCTTTGTTCGCCTTATATAGATCCTCCCGCACGGGAGAGGTCGAACCGCTTGCCGGGGATATCGTCATTTTTCCAGACTCCGTGTGAAGGAAAGGAAGGCAGCAAACATGAGGAAAGGCGCGGTGCTGCCAGACCCATTGCAGCACGGCCGAGGTGCAGGGATGTGATACCCGCGTGTACTGGCCCGACGACGTTGCGCGTCCGGTTTGACGCAGACGGCGACCCGGACTCGACTCGCATCTCATCGCGCCTCAAACGGCAAAAATCCCCGGCCGCGGAGCGCCGCTTATAATCAGGCATTCTTTGCATTCACCAGCCGAATCGACACAATGAGCGAGACTCCGAGCGACACCACCTCCACGCTTGCAAAAAGCTTCGAGCCCCAGACCATCGAAGCCCACTGGGGCCCCGAATGGGAAAAGCGCGCGTACGCGACGCCCGTCATCCAGGAAAACCGGAAAGATTTCTCAATCCAGCTGCCGCCACCGAACGTCACGGGCACTCTCCACATGGGCCACGCGTTCAACCAGACGATCATGGACGGCCTCACCCGCTATCACCGCATGCTCGGTGAAAACACCCTGTGGGTGCCGGGCACGGACCACGCGGGTATCGCCACGCAAATCGTCGTCGAGCGGCAACTGGACGCGCAAGGCGTCTCGCGCCACGACCTGGGCCGTGAAAAGTTCGTCGAACGCGTCTGGGAATGGAAACAGCAATCCGGCTCGACCATCACGAATCAGGTGCGGCGTCTGGGCGCCTCGATCGACTGGACGCGCGAATATTTCACGATGGACGACAAGATGTCGGCCGCCGTGCGCGACGTGTTCGTACGCCTGTACGAGCAAGGCCTGATCTACCGCGGCAAGCGCCTCGTGAACTGGGATCCGGTGCTGCTCACGGCCGTCTCCGACCTCGAAGTGGTCAGCGAGGAAGAAAACGGCTCGCTCTGGCACATCCAGTACCCGCTCACGGACGGCTCGGGCCATCTGACGGTCGCCACCACCCGACCGGAAACCATGCTCGGCGACACCGCCGTGATGGTCCACCCGGAAGACGAGCGCTACGCGCGCCTGATCGGCAAGACGGTCACGCTGCCGCTGTCGGGCCGCGAAGTGCCGATCATCGCGGATGATTATGTCGACCGCGAATTCGGCACCGGCGTCGTCAAGGTCACGCCCGCGCACGATTTCAACGACTACCAGGTCGGCCTGCGCCACAAGCTGCCGCAAATCGAAATCCTCACGCTCGACGCGAAGATCAACGACAACGCGCCGGAAAAATACCGCGGCCTCGACCGTTTCGAAGCCCGCAAGCAGGTGGTGGCCGACCTCGAAGCGCTCGGCGTGCTCGAATCGGTCAAGCCGCACAAGCTGATGGTGCCGCGCGGCGACCGCACGGGCGTCGTGATCGAGCCGATGCTGACGGACCAATGGTTCGTCGCCATGAGCAAGCCGGCGCCGGAAGGCACCTTCAATCCGGGCAAATCGATCGCCGAAACTGCGCTCGACGTGGTGCGCAGCGGCGAAATCAGATTCGTGCCGGAAAACTGGACCACCACTTACTACCAGTGGCTCGAGAATATTCAGGACTGGTGCATCTCGCGCCAGCTCTGGTGGGGCCATCAGATCCCGGCGTGGTACGGCGAAAACGGCGAAATCTTCGTCGCGAAAACCGCAGAAGACGCGCGCGCCAAGGCCACGGCAGCCGGCTACACGGGCGCGCTCAAGCGCGACGAAGACGTGCTCGACACGTGGTTCTCATCTGCTCTGGTGCCGTTCTCGTCGCTCGGCTGGCCGAATGAAACGCTGGAGCTCAAGCACTTCCTGCCTTCTTCGGTGCTGGTCACCGGCTTCGACATCATCTTCTTCTGGGTCGCGCGCATGGTCATGATGACCACGCACTTCACCGGCAAGGTGCCGTTCGACACGGTGTACGTGCACGGTCTCGTGCGCGACGCCGAAGGCCAGAAGATGTCGAAGAGCAAGGGCAACACGCTCGACCCGATCGACATCGTCGACGGCATCGGCCTCGACGCGCTGGTCGCCAAGCGCACGACCGGCCTGATGAACCCGAAGCAGGCCGCGTCGATCGAAAAGAAGACCCGCAAGGAATTCCCCGACGGCATCCCGGCGTTCGGCACCGACGCATTGCGCTTCACCATGGCCTCGATGGCCACATTGGGCCGCAACGTCAACTTCGATCTCGCGCGCTGCGAAGGCTATCGCAACTTCTGCAACAAGCTGTGGAATGCCACCCGTTTCGTGCTGATGAACTGCGAAGGCCACGATTGCGGCTTCGGCAAGCCGGCGCAATGCGGCGAATGCGGTCCGGACGGACACCTGAACTTCTCGTCGGCCGACCGCTGGATAGTCTCCCGTCTGCAACGGGTGGAAGCGGAAATCGCCAAGGGTTTCGCCGACTATCGTTTTGACAATGTGGCCAACGCCCTATACAAGTTCGTATGGGACGAATACTGTGACTGGTATCTCGAACTCGCCAAGGTTCAGATCCAGACGGGTCAGCCGAACCAGCAGCGCGCAACTCGCCGCACGCTGCTGCGCGTGCTCGAGACGGTGCTGCGCCTCGCGCATCCGGTGATTCCGTTCATCACCGAAGCGCTGTGGCAAAAAGTGGCACCGTTGGCCGGGCGTTATCCCGAAGGCATGGCTGAGGGTGAAGCGTCCATCATGGTGCAGCCTTACCCCGTTGCCGAACCGTCGAAGATCGATGAAGACGCCGAGCAGTGGGCGGCCGACCTGAAAGCAGTGATCGATGCGTGCCGGAATCTGCGCGGCGAAATGAATCTGTCGCCGGCGGTCAAGGTGCCGTTGCTCGCTACCGGCAACGCGGAGCGCCTGCGCACGTTCGCTCCGTACGCCCAGGCATTGGCCCGTTTGTCCGAAGTGCAGATCATTGCCGACGAAGCAAGCCTGGATGCGCAGGCAGATGGCGCGCCAATTGCTATCGTTGGGAATGACAAGCTCGTGCTGAAGGTGGAAATCGATGTGGCAGTCGAGCGCGAGCGGTTGTCGAAGGAGATTGCGCGGTTGAGCACGGAGATCATCAAGTGCAACGGCAAATTGCAGAATGAGAGTTTCGTTGCAAAGGCGCCGCCGGCAGTCGTTGAGCAGGAGCAGAAAAGACTGGCAGAATTCGAAGCCACGGTGGGCAAGCTGAAAGCCCAATTGGCTCGCTTGCCGGCCTGATCGACGCTCCGTGCCCGCCCCCTGAGAGGCGGGCAAGGACCGATAGCTAATTCAGAGGATTCAGGGTAATCACATGCTAAAAGTTACAAAGGCGGTTTTTCCGGTAGCAGGTCTTGGCACCCGGTTCCTCCCTGCCACGAAGGCGAGCCCGAAAGAGATGCTCCCGATCGTCGACAAGCCTTTGATCCAGTACGCGGTCGAAGAGGCGATGGCGGCCGGCATCACCGAAATGATCTTTGTCACGGGCCGCAGCAAGCGCGCGATCGAAGACCATTTCGACAAGTCGTATGAGATCGAAGCTGAACTCCAGGCGCGCGGCAAGGACAAGCTGCTGGAGCTCGTGCGCAGCATCAAGCCGAGCCATGTGGATTGCTTCTACGTGCGTCAGCCGGAAGCGCTGGGCCTCGGCCACGCGGTGCTGTGCGCCGAGAAGCTGGTGGGCGACAACCCGTTTGCCGTGATTCTCGCGGACGACTTGCTGTACGGCACGCCGCCTGTCATGGCGCAGATGATCGAGGTGTTCGATCACTATCACAGCTCGGTGATCGGCGTGGAAGAGATCCCGGCGCAGGAAACCAAGTCGTATGGCATTGTCGACGGCAAGGAATGGGAAGATTCGATCATCAAGATGTCGGGTATCGTCGAAAAGCCGGAACCGAGCGTGGCCCCTTCGAATCTCGGCGTGGTGGGCCGCTACGTGCTCAAGCCGCGCATCTTCGAACATCTGCGCGCGTTGAAGCCGGGCGCGGGCGGTGAATTGCAGCTGACGGACGCGATTCAATCCCTGCTCGCCGACGAACAGGTGCTGGCGTACAAGTATCACGGCACGCGTTTCGACTGCGGCAGCAAGCTCGGCTATTTGAAGGCGACGGTCGAATTCGCCCTGCGTCACCCGGAAGTGGCTGCGGATTTCGAAGAATATCTGCGCACGCGTTCGCCGGTGCTGGAAGGCTGAGCGGGTCCCGCTAGCCTCCCGATAGCGTCGAACCGAAGTAAAAAGGCGCTGTGCCCTGCTTTCGCGGGCACAGCGCCTTTTGTTTTCTCGCGGCTGCCTGGTTGTCTCGCGGCGTGCGCGCCGGTTTCAGCGGCGTTTCATCAGGAAGGTGAAGACTTTGTCTTGCGCCGAGCTTTCGACGATTTCATTGCCCGTTTGCTTGGCAAACGCGGCGAAATCGCGTTGCGAGCCAGGATCGGTGGCCAGCACCTTGAGAATCTGGCCGCTTTCCATGTCGGCGAGCGCTTTCTTCGCGCGCAAAATGGGCAGCGGGCACATCAGCCCGCGCGCATCGACTTCCTTGTGAATCTGAATTTGCATCGACGATGACCTTCGGGGACAGGGCGTCGTTCGCGACGCCGGACGGAGGCTTGAATTCTACCGCAGGGGGCGCGGGGGTGCTGGGGCGCGGGGTTGTGTCGGTGTTTCTTTTGGGGTTGGCCTTTCCTTGATTTGTAAGTGGTCTATTGGCATCTTCATCTCGGCGCCCATTGCGCGCTCGATGAGTGCCTTGTTGAATGCCAGCATCAGGTCCTGGACCTCGCCGGGCGTCATGGACCTATCCGCGATTTCGTGGGCGGGGCATATCATGAGGGATCAAGGTCATGGATATGCCGATGAAAAAGAAACGGACAGCAGCGTCTCAGGCAGCGGCCCGCGGGCCGCTGCCTGAACTGCCAGATGAGTTGATGGATCAACTGGTCAAAGGGCCTATGTCGCCCGGCGACGTTCAAGACCTGATGCTGGCATTCAACAAGGCCATCATCGAACGGGCGATGGGCGCCGAGATGAATCTGCATCTGGGTTACCCGTCCGGCCAGGTCAAGCCGCTCGGTCAGGTCAACGAACGCAACGGCGCCAGTGGCAAAACCGTCATGACCGACCGCGGCCCGGTTCGGGTCGAGATCCCACGCGACCGGGACGGCAGCTTCGAGCCGATCCTCATTCCCAAGCACGAGCGCCGTTTTACCGGCTTCGACGAGCGCATCATCGCGATGTACGCGCGTGGCATGAGTGTGCGTGAGATCCGCGCTTTTCTAGCCGAGAGCTACGGAACCGAGGTCTCGCCCGATTTCATCAGTTCGGTGACCGACGAAGTCATGGCCGAAGCCTTCGCCTGGCAAAGTCGTCCGCTCGAGACGATGTATCCGGTGGTGTTCTTCGACGCGCTGCGGGTCAAGATTCGCGACGGCGGCATGGTCAGCAATAAGGCCGTGTACCTGGCGCTGGGCATCCAGGCCGACGGCCAGCGCGACGTGCTGGGGCTCTGGATCGAGCAGACCGAAGGCGCGAAGTTCTGGCTCAAGGTGTTCAACGAACTCAAGACGCGCGGCTGTCAGGACATCCTGATCGCCGTGGTGGATGGTCTGAAGGGTTTGCCCGAGGCAATCGCTGCGGTCTACCCCCGTGCCACCGTGCAGACCTGCATCGTGCATTTGATCCGCAATAGCCTGGAATTTGCCAACTACAAGGACCGCAAAGCGCTCGCCCAAGCGTTGAGACCGATCTATGCTGCCGCCAGCGCAGAGGCCGCAGAGCAAGCGTTACGCGACTTCGCCGAAGGGCCATGGGGCGCCAAATACCCGATGATCGTCCAATGCTGGCAGCGTGCCTGGGAGCACGTCATACCGTTCTTCGTGTTCCCCCCGGACATTCGACGGGTGGTGTACACCACCAACGCCATTGAGAGTTTGAACATGCAACTGCGCAAGATCATCAAGACGCGAGGCCATTTCCCGAACGACGAGGCGGCCGTCAAGCTGCTCTGGCTCGCGCTACGCAACATGTTGGCGAAATCGGTGCGGAGCACCTTTGATTGGAAATCCGCGATGAACCAGTTTGCTATTCTGTTCGGTGAACGATTTACGCAGGCCCGTTGAGCACGAGGGTTTTTAACCGCCTCGCCCACGAAAATGCGGACAGGTCCGGCGTCATCGGGCCTCTGACCAGGTCGTCAAGCAGACCTTCCGGCAGGGCAGGCAGCGGCCCTCGGGCCGCTGCCTGCGAAGCGACGGTGCGTTTCTTCTTCATCGGCATATCCATGACTTTTACTTCTCATGATATGCCTCGCCCACAAAATTACGGATAGGTCCATAGGCCCCGCACAGGGGCAACGCCAATAGACCACTAACAAATCAAGGAAAGGCCAACACCAAAAGGAACATAGACAAAGAAACCCACCTACAGCACAACCGCCTCCCCCTTCAGCAAAGACTCCCTCAACGCCCCGGCAATCCGCGTAGCCTCCAACGCATCCGCAAGCGAAGCCCCAACCTGCGCAGCGGAACAACCCACCCCACCCCGCACAGCCGCAACAAACGCCTGCGCCTCGAACAAAAACGCGTCCTCAAACCGATCAAAGAAATTCGCCGTACATTCGTTGCGAATCCCGGTCGCGTCATAAATCTCAACACGATTCGCACGCGGGTTACGACCAATCGCCAGCGCCCCAGCCGTACCAATCACTTCGCTATGCGTATCGTTGCCATGCGCCTGCGTCCGCGACGCATAAAACATGGCCAGCTTGCCGCCCTCGAACTCGCAGATCGCGACACCGTTATCGACATCGCCGAATTCCCGCAGCCCCTCATGCATCGCAGCGACACCCGCCGCAAACACGCGTTTGGCGCGCGGCCGGCCCAATAACCAGCGCGCCACATCGATATCGTGCACCGTGCAATCGAGAAAGATTCCGCCAGACGTCGCCGCAAAGCGCACAAAAAACCCGTGGGCGTCGTTCTGATCCGCGGTCTGCGAGCGCACCAGAAACGGCCGGCCGATCTTGCCCGCTTCGATCTTGTCGAACGCGTCCTGATAGCTCGGATCGAAGCGCCGCATGAAACCAATCGTGGCTTGCAGATGCGGATAGCGCGCAGCCTCGGCGAGTACCCTCTCGCACTCCGCCAGATCCAGGGACAAAGGCTTCTCGCAAAACACATGCTTGCCCGCACGCAACGCATCGACGATCTGTTGCGCGTGCAACGACGACGGCGTCACCAGCCAGACGGCATCGACCTCGCGATCGGCGAGCAACGCCGCGTAATCGTCGTACAGACGCGGCGCGGGCAACGCTTCACGCGCCCACGCCCGCTCCTCGTCCACCGGACTGCAGGCCGCCACGACCGACGCGCCCGGCACGCGATACGCCAGATTCTCCGCGTGCCGCTTGCCCAGACGCCCAAGGCCGACCACACCCACCCGAAGCCGCGCTGCGCCCGCGGTCATCACGACGCCTCGCCTAGTTTGACCGCACGGCCCTCGCGCCACGACCGGCTCGCGGCCTCCGCGAGTTCGAGCGCTTTCAGGCCGTCGGCCACGGTGGTGCGCACCGGCTTGCCATGTGTCACCGCATCGAAGAAATGCGCGATTTCATGCGCGTAAGCGGCCCGATAGCGTTCGAGG
Organism: Paraburkholderia aromaticivorans; assembly: GCF_002278075.1. Lineage (NCBI taxonomy): Bacteria > Pseudomonadati > Pseudomonadota > Betaproteobacteria > Burkholderiales > Burkholderiaceae > Paraburkholderia > Paraburkholderia aromaticivorans. Next base: position 2,377,639 of record NZ_CP022989.1, on the reverse strand, counting down.
AAAAACGCTTCGGGCACATCGCTCGACACTTCGGTTTTCGAATACGCGGTGACTTCCGTCGGCCGCACATTGCCCGCCTGCAGCATGCCGCTGCTGCCCAGCACTTCGAAGCGCTGGTCATAGCCGTACGCGGCGCGGCGCGCGGTATTGATCTGGCACAGACGGCCGCGCTTCGTGCGGATCGTGACCGCGGTCGAATCGATATCGCCGGCCTCGGCGATCGCCGGGTCGCTCAAACAGCTGCCGGTGGCGTGCAGCGTGTCGGCCTCGTCGTCGAGAATCCAGCGAAAAATGTCGAAGTCGTGAATCAGCATGTCCTTGAAGATGCCGCCCGAATGGCGGATGTAATCGACCGGCGGCGCACCCGGATCGCGGCTCGTCACCACCAGCATCTCCGGCGTGCCGATCTCGCCGGCATCCAGACGCGCTTTGAGCGCCGAAAACGTCGGATCGAAACGCCGCTGAAAACCGATCATGCACACCACACCCGCGCGCTCGACCGCTTGCGCGCAAGCCTGCGCACGCACCAGCGTCAGATCGACAGGCTTCTCGCAGAACACGTGCTTGTTCTGCGCGGCCGATTGCATGATCAGATCCGCATGCGTGTCCGTGCTCGAACAGATCACGGTTGCGCCGACTGCGGCATCGCCCATCGCCTGATCGACATCCGCAACCTGCGCGCCGTGCTCGGCGGCGAGCGCGGCGGCCGCCTCGCGATTCACATCCACCACATACTTGAGCCGCACGCCCGGCTGCCGGGCGAGATTGGCCGCATGAATCTTGCCGATGCGCCCCGCGCCGAATACCGCTACGTCGATCGTCTTTGCCGCCTGCTTTGCTCCATCAGTCATCGTATCCTCCGGTGTCTTTGGATTCTTCAACATTCAATTCGAGCTTGTACGCGAGCGCGATGAATAACGCCTGGCACAAACAGATCGTGCTGGTCAGCGAGCGAAACGCGAATGCGCTGCCCTCTTTCACATACAGTTGCGTAGTCGCGTAACGCGCGAGCGGAGATAGTTGGCTATCCGTAATAACCAGCGTCCTGGCCTGATGGTGATGCGCAACCCGCAAGCAATACTGCGTTTCCTTTCCATAGGGCGCGAAACTGATCGCGATCACCACATCGCCCTTTTTCACGCTGCGAATCTGTTCGCGGTACATGCCGCCGAATCCGGACACCAGATGCACGCGCTTGGGCGTGTGCTGCAATGCATAGACGATATAGCTCGCCACGGGAAAGGAACGCCGCACGCCGATTACGTAGATGTTGTCGGCCTGCTGCAACATCTTCACCGCGGCGTCGAACTGCTTGTCGTCGAGCCCGGCTTCGAGTTCTTCGAGACCGCCGCGCGCAGCCGCAATGAATTCGCGTGCCACTGAACCGCCGGACAGCGCGGCCGGCTTTTCGTCGATCAGCTTGCGAATCCGCTGCTGATAACTCGGCGACGAACTGCCTTGCCCGGTATAAGCCTGCCGAAATACCGCCTGCAGATCAGAGAATCCGGAAAAGCCGAAGCGCTGCGCAAAACGCACCACGGCGGACGGATGCACGCCGCAGCTCGCGGCAATGTCGCTGGTGCGATCCACCATCACGCTCGAACGGTGCTGCTCGATATAAGTCGCGACGTTCTTCAACTGACGCGGCAACGCGTCGTAGTTTTCCGCGATGCGCTGCATCAATTCTTCGACGCTCGGCAATTCCTCGGTGCTCTCTTCCGCCATGGCTCTCTCTCGGGTGCTTTTTTGCAGTGCGTCAGCGGGCTGCGAAGCCCGCCGCACGGCGTCCTGACGCTGCCGATTATAGGCAGGCGCCATGTCAAATGGAACGTATTTTCCATTTTTATTTATAATGAAATTTTCATTGCAACGCCTTGGAAGATCGCCTAATCTTGGTCGTGAGCGATGGTGCTTTGGTGGAGACACCCGGGTTTGTACGCGGATGGAAAGCCGCCTGCCAGACGCTCCCTTCAAAAACGACATACCGAGAAAGGTGGAGACAATGAGACTTTGCAAGGGCAAGGCTACGCTCAGGATTCTGGTGACGGCATTGACGTTGGCGACGGGATTCGGCGCGGCCTCGGCCGCCCGCGCGGCTGACGCACACTTCGTGCTGATCAGCCACGCGCCGGATTCGGATTCGTGGTGGAACACCATCAAGAACGCCATCAAGCAGGCCGACGAGGACTTCAACGTCGAGACCGACTACCGCAATCCGCCGAATGGCGACATCGCCGATATGTCCCGCCTGATCGAACAGGCGGCCGCGCGCAACTACGACGGCGTGATCGTCACCATCGCCGATTTCGACGTGCTGAAAAGCTCGATCAACAAGGTCACCGCGAAGAAGATTCCGCTCGTCACGATCAACTCCGGCACAGAAGAGCAGAGCGCGCAACTCGGCGCGATCATGCATGTGGGTCAACCCGAATACGTCGCGGGCAAAGCGGCCGGCGAAAAGGCCAAGGCCGCCGGCGTGAAGTCGTTCCTGTGCGTGAACCACATCGCCACCAACACGGTGTCGTTCGACCGTTGCCGTGGTTTCGCCGAAGCGCTCGGCGTCGACTACAAGGCATCCACCATCGACTCCGGCCAGGATCCTACCGAAATCCAGTCGAAGGTCAGCGCGTATCTGCGCAACCACCCGAACACCGGTGCGATCCTGACGCTCGGACCGACCCCGGCTTCGGCCACGCTGAAGGCAGTCACGCAGATGGGTCTGGCGGGCAAGATCTACTTTTGCACGTTCGACTTTTCCGACGACATCGCCAAAGCGATCCAGAGCGGCACGATCCAGTTCGCCATCGACCAGCAGCCGTACCTGCAGGGTTATATCCCCGTGGCCGTGCTGGCGATCGTGAAGAAAGAGCACACCACCGATCCCGCGAAGATCCGCCAGATTCTCGAGGCGAATCCGAAGTTCAAGGAGCGGCTTGCCACCTACGGTCTCGCACCGTCTTACGGGCCGAAGAATATCCGATCGGGCCCGGGCTTCATCACCAAGGAAAACCTCGACAAGGTCATCAAGTACGCAGGGCAGTACCGCTGATTCTTTTCTCTAGTTAGTCACGCGCACGGCGGGCACCGCTTCGATACGGGCGGGCCGCCCGCCGCCACCGCGCATTACACCGGCTGTCGTTCTCGCCATCCATTCCCGCGCGAGGCAGGCACAACCGGGCTCCAAGGAGACATCATGGGTGTAGCCGGCAAACACTTCCCACCGCACGTCAAGTCGAACAGCGCCGAGGCCGCGTCCTCGCTGCCCGATTCGGATGAACGCTTGCGCAAGGAATCCAGGTTCGGCCACGTGCTGAACCGCCCCGAATTCGCCGCGATTTCCGGCGCGGTACTGGTGTTTCTCGTTTTCGCGCTGACGGCCGGCAATTCCGGCATGTTCAATCTCGACGGCGTAATGAACTGGTCGCAGGTGTCCGCGTATCTCGGCATCCTCGCCGTGGGCGCGTGTCTCTTGATGATCGCTGGCGAGTTCGATCTGTCGATCGGTTCGATGATCGGTTTCGCGGGCATGATGGTCGCGATTCCGTCGGTCTACTTTCATTGGCCGATTTCTCTGGCCATCCTGTTCGCGTTTGCCGGCTCCATGTTGCTAGGCGCGCTGAACGGCTATCTGGTCATGCGCACGCGCCTGCCCTCGTTCATCGTCACGCTCGCGTTCCTGTTCATCCTGCGCGGCCTCACGCTCGCGCTGTCCATCATGTTCGCGGACCGCACGATAGTCTCCGGCGTCGGCGACCTCGCGCAGCAGGACTGGTTCGCGAATACGCTGTTTCACGGCGTCGCGTTGAACGGTCTCTTCACGATGCTCGCGCATCACGGCATCGGCACGCTGCTCGATAACGGTCACGCGCTCGTGCCGGGCATTCCCAAAGTGATTCTGTGGTGGCTCGGCCTCGCGGCGGTTTGCGCGTTCGTGCTGGCGAAAACGCGGGCGGGCAACTGGATTCTCGCGGTGGGTGGCGACGCCAACGCAGCCAAGAATGTGGGCGTGCCGGTGCGTCGCGTGAAGATTTCGCTGTTCGTGCTGACCGCGTTCTGCTCGTGCCTGTTCGCGGTGCTGCAAGTGTGCGACATCGGCTCGGCCGCGGCCGACCGGGGCTTGCAGAAAGAATTCGAAGCGATCATCGCCGCGGTGATCGGCGGCACCTTGCTGACGGGCGGCTACGGCTCGGTGGTCGGCGCGTGTTTCGGTGCCTTGATCTTCGGCGTCGTGCAGATCGGCATTACGTACACGAACGTCAGTTCCGACTGGTTCCGCGTGTTCCTCGGCGTGATGCTGCTGATCGCCGTACTGTTCAATCACTATGTACGCCGCCGCGTCTCGCAGGCGTAACGAGGAGACGACCATGTCCGATACGAATACCGCAGCGAACGCCGTGGACAGCGCCCGTGCTGCGCAGGACGACGTGATCCTCGCGCTCGAAAACGTCAACAAATACTTCGGCAAGGTGATCGCGCTGAGCGGCGTGACCTTGCGCCTGAGACGCGGCGAAGTGCATTGCCTGCTCGGCGACAACGGCGCCGGCAAATCGACGCTGATCAAGACCCTCGCCGGCGTGCATCAGCCCTCTTCCGGCCAGTATCTCGTGGATGGCAAACCGGTGCTGTTCGAGTCGCCGAAAGACGCGCTCGATCTCGGCATCGCCACCGTCTATCAGGATCTGGCACTGGTGCCGCTGCTCTCGGTCGCACGCAACTTTTTCATGGGACGCGAGCCGCAAAAGAAACTGTTCGGTTTCCTGAGCGTCATGGATCTCGAGACCAGCGCCACTACCGCGCGCGACAAGCTCGCCGAAATGGGCATCAACGTGCGCGATCCGCATCAGCCGATCGGCACCATGTCCGGCGGCGAGAAGCAATGTCTGGCGATCGCCCGGGCGATTCACTTCGGCGCACGCGTGCTGATTCTCGACGAACCGACCGCCGCGCTCGGCGTGAAGCAGAGCTTCAATGTGCTGAAGCTGATCCACAAGGCGCGTGCGAAAGGCATCTCGGTGATCTTCATCACGCACAACGTACATCACGCGTATCCGATCGGCGATTCGTTCACGGTGCTCAATCGCGGCAAATCGCTCGGCACGTTCACCAAGGAAACCATCAGCAAGGACGAGGTGCTCGACATGATGGCCGGCGGCGCCGAGATGCAGAAGATGATCGGCGAACTCGAAGGCGCGACGATCTGATTCATTCGCGCGAGGACCGGCGCGGACGCGCCGGCCACCGCGCACAGCTACTCAGGAAACTTCATGGATCATTCCAGCACATCCAGCGCAACCCCGTCCGCCTCTGCGCCGGCGTCCAGCCGCTTCGCGCCGGGCCGCAGCCGCGACATTGTCTGCCTCGGCCGCCTCGCCGTCGATCTGTACGCGCAGCAAGTCGGCGCGCGGCTCGAAGACGTGTCGAGCTTCGCGAAGTATCTCGGCGGATCGTCGGCGAATATCGCGTTCGGCTGCGCGCGGCTCGGCCTCGCGTCGTCGATGCTGGCGCGCGTCGGCAACGATCACATGGGCCGCTTTCTCACCGAGACGCTCGTCAAGGAGGGCTGCGACGTCAGCCACGTGCGCATCGACCGGGAACGCCTGACCGCCCTCGTGCTGCTCGGTCTGAAAGACCGCGACACGTTCCCGCTGATCTTCTACCGCGAGAACTGCGCCGATATGGCAGTGGATGAAGCGGATTTCGGCGAGGCTTTCATCGCGTCATCCAGGGCGCTGCTGATTACCGGCACGCACTTTTCCACCGAACAGGTGAACCGCACGAGCCGCCGCGCGCTCGACTACGCGCGCCGCAATCAGGTGCGCACCGTGCTCGATATCGACTATCGCCCGGTGTTGTGGGGACTCACCGGCAAAGCGGACGGGGAAACGCGCTTTGTCGCGAGCGAAGGCGTCACCGCGCATTTGCAGCGCATTCTGCCCCTCTTCGATCTGGTGATCGGCACCGAGGAGGAATTCCGCATTGCCGGCGGCAAGACCGAACTGGTCGACGCACTCGCCATGGTGCGCGCCGTCACGCCGGCCACGCTGGTGCTCAAGCGCGGACCGCTGGGCTGCCAGATCATCGACGGCGCGGTGCCCGCCTCGCTCGACGACCTGCCGATTCACGGCGGCGTGGAAGTCGAAGTGCTGAACGTGCTGGGCGCGGGCGATGCGTTCGCCTCCGGCTTTCTCTCCGGCTGGTTGCGCGATCAACCGCTCGAAGCGTGCGCGCGCGCCGCGAACGCGAGCGGCGCGCTGGTCGTTTCGCGGCACGGCTGCGCACCGGCCATGCCGACGCCCGCCGAGCTCGACTACTTCCTGCGCGAAGCCCAGGCCGATCCGCAGCGCATGCGGCGCCCGGACCGCGACGCGACGCTCGCTCGCCTGCATCGCGTCTCACCGGCACGCAAGCAATGGGACGAAGTACTCGGTTTCGCCTTCGACCATCGCAACCAGTTCTTCGAGCTCGCGCAGCAAACCGGCGCCGACGACGCGCGCATTGCACAGCTGAAGGGCCTGTTCGTCGAAGCCGTCGCGCAAACCGAGAGCGCGTTGGGTTTGCAGAACCGCATCGGCGTGCTGATCGACGACCGTTACGGCCAGGACGCGCTGAACGCGGCCACCGGCCGTGGCTGGTGGATCGGCCGACCGGTGGAACTGCCGGGCTCGGTGCCGCTCGTGTTCGATCATGGGCGCTCGATCGGCACCACACTGATCCCGTGGCCGCAGGAGCATATCGTCAAGTGCCTCGTGCAGTTCCATCCCGACGAACCCATCGAGCAGCGCCTCGAACAGGAAGCCCAATTGCGCGCGCTGTACGACGCGACGCAGGCGAGCGGCCATGAATTGCTGCTCGAAGTGATTCCGCCGAAACACGCGTATTTGCCGCAAGCGCCGGACACCGTGTATCGCGCGTTGAAGCGCCTCTACAACATCGGCATCTATCCCGAGTGGTGGAAGCTCGAACCGATGGACGCCGCGCAATGGCGCAACATCGACGCGCTGATCGCCGAGCGCGATCCCTACTGCCGCGGCGTGGTTCTGCTGGGCTTGTCGGCGGCGGTCGAACAGTTAAACGAAGGATTCCGCGCGGCGGCGCAATCGGCCACGTGCCGCGGCTTCACGGTCGGGCGCACGATCTTCCACGAGCCGAGTCATGCATGGCTGGCCGGAGAAATCGGCGACGACGAACTGATCGCGCGCGTGCGCCGCACCTTCGAAACGTTGATTGCTTCATGGCGTGCCACGCGTGGCGCGAGCGCCGCGTCACCTGGCGCGTCCAGTCATATCCATCAGGAGCAGGCCGCATGAATCAGCGCGTAATGCATCACGATGCGGCGTCAGCCAACGACGCCAACCAGGCCCGCGCGGGTTCCGGCGGTATGGTGCGCCTCACCTGTGCGCAGGCGCTGGTCCGCTATCTCGCCGCGCAACGCGTCGCGACCGAGGACGGCCACGGCAGCGAGCCGCTGTTCGGCGGCGTGTTCGCCATTTTCGGCCACGGCAACGTGGCGGGGCTCGGCGAAGCGCTGTATCAGCACCGCGACGAACTGCCGACCCTGCGCGCGCATAACGAACAGGCGATGGCGCACAGCGCGATCGCCTATGCGAAGGCGCATTTCCGCCGCCGCATGATGGCCGTCACGACCTCGATCGGACCGGGCGCCACCAACCTCGTGACGGCGGCGGCGCTTGCCCACGTGAACCGCTTGCCGGTTCTGCTGCTGCCCGGCGACATCTTCGTCTCGCGCGCACCCGACCCGGTGTTGCAGCAGCTCGAAGACTTCCACGACGGCGGCGTTTCCGCCAACGACGCGCTCAAGCCGGTGTCGCGCTACTTCGACCGCATCGTGCATCCGGCGCAATTGCTCAATGCGCTGCCGCGTGCCGTGCGCGTACTCACGGACGCCGCCTTGTGCGGGCCCGTCACGCTCGCGTTGCCGCAGGACGTGCAGGCGCAGGCATGGGACTTCCCCGTCGACTTCTTCCAGCCGCGCGTGGTCGCGTTTCATGCGCCCGCGCCGCGCGTCGACGACATCGAGGCCGCTTTCGCGCGTCTGCGCGAGGCCAGGCGGCCGTTGATCGTCGCGGGCGGCGGCGTGCTCTACGGCCGCGCCGCCGATGCCCTGCACCGTTTCTCGACCACGCACGGCGTGCCGGTCGCGGAAACGCAGGCCGGCAAAGGCTCGCTTGCCTGGAACGATCCGTTGAACGTGGGCGCGCTGGGCGTGACGGGCTCGCCCGCCGCGAACGCGCTCGCGCACGACGCCGATTGCGTGCTGGCCATCGGCACCCGCTTGCAGGACTTCACCACCGGCTCGAACACCTTGTTTACGCAAGCCGAGGTGGTCGCCATCAACGCCAACGCCTTCGACGGGCTCAAGCATCGCGCGCTGGTGGTCGAAGCCGACGCGCGGCTCGCGCTCGACGCGCTCGCCGAACCCCTGCAGAGCTGGCACGCGGACCGCGCATGGACCGCGCGCGCGCACAAACTGGCGGCAAGCTGGCGCGATACGGTGAGCACGCTCACCCATGCGCCGCAACGCGATTCCGTGCTGCCTTACGAGGGCGATGTGATCGGCGCGATACAGCGCTCGGCCGCGAGCTCGCCGGCGAACGACATCGTCGTCAGCGCGGCCGGCACGCTGCCCGCGGAATTGCACAAACTGTGGCGCGCCGGCAAGCCGGGCGCCTATCACGTCGAGTACGGCTATTCGTGCATGGGCTACGAGATTGCCGGCGGACTCGGCGTGAAGCTCGCGCGGCCCGCGCGTGAAGTAATCGTGATGGTCGGCGACGGCAGCTATCTGATGATGAACAGCGAGATCGCGACCTCCGTGATGATCGGCGCGAAGCTGATCGTCGTGGTGCTCGACAATCGCGGCTATGGCTGCATTAACCGCCTGCAACAGGCGTGCGGCGGCGCGCCGTTCAACAACCTGCTCGAAGACTGCAAGCAGGGCCCGCTCGGCGCGCCGAAGATCGACTTCGCCGCGCACGCGCGCGCCTTGGGCGCGCAGGCCGAACATGTCGCGAATATCGCGGAACTCGACACGGCTTTGGAACGCGCCCGCGCGGCGGATCGCACCTACGTCGTCAGCATCGATACCGACCCCGCCCGCACCACCGATGACGGCGGCTGGTGGTGGGAAGTGGCGGTGCCGGAAGTCTCGGCGCGCCCCGCTGTTCGCGACGCCCGCGCGAAATACGAAACGCAGCTCGCGGCCCGCGCCGAACCGCCCGGCTCCGCCCGCAACGCCGGCCCCACCGACAACGAATGAGGACGCCCGCATGACTGCTCTCGACGTACGTATCGGCATCAATCCGCTCTCGTGGATGAACGACGATCTGCCTTCGCTCGGCGGCGAGACGCCGCTCGAGGTGGCGCTGACGGAAGGCCGCCAGATCGGTTATCAAGGCTTCGAACTGGGCAACAAGTTTCCGCGCGAGCCGCAGGCATTGAAAACGCTGCTCGCGCAATACGATCTCGCGCTGGTGTCCGGCTGGTATTCAGGGCGCCTCGCACGACGCAGCGTGGCAGAGGAAATCGCCGCCGTCGGCCCGCATCTGGACTTGCTTGCGCAAAACGGCGCGACGGCCATGGTGTACGGCGAGGTCGCCGATTCGATCCAGGGCGCGGCGCAGCCGCTTTATCAACGGCCGCGCTTTTTCAGCGACGCGCAATGGGCGGCGTATTCGGCGCGCGTCGACGAATTCGCACGCTATACGCTGAGCCGCGGCGTGCGGCTCGCCTATCATCATCACATGGGCGCTTATGTCGAGACACCCGCCGATGTCGATCAGTTGATGTCGCGCACCAGTGACGCGGTGGGCCTGCTGTTCGACGCCGGACACATTACCTTTGCCGGCGGCGATCCGCTCGCCGTGCTCGACAAACATATCGGGCGGGTCTGCCACGTGCATTGCAAGGACGTGCGCCCCGCCGTCATGAAGCTCGCGCGCAATCGCAACTGGAGTTTTCTCGACGCGGTCATCGCCGGCGCCTTCACGGTGCCGGGCGACGGCGCGGTGAATTTCCCGGCGATCATCGAGCGATTGAAGCGGCACGGTTATCGCGGCTGGCTGGTGGTCGAAGCCGAGCAGGATCCGGTCGTGGCGCCCTCATTCGAGTATGCGCAGAAAGGCTACAAGACATTGCGCGCGTTGGTGGATGCCCCGCTCGACGCCGCTGACAAGACCCGGCAGGAGGCAGCATGAGTTTATTGGTCAAGGCGCAGCGCGAAGGCCAGACGATCGCGCGAGTGACACCGGAGTCGGCGTGCTGGCGGTATGTGGGATTTGCCGCTTACCGGCTGGGTACGAACGAAGTCGTGCACGTGCACGAGCCGGCGCGTGAGGTGTGCATTGTCGTGCTCACCGGCGCGGTGGATATTGAAACCGCGCAGACGACATGGCGTTCGCTGGGTTCGCGTGACAGCGTGTTCGAAGACGCCGCGCCGTATGCGGTGTATCTGCCGCCCAACGTGCGGGCCACGGTTCGTGCCTGCCGCGATGCGGAAATCGGCGTGGCGAGCGCGCCGGCCAACGGCGAGTATCCCGCGAGGTTGATCGAGCCCGCTTCGATGAAACGCTCGACGCGCGGCAAAGGCCTGAATACGCGATACGTTTGCGATATTCTTCCGCAGACCGAGCCCGCAGAGTCTTTGCTGGTGGTCGAAGTCAGAACGCCTGGCGGACACGCTTCGAGCTACCCGCCGCATAAGCACGATACCGATAATGTGCCGCAGGAGAGCTCACTCGAAGAAACCTACTATCACCGCCTCGATCCGCCGCAAGGGTTTGCGTTCCAGCGCGTGTACACGGACATGCGCGATATCGACGAGTCGATGGCCGTGGAGGATCACGACGTCGTCATGGTGCCGCGCGGGTATCACCCGGTGGTCGTGCCGTACGGCTATGACTCGTATTATCTGAACGTCATGGCGGGCGGCAAGCGGGTCTGGCATTTCCGCAATGACCCGGCGCATGAGTGGATCATCAATAAGGACGCTTGAACCTGAAGCCTGCGCGACGCATCGACATGGCATCGCGCAGGCTTCAAACGGGTCGCGCTACTTCCTGACGGCCAGATCGACATCGAGGCCGCCGTCCTCCCCCATCCTCACGGTTCCCTTCGACACGTCCTTGCGATAAGCGTACAGGTCGAACTTCATCACGCCCGGATTCGAACTGTCCTTGATGAACGTGCGCGTGTTCGTCACCAGCGAGTTGAACATCTTCACGTCGCCGGACTCGATCCATACGAAGCTCCTGCCCGCGCTCGCGGGCGGCCTGGCGGCGGCGACGCTGCCGTCGCGCTTGAACTTCAGCACGAGGCCAGCGTCGGTGACGGTCGCGCTCGCGAGACGCCCTTGCAGAACCGGCGGCGGAAACACCGTGTACTGATCGAACACCAGTTCATTGCCCTTGAGCGCCACGCCCTTGCGCGTGAACGGCGTGAGCGAAGCGAGCGGAATATCCAGCGCGCGCAGCAGGCCGGCCTGCGGCACGCCCAGCACTTTCACCGAAGTCGGCTCATACACGAGATGCCGCTCGTCTTTGGCGACGATCGTGCCGCTCATCGCGGTCGGCAGCCACACGCCGGGAAAGTGATTCCACAACTTGATGCCGCCCGCCACTTCCAGCTTGCCGTCCACCGGCTTCAACTGCAAGTCGTTGAGCGAGCGCGGCTCGTAGTCGAGCAGATAGTCGTTGAAGAGGGCCGCCATCGCTGGCCACGGCTCCACGACCTCGCCGCCGATGATACGGATATCGTACTGATCGGGATCATCCAGATCGACAGGTTGTCCAGACTTTTTCGGCACCATCTGCGCATCCAGCGAGCGCACGTGAAAACCGATCCGCCCCGCCACGTAGAAATCGACGTTCTCGACGTGAATCAACGGCGCGGGGCCCGGCGAATGCCGTTCGTCGCTGGACGCCGAACCCGGCGTGGTCATGCGTTGCCCGGCAAACGCCGCGCGCGTGCCGACCGGAATCGCACGCGCCACCGAGGCGCCTTGCACAGCCTGCGGCACGCGTTGCCACACGAGCCGCGCCTGCGCGAGCGCGGCCTGCTGGGCGCGAATGAAGCTGTCGTTAAAGCGCGCGCTCGCGCTGCCGGTTTGCGTCGGCGTGTCTTTGTCCGCGCCGGCTAGCGTCGTATACGACGGCAGATGCACGTCCAGCGCGCCTGCTTCGTCGAAGGTGAAATAGCCGGCCGCCATCTGCTCGCGGTAGTGGTACAGGTCCAGCACGAACGGCGCGTTGCGGTCGATCGGCGTGAGCGCCATGTCGATGTTCATCGGCATGGAACGCATGAATTTCACGTCGCCGCCTAGCACCAGCATGCCGCGCGCGGGCATCGTCGCGGGCCACACGATGGTGGGCACGCTCCGGTCGTCGAGCGTGAAGCGCACGCCCGCGGCGCTCGTCTCGATCTGCGTGATCGTCATGTGCAACGCGGGCGGCGGCGTCAGCTTGGCCACCTGCATCACGACGTCGTCGCCGTCGAGACGCGCGATCGGCGTGTCCACTTTCAGCAGGTCGGCCATCTTCACGTGCGCGGCCTGCATCAGCTTGTCGGCGCCGACGCCGGCCACCTCGACATGATCGGCATGAAACACGAGTTCCTCGCGATTGCGCATCGACAGCGATCCGCTCAGCACGATCGGCACCCAGGTCTCGCGATGCATCTCGCCGGTAATGCGCAAGTTGCCGCCGTCCTGCGGCACGACGCGCATATTGCGCAGCGGCGAGCCCTGATACTGGAACAGGTAGCGATTGAAGATCGCCGTGAGTTTGGCGCTGTCGAGCGTGACCTGGCCGCGGTGGACGTCGATCGTCACGCTGGTCGGATCGTCGAAGACGATCGGCTGGCCGGCATGCGCCGGCGTCAGTGTCGCCGCCATGTCGTGAATCATGAAGCCGATGTCGCCGGTCACGCGGAAGTCCACGTCGCGCGCGAACATCAGCGAACCGTCGATACCGGAATCGCGCAACGTCAGCGGGCGGCTGCGCTTTTCGGTCATGCCGCTCGCCGCCGGCACGCGCGCCGCCACGCTTTGTTCCACCGCGAGTTGTTCGGCCTTGGCGAGCTCGATTGCGGGACGACGTGTGGAGGCGGCAGGCTGAGCGATGAGCGTGGCGCTCGTCGAGGCGCTGGTTGTGGCCGCGTTGGCGTTGGCGCTTGCATTGACCTTCGCACGGTCGCCGCGGGTGCTGACGCCGTTGCTCGCCACATCGGCCGCCCCGCTCGCGGGATTTGCCGGCGCGGATGCCGCGTCGCCGATCGTCGAACTGGCATCGGCGCAGGCGGACATCAGCAGCGCGGTCGTCAACAGCGCGGCGCCCGCGCTGATCGGCGCATGCCAGGCACGCCTCGGCCTTGCCTCGCGCGAAGCCGGCGTCAGCGGACAGGTCGCCGGCACCTCATCCAATGCGCGTCGGTGTTTCATGATGTCTCCTCCTGGAGCCGCGACGCGTCTCTCGCGCGCCGGGCACGGCATGATGAGTCGCGCATACGCGGGCTTTAAACAGCAAGCCGCCGTCGCGCGTCTTTTACCCGATTGTCTTGATTTGTCAGCGCGCTGCCGACAAGATTTCTGGAGGACGCTCACCAAACGATCAAGCGTTTGAATCGCCGCAACGGACGACTGGAAAGCCGCATGTACGCGGCGTGAGCGGCGCGCCGGCAGGCGGGATTCAAACGGCATGTTCGACCGCCTCCCGCGCGGCGCGCACGACGCGCAAGCCGACCCACGCCGGCCGCATCCAGGAGGACAGCAAAACGATCATCCAGCGCGATGCGGCGCTGCAATAGGAACACCGCGCGGACGTGTCCCGCTCAACCCACGCCGAGCCATTCCCGCATCACGTCGGTGCACTGCGCGAACGACGCGAGCGCGCCGTCGAACACGATTTCGCCGTGCCCCATCACCGCGACGCGGCTGGCAATGTCCTGCGCGATCACGAGGCGCTGCTCGATCAGCAACATGGCCACGCCGCGATCGCGCAGCGTCCGCAAGCATCGGGCGACCTGGTCGATCACGAGACTCGCGAGACCTTCACCGGGTTCGTCGATCACGAGCAGATCGGGGTCGCCGAGCAGCGCCCGGGCGAGCGTCAACATCTGCTGTTCGCCGCCCGATAGCGCGCCCGCGCGTGTGCGCTTGCGCTCGCTCAGCACCGGGAAAAGCGCGTAGGCGTCGTCTAAGGTAAAGCGCGGCGCGCGGCCGCGCTCGCGTGGCGCGAGTCCGAGTTGCAGATTCTCGTGGACGCTCAACGTCGGAAAGACATCGCGATGCTCGGGCACGTAGCCAAGCCCAAGACGCGCAATCTCGAAGGTGCGCAAACCGCCGAGCGGGCGGCCCGCGAAACGCAGTTCGCCTTCGCTATGGACGAGCCCCATGAGCGCGCGCGCCAGCGTCGAGCGGCCCGAGCCGTTGCGGCCGACCAGCGCCAGCACTTCGCCCGCCTCGACGCTCAGCGTCACGCCGTGCAGCGCCTGGCTCGCGCCGTACCACGCGTTCAGCCCGCGGATCTCGAGCAAGGCGCTCATGTGCCGAAGCCTTCGCCGAGATAGGCCGCGCGCACCGCCGCGTCCGCGCGAATCGCGGCAGGTGTGCCGCTCGCGATGATGCGCCCTTGCACCAGCACAGAAATGCGATCGGCGATCGCGAACACCGCGTCCATGTCATGCTCGACCATCAGCAGCGTACGGCCCGCCGTGGTCTCGCGAATCAGTTCGATCGCGCGCGCCGCTTCGGCGCGATTCATGCCGGCGGTCGGCTCGTCGAGCAGCAGGGTATGCGCGCCGCCCGCGAGCGCGATACCCAGATCGAGCGCGCGCTGCTCGGCATAGCTGAGCGTGCCGGCCAGAACCTGCCGGCGCGCACTCAAGCCCACCGCGTCGAGTACTTGTGCGGCGCGCGCGTCGACCGTCCGCGAGCCGCTGAAACGCTGCCACCAGCGCGTGCGGTCACGCTCCGCCAGCAGCGCCGCGCAGCGCAGGTTGTCGAACACGCTGAGCCGCGCAAACACGCTGGTGCTCTGGAAACTGCGCGCGAGGCCGCGGCGCGTGATCGCGGCCGGCGCGAGACGCGTGATCTCGGCGCCGAACAGATCGATGCGCCCGGCGTTCGGCCGCGCGCCGCCCGCGATCAGATTGAACAGCGTCGACTTGCCCGCGCCATTCGGACCGATCAGCGCATGACGTTCGCCGGGCTGAACCGCGAGATCGACACCGCGCAGAACCTGCGTGGAGCCGAAGCGTTTCTCGACGCCGTAGAGCGCGAGCGCCGGGATCATCGCGCGTCTCCGGTGGCGGGCGAGGCGCTCGAACGCCTCGCCGCAAGAAGGGCTTGCGCGCGAATCGCGTAGTGCGCCGGGAGTCCGCCCAGCGCGGCCAGCATCAAGACCGCGCCCCCCAGCCCGAGCGGCGACGCGCGCAGCCATCTCAGCGCGCCCATGCCACCCGTACCACCCAAGGCCGCGCCGTCGTCCACACCGAATTGCGCGGCGTAAGCCCATTGCACCGTCAGCACGATGGCCGCCGTCCACAGCAGCGCCGCGGCCATGCCCCACAGGTAAGCCGCGCGGCAGCGGCGCCAGCCATGCGCCGCCACGCGCGCCGAATGTCGCTGCGCGAAGCCCGCGAGCCCGTCCGGCGAAATCACCACGACCATGATGAAGAAGAGTCCCAGATAGAACGGCCACGCCCGCGTCACGCTCGCCACCGCGACACTGAAAAACGTCAGAACGGCCGCGCCCGCGACCGGCCCGAAGAACACCGCCGTGCCGCCGATCACCGTGGCGATCAACACCGCGCCCGAGCGCACCATGCTCACGCTTTCCGTCGACACCAGTTCCACATTGATCAACGCCAGGGTCCCCGCGATACCCGCGAAAAACGCCGACGCCACCACCACGCCACAGCGAATCCGGCGCGGATAGCAACCGATCGCCGCCGCCCGCACCGGGTTGTCGCGCACGGCGTTGGCAACGCGCATGAAGGGGGTGCGCGAGAGCGCGAACATCGCCACGCAGGCGAGCAGGCACCACCCCGCGATCAGCGCGTACGCCTCGCGCGCCGGGCCGAAGCTCCAGCTTCCCCACGGCGCTCCGCTCGCCCGGTCGATCGCCACGCCCGCCTCGCCGCCGAACCAGTCGGGTAGCGTCCACGCGGCGGCGGCCACGAGTTCGCCGAGACCGAGCGTAATCATCGCGAAGGCCGTGCCGGCACGCCGCGTCGAGATGAAACCGAACAGCACACCGCACAGCGCGCCGCCGATACCGCCAACCAGCGGCAGCAGCACGAGCGGTACGCCGACCCGGTTGAACACTTGCGCGGCCACGAGTGCGCCGAGGCCGGAGAATGCGGCATGACCGAACGACAGCAATCCCGTCTCGCCGAGCAGCAGGTTGTAGGAAAGCGCGAACACGATCATCGTCGCGGTCTGTGCGAGATAGGCGAGCAGCCAGCTTTGCGGCCAGATGAAAGGCGGCACGGCGAGGCACAGGATGAGCGCCAGCCAAGGCGCAAGCCCGCGCCAGAACGAGCGCGGCGCGCTCGCGGACGGCGCCGGTGGCGCCGAGGATTCGTGCGCGTCAGACATGGTCGTCGCGCCGTCCGAAAAGTCCGCGCGGGCGCAGCGCCAGCATTGCAACCAGCAGCAGATACGGAATCAGCGGCGCGAGTTGCGCGAGCGTCAGCGCGTCCCATTCGGCCGGCAGCGATGCGTCGAACATCGACAGCACCTCGCCCAGCGACAGGTTGCTCGCCACGGCCAGGGTCTGCACGCAGCCCACCAGCAGCGACGCCGCCAGCGCGCCGCCTAGCGAGCCCAATCCGCCGATCACGACCACCACGAACACGATCGAGCCGAGCGACTCCGCCATTCCCGGTTCGATCACGAAAAGCGGCGCGCCGATCACGCCGGCCAACGCGGCGAGCGCCGTGCCGGCCGCGAACACGCCGGTGAACACACGCGGCACGTTGTGGCCGAGCGCCTCGACGGCGCTCGCGTGCGTGAGTGCGGCGCGCACGATCAGTCCGGCCTTCGACACGCACAACACCGCGTAGAGCGCGCACAGCATGGCGAGCGACACCACCATCATGAAGGCCCGATAGCGCGCGAAGGCCGTGCCGTAGACAGTGAAAAGCGGCCCGTCGAGCACGGCGGGCAGCGTCGCGGAAAGCGCACTCAAGCCCCAGCCGAGCTTGACCAGTTCGCCGAGCAGATATGCCGCGCCGAACGTCAGCAGCAATTCGGCGAGGTGGCCGTGCGCGCGCACGCGCCGCAACAGCCAACGCTCCAACGCCGCGCCGATCAGCCCGACGATGAGCGGCGCCACGACCAGCGCGCTCCAGAACCCCGCGCGCGCCGCCACCGAAAAGCCGACGTACGCACCGAGCATATAGAAGCTCGCGTGCGCGAAATTCAGCACGCCGAGCATGCTGAAAATCAGCGTCAGGCCCGCCGACAGCATGAACAGCAGCAGGCCGTAGCTGACACCGTTGAGCAGATTGATGACGAACGACTGCACGCGCCTAGTCCGCCTGCCCGGCGACGCTCAACGGTTCGAGCGCCGCGCGCAATTCGGCGGGCAGGCTCACCGGACGCCGCGTGACGCGATCCACGTAGACATGCACGAAGTGTCCTTGCGCGGCGGGCTGATCCTCGCCCTCCTTGAAGAGCCCCACTTCGTAGCGCACGCTCGATGTGCCGAGCCGCACCACCCGCAGGCCCGCCTCGACCCGCTCGGGAAACACCAGCGGCGCGAAGTAGTTGCAGTGCGTTTCGACCACCAGCCCGATCGTCGCGCCATGCTCGAAATCGAGCACGCCGGTACGGATCAGATACTCGTTCACCACCGTGTCGAAGTAGCTGTAATAGACGACGTTGTTGACGTGGCCGTAGACGTCGTTGTCCATCCAGCGCGTGGTAATCGGCAGGAAATGCGGATAGGCGGTGCGCGCGGCGGGTACGGGTTTGTTCATGCCTGGCGTGAGTAGGTGAATATGGTTGGCGTTGCCGTGCGGGTTGCGCGGCGCCTGCCGGCTTCTTCAGAGCGACTCGGTCAGCATCCGGCGATAGTCGTCCGCCGTGGCTTCGCGGGGATTCGTGCGGTGACAGTGGTCCGCGAGCGCACCCTGAATCACCTTGTCGAACATGCTTTCGTCGACGCCCATCTGCCCGAGGCCGGTCGGCAAACCGAGCCGCGCGGTCATGTCGAAGAGCGCCTGCGCGAGATCGGCGTTCTGCGGCAAATTCATCACGCGACGCATTCTTGCATAACGCCGCTCGGCCACCACGCTGTCCGCGCTCTCGTTGAACCGCAGCACCGCGGGCAATACCACCGCGTTCAGCGTGCCGTGATGCAGCGACGTGCTGCCGTTCACCGTCAAGCCGCCCAACGGATGCGACAGCGAATGCACGCAGCCGAGCCCTTTCTGGAATGCCATCGCGCCTTGCATCGAGGCGCTCATCATGTTCAGACGCGCGTCGCGATCGCCGCCGTCCGCCGTCGCGCGTTCGATGTTGGCCCACGCGCGCTCCAACCCGTCGAGCGCAATGCCGTCCGCGGGCGGATTGAAGGCCGGCGCGAGGAAGGTCTCGATGCAGTGCGCGACCGCGTCCATGCCGGTGGCCGCCGTCAAACCGGGCGGCAGGCCGAGCGTGAGCGCCGGATCGCACAACGCCGATTTCGGCAGCAGATGCCACGAATGAAAACCGAGCTTGCGGCCGTCGTTGAGGATCACGATTGCCCCGCGAGCGACTTCGCTGCCCGTGCCCGCCGTGGTGGGCACCGCGATCAGCGGCGCGGCCGCGGCCGTGATCTTCGGGCTGCCGCCTTCGATGGTCGCGTACTGCGTCAGCGCGCCGGGGTGCGTCGCCGCGATCGCGACGCCCTTGGCCAGATCGATCGACGATCCGCCGCCCACCGCGATCAGACCGTCGCAGCCTTCGTCGCGATAAGCCTGGACCGCCGCGAGCACCATCGCTTCGGTCGGGTTGGAAGGCGTGTCGTCGAAGACCGGGACCTCACCGAATTTCAGCGCGCCGAGCGCGCGCTGTGCGAGGCCGGCTGCGACGACGCCTTTGTCGGTGATGATCAGAGGCCGCTTGATGCCGACGCGCCCGCATTCCGACGGCAACTGCGACAGCGCGTCGTAGCCGAGATGGATATGGGTCAGATAGAAAATATAGGCCATGCCGTGCTCCTCCCCGAGCGCGAGCCCGAGCTCGATTTCGATTTAGATGTCGTGCTGAAGGGTCCGCTACTGCCCCGGCCTCTCGACAAACTCGAACGGCAAGCCGCGCCGCCGCATCCACTCGCCGAGCGCCTGGCCGGTGCCCGCGCGCCACGGCCGCAATCTGGCCGGCTCGACCAGCCGGTATTCGAGCAATTCCGGCGACAGCGCAACTGTGCCATATGCCTTCACGTGATACGCGATGATCAGTTCGTTCTTGCGGATGAATTCGTACACGCCGATCAGTTCGACTGTCTCCGCGTGCAACGAGGTTTCCTCGAACACTTCCCGGGCAATGCCCTCTTCCGGCGTCTCGCCGTTTTCGAGGAAGCCCGTGATCAGCGCGAACACGCCCTCCTGCCACGCGGCATTACGCGCCAGCAGGATCTTGCCTTCATATTCGACGATCGCCGCCACCACCGGCAGCGGGTTGTTCCAGTGGACGTAGCCGCACTCGGTATCGGGACAGGTCTGGCGGACGCGGCCGCCTTCGTGCGCGGCATCGGCGCGCTCGATCAGAGGCGTGGAACAGCGTGGGCAGAATCGGTATTCGGTCATGGCGTGAGAGAGACGTCCCGTTTGTCTTGTGTGATCGAGTGTGGGGTTTGGGGTGTGGCGTTTGGGTCGGTATCTGGTTTGGCGGTCGGTTCGTGGCTAGCTCGCGGTTGGTTCGTGGGTGGTCGGCGGTTGGTTCGCGGTTGGTTCGCGATCCAGCCGGGGCACGGGCCCGTGCTCGGGCCCGCGCTCAGGCTAGCGCCCGGGTTGGAGCGCGACCGCGGCGCAAACCCGGCCTGGCGCACGCACGCCATGCGCTGGAGGCAATCTCACGCCGCGCACAACTCGCGCACCTCGGCGGCGAACCGTTCGACCGTTTCCGGCTGCGTATCCCACGCGCACATCAACCGGCAGCCGCCTGCGCCGATGAATTCGTAGAACTTCCAGCCGCGCGCGCGCATTGCCTTGGCGGCTTGCGCGGGCAATTGCGCAAAGACCGCGTTCGATTCACTGGGAAACATGATGCTCACGCCCGGAATTTCCTGCAACCGCGTTTGCAGCAGTTGCGCCATCGCGTTCGCGTGGCGCGCATTGCGCAGCCAGACGTCGTGGTCGAGCAAACCCAGCCAGGGCGCGGAAATGAAACGCATCTTCGAGGCCAGCTGGCCGGCCTGCTTCAGGCGGTAGGCGAAATCGGCGGCCAGCGCGCGGTCGAAAAACACCACCGCTTCCCCGACCGGCAAGCCGTTCTTGGTGCCGCCGAAGCACAGCACGTCGACGCCCGCGCGCCACGTGATCTCCGACGGATGCACGTCCAGCGCGGCGACCGCGTTGGCGAAACGCGCACCGTCCATATGCACTTTCAGATGACGCCGCTTGGCGATCGCCGCGATCGCGCGCACTTCCTCGACGCTGTAGACCGTGCCGACTTCCGTCGATTGGGTCAGCGTGACGACTTTCGGCTTCGGGTAATGGATGTCGGCGCGGCGCGTGACCACCGCTTCGATCGCCTCCGGCGTGAGTTTGCCGCCGACGCCCGGCGCCGTCAGCAGCTTCGAGCCGCCCGAGAAGAACTCCGGTCCGCCGCATTCGTCGGTTTCGATATGCGCGAGTTCGTGGCAGATCACCGAGTGATACGACTGGCACAGCGACGCGAGCGCCAGCGAATTGGCGGCCGTGCCGTTGAACACGAAGAACACTTCGCAGTCGGTCTGGAACAGCTCGCGCAGACGGTCGCAGACCTGGTTGGTCCAGGAGTCGTCGCCGTAGGCCGGCTCGTGGCCGCTGTTGTTGGCGGCGATCAGCGCATCGAGCGCTTCGGGACAGATGCCGGCGTAGTTGTCGGACGCGAAATGTTGCATGGCTGGCGGCGCGCCCGGCGACAGGCGCGCTGAGATGACGGGAAAGCGGTCATTTTAGTGCGCCCTTCGGTTATTTGTTTTTCGCTTGCGGGCCTGCCGGGGCGGCGGCGCAGAACCGCGTTCAACTGCAGCCGCAATCGGGCATGCGGGCACGGCCACGAGTGATGCGCGCGACGCCGATCAACCCGGCCGCGCCCACCAGCAAGGCAGCCGCCGCCAGCCACAGCGCCGGCGAAAACGATCCGCTGTGCCCGGCGATCGGCGCGGCGACCAGCGGGCCGACGATCTGGCCGACGCCATAAGCGGCCGTCGCATAACCCATCAGGGCGGCTGCGTCGTCGCCGCGCAGACGCCGCGCCTCGCGCATCGCAAACAGCGTGATCGCGGTGAACGGCAGACCGATCAGGATGCTGCCCAATGAAAAGCCGCCCGCTGTCGGCCAGACGATACCGAGCGCGATGCCGCCTGCCTGCAGCACATAGCAGCCGGCGAGCAGCGAGCGGTTATCCCAATGCACCGGCAAACGCGCCGCCAGCAGTGCGCCGACGATCAGCGCCGCGCCGAACATCGGCCAGAACAGGTCGGGCCAGGACGAGCCGGGCAACGCATGACGTGCGATTACCGGCAGGAAAGTCGCGGTGATGATGTAGCCGAAACCGGGGATGCCGTAGAGGAGGACGAGCCAGAAGGCGTCGGCGGGGTGGGCGGTGGTTTTGGTGGGGGTGGAATTTGAGGGGGTGGAATTTGAGGGGGCGTGATTTGAGGTGGTGTGATTCAAGGCGGCTTGGGACGCGGCGGCTTGGGACGCGGCGGCTTGGGACGCGGCGGCTTGGGTCCGGACGGCATGAGTCCCGACGGACGGGGACGCGGCAGCTTGGGTCTGGACGGCGTGAGTCGCGGCGGACGGGGACGCCGCAGCTTGGGTAGTGACGGCGGCGTCCCGGCCCATGGCCTCGGTGACGGTGAACTCAGTGGCGGCGGCCTTGCCATCGGAACCCGCCGCGTAAGCACGCGGCCCATGTCCGCGCCCGCTGAACACCGGCCAAACCGCAATCGACAGCACTGCGGCAACCAGCCCGAAACCGATCCACCCGGTCGCGGGCCCATACCCATCCGCCGCAGTGACCAGCAGGCCCGTTCCCACAATGCCCGCGCCCGGCCCCGTATAGATCACCCCGCCCCACTCGGGCGCACGGAGTTCGGCGAGCCGCCGCAAACCCCATTGCGACGCAAACACGAACGTCATCGCACTGACCGCCCCAGCGACGAAGCGCACCGCCGCCCACACCCAGAACTGACTCGTCACCCCCATCGCCAAGGTCAGCAGCACCGTCGCGGCAAGCCCCGCGCGCACCATGCGCGCCGGCTCGACCCGCAGCGCGGCGCAACTGACCGCGCCGACGAAATAGCCCGCGTAATTGAAAGATGCCAGCCAGCCGCCTTGCTGGATGTCGATCTGCGGCTGGCCGAATGCGCTGCCGTGAAGCATCAGCGGCAGGAGCGGCGTGAACGCAAAGCGCCCGATGCCGAGCGCGACGGCCAGCGTGACCATGCAGGCAAGCGCGGCGCGGCGGGCGGCGTGACGCCCGTCAAGGGGGCCGTAGGCGAGGGAGGCGGAGTCGTTCATGGGTGGGCGGCGATTGAGGCAGTCAGCAGACCGGATGGATTGAGTCCATAGTAGCTTGACCTTTCAATCACGAAAAATGAATAATTCGGATACCACCAATCGCCAGGAGAGAATCATGGATCTGGCCGCCTTGACCATATTTCGCGCCGTCGTGCGGGAAAACGGCGTGACGCGCGCCGCTGCCAAGCTCAATCGCGTGCAATCGAACGTCACCACGCGCATCAAGCAGCTCGAAGAGCAGCTGGGCACCGACCTGTTCATCCGCGACGGCCGCCGTCTCGTGCTGACGCCCGCCGGCGAGACGCTGCTGCCCTACGCCGAGCGTCTGCTCGCGCTCGCGGACGAGGCCCGCCACGCGGTGCGAGAAGACCGGCCGAGCGGACGCCTGCGTTTGGGCACGATGGAAAGCGTCGCGGCAACGCGTCTTCCCGCGCTGCTCGCGCGTTACCACCAGCGGTGGCCCGCGGTCGCGCTGGAACTGGAGACCGGCACGACCGGCAAGCTGATCGAGCGGGTACGCGAATTCGAAGTGGATGCCGCGTTGGTGGCGACGCCGTTGGACCCGGCCGCGCTCGGCGAATTATTCGAGTCGGTGCCGGTGTTCCGGGAAGAACTGGTGATGCTGACGCCTCGCGGCCACCGGCCGATCCACGACGTTCGGGACATTGCGCTGTCGACGCTGATCGCGTTCGAGCGCGGCTGCGCTTACCGGGCTTATATCGAGAAGTGGTATCTGGAACACGGCGTGAGGCCGGCGCGCATACTGGAGCTGGGCTCCTACCACGCAATCGTGGCGTGCGTGGCCGCTGGTGCGGGTGTGGCGGTCGCGCCGCGGTCGGTGCTGGATTTGCAGGCCGACGCCACCAATATCGCAGTGCATGAACTGCCCGACATCGGCGTGATCGACACACTGCTCGTCTGGCGGCGCGGGCATTTTTCGTCCGCGCTAAACGCGCTCAAGCAGGCGATGGTGACACCGGAGAATCCCGCGAATATGCCTGAATTCGCAACTGCTGCGCAAAGCGTATCCTGACTTTGCGGCAGCGCCGACGGAGCGCGGCGCGGCTGAAGAGTGATTGCGCGAAGGTGAACTGCCAACCAACACACGCAGCCCACCGCGCCCACGTGTAACCCATCGCAGCCGGGCTGCAAAAAACTCGGGCCACGCGGCACGCCCACACTCCCGGAGCACCGCGTGGCCCAATCATGCTCGAATCAAAGCTGGCCTTCGACCCAGCCCTTGACGCCGGCCAGCGCCGCCGGCAGATTCGCCGGCTCGGTGCCGCCCGCCTGGGCCATATCCGGACGGCCACCGCCCTTGCCGCCCACTTGCTGGGCCACGAAGTTCACCAGCTCGCCGGCCTTGACCTTCTTGCTGGCGTCCGCCGTGACACCGGCGATCAGGCTCACCTTGCCGCCTTCGACCGAAGCCAGCACGATCGCCGCGCTCTTCAGCTTGTCCTTCAGCTTGTCGACGGTTTCGCGCAGCGTCTTGACGTCCGCGCCTTCCAGCGTGGCCGCCAGCACGTGCACGCCGCCGACTTCGATCGCCTGACCGGCCAGTTCGTCGCCCTGGCTCGACGCCATTTTCGACTTCAGCGCGCTCAGTTCCTTTTCCAGCGACTTCACCTGGTCCTGCACCTGGACGATGCGCTGCGTCAGCTCCGACGGCTGCGCCTTCAACACCGCGGCGGCCGCATTGATGCGCGCATCGAGATCCTGCACGAAGCGCACGGCGTTGTCGCCCGTAATCGCTTCCACGCGACGGATGCCCGCGGCCACGCCGCCTTCCATGACGATCTTGAAGAGGCCGATGTCGCCGGTGCGATGCACGTGCGTACCGCCGCACAATTCACGCGAAAAGCCCAGGTCCAGCACGCGCACTTCGTCGCCGTATTTTTCGCCGAACAGCGCCATCGCGCCGCCCTTCACGGCTTCGTCGAACGGCATGACGCGCACGATGCCCGGTGCGTTCGCCAGCACTTCGGCGTTGACGATTTCCTCGACACGGCGAATCTGTTCGTCGGTCATCGGCGCGTTGTGCGCGAAGTCGAAACGGGTCTTGTCGGCGTCGACGAGCGAGCCCTTCTGCTGCACGTGCGCGCCGAGCACTTCGCGCAACGCCTTGTGCATCAAGTGCGTGGCCGAGTGGTTGCGGGCCGTGCGGGCGCGCCGCACCGCGTCGATTTCCGCCTTGACGACGTCGCCCACCTTCAGCGTGCCCTGTTCGAGCGTGCCGTGATGACCGACCACGTCGGCCTGCACTTTCAGCGTGTCGCTCACCGCGAAGCGCACACTCGCGTTGGCCAGCACGCCCTGGTCGCCGACCTGGCCGCCCGATTCCGCGTAGAACGGCGTGTGGTCCAGCACGACGACAGCCTGCTGGCCGTGGCTCGCCTGCTGCACCGATGCGCCATCCACATACAAAGCGATCACTTTCGCGTCGTCGAAGACGATTTCTTCGTAACCGTGGAAAGTGGTCTTCGCGCCCGAGTATTCGAGGCCTTGCGCCATCTTGAACTTGCCCGCCGCGCGAGCCTGTTCGCGTTGACGCGCCATGGCTTCGTCAAAGGCGGCTTCGTCGACCGTGACTTCGCGCTCGCGGCACACGTCTGCCGTCAGATCCAGCGGGAAGCCATACGTGTCGTGCAGCTTGAATGCGAGTTCGCCGTCGAGCGTCTTGCCGCCCCTGGCTTCGAGATCAGCCAGCGCGCCTTCGAGAATCGACATGCCGTGCTCGATCGTTTCAAAGAAGCGCTCTTCTTCCTGACGCAACACGTCGGTCACGCGTTGCTCGGCGTCCTTCAGTTCGGGGTACGCGCCGCCCATTTGCGCGACGAGGTCCGCCACCATGCGGTGGAAGAACGAGCCCTTCTTGCCCAGCTTGTAGCCGTGACGGATCGCGCGGCGCACGATCCGGCGCAGCACGTAGCCACGGCCTTCGTTGCCCGGAATCACACCGTCGACGATCAGGAACGAGCACGCGCGGATGTGGTCGGCGATCACCTTCAGCGAGTTGTTGGTCAGGTCGCTCACGCCGGTTTCGCGCGCGGCGGCCTTGATCAGCGCCTGGAACAGGTCGATCTCATAGTTGCTGTGCACGTGCTGCAGCACCGCGGCGATACGCTCCAGACCCATGCCGGTGTCGACGCACTGCTTGGGCAGCGGCGTCATGTTGCCCTGCGCGTCGCGATTGAACTGCATGAACACGAGATTCCAGATCTCGATGTAGCGGTCGCCGTCTTCTTCCGGCGATCCCGGGGGGCCGCCCCACACGTCCGGGCCGTGGTCGTAGAAAATTTCCGAGCACGGGCCGCACGGGCCGGTGTCGGCCATTTGCCAGAAGTTGTCCGACGCGTAGCGCGCGCCCTTGTTGTCGCCGATGCGGATGATGCGCTCGACCGGCACGCCCACTTCTTTCGCCCAGATGTCGTGCGCTTCGTCGTCTTCGTGATAGACGGTGACCCACAGCTTGTCTTTGGGCAGCTGGTACACGCCTGTCAGCAACTCCCACGCGTAGTGGATCGCGTCGCGCTTGAAGTAGTCGCCGAACGAGAAGTTGCCCAGCATTTCGAAGAACGTGTGGTGACGCGCGGTGTAGCCGACGTTTTCCAGATCGTTGTGCTTGCCGCCGGCGCGCACGCTGCGCTGCGCGGTCGTGGCGCGCGAATACGGACGCGACTCCGCGCCGAGGAACACATCTTTGAACTGCACCATTCCCGAATTGGTGAAGAGCAGGGTCGGGTCGTTGCCGGGCACAAGGCTCGACGAGCGGACGATCGTATGGCCCTTCGATTCGAAGAACTTGAGGAATTTGTCGCGGATTTCGGCGGCTTTCATAGCGTGCGGGGGACGGGTTTGCCAGTTCCCTGGCTGTTACCGGCGGCATCATGGGATGCGCCAACTGTTTGTTTCTTAAACGACTGATTATACGGGATCGGCGCCCGTGCGCGGCAGCGCGCCCTGCACGGTTAGCCGTTCGGCCAGGTTTGAGCGGGCCCGGGCGGGACATTGCCGGGCGCGTAGTTGGTCCTATGCCATTCGGCTGACTCCGCCCGCGTGCCGGAATCGCTTAAGATTGCCCCCATCCGCGGCGTCTCGCGCGCCGCTTCGCCACCCAGGAGACATCTACGAATATGGGCGCTCTCAGTCATATCCGCGTGCTGGATCTCACACGCGTGCTCGCCGGACCCTGGTGCGCGCAGACCCTTGCCGATTTCGGCGCCGACGTGATCAAGATAGAGCGCCCCGAAGTGGGCGACGACACGCGCCACTGGGGGCCGCCGTATCTCAAGACGCCCGAAGGCGCGGACACGCGCGAGGCCGCGTATTACCTCGCGGCGAACCGCAACAAGCGCTCGGTCACCGTCGACATCGCCTCGCCCGAAGGCCAGCGGATCATCCGCGAACTGGCCGCGCAGAGCGACGTGGTGCTGGAGAATTACAAGGTCGGCCAGTTGAAGAAATACGGTCTGGATTACGCGTCGCTCAAGGAGGTGAAGCCGGATCTCATCTACTGCTCGGTGACCGGCTTCGGACAGACCGGCCCCTATGCCCAGCGCGCCGGGTATGACTTCATCGTGCAGGGCATCGGCGGCTTCATGAGCATTACCGGCGAGCGCGACGGGCAGCCGGGCGGCGGCCCGCAGAAAGCCGGCGTGGCGATCGCCGACCTCATGACCGGCATGTATTCGACCATCGCCGTGCTCACCGCGCTCACGCACCGCGACCGCACGGGCGAAGGCCAGTACATCGACATGGCGCTGCTCGACGTGCAGGTGGCGATGCTCGCCAACATGAACTCGAACTACCTGGCGAGCGGCCAGCCGCCGGTGCGCTGGGGCAATGCGCATCCCAACATCGTGCCGTACCAGACTTTCCAGACGAGCGACGGCTGGATCATCGTCGCGGTCGGCAACGACGGGCAGTTCCGCAAGTTCGTCGAGGTGGGCGGCCGCCCGGAACTGGCAACCGACGAGCGTTTCGCCACCAACCCGGCGCGCGTGCGGCATCGTGACACCCTCGTGCCGATTCTCGCAGACATGGTCCGCCTGCAGGGCAAGCAGCAATGGATCGCCGCGCTCGAAGCCGCAGGTGTGCCGTGCGGACCGATCAACGATCTCGGCGAGGTATTCGAGAACGAGCAGGTGGTGGCGCGCGGGATGCAGGTGGCTCTGCCGCATCCGTCGGGCGGCACCGTCAAGCTCGTGCGCAATCCGATCAAGATGAGCGGCACGCCGCCGCAAGCCCTTGCGCATCCGCCCACGCTCGGAGAACACACTGAGAGCATCTTGCGCGACGTGCTCGGCTACGACGAGGCGAGAATCGCGGCGCTGCGGGCGCAGTCGGTGATTTGAGCCGCGCGGCGGCGCGGTTCAAGCCGCCGTGCGCAACGACTCCAGCCAGTTGCGCCCTTCGTCCCAATCGCCGAGTCCGCTGTCCGCGTTGATATGGCCGCGCGCGCCGATATCGATCCAGCGGCTGCCCCACGCGTTCGCACAGGTCTGCGAAAACGGCACGCCGCCGTAGGGGTCGTCGCTGCTGGATACGACAGTGGTCGGAAACGGCAGGCGCGTGAGCGGCACAGGTGCGAAACCGCTCGCGTCCTGCGGGAAATGGGCTTCGGCGGGATCGGGCGGAGCGACCAGCATAGCGCCCGCCACCTTCGCAAGCTGGGCGGCGCCCGCGTAGTGCGACGCCCAGAAGGCAACCGTCAGGCAGCCGAGGCTATGCGCGGCGAACACGACAGGCGCATCGGCGGCGGCCACGGCTGCATCGAGCGTGCGGCACCACGCGTCGCGGTCGGGATGGTCCCAGTCCGGCATCCGCACCCGTACGAATGACGAATTCAGTGCTTCCCAGCGCGTCTGCCAGTGGCCGGCGCCGGAGCTTTGGTAGCCGGGCAGTACGAGTGTGCTCCGTTGTTTTTGTCCGCTCATCGCGTTCCCCGTCGTTGGTCGTTTAGTTGGTTGTTTCGTTGGTCGTTTCGTCGATCGTCACTTGCGGTTATTCGCCACTTGCCATGGTTCGTCCTGGGCGAGGCCGCGCTCGTCAACGCATCACGCGCGCCACGCCTACGCCGCGCGGATCCGCCGCCGGCTCGGGTGTCGTGCCCTCGATGCGGATCATCTGCACGTCGCCGTTGAACGACTGACCCTCGAGCGTGTAGCCCATGCCTTGCAGCTGCTCGGCCAGCTCGCCCGTGACCGGATGATACGGCTCGAAATAGATCGTCTTCTGCGGCAGCAACTGATGATGAAAACGCATGGCGGCGAGCGCGTCGGCGGGCGGCATATTGAAGTCGTACAGGTCGGTCATCACCTGGAAAATCGACGTCAGAATGCGCGAGCCGCCAGGCGTGCCGATCACGAGCGACACCTTGTCGTCCTTCAACAGCATGGTCGGCGTCATCGACGAGAGCGGGCGGCGGCCGGGCGCCACCGTGTTGACTTCGGCATTGCTCGCGCCGGCGGGCCTGGTGACGAAGTCGTCCATGGCGTCGTTCAACAGGAAGCCGGCGCCGTCGACCACCACGCCCGACCCGAAGTCGCCATTTAACGTGTAGGTGTTCGACACCGCATTACCCCACTTGTCGACCACCGAAAAATGCGTCGTTTGCGCTTTCTCCGGCGCCGCGTCGCCGAGGTCCGGCTTCACCGGCGCCGCGCCCGGCACTTCGTCGGGTTTGACTTCGTCGGCGCGTTGGGCGAGGTAGGCGTCGTCGGTCAGTTTGCCGACCGGCACCTTGAACGAATCCGGATCGCCCAGGTATTGCTGGCGGTCAGCGAACACACGGTCCTCGATTTGAGCGATCAGATGGATATACGGCGCGGAATTCAGCTCGAGGCCGTCGAACGCCGGTTTCAGATCGGCCTTCATCTTCAGCATCTGGATCAGCCCGACGCCGCCCGAACTCGGCGGCGGCGCGGTGACGACGCGGTAGCCGTTCCAGTCGGCGGTGAGCGGCTGGCGCCACACGGCCTTGTATTGAATCAGGTCCTGCTTCGTGACGAGGCCGTGACCGTACATCTGCTGGGCGATCAACTCCGCGGTGCGGCCTTCGTAGAATTCGCGCCCGCCGTCGCTGGCAAGGCGCGACAGTGTCTGCGCGAGTTCGGGTTGACGGTACGTGACACCCGCTTTCAGATTGGAAAAGTAGGCGTCGAAATTGGTCTTGCCGGCGAAGCTTTTCGCCGCCGCGTCGCGGCGCTGCTGCAACCACGGCTCGACCTGGAAGCCGTCCGCGGCATAGCGGACCGCGGGCGCCAGCACCTGCTTCCATTTCAGTTTGCCGAACCGCTGCTGCGCCTGCCACATGCCATCGACCGTTCCCGGCACGGCCACCGCGCGGTGGCCGACGGCGCTCATGCCCGGCAGCACGTTGCCCTTGTCGTCGAGGTACATGTCGCGGGTCGCCTGTTGCGGCGCGCGCTCGCGGTAGTCCAGAAAGTATGGCTTGCCGTCCATGAACACGGTCATGAACCCGCCGCCGCCGAGATTGCCCGCGTCCGGACTGGTCACGGCCAGCGTGAAGGCGATCGCGACAGCGGCGTCCACTGCGTTGCCGCCGGCGGCGAAGATCTGCTGCGCCGTATCGGCGCTGTAGCGGTCCGGCACGGCCACCGCCGACGCGTCGAATACGGCCTTGGGCGGAGGCGTTTTCGCCACCGCAACCGTGGGCGCGAGCGCGCTGCCGGTGAATGCGGCAAGCAGCGCCGACGCTGTCAGGATCCGGGCGAAACAAAGCGAGGTGAAAGGCGCGCCATGCGCGCCGTGCGTGGGGACAGACATCCGAGAAACTCCGGCAACTGAGGGCGCCATGGTGCACGAACGGCAGGATTGCGTGCAAGGCATGCAGGGCGACAAAAAGCTGTGCGGCCCGGGTGCGCGAGGCACACGGCCCGGCGCGGCGCCAGAAAGCCCGATGCAGGCATTCGACACGCGAGCGGACAAGGCCGCGCCGCTCGCATCCTATGTCGGCGGAGAGCGCATCGACAAA
Organism: Paraburkholderia aromaticivorans; assembly: GCF_002278075.1. Lineage (NCBI taxonomy): Bacteria > Pseudomonadati > Pseudomonadota > Betaproteobacteria > Burkholderiales > Burkholderiaceae > Paraburkholderia > Paraburkholderia aromaticivorans. The sequence goes on along the minus strand of NZ_CP022989.1, from coordinate 2,346,906 downwards.
TCGATTTACCTCCTGTTACAGCGCCGCGCCGGCCCCCGAATCCCCCTCGAAACCGCTCAAACGTTGGCTGCATGCCGCAGTCGGCAGCCGCAACGGGGCTCGTCAGGTAGAATTGTCGGATAAGAGGGCGCATTGCGCGCCCCCGACAGACTTTCACCTTCTCGCATGAATACCGAACGCAACGACGCGCCAGCGGCATCCAATTTCATCCGCAACATCATTGACGAAGACAACCGCACCGGCAAGTGGGGTCAGCGCGTCGAAACGCGCTTTCCGCCCGAGCCGAACGGCTATCTGCATATCGGTCACGCCAAGAGCATCTGCCTGAACTTCGGCGTGGCGCGCAGCTACGGCGGCGTGTGCCATCTGCGCTTTGACGACACCAACCCGGAAAAGGAAAGCGTCGAATACGTCGACTCGATCATCGACGCCGTGCGCTGGCTCGGCTTCGAGTGGGAAAAAGACGGCAAGGAACAGCTCTACTACGCGAGCGACTATTACGACAAGCTGTACGAATTCGCCGAACTGCTGATCGAACGCGGCAAGGCTTACGTGGACAGCCAGTCGGCCGAGGAAATGCGCGCGAACCGCGGTTCGGCCACGGAAGTCGGCACGCCCTCGCCCTTTCGCGAACGTTCGGTGCAGGAGAACCTCGACCTGTTCCGCCGCATGAAGGCCGGCGAGTTCAAGGAAGGCGAGCACGTGCTGCGCGCGAAGATCGACATGTCGTCGCCGAACTTCAATATGCGCGATCCGGTCATCTATCGGATCCGCTTCGCACATCACTACCGTACCGGCGACAAATGGTGCGTGTACCCCATGTACGACTACACGCACTGCATCTCGGACGCGCTGGAAAATATCACGCATTCGCTGTGCACGCTCGAGTTCGAAGATCATCGTCCGCTGTACGACTGGATCCTGAACGAGCTCGCGGAGGCCGGCATTTTCACGCGCCCGCTGCCGCAACAAATCGAATTTTCGCGCCTGAACCTGACCTATGCGATCACCAGCAAGCGCAAGCTGCTGCAACTCGTGACCGAAGGCCATGTGGACGGTTGGGACGATCCGCGTATGCCGACCATCGTCGGGGTGCGCCGGCGCGGTTTCACGCCGGAGGCGATCCAGTTGTTCTGCGAGCGCATCGGCATCACCAAGGTCGATTCGTGGATCGACATGAGCGTGTTCGAGGGCGCGCTGCGCGACGATCTCGATGAAAAGGCGCCGCGCACGGCCGCCGTCCTCGACCCGGTCAAGCTGATCATCGACAACTTCCCGGAAGGCGTGAGCGAGCCGTGCAATGCGCCGGTTCACCCGCATCATCCGGACATGGGCGTGCGCGAGTTTCCGATTTCGCGCGAACTGTGGATCGAGCGCGACGACTACAACGAAACGCCGCCGAAGGGCTACTTCCGCCTGTTCCCGGGCAACAAGGTACGTCTGCGCTACGGCTACGTGATCGAATGCATCGGCGCGGACAAGGACGAGAACGGCAATATCGTCGCGGTCCACTGCAACTACTTCCCGGACAGCAAGTCGGGCACCGAAGGCGCGAACAACTACAAGGTCAAGGGCAACATTCACTGGGTCAGCGCCGCCGCCGCGTGCCCGGCCGAAGTGCGTATCTACGACCGCCTGTTCAAGGAGCCGCAACCCGACGCCGGCGGCCGCGACTTCCTCGAGGCGCTGAATCCGGATTCGAAGCGCGTGGTCAACGCCTACCTGGAGCCGGGCGCGCGCGAGGCGCTGCCGGAACAACGCTATCAGTTCGAGCGCCACGGCTACTTCGTTGCCGACCGCGTCGATTCGAAGCCGGGTAAGCCCGTATTCAATCGCATCGTCAGCCTGCGCGATAGTTGGGGCAAGCCGGCGTAAGCTGGAAGCAAGCTCCTGTTACGCAGTGACATAGAACACGGCGTGCGTCTTGTGGAAGGATGCACGCCGTTTTGTTGCCTCATGTTCCATCGACAGTGACGGCGCGGTGGGTGCCGGCGCCAGTCCCGGAGGTCCGATGAAAGTTGCAGCCCGCCACGGGGCGAGTATCCGAAACGCAGTGCAGGACACGAGGCAGGCCGCGGCACGGCCCGCAGCCAGAAGCAGCAACGGCAACATGGCGCGTACCGCGCGCGGCGGCTTGCGGAGCGCGCATCGCGCGCTCATGGCGCTGGCCACCTTCGGTGCGGCGTCGCTCGCCTGCTCCGCTCACGCGGAAGAGCTGACCGGCACGCTAAAGAAAATTCACGACGACGGCGCGGTCGTGCTCGGGGTGCGTGAAGCGTCGATCCCCTTCTCTTACTTCGACGGCAAAGACACGGTCGGCTACTCGCAGACGATCGCGCTGCAGATCGTCGACGAGATCAAGAAAACGCTCGGCATGCCGCAACTGAAGGTGCGCGAAGTCACCGTCACCTCGTCGAACCGTACGCCGATGCTGCTCAACAACCAGATCGATCTGGAATGCGGCTCGACCACGCACACGGTGGAGCGCGAAAATGTGGCCGCGTTCTCCAACAGTTTCTTCCAGTACGCCGTGCGCATGATCGTGCGCAAAAACAGCGGCATTACGGATTTTCCGGACCTGGCCGGCAGGGCGGTCGTGACGACCGCGGGCACCTCGGATGAACGTCTGCTGCGCCGCCTGAACACCGACAAGCATCTGAACATGCGCATCACCAGTGCCCGGGATCATGCCGAAGCGTTTGGCGCACTCAAGGATGATCGGGCCGTGGCCTTCGTGATGGACGAGCCGATCGTGTACGGCTTCAAAGCGACCGACCCGCGTCCGGACGACTTCGTGGTGACGGGCACGCCGCTCGGTTACGAAGTCTACGCGTGCATGTTCCGCAAGGGCGACGAGCCGCTACGCAGTCTCGTGAACGGGGTGATCACGCGCGGCCAGATCTCCGGTGAAGCGGAGCGTCTGTACAAGCAGTGGTTCACGCAGCCCATTCCGCCGCACGGCATCAATCTGAATTTTCCGCTGTCGGAGCAGAACCGCGCGCTGTTCGCGCATCCCAACGACCGCGCGCTCGACTGAACCTCAGGCGACCTGCGCACTCGCCGCCCGCGCCACTATAGCGACCGGTGCAGTTCCGCGAGCGACAGCGTGGTCTGAAAGAGCCGCGTGAGACTGCGGCTCGCATATTGGTCGACCTCGTCCGGCGCGGTCCAGCGGTAGGCGTCCATTTCCGGAATCAGCGTGCCGTCGGAGCGGCGCGGAAACAGCGACGTGCAGGTGCACACGCTCAGATCGAGTTCGTCGGCGGTGGCGCGCGCGCCGAACAGATGCAGGTCCTTGTCGCGCCGGTAAACGAACAGGCCAAGGTCTTTCAGACGCGCGGGATCGATGGCGATCCCGGTCTCCTCGACCATCTCGCGCAGCGCCGTGGCGTGTGGCGCCTCGCCTTCTTCGCCGTGCCCTTTCGGAATATCCCAGTGTGATGTCTCCGTGGCGTGCGCGAGCAGCACGCGGCCGTCCGGATCAAGCAGCACGACGCCGCACGAGACAACCCGGGCGCTCACCGCGGCTCCGCTTCACGCAAACGCAAACACGAGCAGCGCCACGCACGCAGGGCTTCGAGCCGCTCCGTCAGCAAGCGCACGCGCGCAGCCATGACGGCCCGCATGGTCAACGCTTTTTCTGCAATTGCCACGCGCCGCTACCCTGCTTGCAGAATTGCGGGCGCAGGTTCATGGATTGCCCCTTGGCACTCAGCACGACGCCGACGTCGCGGCAGGTGCGCGCGCCGTCTTTGGCCGTGCTGGCCAACGTGATTGCGGCGTCGATCTTCACGCTGTTGCCGGTGCCTTCGTTGACCCAGTTCGCGGTTTCGCCGTCCTGTTTGTCGTTCAGTGCGGAGAGGACCGCCTGCTTGACCGAGTCGATGTCGCGTTGCTTCATGTAACTGAGCGGTGTGTCGTTCAGAAAACCGAGGTTCGCTGCTTGCGCGCCGATCGCGCCACCCAGCAGCAGGCTGCCGGCGGTCAGATGACACAGGACACGGGTTCGCATCGACATGAAGGGTTCTCCTCGAAAGTGTTCGGACGGTCTCGAGCGCGCTCAGGGCATCTCGTGATCTGGACCCCAAAAGCATAGCATGTCGCTCTCGATGTGAGCTCGCGAAACGGCTGAGCTGTGCGCTGGGGCAAACGTCCGTGCGCCGCGTATGCGGCGCGCATTTCTCGGCGAATCTCGCGCTCGCGCATATGGCGCGCATCGGCAATTTTAGGACGCGTCCCATTTCGAATGGTAAGACGCTTTCGTAACATGGCCTCCTGCACTTTCGCGGCGATCAAGCTACGCGCCACACATCGAGCCATGCACATGCTATCCACCCTGGAAATCTTCGCTGCCGCGCTGGCGCTGCTTTGCGTCGCGCTCGTGCCGGTTGCTTTTCGCCGCGATCCGGGACTTGCACGGCCGATCGTGCGGATGGATGCGTTGCCTCGCGCTCGCTGGCCGAATCTGCTGACGCGCGCCGGCATCGCCTGCCTGCTCGTGTCGTTCGCGTGGCTGCTCGCCGGCTGCTATTACATGCTGGCGAGCGTGGGCGACTAATTTGGCCTGCACGGCTAACTCCGCCGGCACTAGCAACCGTCGCGTCGCCGAGATTCGCCTCTTGCCTCTTTTCGCGGACCTCTTTTCGCGGCCTCTTTTCGCGGCCTCTTTTCGCGGACCTCTTTTCGCGGACCTCAATTCGCGGGCTTCATTTCGCGGCCACTGAATTGACCGCCCCGCCACCCGCGTTGTAGCCGTCCGTCAGCGTATTCAAGAAGGCGACCACGTCCTTGATCTCAGCCTCGTCGAGTGCCGGCTTGTCGCCCGGCTTGCGGTCGAACGGCGCCTCGGTATTCAGATTGGCCCAATACTGCTGCGGCAGATCGTCGAACTTCTGCACTTTGCCTTTCGACACCGGATAGAACTTTTCGGGGTTCGTGTCGCGCTGCGCATAAAAACGCACCACCTGCTCGAGCGAGTGGTAGATGCCGTTGTGGAAGAAGCTCTTCTTCAACGCCACGTTGCGCAGCGTCGGTGTGCGGAAAATGCCGCAGAACTCGGCGCGTCCCTTCAGATCCGTGCGCTCCGGGCCGCACGCGCCGAGGTCGTAGAAATGCGGATCGCGATTCACGGGCAGCGCGCGATTGCGCGGCACGCCGATCGCGATCAGACCGAAGTCACTGAACTGCGGTGGTGCACCGTCCCTTGCGCGCTGGCTGATGTGGCAGCTCGCGCAGTTGCCTTTCTTTTCGTCGTTGAAGAGTTGCAGGCCGCGAAGTTCGGCTTGCGTCAACTGTGTCTTGCCCGCGAGATACGCGTCGTACTTGCTGGAGTACGGATAGAAGGTTTCAGGCGTCTGCTCGAAGGTTTCGAGTGCTTGCAGCACGGCTTTGAAGGTGGCGTCGTCGCTATCGAAAACGTGCTGGCCGAAGGCCGCGCGGAAAGCGTCGGCATACGGCGCGGCCTTCACCGCCGCTGTGACCTTGGCCGGCGTGCTGCCCATTTCGAACGACGACAGCAAAGGAATGCGCGCCTGGTCACCGCCGCGGTCGACGCGGCCGTCCCATGTCAGGCCGCCTGTGGGTCCTGCGTCCACGCTTTCGTCGCCTTCGTCATCCGACTCGTGATAGTGCTCGGCGAACGCCGGCACCGATTGCAGATACTTGAGCGTCGGCGCGGCGCGCATGCCGGTGCGGTGCATGTCGCTGCCGCCCAGTTGTACCGATAACGCGTTGGCCGGCGAAAACGCATGGTCCGGACTGTGGCACGACGCGCAAGCGAGCTTGCCCGAGCCGGAGAGCGACGCATCGAAAAACAGTTGCTTGCCGAGCGCTGTCATCTGCCGCACGGATTCGTAGACTTGCGCGCGGGATTGGCCCGCCTCATGGGCGGCGACCTGCACGGCCGACGCGGCGCCCGGCACGGACGAATGCGACGCGCCCGCGCTCGCCGCTTCGCTCGCGACGGCGGTCGTAGCCGGCGCCCCCGCATCACACGCGGCAAGAATCGTGGTCATGGCCGTCAGCGCGAACGCTGCCGCGAGCCGCATGCGCATCGCCACGGGCCCGGCGCATCGTCGCGCCTCGACGACCCCCGCCATCATTTTTCGAATCCCCGACAGACCTGGCCGCATTTGAAAAGGTGAGTTTGCGATAGTGAAGTCCGCGAGCGTATTTCATCCGCATGTCGTTTAAATGACATACAGCCGACGACATTTTCACTTAAGAAGCGATTCGTAATTAATTACATCTTTCTGTCAAATTGCCTTGCGAAACTTTCGCCGGCGGCCGTCCGTGTAAGTAGTGCACGCGGCCCGTCCCCAACGCGAGAGAGAGAACCCACATCAAATGAACAAGAAACTGATCTGCGCGACGCCTATCGCGATCGCAGCAGCGTTGAGTCTGTATGCGTGCGGCGGCAGCGAAGTCACCCAGCCGGACATCACCTCGATCAAGACGGTCGTGGTGATTTACGCGGAGAACCGCAGCTTCGACAATCTGTACGGCAACTTCCCCGGCGCGAACGGCCTGCAGAACGTGACGGCGGCCTCCGCCACCCAGGTGGACCGCAACGGCACGACGCTCGCGACCTTGCCGCAGGTGTGGAACGGTCTCACGCAAACCGGCGTGACGCCGGTGGTGACGCAGGCCATGACGGCAAATCTGCCGAACAGCCCGTTCGCGATCGACGATCCGAACGGCTTCAACACGCCGATCAGCGCCACGACGCGCGACCTGTATCACCGCTTCTACGAGAACCAGATGCAGATCGACGGCGGCAAGAACGACAAGTTCGCCGCGTGGGCGGATTCGGGCGGTCTCGTGATGGGCCACTACACGCTCAATGCCGACAAGCTGCCGCTGTGGAAAATCGCACAGCAGTACACGCTGGCCGACAACTTCTTCATGGGCGCCTTCGGCGGCTCGTTCCTGAACCACCAGTGGCTCGTGTGCGCGTGCACGCCGACCTATCCGAACGCGGACAAGAGCCCGGCGGCCGGTTCGATCTCGGCGGTAGAAAGCGACGGCGTGACGCTGAAGCTCGCGGCCAACTCGCCGGCTTCGGCGCTGAGCGGCCCGCCCAAATATGTGAATTCGGGCAACCTCACGCCTGACTTCTACGCGATCAACACCATGCAGCCGCCGTATCAGCCGAGCGGCAACAAGGCGGCGTCGGGCGGCGACGCGAATCTCGCCGATCCGGCCGTGGCCACTACCCTGCCGGCGCAGACCCAGCAGCATATCGGCGATCTGCTGAACAACGCGAAGGTGTCGTGGGCGTGGTACAGCGGTGCGTGGGGCGCGGCGGTGTCGGCGGCGCAAACCGGCACGTCGAACGTGATCTACGGTGCGAATCTGTCTGCGCCGAACTTCCAGCCGCACCACCAGCCGTTCAATTATTTCGCCGACCTCGCACCGGGCACCGCGAACCGCTCGCAGCATCTGCTCGACGGCGGCCTCGCCGGCTCGGAATTCATCAAGGCGATCGACGGCGGCACGCTGCCACAAGTGTCGTTCTACAAGCCGCAGGGCAACCTGAACGAACACCCGGGCTACACCGACGTGGCCTCGGGCGACCAGCACATCGCCGACGTGATTTCGCATCTGCAGAAGAGCCCGCAGTGGAACAACATGCTGGTCGTCGTGACATACGACGAAAACGGCGGTTTCTGGGATCACGTGGCGCCGCCGAAGGCCGACCGCTGGGGTCCGGGCACGCGCATTCCGGCGCTGATCATCTCGCCGTTCGCGAAGAAGGGTTATGTCGATCACACGCAGTACGACACCACGTCGATCCTGCGTTTCATCACGCACCGCTTCTCGCTGCCGACGCTGCCGGGTATCGCGGCGCGCGACGCGGCGCTGGCGAGCAACGGCGGCAAACCGATGGGCGATCTCACGGCCGCGTTGAACATCCGGCCGTGAGCAAACGACAAAACGCGTTCGCTATCAGACGGACGACGTTCAGCATCAAGCAACAGTCCGCCGGACGGTGAGACTTTGACGGGGCAGCTTCGGCTGCCCTTTTTTTTGCGTCGCGGCGTGCGACGCGTTTTCACGAGCGGCGTATGCTTCGAGCCAGGACGCAATCGTCTCGTCGATAGCGGCTCGGTTCGGTTCGACTCGCTTCGCAACGCATTGCAGCTTGCCCACCCATTCAGGAGTTCGACAGCATGACTGAAAGAACCATCAAGGTGCCCGGTCCCGATCATCCGATCACGGTCGAACCGGCCAGCGCGCGCGTGGTCGTGACCGTCGCCGGCAAAGTGATCGCCGATACGGGCAAGGCGCTGGTGCTGCGTGAGGCGGCGTATCCGCCGGTGTATTACATTCCGCGCACCGACGTCGAGATGACGCTGCTGGAGCGCACCGATCACACAACCTTCTGCCCGTATAAAGGCGATTGCGCGTACTACAGCATTCCCCTCGGCGGCGAGCGAACGGTCAATGCGGTGTGGACTTACGAGTCGCCGTACGCGGCGGTGAGGGAGATCGCGCAACACCTCGCGTTCTATCCGAACCGCGTCGATTCGATCGACGTGAAACCGGCAGCCTGAGCACGACGCGGCAGAAACGGTGCGCGACGCTCGCCACGTGCCGGCGTGAGGCCGGCGCGAGCCGCGGCACGCCACGTGGCGTGCGCAATCGCAAACATGAGAAGTACGGCAGGAGGGACTCGAACCCCCCACCCTCGGCTTAGAAGGCCGATGCTCTATCCAGCTGAGCTACTGCCGTATTGAAGTGAGACGATGCAACCGCACACGGCATGCATCGCCCGCAATGAGAACCCGCTCTCGGGCATGGGACCCTGTGCCCGGCAAGCCACAAGGTTCGTGGAATACCGAAATTCTAACTGACCGTGAGGGAGACAGGAAATCCACCTACACCACCCACGCGTACGGACTGACTGCCTCGGCTCGGCCCAGGCGCCCTGGCACGTCCTGACACGTAAAAAAACAACGGGCCCGGCAGGTCGAGCCGGGCCCGGATTATAACCGATCGCTCCCTGCCCGCCAGCACGCTGCGAACAGGGCGAACGTCGTCAGACCGGTTGCGGATGCAGCACGAACCAGCCGAGGAACACGATACCCGCGATCACGCAATACACGCCGAACGAAGCCAGACGTCCGCGGCCTTCGAAATAGCGCATCAGGAAACGCACGCTGAGATACGCGGCGATCGCGGTGAGCACGCCACCAAGCAACGCGTCCGCGAGCTGGCCGGGCGCATGAAAGAGCTTCGGCAACTCGAGCACGCCAGCCGCGAAAATAATCGGCGTGCCGAGCAGAAATGAAAACTCCGCCGCCTTCTCCGCCGTCAGACCGGCCGCATTGCCGGCGATCATCGTCAGACCGCTGCGTGAGAAGCCCGGAATCAGCGCGCCGATCTGCGCGAGACCGACAAAAAACGCCTGACCGAAACTCAGCTTCTCCGGCGCCTGATGCGCGCGCTTGCGCTGCAGGCGGTCGCCGAACCACAGCAGCACACCGTTGACGATCAGCGCGATCGCCACGATCCGCAAGTCGTGGAAAATCCGCTCCAGCCGCTTTTCCAGCAGCAGCCCGACGAGACCCGCCGGAATCGTGCCGATAATGAGCGCCCACATCATGTGCGCGTCGTCGTTACGGCGGCCGCCGAACGACGCGAAGAAACCGCGCACCAGCGCGCACCAGCGCTTGCGGAAATACCACAGCAGCGCGAACGCCGTGCCGAGATGCAGTGCGACGAGGAACGGCAGCAATTGCGGCGCGTGTTTGTCGATATGCATACCGAACAGGGCGGGCACGAGCAACGTGTGGCCGAGGCTGCTCACCGGAAACAGTTCGGTGACGCCTTGCAGCACGCTCAGGAAGATGAGAAACGACAGGTTCACGCGGCGGGTCCTTGTAAGGAAAATGTCATGGACTAGCGCGCCGGCTAAGGCTCTGCGGGCGCGTCAAAGGCGCACCGATTATGCCTGGCTGCAATGTCAGCGCCAAGCGTTTGAATGGAGTTCGAGGAAATATTGTGCGTCGCGTCACAACTCGAAACCGTTGTTACGCGGCAGAAAACGAATGGGCGGCGTGGATGGCGGCCCCAGCAATCGGCACAACGAAATGTGCGCTGAGCAGACCAGTCTTCGGCAAGACGCCTATCGAAGGGGAAGCAACGAAGGCAATCCGGCGACCCGAATCAGCGCTCGAGCTTGTAGAAAAAGTAGACCGTGCTTGCCGCGAACATGCCGAATAACGCCACACCCATTGCCATTGCGAGATCCATACAGCCTCCTGAGCCGATCTTGCCCGGTGGTCGAAGTTACCCGGCAGTCAAACGAATTATCAGAAGGATGGCCCTTGCGCGACACCCGCAATTTCCCCAGAAGGGTTTCCCCGTAGCGGAAAGCAGCGCAAAATCGTTGCTTTGGCGGCGCGCCGCGCGGCAAATCTCCGACGCTCACTGTCGTTCACCGTCGCTCCAAGCCGCGATCGCGCCGCCTTCGGAACCGCTTTATCCGCCATCAACCCCTTACCCATCAGCCCATCGACCATGCCCCTCTCCCCGCAACAGGACATTCTCGAGATCGACCAGGACGCGTCCGTGCTCCGTTTCGCCCCGCAAGCCGGCGGCCGTTTGATGTCATGGACGATCGACGGCGAAGCGGTCATTTACTGGCCGGAGCACGCCGACTGGAGCCAGCCCGCGCGGATCCGCGGCGGCAATCCGCTGCTGTTCCCGTTCCTCGGCCGGCACAGGGTGGACGGCAAGATCGGCTACTGGCGCGACGCCAAAGGCACGGTGCGCGAACTGCCGATGCACGGCTTCGCGCGCGACCTGCCGTTCGATGCCCACGCCGACGTGCACGGCGCCGGGCTGCGCCTGATTCTCACCGATAGCAAGGCGACCCGCCACGGCTATCCGTTCGGCTTCCGTTTCGAGACCGCGTACAGCCTCGCCGATGCGCGCACGCTCGACGTCACTTTCACCACCACCAATACCGGCGACGCGCGCCTGCCCTACTACGCCGGTCACCACTTCTACTTCACGTTGCCGCACACACAGCGCGCCGAGACCGCGCTGGAGTTGCCGCGCACCGAACGGCGCTATCAGCAGGACGACGGTTCGATCAGCGCCGCCGAGCCCGGCGAAGCGCGCTACACGCTAGACGAGGCGCGTATTCACGACCGCTTCCATTGCCTCGCCGGGACGCCGGATCAACCGGTGCGCCTCATCGCGCCGGGTCTGAACAGGGTCGTCACGATCGATCTGCAAAGGCCGGGCTCGATACCCTGGTACGCCGTGACAACGTGGACGGAAGCGGCGGAGTCGGACTTCTACTGTGTCGAGCCGTGGCTCGGCCTGCCGGACGCGATTCACAACGGCATGGGTTTGCGCTGGCTGGAACCGGGGCAAACCGAGGTCGCGGCGCTGCGTATTTCCGTCGACAAGCTGGGTTGATCGCGGGAATTGCCACGGAGGCCCGCCGCAGGATTCGCAGCGGGCTTTCGCCACGAATTTCGCTGCATTTCGCCGCACGCCGCCCCGCGCGAGACCGTCGCGCTGCCCGCTTTTCGTCTGCTGCAACGCAAAACCGTTAGAATCGGTCGCTTTGCATCTACCTGCCGCGTGATCGGGATCGGCGCGCGGCAGCGCTTTGCGAGGTCCAATGCTCAACACAAGAAGAATGATGAAACGGCTCGCGTGCGCGTCGTTGGTGGCACTGCTCGCCGCGTGCGGGTCAGCGCCGGTCGGGCCGGGGTTCTATCGCGTGGAACAAGGCGATACGCTGTCGAAGATCGCGCGCAGTAACCGGCAATCGGTACAAAGCATCGTGCGCTGGAACAATTTGACCAATCCGGACAGCATCGAGGTCGGCCAGGTCCTGCGCGTCGCGCCGCCGGGCGGCGCCGCGTCGACCAGTGGCGCCGTGCGCAGCGGCGGCAGCGGCAGCGCTGCTTCCCCCGCGCCGCGCCCAGCGCCCGCCGACAGCGCGCCGTCGGCGGCGCCGGCTTCGACGATCTCGCTGGTGTGGCCCGCCGACGGCACGGTCATCCGCCGTTTCGACGGCGCCAATTCGAAAGGCATCGATATTTCGGCGGCAGCGGGCACGCCCGTCGTCGCTGCGGCGCCTGGTACGGTCGTCTACGCGGGCAACGGCCTGCGCGGCTACGGCAACCTGTTGATTCTCAAACACAACGCCGAGTATTTGACCGCCTACGCGCACAACCGCCTGCTGCTGGTGAAGGAGGGCCAATCGGTCGCGCGCGGCGAGAAAATCGCCGAAATGGGCGACACTGATACCGACCGAGTGATGCTGCACTTCGAACTGCGCTATCAGGGTCGTTCGATCGATCCGTCGCGGGCGCTGCCGCCGCGCTAGCGGCCGGCCGGAAGCGCGGACCGGCGGGTCCGTCGCCAGCTGCCATCCGGCCTGCGCGGTCCGCCTATGCGTGTCTGGCGCCGGCGCTGTTCCGCCTCTGGCGCTCGCCTCGACAGGTGTCCGTCTCCCTCGCCCAGCCATGTCTGGCACGCGCCCTGCAATCGGGCCCCGGGAACCCGGTGTGCTATAAGACGCCCAATCAGGACACGACGTGACCTCACTTCACGTCCCTTTCCGTTATTTGTAAGGAATTTCTATGAAGCGCGCATTTGCGTCCGCCGCGACGGCTGCGACGATCGGTCTCGGCCTGTTGGCGCTCGGCAGCCTCGCCGGCTGCTCCAGCACCACCACCATGACCTACCTGCCGAGCGGCGACACCGGCTTTGCAATCAACTGCAGCGGCAGCGATGCGAGTTCGAGCTGGGCCGAGTGCTACAAACGCGCGGGCGAAGTCTGCGGCAACTATGGCTACGACGTCGTTTCGAAAGACGTCGACAACGGGGCAACCTCGGGTGGCACGGTCGGCGGCATTTTCGGCGCCAATGTGAAAAACCGGTCGATGGTGGTTCGCTGCAAGCAATAACTGCGGCGCCGCGCGAGGCGCGCGGCCGCTCGAACTAGCGGCGCCAGCGTCCCGACCGCGGGTCGATGCGCGCGGCGAAGGCGAGCAGCAGGCCGAGCGCAATCGGGCAGATGCCGAGAAAAATGAGTAGCGCGGTCATGTTCGAGAAAGGAAAGGTAAGCTTTCATGATCTGCCGCACATATGAATTCGCGGTGACTCGGGCCTGAGTCCGACGAAAAAAAAGCCCGGCACGAGGCCGGGCTAACGGGGGTTCGGCGCATATCGGCAAAGGACCGGTTCACCATGCGCCAGAACGAAATCTAACAACCCGCTTTTACAAGCGCAATATATTAATTGCGCATGCAATGTGACGCGGCGTACCGAGTCCGCGCCATGTGAACTAAAGAAGTCGGAAATAAACAGGCTCAATACGCCGAGCATTTCAGCTGAAACGCCGGTAATGCCACGATTCAAAACCCGTGCCTGCCCCGGCAGCGCGCGCGGCGCCCGAACATCGTTGAAAGCGCCGGGAAAAGCCTGAGGAAAGGCGTCTGGCCGATTTCGGCTAACCCATCCAGCATGTTTCGGACGCTTTGCGTCTTGCGTAGCTTTAGTGCGCCAACGCACCCTTTGCAGCAATTAACCGAATGGACCTTGCCTTGAGGGGATTCAATAAACCCGCCGAGTTCGTCACAACAAATTCGCGAATGGCGAAAATACACAAAACAGTAAATCCACCGACAAATGGTGATTCTAAAAATCCACCCGTATTTAATGATTCGACAAATCGAATCATCAGTACTGGCATCAGATCGTTCAAGCTGGCCGATTGGCTAAAATCGGCCGCCTAAAAAACCGTGTCTACATGACGCGCAAACCCAATTCGGTGACGAGCACGGCCGCCTGCGCATGCGAGATCGTCGCGCCCTTGAAGAGCGCCGCATCGACGAGCCGCACGCCGCTCAGGTCGGCTTCGCGCAGGTCCGCGCCGTCGAAGCGCGCGCCTTTCAGATGCGCGTCCTTCAGGCTGCCGCCGTCGAAGACCGCATCGCGGAAATCGACCCCGGCGAGATCGGCGTCGGAAAAATCCAGCTGCTGCAGGGTGGCTTTGCGAAACGACAGGCCGCGCAAGTGCGCGCCGACCAGCAGCGTTTCGACGAAGTTCAGGCCCAGCGCCGTGCACGCCTCGAAATTGGCGCCGGTCAGCTTGCAGCTATGAAACGACGCCGACGCGAGCTTGGCGCGCCGCCAACCGCTGTTGTTCAGGTCGCTCGACTGAAACTGCGCGTCGACCAGATCGGCTGACGCGAAATCCGCTTCGCGGCCGCGGCAACGGACCCAGCGGGTATGCGAAAGCGTCGCGCCGAAAAACGAGGTCTCGGCGATCGTGCAGCGATGAAACTCGGCGCCGCGCAAATCGAGTCGCGACAGGTCCACACCTTCGAAGTCGCAGCCGGTGAAATGAAGCGGCGCCTTATGGCCGGCGACGTTCGCCGCGATGAGTTGCTCGACTTCGGCACGCGTGAGCGTCGCGTCGGACACGATGTGCGGGGGCGCGCCCGCTGCCGGCGCCGTTGAATCCAGTGACATGAAGGTTAGAATCGATTTCGAAAGACGGATAGCCTACCGGAACGCGAGCCCCGCTGGCGGCCCGCGCCGATGGTTTATAGTAACGACCCCGCCAAATCCCGCTTACGATGACTTCCAACGACGCCACCCATAGTCCGCTGTACGCGAAGCTGCTTGCCGAAACCGCCCGGATCGGCTGGCCCGAACTCGAACGCTTCTTTGCGCGCGGCATGCTGCTGCGCGTGGCGCGCGACCTCGACCTGGTGAGCGTTGCCGAGGCCATTGCCGGCGACGACACCACGCAGGTCGCGCAATGGCTATCCGCGGGCTTCGTCGAGCGCGTGCAGGCGGAAACGGCCGCCGACTTCGCCGCGCGCGACCCCGACCTGTGGGCAGTCGTCGTCTCGCCCTGGGTGTGCGTGCAGGAACGCAGTTGAGCGACGCCGCGCCCGACGCGGACCCGTCGGCAGCGGCGCCCGCCGTTCCCGTGCACTGGCACCGCCGGGTGCTCGCGCTGGCGTTTCCCGTCGTCCTCGCCAATCTCACGCAGCCGATTCTCGGCGCGGTCGACACCGCCGTCGCCGGCCATCTGGACGGCGCGTCGTATCTGGGGGGCGTGGCGCTCGGCGG
This sequence comes from Paraburkholderia aromaticivorans, assembly GCF_002278075.1. Taxonomy (NCBI): domain Bacteria; kingdom Pseudomonadati; phylum Pseudomonadota; class Betaproteobacteria; order Burkholderiales; family Burkholderiaceae; genus Paraburkholderia; species Paraburkholderia aromaticivorans. The sequence continues at coordinate 2,331,789 of NZ_CP022989.1, read as the reverse complement.
GCTCTTTTTCAACTTCGTGTTCTGGGGCTTCGGCTTCCTGCGCATGGGCACCACGGGTCTGGTCGCGCAGTCGCATGGCGCGAACGACCACGCCGGGTTGCGCGACAACGTCGTACGCGCGCTGCTGCTGGCAGCGGCGATCGGCGCCACGGTGCTGGCGCTGCAAGTGCCGTTGATCGATTACGCGCTGGGCGTGATAGGCGGCAGCGAAGCGGTGCAAACGAATGCACGGCTCTATTGTCACGCGCGCATCTGGGCCGCGCCGCTCGCGCTCGGCAATTACGTGGTGCTCGGCTGGCTGCTCGGCACGCAGCAGGTGCGGCTCGCGTTGCTCTCGCAGGTGTTCATCAACAGCGTGAACATTGCGGCCGTCCTGCTGTACGTGTACGTGTTCGATTGGGGCGTCGCCGGCATCGGCGCGGCCACGGCCACCGCCGACGCACTCGGCTTCGTGCTCGGCGCCGCGCTCTTATGGCACGGCAGGCCGCGTGGCTTGCCCGCGCTGAACCGCGCCGCACTGTTCGACGCGGCCGCCATCAAGCGGCTGGTGGTGCTCAATCGCGACATCTTCGTTCGCACCTTGTGCCTGCTGTCGTCGTTCGGCTGGTTTGCGCACCTGGGCGCGAGGCAAGGCGACGCCACCCTCGCCGCGAATGCGCTGCTGCTCAATTTTCAGACCTTCATGGCCTACGGGCTCGACGGCTTCGCGCACGCCGCCGAAGCGCTGGTCGGCGCGGCGATCGGCGCGCGCGACCGGCATGCGCTCACGCAGGCGGTCAAGGTGACGGCGCTGTGGTCCACATTCGGCGCGCTGGGGTTCTCGCTGGTGTATTGGGGCGCAGGCTCGTGGATCGTCCAACGTCTGACCGACCAGGCCGCCGTGCGCGCTACCGCCGAGATGTATCTGCCGTGGGCGGCACTCTCGCCGGTGGTGTCGGTGTGGGGCTTTCTGCTCGACGGCGTGTTCATCGGCGCGACCCGCACGCGCGAGCTGATGACGTCGATGGTGGCGTCGTTCGCACTGTTCGTGGCGGCTTCGTGGGCTTTGCTGGCGCTGTACGGCAATCACGGCTTGTGGGCCGCGATGCTGATTTTCATGGCGCTGCGTGGTCTGACGCTCGGCCGCTATGTGCCGGGCGTCCTGCGCGGCATGGCGGCTGCGACGGCTTAGGTGGCTTAGGTGGCTCAGGTGGCTCAGGTGGCTCAGGTGGCTCAGGTGGCTCAGGTGGCTCAGGTGGCTCAGGTGGCTCAGGTGGCTCAGGTGGCTCAGGCGGCTCAGGCGGCTCAGGCGGCCAAGGTAATCGCGGCGGGACCGGGCGGGACAGCGGGCGCAATCGCCGCTCGTTTCGCATCGCGGCAGCCCGTTACGGCTTGAAACAAATGCACACATATCGGGCGCACCGCTCGCCCTAGCATGACTTCAGCCCGCGCTCTCCGCGCGAACAGTTTGCGCGGGTCAGAGGTGCCGGCGTGCCCGCGCCGGTGCTTCGTCTGCGCTATTCATCTGCGTTGCCGATTCGGTCCTCAGCGGACGCTCAAGGCGCAACCGGCGCCGGCACCAGCGTTGGCGGCCGCGTGTCGGTGGGGACACCGTGATAGTCGGCGGGATCTTGCGGCGGCTGGCCGCCATGGTGGCCGGACGGATTGTCCGCACAGCCGGCAAGGCCGGCAATCAACAGCAACGCAAGCGTCGGAACACGGATCATAAACAGGTAGTCTCTCGAAGCAAAATTTGAAAAGCGGCGGCCCAGTAGTGACCCGGCAGACGCAAGCGCCGAGAGTCTAACCGCAAAGCGTAATCCCTGATGCCGTGACGAGCGGCGTGCTCCTCCCATTTGGTCGCGTGTGATCTACTATAAAGTCACCGCCGCATGTCAAAGGAGGCTGCCATGGATGCTGAAACGATCGCGGGCCTGATCGGACTCGCAATAGGCCTGCTCGTGTTACTCGCGCTGTCGATTTTTGAAGCGAGAACGTATCGGCGCGAACACGACGGCGAAGGCATGGTGCATCACTGGCTCACTCATCAGCAGATGCCGCATTGGATGCGTCGCCGGCACTGAACGGGAAACCGACCGCCGGACGATGATCTCCAGGCTGCGGCGTGGCTGCGGCGGCCGGGGTTTGGTTGTGCCTCGCGCAGGAAGCAAGCGCGGCGGCCGCACGTCAAAACAATGCGCGGTGGCTTAGGCCCGGCATCGGCGCTTTTCGCGCTAAATCCCCTGCTTGACCCACGCGTCGCAAACCGCTTGCCTGCGAGCGCACGGCCGCGCAACGCTCGAGGTTGAACGCTGCCCGCTCGAAGGTCGACGCCGCCAATCTCACTCATCGCCTTCCGTCCGTCGGGCACACGCCTTGCTGCGCTACAGCCTGCAAGGCGCGCGCAGATTGCGCGCAAATGTCCCGGCGTGAACGCGCCGAACCAACCAGACTAACTGGCTAAGGCTAGACAGGGAGAAACCAGAATGACCATCGGAACCATACTGCTTATCGTGCTCATCCTCCTGCTGATCGGTGCGCTGCCGAGCTGGCCGTATAGCAGCGGCTGGGGCTACCGGCCCACCGGACTCGTGGGCGTCGTGCTGATCATCGTGATCGTCTTGCTGCTGATGGGACGCATATAACGGACGCGGCCGTGAGTCGCATTTGAGCGTGCGTTTCGGTGCGGCGCAAATCGTGATTGACTCTGGCACCCAATGCCACGTAGAATCTCGGATTCGTCGGAGCGTAGCGCAGCCTGGTAGCGCATCTGATTTGGGATCAGAGGGTCGAAGGTTCGAATCCTTTCGCTCCGACCACGAAAAGCAACACGAAACCCGCGTAGCCTCCGGCTTCGCGGGTTTTTGCTTTTGGGCTTCGCGCTTGCGACATGGTGCGATAAGGCGCGATAAGGCGCGATAAGGAACTATCAACTGCGACGATCAACTACGACGACAGGCTGTGACGACCAACTGCGCGACCAACAGCGCGACCAACAGCGCGATCAACTGCGAACACCGACTGCGAGCGCCCTGCTGCGGCGCTTTTCACGGTCCGCCCGAGCCGTCGCCTTGCGGCCGCACGGGCCCGCGTGCGACAGTGATCAAAACCCGGCGCGTGTCGCCTCAGGCACAAGCGCCGCAACAGAGTCAAGGAGACACGCATGGATCTGATCCTTTGGCGTCACGCCGAAGCCGAAGACATCGCCAGCACGGACCTCGCGCGAGCGCTCACCACTCGTGGCCGCAAGCAGGCGCAAAGCGTGGCCAAATGGCTGCGCACCCGGCTGCCCGCTGACGCCGTCGTGCTCGTGAGCCCGGCCGTGCGCACCATCCAGACCGCCGAGACCTTGAGCGATCAGTATCGCGTCGTGCGCGAACTCGCGCCCAACGCCAGCGCGGACAATGTGCTCGAAGCGGCCGGCTGGCCCAAGGGCGTCGCGCAGACGGTGGTGATCGTCGGCCATCAACCGACGCTCGGCCACGTTGCCGCCCGCCTGCTCGGGGATAGCGAAGCGAGCTGGCCGCTCAAGAAAGCGGGCGTATGGTGGATTGCGAGCCGTGAACGTGACGGCGACGACCAGGCCGTGCTGCGCGCCGCGATGAGCCCCGATCTGGTCTGAATCGGTTCAAGCGGGCCTGCCCCATAAGAAACCACGCGGCGCCCGAATGCCGCCGGGCCGGTCGCGGTGGTCGCGGTGGTCGCGGTGGTCGCGGTGGTCGCGGTGGTCGCACTGGTCGCGCGCCTCGCATGCCTTGCACGCGCTACGCGCATCATCGGGATCGCGCAGCCCGGGGCATGTGCCTCTCCAAACTGTTGCGCCATTCCATTGCTTTCGCTAGGGAACACCACCACGCCGCGCCCCTCGCTCGGGAACAGCACCCCCGCTCCTTTCGCGAGACCAACACCCCTCCCAGCTCCTTTCGCGCGGCGCCGACACTCGCCGGCCCCACCGGCGACATTACAAGGCGCGCGCACGCAGCTTACGCGCAGTCATCCAATCGTCACGGCTTTGCCATGCGAGCGTCACCAGGCGTTACTACATTGGCGAAAAAAGAAATCTCCCTTTTTTCGACCAGGACCCCCCATGCGAGAACTGCCGACGCCTACCCTGCCCCTCGCTTCGATCTTCGAGTCGCGCCGTCTGCCGCGCGCGGAGGAGACGGTCACCGCCCAGCATCGTCTGCAGGTGACGTGGGCGCGTACCGACGAGGAACTGCGCGAAGCGCAGCGTCTGCGCTACCGCGTGTTCGCCGACGAAATGGGCGCACGCCTGACGGGCCCCGCGGGTCTCGACGTCGATTCGTTCGATACCTATTGCGACCACCTGCTGGTACGCGATCTCGACACGCTGAAAGTGGTCGGCACGTATCGCGCGTTGCCGCCGCATCAGGCCGCGCGGATCGGCCGCCTGTATGCAGAAAGCGAATTCGACGTGTCGCGCCTGACGCACCTGCGCGCCAAGATGGTCGAAGTGGGCCGGTCATGCGTGCATCCCGACTATCGCAGCGGCTCGGTGATCATGTCGCTGTGGGCCGGTCTCGCCGCCTACATGAAGCACAACGGCTACGAGACGATGCTCGGCTGCGCGAGTGTCGCGATGGTCGACGGCGGCCACTACGCGGCGAATCTCTATTGCTCGCTGCGCGAAAGCGCGCTGACTGCGCCGGAATATCGCGCGTTTCCGCACACGCCGTTGCCGGTCGACGAATTGCAAACGGGCGCCGAAGTGGCCCCGCCGCCGCTCGTGAAGGGCTATCTGCGCCTCGGCGCCAAAATTTGCGGCGCACCGGCATGGGATCCCGACTTCAATACCGCGGATTTTCTGACGCTGTTCCGTTTGTCCGATATCAATGCGCGTTACGCTCGCCATTTCCTCGGCGATGCATTGCCGCGCTGAGCGAACTCGGCCGCACGGCGCGCCTCGATGCGCGCCGGCAAACAAACGGCAGTAAAAAAAACCCGGCGACATGCCGGGCTTTTTCATTCATGCGCGAGGCGCAGCGCCTCAATCGTCCGTATAGACCACGCGATATGGAATGCCGACCTTTTCCCACTCCGCGGCTTCCTGAATCAGGCTGTAGTCGGTGAGCGGATTGTTGGCCACCCACTCGTTCGGCAAACGCACCTCATAACCGCCGTTGACCTGCGCCACCGAAATACCCGGCAAGCCGACATCCGCACGCCGGCGGCACAGCAGCGCAGCGAGCCGCAGACAGAACAGCAGCGGCCATTCCACTTCGCGCGTTTGCGACAGCTTGCCGAGTTTGCCCGCGTGACCGAGCACGAGCGCGGCGAGCCGCGCCTGGTCGGTGCGTGAAAAGCCCGGCATGTCCGCGTTGCTGGCAATGTAGGCCGAATGCTTGTGATACGCGCTGTGCGAGATCGACAGGCCGATTTCGTGCAGCGCCGCCGCCCAGCCGATAAACATGCGGTTTTCCGCCCGGCGTTCTTCGTCGGGTTCCGCGAACTGGTCGTAAAAGCGCACCGCGAGTTCGCCGATGCGCCCCGCCTGGGCCCGATCCACGCCATAGCGGCGCATGAAACCCTCCGCCGTCACCGTGCGCATGTCTTCGTGCTGCGAACGGCCCAGCAGGTCGTACAGCACGCCCAGGCGCAACGCGCCGTCCGTGGTGTCGACATATTCGACGCCGAGTTCGTCGAACACCGCGATCATGATCGACAGGCCACCGGCCAGCACCGGAACGCGATCGCCCTTCAACGCGACGAGCTTCAGCCGATTGACGTTCTCCGCCTTGATCAGCGCGCGCTTGAGCCGTTCGAGCCCACCGCGCGAGATGCCGTGCGTGATGCCCGGATCGTTGAAGCCGTTCGCTTCAACCAGTTCGGCGAGCGCGCGCGCGGTGCCCGACGAGCCGATCGCCTGTTCCCAGCCGGTTTTCTTGTACTCGGCGGAAATGATCTGGATTTCGCGCCCCGCGGCGAGTTCGGCCTGGCGCATGGTGTATTCGTCGACGTTGCCGGCCGGGAAAAACGCGCGGCTATGGCTCACACAGCCGATATACAGGCTCTCCATCTTGATCGGCGTGTAATGCGAGCCGATGATGAATTCCGTCGAACCACCGCCGATATCGACCACGAGGCGCTTACCGGGGCTCGCAGGCACGGAGTGTGCAGCGCCCGCGTAGATCAGGCGTGCTTCTTCGCGCCCGGCAATGACCTCGATCGGAAAACCCAGCGCGGCTTGCGCCTCGCCGAGAAATTCGCCGGCGTTCTTGGCGATGCGCAACGTATTGGTGGCGACCGCGCGCACGTGGTCGGGGTGAAAGTCGCGCAGACGCTCGCCGAAACGCTTGAGCGCGTCCCATCCGCGCACCTGCGACGCGCGGTCGAGCATCTTGTCGCGCGACAGGCCGGCCGCCAGACGGACCGGCTCGCGCAACGCGTCCACCTGATAAATCTGGCTGCCTGCGTCGGTTTCCTCGACCCGGCCGACGATCAGCCGGAAGCTGTTCGAGCCGAGATCGACGGCAGCGAGGAGTTGTGGCGTAGTGACCATCGAGTAAGCGGACTCCATGCGCGCGAGCGCGGCGGCGGAAGATGCGTGGGAAGCCGGGTGCCCACTCGGTGCCTTGGGCGCCTTCTGGCCAGCCGCGCTGTTCAAAGACGCCATTCTAAGCGTACCGGAGCTCACGATGTCACCTCGCAGCGTTGGGGGGAACTATGCTCCCATATGAACTGCGTCATATTGACGACACGCAGCGAATCCGGCGTAAAATTTAAAACATCGAGAATGTCATAACAACGTCATCATACTGTGAGAATTTCCGAGCGTCTTTCCGCCTCTCTTCCCGACATTCCATTCTCGCTGCCGATGTCCATCCGCTACCCCTTATTGAATCGCGAGCTGGGCATTCTGGGTTTCAACGAGCGTGTGTTGGCACAAGCTGCCGACCCAGCCGTCCCTTTGCTCGAACGCCTGCGCTTCATCTGCATCACCAGTAGCAATCTCGACGAATTCTTCGAAGTCCGCATGGCCGGACTGCAGGAGCAGATGCGCGACAACCCCGGCGCGCTGTCGCCGGACGGCATGTCGCTGCAGCACGTCTACGACCTCGTGGTCGAACGCGCGCAGAAGCTCGTGCATCGTCAATACACCATGCTGCACGACACCGTGCTCACCGCGCTCGAAGCGGAAGGCATCTATTTTCACGGCACGGAAGCGTGGAACGAAGCGCAGACCGAATGGGCGCGCAACTACTTCTTCGACGAACTGTTGCCGGTGCTCACGCCGATCGGCCTCGATCCTGCGCATCCGTTTCCACGTGTGCTCAACAAGAGCCTGAACTTCGTCGTCGAACTGGAAGGCAAAGACGCGTTCGGCCGTCAGGCAATGATGGGTATCGTGCAGGCGCCGCGCGCGCTGCCCAGGCTCGTGCGCATGCCGCAAGACCTGTCGGGATATCCGCACGGCTTCGTGCTGCTGAGCTCGTTGTTGCAGCGCTTTGTCGGCGAGCTGTTTCCGAATCTCGTCGTGCGCAGTTGCAATCAGTTTCGCATCACGCGTAACAGCGAACTGTTCGTCGACGAAGACGAAATCACCAACCTGCGTGTCGCGCTGCAGGGTGAATTGCCGGCGCGGCATCTGGGCAATGCGGTGCGGCTCGAAGTGTCGGCGGACACGCCCACGCATGTGGTGCGGCGCCTGCTCGACGAAAGCAGCCTGTCCAATAAGGATTGCTATTACGCCGACGGCCCCGTCAATCTGGTGCGGCTGATGCAATTGCCGGAGATGGTGGACCGCCCCGATCTGAAATTCGTGCCGCACATTCCCGCGATTCCGCCGCAGATCGCGAACAGCACCAGCATGTTCGATGTGATCGATCAGGGCGACGTGTTGCTGCATCACCCGTACGAAAGTTTTCAGCCCGTGCTCGAACTGTTGCTGCAGGCGGCCAAAGATCCGAACGTGGTGGCCATCAAGCAGACCATCTACCGCACCGGCACCGATTCGCCGCTGATGGACGCGCTGATGCAAGCCGCGCGCAATGGCAAGGAAGTCACGGTGGTGGTGGAACTGCTCGCGCGTTTCGACGAAGAAACCAACATCAACTGGGCCTCGCAGCTCGAAGCGGTCGGCGCGCACGTCGTGTACGGCGTGGTGGGCCACAAGTGCCATGCGAAGATGATGCTGATCGTGCGACGCGTGTCGGTGGGCGGCAAGACCACGCTCAAGCGTTACGTCCACCTCGGCACCGGCAACTATCATCCACGTACCGCGCGTCTTTACACCGACTTCGGCCTGATGACCGCCGATCAGAAAATCTGCGAAGACGTGCATCACGTGTTCCAGCAGCTGACCGGCATTGGCGGCGAACTGAAGCTGCACGAGTTGTGGCAATCGCCGTTTACGCTGCATCCCAAACTGGTCGAGGCGATTCGCGCCGAAGCCGAGCATGCGCGCGCTGGCAAGAAGGCGCGCATCGTCGCGAAGATGAACGCGCTGCTCGAACCCACGGTGATCGCCGAGTTGTATGAAGCCGCGCGGGCCGGCGTGAAGATCGATCTGATCGTGCGTGGCGTGTGTTCGTTGCAGCCGGGCGTGGCGGGCCTCTCGGAGAACATCACCGTGCGCTCGATCGTCGGGCGTTTTCTCGAACATCACCGTATCTTCTACTTCTACGACGATGGCAAGGAACAGGTGTATCTGTCGAGCGCCGACTGGATGGACCGCAATTTCTTCCGCCGCGTGGAAGTCGCGTTCCCGGTCAACAACCGGCGTCTTAAGCGGCGCGTGATCGCCGAGGGTCTGTCGGCGTTTCTCGGCGACAATCAGTCCGCGTGGCTGATGCAAAGCGACGGGCATTATCGGCGCCGCCGGCCGGGCAAGTCCTCGCGCAACGCGCAGATGAGTCTGCTGGGGAAATTCTGTTCGTGATGTTGCGCTCGCTTCGGCGAGCCGCGAGGAATCGCGACGCGCGTAAAAAAGCCCGCTACGCGCGGGCTTTTTTACAGGCCGGGTCAGTTACGTCAAACCGGTGCCGGTTGCCGGCGCGCCGTGCGATACACCGGGAAGCGCACCGTAAACGTGCTGCCCCGCCCCTCTTCGCTCTTCACGTCGAGCTGCGCATCGTGACGTTGCAGCACATGTTTGACGATCGCGAGTCCGAGGCCCGTACCGCCTGTGTCGCGCGAACGGCTGCGATCGACGCGATAGAAGCGCTCGGTCAGCCGCGGAATATCCGCGGCGGGAATGCCCAGTCCGCTGTCCGTCACCGAAAACACCGCATGACCGCCTTGCGCGTGCCAAAACACCTTGATGGCGCCGCCGTCCGGCGTGTAGCGGATCGCGTTCGTGACGAGATTGCCGAACGCGCTGAGAATTTCCGTTTCGACGCCGGTGACGGTGAGCCCTTCGTCGGCATCGAACACGATCTTGTGATGATCGCTCGACAGGCTATGCGCGTCGTCGCGCAAATGCCGCAACACCGCGCGCATGTCGATCATCTGATCGCTCGGCGGCTTGTTGTCGCCCTCGAGTTTGGCGAGCACCAGCAGATCGCTGACGATGTGGCGCATGCGCGAAGCTTGCTGCTCCATCAGTTCGAGATAGCGCGAACGTTCGCCCTCGCTCAACGGCAATTCACGCATGGTCTCGAGAAAGCCCGAGAGCACCGTGAGCGGCGTCTTCAACTCATGCGAAACATTGGCGACGAAGTCGCGGCGCATCGCGTCGGTCCGCTCCAGTTCGGTGATGTCCTGCGAGAGCACCAGCTTGCGGTTTTCGCCGTACGGAAAGACCTGCACCGAGAGCACGTTTTGCCGTTTGTCGCCCATGCCGCGCATGATCAGCATCTCTTCGTACCGATGCGAATTCAGGTAACGCACGAACTCCGGCTGACGCACCAGATGGGTGATGTGCTGGCGCAGATCGCGCTTCGCATCCAGTCCGAAATGGAGTTCGGAGATCGCGTTGCACCACTCGATCTGATCATGATCGTCGAGCATCGCCACGCCGTTCGGCGAAGCCTGGATGGCCTGAATGAAACGCGAATGCTGCTGCTCGACCTGACGCACCTGGGCGTGCCAGCGCTTCGCGAGCTTGTGCAAACGGTAGTAGATTTCGCCCCAGATGCCGGGGGCGCTCGGCACTTCGCCGTACACCGGCGCATCGAGCAAATGCCACAGCCGCTGCTTATGGAAGGTGCTGAAAACGCTCTGCGCGAGCAGCATGACGATCGCGAGGACGAGCGCTGCCTTGACGTTCACCAGTGCGCCGACCACCACGCACAGAACAGCCAGCAGCACGACCGACACGATGGAGCGCGCCCAGATGATGTTCATGGTCTAGCGATCGAAGAAAGAAGCGTAAGCGCCGGAAGGGAAAATCGCGGCGCCGAACGTGGCGAAGCGTGACGAACAGCGGCGATGACGCACCCGGTGCGTTCGGCCGGTAAGCCGCCACCGTGAACGTCAGGCGCTCTTCGCGAGCCGGTAGCCGCTGCCGCGCACCGTCTCAATCATAGCATCGCACCCGGCCGGCTTGAGGGCCGCACGCAGGCGCTTGATATGCACGTCGACCGTGCGCTCTTCGACGAACACGTGATCGCCCCACACCTGATCGAGCAGTTGCGTGCGGCTGTGCACGCGCTCCGGGTGCGTCATGAAGAAATGCAGCAGACGGAATTCCGTCGGGCCGAGTTCGAGCTTGATCTCGCTGCCTTCGGCATGCGCGGCCACGCGGTGTGTGGCCGGATCGAGCTTCAGGCCGTTGATCGCGACCACGTCTTCGGTCAACTGCGGCGCACGGCGGCGCAGCACCGCCTTGATGCGCGCCATCAGTTCTTTCGGCGAGAACGGCTTGGTGACGTAGTCGTCGGCGCCGATTTCGAGGCCGAGCACCTTGTCCTGCTCGTCGCCACGCGCGGTCAGCATGATGATCGGGATATGCTTCGTGCGCTCGTTGTTGCGCAGATCACGCGCGAACGCAATGCCCGATTTCCCCGGCAACATCCAGTCGAGCAGCACGAGGTCGGGCAGTACGTCGCTGATCAGGTTTTGCGCCTGCTCCGCGTTGTACGCGCGAATCGGGCAGTGTCCGGCGTGTTGAAGATTGACCGAAATCAGTTCGGAAATGGCGGGCTCATCTTCAATGACGAGAATGCTGCTGGGCATCGGCACCTCTGGTCCTTATGTCTGGATTAACTGAGTGCTTCGCGTTCGAGCGCGTCGCGCGACTTGTGCCGTACGTCGGTGCCCTTCACGATGTAAATGATGAACTCCGCGATGTTCTTCGCGTGGTCGCCGATCCGCTCGATCGCCTTGGCGATGAACAGAAAGTCGAGGCCCACCGAGATCGAACGCGGATCTTCCGTCATGTACGAAATCAGCTTGCGCACGAAAGCGCGGAATTCTTCGTCGATCGCCTTATCGTCGCGCACGATCTGCGCGGCGGCAACCGTGTCGAGGCGCGCGAACGCGTCGAGCGCGCGGCGCAGAATCGACACCGCCATTTCACCCGACAACTTGATCTCGGCGATGTTGATGGTGCGCGAGGCGCCGTCTTCCATCAACCGCTTGGTACGCTTGGCGATTTTTTCGGCTTCGTCGCCGGCGCGCTCGAGATTCGTGATGGTCTTCGAAATCGCGATCAAGAGACGCAGGTCACGCGCGGCCGGCTGACGGCGCGCGATGATATTGCTGCACTCTTCGTCGATCTCCACTTCCATCTTGTTCAGACGCTCTTCCGCGGCGATCACCTGCTCGGCGATGTCGAGATCGAATTCGTTGAGCGCCTGCATGGCCTTGACGATCTGCGATTCGACCAGGCCGCCCATTTCGAGCACCTTGGAGGAAACCAGATTCAGGTCGGCGTCGAACTGGCTGGACAGGTGTTTGTCGGACATGTCGTACTCCCTTGTTTGGCTCGGCGATTTAGCCGAAGCGGCCAGTGATGTAGTCCTCGGTTTCTTTGCGGACCGGCTTGATGAAGATCTTTTCGGTGTCGCCGAATTCGATCAACTCGCCGAGGTACATATAGGCAGTGTAGTCCGAACAGCGGGCCGCCTGTTGCATGTTGTGCGTGACGATCACCACCGTGTAGTCGCTCTTCAGTTCGGCGATCAGCTCTTCGATGCGGCCCGTCGAGATCGGGTCCAGCGCCGAACACGGCTCGTCGAGCAGGAGTACTTCGGGACGGATCGCGATGCCGCGCGCAATGCACAGACGCTGCTGCTGACCGCCCGACAGACCGTAGCCGCTCTGCCCGAGCTTGTCCTTCACTTCGTTCCATAGCGCGGCCTTGGTCAGCGCCCATTCCACGCGGTCGTCCATTTCCGAGCGCGGCAGCGTCTCGAACATCTTCACACCGAATGCGATGTTGTCGTAGATCGACATCGGAAACGGCGTCGGCTTCTGGAACACCATGCCGATCCGCGCGCGCAGCAGCGAGATATCGCGCTTGGAGGTCAGCAGGTTTTCGCCGTCCATCAGGATCTCGCCCTCGGCACGCTGCTCCGGATAGAGCGCGTACATCTTGTTGAGCGTGCGCAGCAGCGTGGACTTGCCGCAACCCGACGGACCGATGAACGCGGTCACCTTGCCTTCCGGGATCTGCAGGTTGATGTTCTTCAGCGCGTGATACTTGCCGTAGAAGAAATTCAGGTCGTTGATCTCGATCTTCGGGCGCGACGGCGCTTGCGACTGGCCGCTTTGCACGGGGTCGAAACCGGCGGGCGCGGTGGGACGCGCGATCGGATTGAGTTGAGTTTCTGCCATATTCATCGGATTACACTCCGCCCTTACTTGTTCGTGAAGATCGTGCGCGCGAGGATGTTCAGTCCCAGCACCGCGAGCGTGATCAGGAAGACGCCGGCCCACGCGAGCGATTGCCACTGCGCGAACGGGCTCATCGCAAACTTGTAGATCGTGACCGGCAGGTTCGCGACCGGCTGGCCCATGTCCAGCGAGAAGAACTGGTTCGACAGCGCCGTGAACAGCAGCGGCGCGGTTTCGCCTGCGATGCGCGCCACGCCGAGCAACACGCCGGTGACGATACCCGCGATGGAAGCCTTCAGCGTGATCGACAGCACCATCTTCCACTTCGGCGTGCCGAGCGCGAACGCCGCTTCACGCAATGCGTTCGGCACCAGTTTCAGCATGTTCTCGGTGGTGCGGATCACGATCGGGATCTGCAGCAACGCGAGCGCGAACACGCCGGCCCAGCCGCTGAAGTGGCCCATCTTCGCGACAACCAGCGCATACACGAACAGACCGACCACGATCGAGGGCGCCGACAACAGAATGTCGTTGATAAAACGCGTGAGGCTCGCGAGCCAGCCTTTCTGGCCGTATTCGGCAAGATACACGCCGGCGAGAATGCCGATCGGCGTGCCCACGAACGTGGCGAGCGCGACCAGCATCAAGCTGCCGACGATCGCGTTGGCAAGGCCACCGCCATCGGTGTTTGGCGGCGGTGTCGATTGCGTGAACAACTCGACCGACAAGCCGCCGACACCCAGGCGCAACGTCGTGTACAGAATCCAGATCAGCCACAGCAGACCGAACGCCATCGCCGCGAGCGACAAGGTCAGTGCGATCGCGTTCTTCATGCGGCGGCGGCCTTGCAGACGCACGCGCATCGCCTCGAGCGCGGCAGCGTCGGTCGAACCCGGCATATTCAAGGTGGGCTGGCTCATTTCGCGCCCTCCCCTTTTTCGAGGCGAAGCAGCATGATCTTCGAAATCGCCAGCACGATGAAAGTGATCACGAACAGAATGAGGCCGAGCTCCATCAGCGCCGACGTATGCAGGCCCGGATCCGCTTCGGCGAATTCGTTGGCAAGCGCCGACGTGATGCTGTTACCCGGCGAAAAGAGCGACACGTTGTCGAGCAGATTGGTGTTGCCGATCACGAACGTGACCGCCATGGTCTCGCCAAGCGCGCGACCCAGACCCAGCATGACGCCGCCGATCACGCCGCTTTTGGTGAAGGGCAGCACGATCTTCCACATCACTTCCCACGTCGTGCAGCCGATGCCGTAAGCCGACTCTTTCAGCAACACCGGCGTGACTTCGAACACGTCGCGCATCACCGAGGCGATGTACGGAATGATCATGATCGCGAGAATCACACCCGCGCACAGGATGCCGATGCCGATCGGCGCGCCCTGAAACAGCGCACCGACCACCGGAATCCCGCCGAGCACCGCGCCGAGCGGTTTTTCGAACCACGTCGCGAAGATCGGCGCGAACACCAGCAGACCCCACATGCCGTACACGATCGACGGAATCGCGGCGAGCAGTTCGATCGCGATGCCGAGCGGCCGGCGCAGCCACGCGGGCGCGAGTTCAGTCAGGAAAAGCGCAATGCCGAAGCTGACGGGCACCGCGATGATGAGCGCGATGATCGAGGTGGCGATCGTGCCGTAGATCGGCACCAGGGCGCCGAATTGCTTGCTGGGTGGATCCCACTCGGCGGTCCACAGGAAGCTGAGACCGAATTGCCTGATCGACGGCAGGGACGCGACGATCAGCGACACGATGATGCCGCCGAGCAGCAGCAAAGTGATGATGGCGGCGAGGCGCGCGAGACCGCCGAAGATCACGTCGCCGGCACGGCCAGGCGCTTTCTGCTGCGACGCGTTGCCGGGCGGGGTCGACCTGCTCGCGCCGGACGCTAATTGGATATCGGACATGAGAGCCTGATGGACCTGTTTCCAGTTGCCGTATGACACGTGTCGTGCGGCCGGTAATGCCGAGGGTTAAAGCCGTTGGCCGTCCCCACATGAGGACGGCCAACGTGTTACGTACTACGGATGCACACCGCCCGACTTACTCGGCGATTGCCTTGCCCGAAGCATCCTTCACCTTCGACTTCCACTGCGTGCGGATTTCCGACACAACCGAATCCGGCAGCGAGATGTAGTCCAGATCGTTCGCGGCTTGCGTGCCGTTCTTGAATGCCCAGTCGAAGAACTTCAGCGTTTCGGTGCCTTGCGGCGCCTTGTCCTGCGTCGTGTGAAGCAGCACGAACGTCGCGCCGACGATCGGCCATGCGTTCTTGCCCGGCTCGTTCGTCAGGATCTGGTAGAACGACTTCGACCAGTCCGCGCCTGCTGCCGCTGCCTTGAAGGTGTCCGTCTTCGGCTCGACCACCGCGCCCGACGAGTTCTTCAGCGCGACATACGTCATGTGGTTCTGCTTCGCGTACGCCCATTCCACGTAGCCGATCGCGCCCGGCAGACGTTGCACGAAGGCCGCGACGCCGTCGTTACCCTTGCCGCCCGTGCCCGTCGGCCAGTTGACCGTCGAACCTTCGCCGACCTTCGACTTCCAGTCCGCGTTGACCTTCGACAGGTAGTTCGTCCAGATGAAGCTGGTGCCCGAACCATCGGCGCGGCGAACCACGGCGATGTCGGTATCCGGCAGCTTGACCTTCGGGTTCAGCGCAACGATCGCCGGATCATTCCACTTCTTGATCTTGCCCAGATAGATGTCGCCGAGCACTTCGCCCGACAGCGTCAGTTCAGCCGGCTTCACGCCCGGCACGTTGACGACCGGTACCACGCCGCCGACCACCGTCGGGAACTGGAACAGGCCTTCCTTGGCGAGCTCGTCGTCCTTCAGCGGAGCGTCCGAACCGGCGAAGTCGACGGTCTTCGCGACGATCTGCTTCACGCCGCCCGACGAACCGATACCCTGGTAGTTAACCTTACCGCCGCCGGACTTCTGATAGGCGTCGGCCCACTTCGTGTAAATCGGTGCTGCGAAGGTGCTGCCCGCGCCGGTGATGTCTGCGGCTTGCGCTGCGATCGCGAAAAGCGCGCCAGCGACGCCAGCGAACACGGTTTGCATCAATTTCATGAGACCTCCAAGGTGTGAGCGGTGTGAGCGAGTAACACGAATACCGCGAAGCTTAGGGTCTCTTTGTGACAGTAACGTGACTAACCGTGAAACGGATGTGACAGTGGGATTACTAGGATGAAAGGCTTTCAAACGGGAGATTGCCGGTGTCTGAGGAGGTCAAAGGCGCCGCTCTACAGATTAGGCGAAAAAGACGGGGCGCGAACGTTTGCGCGTGAAAGGTGGGGGGCAGCGGGCGGCTGGCGGCTGGCGGCTGGCAGTTCGGCGACGGAAGGCGGGGTGGACGGCAGGCGTCCAGCAGCGCGACGGCGGAAGGCGGGGGTGGACGGCAGGCGTCCGGCAGCGCGACGGCGGAAGGCGGAGTGCTGCCAGAAAGATAGCTGGAGGATCCAACTGTTTTGCACGGCGCCTCTTGCCAGCGGACCCGAGCGCCAGCCGGCGGCGGGACGATTCTGCGATGTCCCGCCGCGCTGCGCCCTGCAGGCGCGCGGCTTAGGCTGTCGCCTGCTTCACCGCGCTGGCAATCGACTCCGCATGATGAACGGCGTCGGCGACATTTTCCGCTTCGACCATCACGCGCAGCACCGGCTCGGTGCCGGATGCGCGAATCAGCACGCGGCCGCGGCCGTTCAATGCGTCCTCGGCCTTGGCAATGGCGCGGCGGATCACATCGCTGCCCTTCCAGTCCGCGTCGGGCTTCATACGTACGTTGATCAGCTTTTGCGGGAACAGCGTGACGCCGTCGAGCAACTCAGCGAGCGTTTTATCGCTGCGCTTCATGGCGGCCAGCACCAGCAACGCGGAGACAATGCCGTCGCCGGTGGAATGGCGGTCGAGCGAGAGAATATGGCCGGAGCCTTCAGCCCCAAGTTGCCAGCCGTGTTCGCGCAACTGCTCCAGCACGTAACGGTCGCCGACCGCCGCGCGCACGAACTTCACGCCGGCAGCCTGCAACGCGACTTCCACCGCCATATTCGTCATCAAGGTGCCGACTGCGCCATCCACCTTGCCCTCGGTCGCAATCCGATCCTTGACCAGGATGTACAGCAATTCATCGCCGTTATACAGGCGGCCCGCGGCATCGACCACCTGCAGCCGGTCGGCGTCGCCGTCGAGCGCGATGCCGAGATCGGCATGATTCGCTCGCACCGCGCGCACCAGCGCATCCGGTGCGGTCGCGCCGACACCATCGTTGATGTTGAAACCGTTCGGCGCAACACCGATCGGAATCACATCGGCGCCGAGTTCGTGGAACACATGCGGCGCGACGTCGTACGCGGCGCCGTGCGCACAGTCGACGACCAGCTTCAGGCCGCGCAGGTCAAACGCAGCCGGAAAGGTGCTCTTGCAGAACTCGATGTAACGACCGGCCGCGTCGTCAAGACGGCGCGCCTTGCCGAGTTGCTCGGACGCCGCGCAGGCGAGCGGCTGATCGAGTTGCTCTTCGATCTGCGCTTCCACTTCGTCGGGCAGCTTGTTGCCGTCGGCGGAGAAGAATTTGATGCCGTTGTCGTAGTACGGATTGTGCGATGCGCTGATCACCACGCCCGCGGCGAGCCGCAATGCGCGGGTCAGATAGGCGATGCCGGGAGTCGGCATCGGGCCGGCCAGCATCACGTCCACACCCGCCGCGGAGAAGCCCGCTTCGAGCGCCGCTTCGAGCATATAGCCCGACACCCGCGTGTCTTTACCGATCAACACGGTTGGCCGCGTGCCCGTCCTCGCCCAGCGGTCCGCACCCACCAATACCTTGCCGGCCGCATAGCCGAGCCGCAATACAAATTCCGGCGTAATAGGCCCTTCGCCGACTTTGCCCCGAATGCCGTCCGTTCCGAAATAACGACGTGCCATGTTTTATGTTCCTCCTTGGCTTACGGGCTCAGCCGCGCGTGCGGCTGTGATTCGCCGCTTCGCGCATGGCTGCCCAGACTTTCAATGCATCGACTGTTTGCGCGACGTCGTGCACGCGCAGAATCGCAGCACCTCGTTCGGCGGCGCACACCGCCGCCGCAATGCTGCCCGCGACGCGTTCCGGCGCCGGGCGTCCCACTACCGCGCCGATCATCGACTTGCGCGACATGCCGGCAAGAATCGGATAAGACGGCTCGGCGCGCGGCGCCGTATCCCGCAGGTGGGCAAGCAACGCGTAATTATGCTCGACCACGGCCTTGCCGAAGCCGAAACCCGGATCCACGCTGATGCGCTCGCGCGCGATGCCCGCCTGCGCAAGCGTTGCGACCCGTTCCTCGAGAAACTCCCGCACCGCGCTCACCACGTCGTCATACGCGGGCTCGCCGAGCTGCATGGTCTGCGGCTCACCGAGCATATGCATGACGCATAGTCCGCAGTCACTGCTGCGCACCGCATCGATGGCGCCGGGCATCCGGAAGCCCCAGATGTCGTTGATCAAATCTGCGCCCGCAGCCAATGCGTGACGCATCACTTCCGGCTTATACGTGTCGACCGAAAGCGGCACATTCGCGCCGCGCAATTGCTCGACGAGCGGAATCACGCGTTCGAGTTCCTCGTCGAGCGGCACCGGCGGCGCACCGGGCCGCGTCGATTCGCCGCCGATGTCGATGATGTCCGCGCCGTCGAGCATCATGCGCTCGGCCTGGCGCAACGCATCACCGCGCATCGCGTATTGACCGCCGTCGGAAAAAGAATCAGGTGTGACGTTCAGAATGCCCATGACCAACGGGCGCTCAAAGGTCAGCTTGAAACGGCCACACTGCAATGGCTCGGGAACAGGTAAAGAAGGGAATTCGACTTTCGACACGTGGTGGTGCTTCACGCAAACGGATAAATGCAAAACGGGCCGGTGTGATACACACCGGCCCGCACTTTCTAGTGGTCGCCGATCAGGCCGGTGCCGTTGCGCTACCCGGCTTGACCTCGGTACCCGGGCTGCCGCCCGAAGAGGCGTCGCTTGCCGACGGCGGCGAGCTCTTCGGCGAGCGCGGCGGACGGCCTGCCATGATGTCGTTGATCTGATCAGCGTCGATCGTTTCCCACTCCATCAGTGCGGCGGTCATTGCCTCGACCTTGTCGCGGTTCTCGTCCAGCAGGCGCTTCGCGAGGTTGTACTGCTCGTCCAGCACACGGCGGATTTCGGCGTCGACCTTCTGCTGCGTCGCTTCCGAAATGGTGCGCGTGAAACCGCGGCCAAATGGCGTGGCGTCGTTTTCGTCGTCCACATAGACCATCGGTCCGAGCGCGTCCGTCATGCCGAAGCGGGCCACCATGGCACGCGCGGTTTGCGTCGCCTTGTTGAAGTCGTCCGATGCGCCAGTGCTGATCAGGTTCAGGAACAACTCTTCCGCTACGCGGCCACCGAACAGGATCGCGAGACGATCCAGCAGATAGTCCTTCGAATACGTTTCGTTGTCATGCTCCGGCAACTGCCACGTCACGCCCAGGGCACGGCCGCGCGGAATGATCGTGACCTTGTGCACCGGATCGGCCTTCGGCAGCAACTTGGCGATCACCGCATGGCCCGACTCGTGGTACGCCGTAGCACGCTTCGATTCTTCGCGGATCACGGCCGACTTGCGCTCCGGACCCATGAAGATCTTGTCCTTCGCGTCTTCGAAATCCGTCATTTCAACGATGCGCTTGCCGCGGCGAGCTGCGAACAAGGCCGCTTCGTTCACGAGGTTCGCGAGATCGGCGCCCGAGAATCCCGGCGTGCCGCGCGCGATCACCGCTGCATCGACGTCGTTCGAAATCGGCACCTTGCGCAGGTGGACCTTCATGATGTGTTCACGGCCGCGAATGTCCGGCAGACCCACGTACACCTGACGGTCGAAACGGCCCGGACGCAACAGCGCCTTGTCGAGCACGTCCGAGCGGTTCGTTGCAGCGATCACGATCACGCCCGAGTTCGCTTCGAAGCCGTCCATCTCCACCAGCATCTGGTTGAGCGTCTGTTCGCGTTCGTCGTTCCCGCCGCCCATGCCAGCGCCACGATGACGGCCGACCGCGTCGATTTCGTCGATGAACACGATGCACGGTGCATGCTTCTTGGCCTGCTCGAACATGTCGCGCACACGAGCCGCGCCGACACCGACGAACATTTCGACGAAGTCCGAACCCGAGATGCTGAAGAACGGCACTTTCGCTTCGCCGGCAATGGCTCGCGCCAACAGCGTCTTACCGGTTCCCGGTGGGCCGACCAGCAGCACGCCGCGCGGAATGCGGCCACCCAGCTTCTGAAATTTCTGCGGATCACGAAGGAAGTCGACCAGTTCGGAGACTTCTTCCTTGGCTTCGTCGCAACCGGCGACGTCGGTGAAATTGATTGCGTTGTTGTTTTCGTCGATCAGACGCGCACGGGATTTACCGAACGAGAACGCACCGCCTTTCCCGCCTCCCTGCATCTGTCGCATCATGTAGAACCAGAAACCGATAATCAGGATCGTCGGCCCGAGGTAGTACAGCGCGGACACCAGCGCATTGGGTTCGTCATCAGCCTTGCCGCTCACCTGAACGCCATACTTCATCAGATCGCCGACCATCCAGATGTCGCCGGGCGACACGATCTGGTACTTCTGGCCGTCTGCTGGAGTGACCGTGAGGTTCCGCCCCTGGACAATGACGTTCTTGACTTTGCCGTTCTTTGCGTCGTCCATGAACTGCGAATAGGAAACGCCTTCCTGGACACGGGGCTTGTCGAACTGCTTGAACACCGTAAACAGCACCAGTGCGATAACCAGCCACACTGCTGCTTTCGAAAACATATTGTTGTTCAAAGCACCACTCCTTCACTTAGACGGGCGCCTACATTTGCCTTGCGGCACCACGAAAGCATTCTAATCCAGTCCGCAGACCCCTGCCATAAGGTTTCACTACCACACAAATAGGACAGCGGGCCATTGCAGCACCCGTTTCCGAGGTCGTGATCGCATTAACGGCAGATGCGGAACCGTCCTGCAGCGCCCCTATGCGGGCCGCTTGAGATGCTTACCCAAAATAAACGTTTCTGACGATTTGTCCCGCGACGCCTTTGGCTTGCGGGCCCCCACCACCTTGAACTGATGCTTGAACTTTTCGACAATCTGGCTGTAACCGCTGCCGTGAAAGCATTTGACTAAAAGGGCACCATCCGGCTTCAAGTGATTTTGTGAGAATTCCAGCGCGAGATCGCATAAGTGCTCGATTCGCGCGGCATCCGCCACCGCCACTCCCGACAGGTTGGGCGCCATATCCGAAATTACAAGATCAACCTGGCGTTCGCCGACCAATTCTTCCAGTTGCGCGAGAACCGAGTCTTCGCGGAAGTCGCCCTGAATGAAGTGGACGTCGGCAACCGGCTCCATCGGCAGCAGGTCCAGCGCGATGATCGTGCCGTCGATCCCGCCTTCGCGTTCCGCGTCGCGTTGGGCGCCTTTCGCAAGCTTGTTGCGCGCGTACTGGCTCCAACTGCCCGGCGTGGAACCCAGGTCGACGATGACCTGCCCCGGGCGGATCAGCTTGTCCTGCTCGTCGATTTCCTTGAGCTTGTAGGCTGCGCGGGCGCGATAGCCCTCCCGCTGCGCCATTTTCACGTACGGGTCGTTGATGTGGTCATGCAGCCACGCGGTGTTGAACTTGTTTTTTGCCATTAAACGTTGAACTCTTGCTGCGTGATGTCACGCTTTAGCGGATAATACGCGGTTAATTCGCGCGGCCACCGCCAAAACTGGCGGCCATCCGCGATTCTGTTGTTCTGACGCGCCGCCCTGCTGAATCGCCTCGATCAAGTCATTCGAACGACTGAACCGGGGACCGCAGGTGCCGCCATTTTAGTCGAGTCTCCCACTTTCCATGCCCGCCCTCAAAGTCTCTTCCGACCAACGCGCCGAGTTGCGCTCCCAGGCACATGCGCTCAAACCGGTCGTGCTCGTCGGCGCCGAAGGCTTGACCGACGCTGTGCTCTCCGAGATCAAGGTCCACCTTGGCGCTCATCAGCTCATCAAAATCCGCGTGTTCGGCGACGAACGCGAAGCGCGCCTTGCGATCTACGAACAAATCTGCGACAAGCTGAACGCCGCGCCGATCCAGCATATCGGCAAGCTGCTGGTGATCTGGAAACCGGAAGCCGCACAACCGGCGGTGAAGGCCAAACGCGGCGCGCTGCCGAGCGCGCGTGAAGCCGCGGTGGAAGCCAAGCCAGCCAAGGGCCGCGCGCCGCGCGTCGTGACGGTCGTGAAGCCCAGCGAAATTCCGATGCGCAAGCCCAAGGCAAAAGCAGTGGTGGTGCGCGGTAATGAACGTGTTACCCAAGGCGGCAACATCAAGCGCGCCAAGAAACGCCAAACCAGCGCGAAGCGTTCGCATCAGTCGTCGAAATAAACGAATGACGAGAGGTGCGGACGCACTGCGCACCTCGGCAACGGCTGCCGAATAGGACTTCTCGCAAGCTCAACATTGCTCAGCGAAACCGCGAGCGCAGTTTGCACCCAAGCAGAAGATCTCCGCCAGTGCGTCGCGTCAGCCCGTGACCTTACCCGCCGCGTTGCGGGTACCCTGCTCCGCCGCCGCAACGCCCGCGCCCGCGGGCAACTTCCACACAAGCGCCACGCCAAGCAGGCTCTCGATCAGATAGAACAGACTCGACACGCCGTGCAGGATGCCGAAGCGCGTGGCATACACCGAATGGCCAACGTCGCTGCCCGCTTCGAGCGCAGCAATGCGCATGGCATTCATGAACGGCTGCAACGCGAAGTAGCCAACGAGCACGCAAACGAGCATGCCGGCGATCAGCCAGCGCAAGCGTCGATAGGCATCGCCGCCGCGGCGAACCAGTACGTTCGCAAGACCGAGCAGCAAAATGCCGCACACCGCACCCAGCACGCCTTCAATGCGAAACAGTTGCGCCGCGACCGCGCCCGCCGTCACTCGGTCGAGCGAGCTGAACAGCACGGGTGCGACGGCATAGCCGATAGTCAACAGACTACCGACCCACACCACCGTCAATAACCGGAACAATCGATGCGGCATCTGGGGCACCCGTGGCGCGCTCAAACGTAACTGACCGCGATGATTTCGTATTCGCGCACGCCGCCCGGTGCCTGCACCGACGCCACGTCGCCTTCCGACTTGCCGATCAGGGCGCGCGCGATCGGCGAGCTGATCGAGATCAGGCCATGGTCGATGTCCGCTTCGTCGTCGCCGACGATCTGATATTTGACGGACGCACCCGAATCCAGGTCTTCCAGTTCCACTGTTGCACCGAACACCACGCGACCATCCGCCTCCACCGCCGCCGGGTCGATCACCTGCGCGCCGGCCAGCTTCGATTCGATTTCGGCAATGCGGCCCTCGATAAAGCCCTGCTTTTCCTTCGCCGCGTCGTATTCGGCGTTTTCCGACAGATCGCCCTGGGCACGCGCTTCCGCGATCGAATTGATCACCGAGGGACGCTCAACCGATTTCAGGCGCTGCAATTCGTCGCGCAACATTTCCGCGCCGCGCTTAGTCAATGGAACAGTGCTCATAAACAACTCTATGCAAAAAGACAGCCGTAAAAAAAATCACCGCGGTTAAGTGCATTCCGCGGGGGCCAGAGCACCGGGCAAAACCCGGCGCCAAGCACCTGCGGAACGCCGCTTAACCGCGGCACTTACATCTTGGACAGGTATTCGAAGCCTTAGTTTAGGCGAGCATGGAGGCCTTGTAAATCATAGACTTCCAGGTCCTTCAAATAGCGCAAACCTTCCACGGCGGCACGCGCACCGGACATCGTCGTGTAGTACGTGACCTTGTTCGCCTGAGCGCTCATGCGAATCGAACGCGAGTCGGCGATCGCGGCGCGGGTTTCGTCGACCGTCGTGAAGACCAGCGCGATCTCGCCGTTCTTGATCATGTCGACGATGTGCGGACGGCCGTCCTTCACCTTGTTGACGACCTTGACCGGCACGCCGGCCGCTTCGATCGCGGCGGCCGTACCCTTGGTCGCGACAATCGGGTAACCGAGTTCGTGCAGCATGCGCGCGACTTCGACGGCCTTCGGCTTGTCGGCGTCCATCACGGTCAACAGCACCGTGCCCGACTCCGGCAAACGCGAACCCGCGGCGAGCTGCGATTTGAACAAAGCTTCGCCGAAGGTTTGACCCACGCCCATCACTTCGCCGGTTGAACGCATTTCCGGCCCGAGCACCGGATCGACTGCCGGGAACTTGACGAACGGGAACACCGCTTCCTTCACGCTGAAGTACGGCGGGTCGATTTCCTTCGTCACCCCCTGCTGCGCCAGCGTCTGACCGACCATGGCGCGCGCCGCGATCTTCGCGAGCGGCAGGCTGGTCGCCTTCGACACGTACGGCACCGTACGCGAGGCGCGCGGGTTCACTTCGAGCACGTAGATGATGTCCTGTTTCGAACCATCCGCCTGCGGCACCTGCTGGATCGCGAACTGCACGTTCATCAGGCCGACCACGTTCAGCGCTTTCGCCATCGCACCGGTCTGGCGCTTCAGTTCAGCCACGGTCTCCTTCGACAGCGAATACGGCGGCAGCGAACAGGCCGAGTCGCCCGAGTGCACGCCCGCCTGCTCGATGTGCTCCATCACGCCGCCGATGAACACGGCTTCACCGTCGGAGATGCAGTCCACGTCGCATTCGATCGCGTCGTTCAGGAAGCGGTCGAGCAGCACCGGCGAGTCGTTCGACACCTTCACGGCCTCGCGCATGTAGCGCTCCAGGTCGCGCGGCTCGTGGACGATTTCCATCGCGCGGCCGCCAAGCACGTACGACGGACGCACCACCAGCGGATAGCCGATTTCGTCGGCGAGCTTGAGCGCCTCGTCTTCGGCGCGCGCGGTGCGGTTCGGCGGCTGACGCAGACCGAGGTCCTGCAGCAGCTTCTGGAAACGCTCGCGGTCTTCGGCGGCGTCGATCATGTCCGGCGACGTGCCGATGATCGGCACACCGTTCGCTTCGAGATCGAGCGCGAGCTTCAGCGGCGTCTGACCGCCGTATTGCACGATCACGCCGACCGGCTTTTCCTTGTCGACGATTTCGAGCACGTCTTCGAGCGTCAGCGATTCGAAGTACAGACGATCGGACGTGTCGTAGTCGGTCGAAACGGTTTCAGGGTTGCAGTTGACCATGATCGTTTCGTAGCCGTCTTCGCGCATGGCGAGCGCGGCGTGCACGCAGCAGTAGTCGAACTCGATGCCCTGGCCGATCCGGTTCGGGCCGCCGCCCAGCACCATGATCTTCTTGTTGCTGGTCGGATTCGCTTCGCACTCTTCCTCGTAGGTCGAGTACATGTAGGCGGTTTTCGTGGCGAACTCGGCCGCGCAGGTGTCGACGCGCTTGTACACCGGGCGCACGTTCAGTTCGATCCGGCGTTGACGCACTTCCGCCGGCTTCGCGCCGAGCAGTTTGGCGAGACGCCGATCCGAGAAGCCGCTTTGCTTCAGGTACTTCAGTTCATCCTTCGAGAGGCTCGCGAGCGTGCGGCCTGCGAGCGCCTTTTCCTTCAGGATGATCTGTTCGATCTGTGCGAGGAACCACGGGTCGATCGAGGTTTCTTCGAAAATCTCTTCGGCCGTCATGCCGACACGGAACGCGTCGCCCACGTACCAGATGCGATCCGGACCGGCTTCGCCGATCTCGCGGATGATCTCGTCGCGGTTATCGGTCTTTTCGTCCAGACCGTCCACGCCGACTTCCAGACCGCGCAGCGCTTTCTGGAACGACTCCTGGAACGTGCGGCCAATGGCCATCACTTCGCCGACCGACTTCATCTGCGTGGTCAGGCGCGAATCGGCTTCGCGGAATTTTTCGAACGCGAAACGCGGAATCTTGGTGACGACGTAGTCGATCGTAGGTTCGAACGACGCCGGGGTCTGGCCGCCGGTGATTTCGTTCTTCAACTCATCCAGCGTGTAGCCGACGGCGAGCTTGGCCGCGACCTTCGCGATCGGAAAGCCCGTTGCCTTCGAAGCCAATGCCGACGAGCGCGACACACGCGGATTCATTTCGATCACGATCATCCGGCCGTCTTTCGGATTGATCGAGAACTGCACGTTCGAACCGCCGGTATCGACGCCGATCTCGCGCAGCACCGCGAGCGATGCGTTACGCAGGACCTGGTATTCCTTGTCAGTGAGCGTTTGCGCCGGCGCGACGGTGATCGAGTCGCCGGTGTGGATGCCCATCGGGTCCAGGTTTTCGATCGAGCAAACGATGATGCAGTTGTCCTTCTTGTCGCGGACCACTTCCATCTCGTACTCTTTCCAGCCCAGCAGTGACTCTTCGATCAGCAGCTCGCGCGTGGGCGACAGGTCGAGACCGCGCTTGCAGATCTCTTCGAATTCGTCGCGGTTGTACGCGATGCCGCCGCCCGAACCGCCCAGCGTGAACGACGGACGAATCACCACCGGATAACCGCCGCTGCCGGTTTGCGCGGCGATGTCGGCCTGCACCTGGAGCGCTTCTTCCATGGAGTGCGCGGTGCCCGATTTGGCCGAACCGAGGCCAATTTTCGTCATCGCGTCCTTGAACTTCTGGCGGTCTTCCGCCTTGTCGATCGCTTCCGGCGACGCGCCGATCAGCTCGACCTTGTACTTCTCCAGCACACCGTGCGCGTGCAGATCGAGCGCGCAGTTCAGCGCGGTCTGGCCGCCCATCGTCGGCAGGATCGCGTCCGGGCGCTCCTTCGCGATGATGCGCTCGACCACTTCCCACGTGATCGGCTCGATATAGGTCACGTCGGCCGTGTTCGGGTCGGTCATGATCGTCGCCGGATTGCTGTTGACGAGAATGACCTTGTAGCCTTCCTCACGCAGCGCCTTGCATGCCTGCGCGCCCGAGTAGTCGAACTCGCACGCCTGGCCGATGATGATCGGACCCGCGCCGATGATGAGGATGCTCTTGATGTCTGTCCGCTTGGGCATAACGCTCTCGCTAATGTATTCCTGAATTCTTTCCGTCGGCGCGCGCCGTTCCTACGTTGCGCGCGCTCTGCTCTGTCTGGTCCGGCTCGCCGCGTGTTCGTCGCGTGTTCGTCGCGTGTTCGTCGCGCGTTGGTCGATCACGCGCGGCGCGGCGTGAGCCGTGCACGACGAGGCTTTGGCGCCGCCTTATGCCGCAGCGGTCTTGCCGGCCTTCTTCGTGTCCATCAACGCCGTGAAGCGGTCGAACAGATAGGCGATGTCATGCGGGCCGGGCGACGCTTCCGGGTGACCCTGGAAGCAGAACGCCGGCTTGTCGGTCAGCGCGAAGCCCTGCAGCGTGCCGTCGAACAGCGAGACGTGCGTGGCGCGGGCGTTGGCGGGCAGCGTGTCGGCATCGACCGCGAAGCCGTGGTTCTGCGACGTGATCACCACGCGGCCGTCGTCCAGATCTTTCACCGGATGGTTCGCGCCGTGGTGGCCGGTCTTCATCTTCATGGTCTTGGCGCCGACCGCGAGGCCCATGATCTGATGGCCGAGGCAGATGCCGAAAGTCGGAATGCCGCGCTCGATCAGTTCCTTTGTGGCGCGGATCGCGTAGTCGCACGGTTCCGGATCGCCCGGGCCGTTCGACAGGAAGACGCCGTCCGGATTGAGCGCGAGCGCGTCAGCGGCGCTAGCTTGCGCCGGCAGCACGGTAACGTGGCAGCCGCGCTCGGCCAGCATGCGCAGGATGTTGTACTTGACGCCGTAGTCGAACGCCACGACGCGGTACTTCGGCGCATTCTGCGTGCCGTAGCCGCTGCCCAGACGCCATTCGGTCTGGGTCCACTCGTAGGATTCCTTCGTCGACACGACCTTCGCGAGGTCCATGCCCGAGAGGCCGGGGAATGAGCGTGCGAGTTCGATGGCGCGGGCTTCGTCGTCCGAACCGGCGAGAATCGCGCCGTTCTGCGCGCCCTTGTCGC
This sequence comes from Paraburkholderia aromaticivorans, assembly GCF_002278075.1. Taxonomy (NCBI): domain Bacteria; kingdom Pseudomonadati; phylum Pseudomonadota; class Betaproteobacteria; order Burkholderiales; family Burkholderiaceae; genus Paraburkholderia; species Paraburkholderia aromaticivorans. The sequence goes on along the minus strand of NZ_CP022989.1, from coordinate 2,304,136 downwards.
GCAGAACGCGGGTCAGCATGCGGGTATCCAGACCGGCGATGGCGACCACGCCTTCGTCCTGCAGATATTGCTGGAGCGTGCGCTCCATGCGGAAGTTCGACGCGAGAACCGGCAGATCGCGAATGATCAGGCCGGCGGCATGGACTTTCGTCGCTTCGACGTCTTCGGCGTTCACGCCGACGTTGCCGATATGCGGATACGTGAGGGTCACGATCTGGCGCGCGTAGCTTGGGTCAGTCAGGATTTCCTGATAACCGGTGATAGCGGTGTTGAACACGACTTCGCCGATGGTATGCCCGGGGGCGCCGATCGAGTAACCACGAAAGACCGTGCCGTCGGCGAGCGCGAGCAGAGCGGGAGAAAATGACGGCAACACGGGAGACTCCTTGGGGAACACCCTGTTGCCGACCTGCCTATCCGACTGCGAGCCGCAGCGAAACGCATCTGGGATGCGCGCGCAGACTCGCTCGCGAACTGCCGTTGACGTTGCAAGGGGCGCGATGAGTCCATTGTGTGGACGAATCGGCTGGGAACCAGTCCTGGGGCCCTGCTTGCTACGCCAGTGGCGCGCGGCGGATGAACGGTATGGGAGAGGTAGGCGCTAGGGTGCGGGTTGATAAGCTCAAACCTTGAAATTATAGCTTGAAACTACCCTTCTCTCCAAATCCGAGATAGCGGCAACGCTTGGGGGAGCGCGCCCCCAACTCGCTCAAAGCCTTGCCAGGCTTGGCATCGGCGGCTCCCGCTGGCATTTTTGCCGGCCCGGAACGGGGCAGCGCCGGCAAAATCGCGCACGATCGGTGCAGCGGCGCGGCAGACCGGCTCAAGCGCCCTGTTCGGCGTGGGCTTCGGCCGGGCGCACCAACCGGCGGCCAGGCAATACGTACCAGACCGCGCTCAACACCTGCAGCACCACAAGAACGCCCCACACCGTCAGATGCGCGGTCGCCGGATAATGGCCGTCGGTCGCCGGCCAATACGACAGCATAGCGCCAACGCCGATCTGGAAGCCGAAAATCAGCAGGAAGATGATCAACGTCAGTGTGGTATTCACTCGGCCAATCATCTGCGCCGGGAAGTGCCGCGCCATGACCGCATAGCTGAGAATGCCGGCGCCGCCGAAGATGCCGTACGCCGCCCACAGGAGAGCCGCGGGCAGCGGCGCCTTGAACATGATCAACAACTGCGTCAGAACGTACAGCGCCATGCCGACGCCGCAAAACACATAAAGCGAGATGCCGCGCCGCTCGAGACCGCGCGCCGCCGCGCCGAACCCCACGCAACCGGCCATCATCGCGAAGCCGAGAATCGACACCAGCGCTGCCGCCTCGCGCGGCTCGAAGCCCTGCACGTCCCGCAGCCACGCACCGACCCAGAGCGACTGCATCGCATAGAAGACGCCTTGTGTGACCACCGGGAACGACGCGATCTTCCAGAACGCCGCGCTGCGCAGAATATGCAGCGTGCCTTTGAACTGCGCGCCGAGACTCGCCTGATGATGCGTTTCCTTTGTGTCGGGCGCGAGCGTCCACTGTGCCAAGGCAACCAGCACGGTGAGCAAACCGAGACCGACGCAAACCGAGCGCCAGCTGGCGAAGGTCAGCACCCACGTCAGCGGCGAGCCGACCATCACGCCGCCGAAGCCGCCGATCGCCATCACCAGTCCGTTCATCAGCGGCAGGCGCGCCGGCGCGAAGTGCTGCGCCAATGCCTTGAACGCGGCGCCAAGACAGACCGAGACGCCGACGCCGATCAGCAGGCGCCCGGCCATCATCGTGCCGACGCCGTGCGCTGCGCCGAACACCCAGATGCCGAGCGCGGCAACTAGCAGCGTGGCGGCCGTCACCCGCCGCGCGCCGAAGTGATCGAGCAGGACGCCGGCGGGAATCTGCGCCCCCGCGAAGCCGAGAAAATAGAGACTGGTGAGCAAGCCCAGATCCGCCGCCGACAGGCCGAGATCACGGGTAATGAAAGGTGCAAAGCCGAGATTGACGCCGCGAAACACGTAGGAAACGAAGTAGCCGGCGGAGAACAGCAAAAAGACTCGCAGTTGGGTCGACGACATGAGCTCTTGAATTATCCGGCTGGCCGAATCGGTTTGATCGAAGCACGAAAGATAAAGGAAAAGCGCCGGCTTGACCCGAAATGATCGGAGGAATGAAAAACGCCGTCACCACGGGTGACGGCGTTGGAAAAAGCACGGTGCGTGATCGAAGCGCAATTCATGCGCTGCCCCCGCAACGCATGTGGTCACTACCGTGTGAGCCGCTATTGGTCTACTTACCCTTCTTCGCGTTGGCCGCGGTCTTCGGGCGGCTCTCTGCCGCAGCCTTCGACGCCTTGCTGGACGTGGAAGCCGATACCTTGGTTATCTTGCCCTTATTGGCGCCAGATGCCGTCGGCTTGCTGACCTTCTCTACCGGCTCGGAGACCTTCACCACGGCTGACCGGCCACGACCCTTTTTCTTATCGTAGCGCGAATCGCTTCTCGTGTCCGCGACATGGGTGCCGATCTTCTCGACGCCGCCGCCCTGCACGTCGGTAGCGATGCGCTCAGGGCCCGGCTCGCTCGGCATGGCCTTGCCGACCGGCACGTGCAGCACGATTACCTGGCCACGCGAAACGCTGTCCCGATGCGTGCGATTCCATGACTTCAACTGACCGACCGACACGCCATAACGCACGGCGATGGCGGCCATGGTCTGATTGCGTCGCACGCGGATCAGCATCTTGCGGGTGTCGGGGACGTCGGGCTCCATGGCCAGCACGGCGCTTTCAGCCACGTCGGCGCTGATGTCTTCGTCGTCGTCCGAACCGCGCGGCACCACGATCGTGGAGCCGGGCTTCAGGCGCATGCCGACTGGAATCTTGTTCACTTCCATCAGCGTATCGGCATCCACGCCGATCTTTTGCGCGATCGCCGCCGGCGCCGCGCGCTCGGTGACCGTGTAGGTGGTCCACGACGAAAGCGCGCCGGAATAGGTCTTCAGATTGCGTTCGAACGCGCTGGCGTTGTCGAACGGCAACAGGATTTGCGGCTGCGTGGCGCCGAGAATGACCGGCTTCCTGAACGACGGATTCAGCGAGCGGAATTCGTCAGTGGACAGATTCGCGAGCTTCGCGGCCATGTCCACGTCGATATCGTGCGAGGTGGTCACCGTCACGAAATACGGGTGGTTCGGAATGGACGGCAACGTGAGCCCGTACATTTGCGGATTCGTCACGATGTTCTTCACCGCCTGCAGCTTGGGCACGTAATTGCGCGTCTCGTTCGGCATGCGCAGGCTCAAGTAGTCGGTGGGCAGGCCTGCCGCTTCGTTGCGCGCGATCGCGCGCTGCACGTTGCCCTCGCCCCAGTTGTACGCCGCGAGCGCCAACTGCCAGTCGCCGAACATGTCATGCAGACGCGACAGGTAGTCGAGCGCGGCGCTGGTCGAGGCCAGCACATCGCGGCGCTCGTCCTGCCACATGTTCTGCTTGAGGTTATAGGTGCGACCCGTGCCCGGCATGAACTGCCACATGCCGGCCGCCTTCGCCACCGACAAAGCCTGCGGGCTGTACGCCGACTCGATGAACGGCAGCAAGGCGAGCTCGGTCGGCATATGGCGCGCTTCGAGCTCTTCGACGATGTGGTACAGGTACTTCTGCGAGCGCTCGGTCATGCGCTGCACGTAATCGGGGCGTTGTGCATACCAGTTGACCTGCATGTCGACGAGGTCGGTTTGCAGATCCGGCATCTGGAAACCACGGCGAATACGGCCCCAGAGGTCGGCGTCTGCGCTCGTCAGTTGCGAGACGGAGCCCTGGTCGACGTTGATCGTCTCTTTGGCGGTGGCGCTTTTGCGAAGGGCGTCGGCGACGGCTTGCTGACTGGCGGGGTTGGTTGCGGTGGAAAGGCTGCTCGTCGTTGGTCCCTGGCTCGCGCAGGCGGCGAGCGTCAGGACCAGCAACGCACTAAAGATAAATCGCATGAACGTCTCGGCTTCCACAAGGGCTGGAATTTGCAGCCGATAGTACGAAACGGCAACGTTTACGTCAATCGGAAAATTGCGAAAAAATCAAGTAAATCTTAGGCTTGGCGAATTCTTCCGATTCTTCGCGTGAACAACTCCTTTCATTGGATCGGGTCAACGGAAGCGGTTTTTCCATTCACGCATCAGCGTAAAGGCTGTCAATCGATCGGGCACTTTTTCGTGCAACTGATCTTGCAGGCTCGCCTGCACCGCCGGCTGGCCGGCGCGCAAAAACGGATTCACCGCGCGTTCGTGGGCGATCGTGGTGGGCAGGGTCGGCACGCCGCGCGCGCGTAGCTCGCTCGCCTTGTCGCGCCAGGTTTGCAGTTCGGCGTTGCCCGGCTCACAGGCGAGCGCGAAGCGGATATTCGACAGCGTGTACTCGTGCGCGCAATGAACCTCGGTCTCGCCCGGCAGCGCGGCAAGCGCGTCGAGCGATGCGAGCATCTGCTTCGGCGTGCCTTCGAACAGCCGGCCGCAACCGCAGGCGAACAGCGTGTCGCCGCAAAACACGTGCGGCGTGCCGCCCGGGGCGGCCGCCTGAAAATAGGCGATGTGGCCGCTCGTGTGGCCCGGCACGTCGAGCACGCTCAATTCGAGCGCGGGGGCCGCAATCGACACGTGAGCGCCATTTTTCAGACGCTGCGTGAGGTGCTCGATCGCTTCACCGGCGGGGCCGTAGACGGGCACGGCCTGGCCATTCAGCAGATCGGCTACCCCGCCGACGTGGTCTTGATGATGGTGCGTGAGTAAAATAGCGCTCAGCCGCCAACCTCGTTTCGCCAGATAGGCTTGCACGGGGGCGGCCTCACCCGGATCGACGACCACTGCAGAATGTCCGTCGGAAACGACCCAGATGTAATTGTCATCAAACGCCGGGACCGGTACGTACTCGAGCGCATTCATAGGCGACGCATTCTCTGATATGACTGATCGAGCGATTATAGACTGGCCCGCCTGGACCGATTCGCCGCCCGGCCGCTACGTGCTCGAGTGGGAGCAGACCCAGCTCGACCGCGTGGTGTCGGACGTGTTCGGCTACCATGCGCTGCAACTCGGCCTGCCGCAGCTCGACGCGTTGCGCGAAAACCGCATGCCGTGCCGCGGGCTCGTGCTCGACGCCGCGAGCGGCGCGAGCGCGCCCTACGCTTTTCCGCGCGGCCCCGTCCATGCCGGCGGCAACGGTGCTCGCAACGGTTCTGGCCACGGCGGCGCACAAGGCGGACTGGTCGGTCTGCCGGCGCCGGCCGGGCGCAGTGCCGTGTGGTGCGACCTGCTGGACTTGCCGTTCGAAGCACAGAGCGTCGATCTGATCGTGATGCCGCACACGCTGGAATTCACGAGCGACCCACACCGTCTGCTGCGCGAAGCCGAGCGCGTGCTGATGCCCGAAGGCCAGTTGATCATTCTCGGCTTCAACTCGCTGTCGCTGTGGGGCGCGCGGCAATCGGTCGGCAAGATGACCGGCCGGCCTTTCGTCCCGGCGGCAGTCGACCTGATCGCTTTCACGCGCCTGAAAGACTGGATCAAACTGCTGGGCTTCGACCTTGAACGCGGGCGCTTCGGCTGCTATCGTCCGCCGCTCGGCAGCGAACAATGGCTGTCGCGCTACGGTTTCATGGAAGCCGCCGGCGACCGCTGGTGGCCGATTTTCGGCGCCACCTACATGATCAAGGCGATCAAGCGCGTGCGCGGCATGCGCCTCGTCGGCCCGCTGAAAGTGAAGAAACCCGTCCTTGCCGCGGGCCTCGCGCCCGCCGCCACACCGAATACACGCAACCACACTCAATGACTTCCGATCTCATCGATATTTATACCGACGGCGCCTGCAAGGGCAACCCGGGCCCCGGCGGCTGGGGCGCGTTGCTGCGCTTCGGCGACCAGGAAAAAGAACTGTTCGGCGGCGAAGCGAATACCACCAATAACCGCATGGAACTGATGGGCGTGATCGCCGCGCTCGAAGCACTGAAGCGCCCCTGCAAGGCGGTCGTGCACACCGACTCGCAATACGTGCAGAAAGGCATCAGCGAGTGGATTCACGGCTGGAAGAAGAAAGGCTGGATCACCGCAGCGAGGCAGCCGGTCAAGAACGCCGATCTCTGGAAGCGGCTCGATGCACTCGTTGCGCAACACGAGATCGAATGGCGCTGGGTGCGCGGGCACAATGGACACCCGGAAAATGAGCGCGCCGATCAGTTGGCCAATCGCGGCGTCGCGTCACTCGCGCAGCTTTGATTCCTGCTGTGACGGCCGCGCCGGCTTGCCGGCGCGCACCCTCTTCTTTCGCTGCAATTTTTTGAGGCAGGCTAATCCGACATGCGTCAACTCATCCTCGATACCGAAACCACCGGCCTGAATGCCCGCACCGGCGACCGGATTCTCGAACTCGGCTGTGTCGAGCTGGTGAACCGCCGGCTCACCGGCAACAACCTGCACTTCTACATCAACCCGGAACGCGACAGCGATCCGGGCGCTCTGGCCGTTCACGGTCTCACCACCGAATTCCTGAGCGACAAGCCGAAGTTCGGCGAGATCGCCGACCAGTTCCGCGACTTCATTCAGGGCGCGGACCTGATCATCCACAACGCACCCTTCGATATCGGTTTTCTGGACGTCGAGTTCGCCTTGCTGGGCTTGCCGCCGGTGAGTACCTACTGCGGGGAAATCATCGACACGCTGGCGCGCGCCAAACAGATGTTCCCCGGCAAGCGCAATTCACTCGACGCGCTGTGCGATCGCTTCGGCATCAGCAACGCGCACCGCACGCTGCACGGCGCGCTGCTCGACTCGGAACTGCTCGCCGAAGTCTACCTGGCGATGACGCGCGGCCAGGAAAGCCTCGTCATCGACATGCTCGGGGACTCGCACGCCGGCGGCGATGCGCGCACGCCGCGTGTCGCGCTCGATTCGCTGGATCTGGTCGTGATCGCCGCCAGCGACGACGAACTCGCGGCACACCAGGCGGTGCTCGACGGCCTCGACAAGGCGATCAAGGGCACGAGCGTGTGGCGGCTCGAACCGGCGCCGGCCGCGGATGAGCAAACCGCTTAAAAAAATACTGGACGAGCTCGAAAATCCCTGACATAATTCGGCTCTCTTCGGGTGGTTAGCTCAGCGGTAGAGCACTGCCTTCACACGGCAGGGGTCACTGGTTCGATCCCAGTACTACCCACCAGAATTTTGGTGTGTCGATCACCGGAGACTAAAGGGCTTACGCAGCAATGCGTAAGCCCTTTTTCATTTGCTGTCGCGCCGTTTTCACGCGCCAAAAACCGTACGGAATGCCAGGTAGCTTCGGGAGTGCACTGAAACGGCCGGACACTCGCCTCGTCCCCTTCGAGTCGCATCACTCAAAACGATAGGGTCGCCACGAACCGCCGGCCTCATCGCGCTTTGACGTCAATAACGAATCTTCGTACGTTTGCGGCTGCCAAATACTGCTGATATAGTTGGCACTCGGGCATTCGCCCCGTCCTTTTCCTTCACTTCATTCGACCATCGGGAGGCGCCACATGTTTGCAATGCGTATCGCCGCCCCTGGCACGGTCTCGCGAGCGTTGTCGCGACCTTAAGTCGTTCCGGTCGCCCATTCGCCGCTCACGCGGTTCCGCCTGAAAAGGCAATCCGCGCAATTCCCAGACAGTCCGCAGTTCCCTCGCCGACACACACCGGCGCGTTTTGACTGTCTCGTCCTTTCGCTTCTGACTGGAAACCCCGGTGCGCCCACGCGTCACGGGGTCGTGGCAAATGACCAGAAAAAAACTCGATTTTCGCGGACAAGCCTTCAAGGACGTCCTCGGCTTCACCTTCCATCATTGGGCGCAACAGCCCTGGCGCATCCTCGTTATTACGGCGCTGGTGCTGCTCTCCGCGTTGGCCGACGTGCTCACGCCGATGTTCGCCGGACACCTCGTCGACGCCATCGCGTCCGGCGCGGCCAGCAACGCCGTCGCCTGCCGAGCGGCGCTCACCGCCTTCTGCGTGCTGGGCGCGCTCGGCCTCGGCGCCACACTGCTGCGGCAAGGCGTGTACTTCAACATCATCCGGCTCACGCTCAAGATGATGAGTGAGATCGCCGCGAACGCGTTTCATCGCGTGCAACGCTTTTCGACCGACTGGCATGCCAACAGCTTCGCAGGCTCGACGGTGCGCAAGATCACGCGCGGTATGTGGGCGCTCGACCTGCTCAACGACACGCTGCTGATCGCGCTGTTGCCGTCGCTCGTCATGCTGGTCGGCGCCACGCTCCTGCTGGGCTGGCGCTGGCCGATGATGGGCGCGGTCGTCGGCATCGGCTCGGTGCTGTATATCGCGGTGACCGTGGCCATGTCGCTCGGCTTCGTGGCGCCGGCCGCGCGCCTTGCGAACGCGTGGGATACGCGCATGGGCGGCGCGCTTGCCGACGCGGTCAGTTGCAACGGCGTGGTCAAGGCGTTCGGCGCGGAAGATCGGGAAGAAGTCCTGCTCGCGCGCGTGATCGGCAAGTGGCGGCACCGCACGCGCCGCACGTGGATGCGCGGCACGATCAACGGCGGCGTCCAGGGCGGCATGCTGGTGGCAATCCAGGCCGCGATTCTCGGCGCGGCCCTGTTGTTGTGGGCGCGCGGCGAGGCGAGCGTCGGCGACATCACGTTCGCGCTGACCATGTTCTTCATGCTGCAAGGCTATCTGCGCGACGTGGGCATGCACATCCGCAACCTGCAACGCTCGGTCAACGACATGGAGGAACTGGTATCTCTGGAAAGCCAACCGCTCGGTATCGAGGACCGGCCCGGCGCAGGTCCGATCGCGATCGGCCAGGGCGAGATCCGTTTCGAGCACGTCACCTTCCATTACGGGAGCAGCGGCCAGCCGCTCTACGACAATTTCTCCGTGCGCATTGCGCCGGGCGAGCGCGTCGGGCTCGTCGGGCATTCGGGTTCGGGGAAGACCACGTTCATCAAGCTGATCCAGCGGCTCTACGACATTTCGGAAGGCCGGATCACAATCGACGGTCAGGATATCGCCAAGGTCCGGCAGGCGTCGTTGCGCAGTCAGATCGCGATCGTGCAGCAGGAGCCGGTGCTGTTTCACCGCTCGCTCGCCGAGAACATCGCGTATGCGCGGCCCGGCGCGAGCCGCGCCGAGATCGAGCGCGCCGCCAGGCTGGCGAGCGCGCACGACTTCATCGCCGCGCTGCCCAAGGGCTACGACACGCTGGTCGGTGAACGCGGGGTCAAGCTGTCGGGGGGTGAACGTCAGCGCGTCGCCATCGCGCGGGCGTTTCTCGCCGACGCGCCGATCCTGATTCTGGACGAGGCCACGTCGAGTCTCGACAGCGAAAGCGAAGTGCTGATCCAGCAAGCCATGGAGCGGCTGATGATGGGCCGCACCACGCTGGTGGTGGCACACCGCCTTTCCACCGTGCGTGCGCTGGACCGGTTGCTGGTGCTGGATAAAGGCAAGGTGATCGAGGAAGGCAGCCACGACGCGCTGATCAAACTCGAGAAAGGCCTCTACCGGCGGCTGTTCGAGCGTCAGGCACTGGAATTGATCAAAGGTCTGGGTGAACCGGAACTCGCGAATCAGGCCTCGCGGCCGAGCGTGAACCGGACGGACGATTCCAGCTTGCTGGTCGGAAAGTGAACGACGCCCGGCGTGCTCGACGTCAGCCAGAAACCGCCGGTATGCGCCGGCGGTCTTCTGGCGGCGTTTCGCCGCTGATGGTTCTTCCGGGCGCTCGATGACGACGTGGGCGCCGCTCTTCGCGCGCCCGCCATTCGCCCCTGGGCCGCAAGCTACACGCCCGCAGGCAAGCCCACGCCACGCGCCATCCCGGTGGCCGCAAACACCATCAGCACCAACAAGATCGTCTGGATCACGCTCAAGCGCGCGTAGGAGCGCGCCTTGTGCAGATCGGGCGCGGCGCCTTTCCTGACCGCTGCGCGCCAACGCATCAGCGCGAGCATCGACGGCACTTCGAGGATGAGAATGGCGACGAAGAGCGTCATCTTGACGTGAAAGAGCGGCTCGTGGAGATAGTAGTCGGCGCCCTTCTCGAAGCCCCCGAAGGCGCGCATCAACCCGGAGACGACCAGCACCAATGCCGAGATGCCCCAGCGGGTATCCGCGCGGAAAGCGGATCGCAGCGCGGCCGGCACCGTGGCGCGGCGTAGCGCCCACGTGCGCCGCAAAATCGACGCGAGTGCAAAGCCATAAGCAAGCAGATGGATGGCGGCAAGCAACCAGCGAACCAGCATGGCGACTCCTGCAAAGGACGCAATACGATCGTTGTATGTCTTACTCGCCCGCGCTGAAGCGCCGGGCGTCACGACTTCATTATCGACTACGGCTCGATTTACAACGCCTGCTTCGGCCACGGGGTGTGGCCAACTGCACAAACAGCCGGACTCAGACCTGCCGCAAGGATGTGTCAAGCGCACGGGCCGCGACCCGATCGCGTTCCGTCGTGAGCGCGGTACGGAACACGGTTTGCCGGTTGTGCCCCGCCGCGGCCGGCGAATCCCACAGTAACTCGATTTTCGGACGGCGGCCGAAGGCGCCGCGTGCCAGCGACGGCGCGGCTGCCACCGCAAGCGATGCGCCGGAGCCGTTCGGCTCGCCCACGGCGCCGAACGCCACGGCCGGAGTGGGCGTGGGCGTCGGTCGCGCCGCTTGGCCGGCGGCCCAGCGCACGGACAATTCGCGCGCGTCGTACTGCCCCACCTTGCGGCGCTCCGCCCACACGATGACCGTCCGCGTGACCGGATCGAGCGAGACCGCATAGCGGCCGATCGCAAAGCGGCGCGCGGCGATATTGGTACGCCACAGCGCGCGCGGCCGGCAGATCCACAACACGGCTGCGTACAGCGCCGGCGCGGCCAGCAACCAGCCATTGGACGCCGCCACCGCGTTGGCGGCGCGGCGCCAGCCGGCGCTCGCCGCGAACGCACCGACCGACCAGACCGCGAACAGGAAACCGAGAAAAGCGAACAGACGCAACGCTTGCCGCAGCCATTGCGGCAGCGGATGAAACGGACGCTCGGCCACGGCCCGCGCGCCCGGCAGGAAGATCAGAAGGAACAGGAAGACGAGGTTGATGCAGGCCCACGGCGAGGACACCATAGCCAGCATCGATGCGCCCGCATCCATCTGCGCCATCGAAAAAAGCCAGCGAGCAAGGAGCACGAGACCGATGGCGCGCAACGCGAAAATCGTTCCGGCGCCGGGCGCCGCGTTCGCACGCGTCTCTTTCGTTCTCGCCAAGGCATCCTCCTGTCGTCGGCGGCGCCGCGGCCAAATTCGCGGCACGGCCATTATAGGGATATTACGGAGAGTGGCTCATTCTTACCGGCGCAAACCCCTCACTTTCGTCGGTTCATTGTAAAAAACGCGGCGCGCTTGCAACAACGCCCCGTGGGCCGGTGGCGCACGGGGCGTTGCTGGCGGCTGGCGAAGCGCCGCGAGGCGCTTGTTCGACCGTTTCGACTCTTTTATCGGTCGTGCATCAGCCGGTGTCGATTAGCCTGCGTTGACTTCGCGCAGCACGGTGCGATGCTTCTGACGCAGCAGTTCTTCATACGTGGCGACGTAGTTCCGCGCCATGACCTTCGACGAGAAGCGCGATTCGAACGCCTTGCGCACGTTGGCGCGCGGCAGCGTGTGCAGACGCTTCAATGCGGCGACCGCGCTGATTTCGTCTTCGACGACGAAGCCCGACACGCCGTTTTCGATCACTTCCGGCACCGAACCGCGGTTGAACGCGATCACCGGCGTACCGCACGCCATCGCTTCGATCATGACCAGACCGAAGGGCTCCGGCCAGTCGATCGGGAACACCAGTGCATGCGCGTTGCCGAGGAACTCACGCTTTTCGGCTTCGCCGATTTCGCCGATGTACTCGACGTGCGGGAGCGCCATCAGCGGCTTGATCACTTCTTCGTAATAGGCACGGTCGGCCTTGTCGATCTTGGCGGCGACCTTGAGCTTCATGCCTGCCTGGCCGGCGATACGGATCGCGCGGTCGAGGCCCTTCTCCGGCGAGACGCGGCCGAGGAAAGCGAGGTAGCCCGGCTCGACGTTCGGAATCGGCGTGAGCACGTTTTCCGGCAGGCCGTGATAGACGGTTTGCAGCCAGTTCGCCTGTTGCAGCGGAATACGCTGGTTGTCCGAAATCGACACCACCGGCACGTCGCTGAACGTGTTGAAGATCGGCTGCAGTTCCGGCAGGTCGAGACGGCCGTGCAGCGTGGTCAGGAACGGCACCGGCTGGCGGGCGAACAACGAGAACGGGTAGTAGTCGATGTGGAAATGCAGCACGTCGAACTCGTCCGCGCGGCGGCGCACTTCTTCGAGCAGCAGCATGTGCGGCGCCATCACGTCGCGGATGGTCGGGTCGAGGCGCAGCGCCTGCGGCCAGAACGCTTCGAGTTTCGCCGAGGTTTGCGAATCGCCGCTCGCAAAGAGCGTGACGTCGTGGCCCTGTTCAACCAAAGCTTCGGTCAGATAGGACACCACGCGTTCCGTACCACCATACAGCTTGGGAGGAACCGCCTCGTGCAACGGAGCGATTTGAGCGATTCGCATAATGAAGAACTCCTCGTAAAAAATCAGGCAAAGGTACTGCGTTTGGTAAAAGCGACTCGCTTGCTCGCCAGGGCAGTCTGGCCGGATATGCCGGCGCGGGCCTGATTCTTTCGAGAAATCCTGCGATGGATCGCTTGGGTAGTGAGCCCAGACCCGTGATCAGCGTCTGCGCATGTGCCGGTAAACGCACACATGACACCTACGTTGACAAACTGTCAGAAATTTCGGCGGGCCTACAGAGCATGCATTATCGATGCCGGGAGTCTCGCTGCACCACAACATTTCAAAGTCTTTACGTTGTTACAAAGGGGAAACACTTTGCAAACCCTTGTTTTATAAGACAGTTCTACAGTGTCGACTGGCTCGCAGCGCAGCATTGCCGAGGCACCGCCGGCAGCACCTGCGTCAAGTTTGCCGGCATCCGTTGAAGAAATGCCGCATCGCCGTTGAATGCAATTTGTAATTATATCCAGAAAAGAATCCGCGGACTGCGTTAACGTGACCCGCTGGCGGGTCGAGCAATAGCAGGCCGCGGACGTCCATCGCGAGATCAATCGCGCCAAGGCCCGATAACACAGGGCGCAATCGCTTTTGCATGTTTACAATGCGAAGCATCGGCTTCACGGCCGCCGTCTTTCACGTGGCCCGCGCTTTGCATGCACAACCCCGAACCCATCGACCTTCACGATCAATTGGAACATTTAACCGTCGCCCAGCGTAATGCCCAGGACGCAAAGCTCGCGAGCTATGCGCACCGGCCGCTCGCGTTTCTTTTCCGCTTCATTCGCCGCCATCCGCTCGCGCATGCGATCGTGCTGTGCAGCGTGTTCGCGGCCGTCGGCTGTGCGCTCGCTTCTCAATATGCGATCAAGCATCTGATCGACGTGCTCGGCGAAGGGCGGCACCATCCCGGTCCGCTGTGGGGTGCGTTCGCCATCCTCGTCGGCCTGATCGCCGCCGACAACCTGCTGTGGCGCGTCGGCGGCTGGGTCGCCGCGCATACGTTCGTCGCCGTGACGGGCGACCTGCGGCGCGACCTGTTCCAGTATTTGAGCGGGCATTCGCCCACCTATTACTCCGAGAAACAGCCAGGCATGCTCGCGAGCCGGATCACGGCCACCTCGAACGCGGTCTACACGGCGGAGAACACCACCGCGTGGAACGTGCTGCCGCCCTGCATCGCCGTGCTCGGCGCGATCGTCATGATCACCGCGGTGAATCCGCTGATGGCCGGCGGCCTGATGCTGTGCTCGGCAATCCTGTCGGTCGTGTTGTACAAACTGGCGGGCCGCGGCTCTGCGCGCCATCACCATTTCGCCACCAAGGCGGCCTCGGTGGACGGCGAGCTGGTCGACGTGATCAGCAACATGGGCCTCGTGCGCGCTTTCGGCATGACGTTGCGCGAGCAGCAGCGGTTCGGCGCCACGGTCAAGGCCGAGATGGACGCGCGCCAGCAAAGCCTGCTGTATCTGGAAAAGCTGCGCCTGCTGCATGCCGTGATCACCGCGCTGCTGTCGGCGGGCTTGCTGGGCTGGGCGTTGTGGCTGTGGGATCAAGGCCGGGCGACCTCGGGCGACATCGTGCTCGTCAGCTCGCTCGGCTTCACGATCCTGCACGGCACGCGCGATCTGGCCGTGGCGCTCGTGGATGTCACGCAGCACGTGGCGCGTCTCGCGGAGGCCGTGCGCACGCTGCTCGAGCCGCACGGCATGCCCGACCGCAACGACGCCACCGAGCTCGTGCCGCAAGGCGGCCGCATCGATTTCGAAAGCGTGACGTTCGCCTATCCGCGCCGCCGACCGATTCTCGACCACTTCGACCTGCATATCCAACCCGGCCAGCGCGTCGGCCTGATCGGCAAGTCGGGCGCGGGCAAATCCACGGTGCTGGCGCTGTTGCAGCGTTTCTATGAAACCCAGGGCGGCGCGATCAAGGTCGACGGCCAGGACATCGCCACGGTCACCCAGGAGAGCTTGCGGCACGCGATTGCGCTGGTGCCGCAGGACATCTCGCTGTTCCATCGCACGGTGTACGAGAACATTGCCTATGGGCGCCCGGAAGCGACCCGAGAAGAAGTGCTCGCGGCCGCGCGCGAGGCCCGTTGCGCGGACTTTATCGAGGCTATGCCGGAAGGCTACGACACGATCGTCGGCGATCGCGGCGTGAAGTTGTCGGGCGGCCAGCGTCAACGCATCGCGATTGCACGCGCGATCCTGAAGAACGCGCCGATCCTGCTGCTCGACGAAGCGACTTCGGCGCTCGACAGTTCGTCGGAAGAAGCGATTCAGAAGGCGCTCGACCGGTTGATGGTCGGCCGCACCGTGGTCGCGATCGCGCACCGCCTGTCCACGCTGAACAACTTCGACAGGATCATCGTGATGAGCGCCGGCAAGGTCATCGACGACGGCAGCCCGGACGAGTTGCGCCAGCGCCCGGGCCTGTATCGCGATCTGCTGAGCAAGCAGTATGGCAAGGGCACGACGCTGCACATCGGCGGCAAGAAGGTCGACGAGCAGCACGTGGTCTGAGCCCGCGCACGGCGCACCCAGCGCCGCTGCTTCGTCGCCGATGCGCCCCTCGTCAAATGAAAATGAAAAAGCCGCTCTTCGAGCGGCTTTTCTGCTTTTCCCCCCCGACACCAGCGGCGCCGAACGCGCCTACCCGGCCTGAGTGTCGCGTACGGCCTTTTTCCCCGGCGCGGCGCGCGCCTTCCCGCTTCGGGTGCTCTTTGCACCAGCGACCCCCTGCAAATCGCGCATGAAGTTATCGCGCCACACCGACACATTGTTCTCGCGCAACTGCACCATCATGTCGCGATGACGTGCCTGGCGCTCCACGAGCGGCATGTCGAGCGCCCTCGCGAGCGCTTCCGCCATGCCGTCGATGTCGACCGGATTGACGATCAGCGCGCCGTCCAGTTCCTGCGCGGCGCCGGCAAAGCGCGACAGCACGAGCACGCCCGGATTCTCCGGGTCCTGCGCCGATACGTACTCCTTGGCGACGAGGTTCATGCCGTCGCGCAACGGCGTGACATAACCGACGTGCGCGGTGCGAAACAGCGCGGCCAGCACCGAGCGCTCGTATTGCTTGTGGATGTAGAGAATCGGCGTCCAGTCGAGTTCGGCGAAGCGTCCGTTGATGCGCCCCGATTCCCCTTCCAGCTGCAAGCGGATGTCCTGGTACGCGTGCATGTCGGCGCGCGTCGGCGGCGCGATCTGCAGGAACGACACCTTGTTGCGCTGCGCGGTCGTATGTTCGAGCAGACGCTCGAAGGCGCGAAAACGCTCGACCAGTCCCTTCGAATAATCGAGCCGGTCCACGCTCATGATCAGCTTGCGCGAATGCAGCGTCGCTTTCATCGTGCGCACCGGCTTGCCGCGCTCGCCCGCTTTCGCGAGTTCGGCGATCTCGTCCGGATAGACGCCGATCGGATAGGCCGCCGCGCGCAGCGTGCGGCCGAACGCGTGGATCGTCAGCGGGCCGCTTGCCGAAGCGTCCACCGTGCCGTTCGCCTCGTTGACGATGTAGTCGCAGAACGCGCGCAGATCCGGCGCCGTCTGGAAGCCGAGCAGATCGAACGAACACAGCGCTTCAACGAGTTCGCGATGCGGCGGCACCGCCAGCAGCACCTGCGAAGCCGGAAACGGAATATGCAGAAAAAAACCGATGCGATTCTTCACGCCCGCCGCACGCAGAGCCTGCGCGAACGGAATCAGGTGATAGTCGTGAACCCAGATCACATCGTCTTCGCGCAGCAGCGGCACGAGTTGTTGCGCGAGCCACGCATTGACGCGGCAGTAGCCCTCGAAGTCGTGCCGGTCGTATTGCAGCAGGTCGGCGCGATAGTGGAAGGCCGGCCACAGCGTGGCGTTGGAAAAACCTCGGTAGTACTGGTCGTAATCGCGGCGCATCAGCGCGATGGTCGCGAAGGTCACGGGGCCGCGCTCCTCGACCTTGATCTGCGGCTGGCCCGAACTGAGCACGTCGCCGCTCCAGCCGAACCACATGCCGCCGGTTTCCTTCAGCGCGTCGTACACGCCGACCGCCAGACCGCCCGCCGCCGGGCCGCCCTCCGAGATCGGCGCAACCCGGTTCGATACGATGATCAGTCGGCTCATGAAGCGCGTGTCCCGATGCAGTACGTGGTTTGTTTTGAGCGATGCGGCATGGCCATCACGCGGAACGCGCCGCCGCGACGACCGACGCCAGCCAGTCGAGCAGCGCCGGGACCGAGTCGATGCGCGTGCGCGCCATCGTCTCGCCCGGGCCGACCTTGATCGACACCCCGCCGCGTTCGTTGACGACGGCAAAGCCTTTCTCGTCGGTCAGATCGTCGCCGGCAAAGACCGGCTGGCGGCCGACGAAGGGCGGCTCGTCGAGGAACGCGCGCAACGCGCGGCCCTTGTCGACATCTTTGGGTTTGATTTCGTAGACCATCTTGCCCGGCTGCAACACATAGGAGCCGGCGTAATCGGCGACCAGCCGCCCGGTCGCCTCGCGCGCCACCGGCTCGCGATCGGGCGCGTTCCGGTAATGCAGCGCCACGGCCGCGCCCTTGATCTCGAGCAGCATGCCGGGGTTTTCGTTGACCACCTGCGCGAGCACCTGCTCCATGCGCAGGAGCCGCTCGTCATGAAAGCCGATGCGCTGCGTGTCGCCGTTCGCGTCGCGCCGCTCGGCGCCGTGCAGACCCGCAATCGGCAGATCGGGCATGCCGAGAAAAGCGTCGATGCTGTCGATACCGCGGCCCGACACGACCGCGACGGCGCCGTTGGTCAGGCGGCGCAACTCGCTCAGCAAGTCGATCACGCGGGGTCCCACCAGCACGCCGTCCGGCGTGGGAGCGAGTTCGACGAGCGTGCCGTCGAAATCGAAGAAAAATGCCGTCTCACCTGGAGACAGAACAGCCGGAAGTGCTTGCATCGGTTAGTTTTGCCTTTCAGCCTTGGGCGGCCGGAAAAGTGTGCGCATCTTACCGCGCATCCGTCAATTTTTCGAGAAAGTAAGCCTGGACACAAGCCCAGCCGGACGCGGCGCATGGTCACCGCCGGCGATTGCATTCAAAACGACAACAATCCGGCTTCATGCAGCTTTCAGCCGCCTGCGTCAAATTGCCCCGCAAAACGCGCACCCGCGGGCGGTGCGCGACGTCGTCGCCGATTTTGCGATACAGTCGCAGCCACGCAGATCATTGCCGTTACGACCATATTTGCACACTATGACGGCCCGCGCCGTTGCGCGCGAATCGAGCAGCGCCGCTCATGGGCGCATTGGCGCCGCAATTCAATCGAGTCACTGAACCCTGCTTTGTTCCCGATCTTCTCATTCCGCCACCCGCACACGCACCTCACCTCCTCACACGGGCTGCGCCGCGCGCGGCTGCTTGCGCTGACGATCGTGCTGGGCGCACTCACGGCGCTGGCCGGCTGCACGCATCGCCAGGAAACGTGGCAGTTGACCAATGTGACCGGCCATCTGCCGGATCTCGATTTCACGCTGACCGGCGACGATGGCCGCGCCGTCAAAGGTGACGCGTTCAAGGGCCGCACTTCGCTCGTTTATTTCGGCTATACGCATTGCCCGGATGTCTGCCCCGAAACGATGGGCCGGTTGATGCAGGTGCTCGGCAAGCTCGGCCCCGACGCCCAGAAGGTGCGTATTCTGTTCATCACCGTCGATCCGGCGCGCGACACGGCGCAAGCCTTGCGCGAGTACGTGGGCGCTTTCGACTCGCAACACGCCGAAGGGCTGACCGGCACCGACTGGCAGATCGAGTCGCTCGCCAAGCGTTACCGCGTCACCTACCAGATGGAAAAACGCGACCCGAGCGGCAACTACGAAGTCACCCATAGTTCCGCCGTCTATGTGTTCGACAGCCAGGGCCACGCGCGCCTTTTGGCCACCGACCACGACACGCCCGATGCGATCGCACGAGACCTGCGCCGTATCATTGAAGACCGTTCCTGACCTTTCCCGAGTTCATTCATGTCGATCAAGATCAAGACGTTTGCCGCACTGAGTTGCGCCCTCGCCCTCTCGTTTGGTGTTGCATCAACCGCACAAGCCGCCGGTGCCAACGCGGTCAGCGCGAAAAACGCGTGGGTCCGCTGGCTGCCGAACAACCTGCCCGCCGCCGGCTATGTGACGCTGGTCAACGCGAGCGACAAGCCGGTCGACCTCGTCGACATCTCCAGCAACGACTACGGTGACGCGATGCTGCATCAGACCGTGTCGAACGGCTCGTCGCAGAAGATGGTGATGGTGGACAAGCTGACGGTGCCCGCGCACGGTCAGGTCGCCATCGCGCCCGGCGGCTACCACGTGATGCTCGAAGATGCGAAGCACAAGATCGCGCCGGGCGACACCGTGCATCTCACGCTCAAGTTCTCCGACGGCGAAACGCTCGACACGCCGTTCGCCGTCAAGTCGCCGGCGCAGACGAAGTAGCCTGCCGCGATGAATCTGCTCTACTGGCTCGATCCCTGGGAGTTTTCGCCGACCGTCGTGATCGCCTTGCTGGTGCCGGCGATCCTCTTCGTGCGCGGTGCACGCAAGGCAAAGGTGTCGGTTGCCCGGCGCATCTCCTTCTGGTTCGGGCTGGTGGCGCTCTATGTCGCATTGCATACACGGCTCGACTACTTCTTCGAACACGAGTTCTTCATGCATCGCGCGCAGCATCTGGTGCTGCATCACCTCGGGCCGTTCTTCATCGCGCTGTCGTATCCGGGCGCCGCGTTGCGCGCGGGTATTCCGTTCAGCTGGCGGCAGCGCTTCGTGCGGCCGGCGCTCGAGACGCCGGTCGTGCGCCGGCTGCTCGACGTGGTGATGCATCCGGTCGTCGCGGTGACCTTGTTCGTCGGACTGATCTACTTCTGGTTGATGTCGCCCGTTCATTTCGTCGCGATGCTCGACTGGCGGCTCTATCGCGTGATGAACTGGAGCATGGTGATCGACGGCCTGCTGTTCTGGTGGCTCGTGCTCGATCCGCGCCCGGCGCCGCCGGCCCGTCTGTCGCCGGGCAAACGCGTGCTGGTGGTGATCGCCGCGATTCCGCCGCAGATCATTCTCGGCGCGTTCATCTTCTTCACGCCGCACGAGTTGTATCCGATCTACTCGATCTGCGGCCGTGCGTTCACGTGGTTGAGCCCGATGCGCGATCAGCAGATCGGCGGACTGTTGCTGTGGATTCCCGGTTCGATGATGAGCGTGATCGGCGCGCTAGTGGCCTTGCGCCACTGGATGCGTCTGTCGGCCCGCGGACGCCTGCGTGGCGAACGGCGCGTGAAGCCGGCGCACGCGATGGCGAGCACTGCTTCGGCCACTGCGGGCAAGCGCGGCTGACGCTCTGTGGCTTGCAACGATCGCAACGATTGCGGCGCACTCCACGCCTATGCCTCGCCCGGCGTTGTTGCGCCGCTTCAGGCCGAACGCATCCAGATATGCGGGATGCCGTCTTCTTCGTGCACTTCCGACACCGGCGCGAAACCGAACGCACCGTAGAAGCCTTGCAGATGCGCCTGCGCATGCAACCGGATCGGCGTATCGGGCCACTGCGCGCGAATGTGCGCGAGCGACCGTTCGAGCATGGCGTTGCCCAGACCGATACCGCGAAATGGCGCGGTCGTGAGCACACGGCCGATGCGAATATCCGTGTCGTCCGCATCAGGCAGCAGCACGCGCAGATAACCCGCGAGCGGCGGCCGTTTCTCACCGGCACCGTAGGCCAGCAGATGCCAGGCGTCCACATCGAGCCCGTCGATATCGCCGTATACGCAGTTCTGCTCGACGACGAACACCGCGCTGCGCGCCCCCAGCATTGTGTAGACCTCGAGGCTCGTCAGGTCGTTGAAGGATTTCCAGCGCCAATCGAGTTGCGCCAGCCGCGTGGCGGCGTTGTGCTGCGGTTCGGTCATGACAACGTTCTATAGAAAAGAGACACACCGCACGCATGGCGGTGAGGCGAGATTATGCCGCACGTGACGTGCTTCGCCACCGTGCCGCGCCTAGTTCCGATGCACGGAGCGCGCCTTCGACGCCTGCTTGTGGCTGTACATCGCGGCGTCGGCGGCCGCCAGCAGTTCGGCAACCGATCCGTGTCGGGCAGGATCGTATTGAATCTGCCCGACGCTATAGCGGATGTCATAGCCACGCCGTGCTTCGGCATTGCGCGCGTCCAGCATCTGCGTGAGACGGTGCGTCACTTCCTCGGTGGCGCCGCAGTCCGAATCGGAGAGCAGCACGACGAACTCGTCGCCGCCGAGCCGCCCGATCACATCGCTTTCACGCAGCGCGGTGCGCAGCACGTCGGCGAAGCGCTTCAGCGCGTGATCGCCTTCGGCGTGGCCGAACGTGTCGTTGATCTGCTTGAAATCGTTCAGATCGAAGAACAGCAGCGACGCCGGTTTTTGCATCCGCTTGCACACGTTCAGCGCATGTTGCGCGAGTGCCTCGAAACCGCGCCGGTTCGACAGAAGCGTCAGATCGTCGAGCGTGGCCAATTGCACCGCCGCCAATTCCTGCTCGGCCATGCGCGCCAGATCGCGCAGCAATTCGCGCTCTTCTTCGTCGAGGCCATGCGGCTTGGTGTCGATCAGACAGAGCGTGCCGAGCTTGCTGCCGTTGGGCACCGTCAGCGGACAGCCGGCGTAGAAACGGATATTCGGGTTGTCCGTGACGAGCGGATTGTCGTAAAACCGCTCGTCCGCAAAGGTGTCGGGCACCATCATGATTTCGTCGCCGAGGATCGCGTGCGCGCAGAACGACACGTCACGCGAGGTCTCGCTCGCTGTCAAACCGACGCACGACTTGAACCACTGGCGCTCGGCGTCGACGAGGCTAACGAGCGCGATGGGCACCCCGAAGAGCCGCCTGGCGAGCCGCGTCAGGCGGTCGAAACGCTCTTCCGGCGAGGTATCGAGAATATGCAGCGCACGCAGGGTGTCGAGACGGGCGCTTTCGTTACTGGGTGTCGGCGGACCATGCATGTTGGTATTCCCCAAGGCGACCGGTGCGGCCGAGGCGGTTGGCGGTTAGTTTATAGCGACATGCCTTGTGTTGGGGCAAGACCAGCGCGAGAGAGTTCCCCCGGCTTGCATGCGTGCGGCATCGGCATGCGAACCGATGCGCGCGGCATCGTGCCGAGACGCCGATGCGGCAATGGGGTGACGGCGGGTTGACGACGGGTCGGCTACAGGTCGACAGAGACCGGCTCGACGGGCCGCGCAAGACAGTCGATCAGGTTGCGAGGCCCGCACAAATGCAGCGCGCCGACGACCACCAACGTGCGCTCCGTCCGCGGGAGCAACTCCACGAGGCGTGCCGCCCATGCGCGATTGCGCGCATCGAGAATCGCATGCCGGATGCCTGGCAGATTGAACATCGGCGACTCGGTGGCAATGCGGTGCACTGTCGGCAGATCGCCCTCCAGCCAGGCCGCATGCATGCGCTCGAGCGTGCGCTGCGGTTCGTCGAGATCGGCCATCAGGAGATCGAGCGCCGCGCCGACCGCATCGAGCGGAATCGATTCGAGCGCCGCGGCCACCTCCTGCGCGGTCTCGAGATACCGGTAGGGTTTGGCCTGCGTGACCGCCGAGCGCAGCATGCGCGGCTCGACACCCTCCACCACCTGCTGGAACAGCGTCGGCGCGACGATCAACGCGGCCCACGGACGCAGATCGGCGAGCGGCGCCAGCGGACCTTCAACGGGCCACGCCGCGTGAAGCCGCTGCCATGCGTCGGCGGACAACAAAGGTTGCAGTCGAGCGACGCCGTCTTGCCCGGCGGCCTTCAGAAACGGAAGGATGGTCGGCGGGTCGGACTCGAAGACGAGCGCTTCGGCCCAGTCATATGCTTCGGCAATCCATGGCGGGGTTCGGCGGCTCGCAGCGGGAAAGAGATGCATCGAGCCGAGCAGGCGAACGTGGGTGCCGGTGAGTTGTAGGTACATGCAGCCTCGGTGTGGACAAGCAATCATGCAAAGAAGCCCGCGCGCCGTTCAATCGATCAAGCGTGGAATCAAGCGCGGAATCAAGCGCGGCGCCGCTCCCCAACCCGTTCGCACGGTGAATGCGACGGATAGCAGAAAGGCGTTCTGCCAGAGGTGAAGGTCAACGCGGATCGGTTGATTCGATCGGTTGATGCAGCGCGAACCATGAATTGTGCGCCACATCGGCGACGATACCGGCAGTGCGCAGAATTAGCGCGACTGTCAGGAGCGATTCTGACTCGGTAACGACGAGCTAACGACAGGCTCGCTGGACGAGTTCGGGACAAGCTGCGAGCAAGAAGAATGGATATGCGCTAAACACGCCGATCATCGCGACGGCCAACTGGCTCGAGACAGCGTGCACTCGTGATGAGTACCGCCACCGTGCGAGCGTCTGCATTCGTGCGGCCGGAGAATGCACAAAAAAGAAAAGCCCCGACGGGTCGGGGCTTTTCTTGACATCAACTACTGGAGGCGCGAGCCGGAGTCGAACCGGCCTAAACGGCTTTGCAGGCCGCTGCATAACCGCTTTGCTATCGCGCCGCAAGCGGACTGGAACCTAGCAACAGATTCGCAGATTCTGTCTGGTGGACAACCGGAAAGACCGGACCACCAAACAAAAAGGGAAGCGTTGCTTCCCCTTATGTATGGAGCGGGAGACGAGGCTCGAACTCGCGACCTCAACCTTGGCAAGGTTGCGCTCTACCAACTGAGCTACTCCCGCATTGCACTGCTTCACAACGCGCTGCCTGTTCACTTAGCCAAACTACTTCGCGAAACAATGCGCTGCTTAAAAAATTGGAGCGGGAGACGAGGCTCGAACTCGCGACCTCAACCTTGGCAAGGTTGCGCTCTACCAACTGAGCTACTCCCGCATTGTGCTGCTTTTGCCCTGCTAACTGCTGCCTTGTTACTGCAACTACGCGCTTACTGCCACCGACGTTTCGAACTGCGTGCATCGGAGAAACGAGATTATGGAGAAACGACTGAAACGTGTCAACCCCTTTTGCGAATCTCTTTTACCGAACAGATTTCACTCACGCTGCAGCGAAGTTCGGACACGCGCCAGACGCCTTCACCACGTCGCGCAATCAGGCCGCACCGCTTCGCTCGCGAATCTGCGGCCATGCGAGTTTCATGTAATAGAGCATCGACCAGATGGTCAGGAACGCGGCCAGATAGATGAGCCACAGGCCCCATACACGCGTGTCGATCACCACGCCACCACCGAACGGCAGCGGACCATAAAACAGCAGCATGGGGATCGCCACCATCTGGCAAACCGTCTTGAACTTGCCAAGCGAATTGACCGCGACGCTCTTCGACGCGCCGATCTGCGCCATCCACTCCCGCAGCGCCGAAATCGCGATCTCGCGCCCGACGATCACGAGCGCAATCGCCGAATCGATTCGCGCGAGTTGCACGAGCACCAGCAACGCGGCGGTCACCATCAGCTTGTCGGCGACCGGATCGAGAAACGCGCCGAATGCCGAGGTCTGATTCCACTTGCGCGCCAGAAAGCCGTCGAACCAGTCGGTCAGCGCCGCCAGAATGAAGATCGTCGCGGCCGCCAGATTGCGGTGCGCGGGGCTCATCATCATGTCGGGCAAATAGAACACGCCGACGACGAGCGGAATCAGGACGATCCGCAGCCAAGTCAGGAAAATCGGGAAATTAAACGGCATGGGCAGGCGCAGCGTCTGGCAAGGGAGATGCAATTGTGCCGTGTCACAGGGCCTGCCACAAGCAAAGCGGCGCGCGGGTCCTCAGCCGCGCGCCGCTCGAAGGCCATGAGCGGTCCGCCCAGACCCGCCGCAATCAATGCAACTGGCGGTAAATCTGCTCGGCGAGCGCCTGCGAAATGCCCTCCACGCTCGCCAGGTCTTCGACACTGGCGGCGACCACGCCGCGCAGTCCGCCAAACCGCGCGAGCAGCCGTTGGCGCCGCTTCGCGCCCACGCCTTCGAGTTCTTCGAGCCGCGAGGTCTGGCGCGTTTTGCCGCGCTTCGCGCGCATGCCGGTGATGGCGAAGCGGTGCGCTTCGTCGCGAATCTGCGCGACCAGCATCAGCGCGGCGCTTTCCTTGCCGAGCTCGAGCGGCGCGCGGCCGTCGGCGAAAATGAGCGTTTCGAGGCCGACCTTGCGCCCCTCGCCCTTCGCGACACCGACCAGCATGCCGGTATCGAGACCCAGTTCTGTGAACACCTGGCGCGCGATTTCGACCTGACCCTTGCCGCCGTCGATCAATACGATGGTCGGCAAGACGCCGCCGGCCGCGACCGGCTCCGCAGCGTCCGACGCAAGCGACGGATCCGCGGCCGCGTCGCTTTGCAACGCGGCGGCTTCGTCGGCGGCATTCGCGGCGGCTTGCGCGACCATCTTCTCGTAGCGGCGCGTGAGCACCTGGCGCATCGCGGCGTAATCGTCGCCGGGCGTAATGCCGGTGATGTTGTAGCGGCGGTATTCCGAGGACTGCATCTTGTGATGGTGATACACCACGCACGAGGCCTGCGTCGCCTCGCCCATGGTGTGGCTGATGTCGAAACATTCGATGCGCAGATGCGCGAGATCGTCGCACTCCATGCCGAGCGTGTCGGTGAGCGCACGCGTGCGAGCCTGTTGCGAACCCTGTTCCGAGAGCAGGCGCGCGAGCGCGAGCCGCGCGTTCTGCTCGGCCATGGCGAGCCACGCGCGCCGCTGTCCTTGCGGCTGACGCAGCACGGTCACCTTGTGACCCGCCTGCTCGATCAGCACGTCGACCAGTTCGCGCGTGGCGGGCGCGTGGCTGACCACCAGCACCGGCGGCACGCGGTTGCCCAGATAATGCTGGGCGATGAACGCTTCTAGCACTTCGGATTCGATGCCGCCGGCTGCGCGGCCTTTGCGCGGTTTCGCGGGTGCAGAGTCGGAGTCGGAGTCGCCTTCTTCGGACTCGGTGTCCTGTTCGCCCTGTTCGTCCGGTTCGTCCTGTTCCCGCTCTTCGTCTTCCGGGGGCATATCTCGCGCGATCGCGAGGGCGTCGGCGGTGGCGGCCGACTCCGCCTTGCCATCCATGTCCTCTTCGGCGCGCGAGCCGGGATCGGCAGCGACATCGGCCGGCGCCACGTCGCCTTCCGCCAGCCCGCCCTCATCCGCCGTCAACGCGCTCTCCACATGCGCCGGGAAGTACGCCTTGTCGCCCAGATGCCGTCCGCCGCGCACCATCGCAAGATTCACGCAGACACGGCCGCCGAGCGCGACCACCGCGAGAATATCCACGTCGCTGTCGCTGCCGACTTCGATCGCCTGCTGATGCAGCACTGTCGACAGCGAACTCATCTGGTTACGCACCGCCGCAGCCTGCTCGAATTTCAGCTCGCTCGCGAAGGCGTGCATTTTCTGCTCGAGCTCGCTCATCACTTCGCCCTGGCGGCCGAGCAGAAAGCGCGAAGCGTTGGCGACGTCGCGCGCGTAATCCTCTTCGCTGATGGCCGCGACACACGGCGCCGTGCAGCGGCCGATCTGATGCAGCAGACAGGGCCGCGTGCGATTGTTGAACACGGAGTCTTCGCAGGTGCGCAACTGAAACACGCGCTGCAGGATCTGGATGCTCTCGCGCACCGCCCACGCACTCGGAAACGGACCGAAGTACTGATTCTTGCGATCCACCGCGCCACGGTAATACGCCATGCGCGGAAACTTGTGCCCGGTGAGTTTCAGGTAGGGGTACGACTTGTCGTCGCGAAACAGAATGTTGTAGCGCGGCGCAAGCGCCTTGATCAGATTGTTTTCGAGCAGAAGCGCTTCGGCCTCGGAACGCGTGACGGTGGTTTCGATGCGCGCAATGCGCGTCACCATCATCGCGATACGCGGCGATAGCAGCGTCTTCGTGAAGTAGCTCGAGACGCGCTTCTTCAGGTCGCGTGCCTTGCCCACGTAGAGCACCGCGCCGTGCGTATCGTAATAGCGATAGACGCCGGGCAGATGCGGCAATTGGGTGAGCACTTTTTTCGGCTCGAAAGCGTCGGTTGCTTCGGGTTCAGTCATGCAGAATCGGTTGGGTGGGACGTCTGGCGAAGCCTTGCCCCGTGTGCCGCGCGCTTCCTCGAAGCTCAGTACGCCTCGCGCGCGCAATCGTGAACGGGTGCTTTAGAATCGCCAGTTTAGAGCATTCCGCGTGCGTTCGAACCCTGTCGCCTCGATTCGGCCCACGCGTCCGCGGCCGCCGGTAACGTCGCGCCGCAGCAGGCTCCGATTGCGCGAACTGCGCCGCTCCTTCCATCCGTTCCAATCCGCGATCCAGGCCACCATGTCTTCCGCCACGCCCCAACCTGACCACGCCAACGACGCGCCCGCGGCGATCGCCTGCGACATCTTCTGCGCGGTGATCGACAATTTCGGCGACATCGGCGTGTGCTGGCGCCTCGCGCGCCAACTCGCGAGAGAACACGGCTGGCAGGTGCGCGTGTTCGTCGACGACCTGCAGGCATTTCGGAAGCTGTGCCCGTCGCTGATGCCGCAGCGCGCTCGCCAGACGGTGAGCGGCATCGTCGTCGAGCACTGGCACGAGCCGACCCACGCGGGCGATACGCTCGAAGTAGCCGATGTCGTGATCGAGGCGTTCGCCTGCGAACTGCCGCCCATCTATGTCGCCGCGATGGCCGCGCGCGAGCGCTCGCCCGTCTGGCTCAACCTCGAATATCTGAGCGCGGAGGACTGGGTCGCGGATTTTCATCTGCGGCCGTCGCCCCATCCACGCTATGCACTCACCAAGACCTTCTTTTTCCCCGGCCTCGGCCCGGGCACCGGCGGCGTGCTGAAGGAACGGCAGCTGGACGGCGCGCGCGCGGCTTTCGAAGCGTCGCCAAGCGCGCACGAGGCCTGGTGGCGGCAAGCCACTGGCCACGCGCCGCCGCCCGCCGCGGCCACCGTCGTCTCGCTGTTCGCCTACGAAAATCCCGCCGTCGACAGCCTGCTCGAACAATGGCGCGACGGCGCCCGCCCGGTCGTCCTGCTGGTGCCCGAAGGCCGCATCTCGGGGGCGCTCGCGCGCTTCTTCGGCCTGCCTTCGTTCGCTGCCGGCTCGCACGCCGCACGCGGAAACCTCAGCGCACATGCGCTCGCCTTCACCGACCAGGCCGGCTACGATGCGCTGCTCTGGGTCAGCGACATCAATTTCGTGCGCGGCGAAGACTCGTTCGTGCGCGCGCAATGGGCTGCCAAGCCCTTCGTCTGGCACATCTACCCGCAAGCCGACGACGCCCATCTGCCCAAGCTCGACGCGGCGCTCGCGCACTACGCGCGCACCCTGCCCACCGACGCGCGCGACGCCCTTGGACGTTTCTGGCACGCGTGGAACGGCGCCGGCCGGCCGGACTGGGCGGAATTGCAGCATCACTTGCCGGCGCTCGAGCGCCGTGCGGCCGAATGGGCCGGCGAGCTGGCTCAAGTGGGCGACCTCGCCGGAAATCTGGCCTTGTTCGCAAAAACTCAGTTAAAATAAGCGGTTATCCAACGGCCGACGACGCAAGCGCGGCCCGATCGCAGCGGCAGAATCCGGCCAATTGGCTTGACCGGCCCGTCGACCCCGTATCGAAAGATGCGAGACAGTCCCCACATCAAAGTGTGAATGGCTGAAATGTCAAAAAAGGGACGTATGTTGCGGATCGGCGCCACTCGTGTACCCGCCCGCACAGGGTAAAAAGCAGGTAACGGAATGCTGGGAATGGCACAGGCCGAAAGTCGCGGCCCGAGAGCCAGCCCCCGCGGCAAGCCGGCCACGCCTTTACTCGCTCGCAACCCGCCAGGCCGCTTCAGGCGGCGCGGCGCGCAGCGGGCGAAACGCCGAAGCCGCTTGCGCCGTATGCCGTTGAGCAAAAGTTGAAGCTACTTATTTCGTACAGGACAGTTTTATGAAGACCGCACAGGAACTCCGCACCGGTAACGTCGTGATGATCGGCGCAGACGCAATGGTTGTGCAAAAGGCCGAATACAACAAATCGGGCCGCAACTCCGCCGTCGTCAAGATGAAATTCAAGAATCTGCTGACCGGCGCAGGCATGGAAAGCGTGTACAAGGCTGACGACAAGTTCGACGTCGTCGTGCTGGAGCGCAAGGAAGTCACGTACTCGTACTTCGCTGACCCGATGTACGTGTTCATGGACGCCGACTACAACCAGTTCGAAGTCGAAAGCGAAATGATGGGCGACGCCCTTCATTACCTCGAAGACGGCATGGCTTGCGAAGTCGTGTTCTACAACGAGAAAGCCATCTCGGTCGAACTGCCGACCACGCTGGTCCGCGAAATCATCTACACGGAACCGGCTGTCAAGGGCGACACGTCGTCGGGCAAGGTGTTGAAGAACGCCAAGCTGAACACCGGTTTCGAACTGCAAGTGCCGCTCTTCTGCAACATCGGCGACAAGATCGAAATCGACACGCGTACGCACGAGTACCGCAGCCGCGCTTAAAGCGCCCTGCTCGCTTGAATCCAGCGCCGCCACCGCGGCGCTGAGAAAAAATGGCAAAAAAAAGCGCCCACATTGGGCGCTTTTTCTTTTTCTTGCTGCCGTGTATGGTTGAGGAAAACTTTACCGGCAATCTTCTCGGAATTGCACACCGCCATCCCAAATTTTCCCGTGCCGAGCCCAGCAAGTCATTGATTAATCTACGCAAATCATGTTGGCACAGTTCATGCTTATCTCAGAACATAGGCCGAAACGGCTTTAGAAACGGCTTTAATTTCTTCAACTCGGGAGATGCCACATGAATAACGACATCGCTGAAGGCAAATGGAAGCAGATGGTCGGCAAAGCCAAGACGGCGTGGGGCGAACTGACAGATGACGAATTGACCAAGGCCGAAGGGCGCGCTGAGAAGCTGGTCGGTCTGATCCAGGAACGTTACGGCAAGACGCGCCAACAAGCCGAACTCGAAGTGCGCCGTTTTTTCGATAGCAACCGGGATTTCTGACAGCCCGACTGAAGGAAATACAGGTGCCGCCCAAACTTACAACACGTCAGGATGGGCTTCACAGTGTGCTAACG
Source organism: Paraburkholderia aromaticivorans (assembly GCF_002278075.1). Taxonomy (NCBI): domain Bacteria; kingdom Pseudomonadati; phylum Pseudomonadota; class Betaproteobacteria; order Burkholderiales; family Burkholderiaceae; genus Paraburkholderia; species Paraburkholderia aromaticivorans. The sequence goes on along the minus strand of NZ_CP022989.1, from coordinate 2,274,548 downwards.
CACAGGTCGAGCAGTACCCGAATCGGATTGCCGCGCGCCTGCCTGAAGTCCCACACGCCGCAAAGCCAGCCGGGTCCGGCCGCCGCTCTCGCCCCGCACAGGCGTGGCGCGGGCATGCGGCACTGCTTTCGACCGTACCGGCCTGCTTCGCGCCCCGTACCGCGCGCCGATGTACCGGCGCAGCGGGCTGTTCATCCATCTAAAAAATTGCGCTCGCCATGCCACACGCCCTGATTGTTGAAGATGATCCTAATAGCCTGTCGGGCCTGTCCGCCATCCTCGCCGCCGACGGCTTCTCCGTCGACACCGCGACCACCATTGCGGAGGCCCGGGCCGCGTTGACACGCTTCATTCCCGACGTCGTGCTGGTCGACCTGAATCTGCCGGACGGCAGCGGGCTCGATGTGCTGCAGCATCTGCCCGCCCATCCGCCTGGCGGCGCCCTGCCCGTGATCGTGATGACCGGCAATGCGACGGTGGAAAGCGCAATCGAGGGATTGCGGCACGGCATCTGGGACTACTTGCTGAAACCGGTCAACATTCCGCGCTTACGCAGTCTGCTCGCGCGCATCCCGCGTCCGTACGAACTGACGGAAGAAGTGCAGACACTGCGCGCGTCGCTGCGCCGGCTAGGCCGCTTCGGTTCGATGCTCGGCCGGAGCAGCGCGATTCAGCACGTGTACGACACGATCGAGCACGTTGCGCCGACTGAAGCCGCCGTGCTGATTTCCGGCGAAGTCGGCACCGGCAAGCAGACGGCCGCGCGCACTATCCACGATATGAGCCGGCGCCGTAAAGGCCCGTTCGTCACGCTGGATTGCCGCAGCGCTGGCAGCGCGGGCGCGCCGCGCTCGCTCGACAGCCTGCTGTTCGGCCACGAACGCGGTGCGTTCAGCGGCGCCGAGCAGCGCGAACCGGGCCTGTTCGAGCAGGCGAGCGGCGGCACGCTGTTCATCGACGAAATTGCCGAATTGCCGCGCGACCAGCAGGAAGCGCTGTTGCGTGCGCTCGATTCGCAGACCTTCATGCGCGTGGGCGGGACCAATCAGGTCGTGACGGATTTCCGGCTGATCGCCTCCACGCGCAAGGCTCCGCGCGCGGCGGTGGCCGACGGCAGCCTGCACGCAGATCTGGCGCTGCGCCTCGAAGCGGCCGCCGTGACGCTGCCGCCGCTGCGCGAGCGTGGCGAAGATCCGGCGCTGATCGCCCAGGCGGTTGTCGACGATCTGAACCACGAAGGGGCAGCGGGCGGCACGCCGGGAGCCACCAAGCAGATCGGACCGAACTTTCTGCGCGAGTGTCTCGCCTACGAATGGCCGGGCAATGTGCGCGAGTTGCAAGACCGCGTGCGGCGCGCGTATCACGCGTCCGGCGACGTGCTGGAGTCGTTGCGCGCCGATGAGGCGGGCTCGGCCAATGGGCGCGATCTGAACGGCAGCCGGGTGCAGGTGACGGTGGGCACACCGCTCGCGGACGTGGAGGAAATGCTGATTCGCGCCACGCTCGACGCGGTGGGCGGTACACGTCACCGGGCGGCGTCGCTCCTCGGCATCAGTCCGAAGACGTTGTACAACAAGCTGCAACGCATGCGCTTGAACTGAGCGCCGCCCGGCGTCCCGACGTTCGAGATTCGCTTCAGTTGAAAAAACGGCACCTTCGAGGTGCCGTTTTCCTGCCCGCTTATCCGCCGCTCACGCCACTCAGGCGAACGCGCTACGCAACAATGCCTGCGCCTGCAGATACTGCGGCTCGGCGACCAGCTTGCTCCACTTCAAGGCCTTGCCGCGCGGGCGCATGCGCTTGAGCCGCCGCTGCGATTCCTTCGACGGCGTGAAGCGCAGCGCATCCAGCACCTTCTCCGCCTCGTCTGGCTGATTGCAGATCAGCACCATGTCGCAGCCGGCCTGCAGCGCGGCGGTGGCGCCCTCGGTCAGCGTGCCGCCCTGGCGCGCGGCTTCCATGGAAAGGTCGTCGCTGAAAATCGCGCCTTCGAAGCGCAGCTTGTTGCGCAGAACGTCCTGCAGCCAGACGCGCGAGAAACCCGCCGGCTTCGCATCGATTTTCGGATAGACCACGTGCGCGGGAATGACCGACCCCAGCGACAAACCGAGCCAGTCATAAGGCGCCGCGTCGTCATGCAGGATTTCGTCGAGCGAACGGTCGTCGACCGGCATGGCGACGTGCGAATCCGCCTGCGCGAAGCCATGCCCCGGAAAGTGCTTGCCGCAATTGCTCATGCCCGCCAGCGCGAGCCCGTGATTCAGGCTCTTCGCCAGCAAGGTCACCACGCGCGGATCGCGGTGGAACGAACGGTCGCCGATCACCTGCGATTGTCCGTAGTTCAGGTCGAGCACCGGCGTGAAGCTCATGTCGATACCGCACGCGCGCAACTCCGTCGCGAGGATATAGCCGACAGCGGTCGTCACTTTGGTGGCGTGCAATACATCGCTGTCCCACAACGCGCCGAGCTTGCCCATGGCCGGCAGCACCGTGAAGCCGTCGGTGCGAAAGCGCTGCACGCGGCCGCCTTCGTGATCGACGGCGATCAGCAGATCCTCGCGGATCGCGCGGATCGAATCGGTCAGCGCGATCAGCTGCGCGCGGCTCTCATAGTGGCGCGCGAACAGGATCACACCGCCGGTCATGGGATGCGCAAGGCGGCGCTTGTCGTCGTCGTTCAGCGTTTTGCCGACCACGTCGAGCATCACGGGTCCGGGTTTGGTTTTCATCGATTTCCGCTGGAAAAAGCCTGAAGCAAAGGAAGACGCGGCCGGCGTGCGCCGCGCCCGGAATATTTTCTATTCGGCGGCGCCAAGCGCCGCGGCGGGCCGCGTCTGCGCGGTTTCCGCGATCACGAACGACACCGCATAATCACGCTCGTCGCTGATCGTGACGCGCGCCGTGATGCCGCGTGCGTCGAGCCATTCGGCCAGCTCGCCGGAGGCGACCACCATCGGTTCGCCGCTCGGCTTGTTGAGCGTTTGCAGCGCGCGCCACGTCATCGGCCAGCGCATGCCGAGGCCGATCGCTTTCGAAAACGCTTCTTTCGCCGAGAACCGGGTGGCGAGAAAGGCGAGCCCGCGCGCCGCCGAGCGGGCGTGCCGCGCATGATAGACGCGCAGTTCGTCGGGGCCGAGCACCTTTTCGGCGAAACGGCCATGGGTGCGTGTCATGACCGCGGCCACGCGGCTCACCTGAACGATGTCGGTACCGATGCCATAGATCGTCATGCGCGAGCCGCCGCCTCAGGTTATCAGGAGCGCGCGCCGAGACGCGCGGCGACCATGATCGCCTTCATCTCGCGCACCGCGTTGTCCCAGCCGGCAAAGATCGCATGCGCGACGATCGCGTGGCCGATATTCAGTTCGTCGATGCCCTCGATCGCGGCAATCTGCTGGACGTTCGTATAGTGCAAACCGTGCCCCGCGTTGACCTTGATGCCGAGCGTCGCGCCGAAATCGACGGCGCGCACCACGCGCTCGAATTCGCGCTGCTGTTCGGCGGGATCGTGGGCTTCGGCGTAACGGCCGGTGTGCAGTTCGATCACCGGCGCGCCGGCTTCGTGCGCGGCGCGAATCTGCGTTTCTTCCGGATCGATGAAAAGCGACACCCGCGAGTTCGCTGCAGCGAGTTGCCTGCAGGCGGCGCGCACGGTTTCGAACTGGCCGGCGACGTCGAGGCCGCCCTCCGTGGTCAGCTCCTGGCGCTTTTCCGGCACGAGGCAAACGTCGTGCGGCTGGACTTCACAGGCAATGTCGAGCATTTCCTGTGTGACCGCGCATTCGAGATTCATGCGCGTCTTCAGGAGCGGGCGCAGCTTGCGCACGTCGGCATCGACGATATGACGGCGGTCTTCACGCAGGTGCAGCGTGATGACGTCCGCGCCGGCCTCTTCGGCCATCAGCGCGGCGCGGATCGGATCGGGGTAGGAAGTGCCGCGCGCGTTGCGCAGCGTGGCGACGTGATCGATGTTCACGCCCAGGTCAATCACATTCGGCGACGTAAGAAAGAAGCTCATAAGTTCTGCAAGTCGATCAGGATCTGGCGCGTCGCGAGCGGCGTGCCGCCAAGGTAAGTGTTGAGCAGAAAGCGCATCAGCGTCTTGCTTTGCGCCACGGTCTGCGCTCGATGGTAATCGTCCTGCTCCATGTCGAGCAAGGTCTGACCGGCGATCACCGGCCATTGCGCGGGCAGATCGTCGGAAGCCTCGCGCACGCCGCGCTCCGGGTCGAACACATAGCGGCCGTCGGCGCGCACCGCTTTGCGCGCGACGGTGCGATCCAGCGCCATCGCATAGCCGGTTTCGCGCAGCAGCACGCGCTCGAATGAACGCAACACCTGCACGGGTGGCTCGTCGTGCGCGAGACGCGTCATCGTGACGACGTAGTGATGGAACAGTTGCGGATGCGGGTCTTCGCGCGCGCAGAACTTGACCAGCAGTTCGTTGACGTAGAAGCCGCACAGCAGCGCGTCGCCAGCCAGCGGCAACATGCCGCCGACCCACTCGGCACCGGTCAGCGTGCGCACTTCGGATTTTCCCGACCATGACAGCGCGAGCGGCTGAAACGTCTGCAACACACCGCGCAGCGCCGAATGCGGACGCTTCGCGCCCTTCGCGACGAGCGCAAGACGGCCGTGATCGCGCGAGAGCACGTCGATGATCAGACTGGTCTCGCGATACGGATAGCTGTGGAGAACGAAAGCGGGTTGCTCCGCGATCCGATAGTCGGACGCGGAGGTGCGTGGCGCCCGGCGGGACGGTGCGCGGGCCGGCGACTTCTGCGGCTCGCCCTCGGCGCCCGGCGTGGTCTTGCTGGAAGATTTTCGGTTGCTACGAGCGGGTTTGGACGGCTCGCGTGCCGGCGCGGCCGGCTCCGGGTCGTCCGGGTCAGCGTCGGAATTCAGCGTCATCCACGCGTCATTCGTACCCATACGCACGAAGTCCGGCTTCGTTGTCGGCCCAGCCGCTCTTCACCTTGATGAAGGTTTCCAGATACACCGGACCGTCGAACAGCTTTTCCATGTCGTGGCGCGCTTCGGTGCTGATCTGCTTCAGCTTGGCGCCCTTCTGGCCGATGATCATTGCCTTGTGCGTATCGCGGTCGACCATGATGGTCGCGAAGATACGGCGCAGTCGCCCTTCGGTTTCGAACTTGTCGATCAGCACCGTGCTCGTGTACGGCAGTTCGTCACCGGTCCAGCGGAACACTTTCTCGCGCAGGATTTCCGCGGCGAGGAAACGCTCGCTGCGATCGGTCAGGTCGTCTTCGCCGTAGATCGGCGCGCCTTCCGGCAGGAACGGCTTGACGGTCGCCATCAGACGCTTGATGTCGTCGGTATTTTTCGCCGACAGCGGCACGATCTCGGCGAACTTGTGCAGCCCGCTGACCTGCTGCATGAACGGGAACAGCGAGTCCTTATCCGACACGCGATCGAGCTTGTTCGCGATCAGCAGCGCGGGCACCGACGGCGGAATCAGGTCGAGCACTTTCTGATCGTCCGGGCCGAAACGGCCCGCTTCGATCACGAACAGGATCGCATCGACCGAAGTCAGCGTGGACGTGACCGCGCGATTGAGGGAACGGTTCAGCGCGCCGCTATGCTTGGTCTGAAAACCCGGCGTGTCGACGAAAATGTATTGCGCGTCTTCGAGCGTGTGAATGCCCGTGATGCGGTGGCGCGTAGTCTGCGCCTTGCGCGACGTGATACTGACTTTCTGGCCGACCAGCGCGTTCATCAGCGTGGACTTGCCGACGTTGGGGCGGCCGACGATCGCGACCATGCCGCAGCGAAAACCAGTGGGAGTGGGAGCGTTCATATTCGGGCTACGGCAAGTTCGGATCGACACGCGCGATAGGCGCGCCGATGGCAATCAATGGCCCGCGTCGGCGACGCGCGTTTGCACCGCGTCGGCTACGCCGGGTTCGTGTTCGGTCGGTGCTGCGGTGCCGGGTGCGGCCTCGCGGTTGCGAAGTTTGTCGACGCCGCGCGCGGCGGCGGCGTCCGGTTTGGCTTCGGCGGATTTTGCTTCCACGGACTTTGTATCTGGCTTTTCGGCGGGCTTTTCGGCGGGCTTTTCGGCGGATTTCTCCGCCGCTGCTTTGTCCGCGGGACGGTCGCCCGCGTGGCCCGCGTGGGCGGCCGACTTTTCTGCCTTCTCAGCCTTTTCCGCGCGCTCGGCTTTATCTTGTCCGCTGTACTCCACATGCGCGGCGCGAATTACCGCCAGCGGCGCGGCGACAACGCCCGGCGCGGACCGCTCAGTGGCGGAGTCCGCCGTGGCCGCCGTCCGGCCTTCACCGCGACCCGCTGCACGCTCGCTCTTGCGATCCGGACTGCGCAAATCCAGCGCGGCTTGCACGCCGGTCACGCCGGGTACGATCTCCGGTTCGACGTGCTTTGCCGCACGAGCGCTTTTCGAGCGCTTGGGTTTGGCGACCATGGCGGGCGCCGCTGCCATCACCTCGTCGAGCGCTTTCTTGGCCGCCGCCTGCTCCGCCGCGCGCCGGCTTGCGCCGGAACCGGAAACTTTCACATCCAGCTTCGGCACCGTGCATTCGACTTCGAATTGCTGATTGTGCGCCGCACCATGCGTGGCGACGACCGTATAGGTCGGCAGCGCGATCTTGTGGCCTTGCAGATATTCCTGCAGCAGCGTCTTGGCATCTTTGCCGAGCGTGCGCGGGTCGATGTGATCGAGAATCGGCACGTAAAGACGCTTGATGACCGTCTGGGCGGCCTCGAAGCCACCGTCGAGGAACACTGCGCCCAGCACGGCTTCGAGCGTGTCAGCGAGGATCGAGGGCCGGCGAAAGCCACCGCTGCGCAATTCGCCTTCGCCTAGCCGCAGGCCTTCGGAGATATTGAGGGCCTGAGCGATTTCGTAAAGCGACTGCTGTTTGACCAGATTGGCACGGACGCGCGACAGGTCGCCTTCGTCCAGTTTGCCGAAACGTTGGAACAAAAGCGCAGCCACCGCGCAATTGAGAACGGAGTCGCCGAGAAACTCGAGCCGTTCGTTATGCGTGGAGCTATGACTGCGGTGCGTTAAAGCCTGGCGCAACAATTCCGCATTGCGAAATTCGTAGCGCAGACGGCTTTCCAACGGAGATAGGGGCATGGGCAGAGTATAACGCGGGCGCCTGACCCGGCGAAAACGCGGGACAGCCAGCGGAAAAAGCGTGGTGAAGCGACGTTACCGCAGGATCTTAAAGTAGCGTGATAACACGCCGCGAGTCGCATGGCCTTGCACAGGCCAACCCCGCGGCGTGTCGTGCAAACGACGCACGCGAACTCAGTTGAATGAGCCGATGCGTTTCAGATTGCTGAAGTTCATCCAGATAAAAAACGCGCGGCCGACGATATTGTTGTCCGGCGCAAAACCCCAATAGCGGCTATCCGCGCTGTTATCACGGTTGTCGCCCATCATGAAGTAATTGCCCGGCGGCACTTTGCAGATCACACCGCGCGCGTTGTACGTGCAGTTGTCGCGATACGGATAATCTTCCGCGCCGACGATGAACGGCGGCACAGCGGGATTGTTCAGAATCGCATTCTTGCGGCCGTCGAGATTTTCCTCGAATTGCTTCGCGTAGCCCATGCGTTCGTCGTCGAGGTAATCAGGCAGCGGCGTTTCCGGCACCGGCTTGCCGTTGATCGTGAGCTGCTTGTCCTGATACGCGACGGTGTCGCCAGGCAAGCCGATCACGCGCTTGATGTAGTCGACCGATTCGTCTTTCGGGTAACGGAACACCACCACGTCGCCACGTTGCAGCGGACGGCCTGCGGTGATTTTCGTGTTGGTGATCGGCAGACGGATGCCGTAGTCGAATTTATTCACGAGGATGAAGTCGCCGACCAGCAGCGTCGGCACCATCGAACCCGAAGGAATCTTGAACGGCTCGACCACGAACGAGCGCACCACGAACACCACCAGAATCACCGGGAAAAAGCTGGCCGAATACTCGAGCCACCACGGTTGGCGCAGCTTGTCGTCACGCAGGCGCGCACGCGTTTGCGCCGCGTTTTCGTCGGCGAAACGCTCGCCCACGCGTGCCTGCTGGCGGTCGAACTCGGCGACCGCGGCCTCCGCCGCGCGCCGCCGTTGCGGCATGAAAACCAGTTTGTCTGCGACCCATGCGACGCCCGTCAAAATGACGAGCACAAAAAGAATCAGCGCAAAATTCATAGGGTTCCGTTGTTCGTCTTATTTGTCTTCGACACGCAGAATGGCGAGGAAAGCCTCTTGCGGAATCTCGACCGATCCCACCTGCTTCATTCGCTTCTTGCCTGCCTTTTGCTTTTCCAGCAGCTTCTTCTTACGAGAAATGTCGCCGCCGTAGCATTTTGCCAGCACGTTCTTACGCAACGCTTTAATGTTTTCGCGCGCAATAATATTCGCGCCGATGGTGGCCTGAATCGCCACGTCGTACATCTGGCGCGGAATTAGTTCGCGCATTTTCGCCGCGACTTCGCGGCCGCGATACTGGCTTTGCGAACGATGGACGATGACCGACAACGCGTCGACCTTGTCACCGTTGATCAGCATGTCGACCTTCACCACGTCTGCCGCGCGATATTCCTTGAACTCGTAATCCATCGACGCATAGCCGCGCGAGATCGACTTCAGGCGATCGAAGAAATCGAGCACGACTTCGCCCATCGGGATTTCGTAGGTCAACTGCACCTGACGGCCGTGATACTGCATGTTGATCTGCGTGCCGCGCTTTTGCGTGCACAGCGTGATCACCGAGCCGACGTAGTCTTGCGGCATGTACAGATTCACGGTGACGATCGGCTCGCGCACTTCTTCGATCTTCGACGGTTCCGGCATCTTGGCCGGGTTCTCGACCATGATGGTCGTGCCGTCACGCTGCAGGACCTCGTACACCACGGTCGGCGCCGTGGTGATCAGGTCCATGTCGAACTCGCGCTCGAGACGTTCCTGCACGATCTCCATGTGCAGCAGACCCAGGAAGCCACAGCGGAAACCGAAGCCGAGCGCCTGCGACACTTCCGGCTCGTACATCAGCGAGGCATCGTTCAGTTTCAGCTTTTCCAGCGAATCACGCAGCGCGTCGTACTGGTTCGCTTCGACCGGATACAGCCCGGCGAACACCTGCGGCTTCACTTCCTTGAAACCCGGCAGCGGCTCGGCGGCCGGACGGTTCACCAGCGTGACCGTGTCGCCCACCTTCGCCGCGGCCAATTCCTTGATGCCGGCGATGATGAAGCCCACCTGCCCGGCCGACAGCGATTCGAGATTCTTCGACTTCGGCGTAAACACGCCGATATGCTCGACCGGATACTGCGCGCCGGTCGCCATCATGCGGATCTTGTCCTTGGGACGCAGCGTGCCGTTGACGATACGCACCAGCATCACGACGCCGACGTAGTTGTCGAACCACGAGTCGATGATCAGCGCCTGCAGCGGCGCTTGCGGATCGCCCTTGGGCGGCGGCACTTTGGCGATCAATGCTTCGAGCACGTCTTCGACGCCGAGGCCCGTCTTCGCGCTGCAATGCGTGGCGTCGGTCGCGTCGATGCCGATCACGTCTTCGATTTCGGCGATCGCGTTTTCAGGGTTCGCCGCCGGCAGATCGATCTTGTTGAGCACCGGAATCACGTCGACGCCGAGCTCGATTGCCGTGTAGCAGTTCGCCACGGTTTGCGCTTCCACGCCCTGGCTCGCGTCGACGACCAGCAGCGCGCCTTCGCAGGCGGACAGCGAGCGGCTGACTTCGTACGAGAAGTCGACGTGGCCCGGCGTGTCGATCATGTTCAGGTTGTAGACCTGCCCGTCACGGGCTTTGTACGTCAGTGCGGCGGTTTGTGCCTTGATGGTGATGCCGCGCTCGCGTTCGAGATCCATCGAATCGAGCACTTGGGATTCCATCTCGCGGTCGGACAGGCCGCCGCAGATCTGGATGATGCGATCGGCGAGCGTCGACTTGCCATGGTCGATGTGCGCAATGATCGAGAAGTTACGAATATGATCCATTCAGTGCCGATCAAGCGAAAAAGGCGCGCTCGGACAATAGCGGAGCACGCCTTGTAAGTAGGTGAAAAACCTATCTATTTTAGCCGAAAAGGCTATCGCCCGGGCATCTTGCGAAGCCCGGGCGGAAAAGACGGCTCAGCAGCCATCTTGCATGGGACTGCAACAGGCGCATTGGCGCACGTAACCGCTAAAACGCCAACGCTGATCCAGAGGTGAGGTGTGAAACCCGGAGTGGACAGCGCGACGCTTATGCTGCGTTCGAACCCCGGTACAGGTTCAGGTGTGCGCCGCGATCCCGCGTGGCGAGCGCGGCACGAACCCGCGCTACGTCGAGGTGATAGTGACACAGTTCGACGCCGTCACAGACCAGAACCGGTACCAGCTCGTTGTAACGGGCTTCCAGCGAGGGATCGGCGTCGACGTCGATCACCTCGACCTGCGCGCCGAACTCGGCCAGCAAGGGCTCGAGCGCGGCACGCATGTCGTCGCAAAGATGGCACCACGCGCGCCCGTAGAGCGTGAGCAGCACCGCTTTCGTCATTTCTGCGCGCTGCGCGGGCGGATCGGCACGAACTGCGTGTTCTCGCCGCGGCGAACCAGCAACGCGACCATCTTCTGCGAATCGAGGCGCGAACTCACGTCGTCGAACTGCTTCGCGCTCGTGATGTCCGTATCGCCTACCCGCAGGATGATGTCACCCTTTTGCAAGCCGACGCGCGCTGCGGGACCGTCCGCGGCGTCGACCTGCACACCGTTATGCAGCTTCAGCGCCTTCAACTGGTCGGGGGGGATGTCGCTGACGGCGAGGCCCAGCGCGTTCGTGGCACGCTGCTTCGGCGGCTGCGGCTTCTTCTGGTCCGCCTTGGCCGTCTTGTCCGGCTGCATCTCGGCGATCGTCACCGGCAGATCACGTGTCTGGCCCTTGCGCCAGATCGTGATCGTCGACCTCGTGCCCGGCTTCGTGTCGCCGACCATGCGCGGCAGGTCGGTTGCCGTGTCGACCGAATGGCCGTTGAACTTCAGGATGATGTCGCCCGGCTGCACGCCGGCCTTATCCGCCGGACCGCCCGGTTCGACGCTGCTGACCAGCGCGCCCTGCGCCTTCGGCAGGCCGAGCGAATCGGCCACGTCTTTGGTCACTTCGCCGATCGCCACCGCGATCCTGCCCCGCACGACCTTGCCCGACGCCTTCAACTGATCGGCCACGCGCATCGCCTCGTCGATCGGAATCGCGAACGAAATGCCCATGAAACCGCCGGTGCGGCTGTAGATCTGCGAGTTGATGCCGATCACCTCGCCTTGCATATTGATGAGCGGACCGCCCGAGTTACCCGGATTGACCGCCACGTCGGTCTGGATGAACGGCAGATAGTCGCCCGTGTCGCGCCCCTTGGCGCTGACGATACCGGCCGTCACCGTATTCTCGAGACCGAACGGCGAGCCGATCGCGACCACCCATTCACCGACGCGAACCTTGTTCGAGTCGCCGATGGTAATGGTCGGCAGATTGGCCGCGTTGATCTTGACGACCGCGACGTCGGTACGATCGTCGACACCGATCAGCTTCGCCTTGAATTCGCGCTTGTCGGTGAGCGTGACGTAAATTGTGTCCGCGTCGTCGATGACGTGCGCGTTGGTCATCACGTAACCGTCCGCCGACAGGATAAAGCCCGAGCCCACGCCGCTGTTCTGTTCCGGATCGCTGCTATCCGGCGAGTCCTGGCTGCCGCCGCTACCGCCACTGCCGCCGTTGTCGCCGCCGCGCGGCGAACCCGGCGATTGCGGGGACTGCGGCAACGGAATGCCGAAGAAGCGCCGGAAAAACTCCGACATGTCGCCGTCGTCCATGCCCGGCGGCAACCCGCTGCGGGCGCCGCTGCTCGACACGCGTGTGGTCGTGCGAATGTTGACGACCGCCGGGCCGACCTTGTCGACGAGGTCAGTGAAGTCCGGCAGATTGACGGCGGGAGCCGCCGACGCCGTATGCGGCAGGAGCGGCAAACACGCCGCTACCACCGCGGCCGCGAGGAATTTGCGCACCGAGAAAGTCGTCATATCGTAGCAAGCCGAGGGATTCAGGATTCGGAGGATTACTTGGGAGCTTTGTATTCTATGGCAGACGCAAATTGCTGCAATGTGGTCTGGGGCACTTCACCAAGAAGAGTAATCCAGAAGTCACCGCGACGCTTGACGAGCACGTGCGTGGCGCCGCTGCTGCCCGCGCCTTCCTTGCGCGTGTTGTTTTCCACCGGTTCGACAAACACCGAAATGGCCGCGAGGCCATCGGAGAACACCGCCTGATCGACCGGAATGGTCGGCTGGCCCGCGTCGCGCGCAGCCATGGGACGGCGCAGTTCACGGATCTTGCGGAAGCCGGGCACTGTCGGCGCGATCTGCCAGCCTTGCGCAGCCATGTCCACAGGCTCGACCGGCGGGTGCACCACGGTCCAACCCGCCATATTACGAATACCGGTGACGATGCCGGCCTTGTCGACCGGCACGCCGATCCGAATTTGCGAAAACGACAATTGCTCGAGCACCTGGCCATTCGGGTCGAGCGTCTGGGCACGCAGCAGGAGACCGGTTTTCTTGTCTGCCCACAGCTTGTACGCAAAGCGATAGGCGTCTTTCGGATCGAGTTCGATCACCTGGCTATCGACACCGGCGACACGGTCGTCGCCGAGCAGCTTGGGTTCGTAGACCGACAGCACCTGCTCGCCGCTGACGGCAAGCAGCGCCGGGAACGAGTCCTTGTTCTGACGCTTCTCGACGACGCACAGATGCCGCTCCGGCACGAACGTGTAGAGCTCTTCGTTATGACGCAGCATTTTGCGCGGCTTGCCGTCGAGGCTTTCGAGCTGCTCGAACTCGCCATCCGTACGGGTCGCGTAGTGCGCGATCCGCGACGTTTGAACGAAATTGCCGCGCTGGTAGACGAACGCGCCCTCGTAATTTTGCTGCTGCGCGGCCTGATGGATGCGATCGAGAAGATCCGCAGCCGTGCGACGGGCCACGAGCGGATCGTCGGTTTGTGCAAAGACCCGCGGTGTAGCGGACAACAATACGGCTGCGCAGAACAGAAATGCCGGCAGCCGCCCCCAGATAGTCGTTTTATTCAACCGCGGAATCTGCATCAAACTATTGGCCTTGCGTAGAAACAGCGGCAGCACGAATCAGCGGCATCGAGCCCGGCATGACCGGTTGTTGCGCGAATTGCTGGTGAGCTTCCAGATACTGATCGAGACTCGCGTCACGAATGATGTTGGCGTCTTGCGCGACTGGCTGAACCGTAGCCGCCGGCACCGAAGCCATGGCCACGCGTTGCAGCGCATCACCATGCGACTGGACCGAGGCGAGTTGCGCCATGCCCGGGTCGCCCGGCACGCCTTGCAGCTGCGGCACGACGATCCACGTGAGCGTGGCGGCAGCGGCCGCGACCGCAAAGGCCGGCACAACACGGCGGCGCAGCGCCAGCAACCGGCGCGCAACCGGCATGGCGGCGGGCGCCAGCACATGCGGCTCGTTGTCCAGGCGCGCGGCAAAACCGCTCAGGAACGCGCTGCTCGCCGCCGGGCTGACCGCCAGATCGTCAGAACGCAAAGCGTCGCCGATCAGGTGATAGCTCGACCAGGCGGCGCGATCCTCGCCATTCAGCCCGGAAATAAACGTGTCCAGATTCAGATGCTCTTCGCCGACCAGCTCACCATCGACAAAAGCGGACAGACGCTCGCCGCGCGAGCTGGCTTGCGATTGCATCGAGACCGACCCCATGATGCTCCCCATCTTACAAATACCCCGTAGTGACACCACTAATCCAGATATTGCACCCGCGCCCCGCCCGGCCGCCTGGTGGTTTACCAGCGCTTGCCTTCAGGTGTGTCAAGCAACGGACGCAATTTTGCCGCAATGGCTTCGCGAGCGCGGAAAATTCGTGATCTGACCGTGCCGATTGGGCAACCCATCATCTCAGCGATTTCCTCGTAGCTCAAACCTTCAATTTCACGAAGAGTAATGGCGGTGCGCAGCTCTTCCGGTAAAACCGCCATCGCAGCATTGACCGTCTCAGCGATCTGCTTGCTCATCAACATCGACTCAGGCGTGTTGATATCCCTTAGTTGGTCCGCGTCCGAGAAAGTTTCAGCTTCTTCAGCATCTGCTTCGGTCGAGGTCGGCGCGCGCCGTCCCTGGGTCGCAAGGTAGTTCTTTGCCGTGTTGACGGCAATCCGGTACAACCACGTATAAAAGGCCGATTCCCCGCGAAACTGCGGCAACGCCCGGTACGCCTTGATAAAAGCGTCCTGAGCGACGTCTTCCACCTCGGCGGGGTCGCGCACGAGGCGCGAGATCAGCCGGAGAATCTTGCGGTGGTATTTGGAGACCAGAAGCTCGAACGCGGCCTTGTCGCCCTTCTGGACGCGTTCGACCAGCACCTGATCAATTTCTTTTTCGCTCACCTGATAAATCCGTTAACTATAGGGCGCATGGCGGGGCACCATTGTAGCGTCCCCATCAACTAGGCACGTTACGCCGGTAACAGCGGTTACAGTCGTTACAGTCAGGCGCCGGCGCCACGCCGGCCCAGCACGGCCAGTTCCCGGAAGACGGGCGCCGGGAGCGCGTCGGCGGCCAGCAGCAAGGTCCGCGAGCGGCCCTGTTCCGGCCGCAGCGCCAGAATCAGCAAGCGGCCGCTCCACTGCGAACAGCCGGTAATGCGCCCTTGCGCCAGCAGCGCGCCTGTCCGGCCCCATAGGGACAACCCGTGCGCCCCGATTTTCAGCGCGACCGGCCGCGCGCGCTCATATCTCAGTGCACAAAGCGTGAGCCATGCCCATATAACGAGCGTCAACGGAACCGCCTGCGAGGCGCCCAAATGCGACGCGAGGCAAGCAAAAACGGCCGACGTCGCCGTCAGGACGAAAACGGCCAGCGCAGCCCATATAGCAACGGAGCGCCGCAGCGCAATTCGCTGCGGCGCTCCGTCGAGGGTTGCAGATTCAGGGGAAAGCGCCGGCAAAACCGGCGCCGTCGACTGGCGCGCCACCAACTATCAGGCGATCAGGCGCGCTTGAAAACCAGCGTGCCGTTCGTGCCGCCGAACCCGAACGAGTTCTTCAGCGCCACGTCGATCTTCATTTCCCGCGCGGTGTTGGCGCAGTAGTCCAGATCGCAGGCCGGATCCTGGTTGAAGATGTTGATCGTCGGCGGCGACACTTGATGATGCACGGCCAGCACGGTGAACACCGACTCCAGACCGCCGGCGCCGCCCAGCAGGTGCCCCGTCATCGACTTGGTCGAGTTCACGACCATGTCTTTGGCGTGGTCGCCGAAAGCGCGCTTGATGCCGGTGGTTTCAGCCAGGTCGCCGAGCGGCGTGGACGTGCCGTGCGCGTTCAGGTAATTCACCTGATCCGTGTTGATGCCCGCGTTCTTCAAGGCGGCCAGCATGCAGCGGCGCGCGCCGTCGCCGTCTTCCAGCGGCGCGGTCATGTGATAGGCGTCGCCGCTCATCCCGTAGCCGCTGACTTCGGCGTAAATCTTCGCGCCACGCGCCTTCGCGTGCTCGTATTCCTCGAGCACCATGACGCCGGCGCCCTCGCCCAGCACAAAACCGTCGCGATCCTTGTCCCACGGACGGCTCGCCGTGGCCGGATC
The DNA here is from genome assembly GCF_002278075.1 of Paraburkholderia aromaticivorans. NCBI lineage: Bacteria > Pseudomonadati > Pseudomonadota > Betaproteobacteria > Burkholderiales > Burkholderiaceae > Paraburkholderia > Paraburkholderia aromaticivorans. The sequence goes on along the minus strand of NZ_CP022989.1, from coordinate 2,258,896 downwards.
GTCATTGCGTTGCGACAGCGCACGCGCCGCCGCAAAGCCGCCGACGCCCAACGGCGACACGGTCGATTCCGCGCCGCCCGCGATCATTACGTCGGCGTCACCGTATTCGATCAGGCGCGAAGCCTCGCCGATACAGTGCAGGCCCGTGGTACAGGCGGTGACGATCGCCAGATTCGGTCCCTTGATGCCGAACTTGATCGACAGATGACCGGAAATCATATTGATGATCGACGCCGGCACGAAGAACGGCGAAATACGGCGTGGGCCGCGATTGAGCAGTTCGGTTTGCGTCACTTCGATCATCGGCAAGCCGCCGATGCCCGAACCGACCACGACACCGATACGCTCCGAATTCTCGTCGGTGACTTCGAGGCCGCTGTCCTGCATCGCCTGGATGCCTGCAGCCACGCCGTAATGGATGAACGTATCCATGTGGCGCGCTTCCTTACCGGGGATGTAGTCCTCGATATTGAAGCCCTTCACCTCGCCGGCGAAACGAGTCGAAAAGTTCGACGCATCGAACTTCGTGATATTGGCAATACCCGACTTGCCAGCGACCAGATTGGCCCAGCCGTCGGCAACATTATTGCCAACAGGCGAAATCAGCCCCAGGCCTGTAACAACAACACGACGGCGGCTCACGGTAACCCCTTTTTCATAGATGACAAAAACAAAAGCCACAGCGGCCTCAGGAACCTGCCCTGTGTGCCCCGTGGCTGTTAGGCGCCCACACACCCGGTGCTTCGCACCAGGCCCCCCCGACGGGAGCAATCCCCAAAGGGTACTTCCTGCGGGGCGGAAAACGCGGGGCGGCCCGGCGTTTTCTTGAAAGTCGGCAATCGCGCGAAAAGTTGCGCTTTCAACATCGCTGGCTCCTGCGTGGCAAAACGCGCGGCAAAAAGCGCCAACCCTGCTGGCGTCGGCAACCGACACGGCAGGGTGTCATACGCCGCCAACGCAGAAACGCAGGCGCGAATGACCTTAGGCCTTGACGTTCGCGCGAGCGTAGTCGATTGCTTGCTGAACGGTGGTGATCTTCTCGGCTTCTTCATCCGGAATTTCCATGCCGAACTCGTCTTCGAGGGCCATCACGAGTTCAACGGTGTCGAGCGAGTCGGCGCCGAGGTCGTTCACGAACGAAGCTTCGTTCTTGATCTCAGCTTCTGCAACGCCCAGTTGTTCTGCGACGATCTTCTTGACGCGCTGTTCGATATTGTCCATTACCCCTCCAAGGGAAAAGAAGTTCAAAAATACAGGTGCGCGCATTTTATCAGGTTTGACCCGGCAAAAAAGCGGCGCATCGGGTTGCTGTCAAGGCATGCGCCTGACACATTTACAAACGCATCAAGGCGCGGATAGTAACCGAATTTGGTTACGACATGTACATCCCGCCGTTCACATGCAATGTCGTGCCGGTGATATACCCGGCTTGCGGGGACGCCAGAAACGCCACGGCGTGCGCGATATCTTCCGGACTGCCGAGGCGCCCTAGCGGAATCTGCGTCTTCAGCGCCGTTTGCTGGTCTTCCGGCAAGGTCTTGGTCATGTCGGTATCGATGAAGCCGGGCGCGACGCAATTCACCGTGATGCCGCGACTGCCGATCTCGCGTGCCAGCGCGCGCGTCATGCCCGCCACACCCGCTTTCGCGGCGGCGTAGTTGACTTGCCCCGGGTTGCCGGCCGAGCCGACCACCGACGTGATGTTGATGATGCGGCCGCCCTTCGCCTTCATCATGGGCCGCAGCACAGCGCGCGACAGACGGAACACCGACTTGAGGTTGGTGTCGATCACCGCGTCCCAGTCGTCGTCCTTCATGCGCATGGCGAGTTGATCCTGCGTGATGCCGGCGTTGTTCACCAGCACATTCAGCGCGCCGAATTCCTTCACCGTGCCGTCGATCAGCGCTTCCGCCGCCGCCGCGTCGTTCACGTTGAGCACCGCGCCACGGCCGTTCACGCCGGCCGCACTCAGCGCTTCGCTGATCGCGGCCGCGCCGCTTTCGCTGGTCGCCGTGCCGATCACCGTCGCGCCCTGGCGCGCCAGTTCCATCGCGATTGCACGGCCGATGCCACGCGAAGCGCCGGTCACGATTGCGATCTGTTTATCGAGAGTCTTTTCCATCTTGTCAGTCCGGATGCCCTTCGGAGGGCTGATTGATTCGTGATGCGATGTACTGATGCCAGTGCGCGGCGCGTGCTGTCAGTCACGCACCCGCTTTGCTCAGCCTGCCGTCACCAGGTTGAGCGTCTCTTCGAGCGAAGCCGGATCGAAAATCGACGCGCCGACCAGATTGCCGTCGATACGCTTGGTCAGTCCCGCAAGGACCTTGCCCGGACCGCATTCGATCACGTGGGTGACGCCTTGGGCCGACATTGCCTGAACGCCCTCGACCCACCGCACCGCGCCGGCCGCCTGGCGCACCAGCGCATCCTTGATGCCAGCCGGTTCGTTGACCACCGCGACGTCGACGTTGTTGACGACCGGAATGGCCGGCACCTGCACGTCGACGCTCGCCAGATACTCGCGCAATTGGTCCGACGCGGGCTTGAGCAGCGACGAGTGGAACGGCGCCGAAACCGGCAGCGGCAGCGCGCGCTTGGCGCCCTTCGCCTTTGCGACTTCGCAGGCCTTTTCCACCGCGGCCTTGTGGCCCGCGATCACGACCTGCGCCGGCGCATTGAAATTGACCGCTTCGACAACGCCCGCAACCGATGCTTCGGCGCACACCGCGCGCACCGTGTCGTCGTCGAGACCGAGAATCGCGGCCATGCCGCCTTCACCGACCGGCACCGCCGTTTGCATGGCTTGCGCGCGAAAGCGTACGAGCGGCACGGCATCGCGAAACGCGATTGCGCCCGCCGCGACCAGCGCGGTGTATTCACCCAGGCTATGGCCAGCGAGAATCGCCGGTTTCGGACCGCCGGCCTGCAACCACGCGCGATACATCGCGTAAGAGGCGGTCAGCATGACCGGCTGCGTGTTGGTGGTGAGGTTCAGATCTTCGGCGGGGCCTTCGGCAATCAGCTTGCCGAGATCCTGGTTGAGCGCATCGGAGGCTTCCTGGATCGTCTCACGCACGACCGCGTGATCGGCAAACGCGTTGAGCATGCCGACCGACTGCGAACCCTGGCCGGGAAAAACGAACGCAAATTTCATATCGTCCCCAAAATCGATGTTGTCAGATGTGGGTGGCGCGCCCGGTTAACGGCGAGCGCGCTCAAACGTAGCCGAGCGCCGCGAAGAGCGCTCGCCATCACGTCGCCGCTATCAGTAGCGGATGACCGACGCGCCCCACGTGAAGCCGCCGCCGACGCCTTCGATCAGCACGTTCTGACCGCGCTTGATGCGGCCGTCGCGCACTGCGACGTCGAATGCGAGCGGAATGGACGCAGCCGACGTATTGCCGTGCTCGCCCACTGTGACGACCATGCGTTCCTGCGGCAAGCCGAGCTTGCGGCAGGTGCTTTGCATGATGCGGATATTCGCCTGATGCGGAATCAGCCAGTCGATCTGCTCAGCCGACAGATTGGCCTTCTCGAGCGCTTCGACCGCGACTTTTTCGAGCACGTTGACGGCGAGCTTGAACACGGCCTGCCCATCCATATGCAGGAACGCACTGCCGGCCACGACACCGCCGTTCACGTTGCCCGGCGTGCAGAGAATGTTCGAATGGCTGCCGTCCGCGTGCAGCGCGCTCGCCAGCACGCCAGGCTCTTCCGACGCCTGCAGGATCACCGCGCCCGCGCCGTCGCCGAACAGTACGCACGTGGTGCGGTCTTTGAAATCGAGAATGCGCGAGAAAGTTTCCGCGCCGATCACAAGCGCCGTACGGTGCTGACCGCTGCGAATGAAGCTGTCCGCCGTCGCCACCGCATAAGCAAAACCGGAACAGACGGCCTGAACGTCGAAGGCCGCGCCGTGGTTCTTGATGCCGAGCTTGTTTTGCAACAGGCACGCCGTGCTCGGAAACACGAAGTCCGGCGTGGAGGTTGCGACGATGATCAGATCGATGGACTGCGGGTCGATATCTGCCGCTTCGATCGCGCGTTGCGAAGCAATGAACGCCAGATCGCTGGTCGTGACATCAGGGTCCGCGAAATGGCGCGCATGAATGCCCGTGCGGGCCACGATCCACTCGTCGCTCGTCTCGACACCTTGCTCGGCGAGACGTTCGGTCAGATCCTGATTGGTGACGCGGTTGGGCGGCAGGTAGCTGCCGGTGCCCAGCACGCGGGAGTAAATTGTCGATTGAGCCATTATGCCTTCGAGGATTGCGCAGCGTAGGGCTCGGCTGGCTGGCCTGCGATCGGGCTTGCGTGGCCCGCACCGCTCGCGTCGCGCGCCGCCTGTTCCAGAGAACCCGCGTTCTCTTCCATTGCGCGCGCAAGGCGTTCCAGCACGCCGTTTTTGACGGCATCATACCCGCGTTTGATAGCCCACTCAAACCCGTAGGCATCCGCCGAACCGTGGCTTTTGATCACCAGCCCGCGCAGGCCGAGCAACGCGGCACCATTGTATTGCCGATGATCGACGCGTTTCTTGAAGCGCATCAATACCGGCAATGCGAGCACCGCCATCACCTTGGTCAGCCACGAACGGCCGAACTCTTCCTTGATGATGTTGGACAGCATCTGCGCGAGGCCCTCAGACGTCTTCAGCGCGACATTGCCGACAAAACCGTCGCAGACGATGACGTCGACCGTGCCTTTGAAGATATCGTTGCCTTCAACGTTACCGTGAAAGTTAAGTGTACTCGCGCGCAGCAATTCGCCGGCACGTTTGATGGTGTCGTTGCCCTTGATGACTTCTTCGCCGATATTGAGCAGGCCGATGGTGGGCCGCTCCTTACCCTCGAGCGCCGACACGAGCGCGTGCCCCATCTCCGCGAACTGCAGTAGATGCTGAGGTTCGCAGTCGACGTTGGCGCCCAGGTCGAGCATCATCGTGTAGCCATTGGGATTGGGCAGTGCCGACGCGATAGCCGGGCGTTCAATGCCCGACAGCGTTTTCAGCACATAGCGCGAGACCGCCATCAGCGCGCCGGTGTTGCCGGCGGAAATGCAGGCTTGCGCCTCGCCTTCCTTGACGCGGTTCAGCGCCACGCGCATGGAGGAATCTTTTTTCTTGCGCAGCGCGACTTCGACCGGATCGTCCATGGCGACGATCTCGGAAGCGGATACGACGGTCAGCGCCGGCAGGTCCAGAGCCTTCAACTTCTTCAGCTGCGCACGAATCGCACTTTCAATGCCGACGAGCAGCAACTGCGCATCGGGATGCGAACGAACGAAGTTGACGGCAGCGGGAACGGTCACGGACGGGCCGTGGTCGCCTCCCATGCAATCTATCGTGAGCTTTACTGTCATGGAGTGCGACGAATTTCAGGCACCCTGCATGCAACCGCAGCAGGCGCCGAAGCGCCAATTGCGATCGACACAAAAAAGCGGCAATTGAATGCCGCCTTTTTGCCGAGCCGGGAAAATGTCAAGCGAGCCGATCGCCACGCGAAACGCCAAGTGGCGGCACGCAGAGAAACGCGCAGCGAAACGATTAATCGTTCTTCGTCTTGACAACTTTCTTGCCGCGATAGTAGCCGTTCGGGCTAACGTGGTGACGCAGATGCACTTCGCCCGTGCTCGGCTCCACGGCCAGCGGCGCTGCCGTCAGAAAATCGTGCGAACGGTGCATGCCGCGCTTCGACGGCGACTTCTTATTTTGTTGAACTGCCATGACTAACTCCTAAAAATTTTCCGAATTCTAACACAGCCCGATCCGGTCTCCGCCACTGGCCGAATGGCCAATGCGCCCGCATCGCGCTCCCATGCAACTGTTCAGTGCTTCTTGTCGCCCGGCTCACCGCGCTTGAGACTCTGGAGCGCCGCGAACGGACTGGGCCGCTCGGGCTCACCACCCTCTTCAGCTTCGTCCGGTGCGCCCTCGTCGCCCTCGCCTTCGGCACCGGTCACCCCGGAGACGAGGCTCTCGTGCACTTCGGGGCAGACCTCATGCTTGGGCACGAGCGGCAAGGAAAGCAGCAACTCTTCTTCGATCAAGTCGACGAGATCGAAATGGTTCGAGCCCACGATCACTTCGACTTCATCCTCGTCGAGCGGAAACTCTTCGGCTTCCGCCTCAGTGTTGACGATCCGGTAAGTTGCATCGACGTTGAATGCCTGCAAGTACGGCGTCATGCACCGCTGACACTCGAGCCATGCAGCGCCGTGAATCGCCATCCTCAAATAAGGCTGGGGACCCTCGGTGCCGTCATCCTGCAATTCCGGCTGCGTCGACCCTTCGGCTTGCCAGGTGAACGCGGTATCGCGGTCTGGCGCTTCTGCCGGGACTTCGTTTAACATGCGCGGCAGTTGCGAGACGCGCACGACACCCGCGGCCTGACGCCCACTCCGCGCAAATTCGAACAGATCGATATCGTGCGGGTCGGACAGACCTGCAGGGTTGCCAGGATGTTGAGTCATGTGCGCTCCTGCTTCGGCAAGGGTTTCGCCGGGGTATAAACCGCGCAATACAAACCGCGGGGACAAACTGGTTGCGAGACGACCTGCGAGACCCGCCCGTTGCGCGACGCGCTTACACGTGCTTACACGCCTCACACACACCGAGACCCGCCTAGCGCAAGCATACCGATGAAAAGCCCAAAATCATATCCGTTTTGTCTTTTCGAGTCAAACACTTAAGCCCGTACGCGCGCGAACTTCGCGCGGCGCCGTACGTTCCGCCTCTCTAGCCGCTGATTGTCCATGCCAGATTCCCTGAATCGCCCGCCACGCCTGATTCTGGCGTCGAGTTCGCCTTACCGCCGCGAACTGCTCGAACGCCTGCGGGTGCCGTTCGATGTCATCGTGCCCGCGATCGACGAGACGCCGCTTGCCGGCGAGACACCCGAAATCACCGCGCTGCGGCTCGCGCAAGCCAAAGCCCGCGCGGTAGCCGGTGAGCTCCGCACCGGCGAAGCCGCGCTCGTGATCGGTTCCGACCAGGTCGCCACCTATGACGGCCTGCAGATCGGCAAGCCCGGCACCCACGCCAACGCGCTGGCGCAACTGCAAGCGATGCGCGGCCGGGAAGTCCAGTTCCATAGTGCGCTGTCCCTGTTCGACAGCCGCTCCGGGACGGCGCAAGCCGTCGACGTGATTACCCGCGTGCAATTCCGCGATCTGCCGGATGCCGCGCTCGAGGCCTATTTGCTGACCGAAACGCCCTATGACGTCGCGGGGAGCGCCAAATCCGAAGGACTCGGCATCGTCCTGCTCGATGCCATTCACTCCGACGATCCCACCGCGCTAGTCGGCCTGCCATTGATCGCGCTGTCGCGCATGCTGCTCGCAGCGGGTTATCCACTTTTGGGGGCGCGATGACCGGCACGCTCTATCTGATTCCGAACACGCTCGGCGAAGGCGACGCCGAGGCGCTCGACGCAGTGCTGCCGGCGCCGGTGCGCACCCGCGCGGCATCACTACACTATTACATCGGCGAGAACGCAAAAACCACGCGCGCGTTTCTGAAGAAGGTCGGCACGGAACGGCCGATCCAGGAAATCGAGATCCGCGAATTGAACGTCAATACGCCGGCCGGCGAGATCGACAAGCTGCTCGCGCCGCTTCTCGCCGGCACCGACGCGGGCCTGGTATCCGAAGCGGGCTGCCCGGCGGTCGCCGACCCAGGCGCCCTGCTGGTGCGCCGCGCGCACGAGCGCGGCGTGAAGGTCGTGCCGTTTGTCGGGCCCAGTTCGATTCTGCTGGCCTTGATGGCTTCCGGGCTCAACGGCCAGAGTTTTGCGTTCCACGGCTACTTGCCGGTCGATGCCACGGAGCGGGCCAAGCGTCTGCGAGAGCTCGAGCAACAGTCGCGCAAAGGCAAACAGACGCAGATCTTTATCGAGACGCCTTACCGGAATCGCGCGCTGCTCGACACGTTACTGGCGACGTGCGCGCCCTCCACGCTCGTTTGCGTGGCGGTCGATCTGACGCTGGAGACGGAGACCATCGCGAGCCGCACCGTGGCTGACTGGAAGAAAAAACCCGCGATCGATTTGCACAAGCGGCCGGCTATCTTTCTGATCCTGGCCGTTTGATTCTGACCAGACAGTGTTAGGGACAAATAAAGAGCCCCGCGCGATCAGCAAAAATCGATCGCGCGGGGCTTTTTCATGTCGACCCATCAACATCAACGCAGATTCAGCCTTGCGCCGAGCGCCATGGCGTGAACCGCGCCGCTGCCGACCGCCGCGCCGAACTTGCGCGCAACACGGTCCGTAATGCTTTCTTTCACCGTGTAGTCGACGATATCCGGCGCTTTGAAGAGCTCGCGCGCCACGAAGTCCGCGTCGCCGAAACCGTCGGCGAGGCCAAGTTCGACGCTCTTCTGGCCAGTCCAGAAAAGACCCGAGAACATGTCCGGCGTTTCATGCAGACGTTTGCCGCGCCCCTGGCGAACCGCGTCGATAAACTGCGCGTGGATCTGGTCGAGCATATCTTGAGCATGTTCGTCCATCTTCGGCGTTTCTGGCGAGAACGGATCGAAAAAACCCTTGTTCTCACCAGAAGTGTGCAGACGCCGCTGGATCCCGAGCTTATCCATCAGCCCTGTGAAACCGAAGCTGTCCATCAGCACGCCGATCGAGCCGACAATACTGGCCTTGTCCACGTAGATCTTGTCGGCGGCCGCGGCCGCGTAATAGCCGCCCGAGGCGCACATGTCGCCGACGACGACATACAGCGGAATTGACGGATATTTGGCGCGCAATCGGCGCATTTCGCTATAGATGATCCCCGCCTGCACCGGACTGCCACCCGGGCTATTGCAACGTAGGATCACCCCGGCGGTGCCCGCGTCGTCGAACGCGCTTCGCAGTGCCGTGTTGATATCTTCCGCGTTCGCGTTCGTATCTGCGGAGATCTCACCGTCGAGCGCCACCATGGCGGTGTGACGGCCGGTGGCCGCGACCTTGTCGCCGGAGAAGTCGATGGCTGCCCAGATTGCCAGCAGCAACACGATCAGGAAGACGAAGCGGAAGAAGATTCTCCAGCGCCGCGCCGCGCGCTGTTCGTTAATCGCGGCAAGCGCAATACGCTCGAGCGCCGCGCGTTCCCAGCCGGGCTCATCGGCAGGCGTGCGGGGGCGGCCTGTCAGGGACGGTTCCTTCGGCTCGGGAGTCAAATTGTCGGACATGCGGTGCAGTGGAAAAGTCGAAGAGGAGAATCAGGGCGTGTCCGGGCACAGTTCGCCATCAGGCAGCCAGAAGACGGCGCGGCCTTCCGGCGTATCGCGTTCGTCCACCTGAACCGGCCGCAATCTGCCGCCGCGGCACGGACCCCCGACGCATTTGCCCGTATCCGGCGCGTAAATCGCGCCATGTGTAGCGCACATCAAGTATAAACCGGACGATTCGAAGAACTGCCCCTCGGCCCAGTCGAGTTCCATCGGCACATGGGCGCAGCGGTTCAGGTAGCCGTACGCACGGCCATCGTAGCGAACGAAAAATACCACGACGTCGCCGCCGCCGAGTTTCGCCCCGCGACGCACGCCCGCGCCGCCGTCGACCAGTTCCGCCGACGCGCAAACGCGAACCGCCGGAGCCGCTTCTGGCGTCTGCGCGCTCATGCGTTTTCTCGCAGCCAGCCCGACAGCACACTGACGCTCGATGCCACGAATTTCGGCGACAACGCGCTCAACGAACCCGCAGGATGCGCCCCATATGTGACACCGATGCCCGCAACGCCCGCATTGATCGCCATTTGCAGGTCGTGCGTCGTATCGCCGACCATTACCGTGCGCGCGTTGTCCTGCCCGAGTTCGCGCGTCAATTCATGCAGCATGGCCGGGTGCGGCTTCGAGAACGTCTCATCGGCGCAGCGGGTGCCGTCGAACAGGCTCGTCAGGCGCGACTGGTCGAGCGCGCGGTTCAGTCCGACGCGGCTCTTACCCGTCGCCACGGCCAGCAGATAGCCCAGATCGCGCAATTCCTGCAGCATCTCGCGCACCCCGGCGAACAGCTCGGTGGTTTGATCCTTCACCAGATAATGGAAGCGATAGCGCTCGGCCAAGCGCGGATAGTCGGCGGGATCGAGGGTGGGCGCGGCGATTTGCAGCGCGTCGCGCAAACCGAGGCCGATGACGTAGCTCGCCGCCTCGTCGGCCGGAACCGGCAAGCCGAGATCGCGGCAGGCCGACTGGATGCTGCGCGTGATGTGCGCGGTCGAATCCATCAGCGTCCCGTCCCAGTCGAAGACGATCAGATCAAATTGCTCTCTAGCCATGCGGTGTCGTCTCCGGGTGTGACCCATTTCGTAATTCGTTGAGCTGCGCGATGAAGCTGCGGCATTCGGCCGGCAACGGCGCCTCGAACTGCAGCGGCGCGCCGGTTGCCGGGTGCGTGAGCTTCAGCCGGTAAGCGTGCAGGAACATGCGCTTCAAACCCGGCCTGGCGTTGGCGCGCGCCAGCGCCTTGTTCAGCGCGAAGTCGCCATATTTGGCGTCGCCGACGATCGGCAGCTCCAGATGCTGCAAGTGGACGCGGATCTGATGCGTACGCCCGGTCTTCAGTTCCGCCTCGAGCAGCGCGTACTCCGGCCAGCGGTCGATCAGATTGAAAACCGTGTGCGAAGCGAGGCCGTCCGGCTGCACGCGAACGCGCCGTTCGCCGTCCGCGGTGAGGTACTTGTGCAAAGGCTCCTTGACCGCGCGGCGGCGGCCCCAGTCGCTCGCCCAGTCGCCGTGAACGCAAGCATAGTAGCGCTTATCCATTTTGTTCTCGCGAATCTGCTCGTGCAGATTGACGAGCGCCGAGCGCTTCTTGGCGAGCATCAGAATGCCCGACGTCTCGCGATCCAGCCGATGCACCAACTCGAGGAATTTCGCCTGCGGACGCGCCTCGCGCATCTGCTCAATCACGCCGAACGCGACGCCGCTGCCACCGTGGACTGCCACACCGGCCGGTTTGTCGATCACGAGCAGGTGCTCGTCTTCAAAAATAATTTTGAAATGGGCGGCCGGCACCGGCGCCTGTGCAACCGTTTCGTTTGGTTGAGCGACGCGAATGGGCGGCACACGCACCAGATCGCCCAGCTCGAGACGGTATTGCGCGTCTATCCGGCCCTTATTCACACGCACTTCCCCGCTGCGCAGGATGCGGTAAATATGGCTTTTCGGCACGCCTTTACAGACCCGTAACAGGAAGTTGTCGATGCGCTGTCCGGCCGCGCTGTCGTCGATCTCGATCAAGGAGACCTGGTCGCTTGCGACCGATTTCTGGGATATTTTGCCTAACTCTTTCATTCTGAATATAATTTGCCCAGCAGTCTGCGGCGGCCGGCGCAGTGTTCGGAATTCGGGCGGATTGCGCAGGTGCAAGCGATAAACCGTTATTTTACTTGCGCCGGGGTCTGGTTGCTCACCCTGAAAATGAGATGCAACAAGTTGCACGCACGAAGTCAGTGCCCGGCAGGGACGGCGCCCATAGGCGCGTTCGGTCAAGGTCGGCTTCGACGGTAACGGAATTTTGGTAAAAAAGAATTTAACTTTCAGCTTCGGTATCGGGCGGTCTGACGTCCGGCTGTACGAAGCTGCAGGTTGCGAAAATACGGCGTGCGCCCGAGGCGTCTTGTAGAAAGTACAAGACATGGCGACGTCAAAATGAGGCGAGACACCCCCAGCAGGAAAAGACGCGCCGCCTGCGCGAACTTCCCGCTGCGGCACGGCCGCAGCCTTCGACCCTCCGGTCACGCGCCCAGTTGGCGCACCGGCGCGAGTGGACGAAGGCTTTTGAAGGTCTGCCGGCAGAACCCGCGGCGTGTCGGGTCGTTATTTGAAGCCGTGTTCGCATGTGCCCTGCGGCACCGCGCCCATTTTTCAATGGGGCCCGGCCCTCTCAGGCAATTCTCCCGCCAGTTTTCCCGCTCCAGCGTGCTTGTGAAAACACAATAAGGCGCGGCATGCCGCTGCCCGTATCGCCCTCGCGACTGACAACCGCGCAGCGAACGGACGGGCTAAGCCGCTCTGGAGCCGTTCAATGAAACGAATGTTGTTCAACGCGACGCAGCAGGAAGAACTGCGCGTCGCCATCGTCGATGGGCAAAAACTCATCGATATCGACATCGAAACCGCCGGGCGCGAACAGCGCAAAGGCAATATTTACAAGGGCATCATTACCCGCATCGAGCCGTCGCTCGAAGCCTGCTTCGTCAATTACGGCGAAGACCGCCACGGCTTCCTGCCGTTCAAGGAAGTCGCCCGCCAATATTTCCGCGACGGCGTCGACATGCGCTCGGCGCGCATTCAGGACGCCCTGCGCGAAGGCCAGGAACTGATCGTTCAGGTCGAAAAGGAAGAGCGCGGCAACAAGGGCGCAGCCCTCACCACCTTCATCTCGCTCGCCGGCCGGTATCTGGTGCTGATGCCGAACAACCCGCGCGGCGGCGGCGTGTCGCGCCGGATCGAAGGCGACGACCGTCAGGAATTGCGCGAAACCATGGCGCAACTGCAATTGCCGGAAGGCATGAGCATCATCGCGCGCACGGCCGGCATTGGCCGCAGCGCCGAAGAGCTGCAGTGGGACCTGAACTATCTGATGCAACTGTGGCGCGCCATCGAAGCCGCGTCGCAAAGCGGTTCGAGCGGTCAGCCGATGCTGATTTATCTCGAATCGAGCCTCGTGATCCGCGCGATTCGCGATTATTTCCAGCCGGATATCGGCGAAATCCTGATCGACACCACCGAAATTCATGACCAGGCACGCGCCTTCATGGATATCGTGATGCCGGACAATGTCAGCAAGGTGAAGCGGTATCACGACGACGTGCCGCTCTTCTCGCGCTTCCAGATCGAACACCAGATCGAAACGGCGTACTCGCGCACGGTGCCGCTGCCCTCGGGCGGCGCGATCGTGATCGATCACACCGAAGCACTGGTCGCGATCGACGTGAACTCGGCCCGCGCCACCAAGGGCGCCGACATCGAGGAAACCGCCGCGCGCACCAACCTCGAAGCCGCCGACGAAGTCGCCCGCCAGTTGCGTCTGCGCGACCTGGGCGGCCTGATCGTGATCGACTTCATCGACATGGAATCGGCCAAGAGCCAGCGCGAAGTCGAACAGCGCCTGAAAGACGCGTTGAAGCACGACCGGGCGCGCGTCCAGATGGGCAAGATCTCGCGTTTCGGCTTGATGGAACTGTCGCGTCAGCGTCTGCGTCCGGCGCTGTCCGAAGGCAGCCACGTGACCTGCCCGCGCTGTAACGGCACGGGTCACATCCGCGATACCGAATCGTCCGCGCTGCAAGTGCTGCGGATCATTCAGGAAGAAGCGATGAAGGAAAACACCGCGGCGATTCATTGCCAGGTGCCGGTTGAAGTCACCGCCTTCCTGCTGAACGAAAAGCGCGCTGAAATCAACAAGATCGAGTCGCGCTTCAAGGTCAACGTCGTCCTGATTCCGAACAAGCATCTCGACACGCCGCATTACAAGCTCGAGCGTCTGCGTCACGACGACGCGCGCCTCGACGAACCGCGCGCTTCGTGGAAGATGGCCGAAGAAGCGGCCCGCGAGCTCGAATCGGAAACCGGTTACAGCAAGCGCACGGAAGAAGCGAAGCCGAAGCAGGAAGCGGCGGTCAAGGGCATCACGCCTGAAAAACCGGCGCCGAGCGCACCGGTTCGTCCGGTTGCCGCCCCGGCTCCGGTGGCGGTTACGCCGGCCAGCGGCGGTTTCATCGGCTGGTTGAAGAATCTGTTCGGCATGCAGCCGGCGGCTCCGGCGCCTGCCGCGCCGGCCACGACCGACAAGCCGACGCGTCCGCAACGCAGCGAACGCACGGAGCGCGGTGAGCGCACCGGCGAACGCGGTGGCGAGCGCAACCGCAATCGCCGCAGCGGCGCAGGCGGCCGCGATGCGGCAGGCCGTGCCGAAGGCGCGACCGGCAGCCGTCCGGCTCAAGGCCAGCAACCGTCGCAGCCGCGTCGCGAGGAACGCGAACCGCGTGAAGCACGCGAGGGCCGCGAGCCGCGTGAAGCGCGCGAGCCGCGTGAAGCGCGCGAACCGCGTGGCAATCGTGAACCGCGTGAGGCACGCGAAGGCCGTGAGCCGCGCGAGACTCGCGAACCACGCGAGCCGCGTGAAGGTCGTGAGGTCCGCGAAAACCGTGACCGTGACAATCGCGGCAGCGACCGCGCGGAAGCCGTCGAAGGCGCACCGCGCGCCGAACGTGGCGAGCGCCGCGAACGTGGCGAGCGTGCGGAACGTGGCGAGCGCCGCAAGCCGCAAGCAGAAGCCGCTGACTCACTGACGCAAGGCGACGCACAAACGCCGGAAGAACTGACGCAAAACCAGGCCGCCCTGGGCGAAAACGGTGCGCCGGTCGATCAGGAAGCCGTGGCGCGCGAAGGCGAAGAGCGCCGCCGCCGCCGTCGCGGCCGTCGTGGTGGCCGTCGCGAGCGTGAAGAAGACGTGAACGGCAACCTGGCCGCGGATGTCGCGGAAGCTGAAGGCGACAATGCCAGCGTGACCGACGAAGCGCCGGTTCGCACGGCACATCAGCCTGTCGAGCAGAAAACGGAAGTCGACGCGGCGAAGGACGTGACGCCGGTGGAAGTGGTAGTCGCCGCTGTCGCGACTGAAACCGCGGTGGTCACCGAACTGCACGCTGCAACCGAAACGCCGGCTCTTGCCGTCGAAAAGGCGGCGAAGTCGGAAGCGGTCGTCCCGGTAGCGGAAGCGCCGGCGGCTGCGGCAATCGTCGAGCCGGTTGTCGAAGCGCCGGTGGCGCCGGTCGAAGCAGCGCAAGCCGCGCCGGCCGCGAGCGAAACGGTTTCGCTGGTCGAACCGGTTGCACGTGTCGTCGAAGCCCCGGCTCAGGTTCAAGTCGAAGCGCCGGCGTTTGCGTCGCCGCTCGAAGCGCAAGCCGCGCCGGCTCCGGTCGAAACCACGGCTCCGGCTGCGGTAGTCGAAGCTCCGGCGGCTCAGCCTGCCCCGCATGCCGAGATCGCGGAATCGAAGCCGGTCGTGACAGCGGTCGAGCCGGCGCTGGTCGAACCCCCGCCTGTTGCCGTTGCGCCGCAAGCGCCGCAGGCAGCGCGTCACGCCGCCGTGTCGGCGGAAGCCTTGAAGCCGGTGCTGGAACAAGCCGGCCTCGTCTGGGTGAACACCGACGCCGACAAGCTGCGCGCAGCTCAGGAAGCGGCCGCGCAGACCGTCAAGCCGGCTCGCGTGGTGCGCGAACGCAAATCGTTGCCGCCGCTCGACAGCGCGCCGATGCAACAAGTGGAAACGGGCAAGCACCCGCAGTAAGCTGCCCCGCCCCGCTCGGAAAGCCCGCCTTCATGGCGGGCTTTTTTTTGCCTGCCGCGCCCGAGCGCCCCCGGTATGCCACTCCCCGTATACCCCGACACGACCAGGGGTCCCACTGCCTTTCGAGGCATTTCCGATAGAATGAATCTCCAGCTTTGATTTCGAGCACTAGCCGAAGCAATCATGTCCCGACGCATCATTCCTGTTGCCGATCTCAGCGCCGTGCCGGTCATTACCGGCCCCGCGCAGACGCCTAGCGGCGCGCTGCACGACACGTTCGCGCGCCCGCTGCGCGATTTGCGCATTTCGGTCACGGATCGATGCAATTTCCGGTGCGTCTACTGCATGCCCCGGGCGGTTTTCGACAAGGACTACACGTTTTTACCGCACAGCGACCTGCTGAGCTTCGAGGAAATCGAACGGCTGGCGCGGATCTTCGTCGCGCATGGCGTCGAAAAAATCCGTCTGACGGGCGGCGAGCCATTGTTGCGCAAGAATCTGGAATTCCTGGTCGACCGGCTCGCGCGCCTGACCACGCCGGCAGGCCGCCCGCTCGATCTGACGCTGACCACCAACGGTTCGCTGCTGGAACGCAAGGCGCGCAGCCTGAAAGACGCCGGCTTGAGCCGCGTCACCGTGAGTCTGGACGCGCTCGACGACACGCTGTTTCGCCGCATGAACGACGCCGACTTCGCGGTCGCCGACGTGCTGGACGGCATTGCCGCCGCGCATGCGGTCGGCCTCGCGCCGGTCAAGGTCAACATGGTCGTCAAACGTGGCACCAACGACGGCGAAATCGTGCCCATGGCGCGCCATTTCAAAGGTTCCGGCGCGGTGCTGCGGTTTATCGAATACATGGACGTCGGCACGTCGAACGGTTGGAACATGGCTGAAGTGCTGCCCTCCGCCGAGGTGGTCACGCGCATCGCCGAGCACTTCCCGCTCGCGCCGCTCGAAGCGCACAGCGCCGCCGAGACCGCGCAGCGCTGGGGTTACGCGGACGGCAGCGGCGAGGTCGGCGTAATTTCAAGCGTGACGCGCGCATTTTGCGGCAGTTGCACGCGCGCGCGTCTCTCGACCGAAGGCAAGCTTTACCTGTGCCTGTTCGCGTCGTCGGGGCACGACCTGCGCGCGCTGGTGCGCAACGGCGCGAGCGACGCCGATATCGCCACCGCCGTGGCCGAAATCTGGCAAGGCCGCGGCGACCGCTATTCGCAACTGCGCGGCAGCCAGCCGGCCGATTCGCGTGCGCGCGACGGCCGCCGGGTTGAAATGTCGTACATCGGTGGATGAGCGGCGGCGCATGAAACCAACGCGCGAACACATCACCGGCTTGCTGCTGGCGGGCGGGCGCGGCATGCGCATGGGCGGCGCCGACAAGGGGCTGCAACCGCTGCACGGCGAGCCGCTCGCCGCCCACGTGCTCAAGCGCCTCGCGCCGCAAACCGGCGCCCTGCTGATCAGCGCCAATCGTCATCCCGAAACTTACGCCGCACTCGGCGCGCCGTTCGGCGCCACGGTCGTGGCCGATTCCCTGGCCGGATTTCCGGGCCCGCTGGCAGGCCTGCTCGCCGGGCTGCGCGCAGCCGGAACCGACTATGTGCTCAGCGCGCCCTGCGACTCACCGTGGCTGCCCGCCGACCTTGCCGAGCGCCTCGCGCATGCGCTGGACGCGAACGGCGCCGACATCGCAACGGTCGCCACCGTCGACGCGCGCGACGAGCGGTCCCTGCATCCCGTTTTCGCGTTATTGCGCACGGACCTCGCCGACGATCTGGCGGCATTCATGGAAGCCGGCGAGCGCAAAGTCCGCGCGTGGTACGCGCGCCACAAGACGGAGGAAGTCGTCTTTACCGATGAACACGCGTTTTACAATATCAATTCGCTACAAGAACTCGCCGACCTCGAGCGTGATTGAGGCCCCGGTTGAAATCCCGCTCCGGCCGCACGGCAACTGCCGCTGCCGCCTCCGGTCGCGACGTCCAGCCCTTCATGACCACGCTTAACGAATTCTCCCGCTGCGTCGCGCAGTACGATCCTCACGCGCTACCTGTTTCGGCCGCTCAGGCGATTGTTCGCCAGTGGGCCACCCCGGTCACGGCCACCGAACGCGTGCCGCTGCGCGACGCGCTCGACCGCGTGCTCGCCGCCGATGTCGTGTCGCCGATCGACGTTCCTTCGCACGACAACTCCGCCATGGACGGCTACGCGTTCAACCGCGCGGCACTCGCCACCGGTGCGCCCACCGTCGAGTTGACGGTGCGCGGCAAAGCCCTGGCCGGGCATCCGTTCACGGGTCGCGTCGAGACCACGCAATGCGTGCGCATCATGACCGGCGCCTGCCTGCCGGCCGACTGCGACACGGTCGTGCCGCAGGAACTCGTCGAGCGCGGCGCCGACTCCGGTTCGATCCGCTTTGCCGCCAACGCCGTGGCGGCCGGCGCGAACCGGCGCCTTGCCGGCGAAGATCTGGCGCGCGGCCACGCCGCGCTACGGGCGGGCCGTATCATGCGGGCGTCGGACCTTGGTTTGCTGGCCTCGCTCGGCATCGGCGAAATCAATGTCAAGCGGCGGCTGCGCGTCGCCTTTTTCTCCACCGGCGACGAATTGCGCTCGCTCGGCGAGCCGCTCGACGCAGGCTGCGTGTACGACAGCAACCGCTACACGCTGTTCGCCATGCTGCGTCGCCTGAACATCGACACACTCGACCTTGGCGTGGTGCGCGACGAGCCCACCGCGATGGAAGCCGCCTTGCGCAGCGCCGCAGCGAGCGCCGACGTGGTGCTGACCTCGGGCGGCGTGTCGGTCGGCGAGGCGGATTTCACCAGGCAACTGCTGCAAACTTTCGGCGACGTCGCCTTCTGGAGTCTCGCCATGCGGCCGGGCCGCCCGCTCGCATTCGGCCGCGTCTGGTCCGGCGAGCGGCCGGGTCTCGGGCAACCCGCGTTATTCTTCGGGTTGCCGGGCAATCCGGTCGCCGTGATGGTGACCTTCTATCAGATCGTGCGCGAGGCGCTGCTGCTGATGTCGGGCGCAACGCCGCCACGGCTGCCGTTCATTCATGCGCTGAGCCGCCGGGCCATCCGCAAGCGCCCTGGCCGCACCGAATTCCAGCGCGGCGTGGCCGAGCAGGACGCCAATGGACAATGGCACGTCACGCCAACCGGCTCGCAAAGCTCCGGCGTGCTGAGTTCGATGAGCGAAGCCAATTGCTTCATCGTACTCGGGCACGATCAAGGTGAGATCGCGGAACGGGAGAGCGTCGAAATCATGCTGTTCGACGGCCTCATCTGACGCGCGGCACACGCGACGCTCTGCACCGGCGGTCGTCATCGAGGGTCGTTTACAGCCATTTGCAGCCATTACAGCTTTACCCATTACCACTACGACACACGGGTTTGACTTACATGAAAAAACAGATTTCGTTCATTGCACCGGGACAGACGGCCAAAGCACTGATCCTCGTGTACCTGACGTTCTCGGTACCGATCGTGCTGCTGGGCGTACTAGTGGCGTTCGTGCGTTATGGTTCGGTGGAACTGAGCACGGTGTTCAGCGCGCTGCTGCTGAATGCGATTCTCGGCTTCATCCTGCTATGGATCGCATGCCATGCATACAACTGGGTTGCGTCGCGCTTCGGCGGCATTGAAATCCAGCTGACCGACGCTCCGGAAGAAGCGTAATGCCCGCGACGATCCGCGCCGCCACGCCCGACGACACGGGCGCGATCTTCGCGCTGACGTACGAACTCGCGGAGTTCGAAAGCCTCACGCATGTCTTCGTCGCAACCGAAGGCGGCTTGCGCGACGCGCTGTTCGGCGCGCGGCCCTCCATCGAGGCACTGGTTGCGGAGAACGAAGGGCGCATCGTCGCTTATGCGCTGTTCTTCCACAATTACTCGAGTTTCGTCGGCAAGCGCGGGCTATATCTCGAAGACGTCTACGTGCAACCGTCGCAACGCGGCAGCGGCCTCGGCACCGCATTGATCGAACGCCTCGCCGCGCTTGCCGTGGAACGGCAATGCGGGCGATTCGAATGGACCGTGCTGGACTGGAACCAGCAGGCCATCAGCTTCTATGAAAAGATGGGCGCGACCGTCATGCCGGACTGGCGCGTGGTGCGCCTCGCGGGTGACGCGCTTGAACGGGTGGCGGCGCGGGCAAACGCAGGGCAACTTTGCGCGCCGGTTCCATCACCGCACCGTTAGCCGCGCACACTCATTGCTCGTCGGGATCCACACCCGAGAGCGCATCGCCGAGCAACCCGCTCGCTTCCTCGCCCGGCAAGGCCTCGACGTCGCGCAATCGGCGGCTCATCACACGCGTACGGGTTTCCGCCGCCTCGATAGAACGCGTGACGGTTTCCAGTTGCGCCTTTGTCCTGGCAAGCACATCGCCGAATTTGCCGAACTCGGTTTTCACCGCGCCCAGAACCTGCCACACCTCGCTCGAACGCTTTTCGATCGCGAGCGTGCGGAAGCCCATCTGCAGACTATTGAGCAAGGCGGTCAGCGTAGTCGGCCCCGCGATCGTCACGCGATAGTCGCGCTGCAGCAGGTCCGTCAGTCCCGGCCGGCGCAATACCTCCGCATACAGACCTTCGGTCGGCAGGAACAGCAAAGCGAAATCCGTGGTGTGCGGCGGCGACACATATTTCTCGGCGATCGCGCGGGCCTCGGCGCGAATCCGCGCTTCGAGCGCGCGCGACGCGTCCTCCACTGCGACCGGATCGGCGCGCTCCTGCGCGTCGATCAGACGCTCGTAGTCTTCGCGCGGAAACTTCGCGTCGATGGGCAGCCACACCGGCGTAGCGACGCCGCCCTGCTCCGCGCGCCCCGGCAGCTTGATCGCAAACTCGACGCGCTCCGTGCTCCTCGGCACCGTCGCGATGTTCTTCGCGTACTGGTCGGCGGTGAGCAGTTGCTCGAGCAACGCCTCAAGCTGCACTTCGCCCCACGTGCCGCGCGTTTTCACGTTGGTGAGCACTTTCTTCAGATCGCCGACGCCGGCCGCCAACGTCTGCATCTCGCCCAGTCCGCGATGCACTTGCTCAAGCCGGTCGGACACCAGCTTGAACGATTCGCCCAGACGCTGTTCGAGCGTGGCATGCAGCTTTTCGTCGACGGTGCGGCGCATTTCCTCGAGCTTCGTCGAGTTGTTCGCCTCGATATCTTTCAGTCGCTGTTCGATGGTCGCGCGCACCTCGGCGAAACGGCGATCGTTCGCCTCGGTGAGTTGCCCCAGTTGCAGGCTCAGCGTATCGCCGAACTGTTTGAGCGAGCGGCCCTGCTCGTCGCGCGCCTGCTGCGCCTGCGCCTGCAGACTGTGTCGCACGGCGTCGAGTTGCTGGGCGAACCCGTCTATCTTGCCGCCCTGCACCGTCGTCATACTGCTGAACTGCGCCGCCAGTGTCTGCTGAAAATGCGCGAAGCCGCTGCTCTGTTCAGTGCGCGACACGCGCGCGGTCTCGGTGATGTCATTGCGCAATTGCCGTTCGAGACGCTCGTAGGCGTGCGCTTGCGCGTCGGTCGCGGCGTCCATGCGCTCGTTGAGCAGTTCGAACTGCTCGCTGTCTGCCGCACGGCCATGCCCACGCATCAGCAAGGCCAGCGCGATGACCAATGCGACCGCGAGCACCGCGACGGCCGCCACCAGAATCATGGTCATGAACGCGCCTTGCCGATGACCTCGGGATTGACCGGATTCGGCGGCCGGCCCGCGCGCGGGCCTTCGCCCAGGCCCGCGATCAGATTGTCCGCGGCAAGATTCGCCATGGCGCGGCGCGTGGCTTCAGTGGCGCTGGCAATGTGCGGCGTCAGCACGACGTTCGGCACGCTCAGCAAGTCCTGATTCAGATTCGGCTCGCCTTCGAACACATCGAGACCGGCGGCCGCGATTTGCCTGGAGCGCAGCGCCTCGACCAGCGCCGCGTCGTCGACGATGCCGCCGCGTGCGATGTTGGTGAGCGTCGCGGTCGGCTTCATCAACGCGAGTTCGGCCGCGCCGATCGTGTGATGGCTTTCCTTCGTGTACGGAAGAACCAGCACGACGTGATCGGCACGCCGCAACAGGTCCTGCTTGGACGCGTATTCAGCATTCAGCTCGGCCTCGATCTCCGACGCAACACGCGAACGATTGTGATAAATCACCTGCATGTTGAAGCCCCTGGCACGACGTGCCAGCGCCTGGCCGATCCGGCCCATGCCGATCACGCCGAGCGTCGAGCCATACAGATCGCTGCCGAGAAAGCCGTCATACGCCCACTTCCGCCATTTGCCCGCGCGCAGCCAGTGCTCCGATTCGGCGATGCGGCGCGCCGCCGCCATCATCAACGCCCAGCCGAAGTCCGCCGTCGATTCGTTCAGCACGTCTGGCGTATTGGTGCCGAGCACGTTGGCCGCGTTGAAGGCGGCGATGTCGAAGTTGTTGTAACCCACCGCCATATTCGACACCACGCGCAGACGCGGCGCCGCCGCGAGCACCTCCGCGCCGACCGGATCGCCCGCGGTCAGCGCGCCGTCCTTATCCGCGAGACGGCGAGCCAGCTCGTCGGCAGGCAATACGTCGCCCTGATTCCAGTCGACGTCGAAATACTGTTTGAGCCGTTCGATCACATCGGGAAAAATCGGACGGGCGACGAGGATCTTTTGCATTGCAATTCTCCGTATAGCGTGTCGAGTTCAAATGCCTCGGCGTCAAAAAAAGAGCCAGCCGGTAACGAGAAACAGCGGCAGCAACACCGCGGCGGACCAGCCCAGATAGGCGAAAAACCCGGGCATGCGAACGCCGCGCGATTCCGCGATGGCCTTCACCATGAAGTTCGGCGCATTGCCGATATACGTGTTCGCGCCCATGAACACCGCGCCGGCTGAGATCGCCGCGAGCGTGGTGGCGCCGGTGGTCATGAGCGTTTGCGCGTCGCCGCCGGCCAGGTTGAAGAACACGAGGTAAGTCGGTGCGTTATCGAGAAACGAAGATAGCAGCCCGGTCATCCAGAAGTACATCAAGTCGTGCGGCCGGCCCGACGCGTCATTAACCAGATGGACGATGCCGGCGAAGGCGCCCGCCTCGCCCGCGCGCAGAATCGTGATGACCGGCGCGATCGTCACGAAGATGCCGGCGAACAGCTTGGCCACTTCTTCGATCGGCGCCCAGTTGAAGTCGTTGCCCGCGCGAGCCGCGCGCGGCGTGAGCGCCAACGAGAGCAGCGTGACGCCGAGCAACGCGATATCGCGCACGGCATTCTGCAACGCCACGTGCGTGCCGAACACGTCGAACTCCACGCCCGGCTTCCACAGTCCGCTCATCAGCACGAGCGCGACCACCGCGGCAAGAAGCGCAAAATTGATCTTTCCATCCATGCCGAGCAGCGGCGAATCAGGCGTGGGATCGAGAAAGCGCGAGCGCTCTTCCTCGCGCCGATGAAAATAGTACGAATCGAGCGCATAGAACCCGAACAGCAACACGCCGCAGACGAACAGCATCGGCAGCGCCAGATGCACGGTGGTCCAGAAGAAGCCCACGCCCTGCAGAAAGCCGAGGAAGAGCGGCGGGTCGCCCAATGGCGAGAGCGAGCCGCCCGCGTTCGCCACCAGGAAGATAAAGAACACGACCACATGAACCACGTGCCGGCGATTGTCGTTGGCGCGCAATAACGGGCGGATCAGCAGCATGGCCGCGCCGGTGGTGCCCATGATGCTCGCCAGCACCGTGCCGAGCGCGAGAATCCCCGTGTTCAGACGCGGCGTGCCATGCAGATTGCCGTGCACGCAGATACCGCCCGCCACGGTGTACAGCGCCGTCAGCAAGACAATGAACGGAATGTATTCTTCGAGCAGCGCATGCACGAGCGTGCCGAACGCTGCGCCGGCACCGAAGCTGAGCGCGAACGGCACGAGGAACACGAGCGCCCACGCAGCCGCGATCTTGCCGAAATGGTGATGCCAGAACGCCGGCGCGATCAGCGGAAACACGGCGATCGACAGCAGCACGCCCGCGAACGGCAGCCCCCACAACGCCGACAAAGTGGCGCCGTCGAGCGTAGCGGCCGACGCCGGTTGCGGCCAGCCAGCCAGCGTCAATGCAGCCGCGAGCCCCATGCCCGTAAAGAAGGCACGTCCTTTCATAGCGTTGAAGTCCTTGTTATTGCCGGCAGCCGCGCCTGAAACCAGGCGACCCGCGGCACCGCCGCGCTTGCCGCTCAGGCGCCCTGCACGACGATTACATGCACCCGGTAAGGCCCATGCGCGCCGAGCACGATGGTTTGCTCGATATCGCCGGTACGCGAAGGCCCGGAGACGAAATTGACCGCGCGCGGAAGTTCGCCGCGTTCTTTACGGATCAGTCCGAACGCCTCTTCATGACCCGAGACGATGCGCGAAGCCGGCACGATGGCAATGTGCGTCTCCGGCAGCAGACCGGCCGACGCATATGTTTCCGGTCCGGACAGCAACACGAGCGTGCCGGTCTCGGCGGTGGCGCAGAAGCAGCCGGTGAGACCGACCACGTCGCCGTCTTGCGGCTTGCGGAATTCGACGCTGAGGCCAGCTTCGGCCCAGTGCAGCTCCTGCAGCGTTTGCCAGGCGATCGCCT
This sequence comes from Paraburkholderia aromaticivorans, assembly GCF_002278075.1. NCBI lineage: Bacteria > Pseudomonadati > Pseudomonadota > Betaproteobacteria > Burkholderiales > Burkholderiaceae > Paraburkholderia > Paraburkholderia aromaticivorans. Next base: position 2,235,009 of record NZ_CP022989.1, on the reverse strand, counting down.
GCAGCGGCAATGCATGCTGCACGAGGTAGCGATGCGCCGCCGCCGGCACGTCGCTCAGTGCCTGAACCGAATCGACGGTGGTCGCCATTTTCCGCGCCTCTTCGATGAAGCGGGCGACGAGGTCGGCCGGCATCTCCGGACGCGGCCCGGCAGGATGGCGCGCCACGTAGTCGGCGGCGGCCTCGCGCTCGACAGCGGACGGCTCCGGCTCACGCCCTTGTGCTGCGCGGATGCGCGCCAGAATGTTGCGTCGGGCAATCGATGTATCCATGTGCGAAATCCTCGTGTCGACAGCCGTGCGGGATGGCGGGAATTATACCGGCCGCCCTGCGCGCGGCCACCCTGGCCAAACGGGGTATTGCCGCGTATCGCACACGTGGCTTACGCTACAGCAGCTGGGTAGCCAACCAGGAAGCCAAGCGGGAAGCGCGTTACTTCGCCGCCTCTTCCTCGGGCTGCGCAATGCCGAACACCTGGCGCAAATAAGCGAGGTAAGCCTTGTCTTCGCACATGTTCTTGCCCGGCGAGTCCGACAGCTTCGCCACCGGCTGGCCATTGCAGCGAACCATCTTGATGACGATCTGCAGCGGGTTGTAGCCGAGGTCGTTGGTGAGATTCGTGCCGACGCCGAATGCCAGCTTGCAGCGGCCGCGAAAGCGCTCGTAGAGTTGCAGCACTTTCGGAATGTCGAGCGCGTCGGAAAACACGAGGATCTTGGTGCGCGGGTCGCAGCGATTCGCTTCGTAGTGCTTGAGCAGACGTTCGCCCCAGTCGAACGGATCGCCGGAATCGTGGCGCGCGCCGTCGAACAGCTTGCAGAAGTACATATCGAAGTCGCGCAGGAACGCTTCCATGCCGTACACGTCGGACAACGCGATGCCCAGGTCGCCGCGGTATTCCTTGGCCCACATTTCGAAGCCGAAGATCTGCGAGTCGCGCAGCCGCGGACCGAGCGCCTGACACGCCTGCAGATATTCATGCGCCATCGTGCCGAGCGGCGTGAGGCCGTGCTTCATCGCGTAGAAGACGTTGCTGGTGCCGGCGAACTGCTCGCCGAGCCCCTCTTTCAGCTTGAGGATCACTTCCTCGTGCCATTGCTTCGAGAAACGGCGGCGCGTGCCGTAGTCGGCGATCTTGCAGTCGGCGAATTCCGGACGCGCGCCGAGCAGCTTGATCTTCTCGACCAGACGGCCGCGCCCTTCGCTGTAGTCCGGCTTTTGCTGGGTATTGCGGAAGTACACTTCGTTGACGATCGCGAGCATCGGAATCTCGAACAGGATCGTATGCAGCCACGGTCCCTTGATCTCGATGTCGATTTCGCCATTGCCCTTGGGCGATGGTTCGATCGAAATGTATTTCTCGTTCAGATGGAACAGCGCGAGAAACTCGATGAAGTCGCCCTTGATGAAGCGCATGCGGCGCAGGTAGTCGAGTTCGTCGTCGGTGAAGCGAAGCTGGCAGAGCTTGCGCACTTCGTCGCGAATCTCGCCGATATACGGCACGAGATCGACATTCGGCGTACGGCAACGGAAACGGTATTCGACGTTCGCCGCGGGAAAGTGATGCAACACCACTTGCATCATCGTGAACTTGTACAGATCGGTGTCGAGCAGCGAAGTAATAATCATGATGGTGCGAACTGGACTGCAGGAAAAACGGAAGGCCCGACACGAAAGGCCCGACTCAACCATGTGCATACGGCACGCCCCGTGCGCGCCGACCTCACGCATGTTACCCGAATGCGGCCGGCCTCCGCGCGCCGCCGGGCTCTCGCGCCGCGCGCCCGACGCAGGCCTCATTGGAGCGGGGCGAAGGGCGTGTCCCTGGGCGCGCCATAAACTAATCACGAAAACATATAAAAGCCGTGGTGCGATGCTGCATGCGCCTCTTGACGTTACGATACAATAGCGCTTTTGGCGTTTGCGCCTCCCCAGATACCGCATGCAGGAGCTGCCTGAATGACTCACGTTGTGACCGAAAGCTGCATCAAGTGCCGCTATACCGACTGTGTCGATGTGTGCCCGGTGGACTGCTTTCGCGAAGGTCCCAACTTCCTCGCGATCGACCCCGATGAATGCATCGACTGCGCCGTGTGCGTGGCCGAATGCCCGGTGAACGCCATTTATGCCGAAGAAGACGTGCCGGGCGACCAGCAGAACTTCATCGAACTGAATGCCGATCTCGCGAAAAGCTGGCCGAGCATCACCAAGACCAAGGCACCGCTGCCGGAAGCCGACGAGTTCAAGGACGTGAAGGAAAAGCTCGAGCTGCTCGTGCGTTGAGTCTCGTCGCCCCCGCGTACGCAACCGAATTCGAATGAAATCGAGATGAACGCAGGGTATTGACAGCCGCTTAAGCTCCTCCTACAATTTCGTTTCTCTGCTGTTGTTGTTCTGTTCCTCGATAGCTCAGTCGGTAGAGCGCCGGACTGTTAATCCGTAGGTCCCTGGTTCGAGCCCAGGTCGAGGAGCCAAGAATTGCAAAAGCCCGTTAACCAAGACGGGCTTTTTTATGTAGATCAAGCTGTAGTTAATCAAGCTGTACTGCTGTTCCTCGATAGCTCAGTCGGTAGAGCGCCGGACTGTTAATCCGTAGGTCCCTGGTTCGAGCCCAGGTCGAGGAGCCAAAAAATTTGAAAGGCCCGCATTCGTGCGGGCCTTTTTCTTTTTGCGCGTCCCATTTCCCTACGCCGGTTCCCCTCCCCTGTTCAACACCTGGCGCCGCAATTCCAGGCGCGGCAGGTGCGCCGCGCCGCGCTCATCCACAAAAGCCCGATGACCCGCTCGCCGTTATACGATGGCGGTTTCCGGCACGCATCCCGCGCCAAGCCCAGGCGCTCCATTTCTGGCGATCCCATGAAACTCACTCTGTTGCGCATCGCGCTTGCGGCGACTGCCGCGCTTCTGCTGCCCGCGGCACACAGCGAAGAAGTCGGCAGCGTCAATACCAATTTCCATGTCACCGGTTCGGACCGCGTGGTCGTCGAGGCCTACGATGATCCGGTAGTTCAGGGCGTGACCTGCTACGTATCGCGGGCGCGTACCGGCGGCGTCAAGGGGACGCTCGGCATCGCGGAAGATCCCACCGAAGCGTCGATCGCCTGCCGTCAGGTCGGCGAAATCCACTTCACGGGCCCGGTGAAAAAACAGGCCGATGTGTTTTCGGTGAGTATGTCGCTCATCTTCAAGTCGCTGCACGTGGTGCGGGTGGTCGACGCGAAGCGCAACTCGCTGGTGTATCTCACGTACAGCGATCGGGTCGTCAGCGGTAGCGCGAAAAATAGCGTGAGTGCCGTGCCGATGCCGGCCGGCACAACGATCCCGCTGAAGTAAGCGCCCCGCCCTCCGGCAAACCGCAGCCGGCCGATGCGATGGCGGGAAGCCGGCGCATAGCCGCATTAGCCGCATCAGCCAGCCGCGCGAAGCGACACGAGACAGTGCATCACCCGGCGCTGGCAAGCTACTTCAAAAACCGGCCGCATCCGCGAGGGACCGCGAGCTACGGTAAGAAACCGCGCCATCGCGCAGCGGACGGAATCCGCGGCGCGAGCCTCGGCCGATGAAGCAGCGCCGGTCACGACGCGCTACACTGACCGGTCCTGCCGGACCTTCGCCATGACCACCGCCCATCGCTTCCAGGATTCCGCCCGCTACTGGCGCACGCCGCTTCTGCCCGGCGCGGACCTGCTCACGGCCGAGTACCACGATCACGAGTTCACACCGCATTGGCACGACGCGTACACGATTCCGGTGATCGTCGCGGGCGCCGAGGGTTATCGGTATCTCGGTTCCGACTATGTCGCCGAAGCCGGCAGCGTGCCGATCATCAATCCCGGCGAGCTGCACACCGGCTCGAAGGCGGTCGAGGCGGGCTGGCGGTATCGCGTGATGTATGCGCCGGTGGATTTCATCCACGCCCTCGCCAATGAAGTCAGCGGCAAGCCGCAGGCCTTGCCGTGGTTTGCGCCCGGGGTGATCCGCGATCCGGATCTGGCCGCGCGGCTGGCGCACGCGCATCGCCTGCTGGAAGCCGGCGGCGACGCGCTCGCCGCCGAGGCCGCCATGCTCGACGCGTTGTCCACGCTGCTGGTGCGCTATTCGCAGACGCGGCCGGAACGCTCTCGCCTCGCCACCGACGACCCACGCGTGGCGCTCATGCAGGAGCGCCTGACGGGCGAGCTCGCCGAACCCGTCACGCTCGCCGAAGTGGCTCAGGCGGCCGGGCTCTCGCCATTCCACGCGGCGCGTCTTTTCACCCAGACAACCGGTCTGCCGCCGCACGCATGGCGCAATCAGGTGCGCTTGCAGCGCGCGCTCGCGCCACTGCGCGCCGGCGTATCCGTTACGGATGTCGCGGCGGCCAGCGGCTTCACGGATCAGAGCCATTTCACGCGGCATTTCCGGCGCATGTTCGGCGTGCCGCCCGGACGCTGGCAAGGCGCCTGAAGCGGCGTTCGCGCCTGCATTGCTGGCAAGCCGCGCCCGGCCGCAAGAATGTACAAGCCCCGGCCGGCCCCGCTATGCTTCCCGAACCAAGGAGGCAAGATTGACCCATTCCACCCCGAGCCAGCCCACAAGCCACGGGCATTTAAAAGAGTTCACCGCCGGCGCGCGCGACATCATTCCGATGATGGTCGGCGCGGCGCCTTTCGGCGTCATTTACGGCACGCTCGTCGCATCCGGTCCGCTGCACCTGTGGCACGGGCAGTTGATGTCGCTCGTCGTGTTCGCCGGTTCCGCGCAGTTCATCGCACTCGGCCTGATCGCCGGCCACGCCAGTTTCGCCGTGATCTGGGCGACCACGCTCGTGGTCAATTTGCGTCACGTGCTGTATAGCGCCACGCTCGCACCGCACGTGGCCCATCTGTCGGCACGCTGGCGCTGGGCGCTCGGCGCGCTGCTCACGGACGAAGTCTTCGCGGTCGCGTGGGAGCATTACCGGCACCGGGAACCCGGCACGGTCGGCCCGCACTACTTCTTCGGCGCGGGTCTCGCCATGTACCTGAACTGGCAACTCTGGACCGTCGCCGGATTGTTGTTCGGCGCGGCGTTTCCGGGGCTGCAATCGCTCGGACTCGATTTCGCGATGGTCGCCACCTTCATCGCGATCGTCGTGCCGCAACTCGTCGCGTTGCGCTACATCGCGGCCGCCGTCACCGCGGGGACGCTGGCCTTCTTCTGGCAAGCGTGGCCGTACAAGCTCGGGCTGCTGGGCGCGGTATTCGCGGGCGTGGCGATCGGCGTGCTGCTGTCCACCTCGCGCCCGAACCTGCGCGGCACGGGCACCACCGCGGAGGCGTCGCGATGAACTATGTGGTCCTGATTCTCGGCATGGCGGCCATCACCTGGGTGATCCGCGCCGCCGTCTTCGTGCTCGGCGACCGGTTGGTGTTTCCGCCGCTCGTGCGCACCGCCCTCGGTTTCGTGCCGGTTACCGTGCTGACCGCGATCATCGTGCCGATGGCGGTTTCACCGCACGGCAGCGACGCCGAACTGACCTGGCGCAATCCGCAACTGGTCGGCGCGCTGGCTGCGGTGCTCGTCAGCGCGTTGACGCGGCGGCCGCTTCTGACCATCGCGGTCGGCCTGGCGGTGTTTTTCGCCTGGCAAGGTCTGGTGCTCAACTAGGCGCACGCCGCCTGGATGGCGGCGTCGGCTTCATCCGGCCTGCGGCACGCGCGCGCACGCCGGGCGACGCTTTGCTCTAAAGCGGGCGACGCAACCCCGCGCGCCCTTAAGTTTCCCCCCGATCCGCCGTTATGCAGTCGAGGTCCGCTCGTTGGGATACGTCCCGCCGGTTACGCGGCCACAGGCAGGAATCAAACGCGCCGGCATCGAACGCCGCGTCTCCCAAGGCCCGCGCGGCCGGTGGTGTGGCGAGGCCGCGCGGCAGGACCAAACGGGATAACTCATGGGTCAAATCACCCTCACGCTCAAAGACGAGACCATCGCGACACTGCGCAAGGATTTCGACGCGTTTCTGCGGGTATCGCTGAAGCTCGATCCGCAGTTCGCGACGCCGTCGTTTGAGGATTTTCTGCGCGCCAAGCTGCTCGACAATATGGTGCCGCTGACCGAACACGCGGTTCAGCGGATGTTGCAGGGCGGCCAGTACGCCTGGGCGAAGCGGACGCTCGACAAGGAGTTTCCGGATGTCGTCGCGATCCTGATGCGGCAGGCGGGGGAATTCGGCTTTGGCTTCGCGGCCCGCTCGGAATGGACGCCGGAAGAGCTCGCCAAGCAATGCCGGGAGTGGGCGGCGGCGATCGTCAAGGAAGCGGAAGGCGACGCCGCGCTGATCGATCCGCTCGCGGCGCAGATCAAGAGCGCGGCGCAGGACATTCAGGCGCTCGAGGAAGTCATGCAGACACCGGCCTGGCGGCTGGTCGAATCACTGCGCCAGCGCGTCTATGAGGCGAAAGTGGCGTGCGAAACGAGCGTGGGCAGCACCGCGCGCGAAAAGCTCGGCGAACTGCGCGGGCTGTTGCGGCTGGGCATTTCGCACGGTTCGTTCCAGAAACAGGAAGCGCAGCAGATCATGGAATTCCTGCGTTTGCTGAAACCGGAGATTTTCGTCGAAGAGCCGTACGACGTGTTTTCGCGTATGGCGGCCTGGTTGCGCAACTTCTTCGTGCCGCCGCGTCCGACGCCGCAGCAGCAACAACGGCAGTCGCGCTGAAAATCAGCACGGACGGAGACCAGCGCCCAGTCACCGGCAACCTGCATCTCGGGTCGGAGCGCCGCGTGTGCAGCAGGACGGCTCCGGCGCGTTCTGCCACAGGCTGGCCGCAACCGCAGCCGCTGACCCCGAAGCGACCTCACACCCGACCTCACACCCAATAGCGGCAAGGGCGGCGAGCCTAGCGTTCATTTCCCCGCGTTGCAAGGCCGCGTTGCGAGGCTAACGGTCTTTTCCTCGCGTCGCGCCCGGCGTCGATCGCACGGCGCGCCGCCGCGCTCTCAATCCCACATCTTCCTGAGTTTCGCCGCGATCTCGATCTTCGCCTGCGCGGCCGCCGCCAGCCCGGCCGCCGTGGGTGCGCTCGGCACCGGCACGCGCGGCCATGCATAGGCGTCGAACAGCGGCATCAGATGCGCAGGAATGAAGCGCGTGCGCGACGCCCACACGTGCCGATCGCCCATATGCGTCTGGTTGTGCACGTAAAAGCGCTGCGGCACGACGATATGCAGATCCTCTTTTGCGCGCGTCATCGCCACGTAAAGCAGACGGCGCTCCTCGTCGATTTCCTCTTCGCTGCCGGTGCCGAGGTCCGACGGAATGCAGCCGTCCACGCCGTTCAGCACGAACACGTTGCGCCACTCCTGCCCCTTCGCGGAATGGATCGTGGAGAGGATCAGGTAGTCCTCGTCGAGCAGCGGCACGCCGGATTCGTCGCTGGTGGCGTCGGGCGGATCGAGCGTCAGTTCGGTCAGAAAGCGTTCGCGCGACGCATACGTGCCCGCGATGCTCTCCATCTGCAACACGTCCGCATGACGGATCGCCGCGTCCTCGTGGTTGCGCTCGAGATGCGGCTCATACCAGCGGCGCACCATTTCGAATTCGGCGGGCCACGGCGTTTGCCGCCCGTACACGCTCGACATCAGCTTGACGAACGGATGCCAGTCTTCCTGCGCACGAGCCGGCGCGGCGAAGGCGGCCAGGGCGCCGCCGGCGGTGTCGGCGGGGTTGCCGCTGCCCGCGCGCGCGACGATCTCGTCGAGCACCTTCGCCGCGGTGGCGGGCCCGACGCCCGGCAGCAACTGCACGACGCGAAATCCCGCCACCCGGTCGCGCGGATTTTCCGCCCAGCGCAGCACGGCGAGCACGTCTTTCACGTGCACCGAATCGAGAAACTTCAACCCGCCGAACTTCACGAACGGAATGTTGCGCCGGGTCAGTTCGATCTCCAGCGCGGCGCTGTGATGGGCGGCGCGAAACAGCACCGCCTGCGACTTGAGCTTCATGCCCTGCTCGCGCGCCTCGAGCACCTGTTCGACGATGTAGCGCGCCTGGTCGGCCTCGTCGGCGACGCTCACCAGACGCGGGCGCTGCGCCGACGCCTTGTCGGTCCACAAATTCTTCGTGTAGCGCTCGCTGGCCAGCTCGATCACCGCATTCGACGCCGCCAGAATCGGCGCGGTCGACCGGTAATTGCGTTCGAGCGTGACCTGCTTGGCCGGTGGATCGAACTGCGCGGGGAAATCGAGAATGTTGCGCACGGTCGCGCCGCGAAACGAGTAGATCGACTGGGCGTCGTCGCCGACCACGGTCAGGCCGCGGCCGTCCGGCTTCAACGCGAGCAGGATCGACGCCTGCAGACGGTTGGTGTCCTGATACTCGTCCACCAGCACGTGGTCGAAGCGCGCCGACAGGTCGGCCGCGATGGCCGGCTCGGCGGCCATGAGCGACCAGTAAAGCAGCAGGTCGTCGTAGTCGAGCACGCTCTGCTTCTGTTTGGCCTCCACGTAGGCGGCAAACAGCACGCGCAGATCGGCCTCCCATTCACGGCACCAGGGGAACGCGTTGTCGAGCACCTGGCCGAGCGACGCGCCGGTGTTCACCACGCGCGAATAAATGGCAAAGCACGTGCCCTTCGCCGGGAAGCGCCGCTCTTTCGCCGACAGGCCGAGCTCATGGCGCACCAGATTCATCAGGTCGGCGGAATCCTCGCGGTCGTTGATCGTGAAGGCCGGCGCGAGGCCGATCAGGTCCGCGTACTCGCGCAAGAGCCGCGCGCCGACGCTGTGGAACGTGCCGGCCCACGTGAGCCCTTGCGCCAGCGCGGCCCGCGTGCCGAGCGCCGCGCCGGCGATGCGCGTGACGCGGCGGATCATTTCGAGCGCGGCGCGGCGCGAGAAGGTCAGCAGCAGGATGCGGCGCGCATCGGCGCCGTTTACGACAAGGTTGGCGACCCGGTGCGCGAGCGTGTTGGTCTTGCCGGAACCGGCGCCCGCGATCACCAGCAATGCGCCGGGTGGCGCGGTGGGCGTGTCGGCGCCGTATTCGACGGCTTCGCGCTGCGCGTCGTTGAGCTTGGCGAGCCACGCGGCGGTATCGAACGACGGGGATTCGGCGACGGAGAGCACGATCGGTTTGGGCTTGGGGTGGATTCAATATGGCGACGCATACTGTATATCCATACAACCCTCGTAGACAAGCGACCCTTTTTTCGCTCGGCGCTCCGCACGCGCCCGGCGCGCGGCGCGCGGCGGCGGCTGCATCTGAATCGCGCGCAAAAATGGCCCGTGGCTCGAAAGCGCACGGGCCTTTCGTCGAAGCCGCAACGCAATGACATTCACACGCCGGTGCGTTGCGAACAGCGACGTTGCCTACTGCTTCTTCGCATCCTTCAGATTGGCGTCGGCGCTGGCCTTGTCGGCGTCGGCCTGAGCCTCGGTCTTCGTCTTGTCGGCCTTGGCTTGCGCGACGGACGCTTTCTTGTCCGCCTTCGACTGCTCTTTGGCCGCCTTCTTGTCGGCGTGGGTGACCGGCGCCGCGGCCGGATCGCTAGCCTGAGCGAAGGCAACCGATGACAGGCAGCCCGCGATCAAGGCGGCGTAAATTCTGGACTTCAGGGACGGGTTGATACTCATGCGAGACCTCCGTGAAACGAAAAACCTGAACCACGTGATTCTTCAAACGCGCCCGGTCAAAGCGGCCGCGACGGCCATGCACACCGCCACGCGACCGCCTGGACGCTCAGCCTCAGTGCTTGACGTCGGCGCCGTCCGACTGGACGCCCGCCTGGCCTTGCATTTCCATCTTCATTTCGTTATTGGCGGCCTGCTTGTCCGCCTTCTGGTTGATCTTGGCGCCGCGCACCTGATCCTTGTACTGCTCCTTGGCGGCCTTCTGCTGATCCTTCAGCTCGGCCTTGGACGCCTTCTTCGACGCGCGATACTCGGCGTTAGCCTTCGCATTGGCGTCGCGCTTCTGCACCAGCGGGTCGGTCGAACCGGACGCCGTCAGACGCGTCGGCGGCGGCGTCACCGGCTGCACGCCCTGAGCGGCGGGCGCAGCGGGCGCAAGGTCGGCGCCTTGCGCCTGCACCTGCGGCTGGCCGTTCGTCCCCTCAGCCGGTTGCGCGGTCTGCGCGATGGCGGCGCCGGCCGCGAAAGCTGTCACAGCGGCGGCAACGGCGGTATTGATCAGAAGCGTTCGAATCTGGGTCATGACTCATCCTCTCTAAAGTTGTTGTGACGCGGGCGGCCTGTCTGGCGTTGCGCATTGTCGAGGCGCTCGGCGAGCGCGCTCTGCGTGCCTCGCCCGGTCTGCTCGCTACCGAATAAATCCGGCAGGCTTTACCACTGACCTGCACTTTACGAGTGAAGTTCTTGTTTTGCGATCGGCGTTACGCAACGTTTCACTTTCTGACAACCGCATAACATCTGCTTGCAGATGCTCACATCATCACGGCGCACACCTCGAACTTCATCCAGGGCAAGCTTCTGGCTTATGATGCGAACCCTTTTCCCGAAGGCGCAAACGCCATGCCCAATCTCGATTTCACCCTTACCGGCGACTACGTCGAACTGCACAATCTCCTGAAGATAACGGGGCTTGCGGATAGCGGCGGCTCGGCAAAAATGATGGTGGCGGACGGCGCGGTCACCGTCGACGGCCGGGTCGAAACGCGTAAAACCTGCAAAATCCGCGCGGGACAGGTCGTGTCGCTCGGCGATACGCGGATTGCAGTCCACGAGGCCTGACGGCGCGGCCATCTCCCGCGGTTCCGAAAACTCGGAGGGGCGCGCGCACCAAAATCGTGCTTCTTCCATCGACAGCGCCGCGCCTAAGCAATAAGCTCTCAGTTTCGACAAACAAACAATCGGCTGACACCTCCGGCTGGCGCTTGCCTCGCGCTTTCGTCCAGGCTCTCCGAGCCGCCGCCTTCGCCACCGCCCGCGCGACTACCGCGCCCGCCGTCGCGCTGTCGCCACATCCGCCGCCAAGCGCTCCATGACTCAATCCGGCTTCACCCGGGTGGCCGCCCGGCCGCCGACCCTGACCCGCCACGTGGCGGACACCGCCCGTCTCGCCGCGCCGCTCGCCATCGCGCAGCTTTCGCAAATGGCGATGGGCGTCACCGACACGATCCTGCTCGGCTCGCTCGGCCCCGACGCGCTGGCGGCCGGCGGCCTCGGCGCCAACCTGTTCTTCGTGGTGGTCACACTGCTGCAAGGCGTGCTGACCTCCGTCAGCGTGAGTGTGTCGCACGCGCGCGGCGCGCAGGACGAAGGCCGCGTGCCGCATATCTACTGGACGGGCTTGGTGCTGTCCGTGCTCCTGTCGGTGCCGGCGTTCTTCCTGCTCTCGTTCGCCACGCCGATCCTGCTCGCCTTCGGCGAACCCGCGCTGCTCGCCCACAACGTCGGCGAATACGCGGCGGTGCTGCGCTGGGGCTCGCTCGGCAGCCTGATCGGCGTCGGCCTGATGCGCTCGTTCCTGCCGGCCATCGGCGCGGCCAAACGGCTGCTGTGGGTGTCGCTGGTGAGCGTCGGCGTGAACGGCTTTCTCAACTACGGCCTGATCCACGGCGCCTATGGTCTGCCGCGGCTCGGTTTTCTCGGTTCGGCGGCCGCCACTTCCATCACCGTCTGGCTGAGTGCGCTCGTGCTGATGGCGCTACTACACCTGCGGCCGCGCTATCGTCATTTCGTCGTCGCCACCCGGCCGAACGTGCCGCTGATGGGCGAACTGTTCGGCATCGGCTGGCCGGTTGCGATCACCTACGGCGTCGAGTCGACGCTCTTTCTCGCCACCGGCCTGATGGTCGGCCTGCTCGGCGAATCGCAGCTGGCCGCGCATCAGATCGCGCTGAACGTCGCCTCGGTGGCCTTCATGGTGCCGCTCGCGATCGGCCAGGCGGCCAACGTGCGCGTCGGCTTCTGGTCCGGCGCCGGCCAGCCGCTCGCCGCGCGGCACGCCGGGTTCGTGGCGCTCGCGCTCGGCGTCGCTTTCATGACGCTGTCGGGCCTCGTGCTGATCGCCGCGCCGCACTGGATCGTCGGCCTCTATCTGCATCTCGACGACCTGGCCAACGCGGCCACGGTCGCGCTCGCGAGTTCGCTGCTCGGCGTGGCCGCGATCTTCCAGATCGTCGACGGCATGCAGACGGTCGGTTCCGGCTGTCTGCGCGGCCTCAAAGACACCCGTGTCCCGATGATCGCCGCCGCGTTCGGTTACTGGGTGATCGGCTTTCCGACCGGCTACACGCTGGCGTTTCACTTCGGCCTCGGCGCGCGCGGCTTGTGGTGGGGGCTCGCCGCCGGTCTCGCGAGCGTCGCGCTGCTGATGACACTGCGCTTTCACAAACTGAGCCTGCGGCGCGTGCCGGCCGCGCCCGCGGCACAGCCGGTCGAATCCGTTTGAAGCCGGGTTCGCGGCGCGTGCCGGCTCCGCTTCGCGCTGCCTTCACCCAAGGCGTTTCGGCACGGCGCGGCTGGTTGCACGCGCAACCATAGGCACGCGAGTCGTTCGCCGTGGCAGGTAGAATGCGGCGTTCCGACTCACGGCCGCCTATCCGCGCCCATGCGCCGAAAACCCACCTGCGCGCCTCAAAAAGGCCAGCGCCGCCCGAAGGCTCATCTCCCGCCATCACGGCTTGCCGCGCTCACGCGGCAGACTCCGGCGAGCACGCCACCACCGGTGTCGTGCCGCTCGACCGACCCTGCTTCTCGCGATAAAACATAATCAAGGACCACCCCTCATGCTTGCCCGCGTCACCCGTCTTTTCCCGCTCTGGGCCGTGCTCGTTTCGATTGCCGCGTACAGTTCGCCCGCTTCGTTCTCCGGCATCGCGCCGCACGTCACCGCGCTGCTGACCATCATCATGCTCGCGATGGGCGTCACGCTCTCGGTGGCCGACTTCCAGCGTGTCTTCACGCGGCCCGCGCCGGTGATCGCCGGCATCGTGCTGCACTATCTCGTCATGCCGCTCGCCGCATGGGTGATCGCCAAGGCGTTGCGCATGCCGCCGGATCTCACCGCCGGCATGGTGCTGGTGGGCAGCGTGGCGAGCGGCACGGCGTCGAACGTGATGATCTATCTGGCGCGTGGCGACGTTGCGTTGTCGGTGACGATCAGCGCGCTGTCGACCCTGGTCGGCGTATTCGCGACGCCACTGCTCACGCGGCTCTACGTGGACGCCTCGATCGCCGTCGACGTGCACGGCATGCTGATGAGCATTCTGCAGATCGTCGCGTTGCCGATCGTGATCGGGCTGATCGTCAATCATCTGTTCGGCAAAATCGTGCGCAGGATCGAACCGGTTCTGCCGCTGATCTCGATGGTCGCGATCGTGCTGATCATCGGCGCGGTGGTGGGCGGCACGCAGAAGAGCATCGCATCGGTCGGCCTCGTGGTGATGCTGGGCGTGGTGCTGCATAACGGCATCGGCCTGCTCGGCGGCTATTGGGGCGGCCGTCTGCTCGGCTTCGACGAAGCGGTGTGCCGCACGCTCGCCATCGAAGTGGGCATGCAGAACTCGGGCCTCGCCGCGACGCTCGGCAAGCTCTATTTCACGCCGATCGCGGCGTTGCCGGGCGCGCTGTTTTCGGTGTGGCACAACCTGTCGGGCTCGCTGCTCGCCGGTTACTGGGCAGGACGTCCCGCAAAAGGCTCGACGCGTGTGGAGAGCGATCAGGCGTTGCACGCCGAGCACGGCTAATCCGATTTTCACGCAGTGACGCGTGGCGCGTTCGCTTGGCGACCGCGCCACGTCGAACCGCGTCGCCCCCCGCGAGCGGCGAGCGGAACAAAGAAACCCGCTTGCCTGATTCCCCTTAGAATGCATTTCTCGACAGCGTGAACGACTCGCGCGCTGTCGCCCGCTGTCGCCATTAGAAGCCAGCAAACCAGGGGGAAAAGCGTGCCGTCGCATCCAGATCAAAGCAGGGCCGCACTGCAACGCCAGCGCGCGCTCCGCGGACCCCACGGCAAGTCCGCCTGGGGCACAACGAGACAATTCTTCCTGCTGTGCTGCGCCACGGCACTATTGGCCGCCTGTGCCACCAGGCCGCCGGCCACCGAGTTCGACCGGCACGTCACACACGCCCTGCCCGTTACGGAAACAACCCCGCTTCGCACAGCACTCGCGCCGCTCGAAGCCGCGCATCCGGATCAATCCGGTTTCCGGATCCTCCCGAACGGCACGGACGCCTTGCAGATGCGCATTGCCCTCGCGCGCGCCGCGACGCGAACCCTCGACATGCAGTACTACATCGCCAACGAGGACACCACCGGCAAGCTGCTGCTCGGTGCCGCGCTCTATGCGGCCGATCACGGCGTGCGGGTGCGCATGCTGGTCGACGATCTCAACTTCAAGGACATCGACCGCATCATGGCGGGGTTGAACTCGCACGAGAACATCGAGATTCGCGTGTTCAATCCGTTCGGCAGCGCGCAGGAAGGCATGTTCGAACGCACCACGAACGTGTTCACGCAAATCGGCCATTTCACGCGCCGCATGCATAACAAGGCGATGATCGCGGACAATCAGTTGGCGATCGTGGGCGGCCGCAATCTCGGCGACGAATATTTCAGCGCGAGCGAAACGCTGCAGTTCCGCGATCTCGACGTGCTGGCCGCGGGTCCCATCACCGCCGACATCTCCGCGAGCTTCGACGACTACTGGAACAGCAGCATCTCCTATCCGTTGCGCGTGCTGAACAAGCAGACATTCGACGCCAAGGAACTGGACCAGACTCGCGACGAGTTGCGCCAGCACTGGCGCACCAACGCCGATCCGTACAACGCGAAACCGCTGAACGCCACCCCGCTCGCTTCGCAGATCGCCAAAGATCAGCTCAGCCTCACCTGGGCGCCGGCCGAGTTCAAAGCGGACTTGCCGGAGAAGATCGTGCATCCGTCGCCGGACTATGTGAGCCCGCCCATGCAGCGGCTCGGCGAATTGATGCGCGATGCGCAGAAAGACTTCCTCGTCATCTCGCCTTACTTCGTGCCGCATGACGCCGGTGTGAAGACAGCCGGCGAACTGACGCATCGCGGCGTGCGCATCGCCGTGCTGACCAACTCGCTCGCCGCCACCGACGCGGTCGCCGTGCAGGCCGGCTACAGTCCGTTTCGCGTGCCGCTGCTGCGCCAGGGCGTCGAGTTATACGAATTCAAGCCGCAGCAGAACTCGCCGCGCGTGGGCTTCGCCGGCTCGCGCTCGCGCGCCAGTCTGCATGCAAAAACCTATGTGATCGATCGGAAGATTCTGGTGATCGGCTCGATGAACCTCGATCCGCGTTCGGCCAATCTGAACACCGAACTGGCGCTGGTGATCCATAGCCCGCCGCTCGCCGAACAGGTGGCGCAAATCTTCGAACGTGCCACGTCGCCCGAGGAAAGTTATCGCGTCACGCTCGCGGACGACGCGCAACTTGCCTATCTGCGCTCGATCGGCGCGCCGCTCTCCCCGCTCGTGTGGAGCGACGTCGAAGACGGCACGCGCCGCACCTACATATTCGATCCACAGGCCGGTTTGTACCGGAATGCGCTAACAGGTCTATTCTCCCTATTGCCCGTCAACGCAGAACTTTGAAGCGGAGTTGAACATGACTGAAGACGTACGACTGGAGCGCGACACATTCGGCGAAATCGCCGTGCCGAACGCTCGTCTATGGGGCGCGCAAACTCAGCGCTCGCTGCAGAATTTCCGCATTTCGACCGAGAAGCAATCGCCCGAACTCATCACCGCGCTGGCCGTCATCAAGCGCGCCGCCGCCGAAGTCAACCTCGGCCTCGGCGTGCTCGACGAGAGCAAGGCGAAAGCGATCATGCAGGCCGCCGACGAGATCATCGACGGCAAGCACCCGGATGAATTTCCGCTCGCCGTCTGGCAGACCGGCTCGGGCACGCAGACCAACATGAACCTCAACGAAGTGATCGCCAACCGTGCGAGCGAGCTGCTCGGCGGCGAGCGCGGCGAAGCGCGCAAGGTGCATCCGAACGACGACGTGAATCGCGGCCAGTCGTCCAACGACGTGTTTCCGACCGCCATGCACGTGGCCGCGGCCTATGCGATCGTCAAGCATCTGCTGCCGGCGCTGAAGACGCTGCGCGATACGCTCGACGGCAAAGCGAAGGCGTTCGCCGACATCGTCAAGATCGGCCGCACGCACTTGCAGGACGCCACGCCGCTTACGCTCGGGCAGGAGTTTTCGGGTTACGTCGCGCAACTGGAACACGGCATTCGTCACGTCGAATCGGCACTGCCGCATCTGTATGAACTCGCGCAGGGCGGCACCGCGGTCGGCACCGGTTTGAACGCGCATCCGCAATTCGCCGACAAGGTCGCGGCCGCCATCGGCAAGCTGACCGGTTTGCCGTTCGTCTCGGCGCCGAACAAATTCGAAGTGATGGCCGCGGCCGACGCACTGGTGTTCGCGCATGGCGCGTTGAAGACGGTGGCGGCGAGCCTGAACAAGATCGCCAACGACGTGCGCTGGCTGGCAAGCGGCCCGCGCTGCGGGCTGGGCGAACTGTCGATTCCGGAGAACGAGCCGGGCAGTTCGATCATGCCGGGCAAGGTCAATCCGACCCAGTCCGAGGCGTTGACCATGCTCTGCTCGCAGGTGTTCGGCAACGACGTCGCGGTGAATATCGGCGGCGCGAGCGGCAACTTCGAGTTGAACGTATTCCGGCCGATGATCGCGCACAACGTGCTGCAATCGGTGCGCCTGCTCGCCGACGGCGCGCACAGTTTCAACGACAACTGCGCGGTCGGCATCGAGCCGAACCGCGAGCGTATCGATACGCTGCTCAACGAATCGCTGATGCTGGTGACGGCGCTCAATCCGCACATCGGTTACGACAAGGCCGCTAAGATTGCCAAGAAGGCGCACAAGGAAGGCACGACGCTGAAGGCGGCGGCGCTTGCGCTCGGCTTCGTCACCGAGCAGCAGTTCGACGAATGGGTGCGGCCGAACGATATGGTCGGGCATCCGGCGGCGTGATCGGCCGCGTCACTGGGTACGGCACAGCGGGATCGAGTGGCGAGGCCAGGGTGTTTGAACCGCCCGGCATCGTTTGCGACACGGCAGGCCGCGCGGACACACCGCTCCCGCGGCCCTGCGAGTGGCGCGAAGGGCGCCGCTTAAACCTTCCCCTGCGCCACTTCTTCCGGCTTCAGTTCGACGATCGCGTCGAGTGCTTCCTTCACATCGATCGCGTACCTGGCAAGGCGTTTCTGTTCGTCCGTCTCCGGCACGAAGGCCGGCACGGGCACGGGCTGGCCGTTCTCGTTGACGGCGACCATCACGATCAAACAATCCGTGGTTTGCAGCAGTTCGCCGCCCTTCGGGTCGCCCGCCTGCACCGAAACGTGAATGTGCATGCTGGTGCGGCCCGTCGCCACGACCCGGGCGCGCAGCTCGACCAGGTTGCCGACCAGAATCGGCCGGCGAAAGCGGATATTGCCCACGCTGACCGTCACGCAGTAACGCCCGGACCACACCGCCGAGCACGCGTACGCGGTCTCGTCGATCCACTTCATCAACGCGCCGCCGTGCACCTTGCCGCCGAAGTTGACCGAGGTCGGTTCGGCGAGAAAGCGGAAAGTGGTTTCGGAACGGTCCAGCGGCGCTGCGGCAGGGGTGCTCATCTTGACTCCGGTCAATCGATGCATTGAAAGGAGGCGATTATACGAGCGCAATATTGACCGCGTCGCGCGCCCGGGCCGGCGGCCGGGGGAAAGCGGTCGAGCGTGCGTGCGGCGTGGGCTTTTCCCAGTGCTTTTGCTTCGCGCCCGTCATCAACCCGGCTGGGCAGCCTCGAACGCAGTCTCGCTTGGCGGCGTACCGGCCGACATGAAGCGCTCGCGATAATCGAGCGGCAGCACGCCGAAACGCCGCAAGAACGCCCGCCGCAAGTTCTGTTCGCTGCCAAAGCCGCAGTCGAGGGCGATCCGCTTGAGCGGCCGGCGCGATTCGGCGAGCGCCCGCGAGGCCGCTTCCAGCCGCAACGCCGAGACGGTTTTGGCCGGCGTGCGGCCGACCTCGTCGACATAGCGGCGTGCAAATGTACGCGGGCTCATCCGGGTTCGTTCGGCGAGCCGCTCCACCGACAGATCGTCGCGCAAATGCGCCGCCATCCAGCTATGCAAGGCCTCGAACGGTCCGTTCGCCGAGGCCTGCGCCGCCAGCGCCGCGCTGAACTGCGACTGGCCGCCCGGCCGCTTCATGAAGACCACGAGCCGCCGCGCCGCCTGCATCGCGACCGCGTGGCCGACGTCCTCCTCGATCAGCGCCAGCGCGAGGTCGATACCCGCCGTCACGCCCGCCGAAGTCCAGACCACGCCCTCGCCCTCACGGCGCCCCGCGTCGCGGATGAAGATCGGATCGGGCTCCACGTGGACGTTCGGAAAGCGGCGCGCGAGGTGCGGGGCGTCGCGCCAGTGCGTGGTGGCGCGGCGGCCGTCGAGCAGCCCCGCCGCCGCCAGATAGAACGCGCCGGTGCACACCGAGCACACCCGCCGCGCCCGCGTCGCATGGCGTCTGATCCATGCGACCAGCTCCGGCTGCAGCGTGCAGGGTTCGTCGACCGGGACGCCGGGGACGATCAGCGTGTCGATGGGCTGGTCGGCGAGCGAATCGAGCCGTTCGGTGACGATCGGCAGGCCGGGGAAAGTTTGCACTATGCCGCCGTCGATCGATGCGACCGTCGTGCGATAGGCCACGGGTCGCGCCGCACTACCGGCCGAACCGGCGGCTTTACCCGCTTCGCCGGCGCCGGCACCGTCAACGCCGTTCGCGATACCAGCGGCGCCTCCGCCCGCGGTCGCCGCGACCGTCAACTCCGCGCGCCAGAACGCCTCCAGCGGCCCGCACGCATCGAGCAGCACCAGATCCGGCGCAACCGCGAAAACAATATGACGCGCCGCCATCAGGACACCTCCCTCGCCACCTGCCGCTTGCGCGACCACGCGTAGCCGAGCGTGGCGAGCGCCGCCGCGCCGAGCAGCGGAAATATCGCGGCGTTGATCGTCGCCCAGCCGAAGCGGGCCAGCAATTGGCCCGCGAACAGCGAGCCCAGCGCGGAAAACGCAAACGTCGTGAATTCGCTGGTCGCCTGTGTCTTGGCGCGCTCCGACGGCCGGTACGATTGCGCGAGCAGCGTCGAGCCGCCGACGAACATGAAATTCCAGCCCACGCCGAGGCAAGCGAGCGCCGCGTAGAAATGCGGCAGATCGGTCGAACGCAAGGCGAGGACGCCGCATAGCGCCGACAGCGCGATACCCGCGCCGATCACCGGCAGCACGCCGAAGCGTTTGATCAGCCGCGCGGAAAACAGCGACGGCGCGAACATGCCGACCAGGTGCCACTGGATGATCGCGGCGCCGTCGCCGATCGTGTGGCCGCAAGCGAGCGCGGCGATCGGCGTGGCGGTCATCACGAACATCATCACGGCGTAGCCGAGCGCGTTATTGGCAAGAGCCGCCGCAAAGATCGGCTGCCGCACGATTTCGCCGAGCGGCCGCGCCGCCTCGTGACTCGCCGCCGTGCTCACGGCCGGTGCCGCGTCGCGATACAGCGTCGCCAGCAGCGCCACCGACAACAGCCCGAAGCCCGTTACGAGCGCATACGAACCCGCGAACGCGACCGGCGCCAGCCAGTCCTTGCTCCACGCGGCAAGGAGCGGCCCGCAGACCGCGGCCACCACGCCGCCCGCCAGCACGGTCGAAATCGCCCGGCTCTTGCCTTCGATGCCGACCGCGTCGGCGGCCGCCAGTCGGTAGTACTGCGCGAAAGCCTGGAATACGCCGACCGTCGCCGTGCCGGCGCAGAAAAGCCAGAAGCTGTGGTGAAAAATCGCCCACACGGAAACCGCACCGCCGAGCGCACCAACGCCCGCGCCGAGCACGAAACCCGCGCGCCGGCCAATGCGCGCCATCAGGAACGACGCGAAGATCGTGGTCAGCGCGGCGGCGACGGTGATCAGCGAGAACGGCAGCGTGGCGAGCGCCTTGTCGTCGGCGAGCGTGTAGCCGACCAGGCCGGTCAGCGTCAGATCGATCGATACCGATGACGTATACAGCGCCTGGCACACGGCCAGCACACGCGCGGCGCGGCGCTCGTGCGGGCCGGCGTCGCGCAGGCCAGTCGGCTGGGCGGGAAAGACGGAAGCGGCGGACGGTGGTGGCATCGATAGGTTCCGGGCGGCGGAAGTGAGATGACCCGATCGTCACATGGCTGCGGATGGCAGAGATGACAATGATGCATCAATTTCTGCCAGCCGCCGGGGTCGACCTGTGTTTATTCCAGAACGCGCCGGTCGGCCGCTTACTTGCGGACAGTGATGCCTTCGTCGATCGTGCCGTACATGGTGATGCTGCCGGTGCCCGCGCCCGAACCCGAACCCGAACCGGCGCCGCCTTGCGCGCAGGCGCCGAGCAGCAGAGCGGCGGCAATGACGGCAAGAAGAGATTTCATGACAACGTGTTCCCGCAAGGACAGATTTCGATTCTAGCCTGGCGGGCCTGCGCGGTACCGACGCGCCGGCAGGAACGCCCGTCCTCCCGGCCGGCCGACCGCGTGCGCCGGGTTTTCGTAGGTGCCGCATTCGATAGTTCACGCTAAGCTGAAACATCGAATCACCCAGCCCGATACAGTGGAGTGCATGGCGCCCTATTCGCGGCGCCTTCGGAGACGTCAGATGAGCGCCACCCTCGCAGACGAACAGAACCATTTCCCAGGCTTGAGCCGCATCGGTGCGCTGCTCGCCGATCCCGGCCGCGCCGCGATGCTGTGGGCGCTGATGGACGGCAGCGCCCGCCCGGCCGGCGAGCTGACGATGATCGCCGGGCTTTCGCCGTCGGCGGCCAGCGCCCATCTCGCGCGCCTCACCGACGGCGGCCTGCTCGCGCTCGAAGTGCGCGGCCGGCATCGCTATTTCCGGATTGCCTCGCCCGACATCGCCGCGTCGATCGAAGCGCTCGCCAATGTCGCGCAAGTCAGCGCACCGCAGCGTCCGGTGCCGCGCCCGGCGCGCACCGTGCCGCTCGACATGCGCTTTGCGCGCACCTGCTACGACCATATGGCGGGCGAGTTGTCGGTGCGCGTGTTCGAGCGGCTGATCGAACGCGGCCTGCTGACGCTGCATGGCACGTCGCTGGAAGCCACCGCCGACGGCGCCGCCCGCTTCGCCGACTGGGGCATCGACATGTCGGCGCAGAAGAGCCGGCGCCGCCGTTTTGCCTGCACCTGTCCCGACTGGAGCGAGCGGCGGCCCCACTTGGGCGGCGCCCTCGGCGCGGCGCTGCTCGACTCGTGGTCGGCGCACGGGTGGGTGGAACGCACGGAGCGGCCGCGGATTCTGCGCATCACGCCGGCTGGGCATCGTCATTTCGACGCGTTTCTGGCTGCGTAAGGCGGCTCTCGCCGCACTAAGTCTTAGCGAAAAACCGGCAATCCGCTTACGAATCGCTTTACCGAGCGCTGAATCGAGACCTTTTGTTACACGCTAGCGAGGCGGCCTTACAAAAGTGGGGGCCTTGAAACAAACGCCACGGGTACAGTGACTGCACGGACGCCGCAAGTGGCCGCGTCCGTCGGAGATAAATCATGAGAACAGTCACCCCACACTTCCCTTCGAGCCGCCGGGTCGTCGGCTATACGCTGATCGCAGCCGCCACGTTCCTGTTCGCAGCCGAGGCGCCGCTCGCGCAGGAAATCCAGCAGGCACCTCAGGCCGCCGCCGCGATGCAGAACACTGATCCGCCGGGCCGCGTCGCGCGCCTGAACTACACGGCCGGTGCGGTCACCACGGAACCGGCCGGGGCGAGCGACTGGTCGTACGCGCAGATCAACCGGCCGCTCACCACCGGCGACCAGCTGTGGAACGATCAGAACGCCCGCTCTGAGCTTCACATCGGCTCGACGGCGGTGCGCCTCGGCCCGACCACCAGCCTCGACCTGCTGAATCTCGACGACACCAGCGCCCAGCTCAAAGTCGCTCAGGGCACCCTGTCGGCGCGTGTGCGCGAACTCGCGCCGGGCTCATCGTATGAAATCGACACGCCGAATCTCGCCCTCGGCCTGAACGGCCCCGGCGACTATCGCGTCGACGTCGCGCCGGACGGCAGCAGCACCACCGTCACCGTGCGCAGCGGCAGCGCGACGGTGTACGGCGACGGCGGCCAGGTGCCGCTCGAGGCCGGACAGCAGATCCGTTTCGGTGGCACCAACCTGCAACAGCTGGCCGACAACGGCGCACCCGGCCTCGACGGCTTCGACCAGTGGGCCGCAAGCCGCGACGCCGCCGAAGACCGCTCGGTATCGGCGCGCTACGTCTCGCGCGACATCCCCGGCTATCAGGATCTCGACGCCAACGGCACGTGGCGCAGTTCGCCGCAGTACGGCGAAGTGTGGGTGCCGCGCGCGACACCCGCCGGCTGGGCGCCGTATCACGACGGCCATTGGGTATGGCAGGCGCCGTGGGGCTGGACCTGGGTCGACGACGCGCCGTGGGGCTTCGCGCCTTACCACTACGGCCGCTGGGCACAGATCGACGACACATGGGCATGGGTGCCGGGGCCGGTCGCGGTCAGCGAGCCGCCCGTCTATGCGCCCGCGCTCGTCGCTTTCGTGGGCGGCGGTGGCGGCGGCGTGAACTGGGGCGTGGATCTGGCGATCGGCGGCGCGGTGGCGGCCGGCGTCGCGTGGTTCCCGCTCGGCCCGGGCGAGCCGTGGCATCCGCACTGGGGCGATCACGATCACTGGAGCCCCGGTTACTACGACCGCGTCAACCGGACGACGATCGTCAACAACTACAACCGCAACGTGAATGTGACCAACATTCACAACACGTATATCAACTACCGCGCGCCGGGCGGCGTGACCGCAATGCCGGCGACCGCCTTCGTGCACGGCCAGCCGGTGGGACGCTTCGCCCAGAAGGTCGATCCGCGGCAATGGCGCAACGCGCAGATCAACCCGGGCGGCCCGGGAATCGCGCCAGTGCGGGAGAGTTTCGGGCCGGGTCTGCGCAATGCGAATTACCGGCCCCCTGCCGCGACAATGGGACG
Organism: Paraburkholderia aromaticivorans; assembly: GCF_002278075.1. Lineage (NCBI taxonomy): Bacteria > Pseudomonadati > Pseudomonadota > Betaproteobacteria > Burkholderiales > Burkholderiaceae > Paraburkholderia > Paraburkholderia aromaticivorans. The sequence goes on along the minus strand of NZ_CP022989.1, from coordinate 2,211,980 downwards.
TCCGGTCGTGGCGACCCACAGTCCGGCGATGCCGGCGGCTTATCACGACAGCCTCGCCCAGCGTTTCGCGCAAAGCGGCGGACGGGTGTCGGGCGCCGGGCAGCCTGTCGTGCGGACGTCGGTGCCGGCGCATATGGCGGGCGGCCCGAGCGCGCTGCCCGTGCAGAACGTGCGGGTCGTGCAGTCGCATATCGCGGGACGGGCGCCTGGTATGGCGGCGGGCGCGCCGGGCGGCCCCGCCGGCGAACAGCAGGCTGGACAGCGGCCGGGCGAAGCGGCGCATGGCGGTGGGCAGCAGTTCGGTCGGGGGCCGGGCGAAGCGCCGCATGGCGGCGAACCGCAAACGCGGCCGGGCATGCCGCCGCAAATGGCCAACCAGCACCAGGAGCCTCGCGAGATGCAACGTCCGTCAAACGGTGTGCCACGTCCGCCGCAAGCGAACGGTGGCAACCCGGCGGCATGGGCACAGCAGCAACAACAGCAGCAGCGCGGTATGCCGCAGCAGGCAGCGCAGCAGCCGGCGGGCAACGAACGCCACGAGCCGGCGTGGACGCAGCCGCACACGCCGATGGCCCAGCAGCACGGCGGTCCGCAACAACAGGCGGGGCGGCCGGATGTCGCTGCGCAGCCTGGCGCGCAGCCGCAGGGAAGAGTGCCGGAGATGGCGCAACAGCAGCGCGGCGCGCCGCATCCCGCGGAGAACCCGGCGGTGCAGCAGCAACAGCAGCCGCGTCAGGATTATCATCCGCAGCCCATGCAGCAGCCGCGTCCTGAGCCGCGCCAGCAGCAGGTGCAGCAACAGCCGCGGCCGGAGTTTCATCCGCAGCCGCAGCAGCAGGCGCGTGCGCAACAGGCGCAGCAGCAACCTCGGCCGGAGTTTCATCCGCAACCGCAGCAGCCGCGCCAGGAACCGCGTCCGCAGCAAGCACAGCAGCCTCATCCTCAGGCGCAGCCTCAACACGCCGACCAGCATTCGGGCGGCGGCAACCGCGACGAGCACCACAAAGGCTAAGCGCATCTTCGTCCGGGTTCGCAGGCCGCATGAAAAAACCCCCGCGATTCGCATCGCGGGGGTTTTCTTCGTGCAGACCGGGCAGCTTGCCCGCTAGCGCTCAAACGGCCATCGGCGCCGTGAGCGGCTCGTGATGCCGGTAATCGACCAGCGAGAAGTCCGACGGCTCGATCTTCTCGAGCCATTCTGGCTCGTACACACCGGTCTTCGCATACTCGGGCACGCGGTCCGAAATCGCGAAAGCCGGGCTTTCGTACGGCTCGCGCTCTAGTTGCTGCTGCAGCATGTCGAGCTGATTCTCGTAAATATGCGCGTCGCCGATGAAATAGGTGAACCAGCGCGGCGTATACCCCGTCAGACGACCGACCAGGTGCAGCAGCGCGGCACCTTCGGTCAGATTGAACGGTGTACCCAGCCCGACGTCATTGCTGCGGATATAGAGGCACAACGAAATTTCCTTGCGCACCACGTTCGGCAGAAACTGGTAAAGCAGGTGGCAAGCCGGCAGCGCGATCTGGTCCAGCACCGCGGGGTTCCAGGCGTGAAACAGAATGCGCCGGTCCGCCGGGTTCTGCATGATCGTGTCGAGGCACTGACGCAACTGGTCGATCGCTTTGTACAGCAGCACTTTGCGGCTGCCGTCTTGTTCGAATTCGGTCACCAGCTGAAAGCCGCGTGCGCTCGCGTCGGCAAGCTGCGCGCTCGCGTCTGCGTTCAACACCTTGTAGGCGGGCCATTGGCGCCACTGCACGCCGTACACGTCGCCGAGATCGTCCGGTCCCTCGCGATAGGGATTGGCCAGCCACTGCGGATTCTGGTTGGCGTTCGCGTCCCACACCTTGCAGCCGAGGTCGCGGAAATCCGCAGCGCTGCGCGAGGCACGCAGAAACCCGACCAGTTCGCCCACCGCCGATTTGAACGCCAGCTTTTTCGTGGTGACCGCGGGAAAGCCTTGTTGAAGGTCGAAGCGCAACATGGCGCCCGGCATGCTGATGGTGCGGATGCCAGTGCGGTTCTCCTGCCACGTGCCGGTGTCGAGAATCGTGCGGACGAGGTCGAGATATTGTTTCATTCGGGTTCCTTCGACGCGGCGCCTGTCGGGATCGATCCGGGCGCCACGGGGATTGAGCGGAAAACCCGATTTTAACAAGCGCGGCCAGACGGCGCCCGGTCGGCGCGCCCGGCATCCAAAATATCGCGGGGAAACTGAAGGGGATGGCGCGCGCATAGCGCGGCGCGGTCACAGCGTGGCTCGAACGCCTTGAATCCTTCGCCGAAACCCGTTTGACCGGCCAACACAAACACGAGGCCGGTCAGACGACTCACAGATGCGGTACCGAAGCCGGCAAATCGCCGTGCGGCGAAGCCAGCGGCTCGCCTTCCATATGCCGCATGCCGTGCGAGCACAGCAGCCGGTACAACGTGACGCGCGAGATGCCGAGTTCCTGCGCGGCGTCGCCCAAGCGCCCGCGGTGGCGCAACAACGCCAGCTCGATTGCCTGGCGTTCGGCCGCCTCGCGCGCCTGCGCGAGCGAGACCGGCACGATCTCCACGTATTCGGCCAGTTCGAGATCGCGCGCCGTGATCGCACGACCTTCCGACATCACGATGGCGCGCCGCACCCGGTTGATCAGCTCGCGCACATTGCCCGGCCAGCCGTAGTTATGCAGTGCCGCGATCGCGTCCGGGGCGAAGCCGCGCAAGCGGCGGCTCGCATCTTTCTTGAAACGTTCCAGCATGTGCCGGGCAAGCAGTTCGATATCCTTACCGCGAGCGCGCAGCGGAGGTTCGTCGATCTGCAGCACGCACAGGCGGTGATACAGGTCGGAACGGAAGCGGCCCTCGATCATCGCCGCCGTCATGTCCACGTGCGTGGCCGAGATGATGCGCACGTCGACGTCGATCGCGCCGTGCCCGCCCAGCCGCTCCACTTTGCGCTCCTGCAGAAAGCGCAGCAGGCTTGCCTGACTTTCGAGCGGCAGGTCGCCGATTTCGTCGAGAAAGAGCGTGCCGCCGTTGGCCGCTTCCACCCGTCCGATCTTGCGCTGATTGGCCCCGGTGAACGCGCCGCGTTCGTAGCCGAATAGCTCGGATTGCAGCAGATGCGGCGGGATCGCGCCGCAGTTGATCGGCACGAAAGGCGCATTGCGCCGCGCCGAGCGTTCGTGAATCGCGACCGCCGTCAGTTCCTTGCCTGTGCCCGATTCACCCGAGATAAACACCGGCGCATCGGTCATCGCCACTTTGCGGATCGAGCGGAACAGCGCGAGCATGGCGTCGCACGAGCCGACCATTTCGCCTTCAGCGCCTTGCGATGCATCGTTCGAAGCGGGCTCGCCCAAGGAAATCATGCCGTATGCATGACCCACCGAGTCGACGATCCGGTCGCCCGAATACGGCACCGTCACATAGTCGAAACAATAATCGCGTACCAGCCGACGCAACGCGGCGTCCTGCAGTTGACCGGGCATGGTGGCCGCAACCCAGCCCACATTCGGCATGGTCAGGCACGATTCGAAGGCAGCGATTTCGTGTGGCTGAAAATCGCTAGACAGATCGAGCAGACCTCCCGCCGCCATTCCGGCGCGAACCGCCCGGCGCACGTCGCGCGCCGACCCTACGACTTCAACGTGCCAGCCGCGCTGATGAAACCGAGTATTCAGTTCCGCGCTCGGATCGCGCGAAACGTAAATCAGTTGTCGCGTTGCGGGTTCCATTATTCAGATCCTCTCGTCAACGAACGTTAAGGATGACGCACGCACCTGAACCGAATTCAGACACGCTGACTCATTCGGGATTCGCGCAATAGCAAAAACCGAACGGCCATTCCATTCCGTGCGGACAGCTGATCCCCAAGAAAGCGGCGTGTGTGTGTTTGAGACGGCCCGTTAGCGGGCTTTTTTAAATCTGAAGCTCTTTTCCGAGAGCTTACTATACGCGCGCCGCTTGGAAAACAGTTATGCGAATTTAATCGTGTACCCCTTACGCACCAAGGCTCTGCGAGCAAAAAACATTATTCAGCCGACGAATAAAAGATTAGTGGAAGCGCTTTACCTGACGTTGACGTGAAGGTAGTTCATACCGCCCGGATTAACAAATTAGAGGTATTTCCTGCCTGTCGTTTCAGCGCTGAAACGTTTTTGTCGAATTTCTCAATCATTGCTTCGAGGTTTCGCTTCGTGTCCTGATCCACCAATGGATTGCGCGCGATGGCACACGTTTCGCTAAATGCCGTGCACCAAGGAGACACATCATGCGACCTGTTTTCCGCATCGATCTGAGCCGCGTTGCACCATACGCGGCCCTCTGCACCGCGATCGCGCTGGCCATGCTGCCGTTTGGCGCCAATGCGCACGACGCCGAACCCGCACTATCGGCCACGCCGGCGGAATCCGCCGATGCCGGTTCCGCCACTTCCTCCGACGCGACGCTCACGCGAGCCGCCTCCATCGATACGAAAGCGCGCGCCTTCACAGGCGCCCGCCAATTCGCCGCCAACGTGCTCAGCATTCCGGCCGATGGTGCATCCATGAACGATTTCTCTCTCGACGACCAGGTGCTCTCGCGGCAACGCGGCGGCGCGCTCGGCATGGTGATGGGCGCCGGCACGCCGCAGCTCATGCGCGGCAACAGCGGCGGCGGCCGCGTGACGCTGTGGGACGAGATCGCCCCGCCCTCGCCTTTACCGATCCCGGTCGACGCGGCGCGCGCGGCCCAGGGCAACGTCGCCAGTTACCAAAGAAAGTAGCCCGAACCGATTAGCGATGCAAACAGGGGTGGCGGTGTAGCGAACACACCGCCCGCACACAAAACAAGACGCAAGCAAGGACCGACATGACCACCTCTATCCGGACGCCGCACGCCTTCAGGTCGCGGGTGTCGTCGGCCATCCTCCTGCCGGCGGCACTGGCAAGCGTCGTCGGTCTGCTTGGCGCCTCTTTTGCCGCCGACGCCCTGGCGCAACAGGCGGTCAATCCTGGCGACATCATCGTCGAGCGCACGATCACGCCGCGCGACGCTTTCATACCGGTGCCGAAAAGCCAGGACCCGGTCGCCGTGCGCGCCACCACTTTCCCGGCCAACTCGTTCAATCCGGCGGTCGCCCAGATCGTGGGCGACACCGATCTGACCAATGCGCACGGGTCCAGCGGCGTGGCGGACGGCGGCGTGCTCGGCGGCACCGGCATGCAGGCTGTCACGCAGATCCTCAGCGGCAAGGCGACCGGCAACAACGTGGCGCTGAATTCCGGCGGCATCGGCCTGCCGGCTCCGGGCATCGGCGGGACTATCACCTCGTCGGTGACGGGCGCGCTGGCGCCGCTATCGAATGCGCTGACCGGCGCGCTCGGCGGTCTGAAATGAACCCGCTCATGAGCCCGCTCAAGCTGCATTCGCTGCATGCGGCGCTGTGCGTCTGCATCGGCGGTGCCGCGCTGGTGGCGAGTCACGCCCATGCGCAATCGGTGCCGACGCTCGGCGCCACCTCGACCATCGCCAACGGCGCGGCCGCCGGCGTCACGGGCGCGTTCGCGGTCAACGAAGCGGCCGGTCTGAACAACGCGCAGGCCAATCAGATCACGGTGTCGAACGGCGGCGCGGCCGACAACGGCAACGCCAGCGTGCAGAGCGCCGCCGTGGCCGCGAAGGTCACGAGCGCGCGGGCTTCGATCGAAGCCAATGCTTTTTCGAATTCATCCGGTGCGGTGCTGGTGAACCAGTCCGCCGGAGCAGGGAATCTGCAGCGCAACAGCACCCAATTGGGCACTGCGGCGCTCGGAGTCGAGACCGTTTCGGATGGGGAGCTATCCGCGACGGCCCCGAAAAACGGCGGTCTGGGTCAATCCATCGGGGTTCGTGGGGTTCGCGAGGCAAACATTTCCAGCGATGCCTTCAAGAACGTCAACGGGATCGTGCAGATCAACCAGACGGCCGGCGCCGGTAATGCCACGGCAAACAGTTTTGTGCTCCGTCCCCCGGCGGGCACTTTTTTTAACTGACCACACTTAAGTATCGGAGCGAATCATGAAGCGCACTCTTATTGCCGCAGCCGTTCTCGTTGCCGCATCCGGCAGCGCGTTTGCCGCACCGCAAAAGGCCTACCTGTTCAATGCCACCCTGGTCGGCGAAGCGGTCGGCGTCGAAGGTCTGGTCGGCCTGTTCGGCTGCGTGCACGTGTCCAGCACGGCGGGCGCGGTGATCAACAACAACCAGACAGTCAACGTCAACGCTACGCTCAACGCGCCGGCGCAGAGCTATACGACCGGCCGCGTGACCACCACCTACAACAACCACGCTTCGTCGATCAAGGGCGGCGGCTCGGTCTTCGCGATGGCATCGCAAAGCCACTCGCAGTCGTCGGTCGGCGCGCAGGGCTATCAGGCATCGGGCGGCTATGTGTACGGCAGCCAGAGCGCCACCGTCGCGGGCGGCGGCTATCAGACCAGCCAGCAGGCAGCGGGGATCGCGGGCAGCTTCTCGCATACCAGCCAGAACTCAGGCGGCCATCTCGCGGCCGGCGGCTCGATCGGCGGCAGCTACAACTATGCGGCCTTCAACACACCGTTCTTCGGCGCCGGGACGTTCCATGCCGCCGGTGGATTGCAGGCCGGCTACAGCGAATCGAGCTACGCCAACAAATCGAGCCTTGCCGGCGGCTTCGAGGCAACGGAGGCATCCGGACAGGGCAAGGTATGGGGCTACAAGGCCAGCGAAGGGTCGGGCTTCGCCGCGGTCGGCGAACAGTCGTCGGGCTACCGGACCAGCCGGACGTCCTCCACCGACGCCTACGCCGCGGCATTCGGCATCGACGCGAGCCTTGCCACGACGGACGTATCCACGAGGGGCTCCGTGACGCAGCACATCAACACGCAAACAGCCGGCACGCTGAACGCCACGACCGGCGCCAATGCGGCCAACGGCGTCTCGGGCAACCTGGGCATCAACATCGCGGAAGGTATCAGCAACGCGCAAAGCAACGACGTGTCGCTGGCCTCGGTCGATATCGGCAACGTGTTCGGCAACGCGCAGATCTTCAATACGCAATCGACCGGTGGCAGCGCGAGGATCAACAACTTCAATCTGAACGCGTCGATCGGGGATGGCTCGCTGTCGGGTGTGACGGGCAACGTCGGGGTGAACGTCGCCTCGGGTATCGGCAACGTGCAGAACAACAGCCTCGCCGGTGCAGTGACGACCACCAAGCCGGGCAATGCGCTGACCACGGCGATGGTCGCCACGGATGACAACTCGCAAACCGCCGGCATGACGGTCACGGGTCAATTCCAGGGCACCGCGATGCTGGGCGCCAACTCGCTCGCCAACGCGTCCGGCAACATCGGCGTGAACATCGCGGGCGGCGCGGGCAACCTGCAGCACAACGGCCTCGCGATCGCCGCGCTGAACAGCGGCCACTAAGCCGGCAGCAGGCATCAGAAGCCAGCAGGCAGTCAGGGGGAGGCGCGCCGGCCGCCATACGCAGCGGCCGGCGCGTATAGAGCAGGAGACCAGCATGTCCGGGTTCAAGGGATTCCCGGCGCTACGGTTCGCTGTAGCGCTGGCAGGCTGCACGCTGTGCGCGGGCCAGAGTTGCGCACAGGCGAGCATCGACACATCCACGCTGGCGGGCGTTCCGTTGAAAAAGACGGTGCGCTCGATGAAGGACATCCGCTACAGCCACATCGTCAATCAGCAGTTCGATTACAGCTGCGGTGCGGCGGCGCTCGCTACGCTCCTCAAGTACGGCTATGGCATCGACATTCCGGAGACCGAACTGATTCGCCGGATGATGGTGTTCTCCACGCCCGAAGTGGTTGTCAAGAATGGCTTCTCCATGCTCGACATGAAGAAATTCGTCGAGACCGTCGGTTTGCGCGGCCGCGGCTTCCGGGTCAACGCCAACGCGCTCCAACACTTGCAGATTCCCGTGATGGTTCTCATGAACATCGACGGGTACGAGCATTTCGTGATCGTCAAGCATGCCCAGGATGGCCGCGTGTTCATCGCGGATCCGGCGCTCGGCAATCGCATCGTGCTCGAAGAGGACTTCATCCGGACCTGGAACGGCCTGGTATTCGCGGTCCTCGGCAAACCCTTCAGGGAGGATTCCCCGCTCTTGCAGGACAACGAGTCGCTCGCGCTCAAGCTGCGCGCCAACGCGCTGGCCAACGGCACGGCCGCGACTCCCTTCGTCGAGTACGGCTTGATCAAGGCAGACCTGTTCTGAACCACCATGAAGCAACACCTCACCCAGCTCGGGTTCGCGATCTGCACGATGATGTGCGGCTTGAGCGGACCAGGCGGCAGCGCCCAGGCAGCATCAGGCGCCGGCTCCGCGCCGGCGCCTGAACCTCTCGCGTCTCACGACATCGGTTCCGCCACCGTCAAGGTGCAACTGGTGGACGACGATGTCCTCGCCGGCCAGACCGGCAAATATGCCGGCGGCACGATGATCTCCGGCTTCGTTCTGAACGTCATTTCGCAATGGCATCTGCCCAACGGCGTGACCGCGCTCGCCCAGGGCACGCTCAGCGCCGCACAGAACGCGTCCGGACAGACGACCAGCGCCGTCAGCACGCTGGCGAGCGTGAGCGGCGGCGGCCCCGGCAGTCACACCAATGCCAATAACGCCGGGGCCAATCCCAATGCCCAGGTCAACGGAGGCCAGAGCATTTCGGTCAACGGTGTGTCGCAAGTCACTCAGGTGGCCGGCGACCGTAACAGCGGCATCAACTCCGCGCTCATCGATTTCAACAACAACGCCGCGATGCTCGCGGGCACCGCCAATGCCCCGTCAGCCGCGGCCAGCAATTCGACCGGCTCCGTCAAAGCCGGCATCTCGTTCGGCAGCGACGGCATCCGTGTCGCGCTGCAGACGCCGGCTGGACTCGCCACCCAGACCATCGCACCCGGCAACGGGCAAATCGCCCAGTTGCTGCAGATCGCGGGCAATAGCCAGCAAGCCGTCAACGCATTGCAGCTGCATTTGCAGACGCAGCAAATGTCGGCCGCCATGCTTCGTCAGTTAGGCGTTCTACAAGCTCTGCAAAACAGGAGATAAGCATGCGGGCCGCCACCCGCCGAGTGCAGCAAGAGCAGTACAGATAAGGCCGCACGCCGTCAGCCACCCTGCTGCATGGGACCGGAGACGGGAGACGGGCGACGCGCGGCCGGAAACACCGGGGGAACACAAATGAATAATCTTTCATCGAAAAAAGTGCCGCGCATGGCACTGGCGGCCATTCCGGCCGCCGTGATGCTATTCGCACTTTCCCAAGGGGCGGGCGCGCAGGCGCTCGCCGGACAATCGCTAGAAGAACGTCTGAATACGTTGATGCGGGTCGTCGACGAGCAGCAGCGGCAGATTCATTCTCTCGAGCGCCAGGTGACCAATCTGGAGATGGCGCAACGCGGCCGCGGCATACCGGGCGCCGGCGCGCCGGCCGGCAGCGAAGCCGTGGCGGAACGACCCGGCGCCGACGGCCTGTCGATGCCGTTGCCGCCGCTCGCCCAGATCAATCCGGGCGCGCCCGCGCCCGGCGGCAATACCGGCACGGCGACCGGCGTGCCCGTCTATCCGCCGCCGCCCGACAGCGGCAGCGCGGGCGGCCTGCCGTCCGCGACCGACGGCAGCGGCGCCATCGGCCAGACGCAGAAGGCGGCCGAACCGGTGCGCACGCAGGCCGAAGAAGCGGTGGTGCAGCGCGAGCACGCCCCGCTCTTCGACCACAAGCTGACGATGGACTGGGGTATCAGCGACACCTACTACGATCGCCGCCAGTTGCAGTTGTCGGGCTTCCTCGCGCTCGACGCGATTTTCCTCGGCAACATCAACCTCGGCGAGACCAAGTCGCACCAGGTGATGGCCGATCTCGATACACGCTACGGCCTGACCGACCGTATGAGCATCGACGTCGACGTGCCGTACATCTACCGGCATAGCAACTTCATTGTGGGCGGCGCGGGCGGCGCGGCGAGCACGATGTCGGACGCGGCGGTGAACAGCAGCAATATCGGCGACGTCAACTTCGGGCTTTACTACCAGTTCCTGAAGGAGACCAACAGCCTGCCGGACGTGGTCGGCAGTCTGCGCATCAAGGCGCCGACCGGCACCTCGCCGTTCGGCCTGAAGCTGGTGCAGGTGGACGCCAACAACACCAATCTGGTGGCGCCGAGCAAGCTGCCCACCGGCACCGGTTTCTGGAACATCACGGCCGGTGTCTCGCTGCTGAAGACCTACGACCCGGTCGTGCTGTTCGGCAGCCTTTCGTACACCTACAACATTGCGCGCTCGTTCGCGGACATTTCGTCGGTGCAGGGACAAACCCAGCCGGCGACGGTCAAGCTCGGCGACATCGTGCAGTTCGGCGGCGGCGTGGCGCTCGCGTTCTCCGACAAGGACTCGGCGAGCATCTCGTACACGATGGCGCTCGAACCCGAATCGAAGACGCGCGCGCCGGGGGGCTCATACGAAAAGGTGCCGGGCAGCGAAACCACCGCCGCGGCGCTGAATTTTGGCCTGAATCACGTCGTGAACAAGCACCTGACCATCAACGGCTCGGTCTCCGTGGGCTTGACGCCCGACGCGCCGAACTTCGTGGTCGGCGTGCGGTTTCCCTATACATTCTGACGTGCCAACGATACGAGGTCGAACGTGCGTGAATCACCTCACCTGACCAGTGTTGCACCGGTAGCCGGAGCGGGGGCGCATCTGCCGCGCGCGCTGCCGGGCGAGAGAGCGTCGGCCCGAACTCCGGCGGTGGCGGCGGAGCCCGGCGGCGCGGCGCCCCTGGCCGCGGTGGCCGGGTGCGGCGTCGAGCGCCTCCTGCTGTACGTGGCGCGCACGGCGGACGACACGCTGATCGCGCATCTGCAGAGTCGCGGCTGGCACGTCGTGGCGGCGCGCTCGGCGTATGAACTCGGCCGGCTGGTGAAACCCGACGTGGCATGCGCGGGCATCGTCGATCTGGCGAGCTTTCCGCCGCGCGAGCTGGCCGGGCTGGAAGCAGGTCTGCGCCAGCAGCAGGTCGGCTGGATCGCGCTCGCCACCAGCGAGCGGCTCAACGATCCGGTGGTGCGGCGTCTCGTGCGCCACTACTGTTTCGACTTCGTGAAGACGCCGGTGGCGAACGCCACGGTCGATTACCTCGTCGGCCACGCGTTCGGCATGGTGACGCTGTGCGACCCCGACGCCGCGCCGCCCGTGAACGAGTCCGGCGACGAGGAAATGGTCGGCACCTGCGAAGCCATGCAGCAGCTCTTTCGCACCATCCGCAAGGTAGCGAACACGGACGCGAGCGTGTTCATCGCGGGCGAGTCGGGCACCGGCAAGGAGCTCACCGCGCTCGCGATTCACGAGCGTTCGCCGCGCCGCAAGGCGCCGTTCATCGCGATCAATTGCGGCGCGATTCCGCACCACCTGCTGCAATCCGAACTATTCGGCTACGAACGCGGCGCCTTCACCGGCGCGAATCAGCGCAAGATAGGCCGGGTGGAAGCCGCCGACGGCGGCACTCTGCTGCTCGACGAAATCGGCGACCTGCCGCTCGAGAGCCAGGCGAGCCTGCTGCGCTTCCTGCAGGAAGGCAAGATCGAGCGGCTCGGCGGGCGCGAATCGATTCCTGTCGACGTGCGGATCATTTCCGCGACTCACGTCGATCTGGAAGGCGCGATGCGCGACGGACTGTTCCGCGCCGACCTGTTTCATCGGCTTTGCGTGCTGCGGGTGGACGAGCCGCCGCTGCGGGCGCGCGGCAAGGACATCGAAATTCTCGCGCATCACATCCTGCACAAGTTCAAGACCGACAGCGCGCGCAAGATTCGCGGCTTCACGCCGTCGGCGATCGAGGCGCTCTATAACTACAACTGGCCCGGCAACGTGCGCGAGCTGATCAACCGGGTGCGCCGCGCGATCGTGATGGCGGAGAACAAGCTGATTTCCGCCGACGACCTCGATCTCGCGCACTTCACCGGGCAGCAGACCATGACGCTCTCCCAAGCGCGCGAAGCCGCCGAAAAGCGCGCAATCGAAGCGGCGCTGCTGCGTCATCGTCACCGGCTGAACGAGGCGGCGGCGGATCTGAACATTTCGCGTGTGACGCTATATCGGCTGATGGGCCAGCATGGGCTGCGCGAAATGAGCGCCGCCGACGAGAAGGCGGCGTTCGCCGTGGACGCCGGCACGCGGGAATGATGCGTTCGCCCGTCGGTCACCGCGGCGAGCCAGACACCGCCGCGTGAACTGGCGGCCTCATCCGGCCGCCGCGCAACGCAGGGTGCGCACGGCCTGTGCGTGCCGGCTCCGATGCCGCCGCGCGCCCTGCCACCACGCCGACACCCGCCCCGGCGGTGAGGACAGGCGCGTCAGGTAGAATCAGCCGGTTACGTTCCCCTTTCCATTCGATGACGACGCTCACCCTGATCGTCGCTCGCGCCAATAACGGCGTGATCGGCCGCGACAACCAGTTGCCCTGGCGACTTCCCGAAGACCTCGCGTTCTTCAAGCGCACCACCATGGGCGCGCCCATCATCATGGGCCGCAAAACGCATGAGTCGATCGGCCGGCCCTTGCCCGGACGCCGCAACATTGTCGTGACGCGGGATGCCACGCGGCGTTTCCAGGGCTGCGATGCAGCCACGACGCTCGAAGAGGCGCTCAAGCTTGCCGCTCAGGATCAGGCGCCCGAAGCGTTCCTGATCGGCGGCGCGCAGTTGTATGAGGAAGGTTTGCGGCAGGCGGACAAGCTCATCATCACCGAAATTTCCGCCGACTTCGAAGGCGACGCCACTTTCCCCGAACTCGACGAAACCGAGTGGGAAGAAGTCGCGCATGAAACCCACCGCGCGGATGCACCGAACGACTTCGACTACGCATTCGTGACGTATCGGCGCAAAGGCGCCCGAGGCGACTGACGCCCTGCAGCCGCCCGTAGCCGCCTGACATCACGCGTGATCAACTCGCTCGAAGCAGACAGTCGCCGCCCCGCCTGAAAAAAAACGCCACGCATTATCTCGCGTGGCGTTTTCGTTTCTCCGGACGAACCGACGGCCGGCCGATCAGCGGCAAGACCGGTTTACTGCCCCGCGATCGTCATCCGCTCGATCAGCACCGAGCCGGTTTTCTTGGTGCCGCGCGTGATCGTATCCGCGCCGATCGCGACGATGTGGTGGAACATCTCCTGCAGCGTGCTCGCCACCGTGATTTCCTCGACCGGATACTGGATCTTGCCGTTCTCGACCCAGAAGCCCGACGCGCCGCGCGAGTAGTCGCCCGTCACGTAGTTCACGCCCTGCCCCATCAGTTCGGTCAGCAACAGGCCGGTGCCGAGCTTGCGCAGCATTTCCTCGAAGTCGTCTTCGGGACGCGTGTTCGAGCTCAGCAGCGACAGGTTGTGCGAGCCGCCCGCATTGCCGGTGGTCTGCATGCCGAGCTTGCGCGCCGAGTAGGTGGACAGGAAATAGCCTTCCACCACGCCGTCCTTCACCACCGAACGCTCCCGGGTGCGCACGCCTTCTTCGTCGAACGGCGCGCTGCCCATGGCGCGGGGAATATGCGGGTTTTCCACCACCTGCACGTGCGGCGCGAACACCGGCTTGCCCAGGCTGTCGACGAGGAACGAGGTCTTCCGATACAGCGCGCCGCCGCTCGTGGCCTGCACGAATGCGCCGAGCAGGCCCGCGGCGAGCGGCGCTTCGAACAGCACCGGCACCTTGCGCGTATCCAGACCGCGCGCGCCGATGCGCGCCAGCGCGCGTTGCGCCGCGTAACGGCCCACGGCTTCCGGATCGGCCAGTTCTTCGGCACTGCGCGTGGACGTGTACCAGTCGTCGCGCTGCATGTTGCGGCCGCTGCCCGCAATCGGCGCGCACGCGATGTAGTGGCGCGAGTACGGGTAACCCGCGAGGAAGCCGCGCGAGGTGGCCAGCACGAACTGCGAGTGCTGCGCCGAGACGCTCGCGCCTTCCGAATTCTTGATCTGCGGATCGGTTGCGAACGCTGCGTCTTCCGCGCGGCGTGCAATTTCCACCGCTTCGTCCGCGGACAGATTCCACGGGTGATAGAGATCGAGATCGCGCGGCGCGGTTTCCAGCAATTCGGCTTCGGCCAGACCCGCGCAGTCGTCTTCAGCCGTGAAGCGCGCGATGTTGTAGGCCGCCGCGACCGTGTCCTTCAAAGCCTGCGACGAAAAGTCCGAAGTGCTCGCGTTGCCGCGCTTGTTGCCGATGAACACCGTCACGCCGACCATCTTGTCGCGGTTGTGTTCGATCGTCTCGACTTCGCCGCGCCGCACGGAGACGGACAGGCCGTCGCCTTCGGAAATCTCGGTCGCCGCGTCGGTGCCGCCGAGCGACTTCGCGTGACGAAGGATGTCCGAGGCGATTTCCTTCAGTTCATCCTGGGTATGCGGAAAAAAGCGCTGCTTGACGTCCATGTCTGCTGCCATTGTCGTTGCCGTCCTGTTCGGGGCCGAGCGGCCCTGGGTGTGTTCGCTACGTTCGCTGTGTTCGCACCGGTCGCGCACATGCCTCGCGCATGCGCGCGTGCCCGTGTCGGGTGACGCATCCCGCGATCATAGCAAGGTACGCGACGCCGTACCTGGCATTCGCTGCGCCTTTCCTGAGCGCCGCGCCGCCATCGCTTCGCGGGGCGCGAGCCCTTGTACGCGGCAGCACGGCGGTTCGGCGGGCGCGGCACGCTACAATATCGGTATGACACGCAAAACCCGCATTCAACCGATCGAATCCGCCGAGCCGGAAGTCGACGAAAACGGCTACGACCGTCCCAGCAAGTCCCAGCTCAAGCGCGAAATGCACGAGCTGCAGGAACTGGGCGCGGCGCTGATCGCGCTGCCCAAAGACGCGCTCAAGCGCATGCCGATGCCCGAAAAGCTCGACGACGCCGTGCGCGAAGCACGCCGCATCACCGATCACGAAGGCAAGCGCCGCCAGGTGCAATACGTCGGCCGCGTGATGCGCTCGCTGCTGGACGAGGAAACCGCCGCGCTGCGCACCGCGCTCGACACCTACAACGGCGTCAACAAGGCGGAAACGGCCAAGCTCCACTGGATCGAGCGCACCCGCGAAAAACTGCTCGCCGACGACGCCGCGCTGACCGATTTCATCCGCCAGCATCCGAACGCCGACCCGCAGCAAGGCCGCACGCTGATCCGCAACGCGCGCAAGGAAGCGCAGCAAAGCAAGCCGCCGCGCTACTTCCGCGAATTGTTCCAGTGGATCAAGAACGCGGACGGCCCGTCCGCGCAGACCGACTCCGACGCCGACGACGCTCTGGACGACGAAGATGACGACCGCGACGCCTGAACCCACCGGTAAGCAGACGCGTAATCACCCCGACGAAATCGTGATCGGCCTCGTGTCGATCAGCGACCGTGCCTCCACCGGCGTCTACGAGGACAAAGGCATTCCCGCGCTGCAGGAATGGCTCGGCGCGGCGCTGACGTCGCCGTGGCAAGTGGTCACCCGCCTGATTCAGGACGATGCGCCGACCATTTCCGCCACGCTGACCGAACTGGTCGACGAGGTCGGCTGCGATCTGGTGCTGACCACCGGCGGCACCGGCCCGTCGCGCCGCGACGTGACGCCCGAGGCGACGCTTGCGGTCGCCACGAAGGAAATGCCCGGCTTCGGCGAGCAGATGCGGCAGATCAGCCTGAACTTCGTGCCGACCGCGCTTCTGTCGCGCCAGGTCGCGGTGATCCGCGAAACGGCGGAGCACGCAGCGCTGATCATCAACCTGCCGGGTCAGCCGAAGTCGATCAAGGAAACGCTGGAAGGTTTGCGCGACGCCGAAGCGGGCGGCGCGGTGAAGGTGCCGGGCATTTTCGCCGCCGTGCCGTACTGTATCGATCTGATCGGCGGGCCGTATGTGGAAACCAACGCCGACGTGGTGAAGGCGTTCCGGCCGAAGAACGCGCAGCGCGCGCCCAGGTCTGCATAGGCTGGAATCAGGGCGCGGATTGGCCGCTGTGATTTGGCCGTCTGGCTTCGATCCGGGGCTTCGGTTTTGAGTCGCGCTCTGGCGCTGGGAACTGGCAGGCGCCAGTCAGCCGCGACCAGCGAGGTGCGCCCAGCCGGAAGGCGGCGCCGCGCCGGCCAGCCACCGGCGCGTTACGCGTCGAAGCAGATCAGCCCCGTTATTCCGCACCGCCGGCGGCATCCGGCGCCGACGGGATCAGGAAGTGTTCGCGGTAGTACTTCAGTTCGTCGATCGACTCGTGAATGTCGGCGAGCGCCGTGTGCATCGCCCGTTTCTGGAAGCCCTTGTAGATGGCCGGCTGCCAGCGGCGGCACAGCTCCTTCAGCGTGCTGACGTCGAGATTGCGGTAATGGAAGAAGCGCTCCAGATCCGGCATCCAGCGGGCCATGAAGCGGCGGTCCTGGCAGATCGAGTTGCCGCACATCGGCGATTTGCCCGGCGGCACGTAGACGCTCAGGAACTCGCGGATCTGTTCGGTGGCGTCGGCCTCGCTCACCGTGGAGGCCTTCACCCGGTCGATCAGGCCCGAACGGCCATGGGTGTTCTGATTCCACTGATCCATTCTGGCGAGCGTCTCGTCGCTCTGATGAATCGCCAGAACCGGGCCTTCGACCAGTCTGTCGAGCGTCGAATTGGTCACCACCACCGCGATTTCGATGATGCGGTCGGAATCGGGCTCGAGCCCGGTCATTTCCATGTCCAGCCAGACGAGATTCATGTCGCTGCGCACGAGCGGCGGCTGTTCGGTGGATGCGAGGATGTCAGTCATGAAGGCAACCCTGATGGCCGGGCAAACGGCTTGCCTGCAAGCCCGCCTGCCGCGGCGATTGTTCGTTTGAGATTGGATTAAGCTGGTGCGAGCCGGTTTGAGCTCACCCTCCCCGCCGCGAAGCGGGAAGAAACATATAATTCTCGCATAGATACCACGGAATCCCCGGATGCCTACCCTGTACTTCACCGTTCTGTTCGTCGTCGCCGTCGTGGCGATGGTCGGCACCAAACTGTGGCTCGCGTCGCGGCAAATCCGCTTCGTGGCCCGCCATCGCGAGCAGGTGCCGAGCCAGTTCGCCGGCACCGTCGCGCTCACCGCGCACCAGCGCGCCGCCGACTACACCGTCGAGCGCACCCGTCTCACCATGATCGAGATCGTCGTCAGCGCGGCCGTGCTGATCGGCCTCACGCTGCTCGGCGGCGTGCAGGCGCTCGATCTGGGCATCTCCGACCGGCTCGGCCGTGGTTACATCGGCCAGATGGCGCTGGTCGCCGCGGTGATCGCGATCACGAGCGCAATCGACCTGCCGTTCGATTACTACCGCCAGTTCGTGGTCGAACAGCGCTTCGGCTTTAACCGCATGAGCAAGGGCATTTTCTTCGTCGACCGGATCAAGGGCGTGTTGCTCGGCGCCGCGTTCGGCCTGCCGCTGCTGTTCGTCGTGCTGTGGCTGATGAACCAGGCGGGCAGCTTGTGGTGGCTGTGGACCTGGATCGTGTGGGTCGTCTTCCAGATGCTCGTGCTGGTGCTGTATCCGTCGTTTATCGCGCCGCTTTTCAACAAGTTCGAGCCGCTCAAGGACGAAGCGCTGAAAAGCCGCATCGAAGCGCTGATGCAACGCTGCGGCTTCGCCGCCAAAGGCCTCTTCGTAATGGACGGCAGCCGCCGTTCGGCACATGGCAACGCCTACTTCACCGGTTTCGGCGCGGCCAAGCGGATCGTGTTCTTCGACACGCTGCTCGCGCGCCTGTCGGGCAGCGAGATCGAAGCCGTGCTCGCGCACGAGCTCGGCCACTTCAAGCGCCGTCACGTGATCAAGCGCATGCTCGTCACCTTCGCGATCAGTCTCGCCATGCTCGCCCTGCTCGGCTGGCTCACGCAGTGCGTGTGGTTCTATGAAGGGCTGGGCGTGCGGCCGTCGCTGGTCGGCGGCAATAGCGGCCTCGCACTGGTGCTGTTCTTCCTCGCGCTGCCGGTGTTCCTGTTCTTCGTCACGCCGCTCGGCAGCCTCAGCTCGCGCAAGCACGAGTTCGAAGCCGACGCGTTCGCAGCGACGCAGACCGACGCGCAAGACCTCGTCAACGCGCTCGTCAAGCTGTACGAGGACAACGCGTCGACCCTGACGCCCGATCCGCTCTACACCGCCTTTTACTACTCGCATCCGCCGGCGTCGCAGCGGATCGACCGCCTGCTGCGGCACGCATGAGCGGCCGCTCCCCGAAAGCGCCGCGCGCGCCGTCCGCCACGCGCGTAGGTGGCCTCGTGGTGGCCGCGCATGGCCGCCACTACCTGGTCGCGCCTGAAGACGGTGGTGCCATGCTCCAATGCTTCCCGCGCGGCAAGCGCAGCGAAGTGGCGGTGGGCGATCGTGTGATTTACGAGCCGGCTTCGGCGGATCAAGGCGTGATCGTCGAGATCGGCGAACGGCGCAATCTGCTCTATCGCTCGGATCAGTACAAGTCGAAACTGTTCGCCGCCAACCTCGATCAACTATTGATCGTGCTCGCCACCGAACCTCACTTCAGCGAAGACCTGCTCGGGCGCGCGCTCGTCGCGGCCGAGGCGAACGAGCTGAAGCCGTTGATCGTGCTGAACAAGACCGACGTCACCGATGCGCTAGAAGGCGCGCGCAAGCGGCTCGAGCCGTATCGCGCGCTGGGCTACACGGTCGTGGAAGTGTCCATCAAGACACAGCCCGAGGCCGCGCGCGCCGCATTGATCGAACATCTGCATGGTCATTCGACGCTGCTGCTCGGCCAGTCGGGTATGGGCAAGTCGACACTGGTCAATCTGCTGATTCCGAATGCGGAAGTCGCCACGCGCGAGATTTCGACGGCACTCAACAGCGGGCGCCATACGACGACTTTCACGCGCCTCTATCCGCTGCCGGACAGTGCGGACGGCATAGGCGGCTCGTTGATCGACTCGCCGGGCTTTCAGGAATTCGGCCTGCATCATCTGACCGAGGGCCGGCTCGAGCGCGCGTTTCCCGAGTTCAGGCCGTTACTGCCGAACTGCCGGTTCTACAACTGCCACCACTTGCATGAACCGGGTTGCGCGATCCTCGAAGCGGTCGCGGACGGCCGCATTCGTCGCGAGCGGCATACGCTGTATGCGCAACTGGTGCACGAAGCCAGTCAGATCGTGCGCTGACATGAAACTAATGCGCGCGCCGAATCTGCTCATCGGGCAGCACTGGGTCAATGTGCTGGCCACCGCGGGTATTGCTTGCGAGTTGCACAACCGTTACCTGAACGGCGCGCTCGGCGATATTCCGGCGGATCAGTGCTCGCCCGAGCTGTGGCTCGTCGATGAACGCGATGAGGCGATGGCGCGGAAGTTGATCGACGCGGCATCGCATGGGCCGGCGGCGGGGACGCCTGGCTGGCGCTGCGGGCAATGTGGTGAGACGCTCGAGGCGCAGTTTACGGTGTGCTGGCAATGCGGGACGGCGCGGGACCCGCGGGATGGGTGAGGCGTGGTTCTGTCGAATGGGCGTGGAGCGGTGGCTTGGGCGGATCGTGGCCGCGACAGTTTAGAACCCGGCGCGTAATCGACTTAAGTGCGCGCGCGTTGAGTGAGCTTCGGACTCACGCTCATCGGCTCTCGTGTTTCTGTTTGAGAGCGGTAGCGGATTAGTTCAGCACCGGGTGCGGGCATAAAAAAAACCGGACAATGTCCGGTTTTTTTTATGCTAGTCCGAACGACTAACGGAACGACCTCAAGCAAGCCACACCGCGATCGTCAGCATCAGCAGCAGAATCATCCACAGCACCACCGCGCGCCACACGAGGCCCACGGCCGATTGCAGCGTGCGCGGCGTGCAGTCGTCGCCGACCTGCATCGGGCCGCCGTCGCCGGTAGCCAACGCGTCGAGGCTGGAGGGCTCGGCGAGCGGCCCGCTCAAACGCGCGCCCAATGCACCGCTGCCCGCGGCCAGCAACACGCCGTCGTTCGCATCCGGCCACTGACGCGCATGGTTGCGCCATGCATAAATCGCGTCTTCGAAATTGCCGACAATCGCAAAGCCCAGCGACGTCAGCCGCGCCGGCACCCAGTCGATCACGAAGAAGGCGCGCTGCGCAAAGCTCGAAAACGCGACAGTGCGATCGTCGACCGGGCGCGCCCATGTGCGCGCCAGATATTCGGCAATCCGATAGAGCACCGCACCCGCCGGGCCGACCGGAATCAGGAACCAGAAGAACACGCCGAACACGTGCCGATGCGAAGCGACCACCGCATGGATCAGCGTATGACGCACGATCTCGCTAACGGGCATGTCGACGGTATCGAGCCCGGTCCACTCGTTCAGGATTTCACGGGCGTGCGGCACGTCGTCGTTGTTCAACGCGAGGTGGATGTCCGTGAAGTAGTGGCTGAACTGGCGAAAGCCGAGCGTGAAGTACAGCACCGCCACGTTCCACAGGAACGCCAGTGCAAAGTGAATGTGATACAGCACGTAGTAGACGAGCGCGACGCCCAGCGTCCAGGGCACCACCACCACGAGCCAGGCGAGCAAGCCATGCTTCGGCTTACCGGCATCGAAGCCGTGCGCCGCCGACTCCGCATGGTACTGAAGCAGCGCCGACACCGGATTGTTCGGCGACAGCGCTCGCACTTGTTCAATGATCAGGGCCAGCAATACAGAGAAAAAAGTCATGCGATGCGCCGTGCTTTTCGAGTTTTACGATTGTTTTATAACGATAGCACAGGGTCGGATGCGACTGAGCGCAGACGTTGACAAACACCCAACAACTGCACAGTCCTGGGCGCTTTACGCCGCGAGGAAGCGATAGAAGTTGCGCAGCATCGCCGCCGTCGCGCCCCAGATGAAGTAGTGCCCGCCGAGCCCGTTCCCGGTCTCTCCGGCGCCGGCTTGAGCCGACGCGGCCCGTGGATATGGCATGGCAAAGAAGCGCCGCTCGCCGCCCTCATAACGGAACACGCGCTCTTCGTGATGGGCGGGGTTCATAAGAAAAGCGAGCGGCACTTCGAAGACTTCGGCCACTTCGAGCGCGTCCGCCTTGACGGTAAACGGCGGATGCACAAGGCCGATGACCGGCGTCACGCGAAAGCCGGTGCCCGTTAGATAGTCAGGCAACGCACCGAGAATTTCCACACGCGAGGGCGCGAGACCGACCTCCTCCTGCGCTTCGCGCAGCGCAGTGGCGGTGGCATCGGCATCGAAAGGTTCGTGACGGCCGCCCGGAAAGCTCACCTGACCAGCATGATCGTTCAGATGGTCGGCGCGCTGGGTCAGCAGCACCGTCAGGCCGGGCTCGCGCACCACCAGCGGCACTAGCACCGCCGCGACGCGCGGATCCGCGTGAATGTCGCGCCACGGCGCTTCGACGATAGGTTCGGGAGTCCAGGCAAGGCGCTGCTCGAAGCGTGCGCGCAGGCCGTCGGGCGTGAGACGGTCGCCCGCCACCGGCGGCAGGTCGGCGCCTGTTGCTTCGACAGGCAGAGTTTCAGGCTCAAAGACGGGGCGGATCAACGGGTCTCTCGAATGAGCGGATAGGGGACATGCCGCTATTTTGACCTGGCAAACAAAAAAGCACCCGTGAGGGGTGCTTTTTCTTACAGCATTTACGCTTGGGAAGCAGCGCGGTCTTTCGAGACCAGCTTTTCCTTGATCCGGGCCGACTTGCCCGAACGGTCGCGCAGGTAGTACAGCTTCGCACGGCGCACGTCACCACGACGCTTGACGACGATGCTTGCCAGCAGCGGCGAGTACGTCTGGAACGTACGCTCGACGCCTTCGCCCGACGAAATCTTGCGGACGATGAACGACGAATTCAGACCACGGTTACGCTTGGCGATCACGACGCCTTCGTAAGCCTGAACACGCTTACGCGTACCTTCAACCACGTTCACGCTGACGATCACCGTATCGCCGGGAGCGAATTCGGGGATGGTCTTCTCGCCGAGGGCGCGCGCGATTTCTTCCTGCTCGAGTTTTGCAATCAGATTCATCACTGACTCCTAAGTCCATCTTGTCGGCGTTCGTACCTGCCTTGCACTAAGTTTCCTTATTGCGCTCGGCTACGGCCCCGATAGAGGATGGGATCACATCAGGCGCCGTGCACGCATGCACGGCGCCGCCTAATGTCCGCTCAAAAGACCCAAGGCTTTACGCCTTCGACTCTTCCTTCGCGAGACTCGCGAGCCATGCCTCGTCGGCACGGCTCAACATCTTGTTCTTCCTGGCCTTCACGATCAGATCCGGCCGTTTGTTCAACGTGTTGCGCAAGGCTTCACGCCGACGCCACGCTTCGATCTCCGCATGATGGCCGCCGAGCAGCACATCGGGCACGCGCACGCCGTTGTATTCCTCAGGACGCGTGTAATGCGGACAATCCAGCAGCACGTCGACAAAACTATCCTGCACCGCGGACTGCGAGTCGTTGAGCACACCGGGCAACTGACGCACCACGGCATCCATCAACGCCATAGCCGGCAATTCACCGCCCGACAGCACGAAGTCGCCAAGGCTGACTTCTTCGTCGACGACACGGTCGAGCAAACGCTGGTCGATCGCTTCATAGCGCCCACACAACAGGATCAGACCGGGTTCGGCAGCGAACTGCATGACGCGGTCGTGATTCAGCGTGGCACCTTGCGGCGACATCATCACGACACGCGGCGCGCCGATACCCTGCTCCGCCTGCGCCGCTTTCGCCGCGCCGATCGCGTCTTCCAGCGGCTTAGCCAGCATCACCATGCCGGGGCCGCCGCCGTACGGGCGATCGTCGATTGTGCGATAGTTGTCGGTCGTGAAATCGCGCGGATTCCACGTACGCAAACCGTAGCGCTTCTGCTTCGCCGCACGGCTGGTGATACCCCAGTCGGTCAGCGCACGAAACATGTCAGGAAAGAGCGTGACGACATCGAACTGCATCGCTCTCTCCGTTCAGCGAATGATTTTAGTAATCGGCTTCCCAGTCGACCGTGATCTGCTTCGCCGTCTGGTCCACCGTTTTGACAAAGACGCCGACGAACGGGATCAAACGCTCGCCGGTGACCGGCTTGCCGCTTTTGTCTGTAGCCGGATATTCGATACGCATTACCGAGTGCGCACCGTTGTCGATCATGTCTGCAACCTTGCCGAGATTGACCCCGGCAACGTTCACCACATCCAGACCGAGCAAGTCGACCCAGTAGAATTCGTCGGCTTCGAGAGCCGGAAATTCGCTGCGGCTGATATAGACGCGGGAGCCGCGCAGTGCCAGCGCCACGTCGCGGTCAGTGACGCCGCCCAGATGGGCCACCACACTGTCGCTATGCGTTTTCGCCTGCAATGACGGCGCCGACTTGCGCTCCTGGCCTTTAACCAGCCACCAGCGCTTCGCGCTTAGCAAAGCGTCGCCGCCATGCCCGGCGTCCGCATGAGCGGCTACCTTGACCCAGCCTTTGAGGCCGTAAGCGTCGACGATTGCACCGACCTCGACCGCGTCGGCCGGCCAGCTTTCTGCCGTTTCCATGCGCATTTCTGCTGCACCGGACCCGGCGTTTGCAACATTGGCTTTCGCCTTGCCTTCGGCTTTTTCGACCGGTTTGCGGACGAATGCACCGAACGGCGCCTGACCAGACGTCTTCGCGCGCGGGGCTGCGGCTTTTTCCTTTGCGCGACCTGAACTGCCGGAATCACGCTCAGTCATGAGAGCACCTCGCTGTCAGCTTCGACGCCTGCTTCAGCAAAACAACGCGCGCATCGGACTGCTCATTGGACCGCTCACGCAAACCGCGCGAGCCGCCGGTCGAGCCGACGACGATACGCAGGCTAGCTGGCATTAAGCAGCCGGCTGCGCCTTTGCAGCTTCCTTCACGAGACGCTCGACGGTCGGCGACAGTTGTGCGCCAACGCCTTGCCAGTACGTCAGGCGGTCTTGAGCGATACGCAGCGACTCACCCTTCGTAGCAACCGGGTTGTAGAAGCCAACGCGTTCGATAAAGCGGCCGTCACGACGGTTACGCGAATCGGTTGCGACGATGTTGTAGAACGGGCGCTTCTTGGAGCCGCCACGAGCCAAGCGGATGATGACCATACTAGAATCCTTGAAAACCGGGGTTCGGAACGACTGAAACACGCGATTATAGCGGGAAACCGACGCCATAACAAACACTTACCGGGATAAACTGAGCGACGGTGTTGCGCCGGCCATCCAGGAAGGGACCCCACACCGCGTCGAAACGCCCGAATTACCTGACGGAGCGCCCTTGAAACTCCTGCCGCCCATTGTGTTTTTGCGCGACTTTTTTAGTGCTGCCGTACGGTTCGGGTTTGCCGGCGCGGCGCGCACTTTGCGAAACAGGACCCTGCGTACAGGCACGGCTCTGTTGCTCGCCGCGGCTGCCCTGCCGGCGCTTGCCGCACTGCCGGTGGAGCGGATCAAACTGCCGCCCGGCTTCCGAATCGAAGTCTTGTCGGACGCCGTGCCGAGTGCACGCGCCATGGCGCTTTCGCCCAAAGGCATACTTTATATAGGCAGCCTCGACGGCCACGTCTACGCCCTCGAATTGCAAAATGGACGCGTAACGGCGCGCCACGTCATCGCTTCCGGGCTGGAAACGCCGGCCGGCGTGGCGTGGCACGATGGCGCGCTCTATGTTTCGGCCGTGTCGAAAATTGTACGCTTCGATGCGATCGACGCCCACCTGAACGATCCGCCCAAACCGTCCGTGGTGACCGACAGCCTGCCCACGGAGACGCACCACGGCTGGAAATTCATCGCCTTCGGCCCGGACGGCAAGCTGTACGTGCCGCAAGGCGCGCCGTGCAACGTATGTCTGAAAGACCGCAACCGTTTCGGCCTGATCGGCCGCATGGACCCGGACGGCAGCCACTATGAAGTCGTGGCACGCGGCATTCGCAATTCGGTCGGCTTCGCGTGGCATCCGGTGACGCATGAACTGTGGTTCACCGACAACGGCCGCGACCTGCTCGGCGACGACATACCGGACGACAAACTCAACCGCGCGCCGCGCGCCGGGCTGGATTTCGGCTTTCCTTACTGCCACGGCGGCGACACACCCGATCCCGAGTTCGGCAAAGATCGTCCGTGCAGTTCGTTCACGCCGCCAGCGGCCAAACTGGGTGCGCACGTCGCGGCGCTCGGCTTGCGCTTTTACAACGGTGCGATGTTTCCGCCCGCTTACCGGAACACGATCTTCATCGCCGAGCACGGTTCGTGGAACCGCGGCAAGAAGGTCGGTTATCGCGTCGTGCACGTCGTCACGGACCCCAACGGCAGCAATGCCCGCCAGGAAGTCTTTGCCGAAGGATGGCTGCAACCCGGAGAGGCCGTGTGGGGCCGTCCCGCAGACGTGTTGCCGCTGCCCGACGGTTCACTCCTGATCAGCGACGACTACGCAGGCGCGGTCTATCGCGTCACTTATTCGGCGCCCTAGCCAGACGTTGGCGACGCGCAACCGCTGGGCGCCCGCAACGCCCAGCCATCCTGCCACACCGCCCACCCGCGCCGCCGGTGCACACCCGATTCCGCCGCTGCTCACAACACCGCCCCGCTGCCGCGCCGCCCGCCACGTGGCCGGCGACCCGCGGCGGGCGTAGAATGCGCGTCGGTCCGCGCGAGCCGCGCGCCGCTCCTTTAGACCGTCCATCACTCTGCTCTCGCCTACATGTCCACCCTTGCTTCGGCTTCCCCGCGCTTCAGATCCAAGACGATAACCGCCGCACTGGCGTTCTTCTTCGGCTGCCTCGGCGTTCATCGGTTCTATCTGTACGGCACGCGCGACGTCTACGGCTGGGCTCACCTGATCGGTACGCTGATCGGCATTCCCGGCGCGATGCTGGTGGTAGCCAGCGAACGGGCCTCGATGCTTGGCTGGTTGCTGGCGTTTCCCGGTGCGGTGTCGTTGCTCGCCGCGTTTCTGGCCGCGATCGTCTACGGGCTGCGTCCGGACGAAAAGTGGGACGCGCAGTTCAACACCCACACTCAGCGCAAGAGCCGCTCTGGCTGGACAGTCATTTTCGTCGTGATCTTTTCGCTGCTGATCGGCGCTTTCCTGCTCATGACAGGGCTCGCCATCTCCTTCCAGACTTACTTCGAAGGCCAGGTTCAGGCGGCCAAAGCACTCTCGCAGTGATTCGCCGCGCACCGCGCTAAAAAAGATCCAGTTGAGGGTCGTTGCGCGCCGGTTCAGCGGCACGCGGCGCTTCCACCCGACGAAAGTGCGACATATCCAGAATGCCGCGGTCACGCCGGTTCAGCCCCAAGCAGCGTACCGCCTTCTGGAATCGCTGCTTGAGGAGGTCCGCCCACAAACCTTCTCCCTTCATTCGCGCGGAGAAGTTCGAGTCGTAGTCTTTTCCGCCCCGCATGTCCCGCACGCGACCCATGACCCGTTCGGCGCGGTCGGGAAAATGGGCCGCGAGCCAATCTTTGAATAGCGGCGCAACTTCCCACGGCAGACGCAGCACGATATAGCTCGCGTTGCTCGCCCCCGCCTCCGCACAGGCCTCCAGCACGCGCTCCATGTCCGGTTCGGTAACGAACGGAATCACCGGCGCGATGCTCACGCCAACCGGAATGCCCGCCTCGCTCAACGTGCGGATGGTGCGCAGCCGCCGTGACGGTGTGGCCGCGCGAGGTTCGAGCGTGCGGGCAATCTCGGCGTCCAGCGTGGTGATGGTGATGGCAGCCATGAATTGCCCGCGCGCCGCCATGGGCGCCAGCAGATCGAGATCGCGTTCGATCAGCGACGATTTGGTGATTGCCGCGAACGGATGGTGACGCTCGCTGAGCACTTCGATCACTCGGCGCGTGAGCCGCAAGTCACGCTCGGCGGGCTGCCACGCGTCCGTATTGACGCCCAACGCGATCGGCTCCGGCACATAGGACTTCTTCGACAGTTCCCGCTCGAGCAACTCCGGCGCGTTGATCTTGGCGTAGATCCGGCTTTCGAAGTCGAGCCCCGGTGACAGCCCCAGATAGCTGTGCGTGGGCCGTGCAAAACAATAGATGCAGCCGTGCTCGCAGCCGCGGTACGGGTTCAGCGACACGCCGAACGGAATATCCGGCGACGCATTGCGCGTGAGGATGGTCTTGGCCCGCTCTTCGAAAACCTGGGTACGCAAGACCCTGGGCTCGTCCTCGCGCTGCGCCTCCGACAGCCAGCCGTCGTCCACCGCTTCACGCTGGTCGACTTCGTAGCGGCCTTGCAAGTTCGTCACCGCGCCGCGGCCCTTGCGAGGCGCGGGCGGCGCGATCGGAAATTCATTGACGGGTGGGGAATCGGAGTCGGTCACGGCTGGAACACGGCTGGAGCACGCAAAATACAAACGGCGCAAACACCTGTACAAATATACAGTGTTTACGCCGTTTGTCGAGCCCCGACGTGCGCGTGCCCCCGCCTTCTAATCCCCGACCGCGATCGTCAGCGTTTCCTTGATCTCTTCCATCACCACGTAGCTTTTGGACTGCACCGCGCCGGGCAGTTGCAGCAGGATGTCGCCCAACAGCTTGCGGTAATCGGCCATTTCGCCGATGCGCGCCTTGATCAAGTAGTCGAAGTCGCCCGACACGAGGTGGCATTCCAACACCTCGGGGATCTTCTGCACCTCGCGGCGAAACTGGTCGAACATGTTGCCGCTCTTGTGATCGAGCGTGATCTCGACGAACACCAGCAGCGCCGCGCCTAACTCCGCCGGGTTCACGCGCGCGTGGTAGCCGGTTATGACGCCATCGCGCTCCATCCGCTTGACGCGTTCGATGCACGGCGTGACCGACAGGCCAACCTGTTCGGCCAGGTCTTTCATGGCCATGCGGCCGTCCTGCTGCAACAGGCGCAGGATCTTGTGATCGAGTTTGTCGAGAGCCCGGACCGGCTGGCGCTGTGTACGCATGATGTTTTTGCTGAAAATCTTGAAAATACAATAACAAAACCTGCCTGACTGTTAATAGTATAGCGGTTAACACTGGGCGATCAGCGTTATACCTCGTGAATCGAACGAATCCAACGACTCGACGAGCACACCGCCCTCAGACCTCATTTTTGAAAATCCTGGAGCATCTATGCGAGTCGTCGTTTTGGGCAGTGGCGTCGTCGGGGTGACGAGTGCGTACTATCTGGCACGCGCCGGTCATGAAGTAACCGTTATCGATCGCGAGGCCGGCCCGGCGCTCGAAACCAGTTTCGCCAATGCCGGCCAGATCTCGCCGGGCTACGCGTCGCCGTGGGCGGCGCCGGGCGTACCGCTAAAGGCGGTCAAGTGGATGTTCCAGAAACACGCGCCGCTGGCGATCCGCCTCGACGGCACGCAATTCCAGTTGCAATGGATGTGGCAGATGCTGCAAAACTGCACGTCGTCGCGCTATGCGGTGAACAAGGGCCGTATGGTCCGCCTCGCCGAATACAGCCGCGACTGCCTGCAGGCGCTGCGCGCCGAAACCGGCATCCAGTACGAAGGCCGCACCGGCGGCACGCTGCAGGTGTTCCGCACCCAGCAGCAATTCGACGGCGCCGCGAAAGATATCGCCGTGCTGCAGGAAGCCAATGTGCCGTACGAACTGCTGTCGCCGGCTGAACTGGCGCAAGCGGAACCGGCGCTCGCCGCGGTATCGCACAAGCTGACCGGCGGTCTGCGCCTGCCGGGCGACGAAACCGGCGACTGCCAGATGTTCACCACGCGCCTCGCCGCGCTGGCCGAACAGCTGGGCGTCAAATTCCGCTACAACACGCCGATCGACGCACTGGCGATGGCGGGCGACCGCATCGCCGGCGTGAAGTGCGGCGAAGAACTGGTGCGTGCGGATTCGTTCGTCGTCGCGCTGGGTTCGTATTCCACCCAATTCCTGTCCGGTCTCGTGAAGATCCCGGTCTATCCGCTCAAGGGTTATTCGATCACCGCGCCGATCGTCAACGAAGCGTCGGCGCCGGTGTCGACCGTGCTCGACGAGACCTACAAGATCGCGATCACGCGTTTCGACGACCGGATTCGTGTCGGCGGCATGGCCGAGATCGTCGGCTTCGACAAATCGCTGCGCCAGGCGCGTCGCGACACTCTGGAACTGTGCGTGAACGATCTTTTCCCGGGCGGCGGCGATACGTCGAAGGCTACGTTCTGGACCGGTCTGCGTCCGATGACGCCGGACGGCACGCCGATCGTCGGCCGCACGCCGGTAGCGAACCTGTTCCTGAACACGGGCCACGGCACACTGGGCTGGACCATGTCGTGCGGCTCGGGCCAACTGCTCGCCGACGTGATGTCGGGCAAGCAACCGGCCATCAAGGCAGACGACCTGTCGGTGCATCGCTATCTCGGCGAGATCGGCGGCGCCCATCGCCCAGCTTATGCGTAACGTTTAACGACGCTTCGCGAGCGGTGGACCTGGTGTGTGATCCCACAGTCCAGCGCGGCAAAAACAACGGCGCCTCACAAGGCGCCGTTTGTTTTTTCAAGCGGAGCAGAAGCAGCGTCAGAACTGATCTTCAGACAACGCCAGCACACTCTCCCCACCCTTCGCGCTGACAATCGACGCCTCCAGCGCCGACGCCTGCGTCAGCACATGCTCCGCATAGAACTGCGCGGTCGCGATCTTCGCGCCGTAGAACGAAGGATCCTCGTCGCGCTTTGCGGCCGCCACCAGCAACGCACGCGCCATCTGCCAGCCGCCGAGCACGATGCCCGCGAGCTTCAGATACGGCACGCTGCCGGCGAACACCGCGTTCGGATCACTCTTCGTATTGGCAACGACGAAATCAACGGCGGCACTCAGCGAGCGATGACCCTGCGCAAGATACTTCTTCATCGACTCGAACGCCGGACCTTGCTGCGCGCCGAGCGCCTCGACCGTTTCAGCCACGCCGGCGAGCAGCGACTTCGCCACCTTGCCGCCGTCGCGCACGGTCTTGCGGCCGATCAGATCGTTCGCCTGGATCGCGGTCGTGCCTTCGTAGATCGGCAGAATGCGCGCATCGCGGTAATACTGCGCGGCGCCGGTCTCTTCGATGAAACCCATGCCGCCATGCACCTGCACGCCGAGGCTCGTGACATCGATCGACAGCTCCGTGCTCCAGCCCTTCACGATCGGCACGAGGTATTCGTAGATCGCCTGATGTTCGGCCCGCGTGGCCTCGTTCGCGTGACGGTGCGCGATGTCGCAGTGCGCCGCGGCCACATAAGCGAGCGCGCGCGACGCTTCGGTGAGGCCGCGCATGGTCGCGAGCATGCGGCGCACGTCCGGGTGCTGGATGATCGCGACCGGTTGTTTCGCGGAGCCATCCACCGGACGGCTTTGCACCCGGTCTTTCGCGTACGCCACCGCCTTCTGGTAAGCGCGGTCCGAGATGCCCACGCCCTGCATGCCGACCGCGAAACGCGCCGCGTTCATCATGATGAACATGTACTCGAGGCCGCGATTCTCTTCGCCGATCAGATGACCGATCGCGCCGCCGTGGTCGCCGAATTGCAGCACCGCGGTCGGGCTCGCCTTGATGCCGAGCTTGTGTTCGATCGACACGCAATGCACGTCGTTGCGCGCGCCGGGCGAGCCGTCTTCATTGACGAGAAACTTCGGCACGATAAAGAGCGAAATGCCCTTCACGCCTTCCGGTGCGTTCGGCGTGCGCGCCAGCACGAGATGGGCGATGTTCTTCGCCATGTCGTGCTCGCCCCAGGTGATGAAAATCTTCGTGCCGAACAGTTTGAACGAACCGTCGCCCTGCGGCTCGGCGCGCGTGCGCACCAGCGCGAGATCGGAGCCGGCCTGCGGCTCGGTGAGGTTCATCGTGCCGGTCCATTCGCCGGAAATGAGCTTCGGCACATAGGTCTGTTTCTGCGCTTCGGTGCCGGCCGTCAGCAGCGCTTCGATCGCGCCGTCGGTGAGCAACGGACACAGCGCGAACGACAGGTTCGACGCGTTGAGCATTTCGACGCAGGGCGTCGCGATGAGCTTCGGCAGGCCCTGGCCTTCGTACTCGAGCGGATGTTGCACGCCCTGCCAGCCGCCTTCGCCGAACTGGCGGAACGCTTCCTTGAACCCGGGTGTCGCGGTGACCACGCCATCTTTCCAGCTGCTCGGATTGCGGTCGCCTTCGACGTTCAGCGGCGCGAGCACTTCGCCGCACAGTTTCGCCGACTCTTCGAGCACGGCCTGCGCGGTGTCCAGGTTCGCGTCTTCGAAGCCCGGCAGCGTCGCGATGTGTTCGAGACCGGCCAGTTCTTTCATCACGAACAGCATGTCCTTGATGGGTGCCGTATAGCTCATTTCCGTCTCCTCCGACTCTAATAAAAAAGGGCGCTGGACTTGATCGGTCCGCGCCCTTCCCGTGTTGCCAGACGCCTTTTACAAGGCGCTTCGGCGCTTAGCCCAGCTCGCTAACGAGTTCCGGCACGACCGTGAACAGATCGCCCACCAGACCGTAGTCGGCGACGCTGAAAATCGGCGCTTCCGGGTCTTTGTTGATCGCGACGATCACTTTGCTGTCCTTCATGCCGGCCAGATGCTGGATCGCACCCGAGATGCCGACCGCGACGTACAGTTGCGGCGCGACGATCTTGCCGGTCTGCCCCACCTGATAGTCGTTCGGTACGAAGCCCGCATCGACTGCGGCACGCGATGCGCCCAGCGCTGCGTTCAGCTTGTCAGCCAGCGGTTCGAGTACCTTGGTGTAGTTTTCGCCGTTGCCCAGACCCCGGCCGCCCGACACGATGATCTTCGCCGACGTCAGTTCCGGACGATCCAGCTTCGTCACTTCACGGCTCACGAACTGCGAGATGCCGCTGTCCGCTGCCGCTTCGATCTTCTCCACCGATGCGCTGCCGCCTTCCGCTGCAACCGCGTCGAAACCGGTCGAGCGGACCGTGATGACCTTGATCGGATCAGCCGATTGCACCGTGGCGATTGCGTTGCCTGCGTAGATCGGGCGCTCGAACGTGTCGGCGCTATCCACGGCCGTGATGTCGCTGATCTGCGCGACGTCCAGCTTCGCGGCGATACGCGGCGCGATGTTCTTGCCGTAGGCCGTGGCCGGCGCGAGGATGTGCGTGTAATCCTTCGCGATGTTCAGCACCGTCGCTTCGACGTTTTCCGCGAGGCCCGCTTCGAGTTGCGGCGCGTCAGCCAGCAGCACTTTGCTCACGCCTGCAATCTTCGCTGCCGCATCCGCCGCGGCCTGCGCGTTGTGACCCGCGACCAGCACGTGAATATCACCGCCGATCTTCTGGGCCGCTGCGATCGTATTCAGCGTCGCGGCCTTGATCGACGCGTTGTCGTGTTCAGCAATTACCAGATTCGTCATTTCGTCCGTCTCCTCACAGCACCTTGGCTTCGGTCTTCAGCTTCTCGACCAGCGTCTTCACGTCCGGCACCTTCACACCGGCGGAGCGCTTGGGCGGCTCGACAACCTTCAGCGTTTTCAGGCGCGGCGTCACATCAACGCCCAGGTCTTCCGGCTTGATGACTTCCAGCGGTTTCTTCTTCGCCTTCATGATGTTCGGCAGCGTCACGTAGCGCGGTTCGTTCAGGCGCAGGTCGGTGGTGATGACGGCGGGCAGCTTCAAAGACAGCGTTTCAGCGCCACCGTCCACTTCACGCGAAACCGTCGCCTTGCCGTCTGCCACGACGACCTTCGAGGCAAACGTCGCCTGCGGCAATCCGGCCAGCGCAGCCAGCATCTGGCCGGTCTGGTTCGAATCGTCGTCGATGGCCTGCTTGCCGAGAATCACCAGCTGCGGCTGTTCCTTGTCGATCAGCGCCTTCAGCAGCTTGGCTACCGCCAGCGGCTGCAGTTCTTCGCCCGACTCGATCAGGATCGCGCGATCCGCGCCGATCGCCAGCGCCGTGCGCAGCGTTTCCTGCGACTGCGTGACACCCGCCGACACGGCGATCACTTCGGTCGCCACGCCCGCTTCCTTCAAACGCACCGCTTCCTCAACCGCGATTTCGTCGAACGGATTCATCGACATCTTCACATTCGCGATGTCGACGCCCGTGCCGTCCGATTTGACTCGAACTTTCACGTTGTAATCGACCACTCTCTTGACTGGCACCAGGATTTTCATGCACACGCTCCAAAGTTACGAATACGTCAACCCAACGAACATTATAACGACTGCCCTCGCGGCAGCCCTGTCGCGGGCGCTCTAGCAGGAGGATATCGCTCCTCAGCGGCGTGACGGCAATATCGAACGATCGTTCTATTTTAATCTCGAAAAAACCCGGGAGACAACCCCGGGTCCCGACTTACGACTCTAATTCTGCATTGCCGTCGTATCTTGCTTGCTCTGCAGGCCGCCGGCTCACCAAGCGGTGATCACGGCCCCGCCGAATTTGCTTTCAACAAACTGCTTCACTTCCGGTGAATGATACGCCGCGACCAGCTTGGCGACCCACGGCTTGTTCCTGTCCGCCTCGCGAATCGCGATGATGTTCACATACGGCCCCTTCGGGTCTTCAATCGCGATGGCGTCCTGCTTGGGCTTCAGACCCGCTTCCATCGCGAAGTTGGTATTGATTGCGGCAGCGTCCACGTCGTTCAGCGAGCGCGGAATCTGCGCGGCGTCGAGCTCGACGATCTTCAGCTTCTTCGGGTTCTCGACGATATCGAGCGGCGTCGCCTTCAGGCCCGCGTCGGCGCGCAGTTTCAGCAAGCCCTGCTTTTGCAGCAACAGCAGCGCGCGGCCGCCGTTGGTCGGATCGTTCGGTACCGCGATCTTCGCGCCCGGCTGCAGTTCGGCCAGCGTCTTCACTTTCTTCGAATAGATGCCCATCGGGTACGTGACCGTATCCGCGACACGAATCAGCTTGTAGCCGCGGTCTTTCACCTGCGCCTGCAGATACGGGTCGTGCTGGTAGCTGTTCGCGTCCAGATCGCCGCCGGCGAGCGCGGCGTTCGGCTGCACGTAATCCGAGAATTCGACGATCTTGATGTTCAGACCGTTCTTCGCCGCGACCGTCTTCACGACTTCCATGATCTGCGCGTGCGGGCCGCCGGTGACGCCGACCTTGATCGAATCTTCAGCGCGAGCCGCGCCGGCAGCGAACAGCGACGCCGCGCCGAGCACGGCGGCCAGTTTGAGAATGAAACGACGTTGCATGATGGACCTTTCCAAACCTATTCGAAATTGTTGTTTTACTTATGGCTCAAACGACGCACGAGCCAATCCCCGAACGACTGCACCAACTGCACGAAGACGATCAGAATCACCACGACCGTCAACATCACTTCCGGCAGGAAACGCTGATACCCATAACGAATGCCGAGATCGCCAAGACCGCCGCCGCCGATCGCGCCGGCCATCGCCGAGTAGCCGACCAGCGAGACGAAGGTGATCGTCAGCCCGGCGACCACGCCCGGCAGCGATTCCGGCAACAACACCTTGAAGACGATCTGGCTGGTGGTCGCGCCCATCGCCTGCGCGGCTTCGATCAGTCCGCGATCCACTTCCCGCAACGCCGTCTCGACCAGACGCGCGATGAACGGCGCGGCGGCGATCGTCAGCGGCACGACGGCGGCCGCTGTTCCGATCGACGAACCCACCACGAGGCGCGTGAACGGAATCACGGCGACCAGCAGAATGATGAACGGCGTCGAGCGGACCGCATTGACGACCACGCCCATCACGCGATTCACCGCGACGTTCTGCAGCACGCCCTGGCGATCCGTCAGATACAACAGAACGCCGAGCGGCAAGCCCACCAGAGCGCCGACCAGCCCGGAAATGCCCACCATGACGAGCGTTTCCCAGAACGACTGGACGAACATGTCCAACATTTCACTCAACATACGACAGCTCCTCCACCACCACGCCCTGTTCACGCAGATACGTCAGCGCCTGCGCCACTTTCGCCGGTTCGCCGCCCGCGAGCACCGCGAGCGAGCCGAACGCCTGCCCCTGGATCTCGTCGATCTGGCCGTGCAGGATGTTGAAGTCGAGTTCGTAACGGCGAATGGTTTCCGACAGGATCGGCTGATCGACGCCGGAGCCGGTGAACGCGAGTCGCAGCAAGTGACCGCTGCCGGTCTTCAGGCGCTCCGCGACGCGCGCCTTCATGGCGGGCGGCAGCTCCTGCGCGATCACGTCGCCGATCAGCGCGCGCGTGACTTCGTGATGCGGTTGCAGGAACACGTCGATGACCTTGCCTTCTTCGACCACACGGCCCGCGTCCAGCACCGCGACGCGGTCGCAGACCTGCTTGATCACGTCCATCTGGTGCGTGATCAGCACGATCGTCAGGTTCAGTTCGCGATTGATGCGCTTGAGCAGGTCGAGAATCGCGCGGGTGGTTTCGGGGTCGAGCGCGGAAGTCGCTTCGTCGGAGAGCAGCACTTTCGGCTTGCTCGCCAGAGCGCGTGCGATGCCGACGCGCTGTTTTTGGCCGCCGCTGATCTGCGCCGGATAGCGGTCTTTTTGCGCCGACAGGCCCACCAGGTCGAGCAGCGGCAGCACGTTCGCTTCGATTTCGTCGCGCTTCATGCCGGCGAGTTCGAGCGGCAGCGCGACGTTCTCGTACACCGTGCGCGAGGACAGCAAATTGAAGTGCTGGAAGATCATGCCGATCTCGCGGCGCGCCTCGCGCAATTGCGCGGCGGGCAGCGTCGTCAGATCGCGGCCGTTGACGACGATATTGCCTTCACTCGGGCGCGTCAGCAGGTTGAGGGTGCGCACGAGCGTACTCTTGCCCGCGCCGCTGCGGCCGATGATGCCGAACACCTCGCCCGCCGGAATCGACAGATTGACGTTGTGCAGCGCCTCGACCCAGCCCCGGGGCCCGGCGAACCGCTGGGAGATATTGCGTATTTCGATCATGGAAAAACGAAACGGCGGAGGCTGCCGGCGAGCATGATGCGCTCCCGACAAGCGGCCGCCGTTGCTTTTATTGGGATTTGAGCCCGCAATTCTACCGCAGCGCTGACATTCCCTTTAATAATCAATTACGATCTTTTCATAACCCATTGGAATTAGAGGGCCGCCCGGTGCCGGATGCTCGCGCGCGGCCCGCCGCTGCGACTATGATCGGGCGGGACGAAATCAGGATAAGCGGCAGCCATGGAGATATCCCCAAGCAGCACCGCGCGGCCCGTCGGGGGCAAGCGGCACGCCGGCGAGCCGCTGCGCTCGTCGGTCACGACCGGCGACGGCGTGGAATTACCGCTGTACCGCTGGCCGGCCGTCGCGCCGATGCGCGCCACCGTGGCGCTGATCCACGGGCTCGCCGAGCACGCCGGGCGTTACGCCGCGCTCGCCGCAAGGCTGAACGCGGCCGGCATAGAACTGGTGGCGATCGATCTGCGCGGCCACGGCCACGCGCCCGGCAAGCGGGCCTATGTGAAGCGCTTCGACGACTATCTGCTGGACGCGCAAGCCTTGCTCGACGCCGCGGCGCAAAGTTGCGCGCCGCTCTTCCTGATGGGTCACAGCATGGGCGGCGCCGTGGCCGCGCTCTACGCGATCGAGCGCCTCCAGGCGAGCGGCCGGCGCCTGAACGGCCTGGTCCTGTCGAGCCCGGCGCTCGCGCCCGGCCGCGACGTGCCGCGCTGGATGCTCAAGCTGAGCCAGGTGATCAGCCGTTTCTACCCGAGCTTCCCGGCGATGAAAATCGACGCCGCGTTGCTCTCGCGCCTGCAACCCGTGGTGAACGCCAATCGCAACGATCCGCTCGTGCATCACGGCGCGATTCCCGCCCGCACCGGCGCGGAACTGTTGCTGGCGATGGCGCGCATCGAACGCGGACGGGCGGGCTTGCGGGTCCCGCTGCTGGTCTATCACGGCACCGCCGACAAGCTCACCGAACCCGACGGCAGCCGCGAATTCGGCCAGCACGCCGGCTCGCCGGACAAGACGCTGACCTTGTACGAAGGCAGCTATCACGAAACGATGAACGACATCGACCGCGACCGGGTGATCGGGGCGTTGATCGAGTGGATCGACAAACGGCTGGCGGCGAGCGCCTGAAAGCCTGAACGACGCGGCTAGCCCGCGTCACGCTTCCAGTCGGGCGGCCGTTTGTCGATGAAAGCCTGCACGCCTTCGAGCGCCGACTCATCCATCATGTTGCAAGCCATCGTCTGGCCGGCAAGCTGGTAAGCCGCTTCGATGCCCATCTCCAACTGACGATAGAAGAGCCCCTTGCCGGCGCTCACGGCTGCGGCGGGCTTCGCGCAGATGCTGGCGGCGAGCCGCGCGAGCTCCGCGTCGAGCGCATCGGCGGGGACCACGCGGTTCACGAGACCCTCCCGCTTCGCGCCCACAGCGTCGATGAAATCGCCGGTTAGCAGCATTTCAAGCGCGGCCTTACGCGACAGGTTGCGCGACAGCGGCACTGACGGCGTCGCGCAGAAGAGCCCGAGGTTCACGCCGGACACGGCAAAACGCGCCGTATCGGCCGCGACCGCCAGATCGCACATCGCGACGAGCTGACAGCCGGCCGCGGTCGCTATACCTTGCACGCGCGCGATCACCGGTTGCGGCAGGCGCTGGATCGTCATCATCAGCTTCGTGCAGCGGGCGAACAGCGTCTGGTAGTACGCGAGCGACGGCGCCGCGCGCATTTCCTTCAGATCGTGCCCCGCACAGAACGCCCGGCCGGCGCCGGCGATCACGACCACGCGCGCGTCCGACCGGCCGATCTCGCTCAACGCGGACTGCAGATCGTCGAGCATGGCTTCGGACAGCGCGTTGAAGGCGTCGGGCCGGTTCATCGTCAAACGCACGACGCCCGGCACGCCGTACGCGTCGGGTTCGATCTCGACCAGTGAAGCATGGCGCGCGTCGGCGTTCATGGCTCGCTCCTGATTGAATGGATGGCGCCCGCGCCTGGCGCGGCGGCTCAGATCCCGGCCAGCGAGCGCACGTGGGCGACCACGCTGCGCCCCAGCGCGGACAGGTTGTAGCCGCCTTCGAGACAGCTGACGATCCGCC
The DNA here is from genome assembly GCF_002278075.1 of Paraburkholderia aromaticivorans. Classification (NCBI taxonomy): domain Bacteria; kingdom Pseudomonadati; phylum Pseudomonadota; class Betaproteobacteria; order Burkholderiales; family Burkholderiaceae; genus Paraburkholderia; species Paraburkholderia aromaticivorans. Next base: position 2,174,095 of record NZ_CP022989.1, on the reverse strand, counting down.
CGCGCGCATAGCGCTTCGCGATCTCGCGGATCTGGTCGGTGATCCACGCATAATCGTCTTCGACGAGGCCCATGTTGCCGAGGTCGTCCTCGCGATGCGCGTCGAAACCGGCCGAGATGAACACCATCTCCGGCTTGAAATCATGCAGGCGCGGCAACCACAGCATGTCTACCGCCTCGCGCACCGCCATGCCTTTCGAGCGCGCAGGCATGGGCACGTTGCACATGTTGGGCGCCTGGTTGTCGGCGCCGGTGAACGGGTAGAACGGATGCTGGAAGAAACTGCACATCAGCACGCGCGAGTCGCCCGAAAAAGCCGCTTCGGTGCCGTTGCCGTGATGCACGTCGAAGTCGATGATCGCGACCCGCGAGAGGCCGTGCACTTCGAGCGCATGACGCGCGGCGATCGCGACATTGTTGAAAAAGCAGAAGCCCATGGCGCGTGCCGGCTCGGCATGGTGGCCCGGCGGCCGCACGCTGCAAAAGGCGTTGTCGTAGCGGCCTTCGATCACCGCGTCGGTCGCCGCTACCGCTGCGCCCGATGCGCGCAATGCGGCTTGCAACGTGTGCGGGTTCATCGTCGTATCGGGATCGATTTCGGCCATGCCTTCGGCGGGCGAGCGGCTGCGGATGTAGTCGACGTGGGCTTGCGTATGCACGCGCAGCAGCGCGGCTTCGTCGGCGAGCGGCGCCGACTCGCGCTCGATCAGCGAGTCGATGCGGCTCGCGATCAATTGGTCTTCGATTGCCTGCAGGCGCGCCGGGCATTCGGGATGCCATTGCCCCATATCGTGCAGCAGGCAGTCGGGGTGGGAATAAAAGCCAGTTGCCATGATTCTTTTCGGCGGCGACGCGTTTCTTGGCGCGCGCGGCGTGTCTCCATCCAACGGCGCGCGCCCTCGGCGCGCCAACATTCATCAAGTTACCACACGATGCGGCCGTAACGTGTCAGGCACAGTTTTGCGGAAAGCGTCGGGTATACTGCGCCGATCGGTTTTTCCCCCGTCTCTCCCTTGTCTCCTGCGCACCGCGCCTTAGCTCACTATGACCGTCACGCTTGCTCTGTCTGCACGAAACCGGCTACGCACCAGAACCATGGCCGCCGCACTGTCCGTCGCATCGTGCATGTTCATGGCAACCAGTCCCGCGATCGCGCAAAGCGCCGGCAAGAAACCTCCGGTGCTGCTCGCGCAAGGCCAGCCGCAACCCGCTGTGCCGCAAGGGCAAACGTTTGAAGAAGAGATCATCCCGCAGCGCTACGCGAACAATCCCAATGTCGACGCGTTCATCAACGACATGGTCGCGCGCTACGACTTCGACGAGTCCGCGCTGCACGCGCTCTTTGCCGGCGTGAGCTATTCGGCGACCGCAGTCAAGCTCGTGACGCCGCCGCCCTCCCCGGCGGTCAAGAACTGGCGCGTGTACCAATCGCGCTTTCTCGACCAGGTCCGCATCAATGCCGGCGTGCGCTTCTGGCGCGCGAACCAGGCCACGCTGCAGCGCGCCTATGAAGAGTTCGGCGTGCCGCCGGAGGTGATCGTCGGCATCATCGGCGTGGAGACGATCTATGGGCGCTTCATGGGCAACTTCCGTGTGCTCGACGCGCTGACCACGCTCAGCTTCGACTATCCGGGCACCGCCAATCGCGCGGATCGCCAGGCGACCTTCCGCAAGAATCTCGAAGACTACCTGGTGTGGACGCGCGACTCGCAGATCGACCCGACCACGGTGCTGGGCTCCTATACCGGCGCGATCGGCATTCCGCAGTTCCTGCCGAGCAGCATCGTCCAATACGCGGTGAGCTACGACGGCAACCGGCAGATCGACTTGCGCACGAGCCAGGCCGATGCGATCGGCAGCGTGGCGAATTACCTGCGTCAGAACGGTTGGGAAAGCGGCCGGCCGGTCGTGTGGAAGATCGGCTCGGACGCCGGCAGCCTCGGCGTCGCGCAAGCAGCGGCCGACGGCCAGCCCGAGCCGCACTGGCCGCTCGATCAATTGCTGCGCGCCGGGTTGCTGCTGAACGAACCCGGCGTGGATATCGCGTCGGAAGCCGGCACGCCGGTCACGGTGGTGGATCTGCCTTCGCCCGGACGCGGCACCGAGTTCATGCTGGGCTTGAAGAACTTCTACGTGCTGACGCGCTATAACCGCAGTTTCTTTTATGCGCTCGCGGTCTATCAACTGGGTCAGCGGGTCAAGGCACAGATGGAGGCTGGCGATGCGACGAATGCCGGCAACAACGCGGCGGTGCCGGCTGGCGCTTCACAATAGACGGTAGTGGGCGCGGCAGGTCCGCCTCACGCGAAGACAAAAAAAGCGCCGGTTGTGAATCGGCGCTTTTTTTCATTGACGGCCCAGAAGCCGGCCGGATACGGACCAGAAACGCCGCGACGCGTTCAAGCCGGAAACACACCGGTGGACAGATAGCGGTCGCCGCGGTCGCAAACGATGAACACGATCGTCGCGTTCTCGACTTGCCGCGCGACGCGCAGCGCCACTTCGCACGCGCCGCCCGACGAGATACCGGCAAAGATGCCTTCCACCGACGCCATGCGCCGCGCCATGGCCTCGGCGGCGGCTTGGCTCACGTTCTCCACACGATCCACGCGGCTGCGATCGAAAATTTTCGGCAGATAGGCTTCCGGCCATTTACGGATGCCCGGAATGCGCGACCCCTCTTCGGGCTGCGCGCCGATGATCTCGATCGCCTGGTTCTGCTCTTTCAGATAGGTGGACACGCCCATGATCGTGCCGGTCGTGCCCATGGACGACACGAAGTGGGTAATGCGCCCTTCGGTGTCGCGCCAGATTTCCGGGCCCGTGCCTTCGACGTGCGCGGCCGGATTATCCGGATTGGCGAACTGGTCGAGGATGATGCCCTTGCCTTCGCGCTGCATCTGCTCGGCCAGATCGCGTGCGTACTCCATGCCGCCCGTGACCGGCGTGAGAACGATCTGCGCGCCATAGGCGGCCATGCTCTGACGGCGCTCCACCGACAGATCTTCCGGCATGATCAGCACCATTTTGTAGCCACGGATCGCGGCTGCCATGGCGAGTGCGATGCCGGTGTTGCCGCTGGTCGATTCGATCAGCGTGTCGCCCGGCTTGATGCGCCCGCGCGCTTCCGCTTTCTTGATCATCGACAACGCCGGGCGATCCTTCACCGAGCCCGCAGGGTTGTTGCCCTCGAGCTTCGCAAGGATCACGTTGTTGCGGCTGCGGATCTCGTCGTCGGGAAGACGGACGAGTTGCACGAGTGGCGTATTGCCGATCGTGTCTTCAATCGTTTTGTAAGCCATATCGGTTCTGGTGCTGTCGCTGCGCAGAGTCTTAATCTGTCGATTCTAAACCACCGTGCCCGCGGCTGCCGCGCGGCCCTTCTGTCCGCATGGATGCAGGCGCCTGCCAGCGAGCGCCCGCAACGCAAAAAGCCCGCGGCTGAGAACCGCGGGAGCCAGTCATCTGCATGACAGCTGAAGGAGTGTTCGTGACGACTCCGACCATGACGGGAAACGACGGGACGGACCCGGTGCGCGACCCACCGGGCCGTGCGCCGGATCCGTGTCAGGCTATTTCTTCACGGCCACCGTGGCGTTGTTCTTTGGCGTGTTGGCCGCAGCGGCCGCGCCTTTGGTCTGTGCAGACGCCGCAGCCTGCGGGTTAGCAGCCGCGCCAGCCGGACCGATAGCGAGACCCTCCGCCTGCAGGCGCTCGACGGTATGCCCGCCCATGCCCTTGACGCGCTTGCCGAGGTCGGCCGGGTCCTTGAACGGACCATGCGCTGCACGCTCGTCGAGAATGGCTTTCGCTTTGGCGGGACCGATGCCCTTGATGCCGCGCAGCGCATCCTCATTCGCCGTGTTGACGTCGACCGCCGCATAAGCGTGGCCGAAAGCGGCGAGCATGGCCGCGGTAACCAGAATTTTTCGAAACATATGGAATCTCCCTCGTACAACCGGTTGGCGACCATCACCAACCGGGAGATTCCAGTTTAAAGAGGGATCCGAATTATTTACACCTGGCCGAATAGCCAACGTACGTAGCGATCGACCCCTTCCTGCACGCTCAGAAACGGCGCGTCGTAGCCGGCCGCGCGCAGCTTCGATTGGTCCGCCTGCGTGAAGCACTGGTACTTGCCGCGCAACGCGTCGGGGAACGGAATGTATTCGATCAGCCCGCGCTGCACCTGATCCGCGAGCGACAGCGCCGGCTCGTTGTTCAGCGTTCGCAGCGTATTGACCACCGTGCTGGCGATGTCGTTGAACGGTTGCGCGCGGCCGCTGCCGAGATTGAAGATGCCCGACTTGTCCGGATTGTCGAAGAAGAACAGGTTGACCTTCACCACGTCTTCAACCGAAACGAAGTCGCGCGTCTGTTCGCCCGCGGCATAACCGTTGTATTCGCCGAACAGCTTGACCTTGCCCTCGGCGCGGAACTGGTTGAAGTTGTGGAATGCCACCGACGCCATGCGCGCCTTGTGCGTTTCGCGCGGCCCGTACACGTTGAAATAGCGGAAGCCGGCAATCTGGCTCTTCGCGGTGGGCAGCACGCGCCGGATCACCTGATCGAACAGGAACTTCGAGTAGCCATAGACGTTCAGCGGCTGCTCGACTTCGCGTTCTTCGACGAAACGGCTCGACCCGCCATACGTTGCCGCCGACGACGCGTACAGGAACTGAACGTCCTGCGCGAGGCAGACGTCGAGCACCTCGCGGCTATAGCGGAAGTTGTTGTCCATCATGTAGCGGCCGTCGGTTTCCATCGTGTCCGAACAGGCGCCTTCGTGGAAAATCGCACGCACCTTGCCGAAGTCGCCGCGCTTGAAGCGTTCGACGAACTCGGTCTTGTCGAGGTAGTCGTCGATCTCGCAGTCGACGAGGTTCTTGAATTTGTCCGCGCGCGTCAGATTGTCGACCGCGATGATGCGTTGTTCACCGCGCTCGTTGAGCGCCTTCACGAGATTGCTGCCGATGAAACCGGCCGCGCCGGTGACGATGAGGGTCATGATTGATGATCCTGCGGTAGTGAGCTTGGCATTGGATCGGAGTCAGCGCCTGGCACTCGCTCCGATCGACAGGTTCAGTCGACGCCGCGCGGATCCCTTCGACACGCTGTCCATCAAAGCACAGCGAGGGATCCGGCGGGTCACATCAATGAAAAAGTTCGTCGTAGTCGACAGTGGCGGTGCCCAGTTTGCCGACCACGATGCCGGCCGCGCGATTCGCGAGCCCGACCGCCTCGACCAGCGTGAGGCCCGCGCCGAGCATGGCGGCCAGCGTGGCGATCACGGTGTCGCCCGCGCCCGAGACATCATACACTTCGCGTGCGACAGCCGATGCGTGCAGCACGCCGTCGTCCGAGAAGAGCGTCATGCCCTCTTCCGAGCGCGTCAGCAGCAGCGCCTTGAACTGCAACTCGGTGCGCAATTTCGTCACGCGCGCGAGCAGATCGTCTTCCGATTTCCACTGGCCGACCACCTCGCGCAACTCGGCGCGGTTCGGCGTGATCAGCGTCGCGCCGCGATAGCGTTCCCAGTCGTCGCCCTTCGGATCGACCAGCACCGGCTTGCCCGCGGCATGCGCCTTCGCGATCATCTGCGTGACGTGGGTCAGGCCGCCCTTCGCGTAGTCGGACATCAGGATCACGTCGTGCGACGGCAGCAGTTCGTCGAAGCGGGCAAGACCCGCGAGCAGCACTTCGTGCGCCGGCGAGTTTTCGAAGTCGACGCGCAATAGCTGTTGCTGGCGCGATAGCACGCGCAGCTTGATCGTGGTGAGGAGCGCCGGATCGCGTTCGAGATGCGGCTTCACTCCGCTTTCGCCCAGCAGTTGCACGATGCGCTCGCCGGGTTCGTCGTGGCCGACCACGCACAGCAAGCCGGCTTGCGCCCCGAGCGCGGCCACGTTGCGCGCGACGTTCGCCGCGCCGCCCAGGCGGTCTTCCTGACGCTGCACGTGCACGACCGGCACCGGCGCTTCCGGCGAAATGCGGTTCACGTCGCCGAACCAGTAGCGATCGAGCATGACGTCGCCCACCACCAGCACGCGCGCTGCGGCAAGCCGTTCGCGCGGCACGACGGTGAGCTGCGGCGCGGGCGAGGACGGCGTGGCGCCGGGCACGGTCTCAGGCATCGGCCGGAAGTTCAGAGGGTTGGGCATAAGGGCGTCCAATCGAGTGATAGTCGATGCCGAGTTCGGTCATCGCGTCCGGTTCATACAGGTTGCGTCCGTCGAAAATCAGCGGCGACTTCAGCACCGACTTCAGATGGACGAAATCCGGACTCTTGAATTCTTTCCATTCGGTCACGATCACGAGGGCATCGGCACCCGTGAGCGTTTCGTCCTGCGTGCTCGCGAAGGTCAGACGCGCGAACTGATCCGGTGCGTCATGCAGATCCATGGCGAACACGCGGCGCGCTTCGGTCACCGCGACCGGGTCGTAGGCGCGCACATGGGCGCCGCGCGCGAGCAGTTCCGCGATCAGGCGACGGCTCGGCGCCTCGCGCATGTCATCGGTATTCGGCTTGAACGCGAGGCCCCACACGGCGAACGTGCGGCCGCTCAGATCGTCGCCGAGCTTGCCCGTGATCTTGTGCACCAGCACGTCCTTCTGCTTGTCGTTCACTTCCTCGACCGCTTCGAGGATGCGCAGATTGTGGCCGCTTTCGCTAGCCGTGCGGATCAGCGCCTGGACGTCCTTCGGGAAACACGAGCCGCCGTAGCCGCAGCCGGCATACAGGAAGTGATAACCGATCCGCGGATCGGAGCCGATGCCGCGGCGCACCGCTTCGATATCCGCGCCGACGCGGTCCGCCAGATTCGACATTTCGTTCATGAACGAAATACGCGTGGCGAGCATCGCATTGGCGGCGTATTTCGTGAATTCGGCCGAGCGCACGTCCATGTAGAGCGTGCGTTCGTGATTGCGGTTAAACGGCGCATACAGGCGCTTCATCAGTTCGCGTGCGCGCGAGCCGGCTTCGTCTTCGTCGAGGCCGATCACGATACGGTCGGGGCGCATGAAGTCGTCGACCGCCGCGCCTTCCTTCAGAAACTCGGGGTTGGACACCACCGAGAAGCGATGTTGCGCGCTGCCCGCGAGTCCGCGTTTGGCCAGTTCTTCCTCGACCACCGCGCGCACACGCTGCGCGGTGCCGACCGGTACCGTCGATTTGTCGACGATCACCTTGAAGCCGTTCATCGTGCGGCCGATGTTGCGGGCCGCTTCGAGCACGTATTGCAGATCGGCCGAACCGTCTTCATCCGGGGGCGTGCCGACGGCGATGAACTGCACGTCGCCGTGCGCGACGCTGGCTTCGACATCCGTGGAAAACGTGATGCGGCGCGCCGCGCGCGTGCGGGCGATCATCTCCTGCAAGCCGGGCTCGTGAATCGGCACACCGCCGTTGTTGAGGATTTCGATCTTGCGCGGATCGACGTCGAGACAGAAAACGTCGTGACCGATCTCGGCGAGACACGCGCCGGTGACGAGACCCACATAGCCCGTGCCGATAATGGTGATTTTCATACGCTTTCCGGTAGAAGGTTCCGGTGATGATTCCCGGCGATAAGGCCGGTCATGAACAGGTTGCGAATTTCGCCCGCGCAGGGGCACTTGCCATGCGTCCCGCGACGGCGCGACCGCGCGACCGAAGCCGGCGCGGCCGCCTGAGCGTCAGTTCGATGCGGTGATCGGCTCGACCCGGCGCGGCGCATAGGTTTCCCAACCGCTGCAACCCGGGCACTGCCAGTAGAAGAGCCGCGCCCTGAAACCGCAATTCTGGCACGTATACCGTGGCAGATTTTTGGTGCGCTGGCGAATCAGCGTGCGCATCAATTCGAGTTCGCTGCGGCGCGGTTCTTCCGCGACGGCTTCCTGCGCCTCGAGCAGCCGCGTCATGCCCGCCAGATTCGGCGACTTCTGCATTTGCGAGCGCGCGAGCGCATGCGCGGCCTCGGGTCCGCGCAACGATGCGACGTGCTGATAGGCCACGTCCAGCAGATCGTTGGTCGGATAGCGGTCCACCCACGTGGTGAGCAGATCGGCGCCGTCTTGCGGACGGCCGAGCGCCTCGTAGGCCTTCATCAACTTTTCCGCGACCAGCGGAAGATAGGCTGGATTCTGCTCCTCCACACGCCGCCATTGGGCAATCGCCGCTTCCGGCGCGCCGCCGGCCGCGTCGACGTCGCCGAACAGGATCGTGGCGCGCACGTTGGTCGGGTTCGCCTTCAACGCGAAACCGAGCTGACGGCGAGCCTCGTCGGGCTTCTTCTGTTGCAGCGCTTCCTGCGCGAGCTCGCAGTGGAACTGCGCGATTTCCTTGTCGAGCGACTCCGCGCCCATGGTTTCCAGATGGCGGGCCGTGTCGATCGACTTGACCCAGTCCTTCTCGATTTCGTAGATGGTGAGGAGCGCGCGCTGCGCGCCCAGCGCGTAGTCGCCGGTTTCGAGCGAGCGGAAAGTTTCCTCGGCGCGATCGAGCAGCCCCGCTTTCAGGAAGTCCTGCCCCAACTCGTAGAGCGCGTGATCGCGCTCGCTGACCGGCAGGTCGGCGCGGCTCAACAGATTCTGATGCACGCGAATCGCGCGGTCCGTTTCACCGCGGCGACGGAACAGATTGCCCAGCGCGAAGTGCAACTCGACGGTTTCCGGATCGAGCTTGACCACCTCGATGAAGGCGTCGATCGCCTGGTCCGGCTGCTCGTTGAGCAGGAAGTTCAGGCCGCGAAAATACGAGCGTGGCAGGTTGGCGCTTTCGGACAGCAGCGTCTTGAGGTCGTAGCGCGCAGCCATCCAGCCGAACGCGAAAGCGACGGGTATGACGAGCAGCCACCAGAAGTCTAGATCCATGCGATTAATGCAAATGTGCGGGAAAGCGAAAACGGAAAGCCGCGCTCAAGATGCGCGGCAGGAGAAATTCAGATCAGCGGCGGCATGGGCGGTTGTTCGACCACGACCGGGGTTTCGCGCGCCACGCGCAACTCGCGCTTGAGTCGGCCATTTTCCATACGCAAGCGCAGCATAGCCGGCATCGACGACACCAGCCCGGCCAGCAACCCCACCACGAAGAACGCGAGGCCGATCAGGATCAACGGCGCCGACCATGCGTAGCCGGCGAGGAAATTCAGCGTAGCAGGTTGTGTATTGGAGAGCGCCAGCACCAGCAGCAGCACGAACACCAGCACACGGATCAGCCAGACGATAAATTTCATGTATAGGTCTCTTGACGGCAGTTGCGGGGGGACGCCGGCTTGATGACGCGTCGCGCCACGGTGTTGCCCGCGCCGAAGTGACCCGTATTGTAATTGAAGCCCTCGCGGCTGGGCAGGAATGGGCGGATTGCAGGCTTACACGGCTTGATCGTGCTGCATCTCGCCGCACGTCAATGCATCGGCGGGCGGGTGAGTTTTCCACGGTTTACGGTCCACGCAGGCGGGCTAAGTGGGTCGGTCGCCCGTCAGTCCGGGCGAAACCGAGCAAAACGTACAGGCGAAAAAAAAGCGCCCGAAGGCGCTTTTTCTGGTCTTTTGCCGACTGGCTTTGGCCGCTGACGCTACCCATGCCACGCTGCAAATAACACAGCGAGGCATTTACAGGTCGTCATCCGGCTCTTCGGCCTTCAGCGGCTCACCCGCGCGACGATCAACCCGTTCGCGCAACTCCTTGCCCGGCTTGAAGTGCGGTACGTACTTCTCAGGTACCAACACCTTCTCGCCCGACTTGGGATTACGCCCGACGCGGGAGGGACGGCGGTTAAGGCCGAAGCTGCCGAAGCCGCGAATTTCGATGCGATGACCGTTGGCAAGCGCCTCCGACATCGCATCAAGCATCGTCTTCACGGCGAAATCCGCATCTTTAAGAACAAGTTGCGGAAATCGCGTAGCCAGCTGGGCGACCAATTCCGATTTGGTCATACTGCAGCAGACCTCTCAGACTTACTGGTTCTGGCCGTCGAGCTTGGCCTTCAACAACGCGCCGAGGTTCGTCGTGCCGGTGGCAGCCGAGCTCGAGTCCGACGAAGCCAGGCCGCGGATCGCTTCCTGTTGCTCAGCCGAATCCTTGGCCTTGATCGACAGGTTGATGCCACGCGACTTGCGATCGATGTTGATGATCATCGCGTTGACCTTGTCGCCGTCCTTCAGCACGTTGCGAGCATCTTCCACGCGGTCTTGTGCGATTTCCGAAGCACGCAGGTAGCCTTCGACTTCCGCCGACAGCTGAACCACGGCACCCTTCGCGTCCACCGACTTGACCACGCCGTCGACGATCGAACCCTTGTCGTTCATTGCAACGAAGTTGCTGAACGGGTCGCCTTCGAGCTGCTTGATGCCCAGCGAGATACGTTCCTTCTCGACGTCGATGCCGAGAACGATCGCTTCCACTTCGTCGCCCTTCTTGTACTTGCGAACTGCTTCTTCGCCCGTTTCCGACCACGACAGGTCCGACAGGTGAACCAGACCGTCGATGCCGCCCGGCAGACCGATGAAGACGCCGAAGTCGGTGATCGACTTGATTGCGCCTTGCAGCTTGTCGCCCTTCTTGAAGTTGCGGCTGAAGTCGTCCCACGGGTTCGGCTTGCATTGCTTCATGCCGAGGCTGATACGGCGGCGGTCTTCGTCGATTTCGAGAACCATGACTTCGACTTCGTCGCCCAGTTGCACAACCTTCGACGGTGCAACGTTCTTGTTCGTCCAGTCCATTTCCGACACGTGAACCAGGCCTTCGATGCCCGATTCGACTTCGACGAATGCGCCGTAGTCGGTGATGTTGGTGACCTTACCGAACAGGCGCGTGCCCGACGGGTAACGGCGCGAGATGCCTTCCCACGGATCGTCGCCCAGTTGCTTGATACCCAGCGAAACGCGGTTCTTCTCTTGGTCGAACTTGAGGATCTTTGCGGTGACTTCCTGGCCAACCGACAGCACTTCGCTCGGGTGACGCACACGACGCCATGCGATGTCGGTGATGTGCAGCAGGCCGTCGATACCGCCGAGGTCCACGAACGCGCCGTAATCCGTGATGTTCTTCACCACGCCTTCCACGATCGCGCCTTCCTTCAGCGTTTCGAGCAGCTTTGCGCGCTCTTCGCCTTGGGTCGCTTCGATCACGGCACGGCGCGACAGCACCACGTTGTTACGCTTGCGATCGAGCTTGATGACGCGGAATTCCAGCGTCTTGCCTTCGTACGGGGTCGTGTCCTTGACCGGACGCGTGTCGACCAGCGAACCCGGCAGGAACGCGCGGATGCCGTTGACCATGACGGTCATGCCGCCCTTGACCTTGCCCGTGATCGTGCCGGTCACGAGTTCGTTGTTGTCGAGGGCCTTTTCCAGCGACAGCCACGAAGCCAGACGCTTCGCCTTGTCGCGCGACAGGATCGTGTCGCCATAGCCATTTTCCAGCGCGTCGATCGCGACGGAAACGAAGTCGCCCGCCTGCACTTCTACCTCGCCCGCGTCGTTCAGGAACTCTTCGAGCGGGATGTAGGCTTCGGACTTGAGACCAGCGTTGACGACCACGAAGTTGTGGTCAACGCGCACGACTTCGGCGGAAATCACTTCGCCGGCGCGCATGTCTTGCTTGGTCAGCGACTCTTCGAACAGAGCCGCAAAAGATTCGGTATTCGGGGTAGAGGTTTGCAGGTCGGACATAAAAATCAAAATTTGCATGGTTCTCGCGGTGCCCGGCTGGCCGGACGGTCAGCAACAACGGCCAAGAATGCGAATGCCACGCGGGGTTAAAGGGTTAATACAACGCTGCGCGACGATCGCGAAGCACCTACTGACAACGAACTTCTACTGCGCCCGGCGCTGATGCACAACCGGTACTTTCATCAGGCATGCGGGACTAAAGCTTCATACCATTGCACCACCTGCTCGACCGCCTGGTCGACCGATAATGCAGAGGTATCAAGCAGCTTTGCATCCGCTGCGGGCTTGAGTGGCGCGGCTACGCGCTGACTGTCACGCTCGTCGCGCTCACGCAAATCCCGGAGCAAGTCATCTATATTAGCAGAAAATCCTTTTTGGATCAATTGCTTATGCCGGCGCGCTGCGCGGGCCTCCACGCTGGCTGTCATGAACACCTTCAGCACGGCGTCCTGGAAGATCACGGTGCCCATATCGCGGCCGTCTGCGACCAGTCCCGGTTCCTTGCGAAAAGCCCGCTGGCGCGCCACCAGCGCGGCACGCACCGGCGCGTGCACGGCGATTGCCGAGGCGCGACTGCCGACTTCCTCGGCGCGAATCTCGGCCGACACGTCGGCGCCGTCGAGCTGCGCGAGCCCTTCGCGAAAAGTGATATGCAGATCGTCGATCAGCTTCACAAGCGCGGCGGCGTCTGCCGCCTCGATGTTGTAGCGCAGGCTGGCAAGCGCGGCGAGACGGTACAGCGCGCCGCTATCCAGCAAGTGGAAGCCGAGGCTCGCGGCAACCAGCGCGGCCACGGTGCCTTTGCCGGAGGCACTCGGGCCGTCGATCGTAATGACGGGCGTCTGGTGAAAGGGACGGGTCGGTTTCATCGAAAAAGTCGCACGTCAGTCGATTCGGGGTCGAATCAGGGTTGAGCAAGCGCAATGAAGCGCTCGAAATAATCGGGAAAAGTCTTGCCGACGCACTTCGGATCGTTGATCCGTACCGGCACGCCGCCGAGACTCACCAGCGAAAAGCACATGGCCATACGGTGATCGTCGTAGGTGTCGATGGCGGCGTTCGGAATCAGCTGTTCAGGCGGTTCGATGACGATGAAGTCCTCGCCTTCCTGCACCTTGGCGCCGACCTTGCGCAGTTCGGTCGCCATCGCGGCGAGCCGGTCGGTCTCCTTCACGCGCCAGCTGGCGATATTGCGCAGCGTGGTCGCGCCGTCCGCAAACAGCGCCGCGACGGCGATCGTCATCGCGGCGTCGGGAATCAGATTGCAGTCCATGTCGATCGGCTCGAGCTTGCCGCTGTCATGGCCGACACCGCGCACTTCGATCCAGTCGTCGCCCATTTGCAGATTCGCGCCCATCTTGATGAGCGCATCGGCAAAGCCGACGTCGCCCTGGATGCTGGCCCGGCCGACGCCCTCCACTCTCAGCGGCCCGCCGCCGAGCGCGCCGGCCGCGAGGAAATACGAAGCGGACGACGCGTCGCCCTCCACCATGATCGTGCCCGGCGACTGATAACGCTGCCCCGCCGGCACCACGAAGCGATGCCAGCCATGGCGTTCGACCTTGATGCCGAAGCGCTCCATCAGCTTGAGGGTGATCTCGATGTACGGCTTCGAGATCAGTTCGCCATCCACCTGTACGGTGCTCACGCCGCTTTCGGTGCGCACCAGCGGCAGCGTAATGAGAAGCGAGGTCAGGAACTGGCTCGATACGTCGCCGCGCACGGTGATCGGCGCGTCGGCGTTGATTTGCCCCGGGCGGATCCGCAGCGGCGGATAGCCTTCGTTCTCTTCGTAGTCGATCTTCGCGCCGAGCTGGCGCAGACCGTCGACCAGATCGCCGATCGGCCGCTCGTGCATACGCGGCACACCGTGAATCCGATAGTCGCCGCCATTGACGGCGAGCGCCGCCGTCAATGGACGCACCGCCGTGCCGGCGTTGCCGAGAAACAGGTCCGCCGTGCGCGCCGTGAATGCGCCACGCGTGCCGCTCACGACGCACGTGTCGCCTTCGCGCTTTACCCGCACGCCGAGTTTTTCGAGCGCGTCGAGCATCACGCGGGTGTCGTCGGAGTCGAGCAGATTCGTGATCGTCGTTTCGCCCTCGGCGAGCGCCGCCAGCAGCAGCACCCGATTCGAGATGCTCTTCGAGCCAGGCAGACGAATCGTGCCGGACGCGCGAGAGAACGGTCCGAGATCGAGGAATTCCATGATTGAGTCCAGTTTCCGGTTATTTCGACGCGTCGCTATTGGCGACGCCGGCAGCGCGCTGTTCCTGCCATTCGGTGCGCGCCACGCGCGAGCGCGCGAACACGGCTTCGAGAGCGGCGCCGTCGGCGGCTTCGATCGCCGCGCGCAAGCGCGCGAGCACCGCCGTGTAGGCGTCGAGTTCGTCGAGCAGAGCGACGCGATTGGCCACGCACACGTCGCGCCACATTTCCGGACTCGACGCGGCAATGCGCGTGAAGTCGCGAAAGCCGCCCGCGGCGAACGAAAATTTCAGCGCGGCATCAGGCGAATTGAGGATCTGCTCGACCAGCGCGAACGAAAGCACGTGCGGCAAATGGCTGACCGACGCGAACACGCGGTCGTGCTGCTCGGGCGCCATGTTCCGCACCAGCGCACCGGTGGCGCGCCACATGGCCGCGACGCACTCCACGGCGGCCGGGGCATTCTCCGGCAGCGGACACAACACGACATTGCGGCCCACATACAGGTCAGGCAGCGCCGCCTCCACGCCGCTTGCTTCGCGGCCGGCAATCGGATGCCCGGGTACGAACTGGCCGATGCGCGCGCCGAGCGCCGCACGGGCCGCGGCGACCACGTCCGACTTGGTGCTGCCGGCGTCGGTGACGATCGTCGCCGCCTCGAGAAACGGCGCGATGCGCTCGAGCAGCGGCTGCGTCTGCGCGACAGGCGCGGCCAGCAGGACGAGGTCGGCGCCTGACAGCGCGTCACGCAGCGAGGCGTCGTCGTCCAGCGCCGCCGACCCGTCGATCACGCCCAGCTCCAGAGCGCGCCCGGTGGACGCGGACGAACGTCCGACGCCGATCACCGTGCGCGCGCCCTCGGTCTCGCCCCGCTCGCGCAACGCGCGCGCGAGCGATCCGCCGATCAGGCCGACACCGAAAATTACCAGCTTGTTAAATGAAAACTCGGCCACATCGGTCACAGATTGAGCGCGCCCTTCATGCCGACGAGGCGCGCGGGTCAAGGGTTACTGCTTACGCAGCGGCCAGCGTCTTTTCGAGCGCGGCGATGAACGCTTCGTTTTCTTCCGGCAGGCCGATCGTGATGCGCAGCCACTGCGGCAAGCCGTAGTTGCCAACCGGTCGCACGATCACGCCCTGCTTGAGCAACTCGAGGTTGACGCGGTTGCCGGCCGCGTCGTCGTTGCCGACACGCACCAGCACGAAGTTGCCGTCCGACGGCACATACTCCAGACCGAGCTTGTCGAACGCTTCGGTCAGCCGGCGATAGCCCTGCGCATTCAACGCCGCGCTCTTTTCCAGGAACGCCTTGTCGTTTAGCGCGGCGATCGCCGCGGCTTGCGCCAGCGTGTTCACATTGAACGGCTGACGCAGGCGATTCAGCAGATCGGTCAATTCAGGCTGCGCAATCGCGAAACCCACCCGCAAACCGGCGAGGCCAAAGGCCTTCGAGAAGGTACGCGACACCAGCAGATTCGGATAGCGGCGCACCCACGCGATCGAGTCGTAGCGCTTCTCCTGCGGCAGATATTCCGTGTACGCCTCGTCGAGCACGACGACCACGTTGCGCGGCACCTTGTCGAGAAACGCCTCGAGTTTAGGCCCTTCGATGAACGTGCCGGTCGGGTTGTTCGGATTGGCGACGAAAATCAGGCGGGTGTCGTCGGTAATCGCCGCGAGCATTGCGTCGAGGTCGTGCCCGTACTCGACGGCCGGCACGACGATCGCGCGAGCGCCGAGGCCCTGCGTTGCCAACGCGTACACCGCGAACGAGTACTGCGCATAGACGATCGACTGGCCTTTTTCCACAAACGCGTGCGCGGCGATTTCGAGGATGTCGTTGCTGCCGTTGCCGAGCGTGATCCAGTCGGCCGGCACGCCGTAGCGCTCGCTCAGCGCGGCCTTCAGCTCGAACGCATTGGCGTCCGGATAGCGGCCGAGTTCGCTGGCGGCCTGCGCCATGGCGCGCTGCGCCGATTCCGGCATGCCGAGCGGATTCTCGTTCGACGCGAGCTTCACGATGGTCTTCTCGTCCAGATCGAATTCGCGGGCCACTTCCGAAATCGGTTTGCCTGCGATGTAAGGCGCAATGGCGCGTACGTAGGAAGGACCGAAAGACGCTGTCATGAGAATCTCCGAACGACTATGAGTAATGGAATGTGCGGCTGGCGCGCCGGGTTGCTGCGGGCCGCCGCTTGAATATCATCAGCGGGCGCGCGGATACGAGCCCAGAATCTTCAGGAACGCGGCCTTCTTGCCGAGCTCGGCGAGCGCCGCGGCAACCGCCGGATCGTCGCGATGGCCTTCGATGTCGATGTAGAAGTAGTACTCCCACGTGCCGACACGCGCCGGCCGCGATTCGAAGCGCGTCATGGACACGCTGTGACGTGCCAGTGGCTCCAGCAGTTTGACCATCGCACCCGGTTCGTTCACCACCGACACGATCAGCGACGTCTGGTCGTAACCGCTCGGGCCGGCCGGCTGCTTGCCGATCATCACGAAGCGCGTGCGGTTGTGCGGATCGTCCTGGATCAGCGCATAGGCCACTTGCAGGCCGTAATGGGTCGCGGCCCGGTCGCCGGCGATCGCCGCCACGGTCGGGTCCTCCGCTGCCATGCGCGCCGCTTCCGCGTTGCTCGACACCGCCTGGCGCTCGAGATGCGGCGCGTTGGTCGACAGCCAGCGCTGGCATTGGGCGAGCGCCTGCGCATGCGCGCACACACGCGTCACGCCGGTGAGGCCGCCGTTCAGCGTCAACAGATTGTGATGGATCGGCAAAGCCAGTTCGCCGCCGATCGTGAGTTGCGTTTGCAGCAGCAGATCGAGCGTGCGCGACACCGCGCCCTCGGTCGAGTTCTCGACCGGTACGACGCCGAATTCCGCAGCGCCGGCTTCGACTGAGCGAAACACTTCGTCGATCGACGGACACGGCAGGCCTTCGATCGACTGACCGAAGTACTCGTGCATCGCCTGTTCGCTGTAGGTGCCGACCGGGCCGAGGTAAGCGGCCTTGATGGTCTTCTCGAGCGCGCGGCTCGCTGCCATGATCTCGCGCCAGATCGCGCTGATATGCTCGCTCGCGAGCGGCCCTTCGCTCATGTCCTGCAGACGCGCGATCACCTGCTGTTCGCGCTCGGGCCTGAACACCGGCGCGTTGAAATGCTTCTTGACCTCGCCTACTTCGAGCGCTACCGCGGCGCGCTGGTTCAGGAGCGCGATCAACTGCGCATCGAGCGCGTCGATACGTTCGCGAAGAGGCTTGAGTCGGTTATTGAGTTCGTCGTCCATGCGTGAAAACGGCCCTGCCGGTAGCTACTGCACAAATGCGTGCTGGAAAGGATGCGCGCGCCCTGATGACTCAGGCGCCGCGCTGTTCGAATTCCTTCATGTATTCGACAAGCGCTTTGACGCCCTCGAGCGGGACGGCGTTATAAATCGACGCCCGCATGCCGCCGACGGACTTGTGGCCCTTTAGCTGCACCATTCCCCGCGCTTTCGCGCCGGCCAGGAAATCTTCGTTGCGCGACTCGTCGGCGAGGAAGAACGGTACGTTCATCCGCGAGCGCGAGCCGTGTTCGACCTTGTTCAGATAGAAGCTGCTCGAGTCGATCGCGTCGTACAACAGCTTCGACTTTTCGAAGTTACGCGCTTCCATCGCGGCAAGGCCGCCCTGCTTCTTCAGCCACTTGAACACCAGCCCCGCGATGTAGATCGCATAAGTGGGCGGTGTGTTGTACATCGAATTGTTCTCCGCGACGATCTTCCATTCGAACGCCGACGGGCAGATCGGCTGCGCGCGATCCAGCATGTCTTCGCGCACGACCACCACCGTCACGCCGGCCATGCCGATGTTTTTCTGCGCGCCGCCGAACAGCACGCCGTATTTGGCGATGTCCATGGGACGCGACAGGATATGCGACGACGCGTCGGCCACCAGCGGAATATCGCCGAGATCTGGAATCTCGAACGTCTCGACGCCGTGGATCGTCTCGTTCGTGCACAGATGCACATAAGCCGGGTCGTCCGACAGTTGCCACTCCGAGCGCGCGGGCGCGCGGGTGAAACCCTCGGCCGTCTGGCCGCTCGCCGCCAGATGCACGGTGCCGTACTTCTGCGCTTCCTTGAATGACTTCTGCGACCACGAACCCGTCACGACGAAATCCGCGCGCGGCTTTGCGCCCATCAGATTCATCGGCACGATCGCGTTTTCACCCAGGCCGCCGCCTTGCAGGAACAGGATGCGATGGCTGGCCGGCACCTCGAGCAAATCGCGCAGATCGACGAGCGCTTCCTCGTGGATCGACATGAACTCTTTGCCGCGATGGCTCATTTCCATCACGCTCATGCCACTGCCTCGCCAATCGAGCATTTCGTCGGCGGCTTGACGCAGAACCTCTTCGGGCATGGCCGCGGGACCGGCGGAGAAATTGAAGACACGCATCGTGAGATCCTGAAAGCAGGCGCGAAAAACGAAGATCGCGCAAAAATCGGCGAAATTAACAGCCGGCCGGCAATGGCCGTGCAGCTGACAAGGCAATCTTGCAGGCGCGATTTTCTGGCGCGGGTTTCGGACCGGGTTTCGCACCGAAAAAGAAAATGGCCGTCTGCGCGTGTGCGCAAACGGCCATTATCGCATTGTCACCGCCAAGCCGCCAAACCCGGCATGCCATCAGCCTACGAGGCGGCCTTGCCGATTGGCGGCTGGCGCGATATCAACGCAGCCTTAGGGCTCGAGCTTACTTGGCCGGCTTGACCGAAGCGACTTCCTTGTCGGCCTGGTCACGCGTTGCCTTAATCGATTGCGGCATGTACTTTTGCATCAAGCCGTTCACGACGTCGCGGCCAACCTGGTCTTGCACCTGGATGAACTTGCGGCCGGTCGGGCTCTTGTAGAACGTCGTCAGATCCTTGATTTCCGACGTGCTGTAGTACTTCGCGTACGCGTCGTACTGAGCTTGCATGGCGTCCTGACGGAAACTGTCCGTTGCGAACACCTGGCCTGCGCCGTCAACCAGCTTCGGCACTGCGTTCTTTTGCAGCGTCGGGACGGAAGCCTGCTTCTGCTTGTCCGTCATCGTCTTGTTTTCGCTCAGGGCGTCCGACAGGATTGCCGGAACCAGCTGCTTGGCTTGCATCTGGGCGCTGTTGCCGATCGCGCCGACGAGCTTCTGCGCGTCGATTGCGTCCAACAGGTCCTTGATTGCAGCCTGCTTGGCCGGGTCAACCGGTGCCGCGGCAGCAGCCGGAGCCGCCGGAGCCGAGCTCTGAAGCGCTTGAGCCATGGCGAAGGTCGGCACGAGAGCAGCCAGCAACATCAGTTGTTTGAATCGTTTTTGCATCATTACTCCCTAATAGAAATGAACTTGAACAGCAAGCTGCGCGGGACGCGTATCGGCCCGACACGCCATTATTCCCGGCGCAGCTTTCAACCAATCACTGAGACTGTAAGACGCAGACACGAATCAGGCAGCACCGCCCGATTCGCCGCCATTTTCGCCGCCGTTGCCACCTTCGGCGGGACCCTCGGCGTCGCCTTCCGCGTCACCTTCTGCTTCCGCCTCAGCAACCTGTTGCAGACCTGAAAGCTTGGTCCCTTCGTCAAGGCTGATGAGTGTAACACCTTGGGTTGCGCGTCCCATTTCCCGAATTTCCGACACCCGCGTACGGATCAGCACGCCGGTATTGGTGATCAGCATGATCTGCGCTTCCTGATCCACCAGCGTGGCGGCGACGACCCTGCCGTTGCGCTCCGAGGTCTGGATCGCGATCATGCCCTTCGTGCCGCGCCCATGACGGGTGTACTCGACGATCGGCGTACGTTTGCCGAAACCGTTCTCCGTCGCGGTGAGCACCGACTGCTGCTCGTCGCCGGCCACCAGCAACGCGATCACGTTCTGGCCGTCTTCGAGCTGCATGCCGCGTACGCCGCGCGCTTCGCGGCCCATCGGACGCACGTCGTTCTCATCGAAGCGAACCGCCTTGCCCGAATCCGAGAACAGCATCACGTCGTGCTGACCGTCCGTGATGGCAGCGCCGATCAGGTAATCGCCGTCGTCCAGACCGACCGCAATAATACCCTTGCGCAGCACACGGCCAAAGGCTTCCAGCGGCGTCTTCTTTACAGTTCCTAACGCGGTGCCCATGAAGACAAATTTGTCTGCCGAGAATTCCTTGACCGGCAAGACAACGGTGATCTTTTCGCCTTCCTGAAGCGGGAAGATATTGATGATCGGGCGGCCGCGCGAGTTCCGCGAACCTTGCGGCACTTCATAGACCTTCACGCTGTATACACGGCCGCGATTGGAGAAGCACAGAATGTGATCGTGCGTGTTCGCGATGAACAGCGTGTCGATCCAGTCGTCTTCCTTCATTGCCGTGGCCTGCTTGCCGCGACCACCCCGCTTCTGCGCGCTGTACTCGGACAGCGGCTGCGATTTCACGTAGCCCGCGTGCGACATGGTCACGACCATCTCTTGCGGCGTGATCAGATCTTCCGTGTTCAGCTCGGTCGCGTTCAGCTCGATCTTCGAGCGGCGCGCGTCGCCGAATTCGGCTTTGATCGACGTGAGTTCGTCGACGATGATGGCCGTAATGCGTTCCGGGCGGGCCAGAATGTCCAGCAGGTCGGCGATCTGCGCCATGACTTCGCGGTATTCGCCGATGATCTTGTCCTGCTCCAGGCCGGTCAAACGCTGCAGACGCATCTGCAGAATTTCCTGAGCCTGGGTGTCGGACAAACGGTACAGGCCGTCGGACTGCATACCGAACGACGGATTCAAACCGTCAGGACGATAGGCTTCCCGACCACCCGCCGACGCGTTTTCCGACTCGGCGCGCGCCAGCATCTCGCGCACCAGCGACGAATCCCACGGACGCGCCATCAATTCCTGCTTGGCGATCGGCGGAGTCGGCGCCGCTTTGATGATCGCGATGAACTCGTCGATATTAGCGAGCGCGACCGCCAGACCTTCGAGCACGTGGCCGCGCTCACGCGCCTTGCGCAGCTCGTATACCGTGCGCCGCGTCAGCACTTCCCGGCGATGCGACAGGAAGCACGACAGCATTTCCTTCAGATTCAGCAGCTTCGGCTGGCCGTCGACCAGCGCGACCATGTTCATGCCGAAGGTGTCCTGAAGCTGGGTCGCCTTGTACAGATTGTTCAGGACGACTTCCGGCACTTCGCCGCGCTTGAGTTCGATCACGACGCGCATGCCGCTCTTGTCGGACTCGTCGCGAATGTCGGAAATGCCTTCGAGCTTCTTCTCGTTGACCAGCTCGGCGATACGCTCCAGAAGCGAGCGCTTGTTCACCTGGTAAGGCAGCTCGTCGACGATGATCGCCATGCGCTGCCCGCGGTCGATTTCCTCGAAGTGCGTGAGCGCGCGCATCACCACGCGGCCGCGGCCCGTGCGATAGCCGTCGCGCACGCCGGCCACGCCGTAAATGATGCCGGCGGTCGGGAAGTCGGGCGCCGGAATGATCTCGATCAGCTCGTCGATCGTGGATTCCGGATTCTTAAGCAGATGCTGGCACGCGTCGACAACCTCATTGAGGTTGTGCGGCGGGATGTTGGTCGCCATGCCGACCGCGATGCCGGACGAGCCATTGATCAGCAGATTGGGAATACGCGCCGGCAGGATGGCCGGTTCGTTTTCACTGCCGTCGTAGTTCGGCGTGAAGTCGACCGTTTCCTTGTCGATGTCGGCCAGCAGTTCGTGGCCGATCTTCGCCATGCGGATTTCGGTGTACCGCATGGCCGCGGCGTTGTCGCCGTCGACCGAGCCGAAGTTGCCCTGACCGTCCACCAGCATGTAGCGCAGCGAAAAGTCCTGCGCCATCCGGACGATGGTGTCGTAAACAGCCGTGTCGCCGTGCGGGTGATATTTACCGATAACGTCGCCGACAATACGCGCGGACTTCTTGTACGCCCGGTTCCAGTCGTTGTTCAGTTCGTGCATCGCGTACAGCACGCGCCGGTGCACCGGCTTCAGGCCATCGCGAACATCGGGAAGCGCACGCCCTACGATCACGCTCATCGCGTAATCGAGATACGAACGGCGCATTTCCTCCTCTAGGGAGATTGGCAGAGTCTCTTTGGCGAATTGATCCATTATCCGTATCTTTTACGTGCCAAGACGGCGGCATAACTACATATCGCCGCGTCTTCGCGTAAGCATTGCAGACGCAACGCATCACGCGATTCTAACATGCCGCGAATCCGCTCCCGACGAAGGTACGTATACCTATTAGGCAGCGAATCCGAAACGCGCCTCGACGCCCTGATTTCGAGTGGGAGCAGGCTCGATTCGTGCGTGGGGCAATTCGCCGCTGAGCCATGACTGGCGGCCCCTCCGGGCGATTGCTTCTGTTGCGCATGCACCACAATTGGAAGGTGATTTGATGGGGGGCAGATTTTTTTATCGTTGGAAGGGAACGATATGGCAAAATGCCAACGCACAAAGAGTTAGACACTGCTCGAAGTCTACACAGCACGTTTTTTGTTCTACACCGATGTTATACTTCGAGCAATGTATGACTTGTCTTCGTCAACAGGCTCGCAGTAAACCTGCGGTAATCTCAATTTCGAGAGGAGAAATATGAATAAACTTTCAAAGCTCGCGTTCATTGCAGCTACCGCAGTTATGGCTGCATCCGCCATGGCGCAATCGGTGCCGGCGTCGCGACAAGCCACGAACGACAACTGGGTGAATGGTACCGGCGAATACGTGTGGATGAACGGCACGAACGAGCTTTGCTGGCGCGATGCATTCTGGACGCCGGCAACGGCTAACGCAAAGTGCGATGGCGCCCTGGTTGCCCAGGCTCCGACCCCGCCGGCTCCGGTCGCACCTGCACCGGCTATCACGAGCCAAAAGATTACGTATCAAGCGGACGCTCTGTTCGACTTCGACAAGGCAATCCTGAAGCCGGCTGGCAAGGAAAAGCTGGACGATCTGGCATCGAAGATCGGCGCGCTGAACCTGGAAGTCGTCGTCGCAACGGGTTACACGGACCGTATCGGTTCGGACAAGTACAACGACCGTCTGTCGCTGCGCCGCGCTCAAGCTGTGAAGGCATACCTGGTCAGCAAGGGCATCGAATCCAACCGCATCTACACGGAAGGCAAGGGCAAGCGCAACCCGGTCACGACCGGCTGCAACCAGAAGAACCGCAAGCAACTCATCGCCTGCCTCGCGCCGGATCGTCGCGTGGAAGTCGAAGTTGTCGGTACTTCGAAGCAGTAAGCCTCACCTTACCGCAGTATCAAAGCCCCGCTCCGGCGGGGCTTTTTTTATGTCCGGCCCTTGCGAGCGCCGTATTCGCGCAACCGGCCGAACCTTGATGGGGTGGCATTTTGCCGCCCTGTCCCTCGACCTATATACTCAGGGTTTATCCTCGAGCGCCCGCTCACCGCTCTCTTCGAGGCAGCTTCCGCCATGACCAACGCCGATCCCCACGAACTGCAGAAATTTAGCGACCTCGCACATCGTTGGTGGGACCCGAATGCCGAATTCAAGCCGCTGCACGAGCTCAATCCGATTCGCCTGAGCTGGATCGACACACATGCGCACCTCGCGGGCAAGACCGTGCTGGATATCGGCTGCGGGGGCGGCATTTTGTCCGAGTCAATGGCCGGCCTGGGTGCGCACGTCAAAGGTATCGACCTGTCAACTCAAGCGTTGGGGGTGGCCGATCTTCACAGCCTTGAAAGCGGTGTAACCGTAGATTACGAAGAAATCGCCGCCGAGGCGCTCGCCGCCCGCGAGCCCGGTACGTACGACGTCGTGACCTGCATGGAAATGCTCGAGCACGTGCCTGAACCCGCCGCCATCGTCGAGGCGTGCAAGACGCTGGTGAAGCCCGGCGGCTGGGTGTTCTTTTCTACCCTGAACCGAAACGTGAAGTCGTACCTGTTCGCCGTGATCGGTGCCGAATACATCGCGCGAATGCTGCCCAAGGGCACGCACGATTACGCGCGGTTCATTCGCCCGTCCGAATTGGCGAGCTTCGTCCGCGCCGCCAACCTGCGCACGGCCGATATCAAGGGCATCGTCTATAACCCGCTCAGCAAGCATTTCACGCTGTCCGCCGACACGAGCGTGAACTACATGCTCGCCTGCCGGCGCGACATCTGAACCGCCCCGACCTGCCGGACCTACCGAATCAATGAGCGATCCCACACCCCTGCCCCAACGCGAAGACAACGAAGACGCACTCGGTCTTTGCCTAGCTGTGCTGTTCGACCTCGACGGCACGCTCGCCGACACGGCACCCGACCTCGCGGCCGCCGTCAACAAAATGCGCCACGATCGCGGGCTCGAGATGGTGCCGCTCGAAGATCTGCGCCCATTGGCGTCCGCGGGCGCGCGCGGGCTGATCGGCGGGGCGTTTGGCATTGGCCCCGATCATCACGAGTTCGCGTCGCTGCGCGAGGAATTCCTCGCCAACTACGAAGCGGACCTGTGCATCGAGACCACGCTGTTTCCCGGCATTCCCGAGATTCTCGACGAACTCGACGCCCGTGGCGTGCGCTGGGGCATCGTCACCAACAAGGTTGCGAGGCTTACCGAACCGTTGATCGCGCAACTCGGACTGGAAGAGCGCGCCGGCTGCGTCGTCAGCGGCGACACGACGCCGCATTCGAAGCCGCACCCGGCGCCTCTGCTGCACGCCGCGCGCGAATTGGACATGGTGCCGGAACGCGTTGTGTACGTCGGCGACGATCTGCGCGATGTGCAGGCGGGCTTCGCCGCGGGCATGAAGACCATCGCAGCGGCGTACGGCTACTGCGGCAACGATATTCCACCGACGCAATGGCACGCGCAGCACGTGGTCCAATCGCCGGCTGAATTGCAGAGACTGTTGCGCGACCTCGGCTGAAGCACCGCGGCCGGCAACGCAAAGCCGGCGCACTATCGCGCTCGCCGCGTGAATGAGCCAGGACGTAGCCGTCAATCTATTGTAAAATCTACTTTGGCTCATATGTATTGAGCAACGAACCGCGGGGGCGACCTGGTTTCGACAGGGGTTGCGAAGCGGCTAGGGCATGTCGAGGACCCGTCACCTCGTTAATCAATGGGAAAAACGTAACTGCAAACGACGATACGTTCGCACTGGCAGCCTAAGGGCCGCCGTCCTCTGCCTAGTTTACTGACGGGCTAGAGTCGCAAGACCGGTAGCAATACCGACAGAGGTCATATACGTCAGTTAAGCCTTGGCGGTGTCACGACGTCCGGGTCGAAAACCTAGTGAATCGCCGTAGTGCAGCGTGTTCGTCCGCGTCGCTACGGTTAAATCAAATGACAGAACTAAACATGTAGAACTGGTCGTAGAGTGCTTCTGGACGCGGGTTCGATTCCCGCCGCCTCCACCAGAACACGTTTCAGGCAGTACATTCAAGTCTCACCGAGAACCCGTAAGTGGCCTGCTGCTTGCGGGTTTTTTGTTGTCCGCCGCTTCCTCTCATCAACTCGTACGCTGCCGCTTCCTGACGAACCGAGATCCCGAGCCACCTGCAACGAGGTGAATGGAATAAACGCGTCCGCTCATTCGTTTAATCCTCACGCGCGCGCACGCCGCGTCTCGCGCGAAACCAACACCAAGATCAGGAGCCGACATCATGCGCAAAACTCTCTTCTGCCTCGCCCTCCTCGCGCTGCAACAAAGCGCTTTCGCCGAGGCGCCGAAAATCGTCGACGGGCGCTTCGTCACGGCGGACGGCATGACGCTCTACACCTTCGACAAAGACACCACGCCGGGCGTGAGCACCTGCACCGGCGCCTGCCTGAACAATTGGCCGGCAGCCACGGCCAGCGCGTCGGACAAACCGTCCGGAGAGTGGACGTTGATCGCCGGCGCCGACGGCAAACAGCAATGGGCGTATAAAGGCCATCCGCTTTATCGCTTCGCGGCGGACAAGCAGGCGGGAGATATGAAGGGAGACGGCTTCAAGGACATGTGGCACACGGCCAAACCTTGAGCGCCCGCTACGAGGCAATGGCGGCGGCACCGCCGCCAGGCCAAACCTGACGATCAAACGAGAAGATCAAACGGAAAGGCGCCGGCAGAAAGCCGGCGCCGCACGATAAGCGGACTCGCGTGTCCGCTTATTCGTCTTTAGGACACTGCAGATTGCAGCCATTCGGATCGCCCATATCCCCGCGCTTGCGCATCGCCGATTTTTTGCTGCTCTGGTATTTGTCCGAGGGCGCCGACGCGGCGAAGGGCATTTGCGGATGTTCGGCAAGACGAAACTGATCTTGCAGGATACCGCCCGGCACACCCGGTGAATTCTGCGCGAAGGCAACTGAGGCGGTGGCGAGCAGCACACCAGCCGTCGCCACGGCGGCACATACGTGAAAATTAACTTTCATATTGTTCGGCGCGACATGGCGCGCGGTTAAGGCGGAAGCGGAAGCTTAGAGAGTATCCCAAACGAACGCCATACGCAGCGCGGAACACAGCCTGATGTTTACGGCTGCTTACGCCACGGCTTCGCCGAGGCCCTCTTCCAGCTCGACCACCTTGCCGCAGTCCTGCGGGTCATAACCTTCGAGTTGGTCGACGCTATGACGAAACGCGCTGCCGCGCAGCAGACCGATCACGCTCGCAAGCGGCGCACGCTCGAGGCGCGCGCGGTCGCAGGCGAAATAATAGTCTTCGTCGACAACCGGAATGAAGTCGAGACCGAAGTGATGCGCCGCAGGCTCCACACCGAAGCCCACATCCGCCATGCCGCTCGCAACGAACGCCGCTATCGCCGAATGCGTGAGTTCGGCTGACGCATAACCATTGACCCGGTCCGGATCCACCCCGACTTTCCGTAGCGCGAGCTCGAGTAGCATGCGCGTGCCGGAGCCGGGTTGCCGGTTGACGAAGCGAATGTCGTCGCGTGCGAGATCGCCCAGACCTGCGATTGCCCTGGGATTGCCCTTGCCGAGAAAGAGTCCCTGCTTGCGCCGCGTGAGATGCACGAGCACGTGGCGCTGCGGATCGAGCCAGCGTCGATAGGCATCGGCGCACTCCGCGCGAAACTCGCCGCGCGGCAAATGGAAGCCGGCCAGATCGCATTCGCCGCGCGCGAGCGCGCTGACAGCGTCCGCGCTGTCCCGATACTTGATGTCCACCGGCAGATCGTTGGCGACCAGCGCCGTGACCAGCGCGGCCACGGCATAGCCGTGCGACGCGAAGATGCGCACGTCGTCGGCGGGTGGAGCGAGCCAGCGGTTCAGATCGCTCGCCACCTCGCTGGCAAGCGCCTGCATATTGCCGTCGAGCCGTTCGCCGCACAGGCGCTGCGCACGCAATACCGCTTGCCCGAGTTCGGAGAGCACCGAGCCGCGACCGCGCTCCTTGGCGATCAGCGGACCACCCAAACGCTCTTCGATGCTGCGCAGCAAACCCCATGCATGACGGTAGGACAAACCCTTAAGCGTGGCCGCCTGCGCGATGCTGCCCGACTCGTCCACCAGCGCGAGCAACGGCACGACGTCCGACAGGCTGGCCTCGCGGCCATCCGGGCCCTTCACCACCAACTGCGCCTGGCACTCGATCCTGATCATATATGCTCAACTCTTTCCTATTGCGCGAGCCGAATCGCCCGCCTATTGTTCGGCTATCCCATATCGAATATACGAAGCATAAGTGCACGCATTATGAATGACAAGTGCATATATGACTTTGGAGGAGCCCCCACTTGGATGATTCCATCGCCATCGCGCCGGATCAGCTCGTGCAGCGTCACGCGCAGCCGGGAATGTCGCTGCTAGCGGTCTTGCATGCGATTCAGGACGAACTCGGTTACGTGCCGCCCGCGGCGGTCGCGCCACTCGCGCGCGTCATGAATCTGTCGCGCGCGGAAGTGCACGGCGTCATCACCTACTACCACCACTTTCGCACGCAGCCGGCCGCCCAGGTCACGGTGCAGCTGTGCCGCGCGGAAGCCTGCCGCAGCATGGGGACCGAGGCGCTCGCCCGCCATATCGAGACGCACACCGGCTGCCGCTTCGACGCCGAACACGAGCACGGCGCGACGGTGGAGCTGGAATCGGTGTATTGCCTCGGCCAATGTGCGCTGTCGCCAGCGTTGATGCTCAACGGGATCTTGCACGCCAGGGTCACGCCGCAAAAGTTCGACGCGATTTTCGCGGCCGCCAGCAAGTGCGTGGAGGTGACGGCATGACACGCATCTACGTTCCCCGTGATTCGTCGGCACTAGCGCTCGGCGCTGATGCGCTCGCTCAGGCGATCGAGGCCGAAGCGGCGCGCCGCGGCCTCGCTGTCGAACTCGTTCGCAACGGCTCGCGCGGCCTGCTGTGGCTCGAACCGCTCGTCGAAGTGCAAACGCCCGAAGGCCGCATCGGCTACGCGAATGTCGAAGCCGACGACGTCGTCGCACTGTTCGATGCAGGCTTGCTCGAAGGCGGAGCGCACGCAAAGCAGGTCGGTGCGGTCGACGAGATTCCGTATCTGAAGAAACAGCAGCGTCTGACGTTCGCGCGCATCGGCATCACCGACCCGCTTTCCATCGACGACTATGTCGCCCACGGCGGCCTCGAAGGTTTGCGCAGGGCGTTGCAGACCGACGGCGACGCCGCCTGCGAAGCGCTGATCGAATCCGGTCTGCGCGGTCGCGGCGGCGCGGCCTTCCCTGCCGGGATCAAATGGCGCACGGTACGCGGCGCGAAAGCGGCGCAGAAATACATCGTCTGCAATGCGGACGAAGGCGACTCCGGCACGTTCTCCGATCGCCTCGTGATGGAAAGCGATCCGTACGTGCTGATCGAAGGGATGATCATCGCCGGGGTCGTGACGGGCGCGACGGTGGGCTATATCTACGTGCGCAGCGAATATCCGCATTCGATCGCGACGCTCGAAGCGGCCATCGCGAAAGCACGCGCCGCCGGCTGGCTCGGCGACAGCGTGCTCGGCTCGACGGTGCATCGCTTCGAACTGTTCGTGGCCAAAGGCGCGGGCGCCTATGTGTGCGGCGAGGAAACGGCGCTGCTCGAATCGCTCGAAGGCAAGCGCGGCATTGTGCGCGCCAAGCCGCCGGTGCCGGCGCTCATCGGCCTTTACGGCCAGCCGACCGTGATCAACAACGTCATCACGCTCGCCACCGTGCCGATCATCTTCGCGCGTGGCGCGGCGTTCTACAAAGACTTCGGCATGGGCCGTTCGCGCGGCACGCTGCCGTTTCAGCTCGCGGGCAACGTCAAGCAAGGCGGGCTGGTCGAACTCGCGTTCGGCGTGACGCTGCGTGAATTGCTCTATGAGTACGGCGGCGGCACGGCGAGCGGCCGGCCCGCGCGCGCGGTGCAGGTGGGCGGCCCGCTCGGCACGTACCTGCCGGAAAGCCAGTGGGACATTCCCATGGATTACGAAGCCTATGCGGCAGTCGGCGCGGTAGTGGGCCACGGCGGCCTCGTCGTGCACGACGACACGTCGAATCTCGCCGAACTCGCGCAGTACGCCATGCACTTCTGCGCGCTCGAATCGTGCGGCAAATGCACCCCGTGCCGGATCGGCTCGACGCGCGGCGTCGAAGTGATAGGCCGGATTCGCAACGGCGATACGTCCACCCGGCAAGTGCAGCTGCTGCGCGACCTGTGCGACACGATGGTGTCCGGCTCGCTTTGCGCGATGGGCGGCATGACGCCGTTCCCGGTGCTGTCCGCGCTCGATCATTTCCCCGAAGACTTCGGTCTCGCCAACGTGTCTGAACACGCGCCGAAAGCGGCCTGACCCAGGAGCCCACCATGTCCGACATGCTTAACTCACCTGCCGGCGGCTGCGGCTCCGGCAACTGCGCGTGCAAGGCGCAAGCCCAGCAGCGCGCGACGCGTTCGTTCTTCGACGACACCGATTTCGGCACGCCCGAGCGCCACGCCGATGTCGACGTCACGCTGGAGATCGACGGCCAGTCGGTCACCGTACCCGCCGGCACCTCCGTGATGCGCGCCGCCGTCGAAGCGGGCGTCAACGTGCCGAAGCTCTGCGCGACCGATTCATTGGAACCGTTCGGCTCGTGCCGCTTGTGCCTCGTGGAAATTGAAGGCAAACGCGGCTATCCCGCCTCGTGCACGACGCCGGTCGAAGCCGGCATGAAGGTGCGCACGCAAACCGATCGTCTGCAGTCACTGCGCCGCAACGTGATGGAGCTGTACATCTCCGATCACCCGCTCGACTGCCTCACCTGCCCCGCCAACGGCGACTGCGAACTGCAGGACATGGCCGGCGTCACGGGCCTGCGCGAAGTGCGCTACGGCTTTGACGGCGCGAATCACCTGAAGGATAAGAAAGACGAGTCGAACCCGTACTTCACCTACGACCCGTCCAAGTGCATCGTCTGCAATCGCTGCGTGCGCGCGTGCGAAGAAACGCAAGGCACGTTCGCGCTGACGATCGCCGGGCGCGGTTTCGAGTCGCGCGTGGCCGCCAGCGAAGACGTGCCGTTCATGGAATCGGAATGCGTGTCGTGCGGCGCGTGCGTGGCCGCCTGCCCGACCGCGACGTTGCAGGAAAAGACCGTCATCATGCTCGGCCAGCCGGAGCATTCGGTCGTTACCACGTGCGCGTATTGCGGCGTCGGCTGCTCGTTCAAGGCCGAGATGAAGGGCAACCAGGTCGTGCGGATGGTGCCGCACAAGAACGGCCAGGCCAACGAAGGCCACGCCTGCGTGAAAGGCCGCTTCGCATGGGGCTACGCGACGCACAAGGACCGCATCACCAAGCCGATGATTCGCGCGAAGATCACCGATCCGTGGCGCGAAGTGAGTTGGGAAGAAGCGCTCACGTATGCGGCGTCGGAATTCCGCCGCATTCAGGCGAAGCATGGCCGCGATTCGATCGGCGGCATTACGTCCTCGCGTTGCACGAACGAAGAAACGTATCTGGTGCAAAAACTCGTGCGCGCCGCGTTCGGCAACAACAACGTCGACACTTGCGCGCGGGTGTGTCATTCGCCGACTGGTTACGGCCTCAAAGCAACGCTCGGCGAATCGGCAGGCACCCAAACTTTCGCCTCGGTCGATAAAGCCGACGTGATCGTGGTGATCGGCGCCAATCCGACCGACGGCCACCCGGTGTTCGGCTCGCGCCTGAAGCGCCGTGTGCGCGAAGGCGCGAAGCTGATCGTGGTCGATCCGCGGCGCATCGATATCGTCGATACGGCGCACGTGAAGGCGTCCCATCATCTGCAATTGCGGCCGGGCACCAACGTGGCCATTGTGAACGCGCTGGCGCATGTGATCGTCACCGAAGGCCTGCTCAACGAAGCGTTCGTCGCCGAGCGTTGCGAAACGCGTGCGTTCGAGCAATGGCGCGATTTCGTCGCACTGCCGGAAAACGCGCCGGAGGCGACCGAAGCGGTGACCGGCGTGCCGGCCCAAGCCGTGCGCGAGGCCGCCCGCATCTATGCGACCGGCGGCAACGCCGCGATCTACTACGGCCTGGGCGTCACCGAACACGCGCAAGGCTCGACGATGGTGATGGGCATCGCCAACCTCGCGATGGCGACGGGCAACATCGGCCGTGAAGGTGTGGGCGTCAATCCGCTGCGCGGCCAGAACAACGTGCAGGGGTCGTGCGACATGGGCTCGTTCCCGCACGAACTGCCGGGTTATCGCCACATCAGCGACACGGTCACGCGCACGCTGTTCGAAGAGGCGTGGAACGTCACGCTGCAGCCGGAGCCCGGCCTGCGCATTCCGAACATGTTCGACGCCGCCGTGCATGGCACCTTCAAGGGTCTGTACTGTCAGGGCGAGGACATCGTACAGTCGGATCCGAATACGCATCACGTGTCCGCTGCGCTGTCGGCGATGGAATGCATCGTCGTGCAGGACATCTTCCTGAACGAGACCGCCAAGTATGCGCACGTGCTGCTGCCGGGTTCGTCGTTCCTCGAAAAGGACGGCACCTTCACCAACGCGGAGCGCCGCATCTCGCGCGTGCGCAAGGTCATGCCACCGGTGCCGGGTTACGCCGACTGGGAAGTCACGGTCATGCTCGCGCGCGCGCTCGGCTATGAAATGGACTACGCGCATCCGTCGCAGATCATGGACGAGATCGCGCGTCTCACGCCGACCTTCCACGGCGTGTCGTACAAAAAGCTCGACGAGCTCGGCAGCATCCAGTGGCCGTGCAACGAGAATGCGCCGGACGGTACGCCGACCATGCATATCGATACGTTCGTGCGCGGCAAGGGCAAGTTCGTGATTACGAAGTTCATTGCGACGCCCGAGAAAGTCACGCGCAAATTCCCGCTGCTGCTCACCACGGGCCGCATCCTGTCGCAATACAACGTAGGCGCGCAAACACGCCGCACCGAGAACTCGCGCTGGCACGACGAGGACCGGCTGGAACTGCATCCGCATGATGCGGAAGAGCGCGGCATCAAGACCGGCGACTGGGTCGGCATCGAATCGCGCGCGGGTCAGACCGTGTTGCGCGCGAAGGTGACCGAGCGGATGCAGCCGGGCGTGGTCTATACGACGTTCCACTTCCCCGAATCGGGCGCGAACGTGATCACCACCGACAGCTCGGACTGGGCGACCAACTGTCCGGAATACAAGGTGACCGCGGTGCAGGTGATGCCGGTCGAACAGCCGTCGCAATGGCAGAAAGACTATTCGCGTTTCAACACCGAACAGCTCGACCTGCTCAAGCAGCGCGAGCTGGCCAACGCGACCTCGGGCAAGTGAGGCACGCCATGGACAATCAGAACCTGATCGACATGGCCAACCGGATCGGCGACTTTTTCGATTCGATGCCGGACCGTGAGGAAGCGCTCGCCGGCATCGCCGACCATATCCGCCGCTTCTGGGAGCCGCGCATGCGGCGCGCGTTGCTGGCGGAGCTCGATCACCCGGATGCGAGCGGTATCGCGATGGCGGGCATCGTCAAGGAAGCGCTCGTCAAACATCGCGCGCAACTGACGCCCGCCACGCCCGCGACGGTGTAAGGCGCGCCGCGCTCGCGGCCGCTCATGGCCCGCGCGACTCAGGCGGCCCGCATCACAGGGCCGCCTGCTCCGGTATTTCCCCGCTCACCGCGAACCAGGCTTCGCAATGCCGCAGCAGACCGTGCAGATCGGAGCCGGTGCGTCCGCGCGCGCTGATGTAGCCGTCCGGCCGCACCAGATAGAACGACGGGCGCGTGCGGCCATACGATTCGGAAAGTGCCGGGCCGCCGTCGCCGGTGGTGTCCGTGATGCGCCAGATCCGCACCGCGCCCGGCAACAATCTTTCGACGTCCGCCGCCACGCGCTCCAGTTCCGCGTCCGGCGGTGGCGCATGCTTCGCCGCGGGATCGAGCGGCGTTTCGTCGACGGGCAGCGGCGGCACCAGCAGGAACAGCGAGAAGAACGCCGGGTCGTGCAGATCGAACATGCAGCCGACGCCGGGCGCACGGCCGAGCGGTCCGTCCACCACATGCACCAGCGCGTCCGGTGCGCGCTCGCCCGCACGAGGTCCGCCGTCGAGCACCCGTTCGAGCGTCAGCGGACTGCGCCGGTACTGGATCGACAACTCGCTGATGGTGAGGCGCGCGGCGTCGCGCAACGGCCCCAGTGCGGCGAGGACCGGCATCACCCGTTCGCGCAGCAGCTTCAGCGGTCCATGATCGGCCTCGGCCATTTGCGTAATGAAGCCCGTCTGACGCAGCACGTCGCGTTCGATCGGATGACGTTCGAGGTGATAGGTGTCGAGCAGGCGGTCCGGCGCCGCGCCTTTCAACACGCGCGCGAGTTTCCAGCCGAGATTGAACGCTTCCTGAATTCCGGTGTTCATGCCCTGCGCGCCGGCCGGGCTATGCACGTGCGCGGCGTCGCCCGCGAGGAAGATGCGGCCGACGCGCAGCCGGTCCACCATACGGCTATTCACATGAAAATACGAGGACCAGGCCAGGTCCGACACGTCGACCCGCTCGCGCACGCGCCGGGCAATCAGCGCCTCGCATGCTTCGAGCGACGGCGACGGCACCCTGTTCAGCGGCGGCTCGCCCAGCACCGCGGGCGTCCCAGGCGGCGCGACGGCGGCAGGCTCGATGGCATGATCCGCGATCAGACGATGCCGGCCGTGGCCCATTGGAAATAGCGCCACCAGTCCTTCGCCTGACGCGAAGATATGGAACTCGTCTTCCGGCCAGTCGGTTTCGGCGTGCAGGTCGGCGAGCAGGAAAGTCTGCTCGAGCGTCTTGCCCTCGAAGCCCAAACCCAGCCGGTGACGGATCGTGCTATGCGCGCCGTCGGCGGCGATCATGTACGACGGGCGCATC
This sequence comes from Paraburkholderia aromaticivorans, assembly GCF_002278075.1. Classification (NCBI taxonomy): domain Bacteria; kingdom Pseudomonadati; phylum Pseudomonadota; class Betaproteobacteria; order Burkholderiales; family Burkholderiaceae; genus Paraburkholderia; species Paraburkholderia aromaticivorans. Next base: position 2,139,957 of record NZ_CP022989.1, on the reverse strand, counting down.
GTCTCCGTGTGACCGTCCGCGCGGCGCAGCGTCGCCTGAAGGCCGGCGGCGCCCTGCGAGAACATGGTCAGTTCGACACCCCGCTCGATCGTCACGCCGAATGTGGCGAGATGCTCCGTCAGCAGGCGCTCGGTTACGGACTGATCGAGAAACAGCAGATACGGATAGCGCGTGTGCAGCGGATCGAAATCGAGCTGCGCGAGACGCATGCCGTTCGAAAACAGATTGGCGATGCGCGCGCGATGGCCGAGCTCGAGAAACGGTTCGATCAGCCGATGCTGCTCCAGCAATTCGAGCGTGCGCGCCTGGATGCCGATGGCCCGTGAATACGGGTTGGGCTGCATGGCTTTGTCGATCAGACGCACGGGGATGTGGGCACGCGCCAGACTCATCGCTGCGGCAAGCCCGGTTGGGCCCGCCCCGACGATCAGCACCGGCGACGCATCGTTTGCAGCAGCGTCCATGCGGAACTCCGGAGACAACAATGCGTTCTAGTGTACGCCCGGAGGGAGCCCCCTTGGGCAGCGACGCGAACCTGCTCGACGACGGTCGCATTGCATCAAGCGCGCGGCCGGCATGAGGCGGATCACCACGCCACGTCTGTGCCGTCGCCTCGCCGCGGGTTCCTGTCAGCCTCAATGCGTGTGCGGCGCGTGATCCATTGCGCAGCGATGCTGCGTCGTGCCAAGGTCCACTTGCAGCGTCGCGTGATGCATGGAAAAACGTTCGCGCAGCGTGAGAACGATGCCGTCGAGCGATTCGTCGCCGGGGTGGCCGGCCGGCATCACCAGATGCGCGCTGAGCGCATTGCCGGTGGTCGACAGCGCCCACACGTGCAGATCGTGCACGTCGACGACGCCGGGCTGCCCTGCCAGATAGTCGCGCACGCCTTGCAGATCGACGCCGGGCGGCACGGCGTCGAGCGCGAGGCGCACCGAATCGCGCAGCAAACTCCAGGTGCCGGCCACCACGACCGCCACCACGAGCAGGCTCATTACCGGGTCGAGCCACGTCCAGTTGGTGTAGAGAATCACGAGGCCGCTTATCGCGACCGCCGCCGAGATGGCGGCATCGGCCGCCATGTGCAGGAACGCGCCGCGGATGTTCAGATCATCCTGCTGCCCGCGCATGAAAAGCCAAGCGGAAATTCCGTTGATGACCACGCCGCCCATCGCCACGACGAACACCGCGAGCCCCGCCACGGGCGTCGGGTTGATCAGCCGCCCGACTGCTTCGGCGACGATCACGCCGCACGCGAACAGCAACAGTCCGGCATTGACGAGCGAGGCCAGGATCGACGAGCTGCCATAGCCGAACGTGTAGCGTGCCGACGGACGGCGCGTGGCGAGCCAGGCGGCGCCCCATGCGAGCAGCAGGCCGAGGACGTCGGAGAGATTATGGCCGGCATCGGCGAGCAGCGCGGTGGAATGGGCGAGCACGCCGTAGACCGTCTGCGCCACCACGATGGCGATGTTCAGCACCACGGCGAGGGCGAACGCGCGCCCGTGGCCGGCGACGGGGGCGTGAGCGTGGTGGTGGCCGGCGTGGCCGTGGGCGTGACTATGAGTGTGGCTAGCGTTGCCGTGGTTGCCGTGGTTGCCGTGGTTGCCGTGGTTGCCGTGGTTGCCGTGGCTACCTTTGATACCGTGACTATGACCGTCGCTGCCGTGACCGTGGCCGTGCCTCTGCCCCTCTCCCGGCTGGCCCTGCTCATGCGCTTCATGCCCCCCCCCACTTCCCGCCCAGCCAGGTTCCGCCGCAGCGTGCGCGGCTCGCTGCGCTTCGTCACCCGAACGGGCGCCCCTGCTGCCGCGCCCATCGAGCGCTCCAGGCGCGGGCGCGCCCTCGTGATCTGCCGCAGCGCCGCTCGCGGTATCCGGTTTCTTCATGACGGGTCCAGGGCATCGTTGCCGGCCGGTTCGGCCACGTGTTCGAGCATGCCGGCCAGCATCGCGCTGATGTGGCGATCGGCGGCGAGATAGAAGACCTGCTTGCCTTGCCGCTCCGCGCGCACGATCCGCGCCGCGCGCAGCAACCGCAAGTGGTGGCTCACCAGCGACGACGATAAACCGAGCGCCCCGGCGATCGCCCCGACCGCGCGCCGCTCGTCGAGACACGCCAGCACGATGCGCAACCGCGTGGGGTCGCCGAGCAGGCGAAACAGGTCGGCGAGCGGCACGATGGTGTCGACCGAAAGATCGTCGAAGCCGGCAACCGAAGTGGATGAAGCGAGGGAAGACGCCATGACGGAGGGCAGCCAGGAAGTACATATGAACATGTACTCACACATTATAGATATTGGGACGACCGGTCAAATCGGAGCGTGCCACGGCGAGTGTGGGAAAATGCGGCCTTTGCCTCACCCGAACGCCATCCCCCGTCATGCAACCTGTTTTTGACCGCGCTTTCGCGGCGCATCGTGACGGCCGCCTCGAAGACGCCGAACGCGGCTACCGCGCGACGCTCGACGGCAACCCCGCGCACGTCGATGCGTTGCATCTGCTGGGCGTCCTGCGCCACCAGCAGGGCCAGCACGCCGAAGCCGCCGAGCTCGTGCGGCGCGCAGTGAACCTGCGCCCGGAAGACGCCGCGCTGCAACTGAACCTGGGCAACGCGCTGAAGGCGCTGGGCCAGATCGACGACGCGATCGAACAGTTCCGCAATGCGCTGACGCTGGCGCCGTCGTTCCCCATGGCGCACTACAACCTGGGCAACGCCTACGCCGCGGCGGGCCGTCACGAAGACGCCGCCGACGCGTTCGAGAAATCGTTGCGCCTGCAACCGAACGACGCCTCCTCGCATAACAACCTGGGCAACGCGCTGCACGCGCTCGGACGTCACACGGAAGCCATCGCGGCGTTCCGCCGCACGCTCGAGCTGCGGCCCGGTCACGCCGGCGCGCTCAATAACATGGGCATGTCGCTGAACGCGCTCGGTCGCGCGGAAGAGGCGATCCCCTGTTTCCAGACGGCGTTGGCCGCCGAGCCGCGCTTCGTTGCCGCGCACTTCAACCTCGCCAACACGTTCGACGCCACCGGCCGCCCTGCGGAAGCCGTCGCATCGTTCCGCGCGGCGCTGGCGTTGCAGCCGAACCTGCCGCCGGCCATCTTCGGCATGGGCAATGCGCTCGCGGCATTGGGGCGGCATGCGCAGGCGCTGCCCTACCTCGAGCGCGCGGTGGGTCTCGATCCGCAATTCGCGCTCGCGTGGCTGAGTCTGGGCACCGCGCACCTGGCGCTGGGCGCGCATGGCCCCGCCGTGCGCGCATTCGATCAGGCGCTGCGCCTGCGCCCCGAGCTCGCCTCCGCGCACATGAACCGCGCCCTGGCATGGCTCGCGCTGCGCGATTTCGCGCGCGGGCTGCCGGAGTACGAGTGGCGGCTGCAAACCATGGCGCAGCCGGTGATCCAGACGCTGCCGCGCTGGCATGGCGAGCCGATCGCGCAACGCACCTTGCTGGTCCATGCCGAGCAGGGGTTCGGCGACACGCTGCAGTTCGTGCGCTTCGTCCCGCTCGTCGCGCAGCGCGCGGCGCGCATCATACTCGAAGTGCAGGCGCAACTGATACCGTTGCTGGCGCCCGCCGCGCAAGCCTGGCGCGTGACGCTGATCGCCCAGGGCGCGCCGCGCCCCGCCGCCGATCTGCAATGTCCGCTGCTGAGCCTGCCGCTCGCACTCGGCACCACCTACGACACCATTCCCGCCCGCACGCCCTATCTCGGCGCGCCGCCCGCCTACGGGCGCAAATGGCGCGGCTCGCTCGGCGGCCAGGCAAAGCGCAAGATCGGCGTTGCATGGTCGGGGCGCATCCAGCAAAACGAAACACGTTCGATGCCGCTCGCCGCGCTCGATCCGCTGTTCGCGCTCGAAGGCATCGACTGGATCGTGCTGCAACCCGAGTTGAGCGCCGACGAGCGCGCGGCGCTCGACGCGCATCCGCGCGCGGCGTCGATTCATCGCTTCGACGCCAGGATCGGCGACTTCGCGGACACGGCGGCGATCATCGAACGGCTCGACGCCGTGGTGTCGATCGATACCGCCATCGCGCACCTGGCCGGCGCGCTTCGCAAGCCGCTCTGGCTGATGCTGCCGTTCGCGGCGGATTGGCGCTGGTTTGCCGGCGAGGCACGCAGCCCCTGGTATCCGGGTGCGACGTTGGTGCGTCAGCCGCAACCCGGGGCGTGGGACGAGGTCGTCGAGGCCGTGGCGAACGAATTGCGCAAGCACTGACCGGACGGTTGAGCCAAACAAAAAACCCTCGCGTTCTGACGAACGCGAGGGTTTTGTTTTTTACCGGATGAACCGCGAACCGCGCAGCTCAGGCCGTCCGGTACTGATCGCGCGATTCCGGCGTGCGATACAACACCAGCGTCGCAATCAACCCGCACATCGCGGCCACGCCGAGGAACAGGCCCGGCGCCGCCTTATTGCCGGTGCTGTGAATCAGCAGCGTGGAGATAGCCGGCGTGAAGCCGCCGATCGTCGTAGCGAGGCTGTAGGCGAGCGAGAAACCGGCGGTCCGTACTTCCACCGGCATGACTTCGGTCAGCGCCACGACCATCCCGCCGTTATAGCTGCCGTACAGGAACGACAGCCACAATTCGACTTCCAGCAGACGCGCGAACGACGGATCCGCCACCAGCCATTGCAGCGCCGGATACGCGGTGACGATGGTCAGAATCGTGAAGGCCAGCAGCACCGGACGGCGGCCGATGCGATCCGACAGCGCGCCCGCGAGCGGCAGCCAGATCAGATTCGACAGACCGATACAGACAGTGACGACGAGCGTATCGATCGACGACAGTTTCAGCACTTCCTTGCCGAAGGTCGGCGTGTAGGCCGTGATCATGTAGAACGACACGGTGGTCATGATCACCATGCCCATGCCGCCCAGCACGATGCCCCAGTTCGCGGCCATCGTCTTCATGATCTCGCCCATCTTAGGGTGATGCTTGCGCGCCTTGAATTCCTCGGTTTCCTGCAGCGAACGGCGGATCAGGAACAGGAACGGCACGATCAGGCAGCCGATCAGGAACGGCACGCGCCAACCCCAGGCGCTCATCTGGTCGGCCGGCAGCATCTTGTTCAGGAGCACGCCGATCAGCGCGGCGAACACCACGGCAACCTGCTGGCTGCCCGACTGCCACGCGCAGTAGAAGCCCTTGTTGCCCTTGGTGGCGATCTCCGACAGATACACCGAGACGCCGCCCAGTTCGACACCGGCGGAGAAGCCCTGCAACAGCCGGCCTAACAGCACGAGCACGGGCGCGAGGACGCCGATCGTCGCGTAACCTGGAATCGACGCCACCGTGAGCGTGCCGAGCGCCATCAGGCCGAGCGTGAGGATCAGGCCTTTGCGCCGGCCGTGATGGTCGATGTAGGCGCCGAGGACGATCGCGCCGAGCGGCCGCATCAGGAAGCCCGCGCCGAACACCGACAGCGAGAGCATCAACGAGGCGAATTCGTTGCCGCTCGGGAAATAGGTCTTGGCGATCGCCGAAGCGTAGTAGCCGTAGACCATGAAGTCGTACATCTCAAGAAAGTTGCCGCTGACCACGCGGAAAACTGTCTTGACCTTGGATTCTTCCGACCCGGAAGTAGCGTGTGACGCAGTTGACATGACATTCTCTGAAGGGCCCGCTGCCACGAAACGGGCTGTGGCGGCCAGGCAGTTGAATCGATCCACCGCGCTCGGCAAGCGGATGCCTCGGACGGATACTGGAACGCGCGCCGGGGGCGCTGAATTTTCATGCTGAACGCATTCTCCCGATATCAGGGTAAACGTTGTGAAACATGCGACGCTCGCTCCACGTAATGTTACCGGTGATGATATTGTCGTGTATTGCATACAGTTTCATTACAGTGTCACCTGTGGTCACATTTTTGCAGTCCGGCATTTCCGTTGAGCACTACCGATGCGAACCACCCCTGGTCTTTCGCTGCGCCCCGCGACGCTCGCGGATGCAGCGCTCATTGCTTCGATCCACAGCAGCAGTTGGCAGGCCACCTATCGCGGCCTGTTGCCCGAGGCCTTTCTTGACGGCGAAGTCACGCGGGAGCGCGCCGCCTACTGGGAAGCGCGCCTGAGCGCGCCCGGCGGCGAACGGCGCATCGTGCTGATCGCCGAACTTGGCGGCGAACCGGCCGGTTTTGTGTGTGTTGAACGCCAACCGGAGTCAGCGTGGGGCGTGCTGCTCGATAACCTGCACGCGCGGCCGGCCTATCAGGGCATGGGGGTCGGCAAGCTGCTGATGCAAGCCGCCGAGGACTGGGCTCGCGCGCAAGGCGAGGTGCAACTCTATCTGTACGTGCTCGAAGGAAACACGCCGGCTATCGGCTTTTACGAACGGCAGGGCTGGCAGTTCGTCGGCGCCGAGCCGGATCATATGGGCGGCGTGGACATTACGGCGTTGCGTTACGTATACAGACTCGACCGATAGAACGGCTGCGGTTCGCCGTCCCGGGTTCGACCGATCATGGACGCATCGGCACCTCATTTCGGAACCGTCCGATCGTCATCCCGGCTGCTTCCAGGCATCATCTTCCGCACTCCGATGGCTTCATAGCGACACGTCCTTGCGCCTCGTTTGCTCGTCGTGAGCACGACGCCGGCGCCTGGCGTTGACGTGTGCCGTGCCGTTCAGGTATGGCGTCCGCGCGCATCGCACCGAGGCCTGAGTCCCCGCAGACCACGGGAGCGCCGATCCGCGCTCCTTTTACGAGGCGCTGGAAAAGACCGATGTCCACTATTCCCTTCACCCCGATCGAAGGCTACCTGGCACTGCCGCGCATTCGCCCGCTCGGTCATGTGCCGGCGCCCTTCGGCCGGGACTGGGCGCTGCTTCCGCCGGGCTACAGTGTGCGGGCGGAACTCAAGGCGCTGTACGCAGCCATGCTGCGCACGTTCTGCCTGAGTGATCAGGCCATCCGCTCACTCTGCCGATGGTCGCCACTCGGGGAACCACGCGCGAGCGCATCTGCGGATCGGTCTGAGTCTGCTGCGATAGCGGCGCAGACAACGGCCTTCGGCGTATCGCCCGAGGCGGCCATGCACATGGCCGTTGAAACTCCCGTTACCGCGCACGCGGTCGAGCCTGCTTATGCAACGGCGGCGCGCGGGTATGGCAACCATTGGGGGGCGTTAGCGGGCGGCGCCTGCGTACTCGGTGGCGCCGCGGTGCTGGCGTGGATCGGGTTCGATCATCTGGCGCCTCGTCACCCGGGCGCGCATGTCGCGGGCAACGTAGCGACTCATCGGGGCTCGCAGTCGGTGGACCTTCGGCCGCCCGCACCGCTTGCCAATCGCGCGGTGACCAACCCTACGGTGAGTGCGCCCGCGGCACGCGCGGCGTCCGTGCGCTCGGTTTCAAACCCGGCCGCGGCGTTTGCGCCGGCGGCCAGCCTTCCGGCGGCACCGGCATCGTCAACAGCTCCGACCCAGGCAGTGCCGTCCGCTCCTACGCGCATCTCCACTGATAGACCGGGCTCACGTCGCCAGAGCCACCTTCGCGAGAAGGCCGGCAGGCCGCACGAACAAAACCGCCAGCATGGCGCGCGGTTCGTCGCCGCAAACCAATCGCCGCACGCAGCGGCGTACGCCGGCGACCTGCCTCGCATCGCGGCTCCGGGGGTGGCGGCAAGTTTGTCGCCAAGGCCTTCGGCTGCGGGATCGTATTCGCCTCCCGCTCCGGCTCGACTCGGTGTCGACGAATATGCCGGCGTGTCGATGTCCGCAGCCATGCGCCGGCGTGACCTTGCCCCGCCACCGCACGCCGGCTCCTCGATCAACACGTCCGGCACCAATGGAACGGAGTGGATGAACCATCTGTCTCAGCGGCGAGTGACCGAGATCCCCGATCAATTCGCGAAGTGAGCACGACACGCTTTCAGCGGCGTGGCAAAAAAAAGCCCGGCCATTCGTGCGAATGGCCGGGCTTTTTTACGCTCCCGCATTTACTTCTGAATGGGCAATCCCATTTCGGTTTGCCGCTGCAGTTGCATCACTTCGCCCTGCACCTGACGCAATTGCGCCTGTGCCCTTTCCTTCTCCGCGTGCAACGCGGCCGCTTCGCCTTGCGTTTGCCGCTGATAGTCGTTGACCTTGGCCTGCTGCGTGCGAGCCACCTCGAGGTCGGCTTGCAGGCGTTTGGCGCGATCTTCGGATAACGCGATGATGTCTTCGATGTAAGCCTTCTGCGCCTGCAACTGCGTGCGACGAATCTCGACGTCGGCGAGTTGCGCGGTCTGCTGCGCAAAGCCGGCATAGACTGCTTCCGCGCGCGCCACGTCTTCAGTCTTGATGACGCGCCAGAAATGCTTGTCCTGAAATAACGCGATGTAGTACGTCATTTCCAGCGGATAGAAAAACAGACTGGCGCCATAACTGCCGTTATACGTGGTGCGCAGTTCGCTCAGCTTGGCCTCGTGAATCATCTGCATCAGCTCGGCGACATTGCCTTGCGCGTCGCCCGCCGTGGCCGGTGTGGCTGACGCCGCGCTGCGCAGCGCGTCGGCGACGGGCTGCGGCGTCAGGGTGTTGATAGCCGGCCTCGTGCCGGCCATCGGCGCGGCCTCGCCGCCTTGCGCCGCCAGCACGAGACCGCCCTGCTGCAACAGCGCACACGAAGTCGCGAGCAGCACGGCGCGCCGAACAACTAAGGGGTACTTCATACGTGCATGCTCCATGCGAATCCAGATCAGCCGCAGATTATCGCGCGGATTGGCCTTTAAGCGAAGTATTCAAATGTCGCGCAGACGAACTTTAAATCGAGATAAATGGCGGGCGAATGATTTAGCCGAATCATTGCGACAGTCCCGAAATAAAACCCGTTTGGATATGGTCAAAATGCAATCGCCCGGTCTCGTTCGGATAATTCCGAACATATTGGGGATTGGCGCGAATCCAACAGAAAACGGGCGTGAAATAGCGAGATAGAGTGCCGATCGCGATGAACACGGACTTCGCTTCAGAATAACTCGCATTCCTGACTATCTGGTTCGACGAGGAACTCGCCGAGATTTCAAAGAACAAGGATTTCCGTCGATCGCGACGCCTCGAGCGGCACGCAACGCGAAGCAAAGTTCGAAGAGGCAAGCCAGTTGCCGAACAGCAACGCCACGGAAGCACAGTACGGCAAAACGCATGAGGCGCACCATCGCGAATAGCAATGGTGCGCCTCGAAGGAACCAGCTTCTGTCATTCGGCCTTCGAACCGTGCCGCCAAAGGCGCAGGTTCGAAGGCCGAGCGAGCCGCATTAAAAACGCGTTTCGCGCGCCACCCGCAGGAAGGTATCGAGCAACGGCGTGCAGTCGAGCAATTCGTCGCCGCCCGCACGATGAAACTCCGGATGCCATTGCACACCCATCACGAACGGCGCCCGCCGGTAACGCACGGCCTCGATGATCCCGTCCGATGCCGACACGGCTTCGATATTGAGATCGCGGCCGAGCGTTTTGACCGCTTGATGGTGAATCGAATTGACGATCGCGTCGCGCCGGCCCGGGAACATATTGGCGAGCGTCGAACCGTCCGGGAAGTGAATCCCGTGCCGATGCTGATCGTAGTTTTCGTTGACGTGGGCGCCTGCGGTCGGCACATCGGTGGCGATGTCCTGATACAAGGTCCCGCCGAACGCCACATTGATCAGTTGACAGCCACGGCACACGCCGAGCACTGGCTTGCCCGACTCGATGAACTCGTGCAGCAGTTCGAGCTCGTACATGTCGCGCACGCGGTCGCCGGGCCACTCGTGGCTGGCGGCCTGCTCCGCGTAAGACTGCGGCGAGACATCCGCGCCGCCTTGCAGCAGAAGGCCGTCGAGATGCTTCGCGTAGTCACGCAAGCGGATATTGCTCGGATGCAGCATGCCCTGATGGCCGACCGTCGGAATCATGAACACCAGCACGTCGCGCGACATCACCCAATGCGCAATCGATTCCTCGAGATACTGCAAGGTCTTGCCGCGCAATCCCTTCGCGCCCGGCTCCGGATGGAAGATGCGCGCCGACACGCCGATACGCAGCGTGCGCTGCGTGATCCGCTGGCCCGCGCGATCGAACAGTTGACGCGCGCGCGCCGCGATGATGCGGCCGAACACGGTCCACGCCGAATCGCTGTGCTTCAGATAGCGCGGCGGCGACGGCGGCAATGCGTTGGGCGGCGGCGGATTGGACGCGCTGAAGTCAGGCGCCGCGCCGAAACCGGGCGGCGGCGAGCCGGCCTTCTGCTCGGCGGGGCGCGGGACCTCTTCGATGATGGTGGCGTCTTCCACCGAGGTGATCAGCTCGCCCTCGACGGGTTCGCTGCTCGCGAACGTCGGCGCGGGTTTCGGTGCGGGTTTCGTGGCGAACGTTCCAGCGCGACGCGCTTCCTTTTCATGAACCTCGGCTTCCTGCTGCGCGGTCGATGCGGCAGCCGAACTGCGTGCCTGCGCCGCGTCGCGTTGCCGCGCCGCTTGCGCATCGGTGGGCGTGACGGCCGACGCGCTGTCGGGATCGTCAGTCGACGATCGCACGGCCGCCTGCCCGGCAGCCGGCGTGGCGGCAGCCCCAGCGGCTGCGTGAGTGGGCGACGCGGCCGACGGCGTCAGCGTGTCCTTGATCGGAGACTGAATGGCATCTTCGTGCGAGAGCGGCAGCGAGGCCGCCGGTTCCTCCGGCGTAAAGCCGGGTGTCGACGCGCCGGCCGTTGCGCCGGACGGCACTGGCGACGCCGAAGGCGTGGGATTGCCGGGCGTGCCGGCGCTTTCAGGTTTGTTTTCGCTCATGACAGTCAGACAGGCGCCTTCCACGCGAACGAATGAATATGCCCTGATTATCCGCTAGCGAGGCAAGCCCCGCAAACCCGCACACAATTGCTCACATTGTTGTGACGCCTCGAAGGAATCCCCACCGAGTGGCTGCGACGCGAGTCTGTCTTAAGGATCCGGTTGTTCGTCGAAAGTTTCGCGCAAGGCGATCTGCATCGCCGCATGGATCTTGACGCACCAGCGCCACACGAGCGCCAGCAGCAACGCGGCGCAGATGAGCACCGCGGCGAGCAGGCCGGTCGGCGGCAAAATGCCGCCCGAGAGCGCCGCGACCAGCAGGAACACGCCGACCATCGAGACCACCGGCACCAGATCGGAGATTGCGTAACGGATCGCGCTCGTGAAGCGCCCCGCCGTAGCCGGTTGCACGCTGACCTCGGCAAGCAGCAAAGCCAGCGACTTGGTCTTGCGATACACGGCCACCAGAAACGGCATCGACACCACCAGCGCGGCGCTCCACAGCACGACGCGCTGCATCGGCTCCGAACTGAGCCAGTGCGCGAGCAGCGAGCTGGTATACGGCGCGCTATACGACACGACCAGAAAAATCGCCGCGACGAGCGCCAGGTTGACGGCAATCTGCAGAATGATTCGCCGCGTCATGCTGAACAGCGTCGGCTCGCCGCTTTTCGTGCTCAGACTGCCCAGCCATTGCCCGTACAGGCTGAACACGTTCGCGAGCGTGCGCGGCATGGCGTGCCCGAGGCGCTGGGTCAGCGGATCGGCCGCGCGGATCAGATACGGCGTGAACAGCGTGGTCAAGGCGGACACCGCCACCGCGATCGGATAGAGAAAAGCGCTTGTCACCTTGAGCGTCAAGCCGAGCGAAGCGATGATGAACGAGAACTCGCCGATCTGCGACACGGTCATGCCGACGCGCATGGCCGTGCGGCCGTCCTTGCCGGCGAGAAAGGTGCCGAGCCCGCACGACACGATCTTGCCGACGATCACCGCCACCGTGATCACCGCGATCGGCCATGCGTAGTCGACCAGCACGGCCGGGTTGAGCATCAGGCCGATCGTCACGAAGAAGATCGCGGAAAAGGCGTCGCGCAGCGGCGCGATCAGATGCTCGATCCGATGCAGATGGCGCGATTCGGCCATGATCGCGCCGATCAGGAACGCGCCGAGCGCGATGCTGTAGTCGAGCTTCACGACCAGCAGACAGAAGCCGAAGCAGAAACCGAGCACGGAGACGAGCAGCATCTCGTCGCTCTTCGCGCGCGCCACGTAGTTCAACGCGCGCGGCACCACCAGAATGCCGACCACCAGCGACACCGTCATGAACAGAAGCAGTTTGCCGAGCGTGACCACGGCGACGCCCGCGCTCAACTGCCCGGTCTGCGCAATGCCCGACAGCAGGACCAGCATCGCAATGGCGAGGATGTCTTCGACGATCAGAATGCCGAACACCAGTTGCGCGAAGCTTTCGCGCTTCAGACCCAGTTCCGAGAGCGCCTTGACGATGATCGTGGTCGACGAGATCGCGAGGATCGCGCCGAGAAACAGCGAATCCATCGAACTCCAGCCGAACGCGCTGCCGATTTCGTAGCCGAGCCACAGCATCAGCACGATTTCGGAGAGCGCCGCGACGATCGCCGTCGCGCCGACCTTGAAGAGTTTGCGCAGACTGAATTCGAGGCCGAGCGAAAACATCAGGAACACCACGCCGAGTTCGCCGAGCGTCTGGATGGTCTGCTCGTCGTGGATCAACTGGAACGGCGGCGTGTACGGCCCGATGATCACGCCGGCGGCAATGTAGCCCAGCACCACCGGCTGTTTCAGGCGATGGAACAGCACGGTGACGACGCCGGCGAGCGCCATCACGACCGCCAGGTCCTGAATGAAGCCGATGCCATGATGCATGAGCGATTCCTTACAAAAAGTAATGTTCCAGACGCGCAGTGTAACAAACGAACGCGCCGCGCTGAATCGCGCAAACCGCCGAACGGCGCCGGATTGCCGTGGTAGCACGAGTTGGCCCGCAGGGCGCCTGCAGCTGTCGACACCTCACCGAACCCGCGCAGCAGAATGTTTTTGACACGCTGGACTCCTGTGAAATATCACAATAATATTTGCCGAATATTTTCAGTGGAGTCGAGTTATGCAGCAGGTGTCCTTCAACGTCGCAGAGCCGGCCGGCGGCAGCCGTGCCGATATCGCCGAGGTGAATCGTCTGACCATCGCCGGATGGGCCGGGCGCGACCAGGCCGCCATCGAGCATCACATTGCCGAGCTGGCCGAACTCGGCGTCAGGCGGCCCTCCACCACGCCTTGCTTCTATCGCCTCGGCGCCGAATTGCTGACGCAGGCCGAGCAGATCGACGTGGTCGGCGTGAAGTCCAGCGGCGAAGCCGAATGCGTGCTGGTGCATTCGAAGACGGGCTTGCTCGTCACCGTCGGTTCGGACCACACCGACCGGGAAGTCGAGGCTTACGGCGTCACCGTCTCCAAGCAGGTGTGCCCGAAACCGGTCGCGCGCGACGCCTGGCGTTTCGACGAGGTCTCCGGCCACTGGGATCAACTGGAATTGCGCGCCTACGCCGTGACCAACGGCGAGCGGCGCGTCTATCAGCAAGGCAGCGTCGCCGCGCTGCTGCCGGCCGCCGACCTGCTCGCGCGCGCGCCGCTCGCATCCGGCGCGGCGATGTTTTGCGGCACGTTGCCGGTACAGGGCGGCATCGTCGGCATGGCCGACGGCGACGCGCTCGAACTCGAATTGCACGATCCCGTCCTGAACCGCACGCTGCGTCACGCGTACCGCGTGCGCGCGCTACCTATCGTCGAATGAGGCACCCATGAGCTCCCCTTCGCAATCCGCCGCCGACGCGTCTTCCGACGCGTGGCTCGAAGCCGCCGCCCTGCGCAAGATCACGTGGCGCATCATGCCGTTCCTGTTTCTCGTCTACGTGCTGTCATATCTGGACCGCGTCAACATCGGTTACGCGAAGCTGCAGTTCACCGGCGACCTTGGCCTGTCGAATGCGGCGTACGGACTCGGCGCGGGGATCTTTTTCTTCGGCTACTTCGTGTTCGAAGTGCCGAGCAACCTGCTGCTCAGGAAGTTCGGCGCGCGCGCCACGATCGCCCGCATCACGATGCTGTGGGGCGTGCTGTCGTGTCTGATGATGTTCGTGCGCTCGGAAACCATGTTCTACGTGCTGCGCTTTCTCCTCGGCGTCGCCGAAGCCGGCCTGGTGCCGGGCGTGGTGCTGTATCTGACCTTCTGGTTTCCGTCCGACCGGCGCGCGCGCATGGTCGCCGTGTTCATGGCGGCGATTCCGGTGGCGGGCATCATCGGCGCGCCGCTGTCGGGGTTTCTGATGTCGGCGCTGCATGAAGCGCACGGCTTGCGCGGCTGGCAGTGGATGTTCCTGATCGAAGGCATTCCGTCGATTCTCGCCGGCTTCTGGGCGCTCGCCGTGCTGCGCAACACGCCTGCCGAAGCCGCGTGGCTGAGCGCCGACGAAAAGCGCGTGATTCTCGGCCGCCTCGCGCGGGAAAACAGCGCGGCCGCGGCGGCCGGCGCGGAGCAGAGCCTCGCAGTCGCGCTGCGCTCGGGCCGCTTCTGGCTGCTCACGCTGATCTATTTCTGCCTCGTCACCGGCAATGCGGGCTTCTCGTTCTGGCTGCCGCAGATCGTCAAGGATCTCGGCGTGACGAACCTCGTCACCAATGGCTTCGTCACCGCGATTCCGTATCTGGCGGCGGGCATCGGCATGATCCTGATCGGGCGCTCGTCGGATATCACCGGCGAGCGGCGCTGGCACTATGCCGTGTGCTGCTTCATCGGCGCGGCGGGCCTGCTCGGCAGCGCCTCGGTAACCGACTCGATTCCGCTCGCCGTCACCGGATTGTCGATCGCGTATATCGGCATCCTCGCGGGCTTCGGCATCTTCTGGTCGATGTCGACGACGTTCCTGCAAGGCACGGCCGCCGTCGCCGGGATTGCCGTGATCAACTCGATCGCGAACCTGGCGGGCTACGTGAGCCCTTATGTGCTCGGCCTCGTCAAGGACGCGACGCATAGCGTGACGTTCGGGCTCGTGCTGATCGCGGGGGCGTTGATCGTAGGCGGCCTGGTCACGCTGATGATGCCGCGCGTCAAGGTGCAGCATGCGCCGGCGGTTTCGCCGAGCCGCGCCTGACAGGCGGGGATGGACGCGATCTGGCCACGCCCCCGGCGGGGAACGAGGGCGTCGTGCGAAACGAACGCAGGCGCGAACGGCGCGGGCGCGGGACCGCGATTCCGGCGCCTGCTGTCTGGAGAGCGCCGGCCGATCGCTCACCGGCCGTGTTGCGCGCCCGGCCCGCGCCGCGCCCGCAAAACCTTGCTCTACAATGCGGACGACATCGCCCGCTTCCTCTTCACATGACGCTTTTGCAGACCGCCCGTCCTTCCAGCCCCAGCCGCGCGAGCGCCGCCGCGAGTCTCGCCGAGCAGGCCTACGCGTTCGTCAAGCGCGAGATCATCACCTTGCGCCTGCGGCCGAGCGAGGTGCTCAACGAAGCGGAACTGATGGCGCTGACCGGCATCGGCAGGACACCGGTTCATCAGGCGCTGCACCGGCTGGTGCACGAAGGCATGCTGACCATCATGCCGCGCAAGGGCATCATGGTCCGCCCGGTTTCGCTCGACGACGTGCTCGCGATCATCGACGTGCGCCTCGTCAACGAAAGCTACTGCGTGGAGCTGGCCGCGCGGCACGCCCAACAGCATGATTACGACGCAATGCAGGCGCTACTGGACCGCTCGGCCGTGTGCGTCGCCGCGCACGATATCGAAGGCATGATGGATATCGACCGCGAGTTTCATCTGGCGATCTCGGCCGCCTCGCGCAACCCCGTGCTGGCCGACATCCTGCGCGGGCTGCACGAGCGCTCGCTGCGCTTCTGGTTCATTTCGCTGTCCGAGCCGCATCATCTGGAAGACGTGCACGAGGAACACCTCGAACTGTTTCGCCTGCTGCGTGAACGCGACGCCGAAGGCGCTCGCCGATCGGTGCAAAAGCATATCGAAGCGTTCCGCGCCACACTCTTCAATCGCATCTGATTCGAAAGCATTTAAGCCACCGCGTTTGTTAAGCCACATCGTTTGAGGCGCTACGCGGCTTCACTCGGTCCAACCGGATTCTCACCGACATCATGGCCACTGAATTCACGCCCTTCCCGCCGCTAGTCCAACTTGCCGCCGACCTCGCCGCCGGACGCACCACGAGCCGCGCGCTCGTCGAAACGGCGCTCGAACGGATCGCCGATCCGGCCGGCCAGGGCTCAGCCGTCTTCATGCACGTCGACGCCGACAGCGCCCGCGCCGCCGCCGACGCGCACGACCGCCTGCGCGCCGCCGGCACCGTGCTCTCGCCGCTCGCCGGGATTCCGGTGTCGGTCAAAGACCTGTTCGATATCGAAGGCCAGCCGACCCGCGCCGGTTCCGTCGTCCTTGCCGACGCCCCCGCCGCCAAGGCGGATGCCGTGGCGGTGGCGCGCCTGAAGCGCGCCGGCGCGGTGCTCGTCGGCCGGACCAACATGAGCGAGTTCGCCTTTTCCGGACTCGGCCTGAACCCGCACTACGGCAATCCGCTGTCGCCGTATCGGCGCGGTGTGAAGGGCGATGAACGGATTTCGGGCGGTTCGTCGTCGGGCGCGGCGGCTTCCGTCGCGGACGGCATGGCGGCCATCGCGCTCGGCACCGACACCGGCGGCTCGATCCGCATTCCGGCTGCGCTGTGCGGCCTGACCGGCTTCAAACCGACCGCCGATCGCATTCCAAGGCAAGGCGGCGTGCCGCTGTCGTCGACCCTCGATTCGTTCGGGCCGATCGGCGTTTCGGTGGCGTGCTGCGCGCTGGTCGACCGCATGCTGGCCGGGCTCGAACCGCGCATTCCGGCCGCCCGCCGGCTCGAAGGCGTGCGCCTCGGCGTGCTGACCAATTTCGTCACGGACGGTGTCGAGCCGGCCGTCGCCGCGGCGGTGGACACCGCGCTCAAGCATCTGGAAGCGGCCGGCGCGATTGTCAGCGAAGTGCGTTTCGCGCCGCTCGACCGTCTGCCGGAAATCAACCGCTTCGGGTTTTCGCCGATCGAGGCGTATGCGTGGCACCGTCCGTTGCTGGACAAGCATCGCGATCAATACGACCCGCGCGTGCTGGTGCGGATTCTGAAAGGCCAGCCCGCCAGCGCCGCCGACTATCTGGACCTGCTCGCCGAACGCGAGGCCATGCTCGCCGAAGCCGCGCGCACGCTGTGGCAGCGTTTCGACGCCGTCGTGGCGCCGACGGTGCCGGTGGTGCCTCCGCGCGTCGCCGATCTGGTCGACGACGATGACGCGTTTGGCCGCACCAACGCGCTGATCCTGCGCAATCCGAGCGTGTTCAACTTCCTCGACACCTGCGCGCTGTCGCTGCCGTGCCACCTGCGCGGCGACGCGCCGGTCGGCCTGATGCTGGCCGGCGCGCCGCACGCCGACGACGCGCTGCTGGCGATCGGCCGCGGCGCCGAAGCGGTGCTCAACGCGATTCGCTGATCGGGAAATACCTCGTAAAAGCAGGATAAGCGGCGGGGCGGAGGTTCGCGCTAGAATCGCGGGCACTCCGCCCTTTTCGTTTCCAGAGACAGCCACACGATCCATGAATAACGACACTGCGATGCTGCGCCGCGAGCGCTCCCTGCTGGTTCTGCTTGCCCTGATCTGCCTCGCCCTGGTGGGCGGCGCGCTGTATCTGCAGTACTTCCTGCACGAAGACCCGTGCCCGCTGTGCATCATCCAGCGGTATTTCTTCCTGCTGATCGCGATCTTCGCATTCCTCGGCGCGCGCTTTAACAGCTGGCGCGGCGTGCGTCTGCTGGAAGTGCTGGCGGCCTTGTCGGCGCTGGCGGGCATCGTGACGGCCGCGCGCCACGTGTATGTTCAGGCGAATCCGGGCTTTAGCTGCGGCTTCGACGCGCTGCAGCCGCTGGTCGACAGCCTGCCGCCCGCGCATTGGCTGCCGGGCGTGTTCAAGGTTGCCGGACTGTGCGAAACCGCCTATCCGCCGATCCTGGGCCTGACGCTGCCGCAATGGTCGCTGGTCGCGTTTGTGATCGCGTTCATCCCTTTGGCGCTGAGTCTCGTGCGCAACCGTCGCCGGATCGCCTGATCGGGCTGTTGCCGTCCCGGCTCTGGCCCACTTGCATTGACAGCGCCGGATTTCGCGCCGCCACCTGCGGCAGCGCGAAATCCGGCGTTTTTTCGTCCACGATCCCCCGATCCGGCGGCTGATGGACGCTCGCTTTGCCCCGCCGCACCCCGCCCCGCCTGGCTTTCCGCCCCGCACCCCGCCCACGCAACTTCCGGCCTCGGCGCGAATCGTACCTATCTCATGACCGCTTCCGAATAAGCTTCATGCGACATCGGAAATATTTTTGGGACAAGGTAATGCTATCGTCGAACCTGGATGGCGATCTACGTGCGCGAGGCCGGCTTTGGCGCGACCCCATGCGTAACGCGCGCCCGGTCCGCACTGTCTTTCGGATTCGCCATGACAACGCAAACCATCCGCTTTTATCACCAGGGGTCCGTCCGTGAGGTCGCGGACGTTCCCGCGTCGCGCACCGTGCTTCAGCACCTGCGCGAGGATCTGCACTGCACCGGCACCAAGGAAGGCTGTGCGGAAGGCGACTGCGGCGCCTGCACGGTCGTCATCGGCGAACTGGACGCTCAAGGCGGCCTCGCGCTGAAAGCGGTCAACGCCTGCATCCAGTTCCTGCCCACGCTCGACGGCCGCGCGCTCTTCACGGTCGAAGACCTGCGCGCCGCCGACGGTACGCTGCATCCCGTGCAGCAAGCCATGGTCGACTGCCACGGTTCGCAATGCGGCTTCTGCACGCCCGGCTTCGTGATGTCGATGTGGGCACTGTACGAAAACCAGCCGGTCGCCGTCGGCCTGCCCACGCGCGACGAAATCAATACCGCGCTCTCCGGCAATCTGTGCCGCTGCACCGGCTACCGGCCGATTGTCGACGCCGCGCAGAAGATGTTCGACTATCCGCACTATCCGCGCGTGACGCTGGACCGCCAGAGCGTCGCGCAACAGCTGCGCAAACTGCAACGGCGCGATACCTTCGAATACCGTGCGCCCGACACACGCGGCGCCGCGTTCGGCTCACCCGCCTTCTATGCGCCGGTTTCACTCGATGCATTCGCCAGACTGCGCGCCGAGCATCCGCAGGCACGTCTGCTCGCCGGCAGCACCGACGTCGGGCTGTGGGTCACCAAGCAATTCCGCGATCTCGGCGACCTTCTGTACATCGGCAACGTCGCCGAATTGAAGGCGATCGAGCGCGATGCGCAAACGCTGACGATCGGCGCCGCCGTCACGCTGGAAGACGCTTACGCGGCACTTGCCGTCGACTACCCCGAACTCGCCGAACTGTGGACGCGCTTTGCGTCGCTGCCGATTCGCAATGCCGGCACGCTCGGCGGCAATGTCGCTAACGGCTCGCCGATCGGCGATTCGATGCCGGCGCTGCTCGCGCTCGGCGCCGAAGTCGTGCTGCGCCATGGTCAGCAAACGCGCACGCTGCCGCTCGACGCGTTCTACCTCGGCTATCAGAAGACCGCCCTCGCCGCCGGCGAATTCGTCGCGGCGCTGCGCGTGCCGCGGCCGGTCGGCAACCTGCGCTTTCGCACCTACAAGGTGTCCAGGCGCTACGATCAGGATATCTCCGCCGTGTGCGCGGCGTTCGCGCTACACGTCGACGAACACGGCGCGATCCGCGCGGCCCGCGTCGCGTTCGGCGGCATGGCCGCCACGCCGAAGCGGGCCGCGCAAACCGAAGCCGCTCTGACTGGCGCAACATGGGATGAAAGCACCGCGCGGCAAGCCATGAATGCGCTCGCCGCCGATTACCAGCCGCTCACCGACATGCGCGCTTCGAGCGCCTATCGACTGAAGGTGGCGCGCAATCTGTTATGGCGCTTTCACCTCGAAACGCGCGATGACGCGCCGCTCGCCCTCTTCGACGTGAATGCGTTCGCGTTCGAAGCCGGCGCGCCGGACGCCGCCGTTGCGAAGGAGCCGTCGTGATGAACCGGACCGATGCTTTCATCGAACCTGCCGCCACGCACGCCGCCGCTCAGGAAAGCGACGCGTCGATCGGCGTTTCGCTGCCGCATGAATCGGCCGCGCTGCATGTGAGCGGCGAAGCCACCTACACGGACGACGTGCCCGAGTTGCAAGGCACGCTGCACGCGGCGCTCGGCCTGTCGCGCCATGCGCACGCGCGCATCGTGTCGATGGATCTGGACGCGGTCAGGAAAGCACCGGGCGTGATCGCCGTGCTGAGCGCCGAAGACATCCCCGGCGAGAACAATTGCGGCCCGGTGCTGCACGACGATCCGATTCTTGCCGTCGACACAGTGCAGTATCTCGGCCAGCCGGTGTTCGCCGTGATCGCCGAAAGCCACGAGCTCGCACGCCGTGCAGCCGCGCTCGCAAAAAGCGACGACGTGATCCGCTACGAACCGCTCGAAGCCGTGCTCACACCCGCCGAAGCGAAGGCCCGCCAGCAGTTCGTGCTGCCGCCGCTGCATCTGACACACGGCGAACCGGCTGCGAAGATCGCGGCCGCGCCGAACCGGATCAGCGGCACGTTCGAAGTGGGCGGCCAGGAACAGTTCTATCTGGAAGGCCAGATCGCGTATGCGGTGCCCAAAGAAATGGACGGCATGCTCGTCTACAGTTCGACCCAGCACCCGAGCGAAATGCAGCAGGTGGTCGCGCATATGCTCGACTGGCCGGCGCACAACGTGGTGTGCGAATGCCGGCGCATGGGCGGCGGCTTTGGCGGCAAGGAGTCGCAATCCGCGCTGTTCGCCTGCGTGGCCTCGCTGGCGGCGAAATTGCTGCGCCGTCCGGTCAAACTGCGCGCCGACCGCGACGACGATTTCATGATCACCGGCAAGCGCCACGACGCGCTCTACGCGTACGAGGCGGGCTTCGACGACAGCGGCCGCATTCTCGGCGCGCGCGTGGAAATCGCTTTGCGCGCGGGCTATTCCGCCGACCTGTCCGGCGCCGTCGCCACACGCGCGGTCTGCCACTTCGACAACGCGTACTACCTGTCCGATGTCGATATCGTGGCGCTGTGCTGCAAGACCAACACGCAATCGAACACCGCGTTCCGCGGCTTCGGCGGTCCGCAAGGCGCGCTCGTGATGGAGGTGATGCTCGACAGCATCGCGCGTCAGTTGAACTGCGACCCGCTCGACGTGCGGCTCGCCAACTACTACGGCATCGGCGAGCGCGATACGACACCCTATGGGCAGCGCGTCGAGGACAACATCATCGCGCCGCTGACCGACGAACTGCTCGGCACTAGCGACTATCGCGCCCGCCGCAAGGCGATCGCGGCGTTCAACGCGGGCAGCCCGGTGCTCAAGCGCGGCCTCGCGTTTTCGCCGGTCAAGTTCGGCATCTCGTTCAACGTGCCGTTTCTGAATCAGGCCGGCGCGCTGGTGCACGTGTACAAGGACGGCTCGGTGCTCGTCAACCACGGCGGCACGGAGATGGGCCAGGGGCTCAACACCAAAGTCGCGCAAGTGGTCGCCAATGCGCTCGGTCTGCCGCTTTCCCGCGTGCGGGTCACGGCTACCGACACCTCGAAGATCGCCAACACATCGGCGACCGCGGCCTCCACCGGCAGCGACCTGAACGGCAAAGCCGCCGAGGCGGCCGCGAAAACGATTCGCGACAGGCTCGCCGAACTCGCGGCCAGACAGCTCGGCGGCAACGCCGGCGACGTGCAATTCGCCAACGGCCAGGTGGCGGTGAACGGCGGCGCGATGCCGTTCGAACAACTGGTCGGCGCGGCCTATCTGGCGCGCGTGCAGTTGTGGTCGGACGGCTTCTACACCACGCCGAAAGTGCATTGGGACGCGAAAACGCTGACCGGCCACCCGTTTTACTATTTCGCCTACGGCGCGGCGGTGTCGGAAGTCGTGATCGACACGCTGACCGGCGAATGGAAACTGGTGCGCGCGGACCTGCTGCACGACGCCGGCCAGTCGATCAACCCGGCGATCGATATCGGCCAGGTGGAAGGCGGCTTCATTCAGGGCATGGGTTGGCTCACCACCGAGGAACTGTGGTGGAACCGCGATGGCCGTCTGATGACGCACGCGCCGTCCACGTACAAGATTCCCGCGGTAAGCGACACGCCCGCCGCGTTCCATGTACAGCTCTATCAGAACCGCAACGCCGAGCCGACCGTGTTCCGCTCGAAGGCCGTCGGCGAGCCGCCGTTGCTGTTGCCGTTCTCCGTGTTCCTCGCGATTCGCGATGCGATCGCGGCGGCCGTGCCGGACGCGCGCGAGGCGCCTGCGTTGCGTGCGCCGGCCACGCCCGAGGCCATTCTCGACGCACTGGACGCATTGCGGCCGCAGCCCGCGCCCCAATCGGCAACGGAACCGGCGACGACCGACACGACCGACACGACCGCGTGAAACGATAAGCCCACGGCCTGACACGACACGAACGCGTCAGACCACAGTCAACCGGCTGCACGGACACCCCGCGCGGCCCTGTATGGAGAACGCCGGATGCAAGCCTGGCTGCCTGACCTGCAACAACTGCTCGCGCATGGCGACGCCGCCGTGCTGGTGACGGTCGCGCGCGTCGAAGGGTCGGCGCCCCGCGAAGCCGGCACCAAGATGATCGTCACGCGCGATTCGGCGAAGCACACCATCGGCGGCGGACACCTCGAATGGAAAGCCATCGAGACCGCGCGCCAGGTGCTGCGCGACGGCATGCGCTCGCCGCACATGCGCCGGCTGGAGCGCTTCGCGCTCGGCCCGAGCCTCGGCCAGTGCTGCGGCGGCGCGGTGATACTCGCTTTCGAGCGGCTGGATGTGGGCGACCTCGGCTGGATCACGTCGCTCGCAAAGCGCGTGGCCGCGGGCCTTTCGACGGTGCGTAGCGTATCATTCGGCCCCGCGCCGGATGCGGTGATGCTGTCCGACCCCGAGCCGGGCGTCGACGGAGCTGACTGCCTGCTGTGGGACGGCGCCGGTTTCGACGACAGCGGCGCGCTGCTCACGGAAACCATCGCGCCTGGCGACTTTGCGGTCGTGCTGTTCGGCGCCGGCCATGTGGGCGCCGCGCTGGTTCGCGTGCTGGCCACGCTGCCTTGCGCGGTCCGCTGGGTGGACGAGCGCGACGCGCAATTTCCGCCCGCCCAATCGCTGCACGCGCCGAACGTGAAGATCGATCCGAACGACGCCCCTGACGAAGCCATCGACGAGGCCGCGCCGAACACGTACTTCATCGTGATGACGCACAACCATGCGCGCGATCTCGAGTTGGCCGAACGCATCCTGCGACGCGGCGACTTCGCGTTCTTCGGCATGATCGGCTCGCACAGCAAGCGCAAGCAGTTCGAGCACCGGCTGGCCGCGCGCGGCATCGATCCGTCGCTGATCGCGCGGATGAAGTGCCCGCTCGGCGTGGACGGCATCGTCGACAAGTCGCCGGAGATCATCGCGATCTCGGCGGCGGCGCAGGTGCTGCAGGCCGTCGAGGCGAACGCGGGCACGCATCGCGCCACGCAGGCGGTGTGATGCGCGGCGGCGCGGAGTCTTGCCGCGTCGCCATCGAGCTATTGCATCCGGCGCATCCGGCGCATCCGGCGCGAATCCATTCCAACGAACTCCTGACCGACCATGACTACAACAACCGTTACCTCCACGCCGCTGGCCGAGAAAACCGCACGGGCGCCGAAGGCCGAACTGCACATTCACATCGAAGGCTCGCTCGAGCCCGAACTGATTTTCGCGCTTGCCGAGCGCAACGGCGTGAAACTCGCCTACGACTCGATCGACGCGCTGCGCGCCGCCTACGCGTTCACCGACCTGCAATCGTTTCTCGACATCTACTATGCGGGCGCGAGCGTACTGCTGCACGAGCAGGACTTCTACGACATGACGATGGCCTACGTGGAACGGTGCCTCGCGGACAACGTGATTCACAGCGAAATCTTCTTCGATCCGCAGACGCACACCGAACGCGGCGTGCCGATCGCGACCGTCGTGGCCGGCATCGAGCGCGCGCTCGCCGATGCGGAAAAGCGCGGCATGACGAGCAAGCTGATTCTGTGCTTCCTGCGCCATCTGCCCGAAGAAGATGCGCTCGCCACCTTCGAAGAAGCGCTGCCTTTGTTCGAGCAATACAAGCATCGTCTGATTGGCGTGGGCCTCGATTCGTCGGAACGCGGCCACCCGCCCTCGAAGTTCGAACGCGTCTTCGCCAAGGCGCGCGCGCTCGGCCTGAAACTCGTCGCCCATGCGGGTGAAGAAGGGCCACCCTCGTATATCTACGAAGCACTCGATCTGCTGAAAGTGGACCGCGTCGATCACGGCGTGCGCAGCATCGAGGATCCGGCACTGGTCGCGCGTCTGGCCGACTCGCGTGTTGCATTGACCGTGTGCCCGCTGTCGAACCTGAAGCTCTGCGTATTCGACGATCTGACCAAACACACGTTGAAGGACCTGCTCGATCGCGGCGTGGCCGTGACGGTGAATTCCGACGATCCGGCTTACTTCGGCGGCTACGTGAACGCCAACTATCTCGCCACCATCGACGCGTTGAAGCTCAACGATGCCGAGGTCTACACGATCATCCGCAACAGCTTCGAAGCGTCGTTCGTCACGCCCGAGCAACGCCGCGAACTGATCGCGAAGCTCGACGCGCACTGGCACCCAGGCGGCCCGCGCTGACGGGCCGATGTATCGCAGCCGGCGGCGGCACGGGGCATGTGAGAGCCCTTGATCGAACCGTCGCCCGCGCTGTTCAGCTTCTCACATTCGGAGACGGTTTTCCCATGACTCAATCTGCCAGCCCGGCCAAAGCAGCCCAATCGGCATTCCGCGCGCAACTGCTGACCTTCAACGGCGATCCCGCGCAATCGCCGCACGCGGCGATCTTCAACGAGGACGGCCTCTTGATCGTCGAGGACGGCCATGTCGTCGCGGCGGGCGCGTATGCGGCGCTCGCGCCGCAACTCGCGCCCGGCACCCAGGTGCAGGACATGCGCGACAAGCTGATCGCGCCGGGTTTCATCGACACGCACATTCACTATCCGCAGACGGACATGATCGCGTCGCCCGCGCCGGGTTTGTTGCCGTGGCTCGAGACGTACACGTTCCCGACCGAGCGCCGCTTCGCCGATCCGGCTTATGCGCGCGACACGGCGAGCTTTTTCGTCGAAGAACTGCTGGCGTGCGGCACCACCACCGCGCTCGTGTATTGCACGGTCCATAAGGAATCGGCCGACGCGCTCTTCACCGAGAGCGAAGCGCGCAATCTGCGCATGGTGGCCGGCAAGGTGTTGATGGACCGCAACTGCCCCGAGTTCCTGCGCGACACCGCGCAGTCGGGCTACGACGACAGCGCCGAGCTGATCGGCCGCTGGCACAATCGCGGCCGCCAGATGTACGCGCTCACGCCGCGATTCGCACCGACTTCGACCGAAGCGCAACTGGAAGCGTGCGGCGTGCTGGCGGGCAAGCATCCGGATATCTTCATCCAGAGCCACGTCGCGGAAAATCACGACGAGGTGAAATGGGTGGCCGATCTGTTCCCGGGCCACCGCAGCTATCTGGACATCTACGACCACTACGGCCTGCTGCGCCGCCGCGCCGTGTACGGCCATTGCATCCACCTCGACGGGGAAGACCGCAAGCGCATGGCGCAAACCGGCACGCTCGCCTCGCATTGCCCGACTTCGAACCTGTTCCTCGGCAGCGGCCTGTTCGACTTCGACAAGGCCGATGAAGCCGGCATGCCGATCGCGCTCGCGACGGACGTCGGCGGCGGCACCTCGTTCTCGATGCTGCAAACCATGAACGAAGCGCACAAGGTGGCGCGCCTCACCGGCCATCATCTGACGGCCACGCGCATGTTCTATCTGGCCACCGCCGGCGCGGCGCAAGCGCTCGATCTCGCGGACAAGGTCGGCACGTTGAAGCCGAAGTCGGAAGCGGACTTCGTCGTGCTCGATCCGCGCGCAACGCCGCTGCTCGCGCGCCGCACCGCGCGCACCGAGTCGCTCGAGGAACTGCTGTTCGCGTTCGCGCTGCTCGGCGATGATCGCGCGATCTACGAAACGTATGCGGCCGGCAAGCGCGTGCATCGCCGTGATGATGGGCGGCAGGCTGCGGCGGGCGCGGCGAGGATCGCGGCTTGAGCGATCTGATTCAAGCGGTTGAATAAAGAAACGGCGCGTCGATTGCGAGGCGCCGTTTTCATTCATGCCTGCGGTGAAGGCCGCTGCGCATCGCGCGGGCCAATCACCGCTGCATGCACACCTCATGCAACGCATTCAGCCGCCGCACCGGATCGGCGACATACGGGTTCGACTCGTCCCACGCATAGCCCGCCAGCACCGCGCTGATCATGCGGCGAATCGACGGCGTCTGCTCCGGATAGAAAATGATGTCCTGCAGCGCGCCCGTGTACCAGCGCTCGACGAACGCGCGGAACGTATCGATGCCCTTGCGCAACGGCACGTCGTAATCCGCCGACCAGTCCACCGGCTCACCATCCAGTTGCCGGTTCAGGGTCTGCACCGCGAGATGCGCCGAGCGCAGCGCGATCGTCACGCCGGACGAAAACACCGGATCGAGAAACTCGCCCGCATTGCCGAGCAGCGCGTAACCCGGCCCGTGCAGGCGCTCCACGTTCGCCGCATAGCCGCCGATGTGACGCACCGGCATCAGGAACGGCGCGTTGCCGATCAGGCGGTTCAGCGTCGGCTCCTGCTGGATCAACTCACGCAGTGTCGCGTCCCGCCCGGCGTCCGGCACGTCGAGAAAACTCGCCTCGGCGACACAGCCCACCGACGAGCGTCCGCCCGCCAGAGGAATCATCCAGAACCACACGTCGCGACGCTCCGGATGCGTCGCCACGCAGATCTTGTTGCGGTCGGTGACGCCGGCCGGAATGCCGTCCTGCACGTGCGTGAAGAGCGCGGCGCGCGTGGGCATGCGCGTCGGCGCTTCGAGGTTCAGCAAGCGCGGCAACACGCGGCCGAAGCCGCTTGCGTCGAATACGAAACGCGCTTCGACCTGATACGCGCGATCCGCTTCGTCGACCACGTCGACCAACGGCGTGGCGCCGGTGTGAACCGCGCGCACCGTGTGCCCGAAGCGCACGGCGGCGCCCTGCTCCGCTGCGCAGCGAATCAGGATGTCGTCGAATACCGCGCGTTCGACCTGGTAGGTGGTGCCCCAACCCGGTGAATGCTTGTCGCGGAAGTCGAACGCCGACGACTGGTCGCGATACACGAAATGCGCGCCGTTCTTGTACTGGAAGCCGG
The DNA here is from genome assembly GCF_002278075.1 of Paraburkholderia aromaticivorans. NCBI lineage: Bacteria > Pseudomonadati > Pseudomonadota > Betaproteobacteria > Burkholderiales > Burkholderiaceae > Paraburkholderia > Paraburkholderia aromaticivorans. Next base: position 2,112,796 of record NZ_CP022989.1, on the reverse strand, counting down.
CTTCGACCACGGCCTGCAGCATGCCCGCCTCTTCGAGGTAGGCCATGCTTTGCGGCAGCAGGCTTTCGCCGATGGAGAAGCGCGGGAAATGCTGGCGCTCCAGCACCAGCACGGAACGCCCGGCCTTGCGCAGCAGCGCCGCCGCGACAGCGCCCGCCGGTCCGGCACCGATGATCACGACATCGACCGTCGTGCGCTTTGACGAATGTGTACTCAAATTTGCCTCAATCGTTTGGCTTGCCCGGAACAGCGATTCGCTGCATCCTTACATCTCGTTGCAATTACACTCTGACAGCAAGAACAATATTTCGCCGGGGAGCCCAGCGTGTCGCCATCCGAATCATCCAGCGTCCCTTTCGTGCCGGAAACGGCGTTCGGGATCTGGTTCCTGCGTACCTACACCTGGGAACACCATGTGCTGCGGGTCGCGATCAACGACCTCAAACGTTTGATCGACACGCCCTTGCCCGAGGCACCCGTGATCGTCGACGTCGGCTGCGGCCAGGGGCTGTCGTTCCGTCTGCTCGCCGAGGCGTTCAAGCCGCGGCGCATCGTCGGCATCGACTTTCACGAACCGTCCTTGACGCTCGCCGCGCAAGCGGCCCGCGCCTGTCGCGACAAGCTCGCCGATATCGAACTGCTGCATGGCGACTGCGCGAAGCTGCCGCTGCCCGACGCGAGCGCCGATATCGTGTTCTGTCATCAAACCTTCCATCATCTCGTCGAGCAGGAACGCGCGCTCGCCGAGTTTCGCCGCGTGCTCAAACCCGGCGGCGTGCTGCTGTTCGCCGAATCCACGGATGCGTACATCAAATCGTGGGTGATCCGGCTGCTGTTCCGTCATCCCATGCAGGTGCAAAAAAGCGCCGACGGCTACCTCGACATGATCCGCCGCGGCGGCTTTAACTTTAGCGAGCGCAACATCTCGCTACCCTACCTCTGGTGGAGCCGCGCGAAAGACTTCGGTCTTCTCGAACGGCTCGGCCTGTACCGTCCGCAACCCGGCAAGCGTCGTGAAACGCTGGTCAATGTCGCGGCGGTCAAAGCCGGCTAGAGCCCGGCAACGCACCCGGCATGGTCATGCAGCAAGGCACGCGCCTGATGCGGTAAAACAGCGCGGGGCGGCGGCGAGTGCCTCGCCTTCCCGCTCCTTCTCACTACCTCTCGCGCGGGTTCGTGCTGCTCCTTCGCGCCAGTTCATGCCGGCATCGCGCCGATGCGCACGGATCCGCGTTCACTTGCGCAGCGTCACCACTTCGCCCGTCAACGCCACGCCGGCGATCACCGCGCCCGCGCCGCAGGTGTACTCGGTCGCGCTCTCACGCAATTCGTTCTTGTAGTTGCTCTTGATGTTGATCACCGCGTTGCCGCCTTCCTTGCGCGCGCGTTCCTGCAACTCGATCACCGCCGAGAGGAAAACGTGCTGGCAGGCTTGCAAATCGCTCTTGCCGAACGCGTTGGTCTTCTTGTTGGTCGCGAATTCGCCCATCGTCTTCGAAACGGCCGGATGGTGCTGACCCGCGAAATACAGCGAGATGTCCTCGCTCACTTTGCCGGGCTCGCTTTGCAAGGCCTGATCCACCGGATAGTAGTTGACCGTGTCGCGGGCAAAAGCCGGCGCGGCGCTTAGCGTGGCAAACGAAGCAAACAATGCGGCAAACAGCACGTGGCGTTTCATTGAGACTCCTTGGTCGTTGTCGTTGCTCTGGTGAGTTCTATTGCGGTCTATTTTCGATTCGGCTCAGTTCGAATCCAGCACGACGAGTTGCCCCTTCACCGCGATCGCGGCGGCGCTAGGACTGACGCCGCACGTGAAGTCGGTCGACGAATTGCTCTCGGTGCTATGAAAGCGCGTCGACACGTCGACGACGGCATTGGCGTGGCGTTCGTTCGCCGCCGCGCGCAACTTCCGCACGGCTTCGGCAAGCGCTTCGTGACAGGCTTCGTCGGGACCGGCGACCTTGCGCGCGATCCGCACCGAATACGACACGTCGCCCAGTTGCGTCTTGACCGCCGGGTGGTCCTGCTGGCCGAAATACACCGGCACGCCGCCGCGCGATTCGCCGCCGGCTGCCGCGAGCGGCAGCGACTTCACTTGCGTGGCGCATCCCGTCTGCGTCAAAGCCACGATCGCCAGCGCGCCCAATACAGCGATTCTTTTCATTTTTTTGCCCTCGTTTTTTAAAGTCGCGGCCGTTTCAGCCGCCCTGCCATGCTTCGAACATCAGGCTCGCGCAACTGCCGCCGAACCCGAATGAAACCGACATCGCCGTGCCGATGCGCGCCTCGCGCGTCGCACGCACGAGCGGCATGCCCTCGACAGCCGGTTCAGGCGTGTCGATGCCCGCCGTGCCCGCGATGAAACCATCGCGCATCATCAGCAGCGTATAGATCGCCTCGTGCGCGCCGCACGCGCCGAGCGGATGCCCCATCATCCCCTTGGTCGACGAAAACGCCGGCATGCGGCGGTCGGACGCCGCGCCGAACACTTCGTGCAACGCGCGTAGTTCTTCCAGGTCGCCGAGCGGAGTGGACGGTGCGTGCGTATTGACGTAGTCGGGCCGCTTGCCCGCTTCGTTCAGCGCACCGCGCATGGCGCGCGCGATCCCCGCCGCGCGCGGCGCGACCATGCCGGAGCTGTCCGTGCAGTCGCCGAATCCGGTGAGTTCCGCGTAGATACGCGCGCCGCGTGCGAGCGCATGATCGAGCGCTTCGAGCACCAGCACGCCGCCGCCCGAGGCGATCACGAAACCGTCGCGCTCCGTGTCGTACGGGCGCGACGCGCGATGCGGCGCGTCGTTGAAGCGGCGCGACAACGCGCCCATCGCGTCGAACATGAGCGTCATGTTGTCGTGCAGCGACTCGCTGCCGCCGGCCAGCACGATCTGCTGGCGGCCGGTCTGGATCAACTGCATGGCCTGGCCGATCGCAAGCGCCGAGGTCGTGCACGCCGATGACGGCGAATAGCCGACGCCTTCCAGCCCGAACACCTGCGCGACGTTGGCCGACGCGGTGCTGCTCATCGCATGCGGCACCGTGTACGGCGGCACCTTGTCGACGCCGCGAGCCTGGGCGACGGCCATGGCCGCGTCGTAACTGGATATCGTGCCGACGCCCGATCCGATCACCGTGCCGGCGCGCGGCGAGCGCAACGCCGCCAGATCGAGCCCCGCGTCGCCGATCGCCTTGCGCGCCGCATGGCAGGCGAATCGCGCGGTGTCGCCCATGAAGCGTTCGAGCTTGCGCTCGAACGGCGGCTCGTGCGCAACCGACGCAACCCCCGCCACCTGAGAAGCAAACCCACGCTCACGCCACGCGTCGATCCGCTCGATACGCGAGCGGCCCGTGCGCAACGCGGCGCAGACTTCGTCGAGCGTATTGCCCAGGCACGACACGATGCCCATGCCGGTCACGACCACGCGTTGCAGCGCCACGCTCATCGAACGCGCCTGAAAATCAGCGACGTATTGATGCCGCCGAACGCGAAGTTGTTGCTCATCACATGCCCGGCATCGATCTCGCGTCCGGTGCCGACGATGTAGTCCAGCGGTGCGCAGGCCGGATCGACGTTCGTCAGATTCAAGGTCGGCGCATACCAGTTGCGCTTCATCATCTCGATGGTCCACCAGGCTTCGAGCGCGCCGCACGCGCCGAGCGTGTGGCCGACATAGCTCTTGAGCGAACTGATCGGCATGCGCGCGCCGAAGGTCTGCGCGGTCGCATGGCTTTCCGCGATGTCGCCGCGATCCGTCGAGGTGCCGTGCGCGTTCACGTAGGCAATGGCTTCAGGCGGCAGTCGAGCGTCGGTGAGCGCGAGCTGCATCGCGAGCGCCATGGTTTCGGCGGTCGGCTGCGTCATATGCGCGCCGTCCGAGTTGCAGCCGAAGCCGACGATCTCAGCGTGAATCCGCGCGCCACGCGCCACCGCGTGTTCGTATTCTTCGAGCACCAGCGTGGCCGCGCCCTCGCCGACCACGAGGCCGTCGCGCGCGGCATCGAATGGACGCGGCGTCAAATGCGGCTCGTCGTTGCGCGTGCTGGTGGCGTACAGCGTGTCGAACACGGCGACCGCCGGACCCGACAGTTCCTCCGCGCCGCCCGCCAGCATCAGCGTCTGCTTGCCGGCCTGGATCGCCTCATACGCATAGCCGATTGCCTGGCTGCCCGAGGCGCACGCGCACGAAGTCGGAATGATCCGCCCTTTCAGATCCCAGAACAGGCTCACATTGACCGCGGTGGTATGCGGCATCATCTGTACGTAGCTGTTGGAGGTGACGTCGCTCATCGAGCCGGTTTCGAGCATCGTGCCGAATGCACGGATGGGCTGCACCGAGCCCGACGACGAACCGTAGGCGACGCCCATGCGGCCGTCCTTGATCAGCGCGTCGTCGGCAAGGCCCGCGTCGGCGAGCGCCAGTTCGCTCGCGCGCACCGAATACATCGAGACCGGCCCCATCGAGCGGGTTTTCTTGCGCGGATAGTACGCGGGCGTCGTGAAGTCCGGCAGCGGACACGCGAGCCGCGTATGCAGCGACTCGAAGTAATCCCACTCGGGCATGCGCCGCACGGCGTTCACGCCGCTCCTCAAACGCGTTTCGATGACGTCCCAGCTATCGCCCAACGCCGTGACGCCGCCCATGCCGGTTATGACGACCCGCTTCATCAGATCATCCCGCCATTGACGCCGATCACCTGGCGCGTGACATACGAGGCCGCGTCCGACATCAGGAAGCTGACCACGGACGCCACCTCGGCAGGCTGGCCGACGCGGTTCATCGGCACCGTCTTCAACGCCTGTTCGAGCGGCATGTCGTCGAGCATACCGGTTTCGATCAGACCCGGCGCGACGCAATTGACGGTGATGCTGCGCGACGCCAGTTCGACGGCGAGCGCCTTGGTCGCGCCGATCAGGCCGGCCTTTGCCGCGCTGTAGTTGACCTGGCCGCGGTTGCCCATCACGCCGGACACCGAAGCGATCGTGACGATCCGGCCGCCCTTGCGGGCCCGCACCATCGGCATGGTCAACGGGTGCACGACGTTGTAGAACGAGTCGAGACCGGTTTCGATCACGATGTCCCAATCTTCTTCGGTGAGCGCCGGGAACGCGGCGTCGCGGGTCACGCCCGCGCTGCATACGATGCCGTAATACGGGCCGTGTGCCGCGACATCCGCTTCGAGCACTTCGCGGCACACGGCGCGCTCGCGCACGTCGAATTGCAGCACGCGCGCGGTGCCGCCCTGCGCGGCGATGCCCGTCGCCACCGCGTCGGCTTCGCTGCGCCCGGTGCGGCAATGCACGGAGACCGCGAAGCCGTCGGCGGCCAACTTGTACGCAATCGCGCGGCCAATGCCGCGGCTTGCGCCGGTAACGAGAACGCGCCGGCTCATGAATTGAAACTCCCTTCGATGAATGACTGAAAATCGGGCGGTTGAAATACCTTGATGACGGCTTCGGCGCAGTCCACGTCGCCATGGCGGATCGTGCATTCGTAGGCGCCGTGGCCTTCTTCGCTGCGCAGCAGTTCCGTCACGTGAATCGACAACTGCGCGCCGCCGGCGAACGACGGCTGCAATGCCTTGTAGCTGCGCGAGCCGAGTAGCACGCCGGGCCGCGCGCGGCCGCCGCCGCGCATGGCCAGCAACGCGACGTGCGCGGCAATGGCCTGGGCCATCAGTTCGATGCCGATCCAGGCGGGCATGGCGCCGTCGGCATCGGCATACCACGCGTCGGCGCGCACCGTGGCGCGCGCGCTCAGCGTCTCTTCGTCGAACGTCTGCACCGCGTCGATCAGCAGCATGGTGCCGCGATGCGGGATGATCGCTTCGATCGGCTGCTGGAGCAGTTCGTCAACGGTGGGCGTGGGGGGCATCGCGCGGGTCATAGGGCAACTCATCGGGCAACTCGTCGGGCAATTCATCGCGCAAGAACGAGGCTGACGTTGCTGCCGCCGAAAGCGAACGAATTGCTCATCGCGTATTGCGCGCCGCCTTGCGAGAGGAAGCGCTCGTTTTCGACCAGATCCAGCGCGGGCAGCGCGGGATCGCTTTCGCCGTCCCACAGATGGCGCGGCAAAGGCACGTTCTCACGCGCCAGCGTCAGCCAGGCGAAGCCGAGTTCGGTGGCGCCCGCCGCGCCGAGCTGGTGACCGGTCAGCGGCTTGGTGCCGCTCGTCGCGACGCCGCCGGGAAACACGCGCGCCATCAGGTTGGCTTCCATCTCGTCATTCTTGCGCGTGGCGGTGGCGTGCAGATTCACGTAGCCGATCGCCGACGATTCGATGCCCGCATCGGCAAGCGCCGCGCGCAGCGCGAGTTCGCCGCCCACGCCCTGCGGATCCGGCGAGGAAATGTGATGCGCGTCGCTCGATTCGCCCACGCCCGCGAGGCGCACCGCCGCTTCGTCGCGGCTCATCAGGAACACGGCCGCGCCTTCGCCGACGTTGATCCCGCAGCGATTGCGGCTCATCGGATTGGCGCGCGTGGCGCTGGTCGATTCGAGCGATGCGAAACCCTGCACCGTCAACTCGCACAGCGAATCGACGCCGCCCACCACCACGGCATCGCACAGGTGCAACTGCAGCAGCCGGCGCGCCGATGCAAACGCCTTCGCGCTGGACGTGCACGCGGTCGAGATGGTGAACGCCGGACCATGCAGGCCGAGCCCGGCGGCGGCGAACGGCGCGGCCGTGCCGATTTCCATTTGCCGGTAATTGAAGTTGGCGGGCAGATCGCCTGCTTGCGCCTGATAGACGAAGGCGGCTTCGGCCGCTTCGATGCCCGACGTGCTGGTGCCGAGCACCACGCCGACACGGTGCGCGCCGTAGCGCTCGCGCGCCGCTTCCACAGCGGGCATGATCTGCGCCAGCGCGGCGAGCAGCAAGCGGTTATTGCGGCAGTCGTAGCGGGCGAGTTCGGCGCGCGGCGCGAGCTCCAGCGGCGTGAGCACGCTGCCGACGAACGCCTCGCCGATCCCCGTATGCGCGTTCGCCATACCCGGCGAGCGGCCGGCGGCGAGCGCCGGGACAATGCTCTCGAGGTCGCCGCCGAGCGCGTTGATCATGCCGAGCGCGTGCAAATAAACTGATGGCGCCTTCATGCGACCCTCCTTGATTCCGATGGCATGCCGATCGGCGCGAGCAGCACCGAGACCGCGATGCCGAGCGCGAGCGTCGCGCCGAAACTCTTCAGCGCGGGCATCGCGCTCATGCCGAGCATGCCGAACGACAACAACGTGGTGGCCGCCGACAACAACACGCCCGTCCACACCGCGCCGAGGTCGGCGTCCGCGCGCAGACAGCCTTCGCGCAGGAACACGGCATAGTTTGCGCCCACGCCCAGCACGAGCATCAGCGCGAGCCAGTTGAACAGATTCAGCGGCACGCGCGCGTAGCCGAATACGGCGAGCGTGACGCCGACGGCGAGCAGCACCGGCAACACCACGGCAATGCCGCCGCGCACGCTATAGCGCAGCATCAGCAGAACCAGCACGAGGCACAATGCGCCGCCGAGCCACCAGCCGCTATCCACGCGATACGCGCCGAACAGCTTCGACACGCTCGCAGCCTTGTCGACGAACGCGACGCCAGGCAAACCTCGCGCGGTCGCGATCAGCGCGGGTTCGTTGCGCGGCGTCACGCCTTGCGGAATGACGACCGCGGCATAGGCTTTCGCCGACGCATCGACTTCGCCGAGCCAAAGGTGTCTGTACGGTTGCGACCACGGCGCCGCGAGCCACGTATCGATCGTCAGCGGGGTTTGCGGTTTCGCGTACGCGGCGAGCCAGGCGTCGGCCACTTCATCCTTGAAGCCGGCTTGCAGGAGCGTGGCGCGCAATGCGGCGCGATCGTCGAACACACGTTGCGCGAGCAACGCGCGGTCTTCATTCTGCTGTTTCGCGGACGGCACGAATTGCGCGACCGACTGATAGCTGCCGACCTTGTTCGCCGTGCCGTTCAGCGCATCCAGTTTCGTGCCCAACGCTTCGGCGCGCTGGAGCACGAGCTCCGGCGTCTCGCCGCGCACCACGAAAAACTGCGCGCTGTTATCCACGCCGACCGCCTCGCGCACCTTGTCTTCCTGCGCGACGAGCGCGGGATCGCGCTGGATCAGCAGATGGATATCGTCGTCGCTGGTCAGACGCAGCCAGCCGGGAATCGCCAGCAACAGCAACAGTGCCGCCACGAACCACGCCCGCTTGCCGCCGATCGTGCGATGCCACCCGGTCAGCACGCGCGCCGCGCCCGCGAACACGCGCTGCGGGCTGCGTTTGGGCGCGCGCGTGAGCAGCGCGGGCAGCAGCCACAGCACGGAGGCGAACGCCGTGGTGATGCCCGCGATCGCGAAACAGGCAATCTGCTTGAGCGCAGGAAACGGCACCCACGTGAGGATTGCGTAGCCGAGCAGGCTCGTCGCGAGCGCCACGCTCAACGCGGGACGCACGGCGCGCGCGCCACGATGCGCGTCCCAATCGCGTTGCGCGCCGAGATAGACGACGAAGTACTGAATCGAATAGTCGACGGCCTCGCCAATCAGGCTCGCGCCGAATACGAGCGTCAACAGATGCAGCTTGCCGAACACCAGCATCGTCACCGCCAGCGCGCAGACAATGCCGAGCGCGGTCGACACGAAGCCGAACAACAGCAGACGCGGTGAGCGGAACACCCACATCATCAGCAGCGCGATGCCGCACAGCGAAGCAATGCCGATCAGATGCACTTCATGCTCCGACGCACCGCGCGCCGCTTGCGCGTAAAACACGGCGCCGGTTCGCGCCACCGAGACATCCGGGAACGCCTGCTTCAACGCGCCTTCGCCTTGGGCCAGCGCCGCGAGCACGGCGTGCTGCGTCTTCGTTTCGTAGGCGGAGCCCGGCAGCGTCGCGACGATCAGCACGCTGGTGGCGGCGCCGCGATGCGACACCAGCATGTTGTCTTCGAGTTCGAGATTCGAGGTGGCGAGCGGCAGGCCGCCGAGCCAATGTTCGAGCCAGCCGAACGGGTCGTCGGCGAGCGGCGTGGTGAGTCCGCCGCGCAGCGGGCTGTAGATGCGCTGGGCAAGCGTGTCCCGCAGCGTGGCGCCCACGGCGTTGCCCGCCAGCGCCGTTCGGTCGCCCGGCGCCAGCAAGCCGAACCGGTACGGCATGTATAGCGCCGCGATCTGCGACAGGTCGAACGGCGGCAGTTCCGCCGTCACGGAACCGAACGCGCCGCTCTTTTGCAATGAAGCGCCCAGTTGCTTCGCAGCGGCTTTCGCGTGCGCGTCGTCATTGCTGGTGACCAGAAAAACCGTGCGGTCGCCGAGCGCGCTCGCCAGCGTATCGACCGCCTTTTCGGCGACCGGATCTGCCTCGGTCGCGGGTAAGAGCGCGAGCAGATTGGTTTGCAGCGGCGACGGTCCGGCGAAACGCCAGCCGCAATACAGCGCCGCCACGAACGCGAGCAGCAACCACGCGGCGCGCATGCCCCACGCCTGTTTCGTGGACCGCTGTTGCAGCATCTCCATCACGGCGCCCCGAGCAGGCCGCGCTCAGCCGCGGTGAGTTCGGTGACGGCCGCGCTCTTTGTAAACTCGAGTTGGGTGACGTCGCCGTTCGCCAGCGTGATGCGCAAGTTCTGTAGATAGTCGCCGCCGCTCATCGCCAGACCTTTGATCGACTGGGCGATCTGCGGCTGGTTCGGTGTGAGTTGCATGCGCCATTGCGCGGCGCTGCCCTGGGCTTCGACGTCGAATTGCGAGTACAGCGCCGACAGATCGCCGCCGAGCATGGCGCGCATCATCTTCGAGACTTGCGCGACGCCGCGCGTGCCCTGTGCGCCGTGAGTCGTGACGCGCCCGCCATTGGCGTCGACTTCGGCGACGCCGGCGTCGGTGATGATGTAGGTGGCCTGGTAGGGCTTGTCGATCTGCCAGATCACGCCGCGCTCGCGGAAAAACACCAGCGAGCCGGTGCTGACGAGCGGCTGCTTCATCGCGGCGAGCGTTTGCGTCTGCGTGAACTGGGCGCGCACGCCCTTGGCTTGCGCGAGGCGCGCGGCGATCTGCGCGACGAGCGCGGGGTTGCCCGCGGCAGGCGCGCCCTGGGTCGCCGATGCCGCCGCGGCAGGCTGCGTCCATGCGGTCACGGCGAACACAGCGAACACAGCGGCTACGGTCGTCACGCTCAACGCGCTCAATGCGCCCACGAGCGCGGCACGCACATTCATCGTCCCCATACGCGCTCCAGCTTGTCGAACACGACCGGCGGCGAAACGAACTGCAACTCCTGGGTCGCGGCATCGACCGCGACCTGGATCGTATAGCCCTTGGTCAGCCGCGTGCCAGACGCGCAATCGACGATTTCATAGCCTATTTTCAGGCGGTTTTCGTGTTCGAGCAGTTGCGTGCGCACTTCGATCTGCTGACCGTAGGTGGCCGGCCGTACGTACTTCAGATGCGCCTCCACGATCGGCCACAGGTAACCGGACGCCTGCATCTCGCGATAGTCGTAGTCGAAAGCGCGCAGCAGCGCCGCGCGGCCGATCTCGAAGTACTTCAGATAGTGACCGTGCCAGCACACGTTCATCGCGTCGACGTCGTGGAACGGCACTTCCACGGTCGCGCTCGCGCTCAACACCTTGCGGGACCCGGTCATACGTTCGATCCTCCACGATCGTCCCGCAGCAGATCGCACGCGGCAATGCGCGCGGTCAGCGCGCGCAGCTCGTGTTCGAGCGCGCGGTCTTCCTCGACGAAGGGCGACTGCGCGCTTACGCTGTCGATAAACGTTCGCAGCGGCGCGGGCACCGGCGTTGCGCTGTCGATCTTCAACCGCAGGCGAGCGGCCTGCACCGTCGCGAGCGTATGCGCGGCGGCGACCTGCTCCGTCAGTTCCAGCACGCGCAAACAGTCGCGTGCGGCGATCGTGCCCATGCTGACCTTGTCCTGGTTGTGCGCCTCGGTGGAGCGCGAGAACACGCTGGCGGGCATGGTGTTCTTCAATGCTTCCGCGGTCCATGCGGACGACGAAATCTGCACCGCCTTGAAACCATGATTGATCGCGGCGCGCGCGGATGTCGCGCCCGACAGATTGCGCGGCAAGCCGTTATTGAAATTGACGTCGACGAGGAGCGCGAGCTGCCGGTCCATCAGATCGGCCAGATTGGCGACGGCCACCTTCAGCGAATCCATCGCGAAGGCAATATGACCGCCGTAGAAGTTGCCGCCGTGCAGCACGCGTTCGTTGTCGGGATCGATCAACGGGTTGTCGTTCGCGCTGTTCAGTTCGTTCTCGATATCGCGGCGCACCCACGAGAGCGCGTCGCGCGCCACGCCGATCACATGCGGCGCGCAGCGAATCGAATAACGGTCCTGCAGACGGTGGCCCGGCGTGTCGTCGCGCCCGGCCAGGTCGTCACGGATCCATGCCGCCGCTTCGGCCTGGCCGGCGTGCGGCTTCACTTCGAACAGCATGGCGTCGAAATGCGCGGCGCGGCCGTCGAGCGCGACGGTGCACAGCGCCGTCAGCCGCGCGGTAAGCCTCGTGAGATGGTCGGCGCGCGCGAACGCAAGACAGGCGAGACCCGTCATCACGGCGGTGCCGTTCATCAGCGCGAGCCCCTCTTTCGGCGCCAGCGTGAGCGGCGTTTGACCGAGCTCGGTCCACACGTCGCGCACGCTGCGCAACTGCCCTGCGAACATCACGTCGCGTTCGCCCGCCAGCGCGGCGGCCACATACGAGAGCGGCGTGAGATCGCCGCTCGCGCCGACCGAGCCTTCCGACGGAATGCGCGGCAACACACGATGGTTGACCAGATCGGCCAGACGTTCGAGCAACACCGAACGCACGCCGGAAAAGCCATATGCGAGCGAATTGAGCCGCGCGGCGATCACCGCGAGCGTTTGCGCGTCGTCGAGATACTGGCCCATGCCGCAGCCGTGATAACGCGTGAGTTGCAGCGGCAGCGCTTCGACCAGGTCCGTCGGCACGTCGACCACGCAGGCGTCGCCGTAACCGGTGTTCACGCCGTACACGGTCGCGCCCGCGGCCAGATGCCGGCGCAGAAAATCCGCGCCGCGCTGGATGCGCGCGCGCCATGCCGGATCGGCGCTCAACGCAACCGGCGCACCGTGCTGCGCGATCGCGACGACCTCCTCGATCGTCAGCTTGCGCCCGCCGATGACGACCGCCGCCGGCTTCAAGCCGGCGCCCGCGTTCGGCACATCGATCAGATCATGTTCGGCCATTCGCGCCTCGCTTGGGGCTGGCCCAGAAATCGAAGAAGTTGAACCATTGGTAAGGTGCCTTGCGGCAATAGTGTTCGAGACGCACGGCATAGCGCTGCGCCCACGCGGCGAGATGCTGCGCGCGTTCGCGGCGCGGCAGTTCGATGCGCTCGGCGAACGGCTCGAAGTAAAGACGGTAGCCGTCGTGCTCTTTCAGACAGAAGAACAGATAGACAGGGCAGCCCAGCGCGTGCGCGAGCACATAAGGCCCCTGCGCGAACGGCGCGGTCGAGCCGAGAAATTGCGCCTCGGTCGTGCGGCCTGCTTCGTGCGCGGGCACGCGGTCGCCGACGATCACCAGCAACTCGCCGGCATCCACGCGCTCCTGCATCATCACCGCGGTATCGGGTCCGAAGTCACGGACTTCGAGCAGATGCCGCGCGAACTCGCTATTGGCCGACGCCAGCACGCTATTGAAACGGCGCGCGTGCTCCGTGTAGACGACCGCTGTGACCTTCGCATACGCGCCCTGCGCGGCGAGCGCGCGGGTCATCTCCAGATTGCCGAGATGCGCGCCGATCACGAGCGCGCCCTTGCCGCTCGCCACCAATGCTTCGAACGCCGAAGGATCTTCGAACTTGACGTCGGCGTTGTTGACGCGGCCCGACCAGGCGGCGAGCTTGTCGAAGCCCGACTGCGCGAACGCCAGCATATGGCGGTACGCGGACAGCCAGCCGGGACGGGGCGTGCCGCCCTGCGGCGCGGCTGCGCCGAGATGCCTGAAATAGTTGCTCGAAGCCTCGCGCGCGGCGCGGCCGGTGAGCAGAAAATACGCGACGATCGGATGCAGCCAGAGCGCGGTGAAGCGCCGGCCGAACAGCTTGCAACTGAGCGCGAGCAGCGACATGCCCAGATGGCTGCCGCGTTCGGCGATACGCCACCAGTCCTGAGCGTTCTGCTCGCCCGGTTCGCTCTGCCTTTCGGCGTGCGCGGCGCGGCGCGGGATCACCTTGTGCGCGAGCAGCATCGGCAGACGCCACAGCATGCCGAACACGAGCCGCGTATGACTGCGGCTGATGCGCACGTTGTCCCACAGCACGTCGAAATGCGAGACGCCGTCCGTTGCATAGGTGACGCGCGTCGGGATCGAGCGGAACGCGGCGCGCCGCCAGTACAGACGCACGAGGATTTCGATGTCGAAGTCCATGCGCGTGGGCAGCCTCACGCTGTCGATCAAATTGCAGGCCAGCGCGAGCGGATAGAGGCGAAAGCCGCACATCGAATCGCGGATGGTCAGCGAAAGCGTTTCGATCCATACCCACACATGCGTCAGATAGCGGCCATAAAGACGCGCTTTCGGCACGCTCTCGTCGTAGACGGGGCGCCCGAGAATCACCGCGCCCGGTTCGGCGCGCGCCGCTTCGATGAAACGCGGCACGTCCGTGGCGTCGTGCTGGCCGTCGGCGTCGATCTGCAACGCGTGCGTGTAACCCGCCTTGCGCGCGGCGCGCAGCCCCGCCATCACCGCCGCGCCTTTGCCGCCGTTGACCGGCAGACGCAGCAGCGAGAGTTGCCCCGCGTATTGCTGCGCGAGCGCGGCGAGCACCTGCTGGGTAGCCTCGTCGCTGCCGTCGTCGACGACGAAAAACGGCAGGCCGTGAACCGCGAGATGGGCGACGGTCGCGCCGATCGCGTCCTGATGGTTGTAGATCGGAATGACGATGCAGGGGGAGAAAGCCGTCATGCCGGCGCCCCGTAGACGATTACGCCGGACGCGCATTCGCGGCCGTTCGCGCGGTACGCGAACTGCACGCGCCGGCGCGCCGCCTCGTGCGCGAGCGTGAGCTCGAGCACCGCGCCCGGCGACACCGGCGCCATGAACTTCAGACGATCGACGGACGCCACCGCGCGCACGGCCGGCAAGTGATCGGCGGCAAGACGTATGGCCCAGTCGACCTGGACGACGCCGGGCAGAATCGGCAGGCCGGGAAAATGGCCGGCGAAATGCGCGAGCGTGGGCGGCACGCGCAGCTCGTAATGCAGCGTGTCGCCGCTGCGCGCTTCGGCCAGCACCTCGACGCCTTCGCTGCGCGGCTCGAAGGCGGCCGCCACGGCGGCCACCGGCAGTTTGCCGCGCGCGTCGAACGGCAACGTGACGCGAAAACGCCAGTGGCGCGGCAACACCACCACGTCGAAATATTCGGCGAGATGCCGGCGCAGAACCTTTGCGAGCGCGACGCGGCCTTCGTCACGCAATGCCGCGCCGCCCGCTTCAGTCAACGCCACCACGGCGCCGACGCGCTCGCGCGAGGCGCCGGCAAGCGGCACGATCGCGGCTTGCGCCACATACGGATGCAGCGCGAGGCGCGCCTCCAGTTCGGGCAAGGACACGCGTTTGCCGTCCAGCTTGAGCACGCGGTCGAGCCGGCCTTGCAGACGGAAACGGCCATCGGCGTCGAAGGCGATCCTGTCGTCGGTACGATGCCAGCCCGCGTGATCGAGATGCGGTGAGCGGACGTTCAGTGCGCCGTCTTCGTCGCGGCGCACTTCGATGCCCGCCACCGGCTGCCACGCGTCGGTCTGATCCTGGCGTCGCCACGCGATGCCGCCGGTTTCCGTGCTGCCATAAATCTCGAGCGGCGCGGCGCCATAGGCCGCGGCGTATTCCTGCGCGGCCTCGAGCGCGAGCGGCCCGCCCGACGAGAAGAAGACGCGCGGCGCCGGCATCAGGTCGGCGAAGCCGGGCAACGCGGGCCAGCGCGACAATTGCGCGGGTGTCGAAACGATCACCGCCGCGCCGCATTGGTCGATCTGCGTTTGCAGATGCAGCGGTTCGATGCTGATCGCGCGGTCGAATGCGCGGCCGGCGGCAAGCGGCCACAACACGCGAAACAGCAAACCGTAGATGTGGTGATGCGGCACGCTCGCAAGCATCGTCGCGTCGCCGATCAGCGCGCCCCACTGCTGTTCCAGCGTATGCACTTCGGCGTTGAATTGCGCGAGCGTCTTGCGGATCGGCTTGGGGCGGCCGCTGCTGCCGGAGGTGTAGAGCGTGAGCGGGGCTCGAGCGTCGATGTGCGCTTCGTGGTTGACGGCGGCTTCGGCGCCGGGCGCAAACGGCGGCAAATCCGCGTCGGTCAGCACGGCGTCGTAAGCATCGGCGAGATCGGCCAGATAGCCCGGCGTCGCATTGGCCGGAATCACCGGCTCCTTGCCGCACGCAAGCAACGCGAAGAGCGCGCAGGCGAAATCGAACGGATCGTCGATACACAACGCATAGCGTTGCGCGCCCTGCGTTTGCACGAGCGCGATCAACGCGGCGACGCGCGCGCGAAACGCCGCGCGATCGAGCACGGTGGCGCCGTCGCGGCAAACCGGTGTCGGCAACGCGGCGCTCGCATCGACCACCGACAACAGATCGTGCAACGCGATCATGCCGCCTCCGACCGCGCGGCGCGCGGCAGCACGACCAAGTAACGCCAGATGACCTCGGCCACCAGCAATACGCCGATCAGCCCATAAGCGATCGCGCCGTTATAGAGCGACCAGTTCGCACGGCTCCAGTACAGCGCCGTATAAGCGGAAAACGCGCCGTTCAGCGCGAAGAATCCACACCACACCTGGGTCACGCGCCGCGTATGGCGCACCGCGCCTGGCGGCAAGTCCGGATTGCCGAGGCGCGCGAATTTTTCGATCATCGACGGCCCGCGCACGAGCGTCGCGCCGAACGCAATCAACAGGCCCAGATTGACGAGCGACGGATAAAGACGCAACAGCAGTTCGCTATTGGTCAGCACGATCGCCGCGGACGCGCAGCTCAGCAAACCGACCACCGTCCAGTCGATCGCGGAGAGCCGCCGCAGCGAGCTCGCGACCGGCCCGCTGCCGGCCCAACGCTGTAGCCAGAGAATCGCGAACAGCATGCAGCCGACGTAACGCGGCGTGTCCCAGCGCCACGCGCACAGGATCAGCGCGGGGTACGCGAGCTTCAACAGGATCTGCACGGCGGTTTTGCCCAGCTGGCGCGCGGTGCCGGGCGAGGCACCGTCGGCCCGCTGCGCCGCCGCTTGCGTTCGCGAGCGCGCGGCGGACATCAGCCTTGTGCCGCCAGCAGGGATTCGACCGCACCGATCACATCGCCGACGGTACGCACCGACTTGAACTCTTCCGGCTTGATGCGGCGTCCGGTCATTTCCTGCAGTTTGATCGCGAGGTCGACGGCGTCGATGCTGTCGAGATCGAGGTCTTCGAACAGATGCGCGTCGGGCGTGACACGCTCAGGCTCGATCGCGAAGTTCTCTTTGAAGATGGCGCGGATGCGCTCCAGAATCTCTGCCTCGGACACGATTTACTCCCCCTTTCTGGTTGTTTCGTTCACAGCGTGCGCCGCTTCGCGCTGGCTCGTCACGAGCGCCGCCAGCGTGCTGATCGAGCGGAAGTGTTCGCGCGTGCGCTCGTCGTTCGCTGCGATGGTCAGTTGGTATTGTTTGCGCAGCACGATGCCGATTTCGAGCGCATCGATCGAATCGAGACCGATGCCGTCGGTGTCGAACAACGGTGCATCGTCGTCGATATCCGCCGGGCTCAGATCTTCCAGATCGAGCGCTTCGATCAGAAGCTGTTTAATTTCCAGTTTTAAAGAATCCATAATCGAACAGGTGCTGAGTAATGTGTGCTTCGACGGCGCTCGTCACGCTGCGCGCAGCCAGAGCCGGTGGAGTGTCATGGGCCGCGAGCCGGTCGACGCCGAGCGGCTCGAGCACGTTCACGCGCATTCGGAACGCGCGTGCCGGCACGTCGTACCAGCGCATCTGCTTGGTGAATGCGGGCGGATCGCAGTCCATCAGCACCGGGACGATGGGTGCGCCGACTTTCAGCGCCATGTGCGCAAAACCGCGCGAAAAAGCGTGCAGCCGGTTCGGCGCGGGGCTGCGCGTGCCTTCCGGAAAAATGATCATCGTATAGCCCGCCGCGAGCTGTCTCGCGCCGGCCTCGACCAGCTCCGCCGGATCGGCATTGCTGACGTATTCCGCCGAGCGCACGATGCCCCAGAAACACGGGTTGCTCCAATGCGCGTTTTTCACCACGCAACAGGCATGCGGCGTAAGCGACAGCAGCACCATCACGTCGAGATAGGTCGGGTGATTGGCGACCACGATCGCCGGCCTGCCGGTGCGCAACGCCTGTACGCCCGACACCTCGAGTTCCATCACGCCGATGCGCTGCAACACCGCGACCAGCGCGCGGAAAAACCAGTGGATCACGCTCGTCACCGCGAACTGCCGTGACGCGCGATGCGGCCACACCCATGCAAGCGGAAACACCACCACGGAAAACAGTACGCCGCATATGCCGAAGACCACGAAGGCCATGCCGGTTGCGCAGAACCGCCAGAGATAATCAAGCCGCGCGGTCATGCCAACTCCAATGCCAGATGGCGCCGGCGCCTTGCCATGCAGCGGACAGGCCGGTTTCCAGACAATGCTGCACGGCCTGGCTCTGGGTCGCGAACCGGGTTGGCGAGGCGGCCTCGCTCGCCGTGGCTTCGCTCTCCGGCGCGGACTCCCGCGAACTCTCGCGGGACACGATGCACTCCAGTGCGCCGGTTGCCGTTTTGCTACCGAGCAGGATCGCGATCGCACCGCCCGGCACTTCGTCTTCAATCGTGCCGTACGCCGGGTCGGCCGGCTCGTCGGCATAGACCAGCAGCAGCGGCGAATCCGGCTGTGTCGCGTACTGCGCGTGGGCTTCCAGCAGCGCGTACCCGAGCGTTTCAGCACCGGCCGAAATCGCGCTCGCCGCCGAGCGGTCGCCACGCGCAATGCCGAACACGCCGGTCATCGCATTGAGCACAGACAGGCTGAAGGCGGTCGGCGACACCGGCTCGCCCGCGCTGATGGCGCGCAGGATATCCGTGGTACGCCGCAGTTCGCCGTGGCGCGAGGCGAAAACGACCCGCGTCGCGTTGTGCGCGACACAGTCGTGCGCGACCTTCAGCGCCACTCTGGACAGAGTGCTCAGACGACGCCGCACGATGGGCTCGATGAAGCCGATATCGGGTGCGGCAGATGCGGCAGCAGGCCAGCTAGACCAGCGAGCGACCGGAATAGTCCAGTGCAGATCGGGCATATCGGTGTTCGCGCGTAGAAGCGAGGAGAGGCTGAAGCGCCTGACGGACTACGGCACCGTCACAGCGTGTACGCGCCGCGCGGACCGGCAACCTCCAGCCGGGGTCGATCCAATCTTCTGATCTTATATAGGGTTCAGCCATATAACGGCACTTGGCCCCGTTTATTGAGGTACCCTCGCCGTTTGTCTGGAGAATCGTCTCCGGCTCCCTATGGTCGCGGAATCATACTGAATATTCTGGGATAAATCAGCCATAAAAGACGTATCCATCTGTATCCGTATCTGTCGTGCGACGCCCGGCGAAAAAGCCGTTGCGCACGCCGACGGGATGTTTTCCGGATGCGCGGCCAAATGCAAAACCCACTAGCGGCGTGACTTGCAGTCGTCTGGACGCGAAAACAATTCGCGGCTCTCCGCCATTACTTTCAATTAACTTTCTGAAAAAATGTTTCAGATTGGCGGGATTGCATTGCGCTGGCAAAGCACTCACACGCCGCGAGCCATTTGCACAGAAATATACGACGCCGGGTCCGTCTCAACTTCGTTCGGCGCGCAACAACCGTGAATGCGGCGGACGCAATCCCTCATGGGGCGCGACTGCGCCTGTTATACTCCGTCCCTCATTGGGGAGTAGCCGCCCCGCGGCACGTGCGCACCACGGTCATCCGGATGCGCCACACGTGTGGTTCGCGGGGGCGCCTGTCAACAGACTTGGCCTGTACGGCCATGGCAGCCGCAGCCTCTGGCCTGGCGAGACCGATGATCCACACACCGCCGCAACAGGGCCCGGCGTGTCGTGGGTCGTCGCTCGTTCATATCTCGGCCCGGGGAATCGACACAACGTGGATCACGCTTTTCTCATTTCGACCGGAGCGGTCGCGCTCGCCGAGATCGGCGACAAGACGCAATTGCTCTCGCTCGTTCTGGCGGCCCGCTATCGCAAGCCGCTGCCGATCATTCTGGGCGTCCTCGCCGCCACGCTCGTGAACCACGCCTGCGCGGGCGCGCTCGGCGCCTGGCTCGGCTCGCTGCTCACGCCGACCATCATGCGCTGGGCATTGGCCGCGTCGTTCATCGGCATGGGGCTGTGGATACTCGTTCCGGACAAGCTCGACGACGAAGAAGCCAATACCAGCCGCACGCACTTCGGCGTGTTCGGCGCGACCGTGGTCACGTTCTTTCTCGCGGAAATGGGCGACAAGACGCAGATCGCGACGGTGGCCCTCGCCGCGCGTTTTCATGACTTCTTCGGCGTGGTGGCCGGCACCACGCTCGGCATGATGATCGCCAACGTGCCCGCGATCCTGCTCGGCGACCGTTTCGCTCATCGGCTTCCGACCAAACTGGTGCACGGCATCGCGGCGGTGATGTTCGTGATTCTCGGGACGATGGCGTTGTTCGGCGTGGGCGTTTAGGCGGGTGGGCGGCCAGGCGGGGTCTAGGTCGGCCGTTGGTGCGTCGTTGGTCGGCCCGCGGCCGGCGCGTGGTCTCCGGTCGTGGTTTGCCGTTTGCCGTTTGCCGTTTGCCGTTTGCCGTTTGCCGTTTGCCGTTTGCCGTTTGCCGTTTGCCGTTTGCCGTTTGCCGTTTGCCGTTTGCCGTTTGCCGTTTGCCGTTTGCCGTTTGCCGTTTGCCGTCGCCGGTCGCGCTCGCCGGGGTCCGCTCGCCGTTCTCGGTGCGCCGTTCCGCTAGCGCGGCAGTTTAGGCCGTTTCGCGCTTGGCCGGGCTCCACCAGGACAAACGGCCCGGCAGCTCATCCCTGCGGGGCCGTTCGTTTTGTTCGCTGCCGGCGCTCGCGCTTCCACGCGTCGCCCGTCGACAGAAGCTACTGCACGACTTTCGCGCCGGAGGCCGGCGCCGGCGCCGCCGCGGGCGCGGCGCCGGTAGCAGCAATTTCATTCGATGCCGCCCCATTCCCGTTGAGCGGAATCTTCACCGTGTGAACCACACCGTTGCCGAGCGGGAAATCGGCAAGCGCGCTACGCACCAGAAAGGGCATGGCGCGAACCAGCGACGACTCGCCGCCCGAATTGCGCGCCGTCACGTTGTAGACCTCCTTGCCGGTTGTCCGCTCGGTGATCCGTATGCCGAGCAGATGCGTGAAGATCGGATAGCTCTGATTCACGTACGTGGTGGGATACGGTCCCCACGGACCCCACGGATCGAACGGCCGCCCCCAGTACGGCGCAGGCCACGGGTTGTAATACACCGGTTCAGCGACCGTCACCATATCCGAACGAATCCCGTACGACAGTCCGACCAGATAGCGCGCCTGCGCGCTGTCGACCTGCCGGAACGCGTGCGTGGCGAGCTCGCTGGCGACAAAGCGCTCGTAGGTGCTGAGTTCGAGATTGTTCTGCTGGTCCGCGGCCCGCGTGAATGCATAGGTACGGGTGGCATCGTTGCCGCTCCAGTCGGAGAAGGCCGTGACCTGGGTGGTCACGTAGGTCGTGCAGCCGGAAAGCAGCACCGTCAGCGCGGCGAGCAGCAGCGTGGCGCGGCGGGTCCATCGATCGATTTTCATGGTCTACCTCGTGAAACTTCTCAATGCCTCTGTATTGTTCGTCATGACCGGCCCGCTCGGCGCGCAAGCCTTTTTGCACCGCGCGGCCGCCCGATAATACGCTGACCAGGCATATCGGTAAAAAGTTCGCTCCGCACAATTCGCCGAGGCTTTGTACAATGGCTCGACATGCCCGGCTCGCACGCCAGAAGCGCGCCTGCCGGCTCGAGTTCCAACACTACAGAACGCCATGGCCGATACCGCAACGCCCAATGTGATTCGCCGCGCCGACTACGCGCCGCCCGCCTTCCTGATCGACACCGTCGCCCTGGAGTTCGATCTGGTTCCCGAACGCACGGTTGTCAGGAACACGATGCGCGTGCGCCGCAATCCGGAGGCGTCGCGCGCCGCGCATCTGGAGTTGATGGGCGAACAGCTCGAATTCGTCAGCGCCGCCATCGACGGCCAGCCGTTCGCCAATGCCCACGCGCACGAACACGGCCTGCTGCTCGACAATGTGCCGGACCACTTCGAACTGACGCTCACGAGCATCTGCAATCCGGCCGAGAACACCACGCTGTCGGGCCTTTATGTGTCGGGCGGCAACTTCTTCACGCAGTGCGAGGCCGAGGGCTTTCGCCGCATCACGTACTTCCTCGACCGCCCGGACGTGATGGCGACCTTCACGGTCACGCTGCGCGCCAGCAAGGCCGATTATCCGGTGCTGCTGTCCAACGGCA
The DNA here is from genome assembly GCF_002278075.1 of Paraburkholderia aromaticivorans. NCBI lineage: Bacteria > Pseudomonadati > Pseudomonadota > Betaproteobacteria > Burkholderiales > Burkholderiaceae > Paraburkholderia > Paraburkholderia aromaticivorans. Next base: position 2,091,226 of record NZ_CP022989.1, on the reverse strand, counting down.
ATCTGCTCGAAGAAGGCGATTTGCCGGACGGCCGCCACTTCGCGCGCTGGGAAGATCCGTTCAGAAAGCCGAGCTACCTGTTCGCGCTGGTCGCCGGCAAGCTCGTCGCGCTGGAAGAGCGCGTGAAGAGCGGCTCGGGCAAGGAAAAGCTGCTGCAGGTATGGGTCGAGCCGCACGATCTGGACAAGACCCGTCACGCCATGGATTCGCTGATCCATTCGATCCGTTGGGACGAGGAACGCTTCGGGCTCGAACTCGATCTGGACCGCTTCATGATCGTCGCGGTGAGCGACTTCAACATGGGCGCGATGGAGAACAAGGGGCTCAACATCTTCAACACGAAGTACGTGCTGGCGAATCCCGAAACGGCAACGGACACGGACTTCGCGAACATCGAGGCCGTGGTCGGCCACGAGTACTTCCATAACTGGACCGGCAACCGCGTGACGTGCCGCGACTGGTTCCAGCTGAGCCTGAAAGAAGGCCTGACGGTATTCCGCGATCAGGAGTTCTCGGCTGACATGGCCGGCGGCGCGACCGACGAAGCCGCGCGCGCCACCAAGCGCATCGAGGACGTGCGCGTGCTGCGCCAGATGCAGTTCGCCGAAGATGCGGGTCCAATGGCGCATCCGGTGCGCCCGGAAAGCTACGTCGAGATCAACAACTTCTACACGATGACGGTCTACGAAAAAGGCTCGGAAGTCGTGCGGATGTATCAGACCCTGTTCGGCCGCGACGGCTTCCGCAAGGGCATGGACCTTTACTTCAAGCGCCATGACGGCCAGGCCGTGACCTGCGACGATTTCCGTCATGCGCTCGCCGACGCGAATGACCGCGACCTCGCGCAATTCGAGCGCTGGTATAGCCAGGCCGGCACGCCGCGCGTGTCCGTGCGCACGCAATACGACGCCGCGCAGCATCGTTACAGCGTGACGCTCACGCAAGGCTATGGCGAAGCCGCGCCGGCCGCGCGCGAGACGCAAAAGGGTCCGCTGCTGATTCCGTTCGCGATCGGCCTGATCGGCAAAGACGGCCGCGACCTGCCTCTGCAACTGGAAGGCGAAGCGCAGGCCGGCAAGGCGACCACGCGCGTCCTCGAATTCACGCAGACCGAACAGACCTTCACGTTCGTCAACGTCGCGCAGGAGCCGCTGCCCTCGCTGTTGCGCAATTTTTCGGCGCCCGTGATCGTCGAATACGACTACTCGGCGGAACAGTTGGCGTTTCTGCTGGCCCACGACAGCGACCCGTTCAACCGCTGGGAAGCCGGCCAGCGGCTTGCCACGCGCGAGCTGCTCACGCTCGCCGGGCGCGCCGCCACCGGCGTGCCGCTGCAACTCGACGACTCGGTGGTCGCCGCGTTCGCACGCGTGCTGACCGACGAAACGCTCTCGCCTTCGTTCCGCGAACTCGCGTTGATGCTGCCTTCGGAAGCGTATCTGGCCGAGCAGATGGCCGAATCGAATCCGGCCGCCGTGCACGCCGCGCGGCAGTTCGTGCGCAAGCGCCTCGCCAATGCGCTCAGGAGCGACTGGCTCAAGCTGTACGAGCAGCACCGCACGCCGGGCGCGTATGAGGCCACGCCGGAAGCGTCCGGTCATCGTGCGCTCAAGAACCTCGCGCTGTCGTACCTCGCGGAACTGGACGATCCGGCCGAGGCCGTGCGTCTCGCGTCCGCGCAATACGACGCGGCGAACAACATGACCGACCGCGCGGCGGCGCTGTCCGCGTTGCTCAACGCGTCGGCGGCCAACGGCGGCAGCGCCGAGGCGCAGCAGGCGCTGGACGACTTCTACCAGCGCTTCGAAAAGGAGCCGCTCGTAATCGACAAGTGGTTTGCCTTGCAGGCCACGCAGCGAGGCAGCGCGCAACGTCCGGTGATCGACATCGTGCGCAAGCTGATGTCGCACCCGGCCTTCAACCTGAAGAACCCGAACCGCGCGCGCTCGCTGATTTTCAGCTTCTGTGCGGCGAACCCCGCGCAGTTCCATGCCGAAGACGGGTCAGGCTACGCGTTCTGGGCCGACCAGGTGATCGCGCTCGACGCCATCAATCCACAAGTGGCCGCCCGTCTCGCCCGCTCGCTGGAACTGTGGCGCCGCTTCACGCCGACGCTGCGCGACGGCATGCGTGCGGCGCTGGAGAAAGTCGCCGCTCAGGTGAAATCGCGCGATGTGCGCGAGATCGTGGAGAAAGCATTGGCCTGATGTCCGCCAGAGCGCGGTTCCCGCATCGAAAAGCCGGCGCGTGTTGCCGGCTTTTTTTCGTCTTGCGTTCGCCGGCGCGGCGGTGCGCGGCCGCAACGTCGGCCATCCGGACGACTGGCCGGCTCGCGTCGGCGGGGTGAAAGTAAAAGTCTTCACTTAACGGCTTACGTTTAACGCACTGCATTATATTCTCCCATGATCGCGACATTCGGCGACAAAGCTACGGCGAGCATTTTTCAAGGCAGGTTCGTGTATTCATTGCCGCTTCACATGCCGACGCTCGCGCGCCGCAAGTTGCTGATGATCGACTCCGCAGAATCCGTCCGCGACCTGCACGCGCCACCCGGCAACCGGCTGGAAGCACCGCAGGGCCAACGCAGCGGGCAGTGGAGTATCCGGATCAATGCGCAATGGCGCATCTGTTTTCATTTCGTCGACGGGCAGGCGCTGAATGTCGAAATTGTCGACTATCACTGATTATTGGGAGACCGGCATGGTTATCAAACGCTCCGATCTGGACAGCATCGATTTCTCGGACATTGACACCGGCAACAGCATCCCGGAAATTCATCCGGGCGAGATTCTGCGCAGCGAGTTCCTCGAACCGCTCGGCATGTCCGTCAATGCACTCGCACTGGCGCTGCGCGTACCGGCGCCGCGCATCAACGACGTCGTGCGCTGCAGGCGCGCTATTTCGGCCGACACCGCGTTGCGGCTCGAGCGCTACTTTGGCGCGAGCGCGCAGTTCTGGCTCAACCTGCAAATCGCTTACGACCTGCGCGTCGCCACCGCGGCCGCCGGCGAACAGATCGAACGTGAAATCGAGCCCATGCCGAAAGCGGACCGCCCGAAACTGCCGAAGGTGTCGAGCGAACACGCCCGGGCCGCGGCGCTCGCCGCGAGCGTGAGCGGCAAGCTCACAGCCAGCAAGGCGCGCCGCAAAGCCTGATTTCCGGCATGCATCGGTGGGTCCGGCGGCATGGCCGTATAAGGTTCGCGCGCAAAAGCACGGAGCCGACACAACGAACGGTTAAAATCGAACTATTCCTCAAGCCTTCCCGGAGTACAGCAATGGCATTGCAACGTCGTACCACTCTCACGAAGTACCTGATCGAGCAGCAGCGCGAGACCAACAACCTGCCGGCCGATCTGCGCCTTTTGATCGAAGTTGTCGCGCGTGCATGCAAGGCGATCAGCTACCACGTCAGCAAGGGCGCGCTGGGCGATGCGCTCGGCACGGCGGGCAGCGAGAACGTTCAAGGCGAAGTGCAGAAGAAGCTCGACATCCTGTCGAACGAAATCCTGCTCGAAGCGAATGAATGGGGCGGCAACCTCGCGGGCATGGCGTCCGAGGAAATGGAACAGTTCTTCCCGATCCCGGCGAACTATCCGAAGGGCGAATACCTGCTCGTGTTCGATCCGCTCGACGGTTCGTCGAACATCGACGTCAATGTTTCGATCGGCACGATCTTCTCCGTGTTGCGCTGCCCGGACGGCCAGCAGCCCACCGAACAATCGTTCCTGCAACCCGGCACGCAGCAGGTCGCCGCGGGGTATGCGGTGTATGGTCCGCAAACCGTGCTGGTGCTGACCACCGGCAACGGCGTGAACTGCTTCACGCTCGACCGGGAACTCGGCTCGTGGGTGCTCACGCAAAGCGATATGCGTATTCCGGTCGAAACTCGTGAATATGCGATCAACGCGTCGAACGAGCGTCACTGGTATCCGCCTGTCCAGCAGTACATCGGCGAGTTGAAGGACGGCAAGGAAGGCTCGCGTCAAAGCGACTTCAACATGCGCTGGATCGCGTCGATGGTGGCGGACGTGCACCGTATCCTGAATCGCGGCGGCATCTTCATGTATCCGGCCGACAAGCGCACGCCGGACAAGCCGGGCAAGCTGCGCCTGATGTACGAGGCGAACCCGATGGCGTTCATCGTCGAGCAGGCGGGCGGCGCCGCGACCAATGGCGAAAAACGCATCCTGGACATCCAGCCGAAAAGCCTGCATGAGCGCGTGGCCGTGTTCCTCGGCTCGAAGAGCGAGGTGGACCGGGTCACCCGCTACCACCTCGAAGCAAAAAAGTGAGTTTAGGGGCTTGCCAAACTCCTAAATAAGTCCATATAATCTCGTTTCTCCTGATGCCGGAATAGCTCAGACGGTAGAGCAGCGCATTCGTAATGCGAAGGTCGGGGGTTCGATTCCTCTTTCCGGCACCATCAAGATTCAAGCAAAAAGCCCAGTCTTCGCGACTGGGCTTTTTGTTTTCCGCGCCTGCTTTCCTGAGTGGTTGGCGCACGCTAGCGCTCGAGCATCCCGTGCTGCCCGTTACCCACGAAAATCCAGCCGATCGTATTGCGCGGTCGTGACGAGGTTGCGCGCCACGATGGAATCTTCCACGCGCGCCGGCTCCTGCCGCTGAGTGCTGTAGGCCGCGACCGCTTCGTGCGGTGCCGAAGAAAACCACAAAATCCGGCCGGCACACTCGATTCCGACCTGACGACCTTTCCAGTACACAGCGTTTTCCATGGCGACATTCTCCGAAGGGCGAAGACTGCCATCATCCGTGTTCGTGATGGCGCGTCCGTTGGCCACCGCACTGTGGGCCGCAGATAGCTGCTATCAATAACAGGCCGTGATGCCTGGCGGACAGGGCGCGCGCCGCCCTCGCCTTCACTGGCATCATCACGACTTCGACAGGCATGTTCCGTGCGACCTCATTAGCGTTCGCCCGCTCCGGCCGCCCACGCTTATTCGCTACTCATCGATATGGACGCCATCCGCAACAAGCCTCGCCCAGCACCGCCCGCTTCCGGCACGGCCGCATTCACCGGCTTCGTACGCGTGCGCGGCGCTCGCGAGCACAACCTGAAGAACGTCGACGTGCAGATTCCACGTGACGCGCTGGTCGTCTTCACCGGCGTGTCCGGTTCAGGCAAATCGTCGCTGGCGTTCGGCACGTTGTATGCCGAGGCGCAGCGGCGCTATTTCGAATCCGTCGCGCCGTATGCGCGGCGTCTGATCGACCAGGTCGGCGTGCCGGAAGTCGACGCTATCGAAGGCCTGCCGCCCGCGGTCGCCTTGCAGCAGCAGCGCGGCACGCCGAGCACGCGCTCGTCGGTGGGCAGCGTGACCACGTTGTCGAGTCTGGTGCGCATGCTGTATTCGCGCACCGGCGACTATCCGCCGAAGCAGCCCATGCTGTTCGCCGAAGATTTCTCGCCGAACACGGTGCAAGGCGCCTGCCCGACTTGCCATGGACTCGGCCGCGTGTACGAGGTCACCGAAAAATCGATGGTGCCCGACGACTCGCTGACCATTCGCGAACGCGCGATTGCCGCATGGCCGCCCGCGTGGCATGGACAGAATCTGCGCGACATTCTGGTGACGCTCGGTTACGACGTCGATACGCCGTGGCGCGACTTACCGAAGAAAGACCGCGACTGGATCCTCTTCACCGACGAACAGCCGACCGCGCCCGTCTACGCGGGCCTCACGCCGAAGGAAACCCGCGCCGCGCTCAAGCGCAAGGACGAGCCGAGCTATCAGGGCACGTTCACCGGCGCACGCCGCTACGTGCTGCACACGTTCGCGAACACCCAAAGCGCGCTGATGAAGAAACGCGTCTCGCAGTTCATGATCGGCAGCGTCTGCCCGGCCTGTCATGGCAAGCGACTCAAGAAAGAAGCGCTGTCCGTGAAGTTCGCCGGGCTCGATATCGGCGAGTTTTCGCAGTTGCCGCTCGCCCGGCTTGCCGCGATGCTCGAACCGATCGCACGCGGCGAATGGCCCGAAGCGGACGCCGCGAATTCAGGCAACAGCGCAGGCAACGGCGCAGGCAACAGCGCGGGTAAAGCCGCCAGCAAAGGCAGCGTGCTCAGCAAGAGCGCCATGCGCGATGCCGTCGACAAGCGGGTCGCCGCAGGCGGTTCCGCGCACAAAGCCTCGCCCGACGTGCGGCGCACGCCCAACCTGTCCGAGGAGAAGCGCGTCGCTGCCCAACGCATCTCGGCCGAACTGCTCGAGCGCCTGACGACGCTGGTCGATCTGGGCCTCGGCTATCTCGCGTTGGAGCGCAGCACGCCCACGCTATCGTCCGGCGAACTGCAGCGCCTGCGACTCGCCACACAGTTGTCGTCGCAATTGTTCGGCGTCGTGTACGTGCTCGATGAGCCATCAGCCGGTCTGCATCCCGCCGATGGCGAAGCACTCTTCAGCGCGTTGCAAGGATTGAAGGCGGCGGGCAATTCGCTGTTTGTCGTCGAACACGATCTGCAGATGATGCGGCGCGCCGACTGGCTGGTCGACGTCGGTCCCGCAGCGGGTGAAGCCGGCGGCCATGTGGTTTACAGCGGGCCGCCCGCCGGACTCGCGAAGGTGGAGGCGTCGCAAACGCGCCGGCATCTGTTCGCGCCGCCAGCGCCTGTCGAACGCATGCCGCGCGAGCCTGCGGGCTGGCTGCGGCTTGCCGGCATCACGCGCAACAATCTGCACGGGCTCGACGCCGCGTTTCCGCTCGGCTGTCTGACTGCCGTCACAGGCGTGTCCGGCTCCGGCAAATCGAGCCTCGTGAGCCAGGCATTGCCTGAGCTGATCGCAAGCCACCTTGGACGCGCCTTCGAAAACCCGGACGACGACGAGCAAGACCCGTTGCTCGCCGCTACCGCCATGCCGACCGGCGGCCACATCGCCGCAGGGATGGACGCCGTGCGACGGCTCGTACGCGTCGATCAGAAACCGATCGGCCGCACGCCGCGCTCCAACCTCGCCACTTACACGGGCCTGTTCGACCACGTGCGCAAACTGTTCGCCGATACGCCGCTCGCCCGCAAGCGCCGCTACAGCGCGGGCCGCTTTTCGTTCAACGTAGCGCAAGGCCGTTGCCCGACTTGCGAAGGCGAAGGCTTTGTCAGCGTCGAACTGCTGTTCCTGCCGAGCGTCTACGCGCCCTGCTCGACGTGTCACGGTAGCCGCTACAACACGCAGACGCTGGAAGTCACGTGGCGCGATAAAAATATCGCCGAGGTGCTCGGCTTCACGGTCGACGCGGCCTGCGACTTCTTCGCCGACGAAGCCAGCGTGATGCGCGCATTGAAAGTGCTGCGCGACATCGGCCTCGGCTATCTGCGGCTCGGCCAGCCGGCCACCGAGCTGTCCGGCGGCGAAGCCCAGCGCATCAAACTCGCCACCGAACTGCAACGCGCGCAACGCGGCGACACGCTGTACATCCTCGACGAACCGACCACCGGCCTGCATCCCGTCGACGTCGACCGGCTCATGGTGCAACTCCAGGGACTCGTGGATGCGGGCAATACGGTAGTGGTCGTGGAGCACGACATGCGGGTGGCCGCGCAAAGCGACTGGGTGATCGACGTCGGCCCGGGCGCCGGCGATGCCGGCGGCAAAATCGTGGCAAGCGGCACGCCAGCCCAGGTCGTGCGCGCGAAAGACAGCCGCACCGCCGAGTACCTGCGGGAACAACTCGTAGCGTGATGACGGGGGCAGCGTGAGCGCGGTCTGAGCTGGAGGCGCGAGCGCGACAAAATACGCCTACATGGCCGAGTCCGGCGATTCACGTGCGGGCGGCAGCCGGCGCAAGAATCTGCTGCGTGCGCTCGATGGCTCGCTCAAGCAATTCGACGCCGACCACATCGACCTATCGTACGACCTGCACACGTGGGATCGCGTCACGCAGATCGACGCCGCCGCGCTCGGGGTCACAAAGACCGTGCGACAAAAGCCCCGCGTTAGCCCACCGTTTCCGACGCACCGGTGGGCCGAACTTTTATTCACGCACTAATCAGGAAAAGTGTTTTCCTCGTCAACGAAACCCGCAAATCGATCGTTTACGAAACAATGAGGGCTGAATGGCTGAATTGAAGCGGTCGGTAATTAACGAACGTTCGGCCCTTTAAGGAGAAAATCCTACGAATGCGGCAGCGCACAAAATCCAGGACGCCTCGTTGATATCAGTCAATTGAAACTGGCTAGTGTGAAGAAACAGACAGTGTGTGCTGGATCGCCCGTGGGATAAGGCTGGGAAGGATGGTGGAGAAATATCGGAATGATTTGACCGGTGCAGTCCGATCGGCGCATCAACAGTGAACCGATAAATTCTATTCAAACATTCCGTTCCATTGTTGGCCTGTGCCGTTAAAGCAACAAAGAAGATGTGATCCGCATCAGCCTCTAGTGCAAAACGGGGACCGAGGCAGATAATCGGTTTGTAAAGGAGAAAGATCATGGATGCCAAACCACCGAAAGTTCCGACCCCGGATAAAGTCTTTTGCCCGGATCCGGAACCCGCTGGCGTCGAGTTTCTGGGTGCTGAACTGCCTGAGCACGTTCGCGCCTTTTTCGACGAACAACGCAAGTCGTGCGATTCGAAATAACTGTGCAGTTGCGCTATGCAGCATCAGCGTCCGCGCGCCCGGCGCGCGGTGGATGCTCGCACGCGCCCAGGTTCGCATGCTCTGGCCGATTCGTGACGCGGGGTCAGTCGGCCTGATTCGCATGACGCGCGGCCGCGTGGCCCGCGTTTGTTTCCGCGCGCCTTCAGAAACCGAGCCCATGTAATTCGGCCACCGTTTGCTTCGCGTGAAATGAAGAGACGCCGCATGATCGGCGCATCGTCTATTCTTCTGGTTTTTCTTCCGCAGCCGCTCGGCTACTGCCCTCTTCCATGAACCGTTCATACCGCTTCGGTGCGTCATGCGCGCTCGCGCTATTCGCCACACTTGCATTCATGCCGGCTCCGGCCGTCGCAGATGGTGACGATACCGCGCTCACCAATCTGATTGCGCTGGCTTCGCAGCGTCTGGCGCTCGCGGAACCGGTGGCGCGCTGGAAATGGGCAAACCATCAGGACATCACCGACACGCCGCGCGAGAACGCACTCCTCGCCGATGTGGAAAAACGCGCCGCTGCGGCGAACGTCGACCCCGCATTCGCCCGCGCCTTCTTTCAGGATCAGATCGACGCCAGCAAGGACGTGCAAAACGCACTGTTCGCCACCTGGCGCAGTACGCAAGCGCCTGAGGGGCCCGCGCCCGATCTCGCGACCAGCACGCGACCGCAGCTGGACCGGCTGACGCAATCGCTCGTGGCCGGCCTCGCGCGCGTCCAACCGCTGCGCGCTGCGCCGGATTGTCCGTCGCGCGTCGCGCAATCGCTCGCCAACTGGAAATCGCTGACGCGCTACGATTCTCTTCGCTCGAGCGCTTTGACCCGGGCGCTTGGGCACGTCTGCGAAACGGGCGGAGTGGGCGCGACGGGCTAATTGGCGCCGGCATAAAGCGCGCCACTCGCATCCGCAAGTCCGCCATGGTGGTGCAGCGCACCCGCCCGCCTTGAGCGGCGAGCAATCTATTGGCTGAAAACCGAGCACGGCAAAGCGGAACCGCTAGATCCCGAGCGCTCGGGCTTCGTCAGGCGACATTCGCCACGAGCGTTCCGCCCGACACGCTCAATGGCATCACACGCAGGCCGCGGGCAAGATGGCTTTGCAGAATACGATACGTCGACAGCTCGAACGTTCCCACGGCGCTCGACGCATGCAACTCGGCAGCCTCCGTGAGCGAAGCCGCATGGCCCACATAGCGCCAACGGTCGACGACATGAAACGCGCGCGCCTGCGAGGCTTCCTCGCGTTCCTCGAAGACGATCGGCCCCTCGAACGGCCAAGGCGCGTCCGCGGGATCGCTCTTCGCGACGCGCGGCACCCGGTTATGGCCGGGTCGCAGCTTCGCGATCCATTGCGCCTCCGCGAGCATTGCGCCCAATTCGCCGCCGGTTGCCCGCCATTCGACACGCCGCACCTGTTGCGCAAGCCGGATATCCTTGGACGAGCGCCGCTCACCGGTCAAATGTGACCGCAGTCGTTGCCGCACGCGCACGCTTCGCCCGACATAGAGAGGCAAGTCCTGCTCTCCATAGAACGCATACACGCCGCACCCCGCAGGCGCGGTGTCGAGCAGGTCTTCGGTGATGCCGCCGGCAAGCCGGTAGCGCCGCGTGGTGCGCTCGATCTGCGCGCGCAGTACATCGAGCGGCACGAGGCCGTGCAGACGTTGCCAGAATTGCCAGATCAGATCGGCGTCGGCGAGTGCGCGGTGGCGATCCGCCGGCACCAGCGTATGGCGCTCGACCAGAGCGTCGAGACCGTGGCGCTTCTCCGCCGGGAACAGCGCGCGCGACAAACGCACGGTGCACAACACATCGGGATCGAAGGCGAGCCCTACCCGGCGAAACTCGCCGCGCAGAAAACCGCGATCGAAACTCGCGTTATGCGCGACGAACAGTTTGCCGTTCAGACGCTCGAAAAGAGCCGGTGCGATCGCTTCGAAAGTCGGTGCTCCCCGCACCATCGCATTGGTGATGCCGGTGAGCTGCTGAATGAATGAAGGAATCGGTTGCTGAGGATCGACCAGACTGCTCCAGCGCGACACGCCGGCCGGTCCAACTTCGACCACACCGACTTCGGTGATGCGATGCTCGGCAGTCGAGCCGCCAGTGGTTTCAAGGTCGACGAAGACGATCGGACCATCCAGGGCCGGTTCCGGCAAAAACTGTTCAGACATGGAAAAGATTACTTTGGACGCGTGGCTTTGCGGCAAGTATGCACCAGTTGGCCCGAGTGTACCCGGCCTCCATCGTATTACGGCGGCCGTGCCGCGGCGTGACGGCGGCTTTTTTCCTGTGAGCGTGCGGTGGTGCTGAAAGCACAATTCGTTATGCTTCTTCGCCATAGACGGTCAGAAATCGCAAAGAAAGTTGCGGGTGACTTTCTCCGTCTTTCAAACTATTCCGGACCAGATAGTTAAACTCAAGCTGCAGCAAAAGGCAGCCAGTGCGGTGAACAAAAGCGCTCGCGTTTTTCGAAGGCTGTCGTGCATCTCGCTGCCCGGTGAAGCGCGCAATGGCGTTCACCGACTATTACAGCGGCTGGAAGTTCGATGCTTGCTCGCCCTTCGGCCACGCCATGACGTCGAAGGAAAACGCGCTGGTGGTTCTTTAGCGACTTGAAGCCCTCCGTGCGAATTTCCGAAATGTGCGAATAGATCCTCGCCGCCCAAATGCCACTTTATAGAACCAAGGCCCTTCGGATCGCTAAATCATTTGACGATACTGTTTCCATTTCCACTTTTCTTCGATGAATTATCAAAGTCAGGCATTGCCGAAAACCGTCGAACGAATTCAGGATATGAGGATTTCTGGAAGTCTATATGTCGCCATTAAAATGCGCGAATCGATTGTTCAGCGGCAACGCAATAACCTGAACGTCAATATTACTTAAAGAACCGTTGAAATAGATACATAATCGGGAAAATTTTCAGCGCAACTCACGGACGATGTAACAAAAGATGTTTTCCGTAAGTGTTTGTCCGACTTGCTGCATCGCATCCACGACGTGATGATGGAAACAGTAGTCGGTAGTAACGCGCTTTAGGAGATTGCCATGTTGTTCAACGAAATTCGCCGTCTCGTCACCTGGCTGACCCACTCGCACGCGAACACGGCTTCCGAGTCGCCCGCGCCGCTCGCCGATGCACCCTCCGCGTTCGAATTCGATCCGATGTGGCACGGAGACCATTGGCAGAACCTGCTGTCCTCGCCCATGGACGCCCGCCGCTATGTCATGGAAGACTGGAGCATCTCCACGACGGACAACTGGAACGAAGCGGACGGCGCAGCGCCTGCGCACTGAGCGCATTCACCTATTCACGAAGGGCGGGCGAAAAAAAGCGCGACTGTTAAAGTCGCGCCGACAAAGGTTTGGAGATCTTTTTCGTCAACGAAAAAGTCCGCTTCGGAAAGCAGAAATCAAAGTATAGCCGCTCGGCTCATTTCGATTATTCACACAAATAACAATCATCTATTGCAATAACCACAACAATTCTTTATTACGATTTATTGCGTTGTTTTTTTGCATCGATTACTGTCGCAAATCAGCAACGCAACTTCATCGCTGCTCCAGCCCCGCCTCTTCAAAACCGCCGGAAGCCTTAGCCTATAAGGCTTAAACCGCCTTCGCATATCGTTTCACAACGCGTAATACTTTATTGCGAAAATCGGAACGTCCCGTTTGCGAAGTGCCTCTCTACACTCTGCTTAACCGGAAACCGGCGCAAACGTGTTCTACGCGCTTCTCACTCGGATTACGCCTCTCGCAGCGCCCGGGTGATGGTCTCCTTAAGCCTGGGTTCAATGCCCACTCTCGCTCTCGGAGTTACAAGATGAAAAAGACACTCATGGTCACGGCCCTCACGGGGGTTTTCGCAACGGCTGCCCACGCCCAAAGCAGCGTCACGCTGTATGGCTTGATCGACGCCGGCATCACTTACACAAACAACCAGCACGGTCATAGCAACTGGCAGGAAACGAGCGGCTCGGTGAACGGCAGCCGCTGGGGCCTGCGCGGCTCTGAAGATCTGGGCGGCGGTCTGAAGGCCATTTTCACGTTGGAAAACGGCTTCGGCATCAATGACGGCACGCTCAAGCAAGGTGGCCGCGAGTTCGGCCGTCAAGCGTTCGTGGGCCTGACCAGCGACCAGTTCGGCGCTGTCACCCTGGGCCGTCAATATGACAGCATGGTCGACTACGTCGGCCCGCTGGCGTTGACCGGCACGCAATACGGCGGCACGCAGTTCGCGCACCCGTTCGACAATGACAACCTGAACAACTCGTTCCGCGTGAACAACTCGGTCAAGTACCAGAGCGTGAACTACGGCGGCTTCAAGTTCGGCGCGTTGTACGGCTTCTCGAACCAGGCCGACGGCTTCGCGAACAACCGTGCGTATAGCGCGGGTGCGTCGTACAACTGGGGCGGCCTGAACCTCGCCGCTGCTTACCTGCAACTGAACAGCAATGGCGCAACCGGCGCGGCTGCGGCGTTCAACTCGGGTGGCGCGGTGTCGAGCGACAACACGTTCTTCGCCGGCCGCCAGCAGACGTGGGGCGCAGGTGCGAACTACGCGTTCGGCCCGGCAACGTTTGGTCTCGTGTACTCGCAAACGAACCTGTCGAACCTCGCGGGTATCGGCGCCAGCGCATCCGGTCAAACGGGCGGTATCGGCTTCGCCAACAACAGCGCTCACTTCCAGAACTTTGAAGCGAACGCCCGTTATGCTTTGACGCCGGCCGTCAGCATTGCCGGTTCGTACACGTACACCCGCGCAAGCCTGGCTGGTACGCGTCCGCACTGGAACCAGTTCAACCTGCAAACCGCATACGCGCTGTCCAAGCGTACCGACGTGTACCTGCAAGGCGAGTATCAGCAAGTCAACGAAAACGCCATCGTCGATGCCGACATCAACGGTCTGGCCGCTTCGAGCAACAACAAGCAAATTGCCGTGACCGCGGGTCTGCGTCACCGCTTCTAAAGCTGCGAAGCGTAACCGCCGTCTCGAAGGCGCCGTTCGCGGCGCCTTTTTTATGCCGCGTCGTCCACGGTGTCGGGCGGGAACAAGACGGCCTGGCCAACCGGGGCAGGCCTAACTGCCGGTGTCAGGAGCCGGATATTTGACGTCCAGTATGTCGATCGGCTGGGGGCCGGCCGGGGTATACAACGTGACCGTATCGCCGATTTTCGCCTTGAGCAGCGCACGCGCAATCGGCGAGATCCAGCTCACGTGCCCGATATCCAGATCGACCTCGTCGATGCCGACAATCGTCACGGTGTGCACCTCGCCGTCTTCCGTCGCGTACTCGACAGTCGCGCCGAAGAATACCTGGTCGACGTTCTCCTGCTTGCTGCTGTCGACGATTTCAGCAAGATCGAGGCGTTTGGTGAGAAAACGGATGCGCCGGTCGATCTCGCGCAGCCGCCGTTTGCCGTAGATGTAATCGCCGTTCTCGGAGCGATCGCCGTTCGAGGCCGCCCACGACACCAGTTTGACCACCTCCGGCCGCTCGACGTCGATCAGATGCAACAGTTCGTCTCGCATGCGCCGGTAGCCGGCGGGCGTGATGTAGTTTTTCGTACCAGCGGGAACGTCCGGCTGGGCGACGTCGAGATCGTCGTCATTCTCTTCGCTCGACTCTTTGACAAAGGCCTTGTTCATGATGATCCGGTAACTGCAGCAAGCGACTGCCTATCAAGGGTACACGATCACGACGATGAGACAAATCGCAGTTACATGCTTCCCTTTTTCAAAACCTTTGCTATAATCTCGTTTCTGCGTGCGGCTGTAGCTCAGTTGGATAGAGTACTTGGCTACGAACCAAGGGGTCGTGGGTTCGAATCCTGCCAGCCGCACCACTTATTCGAGGGCCTTCCTCCTGGAAGGCCCTTACGTTTTACCCAGTTCATTGCAGTAATGCATCACCCGTTTAGCGTGCGGCTGTAGCTCAGTTGGATAGAGTACTTGGCTACGAACCAAGGGGTCGTGGGTTCGAATCCTGCCAGCCGCACCACCTATAAAGGGCCTTCCGATCGGAAGGCCCTTTGTTTTTTTGGGTCCGGCAATTCCAGGTCTCACAGCGTTCCGCCGCGATCCTGAAGGTCGCGCCGCAGCGCAGCATGCGCCATTAACGCGGCGGCGACTGAATATCCCCGATCTGCCCATCCGGGCTGGGGGCATCCCCGAATGAATGTCCCGCTACATGATCGCCGGCGATCTCCCGCTCTCCGATCGGTTGAGCCCGGCTGCCAGTCAGCGCCTGCGCCTCGTGCAGCACATCGTCCACGGTATGGCCAAAGCGACTTTCGACGAACGCCCGCAGCAGCGCAACCCGCAACGAGTCGCCCCGCCCTTCCACGGTTCGGTGACCGCCTTCGAATTCCGCGATGCAGTGTGCCGCGCCGCGGTGGGTTCTCTCGCGCACCTCGAGCCGCTGCGCGCGCTCCAGCACGGCCGCCGCAGCTTCCCATGAAGTAGACGGCGTGAAACGGCCATCCCACGGACGACCGCGGTCATTGCCGCGAATCGAAACGGTTTCGCCGCTATCGGTAAAGTGGATTTCGCGCACGAAGTCGTGCAGGCTGCGGGCGACCCAATAATCGAGTGCCAGTCCGGTGAGGTCAGCTACATTCACAAGCGTTCTCCCTGAGTTTCAGGTGAGACCCGTGCGCAGCAAGCACGTTCAGATTGGAGCGAAGAGATTGGAAACGCCCCGACGCCGGCCCTGAAACCGGCCCTGAAACCGGCTCAGGGCAACCGTCGCCGATCAATAATCCGCCCGCTCGCGGTCGATCCGCATCCCGCCGTCGTGACGGTGATGGCCTTCCTCGCTCGGCCGCTCGCGCGCAATGCGCATGACATCCGGGTTGGTCCGCACGCGGCGCATCACATTGGCCAGGTGCACGCGGTCGCTGACCTGAATCACGAAGCGCAACACCGTGGATTCCTGCGACAGGTCTTCGTCCATTGCAATGTGGACGATGTTCGCATCCGCCGACGTGATATCCGCCGCGACGCGTGCAAACACGCCCTTGGTATTCTTGACCAGCACCTTCACGGCGACATCGAACAGACGCCCAGGTTGCGGCGCCCACGCAACGTCGATCCAGCGGCCGGGGTCGCGCCGGTGGATACGCTGCGCGACACGGCAGTCGGTGGTATGAATGGCCATGCCCAGACCGATGCCGATATAGCCCATGATGTCGTCGCCCGGAATCGGACGGCAGCATGCGGACAGTTGCACCGACATCCCCTCGGTCCCGGTGATGACGACCGGTGGCGCGTGCGGGGCGTTGCTGTCGGAGCGCGAACCGTCGTCGTCGGCGTCGCGGCCGCTCATCAGCACTTCGATGCGCTTGGCCATGACCGCCGCGACACGCCGGCCGAGACCGATGTCCGCGAAAATTTCCTGACGGTTCTTGTTGCCCGTCCACTGCACGAGCTTTTCCCACGCTTCCGGCGTCACATCCGAGAGCGCCAGCCCATAGCCCTTCAACGACTGATCGACGAGCCGCTCCCCGAGCTGCACAGACTCGTTCAGGCGCATGGTCTTCAGATAATGGCGGATTGCCGAGCGCGCCTTGCCGGTGCGCACGAAACCGAGCCACGCCGGATTCGGCTTCGAATATGGCGCCGTGATGACTTCGACGATATCGCCGCTCTTCAGCTCGGTGCGCAGCGGCAGCAGTTCATTGTTGATCTTCACCGCGACGCACTGGTTGCCCAGGTCGCTGTGGATCGAATACGCGAAGTCGAGCGCCGTGGCGCCGCGCGGCAGCGCCATGATTTTCGACTTCGGCGTGAAGACGTAGACCGCGTCCGGGAACAGGTCGATCTTGACGTGCTCGAGGAATTCGCTCGAATCGCCCGCTTCGCTTTGAATGTCGAGCAACGACTTGAGCCACTGATGCGCGCGCTTCTGCACATCGTTCAGATCCGCGCCGCCGTTCTTGTAGAGCCAGTGCGCGGCCACGCCCGCTTCGGCGATCTCGTGCATCTTGCGCGTACGCACCTGGAACTCGATCGGCGCGCCGAACGGGCCGACCAGCGTGGTGTGCAGCGACTGATAGCCGTTCACCTTCGGGATCGCGATGTAATCCTTGAACTTGCCCGGCACCGGCTTGTACAGCGCGTGCAGCGCGCCGATGCAGGTGTAGCACTCCAGCGCGCTATCCACCACGACACGGAAGCCATACACGTCGAGCACCTGCGAGAACGACAACTGCTTGTCGCGCATCTTCTTGTAGATACTGAAGATGGTTTTCTCGCGACCAGTGACTTCGGCGTCGAGCTTCGCATCCGCAATGGCGCGCTGCACCGACTCGAGAATCTTGCCGACCACTTCACGCCGGTTGCCGCGCGCCGCCTTGACGGCTTTTTCGAGCGTGGCGTACCGATGCGGATTGAAGTTCGCGAAGCTCAGGTCCTGCAGCTCGCGATAGGTATTGTTCAGGCCGAGCCGGTGAGCGATCGGCGCATAGATATCCAGCGTTTCGCGCGCCACGCGGCGGCGCTTTTCCGGCGGCACCGCGCCCAGCGTGCGCATGTTGTGCAGTCGGTCGGCGAGCTTCACCAGGATCACGCGGACGTCGCGCGCCATGGCGAGCAGCATCTTGCGGAAGTTTTCCGCCTGCGCCTCTTCGCGATTGCGAAACTCCATCTTGTCCAGCTTGGACAAGCCGTCGACCAGTTCCGCGACCTTCGCGCCGAAACGCTCGGCGAGTTCGGCCTTGGTCACGCCCTGGTCTTCCATCACGTCATGCAGCAGCGCCGCCATGATCGACTGCGCGTCGAGATTCCAGCCGGCGCAGATTTCTGCGACGGCGACCGGGTGCGTGATGTACGGCTCGCCGCTCTGGCGGTACTGGCCGAGGTGGGCTTCGTCGCTGAAATGGAAGGCCGCCTTGACTTCCTTGATCTCTTCCGGCTGCAAATAGCCGGACAAGGCGGACGTCAGCTTGGCGATGGAGACGACGTCATGCCGGCGCGGTTGCTCCGGCGTGGCGGTCGGGCCGAACAGATGGCGAAACGACTGTTCGAGGACCGCGTCGATGTACTTGCGTGCAGACGAGGGCGAGTCGGCGTCGTGTTCCACTTCCGTGGCGGTGGGCGGGGTAGCACTCATGTTCGCCTCCGTAGCGGTTAGGGTTGGACGCCGGTCTGCACGTTGATCAATTACAGGTGAGGCAAATGCGCAATCGAAAACCGAACACTGCGCCTTAAACAGGCACCTTCTTCAGCATTTCGACGCCGACCTGGCCAGCCGCGATTTCGCGCAGCGCGACGACCGTGGGCTTGTCGCGGCTTTCGATCTTCGGCGTGTGGCCTTGAGCGAGCTGACGCGCGCGATAGGTTGCGGCAAGCGCGAGTTCGAAACGGTTCGGGATCTGTTTGAGGCAGTCTTCGACGGTAATGCGGGCCATGTTGGGTTCCTTCTCAGTATGTTGCTTATTCTACCTTATGTGCTGGCGTCACCGCCGCGCTCACACGTGCGGCAGGTGAATGCCGAGCTGCACGAAAAGCTGCGTGTGGCGCGCGTATTGCGAGGCGAAGCGCGAACGCGTCGCCGCCACCAGGCATTGCAACTCGCTCAGCGCGCGATCGAAGTTCTCGTTGATCACCACGTACTCCGCTTCCGCCGCGTGCGCCATCTCGCTGCCGGCCGCGAGGAGCCGCCGCGTGATCACGTTCGGCTCGTCCTGGCCGCGCTTCTTCAAACGCTCTTCGAGCGCTTCGAGCGACGGCGGCAAGATGAAGATTTCGACCGCGTTGTGAAACTGCTTTTTCACCTGTTGCGCCCCCTGCCAGTCGATTTCGAGCAGCACGTCATGGCCGCTTTTCATCTGGTCTTCGATCCACACGCGCGAGGTGCCGTAGTAGTTGCCGTGCACTTCGGCGCTTTCCAGAAACTCGCCGGCATCGTGACGCTTCATGAAATCGTCGACGGTGGTGAAGTGGTAGTGCTCGCCGTCCTGCTCCTTCGGACGCGGCGGGCGCGTCGTGTACGAAATCGACAGACGGATCGCGTCGTCGCCGGCGAGCAGCGCGTTCACCAGCGTCGACTTGCCCGCTCCCGAGGGCGCGACGACCATGAACAGGTTGCCAGGGTAAGCACCGGCGTACGGATTGCGCGGCGTTTCGCGCGTGTGGTGGTCGGTCATTTTTGTCGTGCTCCAGCCTTATTCCAGATTCTGTACTTGCTCGCGCATCTGCTCGATGAGCAGCTTTAACGTCATCGACGAATCCGCCAGTTCCTTCGCGGCCGCCTTCGAACCGAGCGTGTTCGCTTCGCGGTTGAGCTCCTGCATCATGAAGTCGAGGCGCTTGCCGACCTTGCCGCCTTTCTGGATCACGTGACGCGTTTCGTTCAGGTGAGCGGTGAGGCGCGAGAGTTCTTCGGCGATGTCGATACGGATGCCGTACATCGTCACTTCCTGGCGAATCCGTTCGTTGATTTCTTCGCGCGAGACGATGGTGGCCGCCGTATCCGGCGCGGCGATGCCGAGCGCTTCCTGCAAGCGTTCGACAATCTTCTGCTGATGCTTGGCGATCAGCTCCGGCACGAGCGGGGTGATCTTCGTGACGATCGCTTCCATTTCGGTGACGTTGGCGAGCAGCATGGTCGCCAGTTGCGCGCCTTCGCGAGCGCGCACGTCGATCAGGTCCGTGATGGCCTGCTTGCCGCAGGCGAGCACGGCGTCGCGCAGCACGTCTGGCGCCACGCCACTCTCGGCCAGAATGCCGGGCCAGCGCAGAATTTCGCCGGTGCGCAGACGCCCTGCTTCCGGAAACGTCGAGAGCACCGTGCGTTCCAGCAACGCGAGTTGCCCAAGCGCGTCACGATTGATCGAACCCGCGTTGGCGGACTGATCGCTGCGCTGCAGATTGATACGGATATCGACCTTGCCGCGCGACAGCTTGTTCATCAACATCTCGCGCAGCGTGGGTTCGCACGCGCGCACGTCTTCCGGCATGCGGAAGTTCAGGTCGAGAAAGCGCGAGTTCACGGTGCGCAGTTCGACCGATACGCTCACGCCGCCTGTGCCCGAGGCCGGGACGAGTTCGCGCGTGGCGCTCGCATAGCCAGTCATGCTGTAGATCATCGTATTTCTCGCGATTGTGGCCATGCGTTCGACGATGGCCGGAGAGTCGAATCGCCCGGCGTGTACGAGACGCGGGGCGGGGAAACGCCATTATCCCATTTTTGGCGATGAGCCCCGTGGAGAGCCAAGGCGCACGCGGGCAGCCGCCTCGCCCGATCGGCTGTAAAATCGCGCTTTCCCTCCCGCTTTTCTTCCTGACCGATTCCAACATGACCGACAACACCCAACGCCCCAGCGGCCGCCAGGCCCATCAGCTGCGCGACGTGCGCATCACGCGCCACTACACGAAGCACGCGGAGGGCTCGGTGCTGGTCGAATTCGGCGATACGAAAGTGATCTGCACCGCGAGCATCGCCGAGAGCGTGCCGTCGTTCCTGCGCGACCGCGGCCAGGGGTGGCTTACGGCCGAATACGGCATGCTGCCGCGCGCCACGCACACCCGCAGCGACCGCGAGGCCGCACGCGGCAAGCAGACGGGCCGCACCCAGGAAATCCAGCGCCTGATCGGCCGCGCGCTGCGCTCGGTGTTCGATCTCGAGAAACTCGGCGCGCGCACCCTGCATATCGACTGCGACGTGATCCAGGCCGACGGCGGCACGCGCACGGCCAGCATTACCGGCGCGTTCGTGGCGGCGCATGACGCGGTGGCCAAACTGCTGGCCACGGGCCGCATCGAAAGCTCGCCGATCACCGATTATGTCGCCGCGATTTCGGTGGGCGTCTACGACGGACTGCCGGTGCTCGACCTCGATTACGACGAAGACTCGCAGTGCGATACCGACATGAACGTGGTGATGACGGGCGCCGGCGGCTTCGTCGAAATTCAGGGCACCGCCGAAGGCGTGCCCTTCTCGCGCGACGAAATGACCGCGCTGCTGGATCTGGCAAGTGACGGCATCAATACGCTGATCGCGAAGCAAAAGGCGGCGCTGGAGCAAAAGGGTGAATGACAGGGCCAATCAGGCGAGTCCGGACGACGGCGTGGCCGCGTCCGCTTCGCCGTTGAAGCGAGTCGTGCTGGCGTCGAACAACGCGGGCAAGCTGCGCGAATTCGCGGCGTTGCTCGGCGCCGCCGGCATCGAACTGATTGCGCAGGGCGAGCTGAACGTGCCGGAAGCCGAAGAGCCGCATCCCACGTTCGTCGAAAACGCGCTCGCCAAGGCACGGCACGCGGCGAAGCTGACCGGCCTGCCCGCGCTTGCCGACGACTCCGGCCTGTGCGTGCGCGCGCTGCGTGGCGCACCGGGCGTCTATTCGGCCCGCTACGCGCAACTGGCCGGCGGTGAAAAGAGCGACGCGGCGAATAACGCCCACCTTATGACGGCATTGCAGGGCGAAACCGACCGGCGCGCGTATTACTTCTGCGTGCTGGCCCTGGTGCGTCACGCGGACGATCCCGAGCCGCTGATCGCGGAAGGCCGCTGGCATGGCGAAATACTGGATGCGCCGCGCGGCGCGCATGGCTTCGGCTACGACCCGTACTTCTTCCTGCCATCGCTGAATGCGAGCGCCGCCGAACTCGAACCGGCGGTGAAGAATGCCAGCAGCCACCGCGCGATTGCGTTGCGGCAACTGCTCGCGCGCCTGACGGAGGAAGCGTGATTCCGATCAAACCGGCGCCCGCCGATATCGGCAACGGCGTCATCAAGGCTTTCACGTCGCCGGGCAGCATCCGGCTGACGTCGTTGCCGCCTTTGGCGTTGTATGTGCATTTCCCGTGGTGCGTGCGCAAGTGTCCGTATTGCGATTTCAACTCGCACGAATGGAAAGGCGACACGTTCCCGGAGAACGAATATCTCGACGCCTTGCGCGCCGATCTCGAGATGGCGTTGCCGCTCGTCTGGGGGCGCCAGGTGCATACGGTGTTCATCGGCGGGGGCACGCCCAGCCTGCTTTCGGCGGCCGGGCTCGATCGCCTGCTGTCGGACGTGCGCGCGCTGCTGCCGCTCGACGCCGACGCGGAAATCACGCTCGAAGCCAACCCCGGCACGTTCGAAGCCGCCAAGTTCGCGCAGTTTCGCGCAAGCGGTGTGAACCGGCTCTCGGTGGGCATTCAGAGTTTCAACGAAGCGCATCTGAAGGCGCTCGGCCGCATTCACGATTCGGCGCAAGCGCGCCATGCCGTCGACGTGGCTGCGACCACCTTCGACAACTTCAATCTCGACCTGATGTTCGCATTGCCGGGGCAGACGCTCGCCGAATGCCAGGCCGATGTCGAGACGGCCTTGTCGTTCGCGCCGCCGCATCTGTCGCTCTACCACCTGACGCTCGAACCGAACACGCTGTTTGCGAAATTTCCGCCCGCCCTGCCTGACGACGATGCATCCGCCGACATGCAGGACTGGATTCACGAACGCACATCGGCTGCGGGTTACGAGCGTTATGAGGTGTCGGCGTATGCGCAGCCGCATCGGCAGAGCAAGCATAATCTGAACTACTGGCGTTTCGGCGACTATCTCGGTATCGGTGCGGGCGCGCATACCAAGCTGTCGTTCCCGAATCGCGTGCTGCGCCAGGCGCGCTACAAGCATCCCACCACGTTCATCGAGCAGGCGAAGGCCGGCAATGCGGTGCAGGAGGAGCATGAAGTCGGCACGCGCGATCTGCCGTTCGAGTTCATGCTGAATGCGCTGAGGCTGGTGGAGGGATTTCCGGTGCATCGGTTCATCGAGCGCACGGGCATGTCGATGACGTCGATCGAACCGGCTTTGCAGGAAGCCGAACGGCGCAAGCTGATCACGCGAGACCACGAAAAAATTGCGCCGACGCCGCTTGGCCAGGCGTTCCTGAACGATCTGCAAGAGCTGTTTCTGAAAGATCCGAAGTGATTGCGGTTCGACTGCATGCCGCAGTCAGGTTTTTTCAGGTTACAATTTAGGGCTTGGAGGTGTGGCCGAGTGGTTTAAGGCACCGGTCTTGAAAACCGGCGAAGGAGCAATCTTTCCGTGAGTTCGAATCTCACCGCCTCCGCCAGGATATCAATGGAAACGGGCCGAGAGGCCCGTTTTTCGTTTCTACCCGCCAAAGAATCCGCGAAAGAACCCACCAAACACGCGAATGTCCTCGGATGGGCAAATTAGTGCTTGTGGCGCATCAGGTCCCGGAGGTGATGTTCCTGGAACCAGCGGGACAGGCGCGCCTCGTTCTCGGACGTGACCCAGAGCGCCGTGCCAAACACAATCAAAATAGTTCCTATCAAAGTCGCCAACAATGAGTCGCTCATGGCAGCCTCCAAACGTCACGGCCACGCTTAAATTTTAGGCGACATCTCGAACCAATGGGAGCACCGGTGGTTATAGGAGGTCGAGGATGAGTCGTAGCAAACGAAACCATTCGCTCCCCGTCATCACCACCGCGCAGACCGAAGCCCCCGAAAAGCCAGATGGCATCGCATGCCTTCACCCGACCTCGCGCCGACGCCAAGCTTGTTCCGCAAGTTGACCAGGCAGCGATCAAAATATTTCGACCACGAGGATCGACGGCAAAGCCACGAGCGTCATTGGAAATCACCCCTCTTCCGGTGACGCTAAACCGCAACTGAAGTTGAACAGTGATGTAACGTGAACTAGCCTTAACGTCTACCGGGAAGCAAGACTTTGCATCAAGCGCCCGTCGAAAGTGCGAGCCCCTGCCGTGATCAGCCGACTCTCCCGGTCCCGGTCCAAACCGCACGACGTGGAAAAACGGAACAGATTCGAGTGGAACGTCCGCAGTGCCGCGCTACTTTGGCCTCCTTCGCGCCGGCGCTTACGTAGGCGACTTCGTCGCCGTGATGCCGAACTATCGGAGACAGCATGTCAGTGGACAACATCCAGACCATCATCGTTGTCATGATGGAGAACAGGTCGTTCGACCATGTTCTCGGCTACCTGAGCCTCAACGGGAAGGACGTCAACGGACTCTCGGCCGACCCCGCCTGGCAACAGAATTTCACGAACCTCTACGACGACAAGACATATGCCATCCACGCTCTTTCGCCGTCGACCCAACTCATCCCCGATCCGCCGCATGACCGCGCGCCGATTGCCACGCAAATAAACACACCGTGTGCGAACGGAGGCTGCCCGGAACTGGGTGGATTCGTCGCGAGCTACGCAACGCGACACCCGCCGCCAGCCGACCTTTCGATGGTGATGGGCTACTACACCGCCGACGCGCTCCCCGTTTACGATTTCTTCGCCAAAAATTTCACGGTTTGCGATAGCTGGTTCGCGCCGCTTCCCACCGGTACCCAGGCAAACCGCCTGATGGCAATGGCGGGAGAAAGTGCGATTAGCGACAATGTTTCGGGTTTTCTTCCTGAGCAGTCGCTGGTTTATGACTGGCTGACCGCACATGGCGCAAGTTGGTGTGTCTATCAGTCAGGAGGCTTCTTCCCGTTCTTTAGCTTGATGCCCAAATGGCTACCTGAAATAGTGACTTCGCTCGCTTTGCCGCTCGATGGCAACGGAGGGAGGTTCAGGCGGTATTCGCGCTTCAAGGCCGACTGGACGAACGGCTTGAGCATGCCTCAAGTCATCTTCATCGAGCCGGAATATACGGATGGGCCACACCTGGCACCGAATGACGATCACTCGCCAACTGGCGTTGCACCAGGACAAGCGTTCCTTGCCGACATCTATCAAACGATTTCTGCGTCGAAGCGGTGGGACGAGACGCTGATGATTGTCACGTACGACGAGCACGGGGGCTTCTTCGACCATGTGAGTCCCCTTGCGATTCCCACCAATGTCGCCGGTTACCAGTTTCAAACCACCGGGCTGCGGGTGCCCGCATTCCTGATTTCGCCCTATGTCACACCTGGCGGCGTTTTTTCCGGCGATCTGGACCATACGTCGATACTTCAACTGCTCGCGGATAAATTCAACGCCGGCGGCACATACTCCGCTCCGGTCAGTGCACGCACACAACTCGCGAAGCTCAGCTCCGCGCTGTCTGACGTGAAAACGCCGGGCGCCGCGCCCAGGCTCAACGTTCCCATACCGCGGAAGTCACCTGCACCGCCTCCTGCCGCGTCGCCAACAGGTCTCTCGGCATGTGCTCAAGCGTTTCGCAGCGTCGCGCTGAAAGTTCAACAGGATCATCCGGAGTTGCTCTCGTCGCCGAACTGGGGAGACCTTGCTGGCGTTGTTGCAACCTACAAGGGTGGGTCGTGAAGCAAGCTCGCCTCGACGCATCCCCCTTTTTCACCGGTGCGTCGACCTGAAAGGAAAGGCGTGTGGAGGCCGCTACCGTCATCGCCCCTCTACACGCTCGAACATCAACGCACCGACTGCTGTTTACCGTGCGAAGAAAGCGGGTCCCGTGGACCGCGAGTACAGTTTGCCGCAATGCGTGCGACCAGCGGTGCGAGGCGAGGATTGAATACCGGGATTGACGAAGCACGACATTCAGCACGAGCAACGATTGCGTCGATAGTGACTCGTGCGACGGCGCGTTGCGCGCGTGCGGCGAAGTGCTTCAAACGACGGTCGCTCACCGGTTGCCGAGCCCATATCAGCGCCGCGAACCAACCGATAATCGTCCATCCGAGCAGGACGTTCACCATGGTCAACGCGAACGCATAGTCACGGTTTCTTGCGTCCGCAATCACGGCGGGCGCGAAGTAAAGCATCAGCGCACCCAACAGAGCCGCACCTTCAACAATCTTCAGCATTTCGACACCTCGCTACAGCCTTGTTCAGCAGAGAATCCTGAAACTTAGTGACGCAAGTACACGTCACCCACCGACGCGTCGGGTTGACGGCTGCCGGACGCGAAAGATTGCGCGACCACGCCGCCGTACGAATCATTGACCAGGCCGAGCGCCTCGTTGCGTTCCGTTGCAACCGTTTGCGCGCTTTGGCCTCGTTGCGATGCCGGCGCCCCGACGGACGCACGATAAGAAGGCGCGGGCCCGTAGCCGCTCGCAAACGCAGGCGCAGCGATGGAGCTAACGGTTGCGACGAGCAACGCCGCAAGAAGTTTGCTTCTCATGATGAATCTCCAATCCGGTTCTAAGAGCGTCGCAAGTCGGAGGAGACGCGCGCCGCTGACAGGATGGAGTTTAGGTGGGATCTATCTTTTTTCTATGCCGATAGTTTGAAATCAGAATTGCTACGAGCCGAACAATGTGGCCAGAAGGTGCGGTCATGCTCACCCGGTCAGTCTATGCTTCGCATCGCTCATCGCCCCTCAACACTTCGGCTCTGACTTCAGCGCGTCCGCACCGGCGTCGTCTGAGCGTTGTCAGTGCGGAGGTAGTCTTCGGACAACTTCAGCGGGAATGACGCCATAGGCGGCTGGCGCATGGCGACACGCCGCGTCATTTTTATGCCGCTCATTGCCGATGCTTCGTATTGATCTAAACCAGCGCAGTCGCCTCGACCTCGATCTTGAAACCGTAATGCAGTTGAGGAACCGGCACGACGGCGCGCGCCGGCCGAGCGTCGCCCGCCCACCGCGCGTAGATCTGATTGAAGCTCATCCAGTGCTCGACATCGACAATGTAGACGCGCACCTGCACCAGCTGCGCGATGCTACTGCCCACGCTCTCGAGAGCAGCGCGCACGTTGGTCAACACCTGTTCGGCCTGATCCTCGAACGAAGCCTCGGAGAGCTTGTCGCCTTGCGCGGTGATCGGCAACTGTCCCGAGACGAACACAAACCCATTCGCGATCGCGACGTGGCTGTAATGACCACCCGGATTGGACAGCGTGCCGGGATTTTCTGTGCGCGGAAGATGCAAGTCGTGCTGACTACCAGCCATGAAAACCACTCCAGATGTGACGGCGCGTGAAGCCGCACGCGGCTCGTTCGCGCGCCAAGCATTCCGCTTCGCAGAGACGATGAAGCGATCGCGCCAGAGATCATGCAACGCCAGGCGCTGCCCGTTCAGGCACAGCGTCTCACACGATTATCACGCTCTAACTGACGAGCCGCTCGACCGCGTGCCTCACACGCCAAGCATTTCGAGCTTCTCGCGCGCATCCGCGCAACGGCGATTCAGGTCGCGATGCATCAACTGACTGTCGAGCAGCGCCGATACGTCAGACAACCCGTAATCAAAGCGCAAGACGTATTCGATGTCCGTGTAATCGTGATAAGCGCCGCTGTCTGCCAGCTTCTGCGCTTCAGCGAAAGCGGCGTGTTGCCGTTCGCCGTTCATCAAATCTCTGATCGCCATGATTGCCGCTCCGAGGAACAGTGGCTCCATCATAGCAATGCAAATTGACACGCACGGTCGCGCGCACACAACACCTGGTGTTTTCCGTAGACGCCGTGCGGCTCGCGCGCCATCGCACCTTAAACGGCAGCGACCGGCGCCTTGGCTCCATGCCACCTGACGACCAGAATCCGGCCGAGATAACAGAGCAGACCCGCTACCCCTACCGTGACGCCCATACCTTTGGGCGAGCCGTCCTGCCAGAGTCCGACCGCGAGGCTCGACAACGCGCCGAGCGCCAATTGCACGGCGCCGAACACGGCGGCCGCCGCGCCGGCATTCAACGGATAGCGATGCATCAGATCGGTCGTGCAGTTCGCCGACAGAAGACCGACCACGCCGACCACGAAGAACAGGCCGAACACGATCGACCACAGACCGCCCCAACCAGTCAGCGATACGAGACAGACGAACAGCGAGGCAATGCAACTCACGGTGGCGGCGAAAGAGATGATCGGCAGCGAACCGAGCCGGCCGACGAGGCGCGTATTCATGAAGTTGCCGAACATGATGCCGACGATATTCAGCGCGAACAAAAACCCGTAGTGCTGCGCCGAAACATGAAAATACTCGATGTACACGAACGGCGTCGCCGTGATGTAGGCGAACATCGACGCGAACGCCATGCCGCCGCACAGCATGTGCCCCCACGCAACCGGATCGCGCAATAGCTTGCCGTACGCGCCGAACGATTTCAGCAGCGCGGACTGCGCGCGCTTCTCGCGCGGCCACGTTTCCGGCACCTTGAGAAACGCGGTGAACGCGCACACGGTGCCGAACAGCGTCAGCACGATGAACACGACACGCCAGCCGCCGATCAGCAACAACTGCCCGCCGATCAGCGGCGCAAGCAGCGGCCCGATCGATGTGACGATGGCGAGCATCGACAACACGCGGGCGGCATCGGTCGGTCCGTGGGCGTCGCGTGCAATGGCCCGCGCCAGCACCGAAGCCGCGCCCGCGCCCAGCGCCTGCACGAAGCGGAACATCACCAGCGAGCCGATCGAGAACGACAACGCGCACGCCACGCTGGCAAGCGCATACATGACGATGCCGCCGAGCAGCACCGGCCGGCGCCCATACGTATCCGACAGCGGACCATAGAGCAGCATGCCGATCGAAAAGCCGAACATGAAGCTGGTGAGCGTGGTCTGCGCGGCGCCGGTGCTGATGACGAAAGCCTGCGCGATGGTCGGCAGGCTCGGCAGATACATATCGATCGAAATCGGCCCGCACGCGGCGAGCGCACCGAGCAACAGAATCAGCCGGCCATCGGGCCGGCTTCTGGTGGCGTGAGACATGGGAATCCAGATGAAGCGCCGCGCCGCCATCGGCAGCGGACCGGGTGAAACGGGGAAAGCAGCAGCTCGATCGCCTCGATTGTACTCGACGGTTATCCGGCTGGCAGGCTTGGGCCGTGATTGCGAGGCTGGTCGCGACGATGCCCGCACAGGCATCGACGACGCACGGCGAGCGCACCGCCTATCGGTTAAGCTGCCGCCTTAGCGTTTGCGGCAACGCGCCACGTGTTCGCGGCGCCCTTCCCCCCTATTTCCGTCTCAATTCCGCGATGACCGCCTTCCTGCTGATCTGGAGCCCCAAGAAATGGCCCTGGCCCGAGTTGCCCGACGTAGCCAAACGCGTCGCCACCGGCGTCGCGGTGGCTGATGTTTGGGGCTGCGGATTTGCGCGCGGCATCTTGCCGGGCGACCGGGTCTTCCTGCATCGTGTCGCGCAGGAACCCAAGGGCATCTTCGGCTCCGGTTATGTGACGCGTGCACCGTACGAGGTTCCGGATGCCGCGACGAAGCGAGGCTATCGTTTGTGCATCGACTTCGTATACGACTGGCTCGTCGACGCCCACGAAGGCGTGGTGATCTCGCGCGAGATGTTGCGCACGCATCCTTTCTCCGTGCAGACGTGGGACGCGCAGAGTTCCGGAACCGTGATCAAGCCGATCGCCGAAGGCGCACTGGAAAAGCGCTGGGCGGAGCTCACCGGCAAGCGCAAACCGCCGCCGCTCGATACGCCTGCGGGCCCGCCCCGTTCGAGCAAGGTCACGGCTCACGCGGCGGCGAAAAAACGCGCAGCCACGAAAAGCACGCACAAAAGCTGAGAGAGCGCACGCCCCGCAGGCATGCGAGGAAAACCTCTTCACGCTGACTCCGGTACAATTTCTCCACTTATCCCGGCGCCGCGCGACCCGCCAACAGGCGATCTGCGCCGCTGCGCCACCCCAATTCCAGTTAAACGCCATGTCCAGAAACGAAACCCTCTTCGAACGCGCGCAACGCACCATTCCCGGCGGCGTGAATTCGCCGGTCCGCGCCTTCCGCTCGGTCGGCGGCACGCCGCGCTTCATCGAGCGCGCGCAGGGCCCCTACTTCTGGGACGCGGACGGTCAGCGTTATATCGACTACATCGGCTCGTGGGGCCCGATGATCCTCGGCCACGTTCATCCGGAAGTTCTCGAAGCCGTGCAGCGCGTGCTGGGCAAGGGCTTCTCGTTCGGCGCGCCGACCGAATCGGAAGTGGAAATCGCCGAAGAAATCTGCAAACTGGTGCCCTCCATCGAACAGGTGCGCATGGTGTCGAGCGGCACCGAAGCGACCATGAGCGCGCTGCGTCTGGCTCGCGGCTTCACGAACCGCAGCCGTATCGTCAAGTTCGAAGGCTGTTATCACGGCCATGCGGACAGCCTGCTCGTGAAGGCCGGTTCGGGCCTGCTGACTTTCGGCAATCCGACCTCGGCGGGCGTGCCGGTGGATATCGCCAAACACACCACGGTGCTCGAATACAACAACGTCGCTGAACTCGAGGAAGCGTTCAAGGCGTTCGGCAACGAGATCGCCTCGGTGATCGTCGAACCGGTGGCCGGCAACATGAATCTCGTGCGCGCCACGCCCGAGTTCCTGCAAGCGCTGCGCCGCCTGTGCAGCGAGTACGGCTCGGTACTGATTTTCGACGAAGTGATGTGCGGCTTCCGCGTCGCCCTGGGTGGCGCGCAAGAGGTTTATGGCATCACGCCGGATCTGACCTGTCTCGGCAAAGTGATCGGCGGCGGCATGCCGGCCGCGGCCTTCGGCGGCCGGCGCGACATCATGGCGCACCTCGCGCCGCTCGGCGGCGTCTACCAGGCGGGCACGCTCTCGGGTAACCCGATTGCGGTGGCGGCCGGCCTGAAAACGCTGCAACTGATCCAGGCGCCCGGCTTCTACGACACGCTCGCCGCGCGCACCACCCGCCTCGTGCAAGGTCTCGCGAATGTCGCGCGTGAAGCCAGGGTGCCGTTCGCGGCCGATTCGCTCGGCGGCATGTTCGGCCTCTATTTCACCGAGTCGATCCCGACGAGCTTCGCCGAAGTCACGCAGAGCGACGTGCCGCGGTTCAATGCGTTCTTCCACAAGATGCTGGATGCCGGCGTGTACTTCGCGCCGTCGGCCTATGAAGCGGGCTTCGTTTCGATCGTGCACGACGACGCGATCGTCGACGCGACGATCGCCGCCGCGCGGGGCGCATTCGCCTCGCTCGTGGCCTGAAGCCGGCGAGACGACGCAGCGTCGAGACTGAAGCTCATGACAGCCTAGCCACCGTACCCGACCACACCCGATGTTTTCGCAAACCGATTTCGTCCATATGGAGCGCGCGCTCGCGTTGGCAAAGCGCGGCATGTACACCACCGACCCCAATCCCCGGGTTGGCTGCGTGCTCGTCAAGAACGGCGAGGTGATCGGCGAAGGCTTCACTCAACCGGCCGGTCAGGATCACGCCGAGATCCGCGCATTGAAGGATGCGCGCTCGCGCGGCCATGATCTGCGCGGCGCCACCGCCTACGTGACCCTGGAGCCGTGCAGCCACTTCGGCCGCACGCCGCCGTGCGTCAACGCGCTCATCGAAGCGCAGGTCGCGCGCGTGGTCGCGGCGATGGAAGACCCGAACCCGCTGGTATCGGGACGCGGCCTCGCCATCTTGCGCGACGCCGGCATCGAAGTGCGCTGCGGACTGCTCGCCAGCGAAGCGCACGAACTCAATATCGGTTTCGTCTCGCGTATGACGCGCGGCCGTCCGTGGGTACGCATGAAGGTCGCGGCCTCGCTGGATGGGCGCACCGGCTTGCCTTCCGGCGTCAGCCAATGGATTACGGGCGAAGCGGCACGCGCCGACGGGCACGCCTGGCGTGCCCGCGCGTCGGCGATCCTGACCGGCATCGGCACGGTCAGGGAAGACGATCCGCGCATGACGGTGCGCGCCGTCGACACGCCCCGCCAGCCGCAGCGCGTACTGATCGACAGCCAGCTCGACGTGCCGCCGCAGGCGCAGATTCTGGCCGGTCCGCCCACGCTGATCTTCTGCGGCAACCTCGATCAGCGCCATACCGATCGCGCCGACGCGTTGCGCGCGCGCGGCGCCGAGATCGTTCAACTGGCGAATCCGGCCGGCAAGGTCGATCTGCCCGCGGTGCTGAAAGTGCTCGGCGAGCGCAATGTGAACGAACTGCATGTCGAGGCGGGCTACAAGCTGAACGGCTCGCTGCTGCGCGAAGGCTGCGTCGACGAACTGCTCGTTTATCTCGCGCCGAGCCTGCTCGGGATGGATTCGATGAGCATGTTCAGTCTGGGCGCGCCAGAAACGCTCGAGGGCCGCGTCAAGCTGAACTTTCACGCGGTCGACCGGATCGGCGACGATCTGCGGATTCTCGCGCGCCTCGTGGCCGGGCCCGCGCCCGCAGCCGCACCCGAGCCCGGTGGCGATCCCGCGTCCCAACCCGTTTCGAAATGATCAAGGATTAGCACGATGTTCACAGGAATCGTCGCGGCCGTGGGCCGCATTGAATCAGTCAAGCCGCTCGGCACGGACGGCGACGCGGGCGTGCGCCTGAACGTCGAAGCCGGCGGCCTCGATCTCGGCGACGTGCAGCTCGGCGACAGCATCACGATCCAGGGCGCCTGCATGACCGTGGTCGCCAAGACCGACCATTCGTTCGAAGTCGACGTGTCGCGCGAAAGCCTGAACTGCACGGCGGGCCTCGGCGAGACCGGCGAAGTCAATCTCGAGAAGGCGCTGCGCGCGCACGACCGGCTCGGCGGCCATATCGTCTCCGGCCACGTGGACGGGCTCGGCACGGTCACGCATTTCGCGCCGGTCGGCGAATCGCACGAACTGCGCGTGCTGGCGCCGCGCGAGATCGGCCGCTATCTGGCGTACAAAGGCTCTATCACTGTCAACGGCGTCAGCTTGACCGTCAACTCGGTTAAAGATCGCGACGACGGCTGCGAATTCTCGATCAACCTGATTCCGCACACGGTCGAAGTGACCGCGCTCAAGCGTTTGCGGGAAGGCACGCAGGTGAATCTGGAGATCGATCTGATCGCGCGCTACGTGGAGCGCATGCTGAACGCGCCCAAATAACAGGCCGCAAGCCCGGCCACGCATGGGCTGGCGGCGGTGCCCCGCCGCTTTCAGCCGGTTCATGCGTCTATCGTTTTCGACGAGCATAGCAACCGCGGACGGCGCATCGCCAGTCGGCCAAACGGCCTATACCGTTCGGCGGAGGCGACTTGGGCCCGCGCGTGGCGTAAAATACGCCCTTTCTTCGAAACTCTCGCCAACATGACGCTCGCCTCCACTCCAGAGATCATCGCCGAACTGAAAGCAGGCCGGATGGTGATCCTCGTCGACGAAGAAGACCGCGAAAACGAGGGCGACCTCGTGATCGCCGCCGAATTCGTCACGCCGGAAGCGATCAATTTCATGGCCCGCTACGGCCGTGGCCTGATCTGCCTGACGCTCACGCAGGAACGCTGCAAGCTGCTGAACCTGCCGCTGATGACCTACCGCAACGGCACCCAGTACGGCACGGCGTTCACGGTCAGTATCGAAGCGGCCGAAGGCGTGACGACCGGCATCTCGGCGGCCGACCGCGCCCGCACGATCGCCACCGCGGTCGCGCCGGACGCCAAGGCCGAGCACATCGTGCAACCGGGCCACGTGTTCCCGATCATGGCGCAGCCCGGCGGCGTGCTGGTGCGCGCCGGCCATACCGAGGCGGGCTGCGACTTCACCGCGCTGGCGGGCCTCACGCCGGCCGCGGTGATCTGTGAAGTCATCAACGACGACGGCACGATGGCGCGCCTGCCCGACCTGCTGGAATTCGCGAAGGAGCACGGTCTGAAGATCGGCACGATCGCGGATCTGATCCACTATCGCAGCCGCACGGAATCGATCGTCGAGCGCATTTGCGAGCGCACCATGCAGACGGCGCACGGCGCGTTTCGCGCGGTGATGTACCTGGATCAGCCGAGCGGCCAGCCGCATATCGCGCTGGTACGCGGCGCGCCGTGCGCGGATCAGGACACGCTGGTGCGCGTGCACGAGCCGCTGTCGGTGCTGGATCTGCTCGAAGTGGGCGAATCCACCCACTCCTGGACGCTGGACGCGGCCATGAAAGAGATCGCCAAGCGCGATTGCGGCGTGATCGTGCTGCTGAACTGCGGCGATTCGAAAGACCATCTGATCGACGTTTTCAAGGCGTTCGACTCGAAGGAAAGAGCCGAGGCGCTCAAACGCCGGCCGGTCGACTTCAAGACGTACGGCATCGGCGCGCAGATTCTGCGCGAACTCGGTGTCGGCAAGATGCAGGTGCTGTCGAACCCGCGCAAGCTGGGCAGCATGTCGGGCTACGGTCTCGAAGTCACGGGCTTCGTACCGATGCCGGGCAGCACCGAGCAGGCTCCGCAACAAGGCTGATCCGACCATTCACGCGCTTGGCGCCCACTCAAAACACTACGGAATTCACATGGAAATCGGACAATACCAACCGAATCTCGACGGCGACGGACTGCGTATCGGCATCGTCCAGGCGCGTTTTAACGAACCCGTTTGCAACGGCCTCGCGGACTCCTGCATCGAAGAACTCGAACGACTTGGCGTGACCGGCGAAGACGTGCTGCTCGTCACGGTGCCGGGCGCGCTGGAAATCCCGCTGGCGCTGCAAAAGCTCGCGGAAAGCGCGCAATTCGACGCACTGATCGCGCTCGGCGCGGTGATTCGCGGCGAAACGTATCACTTCGAGCTGGTCTCGAACGAGAGCGGCGCGGGCATCACGCGTATCGGCCTCGACTTCGGCATTCCGGTCGCCAACGCGGTCCTGACCACCGAAAACGACGAACAGGCAGTTGCACGCATGACCGAAAAGGGTCGTGATGCAGCGCGCGTGGCCGTCGAAATGGCGAATCTCGCCGTCGCGCTCGAGCAACTCGGCGGTGATGACGACGAAGAAGAAGACGAAGAGGAAGAGGCATGAAGAGCGCACGCCGACGCTCCCGCGAACTGGCCACGCAGGGGCTTTACCAGTGGCTGCTGTCGGGCTCGCCCGGCGGTGAAATCGACGCGCAACTGCGCGGTGCGCAAGGCTTCGACAAAGCCGACCACGAGCATCTGGACGCCATCCTGCACGGCGTGATCCGCGATTCGGAATCACTGTCCGCGGCCATCGCCCCGTGTCTGGACCGCCCGATCGAGCAGCTCTCGCCCGTCGAGCGCGCCGTGCTGCTGGTGGCCGCGTTCGAACTGAAGAATCACGTCGATATTCCTTATCGTGTGGTCATCAACGAAGCGGTTGAACTCGCCAAGACATTCGGTGGCGCCGACGGCTACAAGTACGTGAACGGCGTGCTGGACAAGCTCTCGGCCCAACTGCGCGTGGATGAAACGCAGGCGGCTCGCAAGCGTTGAGCGCAAGGCGCATGACTACGGCCTAATCCCTGTCATGCGCCCTACCGAACGCGGCGAAGCGAAACCGCTTGCAAGGACGGCGTGTTGAGCGTGACTACACGCGCGGCACGCCTTCCCGCTTTTGCATCTGAACTGGATTTGATCGTATGAACTCCGTGACCGAACCCCTGGTGCGGCTTGCCGCACGCGTGGATGCCATCCAGCCTTTCTATGTGATGGAACTGGCCAAGGAGGCCGCGCTTCTCGAGCGCGATGGACGCGACATCATTCACATGGGAATCGGTGAACCCGATTTCACCGCGCCCGAGCCGGTCATCGAGGCGGCCGCGAGCGCGCTGCGCCGCGGCGTCACGCAATATACCAACGCGCTTGGCCTGCACGCGCTGCGCGAGGCGATCTCCGCGCATTACGCCGACTTCTACGGTGTCAGCGTGGATCCGGCGCGGATCGTCGTTACCGCCGGCGCATCGGCGGCATTGCTGCTGGCCTGCGCGGCGCTCGTCGATCGCGACGACGAAGTGCTGATGCCCGACCCTTGCTACCCGTGCAACCGTCATTTCGTGATCGCCGCCGAAGGCAAGCCGGTGATGGTGCCAAGCGGTCCGGCGGAGCGTTTCCAGCTGACCGCCGCCGACGTCGAGCGCCTCTGGAACGAGCGCACCCGTGGCGTGCTGCTCGCGTCGCCGTCGAACCCGACCGGCACGTCGATCGAACCGGCTGAACTGGAGCGCATCGTCAAGACCGTGCGGGCACGTGGCGGCTTCA
The DNA here is from genome assembly GCF_002278075.1 of Paraburkholderia aromaticivorans. Classification (NCBI taxonomy): domain Bacteria; kingdom Pseudomonadati; phylum Pseudomonadota; class Betaproteobacteria; order Burkholderiales; family Burkholderiaceae; genus Paraburkholderia; species Paraburkholderia aromaticivorans. The sequence goes on along the minus strand of NZ_CP022989.1, from coordinate 2,055,813 downwards.
CGATCGTCGACGAAATCTACCAGGGGCTGAGCTATGACGCGAAGCCCGTCTCGGCGCTCTCGTTCGGCGACGACGTAGTTACCGTCAATAGCTTCTCGAAGTACTTCAACATGACGGGCTGGCGTCTGGGCTGGCTGGTGGTGCCGCCCGGCATGGTCAGCGCGTTCGAAAAGCTCGCGCAAAACCTGTTCATCTGCGCTTCCGCGCTCGCCCAGCACGCGGCGCTCGCCTGCTTCGAGCCGGACACGATTGCGATCTACGAAGCGCGCCGCCTGGAATTCAAGCGTCGCCGCGACTTCATCGCCCCGGCCCTGCAATCGCTCGGTTTCTCGGTGCCGGTCATGCCAGACGGCGCGTTCTACGTGTACGCCGATTGCCGCACGGTCGCGCATCCCGCGGCCGGTGACAGCGCGGCGCTCACCAAGGCCATGCTGCACGATGCGGGTGTGGTGCTGGTGCCTGGCATGGATTTCGGCACGCATGCGCCGAAGGAGTACATCCGGTTGTCGTACGCCACCGCCTATCCGAAGCTGGAAGAAGCGGTCGAGCGATTGGCGAAGCTCTTCGGCAAGGGCTGAGCGAAACAGCCTGCGCTCAATCGCCAGACGAAAAAAAGGACACGCCTCTCGGTGTGTCCTTTTCTTTTTTGCCGCTCTGGCATCTGACGACTGGCGCCGCCAGCGTTATGCGGCCAACCTCAGGCTCAGGTTCAAGCACCCAGCTCCGAAGCGGATGCCACGTGCTTGGTCGCGTTGGCGCTCGCATCGTCCTGCTCGGACACCGGCGTCTTCGCCGAAGTCGCCGCGCTCAACGGATGGCTACCCTCGAGCGTCACCTGCACGCGCTTGCCATTGTTAGCCGACGCAGTCGAGCTGCTATTGGTCGACGCGGTCAGAACCGGCGCCTGCGGCGCGTTGATCGGCACCTTGCGGCCACGCGCCACGTCGCGCAGACGGCCACGCTCGGCCATCACCTTGGCGCCGTAGCCGCCGTCGTCCTGCGAAGTCGAGCCGACATACAGGCGCAAGCCGCCCGGCAGCGAACCGCCACGCGCGATGCAATCCTTCAGCACCAGTGCGCCCACCTTGATGTTCGCGACCGGCTCAAGCGCGGCGCTCTGCCCGCCGAAATACTGGAACTTGTCCGAGTGCACCTTCGACATGACCTGCATCAGGCCCTGCGCGCCGACGCCACTCTCGGCATACGGGTTGAAACCCGATTCGATCGCCATCACCGACAGCAGCAGCAGCGGATCGAGACCGACTTCGTGGCCGGTGTCGAACGCGGCCTTCACGAGCTCGCTGACGGGCTCCTGAGCGACGCGATAGCGCCGAGCCAGATAGGACGCAACCAGGTCCTGCTCGCGGGTCGAGATCAGCACGCGATCGTCGCGCGCGTCGGCGGACACGCGTTGCGACGGAATCAGCCGCGCCAGCGCGGTGACGCTTTGCATGGTGCGCGGGTCGAGGCCGTTGAGCGCCGCGACGCCCATACCGGTCGAGCCGGTGGCGTCGAATGCGCCGTCGAAGCTGGTGTTGCTGACAGTGAGGCTGGTGGTGCCGTTGCTGCCGGTGGTGCCGTTGCTGCCGGTGGTGCCGGTGGTGCCGTTGCTGCCGTTGCTGCCGGTGGTGCCGTTGCTGCCGGTGGTGCCGTTGCTGCCGGTGTTGCCGTTGCTACCGATGTTGGCACTCCCGACGGCATCGGAACCGTTCGAGCTGGCCGACAGCGAGTCGTCGGAGGACGCGCCACGGGGCGGTCCGAAAGCCGGCAGCGGATTGCCCTGCAGCAGACGTGCAGGCCCGGCTTGCACGGCGGCTGAGATGACCGGCATCAACTTGGCGGCCAGCGTGCCGCGCAGGGCCGGCATCAGCCACAGTGCGACTGTCAGCACGACCGCGATACCGCCGACAATGCTGAACAGGTGATGACTCATTCGCGTCCCGCGACGCAGCACACCGCGCACAACTTGCGCAATACGCTCATCGGGACGCCACGATAACCAGGCGTTCATTCAGATCTCCCATGTTGCATGATCCGCGAACCCCGCCAGATGAACAGGCGGTACAGCACATTCGCAGAGTCAAGACATCGCGTGCTCTGTCTGGTTAGGGCAGCAGCGACGTCGGGAAAACGGCAAATACCGTTTGTGGGGAGCCGTCCTGATAGAGGTCCGCGGCATGTCGAACAACCATGCGGGCGGTGGCTCCCACGCGAAAAACCAGCGTCAGTTGGCGCTGGCGAGGACTTCAGTAAGACCGTCAGATACCGTGCAGGGGTTCGGTAAACGGTGACGCGTTGCGTCTGATGGGACCGGGGGCAGTGGTAAAAAGGTTCACGCCCTGCAACCAATGTGGACGGATTCTATGCAGGGTTTTATAGATCGTCAACACTATAGATGAGCAAATGTATAACTAATTGTAATAATGAACAGTGTTTAAACCGTCCAGAACCGCGCGGCATGCGCCTTTTCGGCGATCTCGACTCCGCCGTCTCGCCGAGGCCGTTTGGCCGATCTACGTGCGCTTGCCAACACAGGTAAAATCGACAATCGTCCTGGCGCCGCGAAACCCTGCCGCGCCCCTCCTTCCCGCCGCTTGCGCGGCAATGAACCGCACCAGATGAAATACAAAGACCTGCGAGATTTCGTCGGCCGTCTCGAGACGATCGGTGAACTGCGCCGCATCTCACAAAACGTCTCACCTGTCCTGGAAATGACCGAGCTGTGCGACCGCGTGCTGCGCGCCGGCGGCCCGGCTCTGCTGTTTGAGAGCAAGGCGCAGCATGGGTTCCCGGTGCTCGGCAACCTGTTCGGCACCCCGCGGCGGGTCGCGCTTGGCATGGGGATCGACGCGCAAGCGGGCGAAGGCGATGGTGCCGCACTCGAGTCGCTGCGCGACGTGGGCCGGCTGCTCTCCGCGTTGAAGGAACCGGAGCCGCCGAAAGGGCTGAAGGACGCCGGCAAACTGTTCTCGCTGGCGAAGGCGGTTTGGGACATGGCGCCCAAAACCGTGAGCGCGCCGCCTTGCCAGGAAATCGTCTGGGAAGGCAACGACGTGGACCTCGCGAAGCTGCCCATTCAGACCTGCTGGCCGGGCGACGCCGGCCCGCTGATTACATGGGGTCTGACCGTGACAAAAGGTCCGAATAAGCCCCGACAAAACTTAGGCATATATCGCCAGCAACTGATCGGGCGCAACAAACTGATCATGCGATGGCTCGCGCATCGCGGCGGCGCGCTCGATTTCCGCGAATTCGCGCTGCAGAATCCCGGCAAGCCGTATCCGGTGGCCGTCGTGCTGGGCGCAGACCCGGCGACCATCCTCGGCGCGGTCACGCCGGTGCCCGACACGCTCTCCGAATACCAGTTCGCCGGCCTGCTGCGCGGCGGTCGCACGGAACTCGCGAAGTGCCTCACGCCGGGCGTCGACGGCTTGCAGGTGCCGGCGCGCGCCGAAATCGTGCTGGAGGGCTTCATCTATCCGCAGGCGGGCACGCCCTCGCCCGCTCCCGCAGGCGCGCCGCCGCGTCCGGTAAAGGGCGCGTCGGCGGCCTACGAGCATGCGCTCGAAGGCCCGTACGGCGACCACACCGGCTACTACAACGAGCAGGAGTGGTTCCCCGTCTTTACGGTCGAGCGCATCACCATGCGGCGCGACGCGATCTATCACTCCACCTACACCGGCAAACCGCCTGACGAGCCCGCCGTACTCGGCGTCGCGCTCAACGAAGTATTCGTGCCGCTGTTGCAGAAGCAGTTCACCGAGATCACGGACTTCTATTTGCCGCCCGAAGGCTGCAGCTACCGCATGGCCATCGTGCAGATGAAGAAGAGCTATCCCGGTCACGCCAAACGCGTGATGTTCGGGGTATGGAGCTTCCTGCGGCAGTTCATGTACACGAAGTTCATTGTCGTGGTCGACGAGGACGTGAATATCCGCGACTGGAAGGAGGTGATCTGGGCGATCACCACACGTATCGATCCGGCGCGCGACACGGTGCTGGTGGATCGCACACCGATCGACTACCTGGATTTCGCCTCGCCTGTCGCCGGACTCGGATCGAAGATGGGTCTCGACGCGACCAACAAATGGCCCGGCGAAACCGATCGCGAATGGGGCCGCCCAATCGTGATGGACGACGCGGTTAAACAGCGCATCGACACCTTGTGGAACGAGTTGGGCCTCTAAGGCAGGCCGTACAACAGGACTGAAATAACGAAACCAACGGAGCAGTTGCGCGGATGCATGCCTTTTCAATGATGTCGGATGGATTTTTTCTGTCGTTGTCGCTGTGTCTGGATATCGGTCTCGTGAACGTCGCCATGATTTCGCTGACGCTCTCACATGGCTTCAAGCCGGGCTTCTGGCTCGGCCTCGGCTCGTGCATCGGCGATCTGATTTATGCGGCGCTCGCGCTCGCGGGCATGGCGGCGTTGCTGCAGTTCGAATCGGTGCGCTGGGTGGTGTGGATCGGCGGCGCGGCGACCCTGCTCTTCCTGACGTGGAAGATGGCGCGTGAAGCAATGTACCCGGCCACGGCGCCGGCGGTGGCCGGCGAGGCGGACGCCCATGCACCGCAGCTGTCCGCGTGGCGCGGGTTTTTGCGCGGCGTCTTGCTAGCGGTGTCGTCGCCGTCGGCGATTCTCTGGTTTGCTGCAGTGGGCGGGGCGCTGATCGCGAAAGCGGGCGCCACGAGCGTGACGAGCGCACCGGTATTTCTCGGCGGCTTCTTTCTCGGCGGTCTGTGCTGGACGATCTTTATCTGCGGACTCGGCAGCCACGGACGCAAACGCGCCGGCACCGGTTTGCTGCGCGCCTGCCACGTGCTGTCGGCGCTACTGTTCGCTTACTTCTCGTATAGCGTGATCGTGAACGGGTATCGCGATCTGATCGTGCAAACCGCGCACGCGGCAAGCTGATGTGAAAACGGCTCGCGGCGTGCGAGCCGTTTTCGATCAGGCGTCACCTGCCAGGTCCGGCGAGCAACCGCGCCCGCCGACGCGAGGTATCAGGCGAGATACTGCGCGAGCTTTTCCAGATCGACGTTGCCGCCGCTGACCAGCACGCCGACACGCTTGCCCCGCACCGGCACGATGCCGTTGAGCACCGCGGCGGCGGCGAGGCAGCCCGTCGGTTCGACCACGATCTTCATGCGCTGCGCGAAAAAGCGCATCGTCTCGATCAACTGGGCGTCGCTGACCGTTTCGATCTGCGCGACCAGCTTCCGGATGATCGCAAACGTGTAGTCGCCCAGATGCGTGGAGGCGGCGCCGTCGGCAATCGTGCGCGGCGTGTCGATATGCACGATCTCGCCTCGCGCCAGCGACTGCTGGCCGTCGTTGCCCGCTTCCGGTTCGATGCCGATCACCGTGCATGCCGGGCTCAACGCAGCTGCGGACAACGCGCTGCCGCCGATCAGTCCGCCGCCGCCGAGGCACACGAACAGCATGTCGAGCGGGCCGGTTTCGTCGATGAGTTCTTTCACCGCCGTGCCCTGGCCGGCGATCACATGCGGATGGTCGTACGGCGGAATCAGCGTCATGCCACGTTCGTCGGCGAGACGCCGGCCGATCTCTTCGCGGTTCTCGGTGTAGCGGTCGTAGGTGATCACCTCTCCGCCGTAGCCCTTGGTCGCCGCGACTTTGGCCGCGGGCGCGTCGTGCGGCATGATGATCGTCGCGCGGATGCCGGCAAGGCGTGCCGACAACGCAATCGCCTGCGCATGGTTGCCCGAGGAATACGTCAGCACTCCGGCTTTGCGTTGCTCCGCGTCGAAATGCGAGATCGCGTTATAGGCGCCGCGAAACTTGAACGCACCCATGCGCTGAAAATTCTCGCACTTGAAGAACACCGACGCGCCGGTTCGTTCGTTGAACGTGCTCGAAGTCAGAACGGGGGTACGGTGGGCGACGCCTTCGAGACGCGCTGCGGCGTCGAGTACGTCGTCGAAAGTGGGAGCGGGAAGCGCTTGCATCGGCGAAACTCTCCAGAGCGGTGGCGAAACAGCCATTCTCCCAGCTTCGACCCGGCTTTGGAACGTTGCGCGCGAAACGAAAACACAAACGGCGTAACACGGCAATCAAGCCGGCGTTACGCCGTCAATACAGCCCTGTTCAGCTGCGCGCGATCAGCGGCGATAGTAGCCGTGACCGTAATAACCGCGGTAATAGCCGTGGTGATAATAAGGACGGCCGTAGCCGCCGTAATAACCACCCACTACGACTGCCGGCGGCGGCGCATAAACAACCGGCGGCGGCGCATAGACCGGCGCAGGCGCGTAATAGACCGGCGGCGGAGCAGCATAAACCGGATAAGCCGGCGCAATCGGAACGCCAATGCCGATACCGACGGAAACGTGCGCCTCAGCGGCGCCGGCGAGTCCCAGGCCGAGTGCTGCGGCAACCACAAACGGAACGATCTTTTTCACTTTTATTCTCCTGGCGCGCCCTACCGGGGAATCGCCGACTTCGCATGCCTCGCATGCCACGAAATCAATGTATCGAAAAAGATCAGGTGTCGCTGTTCGCATTTGTTGCAAATTGCAATGCGGTACAAGGCCTCGTAATTTCCCCTGAGACAGTGCGTCGCGGACGAGCTTCGCAAAGCGCTGAAAACTCAGCGTTTGCACCGGATGGACAGGTCGCCGTCCGTCGCGGCGACTCCGTGACGGTGCACGTCATTGGCTTGCCAGTAATCTTTGATTACAAATTAGCCTCAGCTCCGTTTGCGTCAATTGAGCCCTGGAAATGAAAAATGCCCGGCTATTGGACCGGGCACTCCTTACCGTCGAAGGGCGTTTTTTCAGCCGACCTTCACATAGGCAAATTCGCGGGACACGCTAGGTGGGACATAAGCACCGCTAATCCGCACGCGCGGCGTCAGGCGCTTTTTCTGGTCCCACCAGCGACGGCGCTGTGCATGTGTCAGGAACCGCAAGTGCTTTCGGTAAGAAAAAATATTCATCGTGAACCTCCCGAATCTGACTGCGAGACGAAATACCCAGAACAGCAACTGCCAAACCGTCTAACCATGCAAGTGCAGCAATTGTGAGCAGTTTTCAAGCCCGTGGGGCGCACGGCGCCGGATGACAGGCGGAACGCGCCATATCGCGGACGCACTGATCAGACCAAAACCGCCGCCACGCTGCGCCGCAGGCGTGAAGGATGCGCGATACTTCAGCTTTCCCGGTCAAATCTTCCGTCTGGAGCAGCCACCCATGTCCCAGTCCTCTCTGCCGCGACTCGGTTTCGTCGGCGCGGGCCGGCTCGCGCGCTGTCTTGCGCTGAGCTTTTCGCGGGCCGGTTACCCGGTCACGGCCGTAGCCAGCCGCTCGGCGGCTTCGGCCAGCCGGCTCGCCAGTCAGATCGAGCATTGCGCGGCACTCGAGAACCCTCAACAGGTGGTCGACGCCGCCGATATCGTCTTTTTAGCCGTTCCCGACGACAGCATCGGTACGTCAGCGCACACACTCCGGTACGACGCGGACGGGGCGGTTGGCCCGCACGGCAAGGCGCTCGTGCATTGCAGCGGCGCCTCGCCGATCGAATTGCTCGCCCCGGCCCGCGACCAGGGCGCCTCGGTCGGCGGCTTTCATCCACTCTACCTGTTTAGCGGCGAGCTCGCCGATCTCGAGCGCATTGCCGGCTGCTCGGTGACGATCGAAGCCGAGGGCGCGCTCAAAGACGCGCTGACGGCGCTGGCCGTCGCGCTACGCTGCCATCCGCTGTCGATTCCGCCGGGCGGCCGAATGCTCTATCATGCCGCCGCGCACTACGCCGCCAGCTTCGCGCTGTGCAGCCTCGCGGAGTGCGTCGCGCTGTGGCGCACCTTGGGCTTTGCCGAGGACGACGCGCTGCGCGCCCTGCTGCCGATGCTCTCCGGCACCATCGAAACCGCGCGCGACAAGGGCCTGCCCAATGCGCTCGCCGGCCCGGTATCGCGAGGCGACACGGGCGTCGTGCAGAAGCAGTTGGCGCTGCTGGAAGGCCTCGGGGGCGACCATGCGGCCCTCTACGGATTGCTCACGCGGCGCGCGGTGGGACTGGCCGAGCGCCGCGCCACGCCGCCCACCGCGATCGACGCGATCTCCGGGGCCGTGGAAGAATCGCTCAGCCGGTCGCTGAATCAGGCCGCGGCAGGTGCAAGCGTCAAGTAAGCCGTGATAATGTGACGTCCGGCGCCGCGCGCAATCCGCCAGCGCCGCGCATCGGGACCAACAGACGAGAACGCACAATGATCAAGGTCAGCATCCTCTATCCGTATCGGGAAAACGGCCACTTCGACGTGGACTATTACTGCGTCACGCATATGCCGCTCGCGGCGAGGCTGTTCGGGCCGTCCCTGAAGGGCTGGTCGGTCGACGTCGGGATCAACGCCGGGCCGCCCGGAACGCCACCGCCGTACGTCGCCGCGGGCCACTTCCTGTTCGACAGCGCGGACGACTTCTACAAAGTCTTCAAAGCGGCCTCCGAGCAACTGATGGCCGACATCCCCAACTACACCGACGGCGGCAATGGCACGATTCTGATCAGCGAGCTCAAGATTTCCGTGTGATGCCCAGCGGAAGCGGGACGAATGACGGCCTCTAATGGCGGTCAGCGTCGTCGAACGTGAACCTGCGAGCCGCCCAGCATCGCAGCACAGCCTGGCCGCTAGAGACGACGTATCACGCGCCCTACCGCGGAAGGGCGCGGGCAAACCAGATCAAACCGCCGGCGCGCCGATCGGACAGCGCCGGCGCCCTGCGGCCGATCGGCGGCCGTCATACGAAGGATAAGGACACGAGATGTTTGGCGATATCGCCCGTTTTCTGCTCAATACCGTCTTCACGCTGTTCGGCGCCGCACTGCTGTTGCGCGCATGGCTGCAGGTCGTGCGCATGCCGCCCTACAACCCCGTCACGAACGCGGTGCTGCAAGCCACCAACTGGATCGTGCTGCCGTTGCGGCATATCCTGCCTAGCACGCGCAAGATCGACTGGGCGAGCCTCGTCGCGGCCCTGCTTGCGGCCATCGTGTATGTGGTGCTGATGGTGGTCCTGACCGGCGCCGATCCGCTCACGCTGTTGCCGACGCTGCTGATCGTCGCGGTGCTGACGCTGATCAAGTGGGCACTGAATCTGATCATCTGGATGACGATCCTGATGGCGCTGCTGTCGTGGCTCAATCCACGTTCGCCGGCCATGCCGATTCTGTACCAGTTGACGGCGCCGTTTCTGAATCCGCTGCGCCGCGTGGTGCCGCAACTCGGCGGCATCGACCTCTCGCCGATCCTGCTGTTCGTGATCGTGCAGGTGCTGCTGATGGTGGTCACCCGCGCGGCGGTTCAGCTGACTTACTTCGTGATCTAAAGCCACCGGTTGCAAGCTCGATTCAGCCGCCGCCTGCCTGGAAAGGCGGCGGCGGCTTCGCTTCATGCTCCGCTTATTGCTTCGTCAACTGACCGTAGGCGACCGTCGTGTTGGTCACGGTCTTGATCATGAAGAAAATCGTGCGGACGTACAGGTTGCTCCCCGTGATCGGCAGGAACGTAATCGCCGCATTGCCGGTGTAGGTCGCGCCGGATTTCAGCGTACAGGACGCCGTCGTACCGGTGACGTTCAACGTATAAAGGTTCTTCGCCGACGACGGCGTGGCGAGCAGCAACGTGCCGGACACCGGGCAGTTGCTGAGGGTGCCGCTTAGCGTGCCGTCGCTTGCAATGGTCAACGACGACCCGGTCTGCGCCCACGTGCCCGCGACGCTCGACTGCGTGACAGCCAGCGCATTCGCGGCGTCGTAGTTCCAGGACAGGTTCACCGTGTTGCCGTTCTCGACATAGCTGCCGGTGAACGTCTGGTTGTTGACGAACGAGCCCGAACCGTTGGTGGCCGGATAGTAGAAGTTGGAGATGAACGCCGACCCCGAGCTGAGCGTCCAGTTCGGCGAGGTGGCGGCGATCACGCCGAAGAATTGCGAGATCCCGAAACCGGCCACGGTATTCAGGTAAGAGATATTGCCCTGCGGATCGACGAGCGCCGTGGTCTTGTCGACGCCGAACTGGCTGACCCAAATCCCTTCGACACCGTTGCCCACGGCCGCAGCCGAGCCGCTCTGAGGGCTGGCCAGACTCGGCAACTGTTCACCGTTGAGCGCCGGCGACGAGGCCGGAGCAGGCGCGCTTGCCACAGCCGGCGCGCTTGCCGTAGCAGGCGCACTCGCCACCGACGGTGACGAAGCGCTGCTGGACGAAGGCGTCGCAGCCGAATTACCCCCGTCGCCACCACCGCCGCCACAAGCCGACAGAGCGAGCGAAGCAAGCAGGGATAACGTCAATTTAGCCTTGTTTTTCATATCCATTTTTGTTTTTAGGGGCGAGTGCGCGGTGAATCCGATTCATCGCCTCACGCCGTGAGTAGATTGACCTCGATGTTTGCTATCAGCGCCGTTTCGATAAATCATTCCACCAATCCACTTGACAGAATCAAATCGCGCAAATCGATGTAAGAATTGGAAAGGACGCTAGAGAAGTAAACGGCGCGATTTCAACAAGCTTTAGTATTTGTTTGAATTCTTTAAAAACCGGCGTGGTGATGCCGGTGCAATTTGATGCATAACGAATCAAAATCGATTCGGCTTCGCGCATCCAACCGATTGGCTTGGTATTAATATGCGCTTCGATCTGCATTCAATTGCCGCGAACTGATTGACAATTAACGCGTTTAATCGACGCGTTGCGTGCCGCGCGCGACTCGGGCGCGGCGGATGAGTCCGCGCCGTCCGTAAGGCCACGGGTGATGCGCTGCGAAGCCTTGTCGCAACCGCTCGCACGGGACACGTCTACGGAATACGACCGTCGAGGAACCGGACGGCTTGACGCCCACCATCGGGATGGACTTCGACCCGCCGCAAGGATAACTTCCAAAGCAATAGCCAACATGCCGGCAGAATTTCGCCAGCGACGGGGCGCTGGACACAACACTCACCTCACAAGGGGTTCCGCGACAACCAGACTCTTCGGCGGCCCGTCGTCCTTCGCGTTTGCCAAATCTCGCGAAACGCGCGTAGAATGGCGTGCTCTGCGGGCGTCGTATAATGGTAATACCCTAGCTTCCCAAGCTAGAGCCGTGGGTTCGATTCCCATCGCCCGCTCCAGACACCTTCCGTTAAGCGCCGTGATCCATCCGGCAGCACCGCGAAAGTATCTGCCTCTGCCGCAGTTTCTGCCCATCCCGCCTCAAGAAGCCTTTTCTCCATCACCGCATTCAACAATGGATTCGCTTGCCCAAGCGGCGAGCAGGCGCGGGATTGCAATAGCGGTCGTGTAAGTGCCGAGTACTCCAGCGATTCTTCAACGCAATTTTCAGATAGATGCTGAATTGAACGTGCGGCGCCGCGCGATTGCCATCGCATGACGAAGTGAAATCCGCGGGTTAGCGATGCAAGACTTGTGCTGATGGCTGTCATTTGCCCAGATAATCGTCACTGGAAATAGCTTTCAGAATGATTAAATCAAATGGGCGAGCGACTTCGTCATTTTTTTCGTTATTTAAATGTAATATCGCCGACGGTTCCCTATGCGTCGCCGCCCCCCCCCCGTCTGGACGCCCCCTTTCCGGGTGTGCTACCTTACGCGCACTTGCAACGCCCGCTCCACGTTCCTGCTGATGACTTGAGCAGAATCCAGCACGAGCCGCCTCCATGAAGGCGGCTTTTTTGTCATGGCGGCGGCCCGGCGCTGCGATCCGTAAGCACTGCGCCTGCCGGCCGCGCGTGCGACTCGCGCGTCCTGCCGCGCGAGCCCGGACACGCGCCGTGCAGCACGCCAGGCAAGCCGCGAAGCCCTCACCCTTGTAGCAGCATCGACGATGATCCACGATCCAAACGACGCCGGCCCGCCGGACGAACTCCCGACGCCCACAACCGAAGTCGAAGACCCACTCGCCGGCGAAGCCACACCGCAAGAAGCCTTGCATCGGCGCCGCATCCGCAGTTTTGTCACACGCGCTGGCCGCGTCTCGACCGGCCAGCGCCGCGCCATGGACGAACTCGGCCCGCGCTTCGTGGTGCCCTTCGCACCACAGCAGCCAGACTGGCATAGCGTGTTCGGCCGTGAGGCGCCACGGGTGCTGGAAATCGGCTTCGGCATGGGAGCGACCACGGCGGAAATCGCCTCGCACCGTCCCGACGATGATTTCCTCGGCGTCGAAGTGCACGAACCGGGCGTGGGCGCATTGCTGAAGCTGATGGGCGAACAGAATCTGTCGAACATCCGCATCATTCAGCATGACGCGGTCGAAGTGCTCGAACAGATGATCGCGCCCGACAGCCTGGACGGCGTGCACATCTTTTTCCCGGATCCGTGGCACAAGGCGCGGCACCACAAGCGCCGGCTGATCCAGCCGAAGTTTGTCGCGCTGCTCGTATCGCGTCTGAAGCCGGGCGCCTATCTGCATTGCGCGACCGACTGGCAGAACTACGCTGAACAGATGCTCGAAGTACTGGGCGCCGAAGCGGCGCTGGAGAACACCGCCGACGGCTATGCGCCGCGTCCGGAGTACCGGCCGGTAACGAAATTCGAGCGTCGTGGCCTGCGGCTCGGGCACGGCGTGTGGGATCTGGTGTTCCGCAAACGCGCCGCCGAGTAAGACTGCGCGCAGAGACTCATACAGCGATAAGAAAAAGGTCCGCAAACGCGGACCTTTTTCATGGCGCGGGCACAACTGACGCGCTCACTCCGTCCAGCTCAATGCGCCGCTATAGCCGACCAGCAGGATCAGCAAACCGAAGCCGATCCGATACCACGCGAACGCGGTGAAATCGTGCGCCGCGATATAGCGCAACAGCCAGCGCACGCATGCAAACGCGCTGACGAACGCCGCCACGAAGCCGAGCGCGAAGGTGCCGAGCGCATCGACGGAAAGCAGATGCCAGTCTTTGTGCAGTTCGTACGCAGTCGCGCCGAAAATGATCGGAATCGCGAGGAAGAACGAAAACTCCGTGGCGACGCGCCGGTCGAGACCGAACAGCATCCCGCCGATGATCGTCGAGCCCGAGCGCGACATGCCAGGAATCAGCGCGAAACATTGTGCGAGGCCCACTTTCAGCGCGTCCAGCGGGCTCAGGTCGTCCACGCTCAGGACGCGCGCCGCCGTGTCACCGCGCGTGCGCTGACGCGCCTCCGCCCACAGAATCACCACGCCACCCGCCACCAGCGCGAACGCCACCGGCACCGGCGAGAACAGCGCCGCCTTGATGGATTTTTCGAACAGCAAGCCGAGCACGATCGCCGGAATGGTGGCGATGACCACGTTCAGCGTAAAACGGCGTGCATCCGGCCGGCTCGGCAAGCCGGACACCACACTGCCGATGCGGCGGCGAAATTCCCAGCACACGGCGAGAATCGCGCCGAGCTGGATCACGACATCGAAGGTTTTCGCGTGCTCGTCGGTGAAGTTCAGCAAACTCCCCGCGACGATCAAATGCCCGGTGCTCGACACGGGCAAAAACTCCGTCAACCCTTCGACGACGCCCAGAATCAGCGCCTTGCAAGCCAATAGCCAGTCCATCCCTGCCCCTCATCGCGGTAGATAGTCGGAACGAACAGGGCCGGCACGCTATCGCGCGGCCCTGCCGGCCGCGCGCCGCGTCATTTTTCGACGATTTGCACGCGTATGCCGTTTGTAAGGATGGTGATTGTACCGGGTTCGTAATTCACACCGGCAAATTGCAGCTGTTCAGGCTTGAAGGTGTAGATCGGATAGTTGGTCAGCAACTGCGTGGCGAGCAATCCCGCCGCGGCGTTGATCTGCTGCGTGTAGGCCTGTGCCTGCCCGCTCACGCTCACGTTGTCGACATTAGGCGATCTGAGCACGACCGATTTGCTGGCGGCGTCGTAGGCCAGTTCGCTCGACAGCATGAACACGCCGTCCACCGGCTGCGGCATGAAGGGACTCGCGAAGCGGGCGTCGAGCTTCACGGAGACACGGTTCGCATCCGGCAAGAGGCCCACCACGGGATGGGTCAGCGCGACCTCGAACACTTGCGAGACCGTGCGCTGATACGGGAACTTGCGCTGCACCGCGTCCTGCACCTGCTGCTGAGAGAAGGTGTAGTGCGAGGGGATAAATGGAAAAGTCGAGGTTGCGCAGGCCGCGAGCGAAACGGTGATGCCGAGCGCGCCAGAGCCTGTCAGCGCGGCAAGCAGAAAGCGGCGCCGGGCCGGCGCAGCGGGTCGGGTCATGCGAAATCTCCTGTGGAAACCTGTTCGGGCATGCGATTGCGTGGTTCGTCTTCGGCGTGTGGCGCTTCGTTCGTGCGTGCAGTCGTGCGCGCCTATCGGCGGGCCGCCGGTGGCGCGGGCGGTTGAGTCTGGGCTTCGAGCAGCGTCAGCCACGCGAGTGCTTCCCCGCGGTTCGTGCCGCACATTTCCGTCTGCGGCTGCAAACCGGAACAGCACGCCGGCCGCTGCGGCTGACCGAAGATCGCGCAGCGCAGATCGTCGCCGAGTTGCACGCAGCGCACGCCCGCCGGCTTGCCGTTCGGCATGCCTGGAATGGGACTCGAAATCGACGGCGCAATACAGCACGCGCCGCAGTCGGGGCGGCACGCATGATCCGCCACATGAAAAGCAGACGCGCCGTTCACAACGCGCTTCGACACTTCAGATGCTTGATTCACCACATTCTTCCTGATCCCCACACCGGGCAATGCATTATCAGACCCGCATTGTGCCACCGCATTCCATGCGACCTTTTTACGCAATCGCGCGAATCCGCGCTCACGTACACTCGAGGGGTCCGAAAGGCCATGCTCAAGAAGCGTCCGCGCTGTTCGATCCGGTCTCGCGAATCGCCGCCGGTTGCGCCTCTTCCTCGATGGCCGCCAGCCCTCGAGCCCCTCATGTCCAACGACAACACGCTGTTCCGCCCCGACCTGCTCGCCAGATACAGCGCGAACGGCCCACGGTATACGTCCTATCCGACCGCCCCGCAGTTCCGCGACGATTTCGATCCGGCCGACTATTTACGCGCCGCCGCCGATCCGGGCGCCTCGTCGACGGATCTCTCGCTGTACTTTCACATTCCGTTTTGCGATACCGTGTGTTTCTACTGCGGTTGCAATAAGGTCGCCACGAAAAACCGCGCCCACGCGCGTCCGTACCTCGACCAATTGAAGCGCGAAATGGTGTTGCAAGCGGCGTGTTTCGACACACGGCGGCCGGTATCGCAATTGCATTGGGGCGGCGGCACGCCGACCTTTCTCTCGCACGACGAGACGGCCGAGTTGATGGCGGCCACACGTGAGCACTTCACGCTGCTGCCCGATGCCGAAGCCGAATATTCGATCGAAGTCGATCCGCGCGAAGCGTCGCCCGAAACTATCGCGCATTTGCGCAAGCTGGGTTTCAACCGGTTGAGCCTCGGCGTGCAGGATTTCGATCCGGTCGTGCAGCAGGCCATCAACCGCGTTCAGCCGCTGGAGATGACCGCATCGGTCATGCAGGCCGCGCGCGACACCGGCTTTCACTCGATCGGTGTCGATCTGATTTACGGGCTGCCGCATCAAACGGTCAAGAGCTTCAGCCGCACGCTCGACACGATGATCGAGCTCGCGCCCGATCGTCTCTCGGTATTCGCCTATGCCCACATGCCGCAACTCTTCAAGATGCAGCGGCAGATGGACCCCGCCACGCTGCCCTCGCCCGATGTCCGGCTCGCAATCCTGCAGCGCGTGGTCGAACGCCTGACGGGCGCGGGCTATGTGTATATCGGCATGGACCACTTCGCGCTGCCGACCGATGAGCTCGCGCGCGCGCAAGCGCAGCGAACCTTGCATCGCAATTTCCAGGGCTACAGCACGCGCGCCGACTGCGATCTGATCGGCTTCGGCGCGTCGTCGATCGGCAAGGTCGGCGACGTCTATGCGCAGAACGCCAAAGATTTACCGGGCTATGCCGCGGCGATCGATTCAGGCAAGCTCGCCATCGCACGCGGCGTGCGCCTCAGCGCCGACGACCGTCTGCGCCGCGACGTCATCACGCAATTGATGTGTAATCTGGAGTTGCGCTTCGATGAATTCGAAGCGGCTTACGGCATCCGCTTTGCCGAAACGTTCGAGCCGGAGCTGGCGCGCTTGCACAGCTTCGAGCAGGACGGCCTGGTGTCGCTCGGCACAGGTAAGCTCGAAGTGCGGATGGCCGGCCGCATGCTCGTGCGCAACATCGCCATGGTGTTCGACCGCTACCTCGGCCAGCAGACACTCGAGCGGTTTTCCCGCACGGTTTGAAGGCTTTGACGTGGATGAAAGCAACCGGCTTGCCCGTCGTCCGATTTTCGGCCATAATCTGCGTCTTCGCCGCGCTCCAGCTTCTGGCGCGTGCGCCGCAAGACCTGCCCAGGTGGTGAAATTGGTAGACGCAGGGGACTCAAAATCCCCCGCCGCAAGGCGTGCCGGTTCGATTCCGGCCCTGGGCACCAAAGAATTCGCAAGCCCGCTGTTTCAGCCTCCCCTCGAACCCCGCCAGCACATGCTGCCCGCGGGGTTTGTCGTTTCTGGCGCTACCTGAAAACCCCGACGAACCTCAACGACCTTCAGCGGCGTGAGCGCGAATCGCGCCGCTCACGCCGTTCACACGCTTTACCGCGCCCGCCTTACGGCCCCCGCTTTATTGCCCGACGACCCGCGCGCCACCCAGCGCCGCAGCGCGCCGGCGCTTGAACACGTACCCGGCCCACATCACCACGAGCCACGCCGGCACCAGCCACACGGAAACGGACAGACCCGGCGTCATCGCCAGAATCACGAGGATCAGCGCCATGAACGCGAGGCAGATCCAGTTGCTGACCGGGAACCAGAACGACTTGAACACGAGCGTCTCGCCTGCCGCGACCATCGCCTTGCGCGACTTGAGATGCGTCAGGCTGATCAGCGCCCAGTTGAGCACGAGCGCCGCCACCACCAGCGCCATCAGCAGGCCGAGCGCTTCAGCCGGAATCAGATAGTTGACGATCACGCAGGTGAACGTGGCGAGCGCCGACAAACCGATCGCCATATACGGCACGCCGCGCCGGTTCACTTTCATCAACGCGCGCGGCGCATTGCCCTGCTCCGCGAGGCCGTAGAGCATGCGGCTATTCGCATAGACGCCGCTGTTGTACACCGACAGCGCGGCGGTCAACACCACCACGTTGAGGACGTTCGCGGTCAGCGACGAACCGATCTGCGAGAAGATCATCACGAACGGACTGCCGCCGGCCGCCACCTCGTTCCACGGGTACAACGACAGCAGCACCGTCAGCGAGCAGATGTAGAAAATCAAAATCCGGTAGATCACCTGATTCACGGCCTTTGGAATGCTTTTCTGCGGCTCGTCGGCTTCGGCTGCCGTAATGCCGATCAGCTCCAGCCCGCCGAAAGAAAACATGATGACGGCGAGCATCATGAACAGGCCATGAAATCCATGCGGAAAGAAACCGCCGTGGCTCCAGAGATTAGAAACGGACGCTTGCGGGCCGCCGTGGCCGCTGATCAGCAGATAGCCGCCGAACACGATCATGCCGATCACCGCGACGACCTTGATGATCGCGAACCAGAACTCGGTTTCGCCGTACGCTTTGACGTTGGCGAGATTGATTGCGTTGATCAAAGCGAAGCACGCCAGCGCCGACACCCACGTCGGCACACCGGGCCACCAGTAATGAATGTAAGTACCGACGGCGGTCAGCTCGGCCATACTCACGAGCACGTACAACACCCAGTAATTCCAGCCGGACAGAAAGCCGGGAAAATCGCCCCAATACTTGTACGCGAAGTGGCTGAACGAACCGGCCACCGGTTCCTGCGCCACCATTTCGCCCAACTGCCGCATGATCATGAACGCGATGATGCCGCCGATAGCGTAGCCAAGAATCATCGACGGGCCGGCTGTCTGCAACACGCTGGCGGAGCCGAGAAAGAGGCCCGTGCCGATCGCGCCGCCCAGCGCGATGAGCTGGATGTGGCGATTCTTGAGCCCCCGCTTCAGGCCGTCTTGCTGCTGTGCACTATTCAAATTGCGCCCCAGTGTATGGATATCGATCACCCGATCGGACTTATGGTCCGGCCCGGCAGAACCTGAAATTTTACCGTGGCCGAAATGACCTAAATACTGGGAGCAACCCGCGCTTGGTTCTGCGCCGCACTTAACGGCAAGGATAGTGATTGTCACTGGCGCAGGGCTTCTGTATGTTGCCCTAGTCGAGCTTTGCGCCTCCGGAGATTCAACATGTCGCCCAAACGCCTGCTTTGCGCCGCTGCTTTGTGTCTCTGCTTCCCGGCGGCCGTCGCTCTCGCCCAAACCACCGCGCCGGCCACGGCGCCTGCCGCCGCGCCGGCCGTGCAACCCGCTGCCGAGCCGGCCAACGAGCCGGGCATGGAGACGAGCGCACCCGAAGCGCCGACTCCGGCCCCGGCACCCGCCGCACCGCCCGCCAAGGCCGCCGCCGCGCCGGCCCCCGCCGCGCCCATGACCGGCCCCGTGCGCAACGTCGTGCTGGTTCACGGCGCATTCGTCGACGGATCGAGCTGGAACGGCGTGGTCGCCAAACTGCAGCAGAAGGGCTATCACGTGAGTTCCGTGCAGAACCCGCTCACGTCCCTCGCCGACGATGTCGCCGCGACGCGCCGCGTCCTCGCGCGCCAGCAAGGTCCGACCATGCTGGTCGGGCACTCGTGGGGCGGTGTCGTGATCACCGAGGCGGGCGCGAACGCGCCGAACGTGGCCGGTCTCGTCTATGTCGCGGCGATCGCGCCGGATCTGCACGAGTCGACCGTGGATCTGATGAAGCGCGCCGCGCCGATGCCCGCGGGCGCGGGCATCATCAAGGATCCGAGCGGTTTTCTCTGGCTCGACCGCACCAAATACCATGCCGATTTCGCCGCGGACGTCCCAGAAAACGTCACGCGCGTGCTTGCCACCGCGCAGGTGCCGATTGCCGCGACGGCCTTCAGCGAAACGGTGAGCCAGGTCGCATGGAAAGAAAAGCCGTCGTGGTACGTGATCACGACGCGCGACCGGGCGGTATCGCCGGAAGTCGAAAGATTCATGGCCGAGCGGATGGGCGCGAAGGTGGTGCCGATGGCGTCGAGCCATCTGGCGCCGGTGTCGCACGCGGGCGCGATTGCCGACGTGATCGATCGCGCGGCGCGTGAATTGAGCCGGCAGCAGTAGGTCTCTTCAGGTGTAGGCGCGAATACTTTTCGCCCGTGTGCCGGCTCGGCGTTCTCCTGCAGTTTGATTCGGATACCGTAGCGTCCCGCACCTCGGGCGATCAACGCAACATGAACGACATCGCCGACAGGCAATTCAGCATACGCACCACGTGTTCCGCCGATGCCGCGTGAAAGCGCAGCGTGAGCGCATCGACGCGCGTGAGCGTCGGCCATTGGCAGAACAGATCCGCAAGCGCGCTGGTTTGCACGCGCAGTTCGCATTCCATCGGCTTCGCTTCGGCGCGTGTCGATTCACGCGCAGATCCATTGGCGAGATGCTGTTGAACCACCTCACGCGCGGCGTTTTCAATGGCCTCGCGAGCGTTTGCCGGAGACTGTGTGACGCCGCTCGCATGGCCCGTCGCGCTCTTGGTGACGACAAAACGCGCGCCCGCGAAACGCGGCGCGGTTTCTTCGGCGAAGACGTCGTCACCGGATAACAGCGCGACCTGTGCCCCATATTCTTCCGCCAGCGCGCCATATAGGGCCGCCTCGCCCACTTCGACGCCGTTCAGCGAAACGCGTGCGAACGCGAAACTATTGATCGTGTGCGCGAGGATGCCGCGCGTTTGCGACATGGCGTGATAGCCGATCATGAAGACCAGCGCCGCGCCGTATTCGAGTCCGGCCATCATGCCGAGCGTGCGCGGTTTGCCGAGCACGACCTGAGCGCGCGCGTCGAGCAGGTCCGGCAGCAGATTGCGAAAGCCGCCGTGAGAATCGTTGACCCACACCTGCGTCGCGCCGCCGGCGAAGGCGCCTTTAATCGCGGCGTTGGCTTCGAGCGTCATCCAGCGGCGCGCGGCTTCGTATTCGCCGTTACCCGCGCGCGTTTGCTCGGGGTGAAACACGCCGGCAATGCCTTCGATATCGGCGGAAATGAGGACTTTCATCAGGGGGTGGACTGGAGTAGTTGGGCGAGATCGGGGACGCTGTCACGCAGCGACAGACGCCGATGGCCGTCGCGGCCGGTCACGGACGCGGCACGCCACAAGGCGTCGAGAATCGCCTGCTCGACGCTGTCCGCGCAGGCGCGAAAGACCGGATCGAGACGTTCGTCGGCAAGCAGCGGCGGCAGCGTGACGAAGTCGGCCCCGTGCGGCACGCTATACGCCGTTGAAAACGCCAGCGCGATATCGCCGCTGCCGTGACCGTACACCGAACCGGTGCGTGCGAGACCCGCTGCCGCGCGCATTGACAGCCGCTTGAGCTGGCGCGCGCCGAGTGGCGCATCGGTGGCGACGATCATGATGATCGAGCCTTGCTCGGGTTTCGTTGGCGACAAGGGTGCCGATACCGCAGTAGCCGCCGTCGCCGCGCGTTCGGCCAGCATGCGGCCGAGCGGCGTGCCGTCGATGGTCAGCATCGGCAGGCGGCCGAAGTTCGCCAGCACGAGCGCGCCGACGGTATAGCTGCGGCCTGCCGCGCTCGCCACGCGCGACGCGTTGCCGATGCCGCCCTTCAGATCGAAGCACGACATGCCCCGGCCCGCGCCGACCGATCCGCTCGCGACATCCGCGCCGGCGGCCGCGTAGGCAGCGTCGAAATGCTGTTCAGTGACGGCGAGCGCCTGGATATCGTTGAGGTAGCCGTCATTGCATTCGAACACCAAAGGATTGACCGTCGACCACTCACGACCGATCCGCGGATTCGCACGCACAGCCGCGCGAATCTGCGCCTGCGCGACGGCGGCGACGCCGAACGTATTGGTCAGCGCGATCGGCGTTTCCAGCGTGCCGAGTTCTTCGACCTGCACGAGCCCGACGCTTTTGCCGAACCCGTTGATCACCGCGGCCGCCGCCGGCACCTTGCCGAGAAACGGATCGCCGTCATGCGGCCGGATCACGGTCACGCCGGTTTGCACGGCGCCTTTGTCGAGCGTGCAATGTCCGACTGTCACGCCGTGCACATCGGCAATCGTGCCGAGCGGACCCGCCGGCAATGTGCCGATATGCGGCACGTGGTGAATCTCAGCCGGGTTCATGGCCGGTCGAGCTTCGGATCGAGCGCATCGCGCAAACCATCGCCGAGCAGGTTGAACGCCAGCACCGTCAGGAAAATCGCCAGACTCGGAAACAGCGCGATATGCGGCGCCGTCACCATGTCGGCGCGCGCCTCATTGAGCATCGCGCCCCACTCCGGCGTCGGCGGTTGCGCGCCGAGGCCGAGAAACGACAGGCTCGCCGCCGTGATGATCGAGGTGCCGATACGCATCGTGAAGTACACCACCACCGAGGAAATCGTCCCCGGCAAAATGTGACGCACGATGATGGTCCAATCCGACGCGCCGATGCTGCGCGCCGCTTCGATATACGTGAGCTGCTTGAGCATCAGCGTATTGCCGCGCACGAGCCGCGCGAACGCCGGAATGCTGAAGATCGCGACCGCGCAGATCACGTTGATCATGCCGTTGCCGAGAATCGCCACCACGCCGATCGCCAGCAGAATGCCCGGAAAGGCAAACAGCACGTCGGCCACGCGCATCGTAATGCGATCCCACCAGCCTTCGTAGTAGCCCGCCAGCAAGCCGAAGAAGGTGCCGATCACCGCGCCGATCGCAACGGAGAGAAAACCCGCTTCGAGCGAAATGCGCGAACCCGCCAGAATGCGGCTGAAAATATCGCGGCCGAGTGAATCCACGCCGAACCAGTGCGCCGCGGACGGCCCCGCGTTCAACGCGTCATAGTCGAAGAAATTTTCCGGATCGTACGGCACGATATGCGGCGCGACGATCGCCAGCACGATCAACAACAGCACGAAAACGCCGGCGGCGAGCGCCACATGCTGCTTACGGAATTTGCGCCAGAACTCGCTCCACGGCGTGCGGATAGCAGGTTCGGCTTTGACGGGGTTGGCCGCATTCGGCTCGGTGGCGGTCGTGCTCATGCGGGCCTCACTTGAAACGGATGGTCGGATTGATCACGGCGTACAGCACGTCCACGACCAGATTGATGATGATGAATTCCAGCGAGAACAACAGCACTTCGGCCTGAATCACCGGATAGTCGCGCATCGAGACGGCATCCACCAGCAGGCGCCCGAGCCCCGGCCAGTTGAACACCACTTCCACCACGATCGAGCCGCCCAGCAGAAAACCGAATTGCAGACCCATCATGGTGATGACGGGAATCATCGCGTTGCGCAGGCAGTGTTTGACGATCACGAGAGGTTCGGGCACGCCCTTGGCGCGCGCGGTGCGCACGAAGTCTTCGTTCATCACTTCGACGAACGAGGCGCGGGTGAAGCGCGCCATCACCGCCGCGACCGCCGCGCCGAGCGTGAGCGAGGGCAGCACGTAGCTCTGCCATGAACCGTCGCCGACAATCGGCAGCCAGCCGAGCTTCACCGAAAAAATCTCCATCAGCAGCATGCCGAGCGCGAAGGCGGGAAACGAAATGCCCGACACGGCGAGCGTCATGCCGAGCCGGTCGGGCCAGCGGTTGCGCCACACGGCCGAGACGATGCCGATGCCCATGCCCAGCACGACCGCCCACACCATGCTGGCGAGCGTGAGCAGCAGCGTCGGCATGAAGCGCTCGCCGATTTCCTGGCTCACTGGCCGCTTGCTGCGCGTCGAAATGCCGAAGTCGCCGTGCGCGATCTTCACGAAGAAGTTGGCGAACTGCTGCGGCATCGGCTTGTTCAGGCCGAGGTCGGCACGCACCAGCGCGACCGTCGCCTCGTCCGCATCGGGACCGGCGGCGAGCCGCGCCGGATCGCCCGGCAACAGATGCACGAACAGGAACACCAGCACGGCGACGATAAAGAGCGTCGGCAGCAGGCCAAAGAGACGTTTGACGAGGAAGTTCAGCATGAAACCCAATCCGGCAATGATGCGGGCAACGAAAGATCTTGCGCGACGCGTAGTGGAGCAAAGCAGTGATCGGGCAGCGCGGGCGTGCTGGTGAAACGGCATGCCCGCGCGCCCGGCCGGCGCATTACTTGATCGCGATCTCGTCGAAATTGAACGAGCCGTCCGGCGCCACGTAAGCACCCGACAGACGCTTGCTGCGCGCGTACACCACCTTCTCCTTGACGAGGAAGATCCACGGCGCGTCGGTCCAGATGCGTTTTTGCGCGTCGGTGTAGAGCTCGGCTTTCTTCGTGCGGTCGGTGGTTTCGAGCGCCTGCTTCAGATCGCTGTCGACGGTGTCGTTCTTGTAGTACGCCGTATTGACCATCTTCGGCGGGAACGAGACGGACGCGAGCAGCGGCGTGATCGCCCAATCCGCTTCACCCGTCGACGAGGACCAGCCCGCGTAGTACATGCGCACCGGCGCGGTCGCGGCGTCCTGCGCGCTTTCCACCTTGGCGACGCGCTGGCCCGCCTCGAGCGCTTCGACCTGCGCCTTGATGCCTACTTGAGCGAGCTGCTGCTGCACGAACTGGATCACCTTCTGCGCGGTCGAGTAGTTATACGCGGACCACAGCGTGGTTTCGAAACCGTTCGGATAGCCCGCTTCCTTCAGCAGTGCGCGCGCCTTGGCCGGATCGTACGGCCACGGGCCCTGCTTCACCGCGTAGTCGACGCCTTGCGGCACCACGCCGTCGGCGGGCGTCGCGTAACCGGCGAACACCACCTTGGTGAGCGCGTCCTTGTTGACCGCGTAGTTCAGCGCTTCGCGCACCTTCGGATTGTCGAACGGCTTCTGGTTCACGTTCAGGCTGATATAGCGCTGAATGATCGACGGCGACGCGATCAGATCGACCTTCGGGCTCGTCTGCAATTGCGCGGCCTGCTCGAACGGCACCTGGAACGCGAAATCCGCTTCGCCGGTACGCATCAACGCAGCGCGCGTGTTGTTGTCGACCACCGGCTTCCAGTCAATCGCGTCGACCTTCGGGTAGCCCTTCTTCCAGTAGCCGGCGAACTTCTTCACCGTCAGGTCGCCCGCCGGATCCCACTTCACCAGTTCGAACGGACCGGTGCCGACCGGATGGAACGCGATGTCCTTGCCGTATTTCTTCAGCGCGTCCGGCGAGATCATCACCGCCGACGGATGCGCCAGCACGTTGACGAAGGCCGAGAACGGCGCCTTCAGCGTGATCTTCACCGTGTACGGATCGACCACTTCGGTCTTCTCGATACGGTTGAACATGTTGTAGCGCTTGAGCTTGTTCGCCGGATCGGTCACGCGGTCGAAGTTCGCTTTCACCGCGGCGGCGTTGAAGTCGGTGCCGTCCTGGAACTTCACGCCGTGGCGCAGCTTGAACGTGTAGACCTTCGCATCCGGGCTCGCTTCATAGCTGTCGGCCAGCACGTTGACCAGCTTCATGTCCTTGTCGAACCCGAACAGCCCCTGATAGAACGACTTGGCGACCGCTTGCGACAGCGTGTCGTTGGCATCGTATGGATCGAGCGTCGTGAAGGTCGAGGCGACGGCCATCACGGCCGTGGTGTCGGCGTGCGCCGCATTGCCCGCGAGCATCGCGAACGCCACCGCGCCGCCGCTGATCAGCGCGCGCAAACGAAACGGAGAAGACGGGACCAGCAGGTTCATGAGGTTGGCTCCAGGCTGCGAAATGAAAACAGGTTGGTGTGCTGCGAGAGAAAGCGTATTGCTTCAGGTTTTGAGTACGTGTTTTTAGTACGCACCGCCCACGTGATGCCGGGCGACGAAATGGTCCGGCCCGACCGCGACGAGCGGCGCCACGACCGGTTCATCGTTCAGCGCGCGGATCGGGCTCGGAATCTCGTCGGCGGCGAGCATGCGTTTGGCGTGACGGCGCGCCGGATCGGCCACCGGCACCGCGCCCATCAGCTTGCGCGTGTACGGATGCTGCGGCGCTTCGAACACCGCGCGGCGCGGACCGATCTCGACGATCTGGCCGAGATACATCACCGCGACGCGATGACTGACGCGTTCGACCACGGCCATGTCGTGCGAAATGAACAGATACGCGACGCCGAGTTCACGCTGCAGATCGAGCATCAGGTTGACGATCTGGGCCTGCACCGACACGTCGAGCGCGGAAACGGATTCGTCGGCGATCACGACTTTCGGATTCAACGCGAGCGCGCGTGCAATCGCGATCCGTTGCCGTTGACCACCGGAGAATTCGTGCGGATAGCGCCGCGCGGCTTCGGGCGGCAAGCCGACTTTTTCGAGCAGCCACGCCACGCGCGCCTGGGCTTCGGCGCCTTGCGCGACGCCGTGCACGAGTAACGGCTCCATGATCGAGAAGCCGACCGTCAAGCGCGGATTCAGCGAGGCGAACGGGTCCTGGAAAATGAACTGGATATCGCGGCGCAGCGCCTGCAACGCGGGACCGGTCAGCGAACTGATTTCCTTGCCGTCGAATTCGATCGAGCCGCTTTGACTTTCGACAAGGCGCAACAGCGAGCGGCCCGTGGTCGATTTGCCGCAACCCGATTCGCCGACGAGCGCAAGCGTCTCGCCGGGCCGCAAATCGAAGCTGACTTTTTCCACCGCATGCACGCGGCCCGTCACCCGGCCGAACAGCCCGCTCTTGACCGGAAAGCGTGTGATCAGATCGCGCACGCGCAGAATCGGCGGCGTGGTGTCCAGCACCGGCGGCTGCGCTTCTTCGGCGACGGCGGCAGCGGGACGCACCGCCTGGTCGGTGCCGCTCAGGCTCGCCTGCTCGACAGTCAAAATCGGGAACCTGGCCGGCTGATCCGTGCCTTGCATTGCGCCAAGACGCGGCACGGCGGCGAGCAGAGCCTTCGTATAGGGATGCGACGGCGCGGCGAACAACGCATCGGAGGCGCCCTCTTCCACCTTCTCGCCGCGATACATCACCAGCACGCGGTCCGCCACTTCGGCAACCACGCCCATGTCGTGCGTGATGAAGATCACGCCCATGTTCATCTCGTCCTGCAGGCCGCGAATCAGTTGCAGGATCTGCGCCTGGATCGTCACGTCGAGCGCGGTGGTCGGCTCGTCGGCGATCAGCAACGCGGGCTTGCACGACAGCGCCATCGCGATCATCACGCGCTGGCGCATGCCGCCCGACAGTTGATGCGGGAAACGCGCCGCCACGCGCCGCGCTTCCGGAATACGCACGAGTTCGAGCAGGCGCAGCGTTTCGGCGTGCGCGGCGGAACGGCTCTTGCCCTGATGCAAGGCGATCGCCTCGCTGATCTGATCGCCCACCGTGAAGACCGGATTGAGCGAGGTCATCGGCTCCTGAAAGATCATCGCGATGTCGGCGCCGCGAATCGAGCACATCGTGCCCGACGACGCTTTCGCGAGGTCGAGCACGCTGCCGTCGCGGCGCCGGAAAGCGATGCTGCCGCCGGCAAGGCGCCCACCGCCATGCTCGATCAGCCGCATCAACGCGAGCGAAGTCACCGATTTGCCCGAACCGGATTCGCCGACGATCGCCAGTGTCTCGCCGCGCTCGACCGTCAGCGACAGATTGCGCACCGCGTTGAACGTGGCGTCGCCGCGCCGGAAGGCGACGGACAGATCGTCGACCGCGAGCACGCGTTGCGGCGGCAAGGTGTCGATAAGCGGACGGGCGGTGTGCGATGAAGTCGGCACGGTGGTTCCTTTGAATTCGAACGCGGCTAGCGAAAGTTCAGGCGAAGTTCAGGCTTCATGCGCACGCATGGACTAGCGGTAAATCGCCGTCACCGGCGTTTCACCGAGCCGCGCAAACCCGCGATACATGCCTTCGGTATTGAACGGCAGCGTGACGTTGCCGCGCGCATCGACGGCAATCAGGCCGCCGCGGCCGTCGATCTTCGGCAAGCGGTTCATCACCACGTCGGCGGCGGCTTCCTGCAGCGACACATTGCGGTAGGCCATTTGCGCGGCGACGTCGTAGGCCGCGACCATGCGCATGAACATCTCGCCCGAGCCCGTGGTCGAGACGGCGCAGGTCGCGTCGTCCGCATAGCAGCCCGCGCCGATCAACGGCGTATCGCCGACCCGGCCCACCTGCTTGTTGGTGACGCCGCCCGTCGATGTCGCCGCCGCCACGTGGCCGTGCCGATCGAGCGCGACCGCGCCGACCGTGCCGAACTTGCGGTTCGGATCGATTGGCTCGTGCGGCGCCGGATCGTCGTCATTCGAAGACGGCGCGGCGGCGAGCGCAGCACCGTCGTGATCGAGCATCGCGCGTTGCTGGTCGCGGGCGAGCAGCCATTGACGATGGCGGGCTTCGGTATGGAAATACTCGGGCTCGACGAATTCGAGCCCCTGCGCGGCGGCGAACGCTTCCGCACCGGCGCCTGTGAACAGCACATGCTCGCTGCGTTCGAGCACGCGGCGCGCCGCCAGAATCGGATTGCGCACGCGCGTCACGCAGCAGATCGCGCCGGCGTCGAGCGTGCGGCCGTCCATGATCGCCGCGTCGAGTTCGTGCGTGCCCGCCGCCGTATATACCGCGCCGCGGCCCGCGTTGAAGAGCGGACAGTCTTCGAGCAGACGCACGGCTTCGCTGACGGCGTCGAGCGCGCTGCCGCCGTCGGCGAGCACACGCTGGCCGGCGCTCAGCACGGCATTCAAGGCGGCGTGGTAATCGGCTTCGGCGCTGGCCGACATCGACGCGCGCAGGATCGTGCCTGCCCCGCCGTGAATGGCAATGACTGCGTTGGAGTTCATCGTTTGGTTTTGCTGGTGCGAGTAGTTCGGGCGGTTCGGGTAGTTCGGGTCGCGTTGCGCGCGGGCCGCGCGCTCGTGCCGGCGGCCTCGGCTTGCGGGTCGACGAGCCACGGCAGCAGGAATTCGCTGACTTCGGCGGCGGCCTTCACCGAGCGTTTCGTCCGATAGGCCACCGCATCGCACAGCGCTTCGATCACGGCGAGCACGGCCGAATCGGCGTTCGCCGCGAGCCGCCGATCGGCGCGGATAAAGAGCGAGAGATCGGCGAACTGCGCGAGCGGCGAACGCGGACTGTCGGTCAGCGCGAGCACGCGAGCGCCGCGGCCCGCTGCGCGATGCGCGAGTTCGATCGTGTCTTCGACGTAACGCGGAAACGCGATGCCGATGACCAGATCGCCCTCCGTGCAGGCAAACAGACGCCGCGCGGCGTGCGATGGTCCGCCCATCAGCGCGAGCGACTGCACGTTGTCGTGATACGGCATAAGGCCGTGTTCCATCAGGCCCGCGAGAAACGCGCTCGCGCCATAGCCGAGCACGAACACTCGGCGCGCGGCGATGATGGCTTCGACGGCGGCTTCCGCCGCGGCGCTGTCGATCGCGGTGCGGGTGGCGTGCAGATTGTTGGCGGCCTGTTCGAGCGATGCGTCGACCACATCGTCGCCGGCTGCAAGCGATTCCTGCGCGCTGCGCAAGCGCTCGACCGGCGCGAGCGTCGCCTCGAAGCCGCGCACCAATGCCTCGCGGAACTGCGGATAACCGTCGAAGCCGAGCGCGCGGGCGAAGCGATTCGCCGTCGCCACCGACGCGCCGACCACGCTGGCCAGCTCGTCGATCCGCATGGTCGCCGCGCGGAACAGATTGGCCAGCACGTATTCGCCCATGCGCCGATGGATCGGCGTGAGGGTCGGCATGGCGGCGTCGATACGCGCGGCAATGGCCTGCTCGGCGGGATTGGAAGCCACGGACGGTTGATGGATCATGCTGGCGGCGCGGTATCCCCCGAGAAGACAACCCCGGGAGCGTAATGAAAATGAATGAAAGTATATTTACATAGAAATCTCATCCGAAAAAATTCATTTTCATTTTCGAGGGTTTTCACGGAGGCGCCGCGCGCCACAGACGCCTTCACCCGCGCCAGCATGACGCAGCATGAAAATCGTTTTTCAGCAGACCGCGGCGTGTTGCTCCGGGATACGGGCAAGCCGCGCCGCCGGCGACATGACGATGATCAGCGCCTGCACGAGGAAGGCCGCTACCGCCGCGACCAGACACGCGTCCATGCCCCAGCGCGCGCTGATCGCCGCGCCGAGCAATGCGCCGAGCGGCCGCGCGCCGTACGTGGCGGTGCTGTTGAGGGCGGATACGCGACCCATCATCCGTTCGGGCGTGATCGCCTGGCGCAGCGTGGTCGAGCCGACCACCCACAGAATCGGGCCGGCGCCGAGCAGGAAGAAGCTCGCCATTGCCAGCCAGAACGCCGGCACGACGAGTGTCGCCACCATCACGAGCGAGGCGAGCAAGCCGCATGACGGCCCGATGATCAACACGCGGCCGAATGCCACGCGTCGCGCAATGGCGGGCGCGGCCAGCGCGCCGCACACCATGCCGACACCGTAGGCGCCGAGCGTCACCCCGACCGCCGAGGCGCTCAGACCCAGCCGATGCACCGCGTACGGCACATAGACCGCTTGCAGCACGAAGAAGCCGAGGTTGAAGAACACGGCGGTCGCGAGCATGGGACGCAGCAGCGCATCGCGCAGCACGAAACGCGTTCCGTCGCGCAGCTCGAGCATGAAGTGCCGCTGCGGCGCGGCCGCGCGCGGCGGTTCACGCAAGCCCGCCAGCAACGCGACCGCCAGCGCCGACAGCGCGGCCGCGCAGCCATATGCCCAAGCCGCGCCGATCCAGCCGACCAGCAGCCCGCCGAGCGCCGGTCCGGCCGCATACGCCACGCTGCGCGCAAGTTCGAGCCGGCCGTTCGCGCCAGCATACGCTTCACGCGGCACAAGCGCGGGCACGAGCGACGGCGCCGCGACGTTGTAGGCCACCGTGCCGGTCGCGGCGATGAAGCCGAGCGCGGCGAGCAGCGGCAGGCTCAGCGCATGTGAGATCAAGAGCAGAAGCACGCATAGCATCGCGAATACCCGCACACTTTCGGCGAGCGTCATCAGCGTGCGGCGCGAGCGGCGGTCGGCCCACACGCCGAGCGGGATCGACAGCAACAGGAACGGCAGCGTCTGCGCGGTTTGCAGCAAACCCGTGTCGCGCGCATCGGCGCCCAGTGCGAAAACCGCCACGAGCGGTGCGGCGGCGAGGCTGATCTGCTCGGCGGATTGCGCGACCAGATTCGACCACGCGAGCCGCTGAAATGCGGCCGGCAGACGCTGCGCGGATGAAGCGGACGAGGTGGCGTGCATCGACGAACTCCTGCGACGGGACATGAAGGAGGTCATCGTGGTCCGACTCGCGCCGCGGGGCGCTCCGCTTCTTGCGGTGTTATTCTTCGCTCGCCATGAATCTCGAAAGCATTCTCTTCACTCAAGGGTTCGGCTCGCGCCGTCAATGCCGCGCGCTGATCGCCGACGCTCGCGTGAGCGTCGGCGGCGTTGTCCGCACCGATGCCGACGCCGATTTCCCCACCGGCGACGCTACGTTCTCCTTCACCGTGGACGGCGTCGTCTGGCCGTATCGCGAGCACGCCTATCTGCTTCTGAACAAGCCGGCGGGCTACGAATGTTCGCGCGATCCGCAACATCACCTGAGCGTATTCAGCCTGTTGCCGCCACAGTTCGCCGAGCGCGGCGTGCAGTGTGTCGGGCGGCTGGACCAGGACACGACGGGCCTGCTACTCCTCTCCGACGACGGCAAGTTCGTGCACCTGTTCACATCGCCGAAACGCAAAGTGCCGAAGGTGTATGTCGCGACCACGCGCCATCCCGTCGACGACGCGCAGCTAAGCGCGCTGCGCGACGGCGTGTTGCTGCACGGCGAGGCCAGACCGATTGCCGCAATCGACGTAGCGGCGCGCGGCGATCACACGCTCGCGCTCACCGTGATGGAAGGCAAGTATCACCAGGTCAAACGGATGATCGCGGCGGCGGGCAACCGGTGCGAGGCACTGCATCGCGAGCGGATCGGCGGACTCGCGTTGCCCGAAGCACTTGCGCCGGGCGCGTGGCAATGGCTCGACGAAACCGACCTCGGATCTCTACGGAGCGGGTAAACCGGTAGCGCCCCTTTAAGGCCTTGATGCAACAGGAAAACGCATGCGCGGCTGCGCACACAGCGCGCGTGGCGGCCGCTCGCGCGCTGCGTCGCAGCATGATCTTGCTTACAGGTCGCCCTATACTCGTTTAAACAAAGACTACAAAGAGTTCAAGGAGGGGCGCCATGGTCATCCACGACAGTTTCCAGGTTTCGTCCGTGATGGTTGCTTTTCTGTGCCTCGGACTGGTTCTGATCGGCGCAATGCTGGTCGTCATGCGGTTGCGGCACAAGTATCATCCGAACCTGATCGGCGCATTGATCGGCGCGATGCTGTGTTTCGTGCTGCTGGAAGCATTGCCCGCGCTCACGTAGCCGCGCGAGGCCGCGCGGCGCCAACGCAGTGGGGCGCGGCGCGGGCGGGATTGTCCGGGCGGTGCCCCGGGTGGCGGCTTGTTTGCCGCGTCTTTCTACTTTCTTTGAAGCCTGCGTGGCGGCCTTCGCCTTCACGCCTTCACGCCTTCACGCCTTCACGCAAAAAATCTTCCACGCTCGGATAGCGCAAGCGCACGTTCAATTCCTGTTTGAGGCGCCGGTTCAACAGCCGCCTCGATTCACGCATGAAAGACAGCAAGGTCGGCTCGATCCGCTGCTCCGCTTCGGCCCGTGTAATGCGCGGCGCGCGCGGAAGGCCGAACGCGTCGGCCACCTCGTCGAAGTACTCGCCCATTTTTAGCGATGAGTCGTCGCACGCGTGGACCACGCGCCCCGGCCGCCCATGCGTGATGAGGCGCACGAGGATCGCGGCCAGGTCGTCCGCGTGAATGTGGTTGGTGTAGACGTCGTCGGCGTCGATCAGGGCCGGCGTGCCTTTTTCGAGCCGCGCGAGCGGCAGACGGTTGCCCGCATAAATGCCGGGAATGCGCGCGATGCTTGCCGCCACACTGCCGCGCGCCGTCGCACGCCGCAATTGCCGCTCGGCAGAGACGCGGCGCTTGGCGCGCGCGTTCGCCGGCCGCGTCGCGCACGTCTCGTCGATCCACGCGCCGCCGCAGTCGCCATAGACGCCCGTGGTGCTCGCGTACACGAGGCGCACGGGTGCGGGCGAAGCGGCGGCCCGGCGCACCCTGTCGGGTACAATACCGGCTGTTTCAGATTCCGCCCACGAGGCACGAACGCGGCGCAGCCGCCCGACCGGCGCCACCCTGCCCCGCGCGGCCCGCAGCGCTGAAGCGCCTTGTGTGCCCAGCGTGGCAAGCAGGGCGCGGCTACGGCGGTCGTCGTCGCCGGTTTTCTGCGGCGGCGCGAGATGCAGCACTGTTGGCGCGAGGCCGGCGAGCCGTTTCAGGCTGCGGCGCACATCGAGATCGCCGACCAGCGGCGTGACGCCGGCAGCGCGCAATTCGGCGCGGCGACCGGCATGACTGGTCAGCGCAAAGACATGCGCGCGCGGCTGCAGCAAGGGCACGCAGCGCATGCCGACATCGCCGCAACCTACGATTAACACACGTGGCCGGCGGAAGTTTCGTGTCGCTTTCATGGTGGACGCATTGTAGCCGCCAAGCGCGGAAGGTACCGCGCGCTGGCGACGGCAAGCCCGATAACGATTACCGACTTTTCGATTTCGAACACTCTATGGCATTTAACGTCACGCTCCGGCAAAGCGGCCGGCAGTTTCAGGTGGAACAGGACGAACCGGTGCTGAGCGCCGCCTTGCGCCAGGGCATCGGCCTGCCGTACGGCTGCAAGAACGGCGCTTGCGGCTCATGCAAAGGCACGGTGGTCAGCGGCGAAATCGAGCAGCGTGCGCATTCGTCGTCCGCTTTGTCGAACGACGAAAAGACGCGCGGCATGGCGCTCTTCTGCTGCGCGACTGCCTGCACCGATCTCGAAGTGGACATTCGGGAAGTGGCTGGCGTGGGCGACGTGCAGGTCAAGAAACTGCCGTGCCGCGTGAACGCGATCGAGCGCAAGGCCGACGACGTCATCGTGCTGAAGCTGCAATTGCCCGCCAACGAGCGTCTGCAATATCTCGCCGGCCAGTACCTCGAATTCATTCTGAAAGACGGCAAGCGCCGCAGCTATTCCATGGCGAACGCGCCGCACACGGAAGGCCCGATCGAATTGCACATTCGCCACATGCCCGGCGGCGCCTTCACGGATCATGTGTTCAACACCATGAAAGAGCGCGACATTTTGCGTTTCGAAGCGCCGCTCGGCACGTTCTTCCTGCGCGAAGATTCGGACAAGCCGATCGTGCTGCTCGCGTCGGGAACGGGCTTCGCGCCGCTGAAAGCGATCATCGAGCACGCCGTGTTCAAGAACCTGAACCGGCCCATGACGCTGTACTGGGGCGCACGCCGCAAGAAGGATCTGTATCTGCTCGAGCTCGCCGAGCAATGGGCGCGCGAGATTCCGAATTTCAAGTTCGTGCCGGTGCTGTCGGAGCCGGACGCGAGCGACGCATGGACGGGCCGCGTCGGCTTCGTGCATCGCGCGGTGCTCGAGGACTTGCCGGACCTGTCGGCCTACCAGGTGTATGCATGCGGCGCGCCGGTGATGGTGGAATCTGCGCAACGCGATTTCACGCAACATCATGGGCTGCCGGAAGACGAGTTCTACGCGGATTCGTTCACGAGCGCAGCGGATCTGGCCAACCCGGTTTGAGCTGGGCGGCATCGGCGCGTAAGCGCCGATGCTCGCGGGGGCGTGGTTCTGGAAACGCGGCTAGATCCGTGGCCACGCGAGTCTTGTCCGCCAAACAGTGTTCAAACGATCGCCGTCACATTTTAGTCAGCCGGGCGTCTCATAATCGGCGAGCCACACGGCTTTGCATGATGGAAAAAATATCCGTCCGACGCAAATTCATGGTTTACATCAGCGCTTTCCTTGTCGTATTCTTTCGCGCATGAACCGCATCCAGTCCGAACTTCGACGTCGCCGCTCGCCGCTTCCCTAGGGACGCCGCTGGCTTCGTCACGGATTCGCGCCACACAAAGGCGCAAGCTGTTCGAATCATGAAAGCCACGGCATGCCGTGGCTTTTCTGTTTTTTTCGGCTCTTATTTGTAGCTGGCCAAACTTCATCCACCCTTCACCGCCGTTGTCTGGAGCCTGTCGTCATGAATTTCAATGAGTATCCGATCGAGTCGCTGATGTACATCACGAACCGGCCCGAAATCGTCTTCACGCACGGCAAAGGCTCGTGGCTCTACGACAACAACGGCAAGCGATATCTGGACTTCATCCAGGGCTGGGCGGTCAACAGTCTCGGTCACTGCAACGACGGCATGATCGAAGCGCTGAACAAACAGGCGCAATTGCTGATCAACCCGTCGCCGGCCTTCTACAACGAGCCAATGGCGAAACTCGCCGGCCTGCTCACGCAACACAGCTGTTTCGACAAGGTGTTCTTCGCGAACAGCGGCGCCGAAGCCAACGAAGGCGCGATCAAGCTCGCGCGCAAATGGGGCAAGAAGTTCAAGGACGGCGCGTTCGAGATCATCACGTTCGATCACAGCTTCCACGGCCGCACGCTCGCCACCATGTCGGCCAGCGGCAAGCCGGGCTGGGACACGATCTACGCACCGCAAGTGCCGGGCTTTCCGAAGGCGGACCTGAACGACATCGCATCGGTGGAAAAGCTCATCAACGCGAAGACCGTGGCCGTGATGCTCGAACCGATCCAGGGCGAAGGCGGCGTGATTCCCGCCACGCGCGAGTTCATGCAGCAACTGCGCGAGCTGACGAAAAAGCACAACCTGCTGCTGATCGTCGACGAAGTGCAAAGCGGCTGCGGCCGCGCGGGCACGCTGTTCGCGTACGAACTGTCGGGCATCGAACCGGACATCATGACGCTCGGCAAGGGCATTGGCGGTGGCGTGCCGCTCGCCGCGCTGCTCTCGAAAGCGCACGTCGCCGTGTTCGAAGCAGGCGACCAGGGCGGCACCTACAACGGCAATCCGCTGATGACCGCGGTCGGCTACTCGGTGATTTCGCAACTCGCGGCGCCGGGCTTTCTCGAAGGCGTGCGGGCGCGTGGCGAGTATCTGCGCTCGAAACTGCTGGAGTTGTCGGAAGAACGCGGCTTCAAGGGCGAACGCGGCGAAGGCCTGCTGCGCGCGCTGCTGCTCGGCAAGGATATCGGCAACCAGATCGTCGAAAAGGCGCGCGACATGCAGCCTGACGGTCTGCTGCTGAACGCGGCGCGTCCGAACCTGCTGCGCTTCATGCCGGCGCTGAATGTGACCCACGAAGAAATCGACCAGATGATGGCGATGCTGCGTTCGATTCTCGACACGCTGTAATCGAACGGGACTGCGTGTATGACGTCGAGCGCAACGCTGTCGATCCGATGCTTCGAAGCGAGCGACACCGATGCCGTGGTCGCGCTGTGGCAACAAGCCTTCCCCGAGTACAGGGACGTCACGAGGCCGCAGCGCAATCCGCATCTGTCGATCGCCAACAAGTTGGCGACGCAGCCGGAACTGTTCTTTGTCGCGGTGCTGGAAGAGCGGATCGTCGGCACGGTGATGGGCGGCTACGATGGCCACCGCGGCTGGCTGTATTCGCTTGCGGTGGATGAGTCGCTGCGTCGGCATGGCATCGGCACGCGCCTCGTCGCGCATGTCGAAAAGACGCTGACAGCACGTGGCTGCCCGAAGCTGAATCTGCAGGTTTTGTCCGCGAAGGCCGACGTCCGCGCGTTTTACGAGGCGCTCGGTTATCGCGCCGACGCGGTGATCAGTCTCGGCAAGCGTCTGGGTAAATTTGCGGATCCGGTGGCAGCCACCGTGTAGCCTCACGCCACGCCCAATAAAAAAGGTCGCATGCGTTTTCGCATGCGACCTTTTCTTTTACGCCAGGCAAACTAACCCGGCTTATTCACCCAGATAAGCTGCCCGCACCTTCGGATCATTCAGCATCTGCTTCGCGTCGCCCGACATGGTGACCAGACCCGAGTCCATCACGTAGCCGCGATTGGCCGCCTGCAACGCGAGACGCGCGTTCTGCTCGACCAGCAGCACGGTCATGCCTTCAGCCGAAATCGCCCGCACCACTTCGAAGATCTTCTCGACCATGATCGGCGACAGACCCATCGACGGTTCGTCCAGCAGCAACAGCTTGGGACGCGAGATGATCGCGCGCGCCATCGCCAGCATCTGCTGTTCGCCGCCCGAGAGCGTGCCCGCGTATTGCGTGGCGCGCTCCTTCAGACGCGGGAAGAAGCCGAACATGCGATCCACGTCCGCCTTGATGCCGTCCGTGTCGGTACGCAGATAAGCGCCCATCTGCATGTTCTCGACGATCGACATGCGCGCAAAGATACCGCGGCCTTCCGGCACCATCGCGAGGCCGCGCTTGAGCAGCAGATGCGGCGGAATGCCCTTGATCGACTCGCCCATGTACTCGATGTCGCCGATCGTGTAGGGCTTAAGCCCCGTGATCGCCTTCATCGTCGTGGTCTTGCCCGCGCCGTTCGCGCCGATCAGCGTGACCAGTTCGCCCTGCGCGACTTCGAGATCGATGCCCTTGACTGCCTGAATGCCGCCGTAATTGACCTGCAGGCCCTTGATTTTCAACATTGCCGTTGCCATTAGTGGACCCCCGCACCCAGATAAGCTTCGATCACCTTCGGATCCTTCTGCACGTCCTGCGGCAGACCCTGGGCAATCACCTTGCCGTAGTCGAGCACCGTCATCTGGTTGCACAGACCCATCACGAGTTTCACGTCGTGCTCGATCAGCAGGATCGTCTTGCCGTCCGCGCGGATCTTGTCGAGCAGCTTGGTCAGCTCGACCTTTTCCGTCGCATTCATGCCGGCGGCCGGTTCGTCCAGCGCAAGCAGCTTCGGATCCGTTGCCAGTGCACGGGCGATTTCGAGGCGGCGCTGGTGGCCGTACGACAGATTGCGCGACGTGTAGTCCGCGTACTGCGCAATGCCGACGTATTCCAGCAGTTCGATCGCGCGCTCCTTGATCTCGCGCTCTTCCTTGCGTTCCGCGGGCGTCTGGAACACCGCGCCGAGCAGGCCGTGCTTGGTGCGCACGTGGCGCCCGACCATCACGTTTTCCAATGCGGTCATGCCGCCGAACAGACGGATGTTCTGGAACGTACGCGCGATGCCGGCCTTTGCCACCTGGTAGACGGCGGTCGGCGTGTAGTTTTCGCCGTCGAGCTTGAACTCGCCCGAATCCGGCGTGTAGAGACCCGTGATCACGTTGAAGAACGTGGTTTTGCCGGCGCCATTCGGCCCGATCAGACCGTAAATCTGACCGGACTTGATCTCAAGCCCGACATCGGACAGCGCCTGCAAACCGCCGAAGCGTTTGTTCACGCCTTTTACGGACAGTCGAATGTTATCGCTCATATTTATTCTCCTTGTCCGTTAAATCCGCACCGGCTTCTTGCCGTTACGCTTCGACAGCTTCGCAATCTTGTCTTCATGCTTGGGCGACGGCCACAAGCCTTCCGAGCGGTACAGCATGATCAGCACCATCGCGAGTGCGTAGACCAGCTGACGGATCACTTCCGTATCGACGATTTCATGGCCGAAGATCATGTTCTGCAGCGGACCCATGGTCGAGCGCAGGAATTCCGGCAGTACGGCGAGCAGCACCGCGCCGAGAATCACGCCCGGAATGTGGCCCATGCCGCCCAGCACCACGCACGCCAGCACCACGATCGATTCCGGCAGCGTGAACGATTCCGGCGACACGAAACCCTGGAACGAACCGAACATCGCGCCCGACAGGCCGCCGAACGAAGCGCCCATCGCGAACGCCAGCAGCTTCACGTTGCGGGTGTTGATGCCCATCGCCTTGGCGGCGATTTCGTCTTCGCGGATCGCGGCCCATGCACGGCCAATACGCGAATGCTGCAAGCGCGTACACACCCAGATCACCAACAGCGCGGCGAGCACGAACAGGTAGTAGTACGAGTAGACCGACGGGAACTGGAAGCCGAACAGCGAGTGCGTCTGCGCGAGGCTGAAGTCGCCCACGTGCACCGGGTCGATCGCCGTGATCCCCTTCGGGCCGTTGGTGATGTTCACCGGACGGTCGAGGTTGTTCAGGAAGATCCGCACGATTTCCCCGAAGCCCAACGTCACGATGGCGAGGTAGTCGCCACGCAGACGCAGCGTCGGTGCGCCGAGAATCACGCCGAAGAACGCGGCAACCGCCATCGCACAGGGCACGATGATGAGGAACGGCACATGCAGGCCATTCGGCGCGAGATGCGCGATCCACTCGAACTGCGCGGCCAGATGCGGCGAGCTGAGCAACGCGGACGTATAGGCGCCGACCGCGTAGAACGCGATGTAGCCCAGGTCGAGCAGGCCGGCGAAGCCGACCACCACGTTGAGGCCGAGCGCGAGCATCACGTACAGCATCGCGAAGTCGAGCACGCGGACCCAGTAGTTGCCGCCTGCGGCGCCGATGATCATCGGTGCCGCGATCACGAAGATCGCGGTGATGATGCCGACCGTCAGCGTCTTGGTGAGGTTCTTTTCAGGGATGAGCGTCGTGGACGGCTCGATCGGTTGAATTGAGGTCATGTTTGCTTTCTCCCAGGATCAGGCGCGATCCGCCACGCGTTCGCCGAGCAGACCCGACGGACGGAACACCAGCACGATGATCAGCACGATAAAGGCGAACACGTCCTGATAGTTACTACCGAACACACCGCCGGTGAGGTTACCGATATAGCCGGCGCCCAGCTGTTCGATCAGGCCAAGAATCACGCCGCCCACCATCGCGCCGCCGAGATTGCCGATACCGCCGAGCACCGCCGCGGTAAAGGCCTTCAGGCCGGGGATGAAGCCCATATAGAAGTGTGCGTTGCCGTATTCCGACGCGATCATCACGCCAGCCAGAGCGGCAAGCGCCGAGCCGATCATGAAGGTGGCCGAGATCACGAAGTTCGGATTCACGCCCATCAGCGACGCGTTACCCGGGTTCTCGGCGATCGCCCGCATCGCACGGCCGAGCTTGGTCTTGTGAACCAGCAGCAGCAGGCCGCCCATCACGAGGAACGCCACCACGATGATCACGATTTCAGTCATCGAGATCACGGCGCCAGGCGTCGTGTCCGTGGCCTTGATCACGTTGAGCGGGTCGGTGGGCAACAGCTGCGGGAACGGCAGCGGGTTGCGCGACCAGATCATCATGGCCAGCGTCTGCAGCAGGATCGACACGCCGATCGCGGTGATCAGCGGGGCGAGTCGCGGCGCTTTACGCAACGGCCGGTAGGCCACGCGCTCGATCGTGTAGCCGACCGCCGCGCACACAATGGCCGCGATGATCAGTGCGATGATGAGCGTCGGCACATTGCCGAGGCCGGGGAAGTGGTTCTGCAGCACGCCTATGGCTGAGAGCGCAACCATCGCGCCCACCATCAACACATCGCCGTGAGCGAAGTTGATGATGCCCAGAATGCCGTAAACCATCGTATAGCCCAGTGCGATGATGGCGTAAACGCTGCCAAGCACCAGCCCGTTGAGAACCTGCTGGATGAAAATATCCATTTAATGCTCCTTAGCCCGTGCGACTGGATTCGCGTTCTTCATCAGCCGGTGGGCGGTGATGCGGTACGCCAATCTCAACGGCACTGCGGGTACTGATGTAAAAGACCGGTAAGGGTTATCCGCTGCCGGTTCGCCTTGGCGACTGGATGACAGTCGCGGGCTCGCCTTGGGCGGATGCAAAAACGGCACCGTTGGGTGGTTTCGGTGCCGTCAGGCTGAACGTCCCGTCATCACATCTTCACGACGTCGAGGACCGCTTTTTTGCCGTCCTTGAAGTCGTAAAGCGTAATGGCGCCCTCTTTCAAATCACCCTTGTCGTCGAACGCGATGTGACCGATCACCCCGTTGTAATCGGTCGACGGCATCGCAGCCAGCACCTTGGGCGCCTCGATCGAATTAGCGCGCTTCATTGCATCGACAATCACGTACACAGCGTCATACGTGAACGGTGCGTAAATCTGCACCGGTGTGTGGAAGCGGTCCACGTACTTCTTTTCGAAGTCCGCTCCCTTGTCCATTTTCGAAAGCGCGAGTCCCGCCTCCGAACAGACCAGGTTTTGCACGGCGGTTCCCGCCAGCTCACCCACCTTGTCGGTACACACACCGTCGCCGCCAAGGATTTTTGCCCTGATACCGAGCGCCGCCGCCTGCTTCGTAAACGGCCCGCCCGTCGCGTCCATGCCGCCGAACATGATCGCGTCCGGCTGAACACTCTTGATCTTTGTGAGGATGGCCCGGAAATCCGTGGCCCGGTCGTTCGTCGCTTCCCGCGCGACGATCTTCGCTCCGCTCGCCTGTACGGTCTTCGCGAATTCGTCCGCGAGCCCCTTACCGTAGGCGGTTGCATCGTCCACTATCGCGATGCGTTTGGCGCCCAACGCCTTCGTGGCGTAATTGGCGAGCGCCGGACCTTGTTGCGCGTCGGTGGCGACGACCCGGTAGGTCGTCTTGAAACCCTGTTGCGTGTACGCCGGATTCGTCGACGACGGCGAGATCTGCACAATGCTCGCATCGCTATAAATCTTCGAAGCCGGAATCGACACACCCGAATTCAGGTGACCGACCACCGCCACCACATGATCGTCGACCAGCTTTTGCGCGACCGCCGTTCCCGTTTTCGGGTCCGCGGCGTCGTCTTGCGCATCGAGCTCCAACTGGATCTTGTGGCCGTCGATGGTCAAACCCTGCGTATTGATTTCCTCGACCGCCAGACGCGCGCCGTTTTCATTGTCCTTGCCCAGGTGCGCAATGCCGCCCGTCAAAGGGGCCGCATGACCGATCTTTACGATAGTCGCTTCACTCGCCGGTGCCGCGGCCGCCCTGGCCGCCGATGCACCCGCTCCCGCCTCGCCATCCTGTTTCTTGCCGCACGCGGTCAACAACACGACCGCGGCCGCGATGGACACGGCGTAAGCAAACTTGACTCGCATTAAGTAGGTCTCCTGCGCCTTGCAAAATCTATTGTTCGGGGACCCTAAGGCCTTGAGAACGCGCGCATTGTAACTCCAATTTTGCGACGGGCAATATTGTTGAACCGGTGGGGTTTTCCTGCATTGCAACCTTATTTTGAGACCAACATCGGTGAAAAGGCGCAACCAGGTTGCGCCTGTTTTTCGTGCATCAGTTGCACCAGCGTCGCGCCCCATGGCATCAAGTGTTGCGGCGACTTTCCTGCAGGCCCGATTGCAGCGTGCCCGGCATTAGGTATGACGTTTCTCTAGATATCGAGACGCACGCACTATCTTAGTGCGCCAAAAAACGCGGAGCCGCTTTAACCCTCTTAAAAACGGGGCCGCATCAGTTATAAATCTATAAAAAACCGGATCACATTTCAAAGAAATTTGTGCGAGAGGACACCAGAATCATCCTCCCGCAATGATCTGGCACTTTATTTAATTCGAGGCGGATGAAGTGCGGACGCAAAAAAAAGCGCGCCCTCGGGCGCGCTTTCTTTCAGCAGTCAGCGAATTGTCAGGCCGGCAAGCCTAAACCACGTGGCAGCGGAAACGCGATGTTTTCCTCGATGCCCTCCAGCGCGCGCACGTTGCGCACGCCGAGTTCACGCAGACGGGCGATCACCGCCTGAGCCAGCACCTCCGGCGCCGAGGCGCCGGCCGTGACGCCGATGCGGCGCTTGCCTTCGACCCAGACCGGATCGATCTGATCGGGCGAGTCCACCATATAGGCCGGCACGCCGAGCTTTTCGGCCAGTTCGCGCAGCCGGTTGGAGTTCGAACTATTCGGGCTGCCGACCACGATCACGACGTCGCATTGTGGCGCCATGAACTTCACCGCGTCCTGGCGGTTTTGCGTGGCGTAACAGATATCCTGTTTCTTTGGTTCGCGGATGGACGGGTACTTGGCCTTCAAGGCGCCGATGATCTGGGCGGCGTCGTCGACCGACAGCGTGGTTTGCGTGACGAAGGCGATCCGCTCGGGATCGGCCAGCTGCAACGCCTGCACATCTTCGATGTCTTCCACCAGATGCATGCCCTCGCCCGCCTGGCCCATCGTGCCCTCCACTTCAGGGTGACCCTTATGGCCGATCATGACGATGTCGAAACCGTCCTGGCGCATCTTGGCGACTTCGATATGCACCTTGGTCACGAGCGGACACGTGGCGTCGTACACCCGCAGCCCACGCGTCTCGGCTTCGGCACGCACGGCCTTCGACACGCCATGCGCGCTGAAAATGACCGTATTGCCCGGCGGCACCTCTTCCAGCCGTTCGATGAAGATCGCACCCTTCTTGCGCAGATCCTCGACCACATAGGCGTTATGGACGATTTCGTGACGCACGTAGATCGGCGAACCGTGCAGCGTGATAGCCCGCTCGACGATCTCGATCGCCCGGTCGACGCCAGCGCAGAACCCGCGCGGCTGCGCCAGCAGGATCTCGGTTTCAGCAAGAGTCGTGTCCGTGATGCTCATGTTTACAGAATCCCGATGATTTTCACTTCAAACGCCAGCGCCTGGCCGGCAAGCGGGTGGTTGAAATCGAACAGGGCGGACGTTTCGCCGACTTCTTTCAGGACGCCCGCGTAGCGACCGCCACCCGGCGCGTTGAATTCGACCAGGTCGCCCGGCGAAAAATCCTCGCCGATCATGCTGTTTTCGCGCAACGTGGCAAGCGATACCCGCTGGATCAATTCCGGATTGCGGGGCCCGAACGCCTGGCCCGGCGCTAGCTGAAAGGTCGAATGGTGGCCGACCTTCAAACCCAGCAGAATATCTTCCAGCGGCGGCGCCAGCTGGCCGGCGCCGAGCAGCAGCGTGGCCGGCTTGTCGTTGAAGGTATTGATGACTTCGGCGCCATCGGCAAGGGAAAGCCGGTAGTGAAGCGTCACGTGTGAACCGGGTTTCACTTCGGAAATGTCGATGATGCTCATGCAATGCTCGCTCAGTCGAAGCGCGCTGCACGCGTGCGCCGCTGGCGCAGTCGACGCGTGTGGCAAACCCGTCGGGGTGCCGTGCGCAAAGCGCCTATTGTAAGCCACATAGCGGGCGGCGGCTTGCGCGAGTCGCGCGAGTCGCGCGCATCGCGGCGCGGCCGCAGCGTTAAGCCGCACCCCAAACCCGAAACGGAGGACAACGATATATATGCCAGATCACGCCACCCTGATTGACGAGGCGCCCCTAGCCGCGGCGGCCCCCGACCTCGAAGCGCTCGATGCGGCGGCCTGCGGCGCGTCGGCGCCCGTGCCGCTCGTGCGAGGCAAATGGCTTAAAGACGACATGCCGCGCGAGCGGCTGATCGAACATGGCCCCGGCGTGCTGTCGGATACTGAAATGATCGTGCTGATCCTGGGCTCGGGGCTGCCGGGCCACGACGTCTTCGATGTGGCGCGTGCATTGCTCGACCGCTTCGGCTCGCTGCGCGCGATGCTCGACGCGACCTACACGGATTTCGACGGCCTGCGCGGCATTGG
The DNA here is from genome assembly GCF_002278075.1 of Paraburkholderia aromaticivorans. Taxonomy (NCBI): domain Bacteria; kingdom Pseudomonadati; phylum Pseudomonadota; class Betaproteobacteria; order Burkholderiales; family Burkholderiaceae; genus Paraburkholderia; species Paraburkholderia aromaticivorans. Next base: position 2,012,353 of record NZ_CP022989.1, on the reverse strand, counting down.
CCCAGCGAAAAAGGCGCAACTGCTCGCCATCATGGAAATGGCACGGCGCTCGCTAGTCGGGAAAATGCGTACGCGCTCCCTGATGAATTCGCCCGAAGCCGTGGAAAGCTACCTGCGTCTGCTGATCGGCGGGCGTTCGCAGGAAGTTTTCGTCTCGCTCTTTCTCGACGCCCGGCATCGGCTGATTCGCTGCGAAGAAAGTGCCCAGGGCACGCTCACGCGCATGGCGGTGTATCCACGCGAGATCGTGCGGCGCGCGCTGAACCTGAATGCGGCCAGCCTGATCGTGGCGCATAATCACCCCTCCGGCGCCGTCCAGCCGAGCGCGAGCGACTGTCGTTTGACGCGCACGCTGCGCGACGCCCTCACACTGATCGACGTGCAACTGGCCGATCATCTGGTGATCGGCGCCGACAGCGTCTACTCCTTTGCCCGCGCCGGCTGGCCGTGACACGTCATCGACAAACGTCGCGCAGGCGCTGTGCCGAGTCTGGCATCGCAAATAAGGTTTGATTTTGCGGCTTTTTTTCCGCTATAATTCCGGTTTGCCTATTTCCAACCCCCTGTTCCGAAGCCACCAAGGCGTTCCGGAAAGGAAACGTGCCTAGAGTTGTCACAAGCTCAGCGCGAGTCTTTTCGGGAAACTTTCACGGCGTTCGAACTCAGAATTAGCGTATTAGGAGTGCTCTCATGGCACGCGTATGCCAAGTAACTGGGAAAGCGCCGATGAGCGGCAACAACGTTTCCCACGCGAACAACAAAACCAAGCGCCGGTTCTTGCCGAACCTGCAAAGCCGCCGTATCTGGGTGGAAAGCGAAAACCGTTTCGTGCGTCTGCGCATTTCGAACGCCGGTCTGCGCTTGATTGACAAGAACGGTATCGACTCCGTGCTCGCAGATCTGCGCGCACGCGGCGAAGCCTAAGGAGTAAATCATGGCAAAAGGCGCACGCGACAAGATCAAGTTGGAATCGACCGCAGGCACGGGTCACTTCTACACGACGACGAAGAACAAACGCAACATGCCGGAAAAGATGCTGATCAAGAAGTTTGATCCGGTCGTCCGTAAGCACGTTGAGTACAAGGAAACCAAGATCAAGTAAGTCTTGGCTCCTCTGCCTGACAAAGGCAAAAGACATGCAAAAAAGCCTCGCATTCGTGCGAGGCTTTTTTGTTTTTGGCACGCATTTGTTCCGGCCTTTGCGTCGCCGTTTTTCCATATTCTCCAAGACGAACAGTCTTATGCCGTTTGGCCAGCTTTCCCTCGTCCGTCGCGGCGCGTATCCTTTCTCGTTTTAGCGGCGAGCAAATTGCACGCCGCGATCGCAAAACGAAAAGACGGAGATGTAGGCAATGGAATTCGATGTGGCGATTGTCGGTAGCGGTCTGGCTGGTTTGAGCGTGGCGCTCAATCTTGCGCAGAACCGGCGGGTTGCAGTGGTCGCCAAGCGATCCATGACCGAAGGCGCGAGCGACTGGGCGCAAGGCGGCATTGCGGCGGTGCTGGATTCGGCGGACAGCATTGAAAATCACGTGCGCGATACGCTGATCGCCGGCGGCGGCCTGTGCGACGAAGCGGCCACGCGCTTCATCGTCGAACATGGGCGCGCCGCGATCGAATGGTTGATCGAGCAAGGCGTGCCGTTCACCAAAGACGACGCAGCCGAGCTGGGTTTCCACCTGACGCGCGAGGGCGGCCATAGCCACCGCCGGATCATTCATGCGGCAGATGCAACGGGCCATGCCGTGGTGGCCACTCTGAGCGAACGGGTGCGCCGTCATCCGAACATCACGCTGCTCGAAGATCACTATGCAATCGACCTCATCACGTCCGACCGCCTCGGCTTGCCAGGACGGCGTTGCCACGGCCTGTACGCGCTCGATCTGCAAAGCGGCCGCACCGTCACGATCGAGGCGCCGCATACCGTGCTCGCCACGGGCGGCGCGGGCAAGGTTTATCTCTACACCACGAATCCCGACACCGCGACGGGCGACGGCATTGCGATGGCGTGGCGGGCGGGTTGCCGCGTGTCGAATATGGAGTTCATCCAGTTCCATCCGACCTGCCTGTTCCATCCGTATGCGAAGTCGTTTCTGATTTCGGAAGCGGTGCGAGGCGAAGGCGGCATTCTCAGACTGCCGGACGGCACGCGCTTCATGCCGAACCACGACGAACGCGCCGAACTCGCGCCGCGCGACATCGTCGCGCGTGCAATCGACTTCGAAATCAAGAAGCGCGGTATCGATTGCGTGTATCTGGACATCAGCCATCAACCGCCTGAATTCCTGCGTGAACACTTCCCGACCATTCTGGCGCGCTGCCTGGAATTCGGTATCGACATCACCAAGGAAGCGATTCCAGTCGTGCCGGCCGCGCACTATACGTGCGGTGGCGTCGTGACCGATCTGGCGGGGCGCACGGACCTGGCGGGACTCTACGCGGTCGGCGAGACGTCCTGCACGGGTCTGCATGGCGCGAACCGGCTGGCCAGCAACTCGCTGCTCGAATGCCTCGTGATCGGACGCTCAGCAGCGCAGGCCATCGAAGAGGAAGGTTTTAGCGCCGCCGTCCATGCGCCGCTGCCGGATTGGGACGAGAGCCGCGTGTCCGATCCGGACGAAGAAGTTGTGGTCGCGCACAACTGGGACGAACTGCGCCGGTTGATGTGGAATTACGTCGGCATCGTACGGACTGACAAGCGGCTCGCACGAGCGAAGCACCGGCTCGCCCTGCTGCGCGACGAGATCCACGAGTATTACGCGAACTTCAAGGTGAGCCGCGACCTGCTCGAATTGCGCAATCTGGTCGATGTAGCGTCATTGATCGTTGAAGGCGCGCGTTCGCGGCGGGAGAGCCGTGGCTTGCACTTCAGCCGTGACTGGCCGGCGACATTGCCCAAGGCGCTGCCGACCGTGCTCTCGCCGGAGCATGTCCGCAACCGCAACGTGTGATTAACAACGTGTGACTAAAACAGGCTGAAACGCAAAGGCCATCGCCGGCATGATCCGGCGATGGCCTTTCGCTAATTGACTGCGACCGCTGGCGCTTGAACGTCAGACAATCCGCATCGAGTAATCCGTTGCTCGTACGTCTTTGGTCAGTGCACCGATCGACACACGATCCACACCGGTTTCCGCAATCGTGCGCACCGTGTCGAAGTTCACGCCGCCCGACACTTCCAGCACCGCCCGCCCCGCTGTCACGCGCACCGCTTCACGCATCGCATCGAACGAAAAATTGTCCAGCAAAATAGATTGCGCGCGATGAGCCAGCGCGGTTTCCAGTTGCTCGAGCGTCTCGACTTCGATCTGGATCGGCACGCCCGCATTCAGCGCCAGCGCCGCGTCCATGGCCGCGCCCACGCCGCCAGCCGCGGCAATGTGGTTTTCCTTGATGAGAATGCCGTCGTACAGCGCGAGACGTTGATTCGCCCCGCCACCCACGCGCACCGCGTACTTCTGCGCGAGCCGCAAGCCAGGCAAAGTCTTACGCGTATCGAGAACGCGCGTTTGCGTATGAGCGATGGCATCGACATATCGGCGTGCGGCGCTCGCCACGCCCGACAGCAATTGCAGGAAGTTCAGCGCGTTGCGTTCGGCCGTCAACAGTGCGCGAGCAGGCCCACGCAGTTCACAGACCGTCGTATCGGCCTTCATCCGGTCGCCTTCACAATAGCGCCATTGGACCTCGATACGCGGATCGACCTGCCGTAGCACCGCGTTGAACCACAGCACGCCGCATAGCACCGCATCCTCACGCACAATGATGCGCGCGTCACGCACCTCGTCCGCAGGAACGAGGCGGCCGGTCTGATCACCCGAGCCGACGTCTTCGGCAAGTGCATCGGCAACATTGCGCGCCACCGCGGCTTCGAATGCCGCGCCGTACTGCGCCTGAATTTCAGCAAGCAGCGGCGACACCGCATCGCCTTGATTGCGCTCAACCGCTGCCATTACGCGGCCCCCACGTTCGAATACAGCTTCGCGTCGCGCGCGAGGTCGCCACTCGCCTGCACGCGCTTCTTGTGACGCGCCGCGAAGTCCAGCATCCGGTCGATCGGCAGACGCGCCCGCTCGCCGATCGCACGATCGACGAAGATTTCGTTGTGGCCGCGCTCGAGCACATCGGCCAGATTGGCGAGACCGTTCATTGCCATCCACGGGCAGTGCGCGCAACTCTTGCAGGTCGCGCTGTTGCCGGCCGTCGGCGCGGCAATCAAGGTCTTGCCGGGTGCGGCGAGTTGCATCTTGTGCAGAATGCCGAGATCGGTCGCCACGATGAAATGCGTCGCGTCGAGTTTTTGCGCGGCGTCGATCAATTGCGTGGTGGAGCCCACCACGTCCGCTTGCGCGACCACATTGGCCGGCGACTCAGGGTGTACCAGGACCTTTGCGCCCGGATATTCGGCGCGCAGCAGATCGAGTTCGATGCCTTTGAATTCGTCGTGCACCAGACACGAACCCTGCCACAGCAGCATGTCCGCGCCGGTCTTGCTCTGGATATAGCTGCCGAGGTGGCGGTCCGGCGCCCAGATGATCTTTTCGCCGCGCGCATGCAGATCGGCAACGATCTCCAGCCCGATCGACGACGTCACCATCCAGTCCGCACGCGCCTTCACGGCAGCGCTCGTGTTCGCATACACGACCACCGTGCGATCCGGGTGCGCGTCGCAGAAAGCCGAGAATTCATCGACCGGGCAGCCCAGATCGAGCGAACAGGTCGCGTCCAGATCCGGCATCAGAATGCGTTTATCCGGACTCAAAATTTTCGCCGTCTCTCCCATGAAGCGCACGCCCGCCACGACCAGCGTCTGCGCGTCGTGATCGCGGCCGAAGCGCGCCATCTCCAGCGAATCGGCCACGCAGCCGCCCGTCTCGTCGGCCAGTTCCTGCAATTCCGCGTCGACATAATAGTGCGCGACAAGCACCGCTTTCTCGCGCTCGAGCAATCCGCGGATGCGGGCCTTCAGCGCCACCTTCTCATCCGCCGACGGCATGTCCGGCACCTTCGCCCACGCCTGCCCAATCCCGCAGGTGGTGCCCTGCGCCTGCGGCCGGTCGTATTCGACGCTCCTGATCGCCTGCTGATCCATGATCTCCTCTGCCTTCGCTCTGCCGCCGCGGACTGTCAATCGGTTGTCGTCGCAGTTTGCGCGGCCCAAAAAGCAAAACCCCGCCAACGCGGGGTTTTGTGACGTACTGAGATTTTAATGGATTTCGCTATCAGGCATAACGGCGCAATCTCATCGCAAACTCTTGCAGCGCTTTGATGCCGCTTTGCTCAGCGCGATGACACCAGTCCTGCAACTGAATCAGCAACTGGTCGCGCGATGCATTGGAGCGCTCCCACATGGCAGCCAGTTCGTTGCGCATGTCGATATAAGTCTTGAGCTTCTGGCTGCTCGCGAAAATTTGCGGCAACTGGCGCTTTTGCGGTTCGTCGAGACCTGCTTCTTCCTTGTGGAACCAGCTACGCGCGCCGCGCATGAGCTGGTATTTCTCGCGCGCGCCGACTTCCTTCAGATGCGCCAGTTCCTGACGATAAGCGCGCTTGAGCGCCTTGCCGTAACGCGCCATCACTTCGTAGCGGTTGGCCAGTACGGCTTGCAGCGTGTCCTGATCGAGCACCAGCTTGCCGGTGGTCAGACGCGGCGTGGGCGCCACCTTCTTCACCTTGGCGAGGCGGAACGCGGACATGATGCGGATGTACATCCAGCCGATATCGAACTCGTACCACTTGTTCGACAGCTTGGCCGACGTCGCATACGTGTGGTGATTGTTATGCAGCTCTTCACCGCCAATGATGATGCCCCACGGGAAGATGTTGGTGCTGGCATCCGACGAATTGAAGTTGCGGTAGCCCCAGAAATGCGCGAGGCCGTTGACGACACCGGCTGCCCAGAACGGGATCCATACCATCTGCACGGCCCAGACCGTCAGACCGACGACGCCGAACAGCGCGACGTTGAGCACCATCATCAGGCTCACGCCGAGGATCGGGTACTTGGTGTAGACGTTGCGTTCCATCCAGTCGTTCGGCGTGCCGTGGCTGAATTTGCGCATCGTTTCTTCGTTTTTCGCTTCGGTGCGATACAGTTCCGCGCCTTCGAGCAGCACCTTCCAGATGCCGCGCGTTTGCGGGCTGTGCGGATCTTCTTCCGTCTCGCATTTGGCGTGGTGCTTACGGTGAATCGCGGCCCATTGGCCGGTCAGCATGCCCGTGGTCATCCACAACCAGAAGCGGAAGAAATGACTGACGACCGGGTGCAGCTCCAGCGCGCGGTGCGCCTGGCAGCGGTGCAGATAGACTGTCACGCCGATGATCGTGATGTGTGTCACGATCGCCGTGTACAGCACGAGTTGCCACCACGAGAAGTGCAAGAGACCGTGGGCAAGAAAATCGAGCAAAGAATTCAACAAGGCAATTTACCTGTGGAACGAGAGGTACGAGATACACGCAAATTGCGCGTGTCAAGAAAGTGAAAGCATACAGCGGGATTGGACGATATTCTACTGGAAGCGTTCCAAGTGTTTGTAACAAATAGGGATTTTTTGTGCGGCATCAACAGAAAGAACGCGCCGAGGGTCTCTTTTGAGACCCGCCGGCGCGCTTGAAGTGCCCGTCAATGGGCGCTGTCAGCTTGGTTGACCGGCGGCGCGGTCATTATTACCGGTTGCGGCATCCCGTCGCTGGCATTGCCGACGATCCGCACTTCGCGTTGCGCGAACGGAATCGAGATGTCGTGTTCGGAGAACAGACGCCAGATATTGCGGTTGACAGCCGAGCGGACGGCCGAGGTTCCAGTGGCGGCGTCCTCGATCCAGAACCCCAGTTCGAGGTTGATGCCGTCCGCGCCGAAACTCGCCAGATAGGCGGTCGGCGCCGGCTCCTGCAGCACGCGCGGCACACCGCCGGCGGCCTGCGCGAGCAGCGCCATGGCCTGCTCGACATTGGACGTGTAGGCGACCTGCACCGCCAACTTCGCATATCCGCGTGTCAGGTACGACGACTGGTTCTGCACCACGTCGGTAATCAGTTTTTCGTTGGGGATCAGGGTCTCGATGCCGTCCAGCCCGCGCACGACGGTATAGCGCGTGCGGATCTGCGTGACCATGCCCTGCAGGCCGCTCACGTTGATCGTGTCGCCGATGCGCAGCGACCGGTCGATCAGGATGATGAATCCCGACACGTAGTTGCTGGCGATCTTCTGCAGACCGAACCCCAGCCCGACACCCAGCGCGCCGCCGAACACGCCCAGCACGGTGATATCGATGCCGACCAGCGAGAGGCTGATCAGCACCGCCGCCAGCACGAAGGCCGCCCGGCCGACCCGCGCCACCACCACTTTCAGATTGGCGTCGAGCGTGTTCGAGCGCATCAGGCGGTCTTCGAAGGTTGAACCGAGCCACATTGCGACGATCATCGTCACGCCCACCCACAGCAGGCCCGTGATGAGCGAGAGCAGGGTCATGTGCGCGTTGGCGACGCGGAACTGGACGCTCGCCATCCACGCGATCACGTCGTCCTGAATGCCCATGACGGTGAGCGCCATGCCGATCCAGACGATCAGCGAGACGATCTTTTCGACGAGAAAGAGCCACGGATGAGTTTCGCCGTCGTGGCTGAAAACCCGTCGCGCAAAGAAAAACACGATGTAAATCAGACCGATGCCGAATAGCGGCACCAGGGCCAGATCGAGCAGCGCGGTATGCATGAACGGACCGGCGATCGATCGCGCGAGCCAGACGAGGATCGCGCCGATCAGCGGAAAAAACGCGCGGTTCAGGCTTTCCGCGCCGAAGCGCAAGGTCTGGTAGCGCGTCAGGCGACGCAGATCCAGCGCGCGGCGCAGCAGGCGCGCGAGCAGCCACGCGATCGCCAGCGTGCCGAGCAGGACGCCGACCTGCCACAGGATCACCGGCTGTCCGAAGTCGCGCGCGAGGTCGCTGAACATATGAGGGAAAAGATGGTTTTGCATGATGTCGCCGAACTTGCCGGCGCGCGGACAGGTTCATGAATTGAACCCGCGCGCCGGCAAATGCCTGTTGCGCCTAGCTCTGGCGTTCCAGCACGGCGGCGAAGAAGCCGTCCGTGGCGTGGCGGTGCGGCCACAGCGAAAGGTAATCGCCCATTTCCAGATCGATGCGCTGCTCGGCCAGCACGTCGCGCGCCGGCACCAGAGCGAAATCCGGATGATCGGCGAGGAACTGCTGCACCACGGCTTCGTTTTCGACGTCGAGAATCGAGCACGTGGCGTAGACGAGGCGGCCGCCCTTTTTGACCAGCCGCGCGGCGCTCGCCAGAATCGACGCCTGCTTCGGCGCCAGTTCGGCCACCGAATCCGGCGACTGGCGCCACTTCAGGTCCGGGTTGCGGCGCAGCGTGCCGAGGCCGCTGCACGGCGCATCGACCAGCACGCGGTCGATCTTGCCCGCGAGGCGCTTGATCTTGGCGTCGTGTTCACTGTCGATCAGCACGGGATTCACATTCGACAAGCCGCTGCGCGCAAGGCGCGGCTTGAGCTTGGCAAGACGCCGCTCGGAAATGTCGAACGCATAGAGCCGGCCGGTGGAGCGCATTGCCGCGCCCAGCGCCAGCGTTTTGCCGCCCGCGCCCGCGCAGAAGTCGACGATCATCTCGCCGCGCTTGGGCGCGACCAGCGAGCAGAGCAGTTGGCTGCCCTCGTCCTGCACCTCGACCCAGCCATGCTGGAACGCGTCGAGCTTGGTGAGCGGCGGCTTGCCGACCACGCGCACGCCGAACGGCGCGAACGGCGTTGCGCCGGCCTCGATGCCGGCCTTCGACAGCGCATTCAGCACGTCGTCGCGGCTTGCCTTGATCGGATTCGCGCGCAGATCCAGCGGCGCCGGATAGTTCAGCGCCGCGGCCAGTTGCGCCAGCTCTTCGGGCTCGAACCGCTTGCTGAGCGCCTGATAGATCCAGTCGGGCAGATTCAGGCGAATCCGCAGCGGCAGGCTTTCCGGGTCGATCTTAGAGACGTGTTCGAGCCAGCTCAACTCCTGTTCCGACACGAAAGGCTTGAGCGCGTTACGCCCCGCCGTCTGCATCAAGCCGAGCAACGCCATGCGGCGCGCCGGGCTGCCGGCGCCGCCCTCGGCCAGATGGGCGAATTCCATCCGGCGGCGCAGCACCGCGAAAACCGCCTCGGCAATCACGCCGCGTTCGCCGTGCCCGAGCTTCGGGTGAGCGCGGAAGAAACGGCTCGTGGTGGCGTCGGCGGGGCCGGTGAATTTCAGGACTTCGGCCAGCAAAGTCTCGGTTTGTCCAATCAGAAAACCATGCAATCTCATGCGCCCTCTCCGGCGGTGTGACCGGCAAAGAGCCATTGCGGCTCCGGCGGCGTAAGCGTGACACGCAGCCCTTCGAGAGCAAGGCGCCCTTCGACGAACCAGCGCACCGCGCGTGGATAAATGATGTGTTCGGTTGCCAGCACGCGTTCGGCGAGCGTGGCGGGGGTATCGCCCGTCTCGACGGGCACCGCCGACTGCACCACGATCGGCCCGTGATCCAGCTGCGACGTGACAAAATGCACGGACGCGCCGTGCAGCCGCACGCCCGCGTCGAGCGCCTGTTGATGGGTTTTCAGACCCGGAAAGCTCGGCAGCAGCGACGGATGCACATTCAGCATGCGCCCGGCGTAGCGGTCGACAAAACCGGCCGTGAGCACCCGCATGAAGCCGGCGAGCACCACCAGATCGGGTGCGAAGCTGTCGATCTGGCGAGCCAGCGCGGCGTCGAAGCTGTCGCGGTCGGGAAACTGGCGGTGGTCGACCACCGCCGTGGCAATGCCGTGCGACGCCGCGAACACAAGGCCCGCGGCGTCAGGACGGTTGGCAATCACGGCGGCGACTTGCGCCGGCCAGGCCTCGTCCGAGCAGGCTCGAACGATGGCTTCCATGTTGCTTCCCCGTCCGGAAATCAGGATGACGAGTTTTTTCATCCGCGGATTTTATCATTCGAGGACACCGAAACCGCGACGCGCCGCCGTCCACTGCGCTGAACGTTTATAATCGTTTGTTTTGCGGCACCCCGGCCGCTCCACCTCAAACCCGCTATCGTGAGAGTCTTCCGCGGTCTTCCCAATGCTGAAAGCCGTGCGCCCTGCGCACTGACCATCGGCAACTTCGACGGTGTCCACCGCGGCCATCAGGCTTTGCTCGCCCATGTGCGGGCGGCTGCCGATGCGCGCGGCCTGCCCGTCTGCGTGATGACCTTCGAGCCGCACCCGCGCGAATTCTTCAACCCGGCGGGCGCGCCGCCGCGCATCGCCATGCTGCGCGACAAGCTCGAGGCGCTGCGCACCAACGGCGTCGACCGGGTGGTGGTCGAGCACTTCAATCACACGTTCGCGAGCCAGTCGCCAGACGCGTTCGTCGAACGGATCATCGTCAACGGACTGCACGCGCGCTGGGTGATGATCGGCGACGACTTCCGCTACGGCGCAAAACGCGCGGGCGACTTCGCGTCGCTGAAGGCCGCGGGGCAGCAACACGGTTTCGAAGTCGAACAGATGGCCACGGTGGCCGATCCGTCGGGCGCGCGCATTTCGAGCTCGGGCGTACGCGCGTCGCTGGTGGCGGGCGACCTGGACGCGGCGCGCGCCGCGCTGGGCCGCGATTATGTGATCAGTGGCCACGTCGTGCACGGCATGAAGCTCGGCCGCGATCTCGGCTTCCCCACGCTGAACCTGCCGATCGCCCACAAGCGCCCGGCGCTCGCGGGCATCTTCGTGGTGCGCGTGCACGGCGTGGCGGACGAACCGCTGGCGGGTGTCGCGAGCCTCGGCCTGCGTCCCACGGTGGACGATTCCGGCCGCGTGCTGCTCGAAGTCCACCTGCTCGACTGGCATGGCGACGCGTATGGCAAACTCGTGCGCGTCGAATTCCTGAAGAAGCTGCGCGACGAGGAGAAGTATGTCGACCTCGAAACGCTGACGGCCGCCATTGCGCGCGACGTCGCCAACGCGCGCGCGTGGTTCGCGGCCGTCGGGGCGGGTACGCCGGGCAGCCGTTCCACCGGCTTCGCCACCTCGGCCACTGACCGAATTAGATAGCCGCCGTGGTCCACGCAAGCGCTTAAGCGCCGCATGTGTGGACCCTCGCCGCGCGCATCGAAGGGCGTCCGTGAATCACGCGACATGCCTGCCGGGCGCGCCCAACGCCCCCGCGCATCGTGCGCATTCCGCGCCCCGCTGCGCATAGAAAGAATTCACCGCGACCTCATCATGAGCAATAAGAAAGCCGATTCGAAACCGCAGTCACGCTACCCGGTCAACCTGCTCGACACGCCGTTCCCGATGCGCGGCGACCTGCCCAAGCGCGAGCCGCAATGGGTCAAGGAATGGCAGGAGCGCAAGGTCTACGAGAAGATCCGCGCCGCCAGCAAGGGCCGCAAGAAGTTCATCCTGCACGACGGCCCGCCGTACGCGAACGGCGACATTCACCTCGGCCACGCGGTGAACAAGATCCTGAAGGACATGATCGTGAAGGCGCGCAATCTGGCGGGCTTCGACGCGGTCTACGTGCCGGGCTGGGACTGCCACGGCATGCCGATCGAAATCCAGATCGAAAAACAGTTCGGCAAGTCGCTGCCGGCGGCTGAAGTCATGCAGAAGGCACGCGCCTACGCGACCGAGCAGATCGAGAAGCAGAAAGTGGGCTTCCGGCGTCTGGGCGTGCTCGGCGACTGGGACAATCCGTACAAGACCATGAATTTCTCGAATGAGGCCGGCGAAATCCGCGCGCTCGCGAAGATCATGAAAAAAGGCTACGTATTCCGCGGCCTGAAGCCGGTGAACTGGTGTTTCGACTGCGGCTCGGCGCTTGCCGAAGCGGAAGTCGAGTACAAGGACAAGACCGATCCGACCATCGACGTGCTGTTCAGCTTCGCCGAACCGGAAAAGACCGCGCAGGCGTTCGGCTTGAATGCGCTGCCGCGCAACGAAGGCGGCATCGTGATCTGGACCACCACGCCGTGGACCATCCCCGCCAACCAGGCGCTGAACCTGCACCCGGAGATCGTCTACGCGCTGGTCGATACGCCGCGCGGTCTGCTGATCCTCGCCGAAGAGCGCGTTCAAGCGTGCCTGAAACTGTACGGCCTGGAAGGCACGATCGTCGCCACCACGCCGGGCGCGAAGCTCGTCAATCTGCGCTTTCATCACCCGCTCGCGTCCGCGCATCCGGGTTACAAGCGCACCGCGCCGGTCTATCTCGGTGACTACGTGACGACTGAAACCGGCACGGGCATCGTGCACTCGTCGCCGGCCTACGGCGTTGAAGACTTCGTGTCGTGCAAGGCGCACGGCATGGCGGACTCGGACATCATCAATCCGGTGATGGGCGACGGCCGCTACATCGAATCGCTCGCGCTGTTCGGCGGCCTGTCGATCTGGGCGGCCAACCCGCAGATCGTCGAAGCGCTGCAAGGCGCGGGTTCGCTGATGCGCACCGAGAAGTACACGCACAGCTACATGCACTGCTGGCGCCACAAGACGCCGATCATCTACCGCGCCACGTCCCAATGGTTCGCGGGCATGGACGTGAAGCCGAACGATACCGACAAGACGCTGCGCGAAACCGCGCTCGAAGGCATCGAGAACACCGCCTTCTATCCGGCGTGGGGCAAGCAGCGCCTGTTCAGCATGATCGCGAATCGCCCGGACTGGACGCTGTCGCGTCAACGCCAGTGGGGCGTGCCGATGGCGTTCTTCGTGCACAAGGAAACCGGCGAACTGCATCCACGTACGCTGGAATTGCTCGAAGAAGTCGCGCAACGCGTCGAGAAGGCCGGCATCGAAGCCTGGCAATCGCTCGACCCGCGCGAGCTGCTCGGCGACGACGCCAACATGTACGAGAAGAACCGCGATACGCTCGACGTGTGGTTCGATTCGGGCACCACGCACTGGCACGTGCTGCGCGGCTCGCATAAAGACGAACTGCAATTCCCGGCCGATCTGTATCTGGAAGGCTCGGACCAGCACCGCGGCTGGTTCCACTCGTCGTTGCTGACCGCCTCGATGCTCGATGGCCGCCCGCCGTACAACGCGCTGCTCACGCACGGCTTCACCGTGGACGGCGAAGGCCGCAAGATGAGCAAGTCGCTCGGCAACGGTATCGACCCGCATGAAGTGGCGAACCGCCTCGGCGCGGAAATCATCCGCCTGTGGATCGCGTCGACCGATTACTCGGGCGAACTGGCGATCTCGGAAGAAATCCTGAAGCGTGTGACGGAAGGTTATCGCCGTATCCGCAACACGCTGCGGTTCCTGCTCGCGAACCTGTCGGACTTCGACTTCGCGCAGCACGCCCGTCCGGTCGAAGACTGGCTCGAGATCGACCGCTATGCGGTGGCGCTGTCGGCGAATCTGCAAAACGACATCCTCTCGCACTACGAGAAATACGAGTTCCATCCGGTGGTCGCCAAGCTGCAGACGTTCTGCTCGGAAGACCTCGGCGGCTTCTATCTGGACGTGCTGAAAGACCGTCTGTACACGAGCGCCGCGGACTCCGTCGCGCGCCGCTCGGCGCAGACCGCGCTGTATCACATCGCGCACGGCCTGCTGCGTCTGATGGCGCCGTTCCTGTCGTTCACCGCGGAAGAAGCGTGGAAAGTGTTCCAGCCGAACAGCGAAACGATCTTTACCGAGACGTATCACGCGTTCCCCGCCGTGCCGGACGCCGGCGCGCTGCTCGACAAGTGGACGCTCCTGCGCGCCGCTCGCAGCGACGTGACCAAGGCGCTGGAAGAAGCGCGCGTGGCGAACCTGATCGGATCGTCCCTGCAGGCGGAAGTGGAAATCCGCGCAAGCGGCGCGCGTTACGACGCGCTCACGAGCCTCGGCGACGACCTGAAGTTCGTGCTGATCACCTCGGCGGCGAGCGTCGCGCAGGTCGGCAGCGAAGCGGAAGAAGGCGTCGAGGTCATCGCCTCGAAGTATCTGAAGTGCGAACGCTGCTGGCATTACCGCGCGGACGTCGGCGCGAACGCCGAACACCCCACGCTGTGCGGCCGCTGCTTCAGCAATCTGTTCGGCAACGGTGAAAGCAGGAGCGCGGCATAATGGCGAGAACCATGTCGAAAACCGCGTCGAAAACATCTGTTGCAAACGGATCGCTCGCGCCCTGGCTCGGGGTTGCGCTAATCGTCATCCTGTTCGATCAGTTGACGAAAATCGCGGTCCAGAAGGTCTTCGCCTACGGTGTCGCGCATGAGGTCACGTCGTTCTTCAACCTGATCCTCGTGTACAACCGCGGCGCGGCGTTCAGCTTCCTCGCCATGGCGGGCGGCTGGCAACGCTGGGCGTTCACCGCGCTCGGCGTGGTGGCCGCGCTGGTGATCTGCTATCTGCTCAAGCGCCACGGCGGGCAGAAAATGTTCTGCACGGCGCTCTCGCTGATTCTCGGCGGCGCGCTCGGCAACGTGATCGACCGGCTCGCGTATGGGCACGTGATCGACTTCCTCGATTTCCACGTGCGCGCGTGGCACTGGCCGGCGTTCAATCTTGCCGACAGCGCGATCACGGTCGGCGCGATTCTGCTCGTGCTCGACGAACTGCGGCGTGTACGCGGCAGCGCACGCTGAGGCAGCAGGCGCTCGCGCCCGGATTCGCGCACCAGTACGGCTTGAAAGGCGCGGCGGCGGGGCACACAACGCCCCGCCCCGCTGACCGCCACCACGCTTTGTCGGAGGCTTTCGTTGGCAACCGCAGAACTCGCAGGAAAACACCTCGTCCTCGGCATGACGGGCGGCATTGCCTGCTACAAGATCGCCGAACTCACGCGTCTATTGACCAAGGCCGGCGCGACCGTGCAGGTCGTCATGACCGACGCGGCCACGCAGTTCATTACGCCCGTCACCATGCAGGCGCTGTCCGGCCGTCCGGTCTACACGAGCCAGTGGGATGCGCGGGTGCCGAACAATATGGCGCACATCGATCTGTCGCGTGAAGCGGATGCGATCGTGATCGCGCCCGCCTCCACTGATTTCCTCGCCAAACTCGCGCACGGCATGGCCGACGACCTGCTGTCAACGCTGTGCGTCGCGCGCGATTGTCCGCTGCTGGTCGTGCCGGCCATGAACCGGCAGATGTGGCAGCACCCGGCGACGCAGCGCAACGTCGCGCAATTGCGCGCGGACGGGGTTCAGGTGCTTGGGCCGGATTCCGGGCCGCAAGCGTGCGGCGAAGTCGGCGACGGCCGCATGCTCGAAGCCGCCGCCACGTACGAGGCCATCGCCTCGTTCTTCGCGCCGAAGCTCCTGGCCGGCAGGCGTGTGCTGCTGACCGCGGGGCCGACGTTCGAACCGCTCGATCCGGTACGCGGCATCACCAACCGCTCCAGCGGCAAGATGGGTTTTGCGCTGGCGCGCGCCGCGCAACAGGCGGGCGCCGAGGTGCATCTGGTCGCCGGCCCGGTCGCGCTGGAAACGCCTTGGGGCGTATTCCGCCAGGACGTGCAAACCGCCCAGCAGATGCACGACGCGGTGATGCACGCGGTCGCGGACGCCGACATCTTTATCGGTGTGGCCGCGGTAGCCGACTGGCGCGTGGATCACGCCAGCGAGCACAAGATCAAGAAAACGGCGGATCGCGCGCTGCCGAGCTTCGCTTTCGTCGAAAATCCGGACATTCTGGCCTCCGTGGCCAAACTGCCGCATCCGCCGTTCGCGGTCGGCTTTGCCGCGGAAAGCGGTGACCTCGAAGTCCATGGCGAAGAAAAACGCGTGCGCAAGAATGTGCCGCTGCTGATCGGCAATCTGGGCCCGCTGACTTTCGGCCTCGATGATAACGAAGTCATCCTGTTCGAAGCCGGCGGCGCAACGAAGCTGCCACGCGCCGACAAGCAGACGCTCGCGCGCGCGCTGATCGCGGAGATCGCGAAGCGTCTGCCCGACACAAGTCTGATTCGCTGAGCCTTCCCAGCGGCAAGTCCGCGCGGCCGCCGGGAGTCGCGGCAGCGACCTGATTCATCTGGAGCGGTACTGACATGACGCGACTATCCGTACTCGATCAAACGCCGGTGATCGCCGGGCACTCGGTAGCGGACGCGATTGCCGCCACCGTCGAACTCGCGCAACTCGCCGACGACCTCGGCTACACGCGTTACTGGTGCGCCGAGCATCACGGCCTGCGTGGCGTGTCGAACCCTTGCCCCGAGGTGATGCTGGCGCGCCTCGGGAGTGTGACGCGGCGCATCCGGCTGGGCTCCGGCGGCGTGATGCTGCCGTACTACAGCCCGTTCAAGGTCGCCGAGCAATTCATGATGCTCGAGGCACTGTTCCCCAAGCGTATCGATCTGGGCGTAGGGCGCGCGCCGGGCGGCGACATGCGCACCGCACAAGCGGTCGCTGCCGGCGACTACAATCGCGGCGACATTTTCCCGCAGCAGGTCGCCGATCTGCTCGGCCTGATGCACGGCACGCTGCCGGGCGATCACATCGCGAGCGGCGTGCTGCTGCAGCCGCAAATCGATACGCGTCCGCAAGTCTGGATGCTTGGTTCGAGCGAATTCGGCGGCCTGCTGGCGGCGCAACTCGGCATTCCGTTTGCGTTTGCGCACTTCATCAACGCGCATTTCGGGCACCAGGTCGCGCATGCGTATCGTGAGCGCTTCAAGGCCGGCCAGGACGGACAGCAGCCGTATCTGGCAGCCGCCGTGTTCGTGATCTGCGCTGACACCGAGCAGGAAGCCGCCGATCTGGAGAAAGCCGTCGATCTGCGCCGTGTACAGATGGCCTACGGTTTGAACGAGCCGATTCCATCCATCGAACAGGGCATTGCGCAGGAGTACGGCGAGCGCGAGCAACTGGTGATCTCACGCGAAAAACCGCGCAGTATCATCGGCACGCCGGGAACCGTCACTGAGCGGCTCCGTGCGTTGCAGGAGCAGTTCGAAGCCGACGAACTGATCGTGCTCACCGTTGCGGGCAGCTATCGCGCCCGGCTGCGCTCCTATGAACTTCTTGCTGAAGCGTTCCAGCTCGAACGCCCGGCCCCCACCCCGTAACCTTCGAACCTGCATGAAACTCGACCTGAAAATCCTCGACGCGCGCATGCGCGACCAGCTCCCGGCTTATGCCACCACCGGCAGCGCGGGACTCGACCTGCGCGCGTGCCTCGACGAACCGTTGGCGCTCAAACCCGGCGAAACCGCGCTCGTGCCGACGGGACTGGCCATTCACGTCGGCGATCCGGGCTATGCGGCATTGATTCTGCCGCGCTCGGGTTTAGGCCATAAGCACGGGATCGTGCTGGGCAACCTCGTCGGTCTGATCGATTCGGATTACCAGGGTCAACTGATGATCTCGACGTGGAATCGCGGCGAGACCACGTTCGTGCTGAATCCAATGGAACGCCTCGCGCAGTTGGTGATCGTGCCGGTCGTGCAAGCGGAGTTCAATATCGTCGACGACTTCGAAACCAGCGAGCGTGGCGCGGGCGGTTTCGGCAGCACGGGCAAGCATTAAGCTGGATTCCCCCAAAACCGTGCTGGCTTAGCCCAACCCAGCACGGCTCTCTCCCGCCACTCAAGCCTTCCACACGTCTTTCCGCGGCGCGAATAGAATTCGGAGTTGTCCGATTTGGACCTTCAACTCCCCCACCTATAAATCAACCACCAGCAGCACCGATCCACCCGGCCACACTTGCTGATTCATTGCCGGCCGCCTCACGTTCCAGCATCCCAGTTCCGTCAAAGCCAGACCAAGGAGGTTCACGTCACGAGCAGTGTTTTCAATTTATCGATTTGTTTAGGCATCCATATCATATTCAATCCGGTGCGGATGCTTTGCCATTGTGGACAGTACTCTTCTTCGCCCATCCGGGCGATCAGTCCAGAGTCCACTGGACAAACCTGAATGGAGCCAGCATGAAGATCGAATATGATGCAATCGTCGGCCCGGGTGCCAATGAATGGTATGGCACGATCATCGTCTCCAACCTGCGCTATGAAGACGGCAGCGCCGTCAACGTCGGCCAGTTCCTCGAATTCAACTTCCATTCACCGGCCAATCTGGATGCCACGGCCATCCAGCCACAGTTCATCAGTTGGGTCACCGGCGCGACTACCGTGGAAGCATCGCAAATCGGCGACGGCGACTTCGACGTCACCGCGACCATACCGTTCATCACACCCTATACGATGCAACCGCCCGATCAGATCACGATCGGCATCAACGGCAATCTTGTCGCCAATCCCGACACCTGGCTCGATTCATTCGTATTCGCCGCCGATCACGAACCGACGATCTTCGGCACGGTGTCAGCCGCATGCGAGGCGGCGCCCGACCTGGCGTTGGCGAGCGTGACGCCCGTACTCACACTCGCACAGGGCAGCATGGTCACCACTTTGCCGCTGAGCTACGGCGAAAGCGTCACGGCGAGTCTCGAACAGGGCGGCTATACGGTAAGCGGCGATAGCGTCTCCACTGACGATGAGACTGTTGTTGCTGCGCTTGTCATCAATCCCGCCTCGGTTGAAGTCACCGCGGGCAATACCGCGACGATCGGCGTGACATTCGGGCCGGTCGAGCGCTATTGCGCGCTTGATATCGCGATCGGATCGCTCACCGGTCTGTCGAGCGAAACGCTCAGCGTCACACTGATCGACAGCAAGACTGGCAACACGCTCGCGGCATTCGATGCAAGCACGAACAGCGTGACGTCGCTGCGAAAACTGCCGCCGGCGGGCACCGCGCATATATCGCTGCAGAACGTCGCACTGAACGATGTCCGCTACTCGTTCGAGGTGCCGGCCATCACGCTCACGAACGCACTGCAGCAGGTGACCATCAACGATTCCATGGTGACGAGCAAGCCCGTCAACACCTCCGGCTACGTCGAGGTGGCGATCAAGGTCACGGCCGACCAGACGCTCGATCGCCAGATCGACTTGCGCCTCGTCGCCAGCGACATGAGTTATCTGCAGACCGTCGCCGTCCAATCGCAGCAAACCGCTTTCTCGGCGCTCGTCCGCCCGGGTCATTACACGGTGGAGGCTACCGACTTCCTGTCGGCGGGCGTCGTGTATGCGGTCGGCACGCCAGCGCAATTGAACGTGAGTGGTGACGGCCGCATTGAACTCGACGTGAGCATCGGCGCGTCCGCCAATCTCCACGTGCGCGGCTTCCCTGCGTACCTGTGCTTCGGCGGATGTGCCGATCTGCAGACGAGCAATCTGGCCGACTTCGCCGCGGCGCGCGCGACGTCGGTCTTCGATTACGCCGGCACCGACGGCGCCGGCGACTCGAACGTTTTCCTGGCGGACGACGTCCAGACAAGAACGACGATCACCCTCGCCCGCAACATCGAAACGCAACTGGACAACGTTCAGCCGGTGCTGCCGGTGATGGTGTCGTACACCTGCAACCTGTCGCTCGGCGACACGCCGACAATCCTCGCGAATGCCGACGCTCACGCACACAGCTTCGCGAACTACATCCTGGCGCTGAACATCGCCACCGAGGCGATCGACAACGATCACCCGGTTCCGGCGGGGTTCATCGTGAACCCGGACTTTCTCGGCGCGTGCGAGCAGGCCAACTTTGGCGCGAACTACGCGATGCCGGTGCGCGGTCCGCTGCAAACCGCGCTCGACCATTGGTCGATCTCGGTAGCCATTCCCGCCAATATCACCGAGGACATCGCCGGCTACGTCCTCGCCGTGAACTGGCTGACCCGCACCGTGGCGCCAAGCGTGACGTTCGGCTGGCAGATCAACCTCTGGGGCGTCGGCTATTCGGAGTGGATTTATGAGGAGACCGATCAAACCGCGCAAATGGCGCAGCAAACAGCGGCCTATGTCGCCAGCCTCGGCGTATATGACGGCCCTTATGCACCCGACTTTCTCGCGATCGACCGCTACGAAGCGGACGACTTCACGCAGCGCGCGTACGTGAACGGCTATTGCTATGGCCCTCGCGAATGGAAACGCTACTTCGATTTCTGCAAGGCAGTGAGCCGCGCGCTCAAATGGCCGGTGATGCCATGGCAGATTCCCGCGAGCCGCATTCCGAATACGACCGACCCGGTCGCGACGGACTTCGACTCTCAACATTGGGGAACCGGTGGCAGCTGCTTGCTGGGCGATCCGGCAATCGGCACCGACTACCGCAACGTGCATCCGACCATCCTGGCGTTGAAATTCCCATCGGTGTTCCAGCCATCCATGGGCGCTACGGCCGAAGATATGTTCCTGCGGTCCGAACCGTTCGACATTTCGAATCCGATGTATGGCGACTTCCCGTTGCGCGGCATCTTCACCGTCTTGCTGGGCGGCGGCGCGACAACGGGCATCGTCTCGGCGATCGGCAATCCCGAGGCGTGGGCGAGAGACAAGCTGAACGCCTACATGAGCAAGCCGATCAGTTTCGATCGATAGCATCGGCACCAAAAAAAACGGCGTGGACCTTTGAGTCCACGCCGTTTCTTAGTACTACCGTGTACGCTTATTCGACTTCCACCGCTTCCGGATTCGGATTGCGCGGCGCCGGATGTTCGTCGAAGGTCAACTGCACCTTGTCTTCCGCATCCACGTCGACCGTTACGCGGCCGCCGTTCATCAGCTTGCCGAACAGCAGTTCGTCGGCCAGCGCACGACGGATCGTGTCCTGGATCAGACGCTGCATCGGCCGCGCGCCCATGAGCGGATCGAAACCGTGCTTGGCCAGGTGCTTGCGCAGCGCGTCGGTGAAGAGCGCGTCGACCTTCTTCTCGTGCAACTGATCTTCCAGTTGCATGAGGAACTTGTCGACCACGCGCATGATGATTTCTTCATCGAGCGAGCGGAAGCTGATCACCGCATCCAGACGGTTACGGAACTCAGGCGTGAACATGCGCTTGATGTCGACCATTTCGTCGCCGGTTTCCCGACGATTCGTGAAGCCGATCACCGACTTGCCCATCGCTTCGGCGCCCGCATTCGTCGTCATGATGATGATGACGTTACGGAAATCTGCCTTGCGCCCGTTGTTGTCCGTCAGCGTGCCGTGGTCCATGACCTGCAGCAGCACGTTGTAGATGTCCGGATGCGCCTTCTCGATTTCGTCGAGCAGCAGCACGCAATGCGGCTTCTTCGTGACGGCCTCGGTCAGCAGACCGCCCTGGTCGAAACCGACATAGCCCGGCGGCGCGCCGATCAACCGGCTGACCGCATGACGTTCCATGTATTCCGACATGTCGAAGCGGATCAGCTCGATGCCCAGCGTGAACGCCAGCTGCTTCGCCACTTCCGTCTTGCCGACACCCGTGGGGCCGGAGAACAGGAATGCGCCGATCGGCTTGTCCAGCTTGCCGAGACCCGCGCGCGCCATCTTGATCGCGGCCGACAGCGCGTCGATCGCCGGGTCTTGCCCGAACACCACGCTCTTCAGATCGCGATCCAGCGTTTGCAGCTTGCTGCGATCGTCTTGCGACACGCTTTGCGGCGGGACACGCGCGATCTTCGAGATGATTTCCTCGATCTCGTTCTTGCCGATGGTCTTCTTCTGCTTCGACTTCGGCAGGATGCGTTGCGCCGCGCCCGCTTCATCGATCACGTCGATCGCCTTGTCCGGCAGATGACGATCCGTGATGAAGCGTGCCGACAACTCAGCCGCCGCCGACAGCGCGCCCGACGAATACTTCACGCCGTGGTGCTCTTCGAAACGCGACTTCAGGCCACGCAGGATCGCCACCGTCTGTTCGACGGTCGGCTCGGTCACGTCGACCTTCTGGAAACGGCGCGACAATGCCGCGTCTTTTTCGAAGATGCCGCGATATTCCGTGAACGTGGTCGCGCCGATGCACTTGAGCGTGCCCGACGACAACGCCGGCTTCAGCAGATTCGACGCGTCCAGCGTGCCGCCCGACGCAGCACCCGCGCCGATCAGCGTATGAATTTCGTCGATAAACAGGATAGCGTGCGGACGTTCCTTCAATTCCTTGAGAACCGTCTTCAGGCGCTGTTCGAAGTCGCCGCGATACTTGGTGCCGGCGAGCAGCGCGCCCATGTCGAGCGAATACACCTGCGCATCCGCCAGAATGTCCGGCACTTCGCCGCGCGTAATGCGCCATGCGAGGCCCTCGGCGATCGCGGTCTTGCCGACGCCGGCCTCACCGACCAGCAACGGATTGTTCTTGCGGCGGCGGCACAGCACCTGCACCACACGCTCGACCTCCGACTCGCGCCCGATCAGCGGATCGATGCGGCCGTCTTTCGCCATCTGGTTCAGGTTCTGGGTGAACTGCGCAAGCGGGGTTTCCTTCTGCGCGGCGGCTTCGTCGGACTCGGCATTCGCGTCGCTCGCTTTCGCGGCGTCCGTGCTGCTCGTCTTGGCGATGCCGTGCGAGATGAAGTTGACCACGTCCAGACGCGTCACGCCCTGCTGTTGCAGGTAGTACACCGCGTGCGAATCCTTCTCGCCGAAGATCGCGACCAGCACGTTGGCGCCGGTCACTTCCTTCTTGCCATTCGAGGTGGATTGCACATGCATGATCGCGCGCTGGATCACACGCTGGAAACCCAGCGTGGGCTGCGTGTCGACGTCGTCCGTGCCAGGCACGGTCGGCGTGTTGTCATGAATGAAGTTGCGCAGGTTCTGGCGCAGATCCTCGATATTGGCCGCGCATGCACGCAACACCTCCGCCGCTGTCGGATTGTCCAACAGTGCCAGCAAAAGATGTTCGACCGTTATGAACTCGTGCCGCGCCTGGCGTGCTTCCATGAACGCCATGTGCAGGCTGACTTCCAGTTCCTGGGCAATCATGCTTCCTCCATCACACACTGCAGCGGATGCCCGGCCTGCCGTGCGTGGGTAACGACTTGCTCGACTTTGGTCGACGCGATGTCCCGCGTATAGACCCCACAAACTCCCCTGCCCTCGCGATGCACCTTCAACATAACCTGCGTTGCGGTTTCACGATCTTTATTGAAGTATTCCTGCACGATCATCACGACAAATTCCATTGGCGTGAAGTCGTCATTCAGCAGCACCACCTTGTACATGGATGGCGGCTTGAGCTTTTTCTCCTGCCGCTCCAGTACGGTGCCGTCCTGCTTGTCCGGGATAATCGCCATACACCCATTCTAAACAACTAGGACAGGCCCGCAATCCTGTCAAAACCCGGCCGACCGGCCGGTGAGCCCGTTCGCGACCACCTGGTGGGTGATTACCCTCCATGCGTGCGTTAATTCGACGAGCCGATTTGCGGAGCCGGCCCCTATCCTGTGATGCTTGCGGCCGTGCTGCGCCGCAGTCGGATCGAGTATCGCACAACCTGCCGTAGCTGGCTGACGGCTCGCCCGACCTCATCGGCGCCGGCGTAACCCGTTGAACAGCATGTGCGTCGATTATGCGACTTTTCAAGACAGCCCGCTTGCGCAACCGCACATAACGAAAGCGGGAAAAACCCTGGAAAGTGCCTGTTTGCAACGCGGCAACGGCATCTCAAAATTTTCTTGACACCCGAATAAAGAGCCTCAACAATCAAGCTGGCACTTTTTTCACCAAGCCATAATTTCGAAAAAATGCCGATGGTGAGCTTGTGAGGAGGGAGCGGCTGCATCGCGCGGTCGTCGAGCTTTTCGAGGGCTCGTGGTAGTGACATGAGTTACAGGGGAAGTTGGAATGGCAACTGGTACGGTCAAATGGTTCAATGACGCAAAAGGTTTCGGATTCATCACGCCTGACGAAGGCGGCGAGGATCTGTTTGCACACTTCTCGGCCATCCAGATGAATGGGTTCAAGACCCTCAAGGAAGGCCAAAAGGTAACCTTCGAGGTCGTGCAAGGCCCGAAAGGCAAACAGGCATCGAACATCCAGGCACCTGCCTGATTCTGCTCGATTCCCGTCCTTTGAAACCCGGCTGCGCGCCGGGTTTCTTTTTTTGAGCGCCATCTTCTGGTTGTGCTGATAGTGCCAGGCGCGACTGCATCCCAAATATCGGGCAATTGTTCATCCGCTATCCCTGTCACATTCCGCCCAACACTTCACGCCCGCCAATCTCGCTATCGATTGGAAGTGCGTATCGAACTCAGACCACCACTCCGGTACTCAATATAGAGCGCCCCTCAATGCGGCGTCGCGAGTGCGCGCTTGCGCGATAACGAGCGAGCCTGCGCCAGAAATAAACAACCCCGGCCGCCTCTCGGCGCCGGGGTTCAAATGCGAACTGAGTCAGCTTAACGCGAACCTAACGCGAACTGCTTACAGATTCTCGATCAACACCTGACCAAAGCCGGAGCACGACACCTGGGTCGCGCCTTCCATCAAACGCGCGAAGTCGTACGTGACGCGCTTTTGCAGAATCGATTTTTCCATCGACTTGATGATCAGATCCGCCGCCTCGGTCCAGCCGAGATGGCGCAGCATCATTTCGGCCGAGAGAATTTCCGAGCCCGGGTTCACGTAGTCCTTGCCGGCGTACTTCGGTGCGGTGCCGTGCGTGGCTTCGAACATCGCGACCGAATCGGACATGTTCGCGCCCGGCGCGATACCGATACCGCCCACCTGCGCGGCCAGCGCGTCCGACACATAGTCGCCATTCAGATTCAGCGTGGCGATCACGTCGTATTCAGCCGGACGCAGCAGGATCTGCTGCAGGAACGCGTCCGCGATCACGTCCTTCAGGACGATGTCGCCACCCGTCTTCGGATTCTTGATCTTCATCCACGGACCGCCGTCGATCAGTTCCGCGGCAAATTCCTTTTGCGCCAGCGCATAACCGTAGTCGCGGAACGCGCCTTCGGTGAACTTCATGATGTTGCCCTTGTGCACCAGCGTGACCGAGCGGCGATCGTTGTCGATCGCGTACTGGATCGCCTTGCGCACGAGACGCTCCGTGCCTTCGCGCGACACCGGCTTGATACCGATCCCCGACGTTTCCGGGAAGCGGATCTTCTTCACGCCCATTTCTTCGCGCAGGAACTTGATGACCTTCTTCGCCTGTTCCGACTCAGCCGGCCACTCGATACCCGCGTAGATGTCTTCCGAGTTCTCGCGGAAGATCACCATGTTGGTCTTCTCCGGCTCACGCACCGGCGAAGGCACGCCCTTGAAATACTGCACCGGCCGCAAACACACGTACAGATCCAGCTCCTGGCGCAACGCGACGTTCAGCGAACGGATGCCGCCGCCCACCGGCGTGGTGAGCGGTCCCTTGATCGACACGACGTATTCCTTGAGCACCTGCAGCGTCTCTTCAGGAAGCCACACGTCCGGGCCGTACACCTTGGTCGACTTCTCTCCGGCGTAGATTTCCATCCAGTGAATTTTCCGCTTGCCTGCGTACGCTTTTTCGACCGCCGCATCCACGACCTTGATCATGACCGGCGTGATGTCGAGGCCGGTGCCGTCGCCTTCAATGTACGGAATGATCGGCTGGTCGGACACGTTGAGCGAGAAATCGGGATTGACGGTGATCTTGTCACCACCGGTCGGAACCTTGATGTGCTGATACGGCATGATCGGACTCCAGTGAAGGCTGTGCTGAAAGCTGATGGGAGACTGCGAAATCGGGGGCGCTCCTCGCTACGCGCAATGCCGCACGCCGGCAAGCGGCCTGGCCGCTATTCTAGCCCACGCGGACGCCGCGCCAAGGCCGCGACGGCTCGGGGTTTTCCAACATGGACGAACTCGAACCGGCGATGCGTAATTCTTATGTCTTATATAAGACATGGAGCCAGTCACCGCGAATTATGCTTTATTATCCCGCCCTTGACCATCCGCGTCCCGGGCCGCTCGAGCACAGCGGCAGTACCCGCCGCATCCGGTGCCTCGCGACTCACATTCCCTCACTATGCGCCTCCTTGCTCTGAACAAACCGTTCGGCACCATCTGTCAGTTTTCGCCGCATGAAACGCGCGCGTCACTGGCCGACTGGGTCAAGGTGCCCAACGTCTATCCGGCGGGCCGCCTCGACTCCGACAGCGAGGGCCTGCTGCTGCTCACCGACGACGGCGCGCTGCAGGCGCGCATCGCCGAGCCGCGTCACAAACTCGTCAAACGGTATTGGGCGCAAGTGGAAGGCGCGGTCGATGCGGCCACGCTCAAGAAGCTCGCGCGCGGCGTCGATCTCGGCGACTACGTCACGCGGCCCTGTCGCGCCGAATACGTGGAACCGGCGCAGACGCTCTGGACGCGCACTCCGCCGATTCGCTATCGCGCCGCGATACCGACCACATGGATCGAGCTGTCGATCACCGAAGGCAAAAATCGCCAGGTGCGTCGCATGACAGCCGCCGTGGGATTCCCGACTTTGCGCCTCGTGCGCGTGGGCATCGGCGCGCTCGACGTGTTTGCGCTTGGGCTGCAGCCGGGAGAGAGCGTCGAATTGCCGCCGAACGCGCCGTGGGAAGGCGTGACGTGATGACGCGCGCGTGTGGCCACATTCCTGCGAATCGGCTGCACGCCTTCACCTCACACTGTGAATCAATCAGCTAACTCGTTGTATCAGCAAACAAAATAGCGTGTGAAACCATCGCAAAAAAGCGTGAAACACTTTCGTCTGCGACAACGCTGTGGCACGTGATCTGAATCAATCCATCGGCATATAAGTTTTCCGCAAAATTCGCGTCAACCGGTGCGCGAGCTCAGGCGTTATTCGACGCAGATGCCGCCCGAAGCTATCCGGCATTCAGCCTTAAGGGCCTTTGTGCAAGCCGCTCTCGCGGTAAGTGCGGGGAGTCTGAGCGCTAACGCAGACGTGTCGAAAATTTGTTCGATACGGCTGTCAACCGAAAGGTGGATGGCACGTTTACCGACATGACTCTATATATAACCGGGTCATTTGGTTAATTAACTAAAGCTGAGGATTCACAAAATGAACAAACTGATCGCCGCTCTGGTCGCTGGTCTCTTCGCAACGGCAGCATTCGCACAAGCTTCGGCACCGGCAGCAGCTTCGGCAGCTCCGGCAGCTCCGGCAGCAGCAGCTTCGTCGGCAAAGAAGACCACGAAGCACGCTCACAAGAAGTCGCACAAGAAGGCAGCAGCAGCAGCTGCAGCTTCGGGCGCTTCGGAGTAAGTTTGTTGTAAAAACGCAGTCAAGAACACGCTTCATTGCCGTTCTTACGGCGTTGAAAGGCAGATCACCGCAAGGCGATCTGCCTTTTTGTTTTTGACGCGCTCGCGTAACATTCGCGGGTTAATTTCCAGCAAGGAGTCATGCCGTGCGATTTCCCATGCGCTCGTTGATTGCGCGTTTCGCTGTTGCCGTTGCCCTGCCGCTCGCCGCGTTGACATTTACCGCGACTACCGCCGCGCCTGCTCATGCGCAGCAGTTGCCGGCCGGCGCGAAACAGCCCGGCGAATTTCCCCGCGCGAAGCTGACCGCGGGCATGTTCGTGATCGACGCTGCTGTCGCCGCGAACGACGCGGACCGCGAGCAGGGCCTCATGTATCGCACGACCCTCGCGCCGAACGAAGGCATGCTGTTCGTCTTCAACGAAAACGCCGTGCACTGCTTCTGGATGAAGAACACGTTGATCCCGCTGTCGATCGCGTTCATGCGCGCCGACGGCACGGTTACCGACATCGACGAGATGCAGGCCGAGACCACCAACAATCACTGCCCGAAGAACAACGGCGTGTATGCGTTGGAGATGAGCAAAGGCTGGTTCACGTCGAAGGGCATCAAACCGGGGATGAAAATCCAGGGCCTGCCCGCCGCGCAATAAGACGCGCCGGCGGCGCGCGATTATTCGCGAGCGTTGTCGCTGCCGTTTCGTCATACCGCTTTCCGGAAGCCGGTGCCTTGTCATGAGGCGCCGGCTTTTTTTTGCCGCGCCGCGGCATCGGGGCGTTGCCATACCGCGCCGGCTGCCCGTATCGCGTCGCACCGCCATATCGCGTCGTCTCGCCATATCGCGTCGTCTCGCCGAATCGCGTCGCTTGGCCGTATCGCCCCGCATGGCGGCGTCTCGCGTCGCACCGCCGCGCCTGGCTCAGGCAGCCCGAAGCCTTGCCAGCAGGCGTTCGCGCCCGACCGGCGAGATTCCTGCAAAAGACGGGCCGACGCGCTATCCTAGTAATCTTAGTAAAGCAGCACCCAAGGCTCCCCGGACAGCACAGACTGCTGCCCGGCAAGCGTTTCAGGCGCGCCATTCCAAGGAGGTTCACGTGCCCCGCAAGACTCCCATCGAGCGCTACCGGAATATCGGCATCAGCGCTCACATCGATGCCGGCAAAACCACCACCACTGAACGCATCCTGTTCTACACCGGCGTGACCCACAAGATCGGCGAGGTTCACGACGGTGCGGCGACGATGGACTGGATGGAACAGGAGCAGGAGCGCGGCATCACCATCACGTCGGCGGCCACCACCGCTTTCTGGAAGGGCATGGCCGGCAACTATCCGGAACATCGGATCAATATCATCGACACCCCGGGCCACGTCGACTTCACGATCGAAGTGGAGCGCTCCATGCGCGTGCTCGACGGCGCCTGCATGGTGTACGACTCGGTTGGCGGCGTGCAGCCGCAGTCGGAAACCGTGTGGCGCCAGGCGAACAAGTACAAGGTGCCGCGCATTGCGTTCGTCAACAAGATGGACCGCGTGGGCGCGGACTTCTTCCGCGTGCAGCGGCAGATCGGCGACCGGCTGAAGGGCGTCGCGGTGCCGATCCAGATTCCGATCGGCGCGGAAGAACACTTCCAGGGCGTGGTCGATCTGGTCAAGATGAAGGCGATCTTCTGGGACGAAGAGAACCAGGGCATCAAGTTCGAGTATCGCGACATTCCGCCGGAACTCGCGGCGACCGCGAAAGAATGGCACGACAAGATGGTCGAGGCCGCGGCCGAAGCGAATGAGGAACTGCTCGACAAATATCTTGGCGGCGAAACGCTGACCGAAGAGGAAATCAAGCAGGCCATTCGCGCCCGCACCATCGCCAATGAAATCGTGCCGATGCTGTGTGGCAGCGCCTTCAAGAACAAGGGCGTGCAGGCCATGCTCGACGCGGTGATCGACTATCTGCCCTCACCGGTGGACGTGCCCGCCATCACCGGCCACGACGAGCACGACAACGAGATCGAGCGTCATCCGAACGACACCGATCCGTTCTCGGCGCTCGCGTTCAAGATCATGACCGACCCGTTCGTCGGCCAGCTGATTTTCTTCCGCGTCTATTCCGGCGTAGTGAATTCGGGCGACACGGTCTACAACGCGATCAAGGAAAAGAAGGAACGCCTTGGCCGGATCCTGCAGATGCACGCCAACGAGCGCAAGGAAATCAAGGAAGTCTACGCGGGCGACATCGCCGCGGCCGTCGGCCTGAAGGAAGCCACCACGGGCGACACGCTGTGCGATCCGAACCACGTGATCATCCTCGAAAAGATGATCTTCCCGGAGCCGGTGATCTCGCAGGCCGTGGAGCCGAAGACCAAGGTCGACCAGGAAAAGATGGGCATCGCGCTGAACCGTCTTGCTCAGGAAGACCCGTCGTTCCGCGTGCAGACGGACGAAGAATCCGGCCAGACGATCATCTCGGGCATGGGCGAGTTGCACCTGGAAATTCTGGTCGACCGCATGAAGCGCGAGTTCGGCGTGGAGGCCACGGTCGGCAAGCCGCAGGTCGCGTATCGCGAGACGGTGCGCAACAAGGCCGAAGATGTCGAAGGCAAGTTCGTCAAGCAGTCGGGCGGCCGCGGCCAATACGGCCACGCGGTGATTACGCTCGAGCCGGCGCCGCAAGGCAAGGGTTACGAATTCGTCGACGCGATCAAGGGCGGTGTGATTCCGCGCGAATTCATTCCGGCCGTCGACAAGGGCATTCAGGAAACGCTGAAGGCCGGCGTGCTGGCGGGCTATCCGGTAGTCGACGTGAAGGTGACGCTCACGTTCGGTTCGTATCATGATGTCGACTCGAACGAAAACGCGTTCCGCATGGCCGGCTCGATGGCCTTCAAGGAAGCGATGCGCAAGGCCAAGCCCGTGCTGCTCGAACCGATGATGGCCGTTGAAGTGGAAACGCCGGAAGACTTCATGGGCAACGTGATGGGCGATCTGTCGAGCCGTCGCGGCATGGTGCAAGGCATGGAAGACATCGCCGGCGGCGGCGGCAAGCTGGTGCGCGCCGAAGTGCCGCTCGCGGAGATGTTCGGTTACTCCACGTCGCTGCGCTCCGCGACGCAAGGCCGCGCGACTTACACGATGGAGTTCAAGCACTACGCTGAAACGCCGAACAACGTCGCTGAAGCCGTGATCAACGCGAAGCAGAAGTAACGGCGCTACGCCGCAGGCGTCGCACGCCAGCGGCTCGAAGCCCGTCCCCTGCGGACGGGCTTTTTTTCGTCCGCGACGCCACGCACGGGGCCTCTTCACACGCGCGTTTTTGAACGTGCAAAAATGCCAGATGGCGCCGTGCCGAACGTCGGGACTCACGCTTACGAGGAGACACATCATGAGTCAGGATCACGAACATCCGCATTACAAGGACGTGCCGCCGGCCGTGCCCGATTGGCGCGAGCACGGCGTGAAGGTCATCAAGGGCGATCAGCTCGACACCAACACGGCGCAAACGCCGGGCATGAATCGCGCGGCGGCGATCAATGCGGCACGCGTCGGCGCGCAGAAGATCTGGGCCGGCACCGTGACGATCCATCCGAATGCGAAGACCGGCGCGCATCATCATGGCGCGCTCGAAAGCGTGATCTACGTGGTGCGCGGCCAGGCGCGCATGCGTTGGGGCGAGCATCTGGAATTCACCGCCGAGGCCGGCCCCGGCGACTTCATCTTCGTGCCGCCCTATGTGCCGCATCAGGAGATCAACGCGAGTACCGACGATCCGCTCGAATGCGTGCTGGTGCGCAGCGACAACGAAGCGGTCGTGGTCAATCTGAACATCGACGCGGTGGAACAGCCCGAAACGGTGTTCTGGGTCGATCCGATTCACAAGCATCCACACGATCATTAACGCCCGCCCACGCAACTCATGACGCCGACCGCTTCGCTGCGCCCTCGCCTCTTCGCGCTATACGCCGTGCTGATCGCCGCCAATCTCGGCGCATGGGCGTGGGCGCTGATCGCGTTTCGCCACTATCCGCTGCTGTTCGGCACCGCGCTGCTCGCCTATGGCTTCGGCCTGCGTCATGCGGTCGACGCCGATCACATCGCGGCGATCGACGCCGTCACGCGCAAGCTCATGCAGGCCGGCAAGCGGCCGCTCGGCGTCGGGCTGTCGTTTTCGCTGGGGCATTCGACCATCGTGATCCTGGCGACGATCGGCATCGCGTGGACCGCGCATTCGCTGCAAGGCCGTTTCGAGACTTTCAAGGCGGTGGGCGGCACGATCGGCACGCTCGTCTCCGCGAGTTTCCTGCTGGTGCTGGCGGCCGTCAATCTCGTGATCTTGCGTGACGTCTGGCGCCGTTATCGCCATGTCCAGCGCGGCGGCGAACTGCCTGCTCAAACGCCGGATCCGATTGCGCCGGCGGGTCTGCTGTCGCGCGCGCTGCGCCCGCTCTTCGGGCTCGTGACGAAAAGCTGGCACATGTACCCTGTCGGCGTGTTGTTCGGCCTAGGCTTCGATACCGCAACCGAGATCGGTTTGCTGGCGATTGCCGCGTCCGAAGCGGGCCGAGGACTGCCGCTCTATTCGATCCTCGTGTTCCCCGCGCTCTTCACCGCCGGCATGACACTCGTCGATTCGACCGATAACGTGCTGATGGTCCACGCCTACGGCTGGGCCATGGACGACCCGAAACGCAAGCTCTACTACAACGCGAGCATCACCTTTGTCTCGGCGGTGGTGGCGATTGTGATCGGCGGAGTCGAAGCCCTGGGCCTGCTGTCGGACAAACTCGGGCTGAACGGCGGCGTATGGGATGCGGTCGCCGGCGTGAACGAACGCTTCGGCGTGCTGGGTTACGGCATCGTCGCGCTGTTCATGGCGTGCTGGATCGGCTCGGTGCTGTTTCACCGCTGGCGGCGCCCGAACGCGGTCGCGCGGTAAATCCAACAGGTTTCCCGCTGCGATCGGTAACGTTGCCATCGCGGCATTGTCCGTCGCGCTGCCGCAGCGGCGGGCACCTCAACCGCCCGCCGCGTGCGAATCACGCATGCATCGCGCCACGCAAGCGTCGAGCGTTGTGGTGACGATACACACCGGCCCGTTTATCCGCGAATCGGCAGGCCCGCGCCGCCGCAAGCGCTCCGTAGCCTTGACCAATCGCTTACACTGAGACCGCTTTGCATCGCCGCTTTCGTCATTGCGCGACTGTCGCGCATCCGGCGCGGCCTTTCAGAACCGGCAACAGAACGGACTGGACACTCCATCGATGAAGACTCCCGCGAACCGAATTCTCGCTCTCGACGCAGCCCGACTCACCGCCGACGCCTACGGCAACCACGCCATCGACGAATTCCTCGCCGGCCGCATCACGCGCCGCGATCTGCTGCGCTACGCCAGCGTGATCGGTTTGTCGCTGGCGGGCGGCGGCGTGCTGAATGCGCCGCGAGCGCGTGCGCAAGGCACCGCGGCCGCGTCGAATCAGACGATTCGTGTGGCTCACCTGACGCCTGCCGGCGCGGTCGATCCGCTCACCGTGACGGACGCCGCCAGTCTTGCCTTGCTGAACCAGACCGGTGAATTCCTGATCGACGACGACGGTGAAAAGCTCATGCTCAAACCGGCGCTCGCCTTGTCATGGAAACCCAACGACAAAGGCGACGTGTGGACCTTCAAGCTGCGTCCGAACGTCAAGTTCCACGACGGCCAACTGTTCACCGCCAAGGACGTGGTCGCCACCTTCGAGCGCCTCGCGGATCCGGCGAGCGGCTCGGCGGCGCTTTCCGTGCTCAAGGGCGTGCTGTCCAAAGGCGGCACGAAAGCGGTCGACGACCACACGGTTGCGTTTCATCTGGATGCGCCGAACGGCAACTTCCCGTACTACGTTTCCTCGGACAATTACAACGCCGTGATCCTGCCCGCGAACTACGCCGGCGGTTACGAGAAGAGCTTCATCGGCACGGGGCCGTTCAAGCTCGAAAAGTACCAGGCGAAGGTGGGCGCATCGTTCGTGCGCAATCCCGATTACTGGGGCGAGAAAGCGTTACCGCAACGCGTACAGTTCTCCTTCTACGCCGACGAACAGGCTCAACTGCTCGCACTGCAAGGCCATCAGGCCGATGTGATGGGCACCTTCACCGTGCAGGGCGGCGCCGGCATTCTGAACAATCCGGATTACAAGGCCGTGGGCGTGAAGTCGAGCGCGCACCGGCAGATTCACATGCGCAACGACAATCCGCTGTTCAAGGACAAGCGCGTGCGCCAGGCACTGGCGTTGTCGATCGATCGCGATGTGCTGGTGCGAGGCCTCTTCAAAGGGCGCGCGCAACTCGGCAACGACAGTCCGTTCGCGCCGGTGTTTCCGTCGTCGGATGCGGGTGTCGCGCAACGCAAGCTCGACGTCGCGAAAGCGAAGCAACTGCTCGCGCAAGCGGGTGTGCCGAATGGCTTCGATGTGACGCTAACCACCGAAAAATACATGGAGATTCCCGATCTCGCCGTGGTCGTGCAGAACGCGGCGAAAGCCATCGGCGTGCGCATCAACCTGAAGGTCGAGAGCCAGTCGCTGTATTACGGCGCGGGCACGCCGGGCAAATCGGATTGGCTCGACTCGCCGCTCGGCATTACCGACTACGGTCATCGCGGCGTGCCGAACGTTTTTCTGAATGCACCGCTCACCAGCACCGGCACGTGGAACGCGGCGCACTTCAAGAATCCGCAATACGACCAACTGGTCGCGCAATTCGTCGCGGCCGTCGATCTCGGCTCGCAGAAGAAAATCTCCGGGCAGATCCAGACGCTGCTGCTCGATGAAACGCCCATCATCATTCCATTCTTCTACGATCAGCTGATCGCCATGCGCAAGGGTGTGAACGGCGTGCGCTTCACCGCGCTCGCGCAACTCTACTTCGACCGCGCGGTGTTGAGCGCGTGATGTTGATGGCCTAAGCGCCAGCGCGCATTCGGCAGGAGAGCACGATGTCGACCACGGTGACCCCTTCCGCAAACTCTGCGTCGCGCGGCAACGCAGGCCGCGTCGTGCGTTTTCTGGCCACGCGTGTCGGCCTGTCGCTGATCACGCTGTGGCTGCTGTCGGTGATCGTCTTCGCGGGCGGCCAACTGCTGCCCGGCGATATCGGCCGCGCGGTGCTCGGCCCGCTTGCCGACGCGCGCGCGGTCGCCGCGCTCAATCATCAACTCGGCGCGGACCGCCCGCTGATGACGCAATACGCCGAGTGGATTTCGCATTTCGTGCGCGGCGACATGGGCCTCTCGTATGCGTATCGCGAGCCGGTCGGGCCGTTCATCGCCGACGCGCTCGCGCATTCCGCGAGGCTCGGCTTGCTCGCGTTCATCGTGGTCGTGCCGCTCGGCATTGCGGGAGGCGTATGGTCGGCCATGCACGCCGGACGCTGGCTCGATCGCACGATCAGCATTGCCGGATTGTCGGCGACGGTGGTGCCGGAATTCGTTTCGTCGATCGTGCTGATCCTCGTGTTCGGCGTGTGGCTGCGCTGGCTGCCGATCGAAGCGTCGTATCCGCCCGAAGCGAGCGCGCTCGAACAGCTGCGCCATCTGGTGCTGCCGGTGCTGCCGCTCGTGCTGGTGTTCTTCGGCTACATCGCGAGAATGGCGCGCGCCGGCACCGTCGAGGCGCTCGACGCCGACTACACGCGCACCGCGATTCTCAAGGGCCTGCCGCGCCATATCGTGATCTGGCGGCATGTCTTGCGCAACGCGTTGCTGCCCACCATCACGGTGGCCGCCACGCAACTCGGTTATATGATTGGCGGGCTCGTGGTGGTCGAGACACTGTTCCACTATCAGGGCATCGGCTCGCTGATTTACAACGCCGCCAAGGCCAAGGACTTTCCGATGCTCGAAGCAGGCGTACTGACGATCGGTGTGGTCTACACCGCCGCCAATCTCGTTGCGGATGCGCTGCATGTGTTGCTCAATCCGCGGCTGCGGGTGAGGAGCGCCGAATGAGCGCCATCGTTCCGCCGGCCGCGTCGCCGGCTCCACGTCCGGTTGACGAGCCGCGCTTCGACCAGTTGCGCGTGCTGCTGCGCTCACCGACCTTCGTGGTCGGCGTGGTGATCGTCACGTGGTGGATCGTGTGCGCCGTCGCCGGGCAATGGATCGTGCGCCTCGACCCTTACGCGTCCGATCCGCTCAACTCGTTGACGCCGCCTGACCGCACGCACTGGTTCGGCACCGATCAACTCGGGCGCGACGTGTTCTCGCGCGTAATCGTCGGTGCGCGCGACATTCTCACCATTGCGCCGCTCGCCACGCTGCTGGGTACATTGGCGGGCACCGCGTTGGGATTGATCGTCGGCTACTTCGAAGGCTGGGTCGACAACGTGGTCGGGCGCGCGATCGACGCCGTGCTCGCGCTGCCGCTCGTGATCGTCGCGCTGCTCGCGCTGGCTGCCGTCGGCGCGTCGAATTTCACGGTCATCCTCGTGATCGGCATCACCTTCACGCCGATCACCGCGCGCACCGTGCGCGCCGCGGTGTTCGCTGAACGGCATCTCGACTACGTCGCCGCGGCGCAGCTGCGCGGCGAGCGCGCGCCTTACATCATGTTCGCGGAGATTCTACCGAACGTGTTGCCGCCGATCATCGTCGAGGCGACAGTGCGGCTCGGTTACGCGATTTTCGCGGTCGCCACGCTGTCGTTTCTCGGCTTCGGCATCCAGCCGCCATCGGCGGACTGGGGTCTCGCCCTATCCGAGTCGTACACGCTGATGGCGGGCGGCGCATGGTGGACCGTGGTGTTCGCGGCCGGTGCGATTGCGAGCCTGGTGGTCGGCGTGAATCTGATCGCCGACAGCGTACAAGGCGTGCTCGACCAATGAACGGCCCGCCGCCCTCCTCGTTCCCGGCCTTCGACGTCTCGAAGAGCGATCGCACGGATGCGCTGACCGTCATCGGTCTGACGGTCACGTACCGCATGCGCGGGCGCGATCGCGAAGTGCTGCAAGACATTTCGTTTCGCGTGCGGCGCGGCGAGGCGTACGGTCTCGTCGGCGAGTCCGGCTGCGGCAAGTCGACCGTCGCAATGGCGACGCTACGCTATCTGCCGCGCAACGGCAAAGTGAAAGCCGGCAAAATCATCATTGCCGGCGAGGACGTCCAGAAGCTCGACGCCGACGCGCTGCGCAACATGCGCGCGAGGACGATTTCGATGGTCTATCAGGATCCGGGGCGCGCGCTCAATCCCTCGCTCACGGTCGCGCGGCAAGTCTCGGAAGCATTCGAAGCCGCCGGCGTCGCGCGCGACGAAGCCTTGCGGCGCACGCTCGAGATGCTGCAGCGCGTGCGCATTGCCGCGCCCGAGCGGGTGATGCACAGCTATCCTCATCAGTTGTCGGGCGGCATGCAACAGCGCGTGGTGATCGCCATGGCGCTCGCTTCGAACCCGGCGCTGCTGATTCTCGACGAACCGACCACCGGCCTCGACGCTACGGTCGAGGCCGAAGTGCTCGACCTCGTTGCGCAGTTGCGAGCGGAACTCGGCACGGCTGTGCTCTTCATCAGCCACAACCTCGCGGTGATCGGACGGATGTGCGAACGCGTCGGTGTGCTTTACGCGGGCAAGCTGGTTGAGGAAGGCGCGACGCAGGATGTCTTCACGCGGCCGCGCCATCCGTATACGGTCGGACTGTTGCGTTGCCTGCCCACGGCCGGGCGCAGCAAGGATAGCGAGCGGCTCGACACGATTGCCGGCAGCCTGCCCTCGCCGGGTTCGGTGACGCAGGGCTGCATCTACGCGGACCGCTGCCGCCTCGCCGACGACCGCTGCCGCCGTGACGCGCCGCCGCCGTATCGCGTGAGCGCCGCGCAAGGCGATCAGATGTCACGCTGTCATTACCACGAACGCGCGATCGAATTGCCGCGTGCGAGCCCGCAAGCCTTGCCGGAGCGCGCCGGCGCGTCGCTCGACAGCGAGCGTGCGGCTCTCGTGCTGCGCGCGGAAAATCTCTCGAAGACGTTCCACCTGTCCGGCGCCTCGCTGCGTGCGGTGGACAATGTCTCGATCGATCTGGCCAGCGGCGAAACGCTCGGCCTCGTCGGCGAATCGGGCAGTGGCAAGACGACGCTCGCCAAGCTGATGCTCGGTCTGCTCACACCGGATCCGGGCGGCAAGCTCGAACTCGACGGCGTGCCGCTCGCCGCACGCGTCACGCGACGCAACGACGATCAGATCAAGTCGCTGCAGATCGTGTTCCAGAATCCGGACTCGGCGCTCAATCGCGCGCATTCGGTGAAACGGTTGATCGGGCGCGCGTTGTCGCGCCTCACCAGACTGCGCGGGCCCGCGATCGACGAACGGCTTGCCGCGCTGGCAGCCGCCGTGCGTTTGCCGCAGCGCTATCTCGGCTCGCGCACGCGGCAACTCTCCGGCGGACTCAAGCAGCGCGTGGCGATAGCGCGCGCGTTTGCCGGCGAGCCGCGCGTGGTGGTGTGCGACGAACCGACTTCCGCGCTCGACGTGTCCGTGCAGGCCGCGATCCTGAACCTGCTCGCCGATCTACAGCGCGAACGTGGCGTGAGTTACGTTTTCATCTCGCATGATCTGCATGTGGTTCGCTATCTGTCGGATCGCATCGCGGTACTGTATCTGGGCAGACTGCTGGAAATCGGACCGGCGGCGGCCGTGTTCGGCGGACCGCACCACCCTTATACCGAAGCGCTGCTGTCTTCGGTGCCGACGCTCGGTGGCCACAGCGGCACGGCCCGCATCCGGCTATGGGGCGAACTGCCGAGCGCGGCATCGCCGCCATCGGGTTGCGTGTTCCACACGCGCTGCCCTCGCAAGCTCGGTGCGATCTGCGAGCAGCAGGACCCGCCGTTCCTCGACGCCGACGACGCAGCGGCGCCGTCGGCGCATCGAATCCGCTGCCACATTCCCGTCCACGAACTGCGCGCGCTGCAGGCCGCTTCGCGCGACGACGCGGACAACGTCGCGAGGAAGATCCCCGGCAACGGCTCGGCAAACGCACCCGAGAACGCCGGGCGCAACGAATAGCGCTGCGCGATAGGCCCTCGCGGCCGTGCGTTTCATCGCCGAAACGTTTACGCGGGTTTTTTCCTCGCGCGCATCGCACATCCCTATCCGGCACCCGTGGCCGCAAGGCTTTGCGCTCAATGGCATGGATATCGCTAAGTACGGGTCGGACAGGCGAAGCCAGCGCGGCCCGGATTATCGGCAGACGCGCGCGATAAATGGCGACGCGCGGTCGAGCGGCGGCGGGAAAACTGCTATTGGGTGATTGGCCGGAGTCGGCAGGACGGACTCCAGGGCGACGCGTCCCGCGTGCAGCCCGGCCCGTCGTCGCAGACTCAGGGGTGGGCGAGGTGCCATCGTTCCCTCGGGAGAGACGTGATGAAGACCACGAGATTCAATCAGTACTACTGTGGGGTTATACGCGGTACTGCGATCGTAGCGGGCGTGGTGGCGCTGGCGACTCAGGTCGCGTATCCGGCCTCGACGGATGTGATTCCCAAGTGGATCGTACTCGCCGAAGCGCCGCTGCCGGCCAGCGCCGTGCATGGCATCACGCAACTCGCGCAGGACGACAGCGCGACGCCAGGCGGATTGACCACGGGCGCCGCGGCCGCCGAACCGACCGCCGCCGACGATGCCGCGCTGGTATTTCAGCCGCACGACTGCAACAGAGCCAGCATCAGTGGATGCGCGCCTCATGGCGGCGGCAGCGGCAGCAACGGTGCGGCGAGTTCGGGCAATGGCGGCGCCGGTGCGAACGGCAGCGCAGGCGCCGCCGCGGGGGCGGCGGGCTCGGGCAGCGGCAACTCCGGCGCAAGCGGGAGCGGCAAGGGGAACGGCAACGGAAGTGGTAATGGAAGCAGCGGCGGCGGAGGCAGCGGTGGCGGAAGCAGCGGCGGCGGAAGCAGCGGCGGCGGAAGCAGCGGCGGCGGAAGCAGCGGCGGCGGAAGCAGCGGTGGCGGAAGCAGCGGTGGCGGAAGCAGCGGTGGCGGAAGCAGCGGTGGCTGCGGTTGCGGAGGCTCCAGCGGTGGTGCCGGCGCAGGAGGCGGTAAAGGTGGTGGTTTCGGTGGTGGTTTCGGTGGTGGTTTCGGCGGCGGCTTCGGTGGCGGTTTCGGCGGAGGCTTTGGCGGAGGCTTCGGCGGCGGTCACGGAGGCAAGGGCAGCAGCGGAAACGGTGGTGGCAATGGCGGAGGAAACGGGCACTAGCGGTCGCCCGCTCCACGAGTAGGGGGCCCCCGCGCCCTGCTCCCGCTCGCGGCCATTCCCCGGCATCCCGCCTCGTTGTCCGCCGGCATCGGCGGTGATGTCTCGATCCCCCGGTCGAGCGTCACCGCCCGAGGCCGGTCGGTTCCGGCGTTCCATGCAAGCCAGCCGAGAAGGTGCCGTAAAGTCTATCCACGCCATGCGCATCGCGCGCACGCACGCACGCACGCACGCACGCACGCACGCAGCGCGGCTATAACACAAACAACCAGCCGCCCATGCGCGCATGAGAGGAACCAAACCGGGACGATCGCCTCATATCAGATTCAACGTTCGATATGAGGGCACCACACTATGCAGCGACACGTCTTACCCTCCGCAGCACGCGCGGCCACCGGTCTGTTGATGGCCGCCGCGTTCGGCCTCGCATCGCTCGCTCATGCGCAAACACCAGCGCAAACACCCGCACCGACAACACAAACAGCACAAGCGGCGGGACAGCCTCTGTCGCCGACGCTGTCCCAAGCTGCTCCCGCGGTCGATCCCACCTTCTCCGCCTATTCGCTCGCGCAGACCTGCAAGCAGAAGAGCGACAACGTCGCGCAAGGCCAATGCGTCGGCGCGATCCGCGGCATCATCCACGGCTATCAGTACGGCGTGCTGTTCCTCGGTCAGCGCGCCGCCCTGCCGGCCAATGAAACGCAGCGCGTGTCGCTGTGTCTGCGCAATACGCAGGTGTCGTCGATCGTCGACGAATTCGTCGCGGACGCCGCCCAGGTCAACGAAGATTCGCTCAAGCACACTCCGGCGGAAGTCGCGGTGCTGGGTTCCGTGCACATGCACCACAGCTGCAACTAATCTGTGCGCGCGCCGCGCGGCCGTTGCCTGCTGGCGAAACGAGTGAAACGCCCGCAGCGGCCGTTGCGCGCCAACCGTGCGGCGCCTTAGCGCGTCACCTTTTCGCGCCGCCTGACTCACAGCATTTCGAGCGGACGCTTGCCGCGCGGCGGCTTGAAGTAAGCGTCGATAGCGGCCAGCTCATCCGCGCCGAGTTGCAGTTGCGACGCGCGATGGTTGTCGCGCACGTGCTCGACGCGGCCCGCTTTCGGAATCGCGAACACACCGGGCTTGAGCAACACCCATGCGAGCGCCACCTGGAACACCGAGACGCCGCGCGCGCCGGCGATATCGTCGAGCGGCGAGCGTTTCGGCAAGCGTGCGTGATCGACCGGGCTGTACGCCATGAGCGGCATCTTGCGCGCGGCGAGCCACGGCAGCAGATCGAATTCCGCCCCGCGGCGCGCCACGTTGTAGAGAATCTGATTGGTCGCGCAAGCATCGCCGCCTGGCGTAGCGGCGAGTTCTTCCATGTCCTCGGTGTCGAAGTTGCTGACGCCCCAGTGGCGAATCTTGCCCGCCCGCCGCAACGCCTCGAAGCCCTCGACCGTTTCCGCGAGCGGCACCGAGCCGCGCCAATGCAGCAGATACAGATCGAGCTGATCCGTCTTCAGACGCTTGAGGCTCTGCTCGCAGGCCGCGATCACGCCGCGCCGGCTGGCGTTATGCGGATACACCTTGCTGACCAGAAACACCTTGTCGCGCAGGCCGGCCAGCGCGACGCCCAGCAACGATTCGGTCGCGCCGTCGCCGTACATTTCCGCCGTGTCGATCAACGTCATGCCGAGTTCGATGCCACAACGCAGCGCGTCGATTTCAGCGGCCCGCCGCGCCGGCATTTCACCCATCTCCCACGTGCCCTGCCCCAGTTTCGGAATGCGTTCGCCGTCGGGCAGGCTCACGCTTGCGATGTCGCTCGTCATGCTGACTCCTCGAAGTGGCTCAATGGTCGGCCATGCCGCGGCGCATGCGAATGCGCGGCACATGCCACGAAAAACATAGCGACGAGTTTAGCCGTTCGACGGGCATTCGATCGCCCCCCAGGCAAAAGCCCGCTATAACACAACGCGCCGATGTCATAGAATTGCCGCTTGCCCTTCTTGCGTGAGCTCCATGACCTCTGCCTCGGAAGACCGCTGGCGCGACCTGCGCCCGGACCCGGAAAACGACACGCCGCTGTACCTGCAACTTGCCCGCAAGCTCGGCGCCGCTATCCACGAGAACCGCTGGAACGCCGGCGAGGCACTGCCCTCCGAGCGCGTGCTCTCGGAAGCGCTGGGCGTATCGCGGATTACTTCACGCAAGGCGATTGCCTTGCTGGTCGAGCAAGGTCTGATTCGGCGCACGCAGGGCGCCGGCAGTTTCATCACGCCGCGCTATGAGGATCCGTTGTCGCGTCTGTCGAGCTTCAGTGAAATGCTGCGGCGGCGGGGCTTTACGCCGAGTTCGAAGTGGCTCTCGCGCGAAATCCTGCCGGCAAACCGCGACGAGGTGATTCAGCTCGGCCTGTCGCCGGCCGCCGCGGTAACACGCTTGCGGCGCTTGCGGCTGGCCGACGGCATCGTGATGGCGGTCGAGAATTCCACCTTCCCGGCCGCGGTGATTCCCGATCCTCAAGCAATCGGCGATTCGCTGTACACGTACCTGGAGAATCGCGGACTGACGATTGTCCGCGCGCTTCAGCATTTTCGGGCCGTGAATGCGAGCGAGGAAATCGCGCAGCAGATGAGCATCGCCCCGAACGAGGCGCTGCTGTTGATCACCCGCGTGGGCTACACCGCCGATCAGCGGGCCATCGAATTGACCGACACCTACTGCCGCAACGATTACTACGACTTCGTGGCGGAATTGAGAAAGTAGCGGGTCGAGTCTTTGCGCCTTGGATCAGTCATGTGCGCGGTGTTTGCCGGCGGGCTCCCGGCAACCCCCCCTGAAGCGCCTGAACCCTCACTCCCATCTTGCCGCGTGCGCGCCCACCCGGCTCGGCGGCAGCGCGAAATACGCGGGCGTCTCGTCTAGCACCTCGGCCGGTTGCACGGCTAGTACGCGCCCAAACTCCGACTCCACGGTCGCGAGGCAATCGCGCACCTCCTCGAGCGTGACGTCGGGTGCTTTCCAGCCCTCGGGAATCTGCCCGAACGACTGCAGCCACCGGCCCGTTTGCGCAAGCGAGACGCGCACGTGCCAGCTTCCGCCTTCGGTAGCACGCCGTGCCAGCGCGGCCATCGCAGCGAAGGCCGCCAGATAGCCGGTCGCATGATCCAGCGCCTGACACGGCAGGTGCTTGGGCTCGTTCCACCCAGCCGCCTGCCGTTCGGCGAACGCGATTCCGCTCGCCGACTGCACCAGGCTGTCGAACCCGCGCCGCTGAGCCCAAGGCCCCTCGTGACCGTAAGCCGACACCGACACGTAGACGATCCCCGGCCGCTCGCGCGCCAGTTCCTCGGGACCGAAACCGCGCGCGGCGAGCGCCCCCGGACGATATGCCTGCAGAAATACATCGGCTGCGCCGGCGAGGCCGCGCAACACCTCGCGCCCTGCCGTCTCGCGCAGATCGGCGAGCGCCGAACGCTTGCCGCGCCCGTTGTCGATCACCAGCGGCGCAATATTCGGCAGATGCGGTCCGTTGATCATCAACACGTCCGCGCCATGCTGCGCGAGCGCGCGCCCGGCGACAGGCCCGGCAATGATGCGCGACAGATCCAGCACGCGCACCCCCGCCAAAGGCCGCTCCGCGCGACGCCGACGCGGCGGCTCGACCGGCGCGTCGCCAATGCGCTCGATCTCGAAGAGCGGCAAGCCCGCAAGCGCTTTCGCCTGATCGAGCGCCGCCCACTCATCGGGCGTGCGAATCAATGCGGCGCAGAGGCCTGCGTCAGCCAGCGTCTGGTCGAGCGTCGCGCCGTCCCAGCCGCGAATCGCGGAGGCCACCGCTTCGCGATCGTTCGCACAGCCGAGCACGCTCAAGACACCCTGCAAGTGATGCGGGAAGTTCGTGTGCAGTTGAATCCAGCGGCCGTCGCGCGTCTCGTAGAAACCCGTCACCGGATCGCGCAAGGCGGGCGGCGGGCCGCCGTCGATGCGCAAATAGCGTTCGCTGCGAAACGATGCCAGCGCGCGCCGCATCTCCACCGTCACGTGTTGCCGGCGCCCCGTGCGCATGCGGTGGTATTCGGCGGCCGCAAGCCCGGTCGCGGCGATGCTCGCCGAGGCCAGGCTGCCGACCCGGTACACCGATGGCAAGCCGGGTTCGGCACCGTTCAGCGTGACAGATCTCAGCGCGCTCGGGTCGCAGCCGGCGAGAGTCCAGACATGTTTGAGAGCAAGGTCAGGCGTCATGGCGTTTCATCACGAAGCGAAGGGAAGTGAGTCGCGAGTGAACCGAGTCTAGAAGTCCGCCACGTTGCAATCAATCTTGATTATGATAATCAATATATATTGATTTCTTCGGTTTCCACGCTTTTCCATGCCGACCTCGAACTCCCTGACCGCGGCTGAAGCCGCCGCCGCGCTCGGCATCAGCTTGCCGACGCTCTACGCCTACGTGAGCCGCGGCATGCTCAGCTCGTCGCCGGATGCGCAAGGCAAGCATCGTCTCTACGACGCCGGCGAAGTACGCCGCCTCGCTCGCCGCAAGGAAGACGGCAAGCGCGCGGGCAAGGTCGCGCAGAAGGTGCTGGACTGGGGGGTGCCGGTGCTCGAATCGTCGATCACGCTGGTCGCCGAGGGCCGTTTGCTGTATCGCGGGCACGACGCCATGGAGCTCGCGCAAAGCGCATCGCTCGAGGACGTCGCCGCGTTGCTGTGGGAATGCAGCGCGAGGCGGATCGCCAATGCGCCGGCCGTGCCGTTCGCCACCGCTCAGTGGGCCGCATGGCTCAAGCTGTGGAGCGACAGCACGCCGCTCGATCGCGCGCTCGTGCTGCTGCCGGCCGCGGCG
Organism: Paraburkholderia aromaticivorans; assembly: GCF_002278075.1. Classification (NCBI taxonomy): domain Bacteria; kingdom Pseudomonadati; phylum Pseudomonadota; class Betaproteobacteria; order Burkholderiales; family Burkholderiaceae; genus Paraburkholderia; species Paraburkholderia aromaticivorans. Next base: position 1,968,289 of record NZ_CP022989.1, on the reverse strand, counting down.
GCCCAAATGCCGCGCGTGTGGGCGCTCGGCCGCGATGCGCAACTCGATACGGCCTGCGCCGTCATGCGTTTGCTGGCCGCCGCGATGATCTCCGCGGCGCCGTCGAACGAGCCGCTGCATCGGCAACTGGCTTTGACGTGGCATGTGCGTAACCGGCCGCAAGCCAACCTGCTGCGCGCGGCGCTGGTGGCTTGCGCGGATCATGAGTTGAACGCGTCGACCTTCACGGTGCGCTGTATCACGTCGACGGGGGCGCACCTGTTCGGCGCGGTGGCCGGAGGTCTCGCCGCCCTGTCGGGCCCGCGTCATGGCGGCGAGACAGTGCGGATCGCCGCGCTGCTCGAAGAGGCGTCGCGCGCGCCCGATCTCGACCGCTATCTGGCGAACCGCCTCGCACGCCACGACCACGGCGGACAAGGGCCGATCCTGTCGGGGTTCGGTCATCCGCTTTATCCGGAGGGCGACCCTCGCGCGCGGCTGCTGCTCGGCATGCTTGCCGACTGCGCGCCGGCGCGCTCACCGTTGGCTGACGTGTTGAGACTGGCGCACACCGTGCGCGACACGACCGGAGCGGAACCGACAGTGGACTTCGCGCTCGCCGCCATCGAAAGGGTGCTGGCGCTGCCCGCTGGAGCCGCGTTCACGCTGTTCGCGGTCGGCCGGACGACCGGCTGGATTGCCCACGCCATGGAACAGACGCGCGATGGCCGGTTGATCCGGCCGCGGGCGCGCTATATCGGAGAATACGAAGCTGCCGGGCTGAATTGAGGCCCGGCTGCCTTGACGCTCTCAGCCGGCGAAGCGTCAGGCTGCGCCCAGCCAGCGCGGCAACCAGCTCAGCGCCGGCAAGCCCAGCGTCGGCCGGGTGGTGGGGCGCCCGGAACCGCTTGCCAGCGCAAAGCGTGCGCCGGCCGCCCCCGCGCTGATCCAGGCCGCGGCCCGGCGCGGCAACTCGATCGACTCGCCGGCAGCGAGCCAGTGATCCTCGCTGTGGCCTTCGACAGTCAGCCAGATCTCGCCCGAGATCACCTTGAAGATCGACGGACGCGCGACACGCCAGGCCGCCGCGGGCTCGCCATGTTCCAATTCGAAAATCCGCACTTCACGCATCGCTTTTCTCCTTCAAAGAACTTCGCTGTTGTATCGATTATTGACGTGCGATGATCGGATACCCATGCACAGTTCCGAACACTTCGATCGGAACTGTGCAGTTGAAAAACCGGACAGTTGGCGTGAACCTAGTGTCGTTCGCGAGTGCAGAGTCCGTGCGCATCCGACGCGTCATCCGGTGAAGGAAAAATCCGTATGAAACTCGAAATCCAGCTCGATCGGAACAACGGTGTGCCGTTGACCGAGCAGATCGTCGCGGGCGTCACGGCGTGGATCCGGTCGCGCACCGCCCACCCCGGCTCGAAGCTGCCGTCGATCCGCCAGTTCGCCACCGAATACGAGGTGAGCCGCTTTCCGGTCATCGAGGCTTACGACCGGCTGGTGTCGCTCGGTTATATCGATTCGCGCCACGGCTCGGGCTTTTACGTCTCCGACCGGCAGCCGGCGGGCACGCATTGCCAGGGCACGTCGGACCCGCGCCGCGCCGAAGATGAATCGGACCACCTTCTGCAGCAGTTCAACCACCCTGGCGAAACGCTCAAGCTGGGCAGCGGCTTCATTCCCGAAGCGTGGCGCGACATGGACGGCATCGCGCAGGCGATCCGCCATGTATCGCGTGCCGACCCGGCCAGCATGGTCGATTACGCCACCCCGCTCGGCAACCTGACTTTGCGCGAACACCTGCAAAGCCGCATCGGCCAGTTGGGGATTCAGGCGGATGCGTCGCAGATCCTCATCACCAACGGCGCCAGTCAGGCATTCGATCTGTTGATGCGCTACATGCTCAAGGCGGGCGACACGATCTTCGTCGAAGACCCCGGCTACTACAACCTTTACGGACTGCTGAAGCTGCATGGCGTGACACTGATCGGCATCCCGCGCACGCGCAACGGTCCCGATCTGGACGTGATGCAGGAGCAGTTGAAGTCGCACCGGCCGAAGCTACTGTTCGTCAACACCGTGTTCCACAATCCGACCGGCACCACGGTGGCGCCGCCGGTGGCCTTCCGGCTGCTGCAACTAGCGCGCGAGCACGGTTTCTCGATCGTCGAAGACGATATCTACGCCGATTTTCAGACTGACCTCACCGACCGCCTGGCCACGCTCGATCAGCTCGAACACGTGATCTACCTGGGCGGCTTGTCGAAGACGCTGTCGTCGTCGCTGCGCATCGGCTGTGTGGTGGCGAGCCACGCGATCATCAAGGATCTGGTCGATATCAAGATGCTGACGAGCATCGGCGGCTCGCGTTTTGCAGAAGCAGTTGCCGTGTCGATGCTCGAGCGCGGTGCATATCGCAAGTATCTGGAGCGTCTGCGGCGGCGTATGCGCGACGCGCTCGGCTCGACGATTCAAACGCTCGAGGACACCGGCTGGGAGATTTTCGATAAACCCGTGGGCGGGAAATTCGTGTGGGCTCGCGTGCCGCACGTCGCCAATGCTGAACGGCTGGTGGAGTGCGGTGCGCCGCTGGGCGTGACCGTGGTGCCGGGCAACTATTTCCGGCCGAATATGGAGGTGAGTCCGTGGACCCGGATTCATATCGCGTTCGGCAACGACCCACGCGCGCAGACGTTCTTTCGCGCTGCGGCGGTGTTGCCGGCGTCGGGGTGAGGTGGCGGGATGGGCTTCGCGGTGACGTTTCGGGGTGACGTTTCGGGATGACGCTTCGCGGTGACGTTTCGGGTTGACGCTTCGGGTTGACGCTTCGGGTTGACGCTTCGGGTTGACGCTTCGGGTTGACGCTTCGGGTTGACGCTTCGGGGTGACGCTTCGGGGTGACGCTTCGCGGTGACGTTTCGGGATGACGTTTCGGGATGACGTTTCGGGATGACGCTTCGCGGTGACGTTTCGGGTTGACGCTTCGGGTTGACGCTTCGGGTTGACGCTTCGGGGACATGCTTCCGGTTGACGCTTCGGGGCCATGCTTCCGGTTGATGCTTCGGGATGAGACGCCGGGATGAGGCTTCGGCGTGCGGCGCCCGCACAGGCAGCAAGGACCTATCCGCGATTTCGTGGGCGGGGCATATCATGAGGGATCAAGGTCATGGATATGCCGATGAAAAAGAAACGGACAGCAGCGTCTCAGGCAGCGGCCCGCGGGCCGCTGCCTGAACTGCCAGATGAGTTGATGGATCAACTGGTCAAAGGGCCTATGTCGCCCGGCGACGTTCAAGACCTGATGCTGGCATTCAACAAGGCCATCATCGAACGGGCGATGGGCGCCGAGATGAATCTGCATCTGGGTTACCCGTCCGGCCAGGTCAAGCCGCTCGGTCAGGTCAACGAACGCAACGGCGCCAGTGGCAAAACCGTCATGACCGACCGCGGCCCGGTTCGGGTCGAGATCCCACGCGACCGGGACGGCAGCTTCGAGCCGATCCTCATTCCCAAGCACGAGCGCCGTTTTACCGGCTTCGACGAGCGCATCATCGCGATGTACGCGCGTGGCATGAGTGTGCGTGAGATCCGCGCTTTTCTAGCCGAGAGCTACGGAACCGAGGTCTCGCCCGATTTCATCAGTTCGGTGACCGACGAAGTCATGGCCGAAGCCTTCGCCTGGCAAAGTCGTCCGCTCGAGACGATGTATCCGGTGGTGTTCTTCGACGCGCTGCGGGTCAAGATTCGCGACGGCGGCATGGTCAGCAATAAGGCCGTGTACCTGGCGCTGGGCATCCAGGCCGACGGCCAGCGCGACGTGCTGGGGCTCTGGATCGAGCAGACCGAAGGCGCGAAGTTCTGGCTCAAGGTGTTCAACGAACTCAAGACGCGCGGCTGTCAGGACATCCTGATCGCCGTGGTGGATGGTCTGAAGGGTTTGCCCGAGGCAATCGCTGCGGTCTACCCCCGTGCCACCGTGCAGACCTGCATCGTGCATTTGATCCGCAATAGCCTGGAATTTGCCAACTACAAGGACCGCAAAGCGCTCGCCCAAGCGTTGAGACCGATCTATGCTGCCGCCAGCGCAGAGGCCGCAGAGCAAGCGTTACGCGACTTCGCCGAAGGGCCATGGGGCGCCAAATACCCGATGATCGTCCAATGCTGGCAGCGTGCCTGGGAGCACGTCATACCGTTCTTCGTGTTCCCCCCGGACATTCGACGGGTGGTGTACACCACCAACGCCATTGAGAGTTTGAACATGCAACTGCGCAAGATCATCAAGACGCGAGGCCATTTCCCGAACGACGAGGCGGCCGTCAAGCTGCTCTGGCTCGCGCTACGCAACATGTTGGCGAAATCGGTGCGGAGCACCTTTGATTGGAAATCCGCGATGAACCAGTTTGCTATTCTGTTCGGTGAACGATTTACGCAGGCCCGTTGAGCACGAGGGTTTTTAACCGCCTCGCCCACGAAAATGCGGACAGGTCCGGCAGCAACATCGCGCCACTAGCCGACCCAATATCCACGCGCACTGCGCCGGGCGGCGCTTTTCCCTAGAATAGCGAGTCCCAGCCCGTCCTGCGCGCCCAGCCGCCCCCCATGTCCACGCCGACTTCGCCCGCCCCCGCATCCAGTACCTCAAGTACCCCCTCGCCTCGCTCGCTCACCGTGATGCTGTGGGTCGTCGCCACCGGCTTCTTCATGCAGACGCTCGACTCGACCATCGTCAACACCGCGCTCCCCGCCATGGCGACGAGCCTCGGCGAGTTGCCGCTACGCATGCAATCGGTGGTGATCGCCTATTCGCTGACGATGGCCGTGATGATCCCGGTCTCCGGCTGGCTCGCCGACAAACTCGGCACGCGCCGCGTGTTCTTCAGCGCGATCCTCGTGTTCGCCGTCGCTTCGTTGCTGTGCGCTAACGCGCACACGCTCAATCAACTCGTGGTGTTCCGCGTCATGCAAGGCGTGGGCGGAGCGATGCTGTTGCCGGTCGGCCGGCTCGCAGTGCTGCGCACCTTCCCGGCCGAACGCTATTTGCCGGCGCTCTCGTTCGTGGCGATTCCGGGTCTCATCGGACCGCTGATCGGTCCGACGCTCGGCGGCTGGCTCGTGAAGATCGCATCGTGGCACTGGATCTTTCTGATCAACGTGCCAGTGGGCATAATCGGGTGCATCGCCACCTTCATCTTCATGCCGGACAGCCGCAACGAGCACGTGGGCAAGTTCGACATGAAAGGCTACCTGCTGCTGATCGTGGGCATGGTGGCGATTTCATTCGCGCTCGACGGACGTACCGAGTTCGGCATTCAGCACGCCACGGTGCTGGTCCTTCTGATCCTGAGCCTCGCCTGCTTTGTCGCCTACGGCCTGCACGCCGTGCGCGAGCCCTCGCCGATTTTCTCGCTGGATCTCTTCAAGATCCACACCTTCAGCGTCGGCCTGCTCGGCAATCTGTTCGCGCGGATCGGCAGCGGCGCGATGCCCTATCTGATTCCTCTGCTATTGCAGGTGAGTCTCGGCTATAGCGCCTTCGAAGCCGGCATGATGATGCTGCCGGTCGCGGCCGCGGGCATGGCGTCCAAACGTCTCGTGACGCAGCTGATCATCAAGTACAGCTATCGGCGGGTGCTGATCATCAACACGGTGCTGGTCGGCTTGACGATGGCAAGCTTTGCGCTCACTTCCGCGAACCAGCCGCTGTGGCTGCGGCTCGTACAACTGGCGTTCTTCGGCGGCGTCAACTCGATCCAGTTCACCGCAATGAACACGTTGACGCTCAAAGACCTGGGCACCGGCGGCGCGAGCAGCGGCAACAGCCTGTTTTCACTGGTACAGATGCTGTCGATGAGTCTCGGCGTGACCGTGGCCGGCGCCCTGCTCGCCACCTTCACGGGCCTGCTGCCGCGTGTGACGGCGGCCAATTCGCTGCCCGCGTTTCACGCGACGTTCCTGTGTGTCGGCATCATTACAGCAGGCTCGTCGTGGATCTTCGCGCAACTGTCACCGGACATACGCACGCCCGCGAAAAAGACCGATCCCTCCGAACGGACCTGACGCTCGCCGGCCCGCCGCCGACCCGCAACGGGGCGCGGGCCGCACCAGCGAAGTGCGGATCGTCGCGCTTACGCACGCGCCGGCGCACAATCGTCTTATCTGAGTGTGACAGCCGGGCATGTGCGCTGTGTTTCCGTACGCGCATAGTTCTTGCTCCCCGATCCTGTAAACTGACATTTTGCGCGTGCGGACTCGTGTCGAGCATGCAGGCGCGCCGCCACTCCCACACGACTGACATGATGAGCATGATCGAACTCGATCCTCCCGGCTTCCAGCCGCCGCGCCCCATGGCCGGCGACGAGGGTTCCCGGCGCACCGTTTTATACGGCGGCTACACTGTTTTCAGCGTGTTCCAGCCCGTCTTCTCCGTGTCGCACCGGCGCGCAATCGGTTATCACGCGTCGCTGCGCGCCCGTGACGAACACGGGTTGCAAGTGCCGTCGCACGAGGTTTTCACGCAAGCCGCGCGGCGCGGCGACCTGCTCGAACTCGGGCGGCTTGCCGAATCACTGCATCTGGGCAACTTCAACGCGTTCGACAGTCACGACGAATGGCTCTTTCTTAGCCTGCACCCGGCCGCCCTGATGGACACCAGTTACGGCGATGCGTTGCTGGCCGGACTCAAGGCGCTTGGCCTCCCGCCGCAGCGCGTGGTGCTGGAAGTTTCCGAACAGGCGGGCGGCGAAACCACCCGCTTTGCGGAAATCATCGATGCGCTGCGCAAATCCGGCTTTCTGATCGCGCTCGACGGCTTTGGCGCGAAGCATTCGAACATTGACCGCGTGTGGAACCTGCGGCCGGACATCGTCACGCTCGACCGCTGCATTCTCGCGCAAGCCAGCGAGCATTCGCATATTGAACGCGTGCTGCCTGGCCTCGTCTCGCTGCTGCACGAATCCGGCCAGCTGGTGCTGATGGGCGGCCTGAGCACTGAACGCGACGCGCTGATCGCGCTCGAATGCAACGTGGACTTCGTGCAAGGCGCGTTTTTCGCGGGCCCGAGCGTCGAACCGGTCAAACCGCAAGCGGCGGCCGGCTTGATGGACTCGCTCTCCGCAGCGCTGCGTGAACGGGTCGCCGCGCGCGAACGCGCACAATCCGCGCGGCTCGCACCGTATGTCACCGCGATCGAGACGGCAGCCGCGCAACTGGTGGCCGGCGAGTCGGTCGCACAAGCCACCGCATCACTCCTCATGCTCGGTGAGACGGCACGCTGCTTCGTGCTGGACGGATCGGGCCGGCAGATTGGCGACAACGTGCTGCCGCCGGGGCGCGCCTCGCAACGCGCCAAGCGTTTCCGCCCGCTGCTGCATTCGGAGGGCGCGAGTTGGGAACGCCGGCCGTACTTCATTCAGGCGATGCGCATGCCCGGCCATGTGCATCTCACGCCGCCCTACCTGTCGATCAACGAAGCCCACCTGTGCGTGACGGCCTCGATTGCCGCGCACACGCCGACGGGTACACAGGTGCTATGCGTGGACATCAACTGGGAACTCGCGGCTCATCGTAATTGAGGCCGCGGCGCTTTGTTGGATCCGCGTGAGCAGTTGCCTGACTGCTGCGCGGCCCAGCATGAGGTTGGTGGCCCGCAGGCGCGCCGAGCTGGTCACCACGCGCATGGCGACGATTTTGGCGGTGCCGCCCGCGAGGTTATTCGTGGACACGTCGAGGACCCCCACGACGTCGCCCTCGAAGAGCATGGCAACGCACAACGTACCCGCAACCGAGACCGTCTCGGCATTGCTCGCATGCTCGACGAGCGACGTTACCGTGTCCATCCACCCCGCCACCGCCGGTTCCGACGTGCTCGACGGCATGCTCACCGGCGCGTCGCTGACCACTTCCGGCGCTTCACTGAAGAGTCGCAACAGGCCCGCGCGATCCTGCGCCTCCAGTGCCGTGCGCAACCGTTCCACGATCCGTGCATGCGCGGACGGATCAGGCCGCTCCACCGGCACACCCGCCCGCTGCAGACGGGCCCTGGCCCGATGGACGATCTGCCGGCAGGCAGCCGGCGTGCGCTCGAGAATCGCCGCGATCTCCGCGTAATCACAGTCGAAGGCTTCGTGCAGGACAAACGCCGCCCGTTCGTCGGGTTTCAGCCGCTCTAGCAGCAGCATTACGCCATACGACATCTCCGCCGCGCGCAAGGCCAGTTCCTCAGCCGAGGGCGCGACCTCGTCGAGCCACGGTTCCGGCAACCAGCCGGCCGCCTGCGACGCACGTTCGCGCTGCACGTGCCGCAGCCGGTCGATCGCCGCGCGCGTGGTGATCGTGGTGAGCCAGGCGACAGGCGTCTGCACCTCTTGCGTGTCCGCGAGATGCCATTTCAACCCGACGTCTTGCACCACGTCTTCTGCTTCGGCGCGGCTGCCGAGCATGCGGTACGCCAGCGCGAGCAGGCGGGCGCGCGCGGCCTCGAAGCTGGATGCCTTCTCGATTGCTTGTTCCGTCATACGTAGACCTCCAGATCGTGCGTCATGAAAAGCGCGTGGCGCCGTGCCCGCGAATGGGGCCGGGCACGCGACAACGTCATTCCTTCCATCTTGACGGCTGGGCACCGAACGATGTGACAGCGTCGCGCAAAAAATATTTCTGTCACGTCGCCCGCTGTCCGGCCGTCATAGGAACAACAACCGGCGCAATGAGTGCGAGGACGCTCCGCGCAACCCGCCGTCACCCTGGCGGCCTACACGAGGTCAACATGCATTCCAGCTATCCAAACATTACCGGCCTTGGCCTCGTGCCCACCGTGATCGAACAGTCCGGCCGCGGCGAGCGCGCGTATGACATCTATTCGCGGCTTCTGCGTGAGCGGATCGTGTTTCTGGTCGGGCCCGTGAACGAGCAGTCGGCCAGTCTGATTGTTGCGCAGTTGCTGTTTCTGGAATCCGAGAATCCCGACAAGGATATTTCTTTTTACATCAATTCGCCGGGTGGTTCCGTGTACGACGGCCTCGCGATCTACGACACCATGCAGTTCATCAAACCGGAGGTATCCACCTTGTGTACGGGCTTCGCCGCGAGCATGGGAACCTTTCTTCTGACGGCCGGGCAGCGCGGCAAGCGGTACGCGTTGCCAAACGCGCGCATCATGATTCACCAGCCCTCGGGCGGCAGCCAGGGCACGGCCGCCGACGTCGAAATTCAGGCGAAGGAAGTGCTCTATCTGCGAGAGCGCCTGAATGCCATGATGGCCGAGCGCACCGGACGCAGCATCGAGGAAATTGCCCGCGACACCGACCGCGACAACTTTATGTCGGCGCATGCGGCCAGAACCTATGGTCTCGTCGACGAGGTGCTCGAAACGCGCGCGGCGCCAGGTGCATCGTCGTATCTTCACGAACGGTAGTGCGGTGGCCGGGTAGTTATCCCGGGTAGTTATCCCGGGTAGTTATCCCGGGTAGTTATTCCCGCGTAGTTATTCCCGGGTAGTCAGTCCTGGGTGGTCGATCCTGGCCAGTCAGTCCCACCCACAGTGCCCGGTTGCTGCGCCGAACCAATTCGGCACAGCGCGCACCGCAGCATATATCGTCCTGAAAAGGCCTCGAAAAACGTCGCAAGGAGCGCGCGCTGTCGCGGGTTCGCGCGGCGCGCATCAGTGTGCGCGGAACACAAAAGCTGAACACCTCCGCTGGAATCGCTATCATGGTCGCGATTCGTCGAATTTGACGATCGCTTCAATGGAGATATACATGGCGTCATCCAACGAAACCGTCAGCATGGCGCTATTCTGCGACTTCGAAAACGTCGCGCTTGGCGTGCGTGACGCGAAATACGACAAGTTCGATATCAAGCTGGTGCTCGAACGGCTACTGCTCAAGGGCAGCATTGTCGTGAAGAAAGCGTATTGCGACTGGGACCGCTACAAGAGTTTCAAAGGCGCGATGCACGAGGCCAATTTCGAATTGATCGAGATTCCGCACGTGCGCCAATCGGGCAAGAATTCCGCCGACATCCGGCTCGTGGTCGACGCGCTCGACCTCTGCTACACGAAATCGCACGTCAATACGTTCGTCATCATCAGCGGCGACTCTGACTTTTCGCCGCTGGTGTCGAAGCTGCGTGAAAACGCCAAGCAGGTGATCGGTGTCGGCGTGCAGCAATCCACGTCCGATCTGCTGGTCGCGAACTGCGACGAGTTCTTTTTTTACGACGACCTCGTGCGGGAAAGTCAGCGCACGGTCGCCAAGCGCGAGTCGTCGCGTCCGCCACAGGCTGCGCAGCCGGCGGCCAAACGCGCGCCCGACGAAGAAAAGACCCGCAACAAGGAAGACCTCGAAAAACGCCGTACCAAGGCGGTCGAGATTGCCGTGCAAACGTTTGACGCGCTTGCGTCGGAACGCGGCGACAGCGGCAAGATCTGGGCGTCGGTGCTGAAGAACGCGATCAAACGCCGCAAGCCGGATTTCAACGAGACGTACTACGGTTTTCGTGCCTTCGGCAATCTGCTGGAAGAGGCCCATGCCCGCGGGCTACTCGAATTCGGCCGTGACGAGAAGTCGGGCGCGTATGTATATCGGAGCACCGCGGCGAACGTGGCCGGCGAGCATGCAAGCGAGGCCGCCGACGTGACCGAATCGGCGGAACAGTTGTATGAGGCGCAGGTGGCCGAAGCGGTAAGCGCCGAGTCCGGCGGCAAGCACGAGTCGCGCCGTCGCGGGCGAGGCAATCGCAAAGGCGGCCGCGGCCAGCAGGAGAACGTTCACGAAGAGCGCGTCGGCGCCGAGCACGGCAGCAACGCTTCGGCTCAAATGGACGACATGCACGCGCAATCGCCGAAGAACGGCGAGTTCGTTTTTGAACTACCGGAAGCGCCGTTGGCATTGCAGGAAACCTTGGCGTCTGAAGAGTCGGCCGGCGTTGACAGCGGGGCAGACGAACCGCACACGAGCGGCAAACAGGCAGCGCGCGGCAAAGCACGTGCACCCCGCAAGACCGCTGCGAAAAGAGCGAAGAAAGCTGCGCCGCGGAGCATCGACGATATTCCTGAGATCGCAGCGCCTGCCGAACCGGCGGCCCCTTCTGCCACGGCCGAAGAGCCGCCCGTGCCAGCAAAGAAGGCTGCACGCAAAGCCGCACCGCGCAGTCGTCGTCCCCGCAAGTCGGCTGCGACGGGCGATGGGCAGTAAGCGGCACACCTCGGCGCAATGCGCGGCGGTTTTGACGCGAATTCCGCTGCCAAGGAAAGCCCGGCTCTCGACTCGGCCGCACCCGTGCCACGCTGAGTAATGCGTTGCAACTTGAGTGACCCCGCATCAAGCCGAAAGCCCCTGTTTCTCCGAAAAAGGAACAGGGCTTTTCACGCGCTCTGAACCGCCGCAAGCTGATCGGGGACACTATGCGGTGCCGTCCACCAAGCGCGTGGAACAGCCACTGCGTCTGCGCGATGCAAGCCCTCGCTCTATGCAAGAAAACAGAGAGACCCGCTGCCGCTCACAGCAACCCGAACACCGCAACGCCATTGGTGGCGCCTACGTAAACTTTGCCGCGCGCGATCATCGGCGTGATGAATTTGTTGCCCGCGCCCCACTGATCGCGCGTGCCGGCCTGATTGCTGTTGTACAACTCGACGGCGAGATTGCTTGCGTTGTACGCGTGCAAAGCGCCGGTCGTCCCGTTCTCCGCCGCCCAGACGATCCCGTTGCTCGCGCCGTTCGCCGACACGGCCGGCGTCGCGCCCGGATACGCAAAGGTGGTCGGACTCCTCGATGCAGCGGTGGTCGCGAGCAAAGCTCCCGAGACCGGCAACGCTTTGAGGTTGTCGTTCAGGCCGCCGTAATAGACCACGCCGTTGTAGTAAGCCGGCGATCCCCAGATACCACCCGCCAGCGTGCCGATCAACTCCTGCCAGATATTGTTGGCGGTCGGGCTGAATTTGCCCATCGAATCACGGTCGACCACATAAATGTGGTTGTCCTTGCCGGCCGCTACCGCGAGATGCTTGACCACGCCGCCTGCCGTCGTCTGGTCCGGTAACACCATGGCGCCGCCCGAGCCGAAATCGTTGTCCGTAGCCGCTTCCTCGACCACGTTGGACATCGCGAAGTAATCGGTGACCTGCAGGTTGCCCAAGGAGAGCTTCATCATCGAGTTGCCGAAATCACCATCGACGGGAAAGCCCTGTGCATTGAGCGTGGCGCCGAACGTGCCGTTGCCGTCCACGACGTAAAGCGACGTGCCATCCGACGCCATGCCGGAGCCGGCCATCCAGATCGAGCCCTGACTGCCGTTCGGCGTGATGTTGAGCGCACTGGTCTGTTTCAGGGTGTCGGCGCTATAGGCCATCAGCCACCCGGTGTACGCACCCGTCATGCAGTGCGCGGTCCAGCCCATGTAGATGTTGCCGCCAACCAGCGTGAGCGCCGCACGCTCCGTATGCAGCGACGGGTTGAAGTTAATCACGCCGCTCACGTTGCCCGCGCCGTTACCCGGATAAGTTGCCGCAATCTCAGTGGGACCGCCCAGCACTTCGGCGCCGGTCGCGAGATCGAGCGCATGCAGTCGGTGGTGGTAGCCGCCACCGCTGTCTTTCGTCATGGCCACCGCATACAGCACGCCATTCGTGCCGCGATTGCGGTCGATCACCGGCGTCGACGTAATGCCGATCTCCGGGGTAATGTCCTGGCAACCGCGATCGTCGCTCGGCGTTTCGCCGTTACCGATCAACGAGACTTTCCATAGTTGCGCGAACGATGTGGCGTCGTAGGCGTAGACGCTATCGTGTTCGGTAACCACGTAAACCACGTCGTGCGACGTCCCGCCGATCGCCAGACTGGTAACGAAAAGCGGCTGCCCGTCGACCTTGCCGTCCGCGGCCAGAAACGCGACTTTGCCGAAGTTGGTCGAATTGACATTTGTCTGCGTGAGCGTGGTCTCGGCGAGCATCTGACCGGTGCGGCCGAGATCGTTGTGATGCATGAGGACGTCGGTGGGGTAGGACGCCGCTACCGCAGCCGGGGCAGCGCCCGCGCCAGTCGTTCCGGTGCCTGCGCCCGCTCCGGCGCCGGTGGTCGAGCCGGTGCCCGTGCTGCTCATTCCCGAGCCGGTGCCGCTGGTGCCGCTGCCCGTACTGCCAGAACCCGACCCGGAGCCGCTTGCCGTACCGCTTCCACTCCCGCCCGCCGACCCCGACGCCACGGTGGGTGCGCCACCGCCACCGCCGCCGCACGATACGAAACAGATGGCAACGGCGATCAGGGCCGCCAAGGTGCCTCGGCGAGACCATGGGCCTAGCCCGGACGTATCAACGCCCGCTTGCGAGATTCGCATTTTCGCCTCGTCTCATGAACGATGCGACGGTCGGCTCCGCACAACGAACGGTGTGGGTCGTGAATCACGTCGCATGCCGTAAGAGAGGAGATCGCCCGATGCGTCTTCGATCGCTGACGGTGTGAGTGCCCCCTACGGTTGAATAACCGTACGCTGTTTACAAAGGCGTTTGCCGCCATCGTCTCGCCGCCCTCCGCCAGACGAGGCAATCCGCGAGAGCGACGCGGCCTCGCTGCAGCGAGCGCTTCATTAAACTCGATCAGTAGTACGGATAAGGTGCATAGATTACCGGCGGCGGCCCGTAGTAACGGGGCGGCGGCGCAACATATACCGGCTGAGGCGCATAGACCGGCATCTGCGGCTGTGCGATCGTGTTGCCCTTCGATGTCATGCACTGCGCGTACGCCGCGTCGTATCGCGCCTGCATACTGTTGGCCGAATACTGCGCGCCGTTTGCGCCAGCCGCGCCGCCGAGCAACAAGCCGCTGCCCGCGCCAATGGCCGCGCCCGCGCCGGCATTGCCCGCCGCCGCACCGAGGAGCGCGCCGACCGCGGCGCCGCCCAGCGTGCCGACCGCGGCGCTATTGACGCTGTTCGTGGTCGAACTCTGCGCGGCGCCGGCCGCGTCCGACGAATGGTAGGCGTAGTCGCGGCATGAGTAGTCGTCCTGCTGGAACTGATTGAGCGGCTCGCCGCTGCGCGGCAGCGCGACTATGGAAGGACCGCTCGGCGGCACCACGGCACAGCCGCCAAGGAGCGCCAGTGCGACCGCGCCCGCAGGGAGCGCGACGCGTATCGATTTAAGACTTGAGATCATGGGGGCGCACGTTTGTTCAGGAGAGAAACATACGTTAGGCCAATTCGCGCCCGCCTTGTTTACGAGATAGTTACCGTATTTTTACCGTCTATATCGAGACACGCCGTTGACAGGCCGAAAGCGCGTGGCGGCCCCGGATGCCGTTACGAACTGTGACAAAGATGATCCGAGTCGCCAGACGCCTGGCGAGGCCCCGTCCGAAGAACCATTCCGACGGGACCATCGCCACCTATCAGGCGATCTCGAACCGATCGAGCTCCATCACTTTGGTCCAGGCTGCCACGAAGTCGCGGATGAACTTTTCCTCCGCGTCCTCGCTTGCATAGACTTCGGATAGAGCCCGCAGTTGGGCATGCGACCCAAAGATCAGGTCGACACGCGTGCCCGTCCATTTGAGTTCGCCGGTCTTGCGATCACGCCCTTCGAACACGTCCCGGGCGGAAGACAGCGGCTTCCATTCCGTATCCATGTCGAGCAAATTACGGAAGAAGTCGTTGGACAGCGTCTCCGGCCGGTGGGTCAAAACGCCGTGCGATTCCTGCCCCGCATTGACGTTCAACGCGCGCAAGCCACCGATCAATACCGTCATCTCGGGAGCCGTCAGCGTCAGCAATTGCGCCTTGTCGATCAGCAAGGCCTCCGCCGGTGCGCGGTACTTGCCCTTGAGATAGTTGCGGAAGCCATCGGCAAGCGGTTCGAGCGCCGCGACGGATTGCACGTCGGTCTGTTCCTGCGAGGCATCCATGCGGCCCGGCGTGAACGGCACGTTCACCGGATGACCGGCGCTCTTCGCCGCCTGCTCGACGGCCGCGCTACCGGCCAGCACGATCAGGTCGGCCAGCGAGATCTTCTTGCCGCCGCACTGCGCTCCGTTGAACTCGCTCTGGATGCCTTCGAGGACCTTCAGCACCTTCGCCAGTTGCTCGGGCTGATTGACCGCCCAGTCTTTCTGCGGCGCGAGGCGAATACGCGCACCATTGGCGCCGCCGCGCTTGTCGGAGCCGCGGAACGTGGAGGCCGACGCCCACGCGGTCGATACCAACTGCGAAACCGACAGTCCCGAGGCCAGAATCTTCTGCTTGAGCGAGGCGATGTCCTGCTCGTTCACCAGCGGATGGTCGATCGCGGGAATCGGGTCCTGCCAGATCAGTTGTTCGGCCGGCACTTCCGGTCCAAGATAGCGGGCGCGTGGTCCCATGTCACGGTGGGTCAACTTGAACCACGCCCGCGCGAACGCATCGGCGAGCTGGTCCGGGTTCTCCAGGAAACGCCGCGAAATCTTCTCGTAGGCGGGGTCGAAGCGCAGCGAGAGGTCGGTGGTGAGCATCGTCGGCCGCAGCTTCTTCGAGGGGTCGTGAGCATGCGGGATCGTTTCGTCCGCGTCTTTGGCAACCCACTGATGGGCGCCGGCGGGGCTCGTGGTCAGCTCCCATTCGTACTTGAACAGGTTTTCGAAGAAGCCATTGCCCCACTTCGTCGGCGTGGTGGTCCAGGTCACTTCCAGACCGCTGGTGATCGTGTCGCCGCCCTTGCCGGTGCCGAAGCTGTTCTTCCAGCCCAACCCCTGGTTCTCGAGATCGGCGGCCTCGGGTTCCGGGCCGACGTTGTCGGCGGGACCCGCGCCGTGCGTCTTGCCGAAGGTGTGACCGCCGGCGATCAGCGCGACGGTCTCTTCGTCGTTCATGGCCATGCGAGCGAAGGTTTCGCGAATGTCGTGCGCCGCGGCGAGCGGGTCCGGATTGCCATCGGGACCTTCCGGGTTGACGTAGATCAGGCCCATCTGCACGGCACCCAGCGGATTTTCCAGGTTTCGCCCGCTGTTGTCGCGGCTCACCTCTTCGCCGTGTTTTTGTTCGTCGGCGACGATCACGCCGCCGTCGTCGTTATCGCCGGCCGCACCTTTGCCATAGCGGACGTCGCCACCGAGCCACGTCTTCTCGTTGCCCCAGTAGACGTCCTGATCCGGTTCCCAGGTGTCCTCGCGACCGCCCGCGAAGCCGAAGGTCTTGAAGCCCATGGTCTCCAGCGCGACGTTGCCCGTGAGGATCAATAGGTCCGCCCACGAAATCTTCTGGCCGTACTTCTGCTTGATCGGCCAGAGCAGGCGGCGAGCCTTGTCCAGGCTGACGTTGTCAGGCCAGCTGTTGAGCGGCGCGAACCGTTGCTGGCCGCGCCCCGCGCCGCCGCGGCCGTCGCCGATGCGATAGGTGCCGGCGCTATGCCATGCCATGCGGATGAACAGCGGGCCATAGTGGCCGAAGTCCGCCGGCCACCAGTCCTGCGAATCGGTCATGAGCGCCGCAAGATCCTTCTTCACCGCGGCCAGGTCGAGACTCTTGAATGCCTCGGCATAGCTGAAGCTGCTGCCCAACGGGTTGGACTTGGCGGAGTGCTGGCTGAGCAGGTCCAGCCGCAACTGCTTCGGCCACCAGTCGCGGTTCGTGGTGCCGCCGCCGGCGGCATGGTTGAACGGGCACTTTGCTTCGCTTGACATGCGTTACCTCCTTTGGGAGACGTACACTGGGATGTTCTACTGTGGCATTCGGACTTCCAGGCGAACCGACAATCCAGCGCCCGCGGGTCTGCCCGAAACCTCGTGGAGCGCGCTTTCTGTTATGCCGCTGTCGGTCACCCGCGGCACATCGGCGTGCCGCGACACGAGATGTCGTGGCGGGATCTGGACGCGAAGCGCTCACCGTTTCAGACCTGCTGGGATCTAAAATATAGATGAGAGTTTCTCGCCATAGAAAGCGTTTCCTGCAATGCCGTTGATAGGTCGTGACTATAACTTGGCCGCTGGGAAGCCGCTCGCTCGGTGCCAGGGAAAGCGGCGTTGCAAGCAACGCCGCGAGCGTGGAGAAGCCCAGTGATCGCGCACGCTCGTGAGGGCCATCGCACACGGCCACTCGCATCGATTGAAGACGCGCGACTCGCCGATATTCGCTTAGGTATCCGATGTGTTTTCGACGCGCTGGCACGCGCGAGGGCCGCGTCTCTTCTACTCTGCCGACCGGCCGAAGAGAGAAAAATGCTTCGACGATTTGTACGGGACGTCGTCGCCGATCATGCCGAACTCGATCGGAAAACGCACGTAGAAGACATGCACGTTTTCGGCGCGCACATGCTCGAGAAGCTGCTCCGCCTCCGTTTCCGTCACCGCGAGAATGATCTGTACCGGCTGATCGTCGAGCTTGAGCATGTGGGCCGCGTGACGCGAACCGGCGTGCCCGATCCCTTCAGCGCAATTGATGACGCTCGCCCCACTGATCCCCAGCCGGCGCACCTCATGCAGCAGCCATTCGCATACGGTTTGATGGCCATGCTTCCGGCTGTGCTCCGTATAGAACGTCAGTTGATAGCCGTTCATCGTGTCTCTCCGCCGCCTGACGCAGGGTCGCTTCCCCGCTTGCTTCATTCTAGTCCATGACCCACGCGACACACGAAGCGCCCTGCACTGTCGCGCCCTCGCGGCGGCCGATGCCCCAAGCCGGCCTCGGCGTAGCACCGGCCCGCTACTCGCCGCTCTCTTGCGAGCCTGCGCCAAGCACTTCATATTCGATAGGACAGCGCGTGTAGAAGAGTTGAACACCGCCATGCCGAAGGCTATCGAGCAGTGCGTCGATGCGTTCGTCCTCGGCGGCCACCGTCACGACCACGGACTGGTCGACCAACTCGAAGAAGCGCGCCGCATGATATTTGCCATGCGCGTCGATGCTTTCGCTGACCTCGATCACCGTCGCCCCCTCAATGCCGGCTTCCTTCGTCTTCTCCAGAATCCAGTCGACGACGGTCATGTGGCTTTTGCGGTGGCTCTGATTGGCTGCAAACACGGTCAATTGACTGCCTTTCATGAGGAACTCCGGTTGGTCCATGAAGCATGCATGAGTCGTCGTCGCGGGCAGGACGCGGCGACCCGCCCACGCCCCATGTTGCGCGCTACGGAACGCGGGTGCAAAAAAGCCCTCTCGCGGAGGGCTTTCCTGTCAGCGACGGTTTGCAAAGCTTATCGCGGGAGACCGCCTCAGCTTTTGCACAACCGCAAACTCACGCGAAGTTCTTCGACGCGAATTCCCAGTTGACGATGTTCCAGTACGCCTCGACGAACTTCGGACGCGCATTGCGGTAGTCGATGTAGTAAGCGTGTTCCCACACGTCGATCGTCAGCAGCGCCTTGGCGTCCGTGGTCAGCGGCGTAGCGGCGTTGCTCGTCGACACCAGGTCGAGCGAACCGTCGGCCTTCTTCACCAGCCATGCCCAGCCCGAGCCGAACGTGCCGACCGCGGTCTTGGCGAACTCTTCCTTGAACTTGTCGAACGAACCCCACTTGGCGTTGATCGCGTCAGCGAGCGCGCCGGTCGGAGCACCGCCACCTTGCGGCGACAGGCTGTTCCAGAAGAACGTGTGGTTCCACACTTGAGCCGCGTTGTTGAACACGCCGCCCGATGCCTTCTTGACGATTTCCTCAAGCGACAGATTCTCGAACTCCGTGCCCTTGATCAGATTGTTCAGGTTGGTCACATAGGTCTGGTGATGCTTGCCGTAGTGAAACTCGAGCGTCTCTTCCGACATGTGCGGAGCGAGTGCGTTTTTCGCGAACGGCAACGGCGGGAGCGTATGTTCCATGGTGCTTTCCTTCTGTCTGAATCTGTTGTGGGGGAGTCTGCGGATAACGCTATAGAGCACTCGATTGTAGGCGAGTTGGAATAACCCCGCAAACCAACGGACTTTATGTCCGGCATCGGCGAACATGCCGCACAGGTAGCGTAAATAATGCAATCGCACATGGTGTGCCCGGTCCTCGCAACCGTCATAAAGTGCGAACGCTCAAACCGTCGGCGAAGTGTCAGAAACCGTCGGTGAGGCGCGGCTGCACATCGGCCAGCGCGATATCTGCGCTGCCTTCGGCGAGGTGCACCGTCAGGCGCCGCCCCGGCTTCAACGACGACGGCGCACGCACCGCGCGCCCGCTCTGGGCATCGAGCACGGCCGCATAACCGCGCTCCAGCGTACGCTGCGGACTCAGCACTTCGAGACGCGCGGCCAGCGTGTCGATACGGGCGGTTTGGCGTTCATGCTGGCGTAACAAAGCGGCGGCGAGGCGCTGCGCGAGATTGCCGAGCTTCGCCTGATGCCCGGCGAGATCCGGACGCCAACGTTGCCAGCGCATCTGTAGCAGCGAAAACCGCGCTCGGGCGTCACGCACCGGGCGCGTACCCGCCGACGCGAGCCGCACGCTCAATTGCTGCAGATGGGTGCGTTGCCGCGCGAGACGCTCAGCCGGCGACACCAGCCTGCGCGCGAGCCAGTCGAGTTGCTGGGCGCGCCGCTCCATCATGCGGCCAAAACCGCGTGCGAGTGTCGCGTGGCGATGATCGAGTTCACGCAACAGCAGCACGCGCTGCGGACTCACCAGTTCGGCCGCGCCGGTGGGCGTCGGCGCGCGCACGTCGGCGGCAAAATCGGCGATCGTGAAATCGGTTTCGTGACCGACGCCGCTCACCACCGGAATGGCGCTTTCCGCGATCGCGCGCGCCAGCACTTCTTCGTTGAACGCCCACAGGTCTTCGATCGAGCCGCCGCCACGGCAGACGATCAGCACGTCGACTTCGCGCCTTGCGTTGGCGGCGTCGACCATCGCGGCAAGCCTCGCGCTCACGCCCACGCCCTGCACCGGCGCCGGATACACGATCACCGGAATATGCGGCGCGCGGCGCGACAGCGTGGTCAACACATCGCGCAAGGCCGCGGCCTGCAACGACGTCACGATGCCGATGGCGCGCGGATGCGGCGGCAAGGGGCGTTTTCGTTCGGCGGCAAAGAGACCCTCCGCTTCGAGTTGCGCTTTCAGCCGGAGGAACGCTTCATAGAGCCGCCCCTGGCCGGTGCGCCGCACGGCCTCCACATTCAATTGCAGTTCGCCGCGCGGCTCGTACATCGTCACCAGCGCGCGCACTTCAATGCGGTCGCCTTCGCGCGGCGTGAATTCGGCGTATTGCGCCCGCCCGCGGAACATTACGCAGCGCATCTGCGCCTGCGCGTCCTTGATCGAGAAATACCAATGGCCGCTCGCCGCGCGAGTGAAGTTCGACACTTCGCCGGCAACCCAGACGAGCGGAAACGAGCGTTCGAGCATCGTGCCGATCGCGCGATTGAGCGCCGAAACGGGAACGACGACTTCACCGCCGGGCGCGGCCGACGAGAAAAAAGGGCTATCGGGATTCATGCGAGGAATATGGATGGCTGGCCGGACAGACGATAGACCGAGTGGCCATTGGCGTCCAGCGCGGCGCGCGAATTGTTAAAAGTGTCCACATGGCGGGACCCGCCGCAAGAAAGCCGCCAAATTGCCCGCGCGGCCGCATAATTTCAAAGCATGTCTTTGATTTATATGGTGTTTGTATCCCGTTAAAGAGAATGATTGCCGATAACGCGCACGTGGAACGGCCCTCTCCGCCTGTCGGGCGGGAGGTTCTCCACAAAGTTATCCACAGGCTGCAGGCAGCGTCGGATACGCCGTTGCGACGCGCGCCGCATGGCGCGCGACTTGCCGGGCGGGACGCACGCGCGCTAGAGTGGCGCGTTCGACGGCATGCCGCACGCCTGCATGGCGTCCGGCATTGCGGCACCTGCGCCTCGTGCCGCTGTTTCCTTCCGCCTCATTTTCGATCGCCCGGAGAACCGCGTTGATGCTTGCCCCGCGTAGTGCGCCCAGCTCCTTCATGTCGTCGCCCAGGCTCCTTCGGGTGAGCGCCGCGCCGCTCCTCCGTGCGACCTGCCCATGAGCGAAATCAGCAACCGTCTCGAAGCGCGCCTTGCGCGCGAATGGCAGCAGCGCGGCCCCCTCGCGTGGGCGCTGACGCCGTTCGCCTGCGTGTTCGGCGCGATCGCCGCCGCGCGCCGCGCCGCCTTTTCGTTCGGCTGGTTGAAATCGGTGCGCGTCGGCGTACCCGTGGTGGTGGTCGGCAATGTGACCGTCGGGGGCACCGGCAAGACGCCGACCGTGATCGCGCTGGTCGAAGCGTTACGCGCCGCGGGCTTCAAACCCGGCGTGGTGTCGCGCGGCTACGGCGCGCGCGTGAAGACGCCGACGCGTGTCACGCCCGGTTCGGCGGCGAGCGTGGGTGGCGACGAGCCGCTGCTGATCGCCCGCCGCACCGGCGCCCCGGTTTGGGTCTGTCCGGATCGCGTGGCCGCCGCGCAGGCGCTGTGCGCCGCGCACCGCGAAGTCGACGTGATCGTCAGCGACGACGGCTTGCAGCATTACCGGCTCCAACGCGATGCCGAACTGCTGGTGTTCGATCATCGGCTCGGCGGCAATGGCTTTCTGCTGCCGGCCGGGCCGCTGCGCGAGCCGCTGTCGCGCCGCCGCGACGCGACGCTCATCAACGACCCTTACGCGCGCACGCTGCCCGCCTGGCCAAACACCTTCGCGCTGAAGCTCTCGCCGGGCGACGCGTGGCATCTGGACAATCCCGCGTTGCGCCGTCCGCTCGCGCAATTCAGCGGCGATCGCGTGCTGGCCGCGGCCGGCATTGGCGCGCCGGAGCGCTTTTTCGCCACGCTGCGCGCCGCAGGCCTGACGCCGGCCACCCGTGCGCTGCCGGACCACTACGCGTTCGAGCGCAATCCTTTTGCCGACGTGGATGCCGATGCCATCCTGGTAACAGAAAAGGATGCGGTAAAATTAGGGTCCTGGCACGACGCGCGCATCTGGGTAGTCCCGGTCGAAGCCGCGCTCGATCATCGCCTCATTGCATTAGTTGTGGAGAAAGTCCGTGGACGCTCGCCTGCTTGAAATTCTCGTCTGCCCGATCTGCAAGGGCCCGCTCAGCTACGACCGCGCCGCGCAGGAGCTGATCTGCAACGCGGACAAGCTCGCCTATCCGATCCGCGACGGCATCCCCGTCATGCTCGTCGACGAAGCGCGGCAAACCGTGGAAGGCACACCGGTCGATCTGAATCCGGGCTCCGTGGCCTAGCTCCGGCCGGCTCGCATGCACGGGGGCGCCGCCATGCGGGCTCCGCGCGTTTCGATCCGCCTTTGCCGTCTTTCCGGTCCGCGCCGTTGCCGTTAGCGTTGGCGCGGCCGCCTTCCTCCGGTTTCACCGCCGCCCGCCGTTCCGTCCGTCTTTGCGCCTGTCTCGCCGATGACCCACGCCAACACCGCCACTCCTCCGTTTATCGCCGTCGTACCGGCTCGCCTCGCGTCGACGCGCCTGCCCAACAAGCCGCTCGCCGACATCGGCGGCAAGCCGATGGTGGTGCGGGTCGCCGAACGCGCGCGCGAATCGGGCGCGCAGCAGGTGCTGGTCGCCTCAGACGCCCAAGCGGTGCTCGACGCCGCCCGCGATCACGGCTTCGAAGCCGTGTTGACGCGCGCGGACCATCCGTCCGGCACGGACCGCCTCGCGGAAGTCGCGGCGCAATTCGGCTGGAGCGACGACACGATCGTGGTCAACGTGCAGGGCGACGAGCCGCTGATCGATCCGGCGCTCGTGTGCGGCGTTGCGTCGCACCTCGCGGCGAGCAGCGGCTGCGCGATCGCCACGGCCGCGCACCCGATCACCGATCCCGCCGAGATTTTCAACCCGAACGTCGTCAAGGTCGTGCTCGATGCGCGCGGCGTCGCGCTGTACTTCTCGCGCGCGCCGATCCCGTGGGCACGCGACGCCTATCAGCCGCACTGGCCCAATGTCGCGGCGATGCCCACACCGCCCGCGCCCGCGGTGGTTCATCGGCATATCGGCCTGTACGCTTATCGCGCGCAATTCCTGCGCACTTACCCGAGCCTCGCGATCTCGCCGATCGAACAGGTCGAAGCGCTCGAACAACTGCGCGCAATGTGGCACGGCGAGCGCATCGCGGTGCTCGTGACACACGAGGCGCCGCTGCCCGGCGTCGACACGCCTGCCGATCTCGCGCGCGTGCAGGCTTTATTCGGGTCTTGAGCGGAAAAACCCATGGCATAATCGGACGGTTGTGCGCGCCTCCCGAGACGAACGAGGTTCAGGGTTTGCCCGGTCGCGCCTTTGCGGTCTCGCAGCGCCGTGTGTTCGACGTGCAGCGCGAGACCCGTAACGGCAAGCCGACGCGGAGCCCTTCGACGCATCGTGGGATGGCTGCAGCGCCACCAAAGAATTCACATAGATCTGGAGATATCACATGCGTTTGATCCTTTTGGGTGCGCCCGGCGCGGGTAAGGGCACTCAGGCCACCTTCATCAAGGAAAAGTTCGGCATTCCGCAAATTTCCACCGGTGACATGCTGCGCGCGGCCGTCAAGGCAGGCACGCCGCTCGGCCTCGAAGCCAAGCGCTTCATGGACGCCGGCGAACTGGTGACGGACGAGTTGATCATCAACCTGGTGAAGGAGCGCCTGCAGCAGCCGGACTGCGCGAACGGCTATCTGTTCGACGGTTTTCCGCGCACCATTCCGCAAGCCGAAGCCATGAAGCAGGCCGGCGTCGCGATCGACTACGTGCTGGAGATCGACGTGCCGTTCGAGGAGATCATCGTGCGTATGAGTGGCCGCCGCTCGCACGCCGCGTCGGGCCGCACGTACCACGTCAAGTTCAACCCGCCGAAAGTGGAAGGCGTGGACGACGTGACCGGCGAACCGCTGATCCAGCGCGACGACGACAAGGAAGAAACGGTCAAGAAGCGTCTGGAAGTGTATGAAGCGCAGACCAAGCCGCTGATCGAGTACTACAACAGCTGGGCGAAGAACGGCGATTCGTCGACCCCGTTGAAGGCGCCCCAGTACCGCCGCATTTCGGGCCTTGGCAGCGTCGAGGAAATTCGTGAGCGCGCGTTCGAGGCGTTGAAGTAAGTTCGCTTTAATCCGCGTTTGCCTGAGCAAAACCCGCCCTTGCCGGCGGGTTTTTTTATTGCATCGCGCGGCGTGGATGCGCTGCGCCCTCTCTCTGCGTCACGCCCGGAATTGGTTAGCCATCCATATCGGTTTGCTTGCGCGCCGCGTGCCGCGACACGCGCGTCAAGCGGCAGGCCACCGCGCTTTCCGCGTTGCACCATAGTCGTTACAATCGATCATCGAAAAAATATTCGATCCAGACATTACTGAACCGTAGCAAGGAGAAGACATGGAGATTCGAGACAATGTATTCCTGATCACCGGCGGTGCATCGGGCCTGGGCGCGGCCACGGCGCGCCTTCTCGCCGACAACGGCGGCAAGGTGGTGCTCGCCGACCTGAATGTCGACGCCGGCGAGGCGCTCGCCAGCGAACTCGGCGGCGTCTTCGTCAAATGCGACGTCAGCCGCGAAGACGACGCCACGCAAGCCGTCGAAGCCGCCACCGGGTTCGGCACGTTGCGCGGCCTCGTCAATTGCGCGGGCGTGGCGCCTGCCATCAAGACGGTGGGCAAGGACGGCCCTCATCCGCTCGACTCGTTCGCGCGCACCATCTCGATCAACCTGATCGGCACCTTCAACATGATCCGGCTCGCCGCCGCGGCCATGTCGAAGAACGAGCCCAATGCGAATGGCGAGCGTGGCGTGATCATCAATACGGCGTCGGTGGCCGCCTTCGACGGCCAGATCGGCCAGGCGGCTTACGCGGCGTCCAAAAGCGGCGTGGTCGGCATGACGCTGCCCATCGCGCGCGATCTGTCGCGCAACGCAATCCGCGTGATGACAATTGCGCCGGGCATTTTCGAAACGCCCATGCTGCTCGGCATGCCGCAGGAAGTGCAGGACGCGCTCGGCGCGATGGTGCCGTTCCCGCCGCGTCTCGGCAAACCGGTGGAGTACGCGATGCTGGCCAAGCAGATCTTCGACAATCCGATGCTCAATGGCGAAGTGATTCGCCTGGACGGCGCGATCCGCATGCAGCCGAAGTGACCGTCCATGCAGCGTGCCGCTCGATAGCGGCACGTCAATGAAAAACGCCTGCACATATCCATGTGCAGGCGTTTTGCTTTGAACCGTACCAACGGGCGTTGCCGCGTGTCTACTCGCGGTCGTTGTGTTGCGTACGCTGACGCAGTTCGTGCAGCTGCGACTCCACCACGGTCGCGTCTTCGGCATCCGGCCGGTCGCCGAGATAGCGCTCCAGGTCTTCGAGCGCCGGGCGCAGGTAGTCGAGCCGCGCATAAGCGAAGCCGCGATCACGCACTTCCTCGATACTCTCCGGCAGCAGGATCACGAGGCGCTGCTGCACCGCCAGCAAGCGCTGCCAGCGTTCCGTCTGAAGATAGGTGGACTTCAGATTGCGCAGCATGCGGGCGATGATCTCGCGACGCGTGGCCGGTTGCAGCAGCATGCGCAACGCCCGGCTCACCGATTCGCCCGCCGACGCCACATAAGGCTCCAGCATTTCCACCATCTCCGATTCGGACAGTGAGTGCCCGCTGGTCGGATCGAGCATCACGTCGCCGTCGGGCGTTGTCACGCGCAACAGGAAGTGGCCGGGAAACGACACGCCGCGCGCCGGAACGCCGATCTGTTCGGCCATCTCCAGATACAGCACGGCCAGCGAAATCGGAATGCCGCGGCGCCGCTTGAGCACCGCATTCAGATGGCTGTTGTCGGGATCGTAGTAATCGTTCAGATTGCTGGCGAAACCCAGCTCACGGAAGAAGAACCGGTTCAGGATACCGACTTTCTGCTTGATGTCGGCGTCGTCCGGCATGCGCCGCTGCAGGCGCACCACCAGTTCGTCGATCTCGGCGAGCGTGCTTTGCAGATCGAGATCGGGGTAGGCGTCCTGCGCGAGCGAAAGCGCCGCCTCGGTCAGCGGAAGACTCTCGTCTTCGGCGACCAGCGTGCTGAAATAGTCGAGAACGCGCGTCATCGTGATCACTTCGCTCGCCTTTTGAAATAAGCGTACTTGAAGCCCATCAGCCAAAGCATACCGAAATATAGCGCGGCGAACAGAACGAGGCACGCTGCGAGCAACACCATGCGATCGACCGGCCGGCTGTGCAGGCCGATCCAGTCAAAGCTGATTGCCAGCCAGTGCATGGCGCCGGCCAGCACCAGACAGGCGCCGAGCAACTGCACGAAGAATTTGAGCCAGCCGCTCGACGGCGTATAGATGCCGCGCTTGCGCAGCCCGAGAAACAGCAGCAATGCATTGCCGCAAGCGCCGAGCCCGACGCTCAGCGTCAAACCCGCGTGCGCGAAAATCGGCACGAACAGGTAGTTGCTCAACTGCGTGAGAATCAGCACGCCGACACCGATTTTCACCGGCGTCTTGATGTCCTGCTTCGCATAGAACCCCGGCGCGAGGATCTTGATGAGAATCAGGCCGATCAGGCCGACGCCGTAAGCGGACAGCGCGCGCGAGACCATCACGACCGAGTTGCCGTCGAACTTGCCGTAGTGAAACAACGTGGCGGTCAGCGGCTGCGCGAAGAAAAACAGCGCCACGGCGCTCGGCGCCGCGAGCAGAAAGGTGACGCGCAAGCCCCAGTCGAGCAGCGACGAATACTCGTGCGGATCGGCGTCGACGTGCGCCTTCGAGAGGCTCGGCAGCAGGATCGTGCCGAGCGCGACACCCAGCAGCGCGGTCGGGAACTCCATCAGCCGGTCGGCGTAGTTGATCCAGGACACCGCCCCCGGGCCGATGCGCGACGCGATATTCGTGTTGATGATCAGGCTGATCTGCGCGACCGAGACGGCGAACATCGCGGGCACCATCTTGGACAGCACGCGCTTCACGCCGCGATGCGCGAGCGCCTTCACCGGATTCAGGCCGATGCGCGGAATCATGTCGATCTTCTTCAGACCCGGCAACTGCACGACGAACTGCAGCACGCCGCCCGCGATCACCGCCCACGCGAGCGCATAGACCGGCGTTTGCAGGCGCGGCGCGACGAGCACGGCGGCGACGATGAACGCGACGTTCAGCAGAACCGGCGCGAATGCGGGCAGCGAGAAGTTCTTGTACGTATTCAGCACGCCCGACGCCAGCGACGTCAGCGAAATGAAAATGATGTACGGGAACATGATGCGCGTCATGGTGACCGCGAGCGCGTACGCCTGCCCTTCGTGCGCAAGGCCCGAAGCGACGATGAACACCACGCCCGACGCGCCGACCACGCCGATCAGCGAGAGAACGGCGAGCGCCCAGGCGAGCACCGTCGACGTGGCGTCGACTAGCGCCTTGGTGGCGTCGTGGCCTTGCTGGTTCTTGAACTCGGCGAGAATCGGCACGAAGGCCTGCGAGAACGCGCCTTCGGCGGAGATGCGGCGCAGCAGGTTCGGAATGCGGAAGGCGACGTAGAACGCGTCAGTGTATTGACTGGCACCGAACGCGCGTGCGATCAGCGTTTCGCGGGCCAGTCCGGTCACGCGCGACAGCAACGTGAAGCCGCTGACCGTCAGCAGGGCTCGGAATAGATTCATGGGGCGCTTATTATACGGGTGCCGCAAGTGCGGACGACGAGCCGGAACGCGATTCGGACCGATTTGCCGCGCAGACGTTCGCTCCGGGGGGCGGATGCGCGCGTTTTTTGTGGCGCGCCGCACCATGTCGTCGGCCGGGTACGTCCGCGCATCCGCCCTTTCCGCGCGGACTTCGACCGGTGGCCAGAGACCGGCCGCGCGCTGGGCGCCAGACTTGACGCAACCGGGCGGCACAGCATCGTAGCGCTTTCCCGTTGCCACGTGCCTGATTTTGTTGCTATAATCGCCGGTTTCGAAGCTCGCTTAACTTTCGGGCCGCTTCCGTACGGGGTCGAGGTCGGCGCCACGCCACCTGCGAACACGCTCGAATAGCCCGAAAACACAGGCCTGCCTTCGCGTAGTCCGAGCGATTTTTTCGACACTTTTGCGCTCTTGGGCAATCGCTTCCAAGAGTTCGATCTAAAAGCAGCACCTCACCACTTGAAGGTCAGGTACTGGAAACAGGAACAGGATAAGGAACCGTCATGGCTAACTCCGCACAAGCACGCAAGCGCGCCCGCCAGGCCGCCAAGGCAAACTCGCACAACTCGGCACTGCGCTCGAAGTTCCGCACGGCTATCAAGGCTGTCCGCAAGGCGATCGACGCCGGCGACAAGGCCAAGGCCGCAGAAATCTTCCAGGCATCGTCGAAGACCATCGACATCATCGCCGACAAGAAAATCGTTCACAAGAACAAGGCTGCTCGCCATAAGAGCCGTCTCGCTGCAGCCATCAAGGGTCTGCAAGCGCCCGCAGCGCAGTAATTCCGGTCAGCCCGCTTCGGTGGGCTACCTCCTGTTTCCGCTGCAAAGAAAGGCCCGCCTCGGCGGGCTTTTTTGCCTGGAATCGGTCGGCGCCAATAGTTCGCCTCACCCGCCGATAACTAGGCTTCAGCCATAAAAAAACCCGCTGCCGGCGGGTTTTTGTTTTTTGCCGCTTCAGCCGGCTGGCGCTTAGCGCGTGTTCTTGGGCTGCTGCGTGCCATGCTCCGGCGGCAACTCGCAAGCCTCGGTCACGACGAGGTCGTTGTCTTTCGCGAAGTTGAGAACGAAGTCGAAAGCCATTGGCTCGATGTCACGCAAGCGCGAGTCGAGAATCACGCATTTGAGGTCGCCGAGCATGGTCGGTCGAACGTAAAGCGAGTACTGCATGTAGGCGTTCGGCCCCTTCCTTGCACCGGGACCGAAGCACGCCATGACGCCTGCGAGGCGCTCCGACCAGTCGCTCGGTCGAAACCTTTTTCCGGTCGACGTAATGCCCTGAATGAAATATTCGGTTGGAGCTGCTTCGGCCATGTAGGAATACCTGTGTGACTGCCCAGCGGGATGACGACAAAGCTGACGGCGAAACGGCTTTGAATTGCCTCAACTCGCCGGGACATGCCGCGATGGCGAACCGCACCACCAGAACCGCGAAGGGCCGGCTGAGCCGCCTTTGCGTTTGTCATGACGGCACACCGCGAGGAGGCTTTTTCGAGCCGCGCGAGCCGTGTCCCGCAAGCGAAATACCGGCCTGCTGGGCTTTGGGATAACCCGTAGATTATAGCGCAGCGGACCTTTTTCCGCAGCGCACACAAGACATGTCTGAGGTATCCACAAGGCTTTCAGACAGCTTGACCCGCCTTTTGGCCGACTCGTCAAATCGGGCGAAATCCTTTATGCTGCATTGAGTTACCACAAACGACGGCGGCGCCGTCCGGCAATCCTGCCGGGTGAGACCGCCGTATTTGTTTCATGACCGCCAAGAAAATTCGCCACTACCTGCAGTTCAAGGATTTCTCGCTGGAAGACTACGAGTACGTGCTGGAGCGCGCGCGCATTCTAAAGCGCAAATTCAAGAACTACGAGACTTACCATCCGCTGCACGATCGCACGCTGGCGATGATCTTCGAAAAAAATTCGACACGCACGCGCCTGTCGTTCGAAGCCGGCATCTTCCAGTTGGGCGGCCACGCCGTTTTCATGAGCACACGCGACACGCAGCTCGGCCGCGGCGAACCGATCGAAGACGCTGCGCAAGTGATCTCGCGCATGGTCGACATCATCATGATCCGCACGTTCGGCCAGGACATTCTCCAGCGCTTTTCCGAGAATTCGCGCGTGCCGGTGATCAACGGGCTGACCAACGAATATCACCCGTGCCAGGTGCTGGCGGACATCTTCACGTACTTCGAGCATCGCGGCCCGATTCGCGGCAAGACGGTCGCATGGGTCGGCGACGCCAACAACATGCTGTACACGTGGATCGAAGCCGCGCAGATTCTCGGCTTCAAGCTGCGCCTGTCCACCCCGCCGGGCTACAAGCTCGACCGCGCCATGGTCGCCGCAGAAAGCGCGCCGTTCTACGAAGAATTCGACGATCCGAACGAAGCGTGCGCCGGCGCCGACCTCGTGACCACCGACGTTTGGACCAGCATGGGCTTCGAGGCCGAAAACGAGGCGCGCAAGAAAGCCTTCGCCGACTGGTGCGTCGACGCCGACATGATGGCGCGCGCCAACCCGGATGCGCTCTTCATGCACTGCCTGCCGGCCCACCGCGGCGAGGAAGTCAGCGCGGAAGTGATCGACGGTCCGCAAAGCGTCGTGTGGGACGAGGCGGAAAATCGTCTGCACGTGCAAAAGGCACTGATGGAATACCTGCTGCTCGGCAAGCTGAATCACTGAGCGAGCCGCTGCTCCGCACCTTGAGCAGCATCTGCGTGAAGCGCGACGGGGCCTTGAATACGAGGCAAGGCACCCACGTCTAGCGCCACGCATCGAGCCGGCGTCCACTGCGGCAAGCGGACCCGGCTTCGTCGCCGCACTGCCCCAAAAACGCGGGCAACGGGCGGTTTAGTGTCAAAATAGTGGTTTTCCGCGCTCCGGGACTGCCGGCGCGCCTTGTTTTCCCGCTTTCTCCAGCTACGAGTTCACCATGAGCGATATCAAGAAAGTCGTGCTCGCCTATTCGGGCGGCCTCGACACCTCCGTCATCCTGAAGTGGTTGCAGGACAATTACGACGCCGAAGTCGTCACGTTCACGGCCGACATCGGCCAGGGCGAAGAGCTGGAACCGGCGCGCAAGAAAGCCCTGCAACTCGGCATCAAACCCGAAAACATCTTTATCGAAGACCTGCGCGAAGAATTCGTGCGCGACTTCGTGTTCCCGATGTTCCGCGCCAACACGATCTATGAAGGCGAGTATCTGCTGGGCACGTCGATCGCGCGTCCGCTGATCGCCAAGCGTCAGATCGAAATCGCGCGCGCCACCGGCGCACAAGCGGTTTCGCACGGCGCGACCGGCAAGGGTAACGACCAGGTTCGCTTCGAACTCGGTTACTACGCGCTGGAACCGGGTATCAAGGTGATCGCGCCGTGGCGTGAATGGGACCTGCTCTCGCGTGAGAAGCTGCTCGCGTACGCCGAAAAGGCCGGCATTCCGATCGAAATGAAGCACAAGCAAGGCGGCGCGCCGTATTCGATGGACGCGAACCTGCTGCACATTTCGTTCGAAGGCCGTCACCTGGAAGATCCGAAAGCGGAAGCGGAAGCCGACATGTGGCGTTGGACGGTGTCGCCGGAAGAAGCGCCGGACCAGGCCGAATACCTCGATATCGAGTACGAGCATGGCGATCCGGTTGCTATCAACGGCAAGCGTCTGTCGCCTGCGGAAATGCTCACGGAACTGAACCGGCTGGGCGGCAAGCACGGCATCGGCCGTCTGGATCTGGTGGAAAACCGTTACGTCGGCATGAAATCGCGCGGCTGCTATGAAACGCCGGGCGGCACGATCATGCTGAAGGCGCACCGCGGCATCGAGTCGATCACGCTCGACCGTGAAGTGGCTCACCTGAAAGACGACCTGATGCCCCGCTATGCGGCGCTGATTTATAACGGCTACTGGTGGAGCCCGGAGCGCCGCGCGCTTCAGGTGCTGATCGACCACACGCAAGAGAAGGTCAACGGCTGGGTTCGCGTGAAGCTGTACAAGGGCAGCGTGACGGTCGTCGCGCGCGACTCGAAGGAAACGCTGTTCGACAAGACCATCGCAACGTTCGACGACGACGGCGGCGCCTACAATCAGGCCGACGCCGGTGGATTCATCAAGCTGAACGCGCTGCGTATGCGGATTGCGGAAAACGCTCGCCGTCAGCGCGATTGATGAAAAAGAGCGGTTTGGCAGCGGGCCGACTTCGCGCGAGCGAGGTTAGCCGCCGCGAGGCGCAGCCGAAGCCAATCGCAGAAGCACAAGAAAAAGCGCCGGGAGCCAACTCCCGGCGCTTTTTTTTCGAACAGCAAAGCCGCAACACCCTAGCCGGCTCAAAACCTCACAAACAGACCGGCTCCGCCTCCAGCTCCACCCCAAATCTCTCGAGCACATCTCGCTGAATCGCTTTGGCAAGCGCCAAAACCTCCGCGCCGCTCGCACCGCCGCGATTCACCAGCACCAGCGCCTGCCGTTCATGCACGGCTGCCGCGCCCATCGCGCGGCCTTTCCACCCGCATCGATCGATCAGCCAGCCGGCCGCAAGCTTCACCCGCCCGTCCGGCTGCACATAGGACACGACATCCGGTTCCCTGATCTTCAGCGCCTCGAACTGCGCCGCCTCGACCACCGGATTCTTGAAGAAGCTGCCGGCATTGCCGAGTTCCAGCGGATCGGGCAGCTTGGCGCGCCGCACGGCCACCACCGCATCGAAAATAGCTTGCGCGGTCGGCGGCGTATCGGCATGGCCGTTCGCGGCCAATTCGCGAGCGAGATCCGCGTACCCGGCACGTGGCTGCCAAAGCTTCGGCAAACGGAAGGTAACCGACGTAATCACGAAACGGTCGCGCCCTTCCCGCTTGAAAAAACTGTCGCGATAGCCAAAGCGGCAGGCCAGCGCGTCCATTTCGACCACAGCGCCCGTGGCCAGCTCCGCCGCGCGTAGCGACGCGAAGCGCTCGCCCATCTCCAATCCGTACGCGCCGATGTTCTGAATCGGCGCCGCGCCCACCGTGCCGGGGATCAGCGCGAGGTTCTCGAGGCCAGGCATTCCTTGCGACAAAGTCCAGGCAACGAACTCATGCCACGGTTCACCGCCGGCCGCTTCGACGTACCATGCATCATCGTCCTCGCGCACGACGCGGCGGCCCCGCAGCGCGATCAGCAATACCAGTCCGCCAAAGTCGCCGGTCAGGACGACGTTGCTGCCGCCGCCCAGCACGAGGCGCGGCAGGCCGGCTGCGCGCGGATCGCGCACTGCGGCCATCAATTGCTCTTCACGCTCGATGCGGCACGCAACCTGCGCGCGCACATCGAAGCCGAAGGTGTTGTGCGCCTTCAGCGGATAGCCGGCAATGAACGCGGCGGATTCGGTTTGGGACATCGGAATGAGAACGGTGAAACTGTCGAATGAAACAACGAATAAAGCCGCCGAGGAAACCGTCTTGCGGCGCCCGCAGCGCGGCAATGCGCGGCGGCCTTGGGCAAAAGGGAGCGGCGTCGGTAAAATGACGTCCGGTCCGTGATTATAGCGAGTGCCTCGTGAGCAGCCGGCCGGTTGCGTCGCGCACCGCAGCACTATTGGGAGAAAGCAATGCCATCGTTTGACGTCGTCTGCGAAGCGAACATGATCGAAGTCAAGAACGCGATCGAGCAGGCCAACAAGGAAATTTCAACGCGCTTCGACTTCAAAGGGTCGGACGCGCGCGTCGAACACAAGGAAAACGAAATCACGGCCTACGCGGACGACGATTTCAAACTCGGCCAGGTGAAAGACGTGCTGCTGTCGAAAATGGCCAAGCGCAACGTGGACGTGCGCTTCCTCGACTATGGCAAGATCGAGAAGATCGGCGGCGACAAGGTCAAGCAGGTCATCAAGATCAAGAAAGGCGTGTCGGGCGATCTGTCGAAGAAAATCGTGCGCCTCGTGAAGGACAGCAAGATCAAGGTCCAGGCGAGCATTCAGGGCGACGCGGTGCGTATCACCGGCGGCAAGCGCGACGATCTGCAAAGCGTGATCGCCATGCTGCGCAAGGACGTGACGGACACGCCGCTCGATTTCAATAACTTCCGCGACTGAGGCTTCGGCGCGCGAACGCCGCGCGCCCATACATCAACCCGTCAGACGTCGCTCCCCGCCGTCGGCTTTGCGGCTGCATCCGCCTTTTTCTTGTCGCCAATCCGGCTTTCCTGCCCGCGCATCAGCTTGGCAATGTTGCCGCGATGACGCCACACCAGCAGCGAGCTCATCACGACGATGGCCAGCGCGATGATGTGCGGCCCGAACAGGAAGCCGTCGAAGATCGGCGCGAACACCGCCGCGGCCAATGCCGCGAGCGACGAATAACGCGTGAAGAACGCCACGATCAGCCAGGTCAGCAACGTAGCCACGCCGAGGATCGGATTGATGGCGAGCAGCACGCCCGCCGCGGTCGCCACGCCCTTGCCGCCCTTGAAGCGGAAGAAAACCGGATACAGATGGCCGAGAAACACGGCAACCGACGCGATCGCCACCGACGTCTCGTCGAGCCCATAGCGCGCGCCGAAATGCACGACGAACCACACCGGCAGCCAGCCTTTGAACGCGTCGCCGATCAGTGTGAGAATCGCCGCCTTCTTGCTGCCGCTGCGCAGCACGTTGGTGGCGCCCGGGTTGCCCGAGCCATAGGAGCGTGGGTCGTCGAGGCCCATCGCGGCGCTCACGATCACGGCGAACGACACCGAACCGATCAGGTAGGCAACGACGGCAACGATCAGGTTTTGCATCTGGGACTCTTATAAGGATCGGCGGTCTGAAACTCGATACCCCAACCGCAACAGGGCGCGCAACTCGGAACAAAGCGGCGCACATTCTACCGAACCGGCGCTCCCGGAAAACATTCAGGCAAACGTCAATCGACGCTCGCGCACTGAACCGGCTTCGCCGCCAGCAACTCCGTCAGCACCTTCGGCTCGATGCTGACCAGAAAACCGCGCC
This sequence comes from Paraburkholderia aromaticivorans, assembly GCF_002278075.1. NCBI lineage: Bacteria > Pseudomonadati > Pseudomonadota > Betaproteobacteria > Burkholderiales > Burkholderiaceae > Paraburkholderia > Paraburkholderia aromaticivorans. The sequence continues at coordinate 1,933,807 of NZ_CP022989.1, read as the reverse complement.
GCCCGCCGTTCAGCCAGATCTTGTCCATGTCGAGAATGCTCGACTCGACGTACACCGGCATCGGCTTCTTCGTGCCGAACGGCGACGTGCCGCCGATCAGATAGCCCGAATGCCGGTTCGCCACTTCAGGCTTGCACGGCTCGACGCGCTTCGCGCCGATCTGCCGCGCGAGGTTCTTGGTGCTGACGGTACGGTCGCCGTGCATCAGCACGATCAACGGCTTGGCGTGCTCGTCTTCCATAACCAGCGTCTTGACGACGTGATGTTCGTCCACGCCGAGCTGGCGCGCCGATTCTCCGGTGCCGCCATGCTCGACATAATCATAAGGATGCTCGCCGAAAGTGACGCCGTGGCGGCGCAGAAACTGCGTGGCCGGCGTTTCGGAAACGTGTCGGGATTTGCTCATCGGCGCATTGTAATGGCGACTTTACGCAACGGCTATTTGCCGAATGGTCAATTGTGCGGGCCGGGCGATTATGGCACGATCGTTCGAAAATATTCCGGCGCACTGCCTGCCGGACACCGGGTCACATTCAGGAGACAGCGTTGAGCCTCGATTCATCCCCTCGTTACTCGATCGACATTCCCGCGCTGCTGGCCGCGCTGCCCGCGCGGATTTCCGACATTCCGGCGCTAGCCGCCGCGCGCGATCCGCACCATATCGCATTGATCGAGGATGCGCGCAGCCTGAGCCGCGCGCAACTGCTGGCGGCCGTCGACGCGGCCACCGCGCTGCTGCGCGAATGGGGCGTGCGGGGCGGCGATCGCGTGATGATCGTCGCGGAAAACAGCATCGCGCAGATCGTACTGCTGTTCGCGGCCGCGAGGCTCGACGCGTGGGCGTTGGTGTCGAATGCGCGCCTGTCGGCGGCCGAACTCGACTCGATCCGGGCGCACGCGCAGCCGCGCGTGGTCGCGTATGCCACGGAAAGCTCGACCGACGCCGCACGGCACGCTCAGCGGCATCAAGCCACCGCCGCGCCGGCAATCACGCCGGACATAGGCGCCTGGTCGTACACGGTGGACCGCGCGGCGATCGCCGAACCGGTCGAGGCCGCCAACCACCGCCAATGCGCCGCGCTGATTTACACCACCGGCACCACCGGCGCACCGAAGGGCGTGATGCTCTCGCATCGCAATCTGCTGTTCATCGCCGCGATCTCGAGCCGCTTGCGCAAAGTCGGCCCGGACGACGTCGTCTACGCCGTGCTGCCGATCTCGCACGTGTATGGCTTCGCGTCGGTGTGCCTCGGCAGCCTGCATGCGGGTGCCACCTTGCGGCTCGTGCCGCGCTTCGCGCCGCAAGCCGTGCGCCGCGCTCTCGCCGAAGAACGCGTGTCGATCTTCCAGGGCGTGCCGGCCATGCACGCCAAACTACTGGAGCATCTGAAAACGCACGGCCACCCGTGGTCCGCGCCGCGATTGCGCTTCGCGTATTCAGGCGGCTCGCCGCTCGACGCCGCCTTGAAAGCGCAGGCCGAAAGCGTCTACGGTTTGCCGCTGCACAACGGTTACGGCATGACCGAAAGCAGCCCGACCGTGTCGCATACCATGCTCGACGCGCCGCGCAGCGACTGCTCGGTCGGCGAGATCATTCCAGGCGTCGAGGTGCGTTTCGTCGGGCTCGACGGTATCGATGCCGCACAAGGCGAAATCGGTGAACTATGGGTGCGCGGTCCGAACGTGATGCTCGGCTACTATCGCAGTCCCGAGCAGACACGTGCGGCCGTGACCGAAGACGGCTGGCTCAAAACCGGCGATCTCGCGCGCCAGGATGCGGACGGCGCGCTGCATATCGTCGGGCGCAGCAAGGAGCTGATCATCCGCTCGGGCTTCAATGTGTATCCGGCCGAGGTCGAGCATGTGCTGAATGCGCATCCGCAGGTCGTGCAGTCGGCGGTGATCGGGCGCGCGGTGGAGGGTAACGAGGAAGTCGTCGCGTTTGTCGAGTTGATGGCCGCTGCGAAGGTGACGCCCGCCGAATTGATCGACTGGTGCGGCGAGCGGCTCGCGCCGTACAAGCGGCCGGCCGAAGTCAAAGTGCTGGCCGCGTTGCCGGCCGCGTCGACGGGCAAGATTCTCAAGCATCGGTTGCGCGAGTTTCTTTGAGCGAAGCGCAACCGCGAGCGCGAGCGCGAGCGCGCATCAGCCTCGCGGATGATGCTGCGCATGCAGCGACTTCAACCGTTCGCGGGCCACGTGCGTGTAAATCTGCGTGGTAGAAATATCCGTGTGGCCAAGCAGCAATTGCACGACACGCAAGTCGGCGCCGTGATTGAGCAGATGCGTCGCGAACGCGTGCCGCAACGTATGCGGCGACAGCGGCGCATTCACGCCGGCCGCCGCCGCGTGGCGTTTGATGATGTTCCAGAACTGCTGGCGCGTCATGCCCTCCGCGCGGCTCGTCACGAACAGCGCGTCCGTCGCGCGCGCGCCGAGCAAGGCGGGCCGCGCCTCGCGCAGATAGCGTTCGATCCAGCTGTGCGCCTCTTCGCCGAACGGAATCAGGCGCTCCTTCGAGCCCTTGCCCATGACGCGCACCACGCCTTCGTTCAGGCCCACTTCCACGGTTTTCAGCGTGACGAGTTCGGTCACGCGCAAACCGCTCGCGTACATCAGCTCCAGCATCGTGCGATCGCGCAGGCCCAACGGCGTATCGATGTCGGGCGCGCCGAGCAGCGCTTCGACTTGCGCCTCGGTGAGCGTCGACGGAAAACGTGGCGGCTGTTTCGCCGAGCGGATGCGCACCGTCGGATCGACCTTCGCGCGATGCTCGCGCACCGCCCAGCCGTAGTAGCGGCGAAACACCGACAGCCGCCGGTTCGCCGAAGTCGATTTGTCCTTTTGCCGCGCGGCGCTATACGCATTCAGATCGGCTTCGCTCGCGGTGTCGAGCGAGGCGTTGCGGCTCCGCGCGAGCCATTCGCAAAAGAGACGCAGATCGCGGCGATACGCGTCGAGCGTGTTGCGCGACAGGCCGTGTTCGAGCCACAGCGCGTCGCAGAACGCATCGATCGACGCCGAGCTGGCAACAAAGAGGGGTGACGCAGCCGGCGCGTCGTCGATCAAGGTATCGCTCATGCGTAGGGAATGCCTTCGTGCGCCAGCAGCCAGCGCTTGATGTTGCGGAAGAAACCATCCTCGGCGTGATTCGCAAAGCCGCCGATGCCGCTCGAACTCACGACCCGGTGACAGGGAATCACGATCGGAAAGTAATTCGCGCCGCACGCCTGACCGACCGCGCGCGGCGCGCTGCCGAGCTGCCTTGCCAATTGCCCGTAGGTCAGCACGACGCCCGGCGGAATGTCGCTGATGGCTTGCCAGACACGCTTCTGAAACGCGGTGCCGACCGACGCAAGCGGCAACTCGAATTTCGCCGACGCACGATCGAAATATCGCTCGATCTGCTCGGCCGCCAGCCTCGCCAACGGCGTGTCGGGTGCGACGTTTTGCATGGAATCCGGCAGATAGACGATCTCGCGCACGGCCTCGCCTTCGAGACGAATGCCGACCTTGCCGAACGGCGCATCGATCACTGCGTTGAACATGATTGCCTGCTCCTCACTCGCGCGGCGCTCCGGTTTGCAAGCTCGTGCATCTGCATGTCGTGCAGTGCGCGAGGCGCGCCCGGGCCGGATGGTTTGCCGCTACTTTACGCCGCTTCCAACGCCCATTCCACATGCTCGCGCACGACGGGCGATGCGTCGCCGGCGCGCGCTCTCAGCGCGTGCACGATCGCCTCGCGCGCCGTCCCGCTCAAGCTGTCAGGCGACGCACGCAGCGCGTTGCCCATGCCCACCGCGAGATTGCGCAGCCAGCTCTCGTAACCGATCCGGCGAATCGCACTGCCTTGCATGCGCGTATCGAATTCGTCCGCGCTCCACGAGAAAAGCTCGACGAGCGAGGCGCGATCGAGCCCATGCCGCACGTCGAAATCGGCGACCGGCGCGGCCTGCGCGAACTTGTTCCATGGACACACGAGCTGACAATCGTCGCAGCCGTACACACGGTTGCCGATGAGCGGCCGCATGTCCAGCGGAATGCTGCCCTTCAACTCGATCGTGAGATAGGAGATGCACAGGCGCGCATCGACCTTGTACGGCGCGACGATCGCGCCGGTCGGACAGGCGCCGATGCAGCGTGTGCAACTGCCGCAATGCGAGCCCGGCGTTTCGGGCGCGACCTCGGGCAAGGTGTCGGCATCGGTCGGCAACGGCACGTCGACATAGATTTCGCCGAGGAAAAACAGCGACCCGGCGTCGCGTTGCAACAGCAGCGTGTGCTTGCCGCGCCAGCCGATACCAGCCTTCTGGGCAAGTTCCACCTCCAGCACGGGCGCCGAATCGGTAAATACGCGGTAGCCGAACGCGCCGATCGCCGCCTCGATTTTTTCGGCCAGCTGCTGCAGACGGTTGCGCATGACCTTGTGATAATCGCGGCCGCGCGCATAGACCGACACCACCGCCGCCGACGGATCCGCGAGCCGCGCATGCTCGGCGGCGCGCCAGTCCTGCGTCGGTGCGCCGTCCTGCAACGCGCTTTCGGGCGCCTTTCCATTCAGCGTCAAAGCGGGCAGATACGCGATGCGCGCGGTGATCACACGTCGCGTGCCGGCCACAAGCTCGGCGGGCCGCGCGCGTTTCATGCCGTGTTTCGCCATATAATCCATCTCGCCGTGGCAACCCGCTTCCAGCCAGGCTGCAAGCGGCGCTTCGGCGGCGGAAAGATCGGTGTCGCTAATGCCGATCGCTCCGAAACCCAGTTCACGGCCCCATGCTTTGATGTTCAGCGCGAGCGCATTCAGCGCCGTTTCATCGAAATGACGCTCGGCTCGCGCATCGTCGTCAGACGCAGGCGTGCAGGAAACAGGGGACTCCGGACTTCGGTTCATCACGCCATTTTACGAGAATGCCTGTCAATCCCGATCTCGCGATCCAACCGCCCGCCAATATCCTGCTCGAACGCACCTTCGCGCTCGCGGACGAGGCTGCCACGCTCGCCTTCGGCGAGCGCTTCGCGAAGGCGATCGAAAGCGTACGCGAGGCCTCGCGGCATGCGCCGGGCGTTCAGGACCACACGGCATTCCACGGACTGCAAGTGCAGCTCGTCGGCGACCTCGGTGCCGGCAAAACCACGCTCGTGCGCGCCACCTTGCGCGGCCTCGGCCACACCGGCCGCGTGCGCAGTCCCACTTACACACTCGTCGAACCCTACGTGCTCGAACGGCCCGCCGGGGAACTCGCGCTCTATCACTTCGATCTGTATAGATTCACTGATCCGGCCGAATGGGCCGACGCGGGCTTTCGCGAGTACTTCGACAGCGGCGCCGTCTGCCTCGTCGAATGGCCGCAACGCGCGGGGTGTCTCCTGGGCGTGCCGGATCTCGTCTTCTCGCTCGACCTCGACAACGAGAACCCGGGCGACGGCCGTGTCCTCGTCGCACGGGCATACAGCGAACCAGGAAAGGCATGTCTCGAAAGATGTTGATCAAACCGTTCCGCTCGATCGAATCGGCGGCTACCGCAACGCATAACTGGCGGCGCCGGCAGATTCTGCGCGCGGGTGCATCCACGCTCGTGCTCGGCCTCGTCGCGCCGCGTCTCGCGTGGGCGAGCTCGGTGCTCGGCGTGCGGGTCTGGCCGGCGCGCGACTACACGCGCGTGACGATCGAATCCGATCAGCCTCTGCAGAACGCCCAGCAGTTGCTGCAGGGACCGGACCGGCTGGTGGTCGACCTGAGCGGCCTCGATCTGGATCAGGCGTTGAAAGACCTCGTTTCGAAGATCACGCCGAACGATCCGCAGATTCAATCGGTGCGCGTCGGGCAATATCAACCGCATGTGGTGCGCATGGTGTTCGACCTGAAAGGCTCGGTGAAGCCGCAGGTGTTCACGCTGCCGCCGGTCGGCGCGTACAAGTACCGGCTGGTGTTCGACCTGTACCCCGCGGTCGCGCCTGATCCGTTAATGGAGCTGCTCGCACAGACCGAACGCAAGCAGCAAACGCTGAACGACGAGAACAGCGCGGCACCGCCGGCCACGTTGAGCGGCCCGGGCACCACACCGCCCACCGCCGATAACAGCGAGGCATTCTTCGAGCGTTACGCGCAGAACGGCGGCGGCGGGTCCGCGCCGGGCGTGCCGCGTCCGCCGGTGCACGTCGCGCCCGCACCCGCTGCGCCCATCCTCGGCAAACCCGCCACGCCGGCGGCGCCGGCGGCCATCGCGCGCAATAAGGGCAACAGCGGCAACAGCGCCAGCACGCTGGGCGCGGACGACGTCGGCAACGACGATACCTACGCATTCACCAATCCCAAATCCGGCAAGAGCAACACGGTGCGTCTGCTGACCGTAGCGATCGATCCGGGCCACGGCGGCGAAGACCCGGGCGCGATCGGCGGCTCAGGCACGTACGAGAAACACGTCGCGCTCGACATCGCGAAGAAACTGCGCGCGAAGATCGACGCGCAACCGAACATGCGCGCCATGATGACGCGCGACGCCGACTTCTTCGTGCCGCTGAACGTGCGCGTGCAGAAGGCGCGGCGCGTCGGCGCGGACCTGTTCGTATCGATCCACGCCGACGCGTTCACCACGCCCGACGCAAAGGGTTCGTCGGTGTTCGCGCTGTCCGAGCATGGCGCCTCGAGCGCCGCGGCGCGCTGGATGGCGAACAAGGAGAACTCGTCGGATCAGATCGGCGGGATCAACATCAAGTCCGCCGACGCCACGGTCAACCGCGCGCTGTTCGATATGTCCACCACCGCGCAGATTCGCGACTCGATGCGTTACGGCAACTTCGTGCTGAAGGAAATCGGCGGCATCAACAAGCTGCACAAGGGTTCGGTCGAACAGGCGGGGTTCGCGGTGCTGAAGGCGCCGGACATTCCGTCGATCCTCGTGGAAACGGCTTTCATCAGCAACCCGGACGAAGAGCGCCGCCTGAACGACGACGCGTATCGCGACAAGATGGCCGATGCGATCATGTCCGGTATCAAGCGCTATTTCGCGGCGAATCCTCCGCTCTCGAAGAACCGCATGACGTGATGCTTTCGCTTGCAACGATGCAATGAAATACGGCCGCTCGATGCGGCCGTATTTTTGTCGTGGGTTTTTTTGCCCTCGGTTTCGTCCTCGGTTTCGTCCTCGGTTTCGTCCTCGGTTTCGTCCTCGGTTTCATCCTCGGTTTCATCCTCAGTCTGACGCCCCAGTTGCCTGACGCGCCGGCGACAACCGCTGCGCGACCCAGCCGCCGAACACGTTGACGGCCAACCCCGCCATCACCAGCAACGCGCCGGCGATCTGCGCCGCGGACAGTCGCTCGTCGAGAAACAGCGACGCCGACGCGAGCCCGACGATCGGCACCAGCAGCGAAAACGGCGCAACCTGGCTCGCCGGATAGAGCGACAGCAGGCGGCTCCACAATCCGTAGCCGACCAGCGTGGCGATGAACGCGAGATACACGATGGCGAAGACCGACATCGCGCTGATGCCGGAGAGCGCCGCGACGATCCGCTGCGGCCCCTCGAACGCGTACGACAGCGCGAAAAACGGCAGCGGCGGGATCAAGCTGCCCCACACCACCAGTCCGACGAGATCGACCTTGCCGACCTTCTTCGTGACGATGTTGCCGAGCGCCCACGAACACGCGGCGCACAGCGTGAGGACAAAACCGGCCAGCGTCATGGCATGACCGCCTTGCAGGCCGATCACGGCCAGCCCGCCCGCCGCGATCGCCAAACCCACGACGTTCGGCAAGCGGAACCGCTCATGCAGGAAGAAGGCCGCGAAGATCAGCGTGAAAAACGCCTGCGCCTGCAACACCAGCGACGCGAGCCCGGCCGGCATGCCGACATACATGGCCGAGAACAGAAAGGCGAACTGCCCGAACGAGATCGTCGCGCCGTACGCGAACAGCCAGCGCCACGCCAGGTTGGGCCGTTTGACGAAAAACACCGCCGGCAGCGCGGCGAGCGTGAAGCGCAGCGCGCCGAGCAGCATGGGCGGCACGCCATGCAGGCCGACCTTGATCACGACGAAGTTAACGCCCCACGCCACGACGACGACCAGCGCGAGCAGCAAATCCCTGGGGGACATCCGGGTCTCCAATTGATTGTCCGATCCGGCAGTTTAGCGGAGCCGACGGCGGCGAGCGACGGACCACATGACGGATTCCCGGCGTGTCGACATGGCGCTCAAGCCTCATCATTGCGCCCTCCGCAGTAGAATCGTCCATTAAGCAAAAATTTCCACCCACCTTTCCAGCCGAGCCCGCCCATGTCCTCCTCGATCAAAGCAGTCCTCAAACCGCATCTGCGCGACGTCGGCAGCCTGACCGTGCGGCGCGTGCTGCCGGCCATGGCGGCGCGCCTGATCGGCCCGTTCATCTTCTTCGACCACATGGGCCCGGCCACGCTCGAACCGGGAGTCGGTCTCGACGTGCGCCCGCACCCGCATATCGGCCTCGCCACGGTGACCTACCTGTTCGAAGGCGCGGTCATGCATCGCGACAGCCTCGGCTCGGCGCAGAAAATCGTCCCCGGCGACGTCAACTGGATGACGGCCGGGCGCGGCATCGTCCACTCCGAGCGCACGCCGGAAGAGGACCGCGCGAGCGGCCTGACCATGCACGGCATTCAGACGTGGGTCGCGCTGCCGCTCGAAGACGAGGAGATCGAGCCGTCGTTCGCCCATCACGCCGCCGATACGCTACCGGTGGTCGAGCGTAACGGCGTGACGCTGCGGGTGATCGCGGGCACGGCGTTCGGCGCAACCTCGCCGGTCGCGACGTTCTCCGGCACGCTGTATGTGGCCGGCGAATTCGCGCCGGGCGGCGCTTTCGCGCTCGAACCGGAACACGAGGAACGCGGCGTCTATCTCGTGGACGGCGACCTGGAAATCGACGGCACGCCGCTCGAAGTTGGCCAGATGGCGGTGCTCGCGCTAGACGAGACAGTGACACTGGCGAGCACCCACGGCGCGCGCGTGATGCTGCTCGGCGGCGAGAAGCTGGAGGGCGAGCGCTTTATCGAGTGGAATTTCGTTGCCAGTTCGCGCGAGAAAATCGAAGCCGCGAAGCTGGCATGGACCAATCAGGAAATGGGCAAGGTGCCGGGCGAAACCGAATGGATTCCGCTGCCTGAGCGCAAGTGAGCGCGAGCCGGCTCTCGCGGCTCAAGCCACGACGCGATCAAGCGGCTCGGGCAGCATTGAATCCGCGGCGTTCGGCCCCATTTAACCCACAGACCGTTTTATCGACGAGGACGCAATGGACACCACTCTGGCCACTTTCGAACAGGACGTCATCACGGCGTCGACACTGGCCCCCGTGCTGGTCGATTTCTGGGCGCCCTGGTGCGGCCCCTGCAAGACCCTCGGCCCGATGCTCGAAAAGCTCGAAGCCGAAGCCGCCGGCAAATGGAAGCTGGTGAAGGTCAACGTGGACGAGAATCAGGAACTGGCCGCGCACTTCCAGGTGCGCAGCATTCCGCACGTCCTCGCATTTGCCGACGGACAGCCCGTCGACCAGTTTGTCGGCGTGCTGCCCGAAGGTCAGTTGCGCGAGTTTATCGAGCGGCTCGTGCCGCAGGGCGCGGACGCCGCGCGTCTGGAGGCGCAAACCGCGTTGGCCGAAGGCCGCCGCGAAGACGCGTACGACGCGTTGCAAGCCGCCCTTGCCTACGACCCGGGTTTCGACGAAGCGCGCATGGACCGCATTGAAATGCTGCTCGAAGACAACCGTATCGACGAAGCCCGCAACGAAGTCGATCTGCTGTCGCCGAAAACCACGCAAGGCATCGACGCGCGCTTCAACGCGATCAAGACGCGCCTCGACGCCGTGGACGCCGCCGCGGATCTGCCGCCCACGGATGCGCTGGAGGCGAAAGTCGCGGCCGACCCCGCCGATCTGGAAGCGCGTTTCGATCTGGCCAGCGCACTGATCGCTCGCCGTAAATACGCGGAAGCGCTCGAGCAACTGCTTGCGATCGTGCAACGCGACCGCACGTTCCGCGACGATATCGGCCGCAAGACCATGCTGTCGGTGTTCGATCTGGCCGCGCATCAGCCGGAGCTGGTGTCGCAATGGCGGCGCAAGCTGAGCGCCTCGCTGTTCTGATCAGCATGGTCAATATTCGGGAGCGGCCGGTGTGCCGCGCCCGAATGGCCTGCATGCCTGAAACTGGGAAGCGCCGCGGCAACTGCCGCGGCGTGATTCACCTCAAGCCGTCGCCTGCTTCGCCAGCGCCCGCAACACATGCGCGGCCGCGGCAAAACCGAAGCTCGCCGTCACGCACACACTCGAACCAAATCCCGCGCAGTTCAAACCAACCGGTCCCGTGTGACCCGGTGACGTGCTCACGTGCTCGGCTTCTGCGTCGATATCGCAGACGGCGGCTTCGGGGTAGATCAACGGCTCGTCGGAATACACCGCGCTCACCTTGAACTTCGCCTTGGGGCCGCGTGGAAAACCGTGCTGCTTGCGCAACTGTCCACGCACTTTCGAGAGCAACGGGTCCTGGATCGTCAGCGCGAGATCGTCGATGCGAATGCGCGTCGGATCGAGCTGGCCACCCGCGCCGCCGACCGTGATCAACGGCTGCTTCTTCTCTACACACCATGCGATCAGTGCGGTCTTGGTGCGCACGCTGTCGATCGCATCGATCACGTAATCGAAGCCGCCACCGAGCGTGGCGTCGAAGTTATCCGGCTCGACAAAGTCTTCGACCTGGCGCACGTCGCAAAACGGATTGATCGCCAGGATGCGTTCGGCCATTGCTTCGACCTTCGGTTTTCCGTAGTTGCCGTCGAGCGCATGGATCTGCCGGTTAGTGTTGCTCTCGGCGACGTTGTCGAGATCGATCAGGGTGAGCGTGCCGACCGCGCTGCGCGCGAGCGCCTCGGCCACCCACGAGCCCACGCCGCCAATGCCGATCACCGCGACGTGCGCGCCTTCGAATGCGGCAAGCGCCGGCGCGCCATACAGGCGGGCAATACCGCCGAAGCGCCGCGCGCGGTCGGCGGTTTCACTCCCGGCGAGGCTGGTAGTAAGATCGGATGGCGCGATGGTGCTGGACATGGTGGCAGGGCTCGTTGGTCAGGCAAAAACACATAGTGGCGACGCGCATGCGTACGCAGCCCCGTATTTTGCCTGAACCCATCGAGTTGCATTGGCGTGGAAAGAACAGCAGCGAGGGGCGCGGCGCGCCGGCATGGCCCGTTCACCACACCGGACCTTGACGTGGCTGCGCGCAAAAAATTAGCGCCTTAGCTATACTGATTGAACTGTAGCGTTCGCATAAGAACATGACCTCACTCGCCAAACTTCGAAAAAACTATTCGCTGGGTTCTTTGGACGTCGGCGATGTCGACCGCAACCCGTTTCGCCAATTCGATACGTGGTTCAAACAGGCGGTAGACGCCCAACTGCCCGAGCCGAATACCATGACGGTGGCCACGGTCGATTCGCGCGGCCGGCCTTCGGCGCGCATCGTGCTGATCAAGGGCGTCGACGAACGCGGCTTTGTGTTCTTCACCAATTACGAAAGCCGTAAAGGCCGCGAACTGGCGGCCAATCCCTACGCCAGCCTGCTGTTCTACTGGATTGAACTGGAGCGCCAGGTACGCGTCGAGGGCCGCGTCGTCAAAACCAGCGCGGAAGAAAGCGATGGGTATTTCGCATCGCGCCCGCTCGGTTCGCGCATCGGTGCGTGGGCGTCCAATCAAAGTCAGCCAATTGAAAGCCGTTCGCAGCTCGAAACACGCGAACGCGAATTCAGCCTGCAATTCGGCGATCAACCGCCGCGTCCGCCGCACTGGGGCGGCTATCGTTTGGTGCCCGAAGCAATCGAGTTCTGGCAGGGCCGGCCGTCGCGTCTGCACGACCGCCTGCTCTACACTCGATCGGGCGAAAACAGCGACTGGCAAATCTCCCGCCTGTCGCCCTGAATCGGAATACAACGCCGGCAGTGCGTTGCCAACGCAGCAGCGCGCGCCGGCCGGATGGCATCTCGCGGCATGGGAGTTGCGCCGCATCGAGCTGCGGTCCACACAAGCTTTGCTTTAATTCAACGGACACGGAGAGATCACATGTTCTGGGAGAAGAAGCTGGCGCAGTGGGTGGAAGATGTAAAAACCAAGGCTAACGTTCCGGCGCGCCTCGTGCTGTGGGACGGTCAGCAACACGACTTCGGGCAGTTTGCCGCGCCTCAGGTCACGCTCCATGTCAAAAGCGCCACGGCGCTGCCCTATCTGCTCGAACCGAGCCTCGACAATCTCGGCGAGGCATACGTGAAGGGCAAGATCGACATCGAGGGCAAGCTGTCGGACATCATCAATGTCGGTTACGAACTGGCGCGCAACACGGTCACGAGCGCGGGCAAGCTGGCGCGCGTGCGGCGTTACTTCAATCATTCGAAGGCGTCGGACAAGAAAGCGATCCAATATCACTACGACGTCTCGAACGAGTTCTACAAGCTGTGGCTCGACGAGAACATGGTGTACTCGTGCGCGTACTTCGAGAACGGCAACGAAGATCTCGCCACCGCGCAGATCAAGAAAATCGACCACATCCTCACCAAGATCCAGTTGCAGCCGGGGCAGCGCCTGCTCGATATCGGCTGCGGCTGGGGTGCGCTCGTGCTGCGCGCGGCGCAGAAGTTCGGCGCGAAGTGCGTGGGCGTGACGCTCTCGCAGAACCAGTTCGATCTCGCCACCGCGCGCGTGAGAGCCGCGGGCCTCGAAAGCCAGATCGAGATTCGTCTGCAGGACTACCGCGACGTTCAAGGGCAATTCGATCGCATCACGAGCGTCGGCATGTTCGAACACGTGGGCCGCAAGAATCTGCCGGGCTACTTCGAGAGGATCCGCGATCTGCTGGTGGACGACGGTATCGCGATGAATCACGGTATTACGTCGAGCGATGCGGACAGTGGCGAGACCGCGCTCGGCGGCGGCGAATTCATCGACCGCTATGTGTTCCCGGACGGCGAGCTGCCGCATATCAGCCTCGCGCTCGAAGCCATGCAGCGCGGCGGGCTCGAAGCAGTTGACGTCGAAAGCCTGCGCCGTCACTATGCGCACACGCTGGACATCTGGGCGGAAAATTTCGAAACGCATGCGGAAGAAGCCCGCAAGCTGGTCGACGACGAGAAATTCCGCATCTGGCGCGTGTACCTCGCCGGTTGCGCCTATGCGTTCGAAAACGACGACGTCTCGATCTACCAGGTGGTGTGCCGCAAAGCCGGCCGCAGCGCGAAAACCCTGCCGTGGTCGCGCCGCTATATGTACGACAAACCGCTGTAATCCGGTTGCGCCGCGGCGCCGTGCATGAGCGGGCGACGCAGCGCAACCTTTGAACAGCAGGTCGAACACCGATGGACCAGAGCGGGACAAGCGAAGTTGGAGAGCCGGTCGAAGGCGAGTTGCCCGCTGCGGGTGAAGCCGTGCAGTTCGATCTATTCGGGATGCCGGCGGAGGCGCCGGCATCGAAAGACGAGGCCCGGATCAAGCCGCCACGCGCGTACACCGGCGGCGCCGTATCGCAGCCGGACGGCGCCGGCGCCGCGCCTGACGCCGACACCGCCCACCTCCCCGCCGACACCCCGAAAAAGCGCCGCGGCCGCGAAATCCTCGCCGCCCCGCCCTCGCCCGATCTGCTCGCACTCGCGGCCGAATTGCCTGCGCAGATCCACCTCGGCACGTCGACGTGGTCGTTTCCGGGCTGGAACGGCATCGTCTACGGCGACGAGTACAGCAACAGCAAGCTTTCCCGCGAAGGTCTCACGGCCTACGGCGCGCATCCGCTACTGAAGACCGTCAGCATCGACCGGTCGTTTTATCAGGCGCTCACGGTCACCGAGTATTTGCGCTACGCGCAGCAAGTGCCCGAGCACTTCCGCTTCATCGTCAAAGCGCCGATGACCATCACCGACGCCACCGTGCGTGCCGAACGCGGCGAGCCGGTCTCGATGAACCCGTGTTTCCTGAACCCGCAAATGGCGATCGACGAATTCGTCACGCCTTGTCTCGAAGGGCTCGGCGCCAAGGCCGGCGCACTGGTGTTCCAGCTCTCGCCGCTGCCGGATCCGATGCTCGCGCAGCCGGCGGCATTCATCGAACGGCTGGGCGAATTCCTGATGGCCTTGCCCAGGCTGCCCGACGGCACCCGCTACGCGATCGAAATCCGCGATGCGAGCCTGCTCACGCCGCGCTTCATCCGCACGCTCAAAACGGCGGGCGTGCGCTATTGCGTGGGGATTCACGCGCGCATGCCCGACCCGCTGCGCCAGGCCGCGGCGCTCGCGCTGCTCGACGGCGAACCGGCCGGGCCGCTGATCGTGCGCTGGAGTCTGCACGGCGGTTTCAAATACGAACAGGCCAAGGCAAAGTACGAGCCGTTCAACCAGCTGGTCGACCCGGATCCCGCGACCCGCGCTTCACTCGCCGAACTGGCCGCGCGCTACGCGCTGGCCGGCCAGCCGGTGGTGATCGCGATCAACAATAAAGCGGAAGGCTCGGCGCCGCTGAGTTGCATGGAGTTGGCGCGGGCAATCATCGAGGCGTATGCGCGGCTGGCTCATGAACACGAGCATGAACACGAGCACGAGCACGACCGTAAGCCCACGCCGGCCGACGAGAACGAGAAACCGCCCCACTCCGGCGCTTAAGGAAAAAGCGCCCAACCGGCCTCTCGGCCCGCTAGCTCACCTTGATCCGGTGAGCAAACTTCTGACGAAACTTCGCCACCTTCGGCGCCACCACGAACGAGCAATAGCCTTGGTTCGGGTGATGCGCAAAATAGTTCTGGTGGTAAGCCTCGGCGGGCCAGTAGTTGCCGTCCAGCGGCAGCACCTGGGTGACGATCTGGCCGTCGTAAACCTGCTGTTCGCCAATCTCGCGGATCGCCTGCAGCGCCGTTTCCCGCTGCGCTTCGGAATGCGTGAAGATCACCGAGCGGTATTGAGTGCCGACGTCATTGCCCTGGCGGTTTAATTGCGTCGGATCGTGGATTGCGAAAAAAATGTCGAGAATCTCGCGATAGCTGATCTTCGCCGGATCGAAGTCGACTTTCACGACTTCCGCGTGGCCCGACTCGCCATCGCACACGTCCTCGTAAGTCGGGCGCCGGGTCTGGCCGCCCGCATAACCCGATTCCACCGCGTTCACGCCTTCGACGCCCAGATACACCGCTTCGAGGCACCAGAAACAACCGCCGCCGAGAGTGGCGACTTCGCCTGTCTGACTCATACTGCGCGCTCCTTGAACTCATAATCGGCCGATGCCGGTCCACGCTTTGCCGCAACGCTCATGCCACGACCGAGCTTTCCAGCTTAGCGGGTTTTTCACTCACTAGCTGAGGCTCACGGCCTGTCCGCCGCGATTGCAGTTAAAATTGGGACAAATCGACGATTTTCACTATGACTTTCGAATCATTTGTTTTCGGCCGCACGCGCGGCAGGTTCATCCCGGGGTTCGGCCGGTTTGCGCCAGGGGCGTGCGCCCAATGAAGCGCGCCAGCCCGCCCAACTTCGACCAGAACGCCTTCAAACAGGCGCTCAGCCAATTCGCCACCGGCGTCACCGTCATTACGACGCGCGCGGCGTCCGGCCAATTGATCGGCATCACGGCCAGTTCGTTCAATTCGGTTTCGCTCAATCCGCCGCTGGTGTTGTGGAGTCTCGCCACGCGCTCGGCGTCCATGCCCGTGTTCCGCGCCAACAGTCACTACGTGGTCAACGTGCTGGCCGCGTCGCAGCTCGATCTGTGCAAGCGCTTTGCGACCGTCAAGGGCGACCGCTTCGAAGGCGTGTCGCACGCGGAAGGCGACACCGGCATGCCGGTGCTGGACGGCGCGCTCGCCTGGTTCGAATGCCATAACCGCAGCCGTTACGAAGAAGGCGACCACGTGATTTTCGTCGGCGAAGTGGAGCGCTGCGGTGTGCATGAGCATGCTGCCGAAATCGCGCCGCTCGTATTTCAGAACGGCCTGTTTCACGGACTCAAGCCGCTCTGATTGCGCCGCGGTCCTCGCACTCAGCGGTCGTTGTGCGTCGCGCTATGCCCACTGGCTTTCTTCACCAACGACACCGGCACGCCCGAATCCTCCTTGAGTGTTTGCAGCACGATATTCGAACGAATATCCATCACGCCCGGCGCCTTGTAGAGCCGCTGCAGCACGAAATCCGAATAGTGTTTGAGATTGTGCGCGAGCACGCGCAGCAGATAGTGCGTCTCGCCGGTCACGACGAACGCGCCGACCACTTCCGGCCAGTCGCGCACCGCTTCCGCAAAGCGCTCGTGCCAGTTCTCCTGGTCGTTGCGCATGGACACCTGCACGAACGCTTCCAGTTCAAAACCCAGCACTTCGCGATTCAGACACGCGCGGTAATGTTCGATGACGCCCTGCTCTTCGAGCAGGCGCAGGCGTCGCAGACAGGCTGACGGCGAGAGCGAGATGCGCTCCGCGAGGTCGAGATTGCTGATCCGTCCTTCTTGCTGAAGCACCGTCAAAATACGGCAATCGGTGGCGTCGAGCGAGATCGCGTTCATATTCGGTCTCCCTTTCCCATTTATCTCAAATTATGTTCCAAGACACGGCGTAGAAGGAGATTTTTTCGCAATCACATTTCGTGTCAAGCCACCTATCATTTCCGGATAGACACAAACCGTTGATGCGACTATGCCAACTCTCTGGGACATCACCCCTGCCGTCGATTGCGCCACGCCCGTGTGGCCGGGCGATACGCCGGTGGGTATCGAGCGCGTGTGGCGCATGGAGGCGGGCTCGCCCGTCAACGTCGCGCGGTTGACGCTGTCGCCGCACACCGGCGCGCACACCGATGCCCCGCTGCACTACGACGCCGAAGGTGCCGCGATCGGCGAAGTCCCGCTCGACGCCTACCTCGGCCGATGTCGCGTGATTCATTGCATCGGCGCGGCGCCTGTTGTGACGCCACAACACTTGACCGGCTCGCTCGACGACCTCCCGCCGCGAGTCTTACTGCGCACTTACAGAAATGCGCCGACCACAGCCTGGGACAGCGCGTTCTGCGCGGTCGCGCCGGACACCATCGACTTGCTGGCGTCACGAGGCGTGAAGCTGATCGGCATCGACACGCCGTCGCTCGATCCGCAGGAGTCGAAGACGATGGACGCTCACCATCGCATCCGCGTGCATCGCATGGCGATTCTCGAGGGCATCGTGCTCGACGACGTCGCCGCCGGCGACTACGAACTGATCGCGCTGCCGCTCAAGCTGACCACACTCGACGCAAGCCCGGTGCGCGCGGTATTGCGCGCGCTGCCCGAGTCTCACTGACTACCTCTGATCTGACTGACGGAATCACCATGAACCACCGTGAAGAAGCACTGGCGCTCGATAACGCCGACCCGCTGGCGCCGTTGCGCGATCAATTCGCGCTGTCGTCGACGACCATCTATCTCGACGGCAACTCGCTCGGCGTGCCGCCGACCGCCGCCGCGCAGCGGGCGCAGACCGTGATCGCCGCCGAGTGGGGCGAAGGCCTGATTCGCAGCTGGAACACCGCTGGCTGGTTCGCTCTGCCGCGCCGCCTCGGCAACAAGCTCGCGCCGCTGATCGGCGCGGCGGAAGACGAAGTGGTCATCACCGATACGATTTCGATCAATCTGTTCAAGCTGCTCTCCGCTGCGGTGCGGGTAGCGAATGCACGCGACCCAAAGCGTCGCGTGATCGTTTCAGAGCGCTCGAATTTCCCGACCGATCTGTACATCGCGCAAGGACTGATCGAGCAGCTCGACCGTGGCTATGAATTGCGTCTGGTCGACGATCCTGCCGAACTGCCCGCCGCGATCGGCGATGACACCGCGATTGCGATGATCACGCATGTGAACTACCGCACCGGCTACATGCACGACATGGCGGCGCTCACCCAGCTGATCCACGACAAAGGCGCGCTCGCGCTGTGGGACCTCGCGCATTCGGCGGGCGCGGTGCCGGTCGATCTGAACGGCGTCGGCGCGGACTACGCGGTCGGCTGCACATACAAATATCTGAACGGCGGCCCGGGTTCGCCGGCGTTCGTGTGGGTGCCCAAGAGGCATCAAAACGACTTTGCTCAGCCGCTGTCCGGCTGGTGGGGTCATCGCGCGCCGTTCGAGATGGACCCGGCGTATCAGCCCGACGACGGCATCGGCCGCTTCTTGTGCGGCACGCAGCCCATGGTGTCGATGTCGCTCGTCGAATGCGGGCTCGACGTGTTTCTGCAAACCGACATGCAAGCGGTCCGGAAGAAGTCGCTGGCGTTGACGGATCTGTTCATCGAACTCGTCGAAGCGCGCTGCGGCGAATTTTCGTTGAAGCTCGTCACGCCGCGTGAGCATGCGCAGCGCGGCTCGCATGCGAGCTTCGAACATCCGCATGGTTATGAGGTGATGCAGGCGTTGATCGCGCGCGGCGTGATCGGCGACTATCGCGAACCACATGTGCTGCGGTTTGGTTTTACGCCGCTGTACACACGCTTTGTCGATGTATGGGATGCCGTGGAGACGTTGCGCGAGGTACTCACGCAAGAGACCTGGCGTGCGCCTGAATTTGCCGCACGCGGCGCTGTGACCTGAGGAGCGCGCGATGAACGATCACATGCAAACACCGGGATTGCCGGAAGAGCAGCCGGTACAGGGATGTCCGTTTGGGCATGGGAGTGTTGCGTCGCACTCGGCCTCGGCGACCTCGGCGGCCTCCGCGGCCGCCACGCCGGGCGATGGCTGGCATGACGCGCAGCTCGATTTTTCGGAGTCGATGAGCTACGGCGATTATCTGTCGCTCGGGACGGTGCTGGATGCGCAGCATCCGTTGTCGCCGGATCACAACGAGATGCTGTTCATCATCCAGCATCAAACGAGCGAGTTGTGGATGAAACTGGCGTTGTATGAGTTGCGCGCGGCGTTGCAGGCCGTGCATCGCGATGAGTTGCCGCCGGCGTTCAAGATGCTTGCGCGCGTGTCGCGGATCATGGAGCAGCTCGTGCAGGCATGGAGCGTCCTCGCGACGATGACGCCGTCCGAATACACGGCGATGCGACCTTATCTCGGGAGTTCTTCGGGGTTTCAGTCGTATCAGTATCGGCAGATCGAGTTTTTGCTCGGCAACAAGAATGAGCTGATGCTGAAGCCGCATGCGCATCGGGCCGATGTGTTCGCTGAGGTGAAGGCTTCGCTGGAAGCGCCTTCGTTTTATGACGAAGTGGTGCGGTTGCTGGCGCGGCGCGGGTTTGCGATTTCACCTTCACGGCTTCAGAGGGACTGGACGCAGCCCACCACTCATGATGCTTCTGTTGAAGCGGCGTGGCTGGAGGTTTATCGGAATCCCTCACAGTATTGGGAACTGTATGAGATGGCTGAAGAGCTTGTCGATCTCGAGGATGCGTTTCGGCAGTGGCGGTTCCGGCATGTGACTACGGTTGAGCGGATTATTGGCTTTAAGCAGGGCACGGGCGGCACGAGTGGCGCGACTTATCTGCGAAAGATGCTCGACGTGGTGTTGTTTCCTGAGCTTTGGCATGTGAGGACGATGCTGTAAGTCGCGTTTTCCCTGCGGCGAAGAACGGCAGGCCGAAGACGAGCGTTGCCACAGCCGCCGTGCCACGTGCGGCAATTTTTTACGAACGAAATTGACCGCTTTAGCTGAAAGCTCGCGCTTGGAACTACGCCGGTGGATACGCAGCGGCGACGCTGCGCGGCAGACCGGACGCGAGAGCGGGTGCGTCGTCGACAGCCACACCGCGCGCCGCGGCTTCTTCGGAGGCATCGCGGCTCGCGTCGTTCAGTTGCTGAAAGCGGCGGAATTTCGAAGGCGCCATGCCCTTCACCGCGAGAAACTGCCGGTTGAAATTCGACAGGTTGTTAAAGCCCGCCTTGAAGCAGATATCCGTCACGCTCAACGTGTCGTCGGTGAGCAACTGGCACGCGAGATTGATACGCATGCGGTTCACGTACTTCACGAACGGCAGCCCGGTATGGCGGCGAAAATAACGCGAGAACGCGCTGACACTCTGTCCCGCGAGTTGCGCCAGATCCGACTCCCGCAACTCATCAGCGAGGTTTCCCCCGATATACGACAGCACATGGTTGATCCGCGTCGAAGCAAACCCGGTCGGGTCGGCCTGATACGCAGGGCTCGCCAACGTCTCTCGATCTTCCGCGTTCACCAGTAGCTCGAGCATCGACATGAACAGCACGAGCCGGCGCAACCCGCGCGCGGCCAGCAATTCAAGAAACAGCGGCTGTATCGCCGCACTCGTCTGCGCACCGAAGGACACGCCGCGCCGTGAATCAGCGAGCAGTGCCTCAACCTGACGCCACTCCGGAAAACAATCGACGCAGCTCGACACGAACTCCTCGCCGAACTGCACGACCAGATTGCGCTGCGCGATGGTCTGCCCTTGCGGCACCTCGCTCACCCAGTTGTGCGGCAGGTTCGGGCCGATCAGCACCAGATTGCCAGGCGCGAAACTGCCGATGTGATCGCCGACGAACATCTTGCCGGTCGTCGCCACGATCAAATGAATTTCATATTCGGGATGAAAGTGCCAACGCACGGTGCGATACGGATAGCCGTGCGACCACACTTTGAACGATTCGTCGCGCCGTACGGCCACGAGTTCGAGATCGGGTTGCACTGTCTGCCTCCATGAGAGCGGCCTGCCAAAGGCGCCGCCGGTCTTTGTCTTATATAGCGAAACGTAACCCTCAAACGCGCGCTCCACCACTCAAAATGAAACCGTGGATCGATACTTTTTTGCACTCGGGTTAGTCCTGGAGCCCCGCGGGTCAAATTTGATGCATTGCAATACGAGCGGTAACGCGCTTCCGTCACGCAAAGACGCACCGCGAAGCGCGCCGGAAAGCCTCGCCGCGCCGCGCTGCGCCACAAAAAGCCTGCGGCGCCGCCTTGACTTTCGTTTCAGCGGGTACGATCATTCGCTCACGTACAGAGCAAATGCTCCACTTCGGCAAAACGCCGGATGCCGGGCACTCAGGAAAAAACGCACGCTGCGAGTCGTGCGAGCAAAGACATCCAGGAGACGCACATGAACAGCGGGCAAGACAGCGGCGCGGACGCACACGTGATCCTGCACATCGGCGCGGGATCGTTTCATCGCGCCCATCAAGCGTGGTATCTGCATCGGTTGAACGAAGCGAAGCTGCCCGGCGAACCGCACTGGTCGCTGACGGTCGGCAATATCCGCAGCGACATGAACGCGGTGCTCGAAGCACTCGCCGCGCAAGACGGCGTCTACACACTCGAGACCGTCACGCCCCAAGGTGAGCGCGCATACGAAACGATCCGCTCGATCGAGCGCGTCGTGCCGTGGACCGAAAGCCTCGACGCGCTGATCGAAGCGGGCGCGGATCCGGCCTGCAAGATCATCGCGTTCACCGTCACCGAAGGCGGCTATTACCTCGACGACGAAGACGCACTCGACACCGCCAACGCCGATCTCGCCGCCGACCTCAACGGCGGCCACACCACCATCTATGGCGCACTCGCCGCGATTCTCGACGCGCGCATGAAGCGCGGCGCGGGCCCGGTCACGCTGCAGACCTGCGACAACCTGCGCAGCAACGGCGAGCGCTTCCATGCGGGCATGAGCGAATTTCTCGAACGGCGCGGCGCGGCGGAACTGGCGCAATGGTTCGACGACAACACCGCCTGTCCGAGCTCGATGGTCGACCGCATCACGCCGCGTCCCACGCCGGACGTGCGTGAACGCGTCAAGGCCGCCACCGGCGTCGACGACGCCTGCCCGGTGATGGGCGAAGCATTCATCCAGTGGGTGATCGAAGACCGGTTTATCGCGGGCCGCCCGGCGTGGGAGAAGGTCGGCGCGGAACTGGTCGACTCGGTGGTGCCGTACGAGGAGGCGAAGATCCGCATTCTGAACGCGCCGCACAGTTGCATCGCATGGGCGGGCACGCTGGTCGGGCTGAACTACATTCACGAAGGCACGCTCGACGCGGACATTCACCGATTCGCCTTCGACTACGTCACGCAAGACGTGATTCCGTGTCTCACGCCGAGTCCACTCGATCTCGAACGCTATCGCGACGTGGTACTCGAGCGCTTCGGCAATCCGTATATTCAGGACACGAATCAGCGTGTCGCGGCGGACGGCTTTTCGAAACTGCCCGGCTTCATCGCGCCGACGCTGGCGGAGTGTTTCGAGCGCGGCGTCACCCCGGCGGCGACGGCGATGCTGCCCGCGCTGTTCTTCCGTTTTCTGGAGCGCTGGAACGCCGGCAAGCTGCCCTATGCGTATCAGGACGGCGTCATGGATGAGCGCGCCGCGCGTGGCTTTTTCGCGGCGCCCGATCCGTTGAAGGCGTTCGCCGCCGACCGGCTGCTATGGGGCGGCATGGCGCAGACGCCGGAACTGGAATCGGCACTGGAGGGCGCGCTGGCGCGCGTCGATGTCTGGCTGGCCAAACGCGGCGCGGCTTGAGCGCCGAGCGCGCCAACCTCGCATTCAATCAGCACAGGAAGCGCCGCGCGTCGCGCGGCATCGAAGCACGCGGTGCCAGGCTTAATGCGCATGGCACCGCGCGCCATGTGCGGCTAAAGTAGCGCATCCCTAACGACGAAGGTTCCGCGCCCATGTATCTCGGCATCGACCTCGGCACGTCCGAAGTGAAAGTTCTGCTGCTCGCCTCCAACGGACGCGTGATCGGCACCGCAGGCTCACCGTTTACCGTGTCGCGCCCGCATCAGCGCTGGGCCGAGCAGAATCCCGAAGACTGGTGGGCAGGCACGCGCACCGCGCTCGCCGCTTTGCGCGCCAGACATCCCGACGAGTTCGCGCAGATTCGCGGTATTGGCCTGTCGGGTCAGATGCACGGCGCCGTGCTGCTGGATGCGCAGGACCGCGTGTTGCGGCCCGCCATCCTGTGGAACGACATGCGCAGCGACAAGGAATGCGCGGAACTGACCGAACGCGCGCCGGAGTTGCACAGCGTGGCCGGCAATCTCGCCATGCCAGGGTTCACCGCGCCGAAGCTGCTGTGGGTCGCACGCCACGAGCCCGACATTTTTGCCCGCACCGCCTGCGTGCTGCTGCCGAAGGATTACTTGCGCCTGCAACTGACCGGCGGCAAAGTGTCCGATCCATCGGATGCGGCCGGCACGCTGTGGCTCGACGTCGCCAGGCGCGACTGGTCCGATTCGCTGCTAGCGGCCTGCAACATGTCACGCGCGCAGATGCCGAGCCTCGCCGAAGGCAGCGAGCCGTCCGGCACGCTGCTGCCCGCGGTGGCGCGCGAATTTGGCCTGAGCGACGGCGTAGTGGTCGCGGCCGGCGGCGGCGACAATGCCACCAGCGCGATCGGCATCGGCGCGACGCAACCCGGCGACGGCTTCGTCTCGCTCGGTACGTCGGGCGTACTGTGCGTGGTGGGCGACAGCTTCCGGCCGAATCCGGCTTCGGCAGTCCATGCGTTCTGTCACGCGATTCCGGATCGCTGGCATCAGATGAGCGTGGTGCTATCCGCCGCGAGTTGTCTGCGCTGGGTCTGCAAGCTCACCTCCACCGACGAGCCGACCCTGCTCGCCGAAATCGAGGCGCTCCCGGCGGACGCGTTGAACACCGCGCCGCTCTTTCTGCCTTATCTGTCCGGCGAACGCACCCCGCACAACGACCCGTATGCGCAAGGCGTGTTCTTCGGCATGAACCACGCCACCGATCGCGCGCTGCTCGGCTACGCGGTGCTCGAAGGCGTCACGCTCGCGCTCACCGACGGCCTCGACGCGCTGCGCGCGGCCGGCACCGAAGCGAAGGCGCTGTCCCTGCTCGGCGGCGGCGCCCGCAGCGACTACTGGGCGCAGTTGCTCGCCGACTCGCTCGATACCGCGACGCGCAAGCACGGCGGCGGCGAAACCGGCGCGGCGCTCGGCGCGGCACGGCTCGGCTGGCTGGCGGCCGGCGGCGATCCGGCCACGGTGCTGACCAAGCCGCCGATCGAAAAGGAGTTCACCCCGAACCCGCGCCGCCATGCCGACCTGCGCGCGCGGCTCGAAGCGTATCGTGCACTTTACCGCCACGTGCGGCCGTTGTTCGATCCCGCGCGGCAACCGCTTGCCTGACCGGCAATCCGCCGCCGGTTTGCGCGCCAGCTTCAGTTCAAGCGCGCAGACCGGCTGCTATCATCGGCGCACTTCAAGCGAACCGTCACCGTGCCCAAGTCCACAGAAAAATTAGATCTTGCTACCCGCGCCGCGTGGCTTTACTACGTCGCCGGCAATACCCAGAACGAGATCGCCGAAAAGCTTCAGGTGTCGCGCCCGGTCGCGCAGCGGCTGGTCGCCTTCGCGGTGGAAAAGAATCTGATTCGCGTGCGCGTCGATCATCAGCTGGCCGACTGCCTCGCGCTCGCCGATCAACTCTCGAAGCGCTATGGGCTGAGCATGTGCGAAGTGGTGCCGGTCGACAGCGATACGCCAGAGGAAGTCGACCGCAAGCTGGCGGTGGCCGGCGCCCAGGTGATGGAGCGCTACCTCGGCGAGGAAAAGCCGATGGTGGTCGCGGTCAGCAGCGGCCGGACGCTGAAGGCCGCCGTCGATCAGATCGCGCAACTGGACCGTCCGCAGCACCGGCTGGTGTCCATGGTCGGGGCGATCGCCCAGGACGGCTCCTCGAACCGCTACGACGTCGCGCTGCACATTTCGGAGAAGACGGGCGGCAAGCATTTTCTGCTGCCGGCGCCGCTGCTCGCAGACAGCGAAGCGGAGCGCGCGCAGTGGTGCAATCACCGCCTGTACCGGATCGTCGACTCGCTGTCGGCGCAGGCCGACGTGGCGTTCGTCGGCATCGGCAATATCGGGCCGAATTGTCCGTTGCACGAAGACGGCTTCATTACGTCGGCGGAAGTGAAGGAATTGATGCAGAACGGCGCGGTGGCCGAAATGCTCGGACTGCCGATCGATTCGGCCGGTGCGCGCGTCGAATCGCCGATCGGCCGGCGCGTGACGAGCATCGCACTGGATTCGCCGCCACGGCGTCCCACCATCGGCTTCGCCGGCGGCGAGCGCAAGCGCGAGGCGCTGATTGCGGTGCTCAAAGGCGGCTGGCTCTCCGGACTGGTCACCGACGAGTCGTGCGCGCGGGCCGCGCTCGAAGCCTGAGCGGAAGTTGGCACACCGTCGGACGCAGCGCTGAAAGCGGTCCACGTTCGTCTTACATGACCGGCAAGCCTTCGGTGATGATGATGCGATAGTCGGCGCCTTGCAGGCGCGTATCGCTGACGGCCTGATACTCCGGGCTGTGATACCAGGCGAGCGCTTCATCGTAGCTGGTGAATTCGAGGATCAGAATGTCTTCGATCGCCGGACCTTCCACCACTTCCCTGCGCCCATGGCTCGCCAGCATCATCACCGGATGCTGCTCGAAGGTTGCAGGCGCAACCTGTTTGTACTCTTCCAGTTTGGCGGGATCGAGCGTTTTCTCGCGCGTAATGACGACGTAGGCGGGCATGAGCGTTCCAGAGCGTGATTGAAAAGGAAAGCGGCGCGCCCGCCGCTTTCCCAATCGTCACGCGGCTAGCACTTCAACGATCTTACGCTGGAATGCTTTGCCTGCGCTGTCGAACAAATCGCAATGCTCGGGCGTCGTGCCGGGATTTTGCCGCTCGCCGGTTCGCCGCGAAACAACAACATCATCGGACATGACCGACAGCGCATGCCGAAGGGATCAGGCCCGCGCCGGGGACGTGCCGCCGGACAACCACTCGTGTTCGAAATGGTAGTTCGGCGAGCCGGTACCGCCTAGCGCCCGACCCATACCGGCGACCGCCTTGGAAACGGCATAACCCGCGAGATCGGGTAAGACGTGGCAAATCCGCCCGCAGGGGCCGGCCAGGTTAAACAACTGCCCGACCGAGGAAATGAGCGGCGTATTCAGAAAGTCGTTGCTCTTGGACACGCAGTCGATCATCGCTGAGCCGATCAAACTCATCGCGCTCTTCGTGTTCGAGTCCGCGGGTTGGTCAGGCTTGCCGCATTTGGAAGGATATGAAGCCGTCGACATCACGTTCCGGCTGGTGACCATCGAGGTTGAGCTCATGGCATCTGAGTCGCGTACCCTTTCGCGAGTGGCGCCGGAGCCAGCGTAGTCACGTTCCGTGTTGCTGAAGGTGGCGTTAAACCCGGACATCCGCTGCTCCCGCCCGTGTCCGCCGAATGCGGACCGGGCAGATGGCACGTCCGAAGCATTCGAATTACTGAATCGCGCACTGGAAAAATACGTGTCGATTCTCGTCGACGTGAGTCGTTGCATTCTGATTTCCTCTGTTGATTTTGCGTGCCAGATAACCCGTCTGGCCGGGTATTGGTCAGCGGCTCGCGACGAGTCGCCGTTCAATGCTGGAGCCGGTTGAGAGCGGGTCCGCTGCCGATCGCGCGGACCCGCTCGCCGCCTGCGTTAAGGGAGCAGACAGTCAAGCAGCGTGGAAGAAAAGATGCGGTGCGGATCGTGGCGGTTAAGCGTATTGCGCGCCGTGTTCCAGGTGGCCCCTGACGGCTGTCCCTCGGAATACAGATTCGGAATCGTGCTGCCAATCATCACGCTGTCCTGCCACGCGGCGGCATTTGTATAGGCCCAGCCTTTCGACCATTCGGGGCGCACGGTCGCATATGAGCCTGCGTAGTTCGACATCATCCATTGCTCGATTTCGCGATAGAAACCGTTCGCCGCCGGCGTGCCGGGCATCGTCAAAATGTCGAAGTAGACGGCGATGCTCCACTCCGGATGGTCTGGACGCGGCTTGAGTGCGGCAAGCGACGGTGTGGCGGCACCCGGCCCGGCATCGGCCGGTTGGTCGAGCCCGGTCACGCGGATTTCGACAGGGCCATTCATTGGGTATTCGCCGCGTTGCCTGTAGGCCTCGACCCGGTTCTGGTAGAACTGCACGAACTCGTGGATGACGCGTTGCACGTCAGCACGCCGGGCAAGCACGGCGTAGCCGTTTGCGGTCACGCGCAGCGTCGAAGGACGGACGTATTGCAGAACGTTGCGCGACCAGCCCCAGATGTCGCCACTGAACGTGACGCCCAGCCCCGCCATGACGATACCCATCTGCAGCTGCCCAAAAGCCGGCGTCAGGTGGCGTTCGCCCCCGATCACGATGCGTTTGATCAGCTCCGCCAGCGGCTGCGGGATGGAATCGGAAAATGAATAGTTATAGGGCTTCGTCACCTCCCGCGAGAAGAGCGGCTTGCGGGATTGCACCGTCCACACCTTGAGCCACGGGCAACTCGTGAACGGAAACCAGATCGCCTCCATCCGGCCTGTGCGCTCGAGGAACGATTCGATCGTACGTCCTCCGGACTTCGCCGGGGCGAACAGTTCGGATGCTGGAATATCCACGAAACTCTGGCAGCGCAGCCGCTGGTTGACGCCCGCTTCGAGCGTCGCCTCGACGATCAGCGCGCGGCCGAGATGAACAAGCAACGCACCGATGTCCGGATCGGTTCGCTTGAACGTGCGCAGCGCATACTGCTGTTTCTGGGCATCGAACACGACCGCCGTAAGCGACAGGATCAGATTGCTCAGCGAGCCATAGGTATGCCCCTTCAAAGCGGTTTCGCCGGAAGCGGGTATGGCTGTTCCGTGCGCACCGATCGCAAGAGCGCCGCCTAGCGTAATGTCACCTGGAGCTGGCGAGGCCGTCACGCCCAGACCGAATTTTTCCAGCGTGGCGAGTAACGCTTCCATCGAAATGCCGGTTTGCGCCGTGACGCGTGCGGGCTGAGATGACGTGTCCACGGTTACTGCGTTGAGCGACCTCGTCATGTCGAGCAGGACGACTTGTGACGCCCCGCTGGTCCGGTCGATCGTTAGCGGGGACCAGTTGTGCATATAGCCGCGCGGCCTGATGCGATATCCGTTCGCGCGCGCCCAATTGACAATCGTGACGACAGCAGCGGGCGTGTCGGGCGACGCTGTCCAGACGTCCGCTATCGCGATTTCACCGCTCCAATTCTGGAATGCCTGTTTATACAGCGGAATACCGGCGGGAAAATTGGCCGGAACAGGCGCGGCGCCTTGCGCGTGCGCGGCGATCTGATAAACCGGCGTCCATCCGGTCACGACCCCAGCCACCGAGAGCCGGACGATATCGGCAATGAATTTACGTCGTGGCGCTGGTGTAAGAACATCTTGAAGAGAGTGGGTCACGTTCGCTCGAATGCCTGTTGATGGGAAGAAGATTTCAGTCCCCATGCTATTTTCTTTAGGCGTTCGCGAGGCGATGACTATTCATGACATGACCATAACGATCACGATACACGCGGTTGACCGGATGCGGCGATCTGTTGCGTTGAGCAGATGGGATAGGCGGGACGTTAGCGCTTGCGCGTCACTCGATTGATCAGGATGGATCTGTCGACCAACGCAGCCACGCATTACTGATGAAAAAAATGCCGTGCTCGAAGGGCGCGGCATAGAGTCGTTGCAGCGTTCGGAAGTCAGGGCCGCAAGAAGGCGGCCCTTGGAAAACTCACGCGGCCAGCACTTCGACGATCTTGCGCTGGAATGCTTTCCCCGCGCTGTCGAACAAATGGCAATGCTCCGGCGTCGCGCCGAGTTTTTGCGTCTCACCCTTGGTATGCCGCTCGAGCGGCGGAATCCGCGCGATCAGCCCGTCCGGCGCAACGCTCGACTCTGCATACAGATACGCCGCGTCGCCGAGCGATTCGACCGCCATGGTGCGGGCCGAAACGCCGTCCTCGGCCATGCCGACATGCAAATGCTCGGGGCGAATGCCGACCGTCACCTTGTCGCCCTGTTTGACCGCGGCCGGTTCCACCGCGACGCGCTGTGTCTCGCCGGTTTCGTAGCGCACCGTGACACCGTCGTGCGTGACCGACTGCACGACACCTTCCATGAAATTCATCTTCGGCGAACCGATGAATCCCGCAACAAAACGGTTGGCCGGCGCGTGATACAGCATGGTCGGGCTGCCGACCTGTTCCAGATTGCCCGCCGACAGCACGACGATCTTGTCCGCCAGCGTCATGGCTTCGACCTGATCGTGCGTCACGTAGATCATCGTGGTCTTCAGTTCGTCATGAAGACGCGCGAATTCGAGGCGCATTTTCACGCGCAACGCGGCGTCGAGATTCGACAGCGGCTCGTCGAACAGAAATACTTTCGGCTTGCGCGTGATCGCGCGGCCGATCGCCACGCGCTGACGCTGTCCGCCGGACAACTGCTTCGGCTTGCGGTCGAGCAGATGGTCGATGTGCAGGATCTTCGCCGCGTTGCGAACGGCCGCGTCGATTTCCGGCTTCTTGGTGCCGGCGAGTTTCAGGCCGAACGCCATGTTGTCGTAGAGCGTCATGTGCGGATATAGCGCGTACGACTGGAACACCATCGCGATCCCGCGCTTGGCGGGCGCCACGTCGTTCACGCGCATGCCGTCGATGGTCAGATCGCCGCCGCTGATATCTTCGAGGCCGGCGATCATCCGCATCAGCGTTGATTTACCGCAACCGCTCGGGCCCACGAACACGACGAACTCGCCGTCGGCGATATCGAGGTTGATGTCGCGCATCACTTCGTTGTCGTCGTACGCCTTCCGGATGTTGCGCAGAGTTACGCTTGCCATGATGTGTCTCCGTGTAATGCTATGTGTTGCTTGTCCGTTGCTTCGGTTGCCTGAATTTCCCCAGGCTGCCGCGTTGATTCGTATGCTGGTGCCGCGCTTTCCCGTGCCATGTATGCCGTTTTACGGCGCGGCGGCCGTCACGCTCAGCGTCCATTGCGCGACCAGTTCCGGCAGCTGCTGCATGTCGTCGAATACGTGACGCGCGCCCGCCGCATGGAGCTTGTCGATCTGCGCATCGCTCGCATGACCGCCGCCTATGAAACCGAGCACCGTCATACCCGCCGCGCTCGCCGCCGTCACGCCCGTCACGCTGTCCTCCACCACGAGGCACCACGAGGGCGCGAGCCCGAGCCCCCGGGCCGCCGCCAGATAAACATCGGGCGCGGGCTTCGGATTCGGCACCGCATCGGCGCAAAACAGCCGGTCGCCGAAAAACTTCACGAGCCCCGTGCGCGCCAGCACGGTTTCCACATACGGCCGGAAGCTGTTGCTCGCGCAACCTTTGGTGAGCGGCACTTGAGCCAGCGCGGTTTCGATGCCTTCGACCGTCGGCGCCTGCATCGCCGCGGCTTCCACCCCCCGGCGGATCGCGTCGATATCGTCGAGCGTGAGGCTTCTGCCGAGTTGCGCGGCAGTGCCTTGCAGCACTTTTTCGATGCGCAATCCGAGCAGCGGCAGCACCACCGGTTCGACATCGGCGCCGGGCCAGCGCGCTTCGAGTTCGCGCACCAGCATGCGCGCCGCCACGGCTTCGCTGTCGATCAGCACGCCGTCGCAATCGCAGATCAGCGCGAAATTGCCTACCGTCGTGCCTGCCGTCATTTGACCGCCCCGAACGTGAGGCCGCGCACCAGTTGCTTCTGCGACAGCCAGCCGACAATCAGGATCGGCGCGACCGCCAGCAGCGAAGCAGCGGACAGCTTGGCCCAGAACAGGCCTTCAGGACTCGAGTACGAGGCGATGAACACGGTCAGCGGCGCGGCGTTCGAACTCGACAGGTTGATACTCCAGAACGCTTCGTTCCACGACAGGATCACGAGCAGCAGCGCGGTGGAGGCCAGCCCGGGCAGCGACATCGGCATCAGCAGATAGACGATTTCCTGCCACGTCGCCGCGCCGTCGATCCGCCCGGCCTCGAGAATGTCGCGTGGAATTTCGGCGAAGTACGTGAAGGACATCCACACCGCAATCGGCAGATTGATCAGCGTGTAGACGATCACGAGACCCGACACCGTATCGAGCAGCCCGCTGTTCTTCCACAGCAGATAGATCGGCACCAGCACGCCGACCGACGGCATCATCTTGGTCGAGAGCATCCACAGCAGCACTTTCTGCGTGCGGCGGGTGGGAAAGAACGCCATCGCATACGCAGCCGGCACGGCGAGAATCAGGCACAGAATCGTCACGCCCGCGGAGATCAGCACCGAATTCAACGCGAACGAAAAGTAATTGCTGCGCGCGAATACCTCGCGAAAGCTATCGAACGTCGGAATGAAAAATAGCGACGACGAATAGGCCTGCTGCTCCGTTTTGAATGCGGTGATCGTCATCCAGAAGATCGGAAAGAACAACAGCAAGGCGACGAGCCACGCGATTGCGCCGGGGATGCCGCGGCGAATCGCGGCGAACGGCGACTTGGCCGGCACGGTCATGGGCGTCGTGTTCGACACCGGTGTAGAGGCAACCTGGCTCATTTTTCGTACTCCCCTTTCAGGTTCTTCGCGAGCATCCGCACGAGGAAGAACGACACGATATTGGCCAGCACCACAGCGAGAATGCCGCCCGCCGAGGCGAGACCGACGTCGAACTGTTGCAGGCCCAGCGAATAGATCAGGTACGACAGGTTGGTGGTCGCGGTGCCCGGACCGCCGCCCGTGGTCGTGTAGATTTCGGCGAAGATCGACAGCAGGAAAATCGTTTCCATCATCACCACCACCGCTATCGCCCGTTTCAGGTGAGGCAGCGTGATATAGAAGAACATCGAGAAGGGGCCCGCGCCGTCGATGCGGGCCGCTTCCTTCTGCTCCTGATCGAGCGACTGGATCGCCGTGAACAGAATCAGGAAGGCGAACGGCAGCCACTGCCACGCGACGATCAGGATCACGGCGAACAGCGGATAGTCGGCGAACCAGTCGATCGGCTGCATGCCCATGGCGCGCATGCCCTGCGCGATCAGGCCATACACCGGATGCAGGATCATGTTCTTCCAGATCAGCGCGCTGACGGTCGGCATTACGAAGAACGGCGCGATGGCGAGCAACCGCGCGATGCCCTGGCCGTAGAACTTACGGTCGAACAGGATCGCCATGAGCACGCCGCCGACCACGGTGATCAACAGCACCGAGATGATCAGTTCGAGCGTGTGTCCGATCGACGGCCCGAACGACGGATCGCTGGCGAGAAACTTATAGTTGTCGAAACCCGCGAAGCCTTTGAGGTCCGGGTTCAACAGGTTGTAGCGCGAGAACGAAAACCAGATCGTCATCGCGAGCGGAATCGCCATCCACAGAACGAGCACCGCGACCGACGGCGAGACCAGCCAGCGGGCGGAATTGGCTTTGTGAGTTTCGCGTTCTTTTTCTGTCTGGGGATGGGCATGCATGAGAGGTAGGCGCAAAGGACGCATGATTGACCACCTGTTCGGTAATGCGCGGGCCGCCGTCTGAAACCGCATGAAAACCGCAGCGACACCCTGCGATGTCGCGGCGCATGCGCAGGCGGGGACGGCCCGCTGTGCTGCGTGGGCCGGCTGACGGGCGTCAGCCGGCGCGTGCCACGTAACTCGAGTGGCTTACTTCTGGTAGCCGGCCTGCTTCACCGCGCGATCCGCCGTGGCGTTGCCGGCTGCCAGCGCCTGATCGACCGTCATCTGACCGGCAATCGCGCCGGAGATGCTTTGACCGACCACGGTGCCGAACGACTGGAACTCAGGAATCCCGACGAACTGCACACCGGTGTACGGCACCGGCTTGAGCGTCGGATGATCTGGATCCGCCGTTTCGATCGCCTTCAGCACGAAGTCGCCGAACGGCGCGGCCTGCTTGTACTCGGGACGTGCGTACGTGGATTGACGCGTTCCCGGCGGCACCGAGGCCCAGCCTTCGTCCTTCGCGACCAGTTCGATGTACTGCTTCGACGTGGCCCACGTGATGAACTTCTTGGCGGCGTCGGCCTGCTTCGACGACTTTGGAATCGCCAACGCCCAGGCCCACAGCCAGTGCGAACCCTTCGGCGTGACCGCGATCGGCGCCGCGGCAAAGCCGACCTTGTCGGCGATCTGCGATTGCTGCTTGTTGTAGAGCATGCCGGCCGCAACCGTCGCGTCGATCCACATTCCGCACTTGCCGGACGACATCAGCGTGAGGTTTTCGTTAAAGCCGTTCGAACTCGCTCCCGGAGGGCCGTCTTTCTTCAGCAAGTTGACGTAGAAGGTGATCGCCTTCTTCCATTCCGGCGAGGTGAGCTGCGCGTTCCATTTCTCGTCGAACCAGCGGCCGCCGAACGTATTCACCACCGTCGTGCCGTAGGCCATGTTCTCGCCCCAGCCCGCCTTGCCGCGCAGACAGATGCCGTAAATGCCGTTGGCTTTGTCCGTGAGCTTGTCGGCGAATTGCGCGATCTGGTCGTAGGTCGGCTGATCGGGCATCTTCAGCCCCTTGGCCGCGAACAGGTCCTTGCGGTAATACGTCATCGAGCTTTCGACGTAAAACGGCAGCGCGTACAACTGGCCGCCGCTCGACAGGCCGTCGCGGGCCGTCTTCACGACGTCGTTCAGATCGTAATCAGCGGGCAGATTGGTGAGCGGCGTGAGCCAGCCGCGCTTGCCCCATTGCGGCGTTTCGTACGCGCCGATCGTCATCACGTCGAACTGGCCGCTGCCGGTCGTGATGTCGGTCGTGGCGCGCTGACGCAGCACGTTTTCTTCGAGAATCACCCAGTTCAGCTTGATGTCCGGATTCGCCTTTTCGAATTCGGGCGAGAGCTTCTTCAGCTCGATCATGTCCGGATTGTTCAGCGTGGCGATCGTCACCGTGGCCGCCGACGCATTCAATGCAAAGCATGCGACAGCGCCGGCGCTGACCGCCTTTAGCGTGGATTTGAGGGCTGGCTTCATGTGTTGTCTCCTTTCTCGTACGTTATGTAATGCAGCGTTTGTTCTACGAAAATGACGATGAACGGCGCGAACTCAGCTCATCCAGTTGCCGCCGTCGACGTTCAAGGTTTGCGCGGTGATGTAGTCGGCGTCCGCCGATGCCAGAAACAGGGCGGCGCCGGTCAGATCGTCCGGCACGCCCATGCGGCCGAGCGGCACCGCTTCGCCGACAAGGCGTTTCTTCTCGCCGAGCGGCCGGTTTTCGTAGCGTGCGAACAGCGCGTCGACTTCGTTCCACATCGGCGTATCGACGACGCCCGGCGCAATGCCGTTCACATTGATGTGGTGACGCGCGAGCGCCAATGCCGCGGATTGCGTATAGCTGAGCACGGCCGCCTTGGTCGCGCAGTAGTGCGAGACGAGCGCCTCGCCACGCCGGCCGGCTTGCGACGACATGTTGATGATCTTGCCGCCGTGCCCCTGCTCGACCATCTTTCGCGCGACGGCTTGCATCAGGAAAAACATGCCCTTGACGTTGACCGCGAAAAGGCGGTCGAACACATCCCACGATTCGTCGAGGATCGGGCGCATATCGAAGAGCGCCGCGTTGTTGAACAGAATGTCGACCTGGCCGAAGCGCTCCAGCGTGCTCGCCACGATTCGTTCGATATCGTCGCGGCGCGTGACGTCGGCGCTCACGGTCAGCACACGTTCGTCGTAGGCGCTGCGCAGCGCGCCGCCGAAACTGTCTGCCGCCTTCACGTCGACCAGCACGCAGCGCGCGCCTTCGTCCAGATATCGGCGGGCCACGGCTTCACCAATTCCGCTTGCCGCGCCCGTCAGAATGGCCACCTTGTCTTGCAATCGTGCCGCCACTGCTTGTCTCCGGTTCGTTTCGCTTTTTGAGGCGTGGTGAGCGAACGCTCGTCGCGCGAACAATTGCTCTGTTTGTGATCGAATGATCGGATACGCACCGGGTCATGTCAAGGCGCCCGAGCAGATTTCGATGGTGCAGCGCGGCAGGACATCCGCAGTTGTAGCCGCCTCGAACCCCACTAATACGGGAAATCGAAGACAGCTAATCCACTTTGCGCTCGTCCCGCTGACAAAATTTCGAGATACGTTATATCATTGCGACCTCGCTTCGCCTCGAAGCCCCGCCGTTTGATCGCCTTTTCGTCAGGAGCATTCGCCGATGGCCACCTCGATTGCAGAACATCACGCCGTGCGCCTCGCACATGCCGAAGCGCACGCCGTGTTGCACGGGCTCGTGCTGACGCCGCTGCGTCGTCAGGTGTATGAGGCGATCGTCGCCAGCGAGCGGCCAATCGGCGCCTACGAACTGCTCGACGCGCTCGAGCCGCAGCGCGGCCGTGTACCGCCCACGACCGTCTACCGCGCGCTGGACTTTCTGCTCGCGCATGGCTTCGTCCACCGGATCGAATCGAAGAACGCGTTCGTGGCCTGTTGCGAAGTCGGGGTGCCGCATCGCAGCCAGTTCCTGATGTGCGACCGCTGCGGCGCGACGGTCGAGATTCCCGGCGGCGATCTCGCCGACCAGCTGTCGCATAGCGCGCCGGCGCACGGCTTCCAGGTGCATCGCCAGGTGGTCGAACTGAGCGGGCTGTGCGCGCTGTGTGCCCGCGCGGCGCCGCCGGCAGGCGCTTGCGCATGAAGTCGTGTGTCGAGCCGGCCGTAACGTCGGCGCGCCCTTCTCAACGTTTGTGATTCTTTCAACTCTCACGCAGCAGGACAGAACAATGAAGAAATTCGGCTCGATGTTGAACGGGGCGCAGCTTGCGCTGAAGCTGTCGAAGTACCTTGCCGCGAGCGCCGCAGTGCTCGCGTTCGGCCCGGCTGCAATGGCCGCCGATACGAAGATTCCAGTGGTCGCCGCGGAGAATTTTTACGGCGACGTGGTGCAGCAACTAGGTGGAGATCGCGTCGACGTGACGAGCATCCTCAGCAATCCGGACCAGGATCCGCATCTGTTCGAAGCCAGCCCGAAGACGGCGCGCGCGTTGCAGCACGCAAGCCTTGTGGTCTACAACGGCGCCGACTACGATCCGTGGATGGCAAAATTGCTGGCTGCGTCGAAAGGGATCCGGCGCGCCACGATTGTCGCGGCGGACCTCACCGGCAAGAAGAGCGGCGATAATCCGCACCTCTGGTATGACCCGGCGACCATGCCGAAAGTGGCGCGCGCGGTGAGCGAAGCGCTCGTCGCGGCTGACCCGGCGCACAAGTCGGCGTACGATGCGAACCTCGCGAAGTTTCTCGATTCGCTGAAACCGGTCGACGCCAAGGTCGCCGAGCTGCATGGCCGCTACGCGGGCGTGCCGGTCACGGCCACCGAGCCGGTGTTCGGCTATATGTCCGACGCGGTGGGCCTGACGATGCGCAATCTGCGCTTCCAGCTCGCCACCATGAACGACACAGAAGCCAGCGCGGCCGATATCGCCGCGTTTGAAGGCGATCTGCGCGAAAAGCGCGTACGTGTTCTGATCTATAACAGCCAGGCAACCGAGGCCCTGACCAAACGCATGTTGAAGCTCGCGCAGCAATCGAAGGTGCCGACCATGAGCGTCACCGAGACTGAACCGGCCGGCAAGACCTATCAGACGTGGATGCTCTCGCAGCTCGACGCGCTGGGCAAGGCACTGGCCGCGGGCGATGCGAGCGGCGCGGGCAGCGCGAATGCGGCGGCCTCAGGCGCGAAAGGAAAAACCCAATGACTCCGACCGGCCGCGGCGCACCTGCGCGCGCCCCCGCCACCGCCCCCGTGCTCGAACTCGAACACGTGACGCTCGAACTCGGCGAGCGCACGATTCTGCGCGACACCGGCTTCGTGGTGAACCAGGGCGAATTCATCGGCGTGCTCGGGCCGAACGGCGCGGGCAAGACGACGCTGATGCGCGCCGTGCTCGGTCTCGTGCCTGCGGCCCACGGTGTGATCCGCGTGCTGGGGCAACCGGTGGAGCGCGGCAATGCGTCGATCGGCTACATGCCGCAGACCCGCAGCGCGCTCGCCGGACGCCGCGTGCGCGGCCGCGATTTCGTCGCGATGGCCGCCGACGGTCATCGCTGGGGTTTGCCGCATGCGGACGCCGCCACCCGCGCCGATGTCGAGCGCGTGCTGGATCTGGTGGGCGGGCGCAAGCTGGCCGAGCGTCCGCTGTCCGAGCTATCGGGCGGCGAGCGTCAGCGGCTGCTGCTCGCGCAATGCCTGCTCGGCAACCCGAAATTGCTGCTGCTCGACGAGCCGCTGATCAGTCTCGACCCGCATCATCAGAAGAGCGTGGTCGAACTGGTGCGGCACGTACAGCAGGAACTCGGCATCGCCGTGCTGTTTTCGGCGCATGAACTGAATCCGCTATTGAACTCGATCGATCGCGTGCTGTATCTCGGCAGCGGCGTCGCGGCGCTCGGCACCGTCGACGAAGTGATCACCCGGCCGGTGCTGTCGCGCCTCTATGGTTCGCCGATCGACGTGATGCGCGTGAATGGCCGCATCTTCGTGATGTCGGGCGACGTCGAAGTCGAGAAACACGATCACGAGCACGAACACGACGAAAACGGCGGCCACAGCCACTCGCATCCTCATTCACATTCGCATGGCCATTCGCACGGCCACTCACATCAGCACGACTCAAGCGACGGACACACGCACGATGTTTGAATACGATTTCATGGTGAACGCATTCGCGGCGTCGGGGATCGTCGCGGTGCTAGCGGGCGTGGTCGGGTATTTTCTGGTGATGCGCGGACAGACCTTCGCGGGCCACGCGCTCTCGCACGTCGGCTTCACTGGCGCGACCGGTGCCGTGCTGATCGGCATCTCGCCGATCTGGGGGATGATCGGCTTCACGCTCGCGGCGGGTGTTGGCATGGGCGCGCTCGGCGAACGCCTCGCCGGACGCGATGTGGCGATCGGCGTGATCCTCTCGCTGTCGCTCGGCTTCGGTTTGCTGTTTCTGCACTTCTTCACCGCGTACGCGACCCAGGTCACCGCGCTGCTGTTCGGCAACGTGCTAGGCGTGAACGCGTCGACGCTCGTCGTGCTGGCGGCCTTGGGCGTGGTGAGTCTGCTGGCGCTCGCGGCGATCATGCGGCCGCTGCTGTTCGCATCGTTGCAGCCGGAGCTGGCCGAAGCCAAGGGCGTGTCGTTGCGCCTCGTGTCCGTGCTGTTTCTCGCGATTGCCGCGCTCGCCGTGGCGGCGTGCACGCAGATCGTCGGCGTGCTGCTGGTGTTCACGCTGATGGTCGGGCCGGCCGCCGCCGCGCAAAACATGACGACGCGTTTGTCGGCCGGCCTCGTGCTCGCCGCCGTGTTCGCACTGCTGCAGGCGTGGCTCGGTCTGACGCTCGCGTTCTATACCGATTGGCCGACGAGCTTCTGGATCACCGTGTTGTCGGCGCTGGTGTACGGCGGGAGTTTGTTGAGACGGCGTTGAGCGAGGACGCTGGCGGCGGCGCATCCGCACGCCGCCGCCCTCCTACTGCGCGAGACTTCAGCCGAGCAACACGTTCGCGTGATGCGCGAGGTGATCCTCGATGAACGTCGAGATGAAGTAGTAGCCGTGGTCATACCCCGCGTGACGGCGCAACGTCAGCGGCTGACCGGCGGCCTGGCAGGCGGCCTCGAACACGTCCGGATTGAGCTGCTCCGCGAGGAACTGGTCCGCGAGACCCTGATCGACCAGGATCCCCGCCGAAAACCTGCGCGATGCCCGCGCCACCAGTTCGCTCGCGTCGTACTGCTTCCACGCTTCGCGGTCTTCGCCCAGATAGCCGCTGAACGCTTTCTCGCCCCACGGACAGCGCGTCGGCGCGGCAATCGGCGCGAACGCCGACACCGACCGATAGATCTCCGGATTGCGCAGCGCCAGCATCAACGCGCCGTGCCCACCCATCGAATGCCCGAAGATGCCGAGCCGCGCGCCGTCCACCGGCAGATTCGCGAGCACCGTTTCGCGCAGCTCGTCGCGCACGTACGAGTACATGCGATAGTGCTGCGCCCACGGCTGCTGCGTGGCGTCCACGTAAAAGCCCGCGCCCACCCCGAAGTCCCACGCCGCGCTTTCGCCCGGCACGCCCGCGCCGCGCGGACTGGTGTCGGGCGCGATGAGCGCCATGCCGTGCCGCGCCGCGAAGCGCTGCGCGCCGGCTTTGACCGGAAAGGTTTCTTCCGTGCACGTGAGGCCCGCGAGATAGAACAGCGCGGGCACATTCGCGTTGGCTTGCAAGGCCTGCGGCGGCAGATAGATGGAGAAACGCATCGGCAGGCCGATGGTCTGCGAGTCGTGTCGATAGATGCGCTGCTCGCCGCCATGACAGGCGTGCGACGACAGAAGTTCAAGCATCGCCATGCTCCTCGTTGTGCCGCATTGGATTAGTACAGCACGACCGAGCGGATCGACTCGCCCTTCTTCATCAGATCGAAGCCTTCGTTGATGCGTTCGAGCGGCAGACGGTGCGTGATCAGATCGTCGATATTGATCTTGCCTTCCATGTACCAGTCGACGATCTTCGGCACATCCGTGCGGCCGCGTGCGCCGCCGAATGCCGAGCCTTTCCATTCGCGTCCCGTCACCAGCTGGAACGGACGCGTGCTGATCTCCTCGCCCGCCGCCGCCACGCCGATGATGAACGACTGGCCCCAGCCCTTGTGCGTGCACTCCAGCGCCTGACGCATCACCTTGGTGTTGCCGATGCATTCGAACGAATAGTCGGCGCCGCCATCGGTGAGTTGCACGATGTGATCGACCACGTTCTCGACTTCGTTCGGGTTGATGAAGTGCGTCATGCCGAACTTCTTCGCGAGTTCGACGCGCCCCGGATTGATGTCGACGCCGATGATCTTGTCCGCGCCGACCATCTTCGCGCCCTGGATCACGTTCAGGCCGATCCCGCCGAGGCCGAACACCACCACGTTCGCGCCCGCTTCGACCTTCGCCGAATACACGACCGCGCCCACGCCCGTCGTCACACCGCAGCCGATGTAGCAGATCTTGTCGAACGGCGCGTCCTCACGCACCTTTGCCACCGCGATTTCCGGCACGACGATGTAGTTCGAAAACGTGGACGTGCCCATGTAGTGAAACAAAGGCTTACCGTCGAGCGAGAAGCGCGATGTGGCATCCGGCATCAAGCCTTTGCCTTGCGTCGAGCGAATGGCCTGACAGAGGTTGGTCTTGCGCGACAGACAGAATTTGCACTGCCGGCATTCCGGCGTGTAGAGCGGAATGACGTGGTCGCCCTTTTTCAGGGTGCCGACGCCCGGACCGGTATCGACGATCACGCCCGCGCCTTCATGGCCGAGAATCGCCGGGAAGATGCCTTCCGGATCCGCGCCGGAGAGCGTGTAGTAATCGGTGTGGCAGATGCCCGTGGCCTTCACTTCGATCAGAACTTCACCGGCGCGCGGACCTTCCAGATCGACTTCCTCGATCGTCAACGGTGCGCCGGCTTTCCATGCGATTGCTGCTTTGGTCTTCATCGTGAATGCTCCTATGAGTCTGTCAATGCGAGGCGCGCCGCGCCGACTTCGTTGCGGCGCGCACGAGCTGCGATTCGGTACTGCGGTTGATCTGTGTGCCGCACCGAGGTGGGCGGTGCCGCCACCACCCGGCGCCGTGCGCCGAGCTACACCTTAGCGCGCGAAACACGTCATGGTATTGCAAAGTGCGTCACGGCATTGCCTGAACCTGACATGGCTTCGCTCACCGCGACGGCTTGCCGGCGAACCATGTCTCGACGCGTCCATAGAGATCGAGAAAGCGTGCGTAGCGCTCGGCAAGCGCCGCGTCGCCCTGCGGACCGGCGACACGCGTCGCGCCCGGGGCGAGCGCGGCGAGATCGCGCGCGTGCCAGTGCCCGCTCGCGAGGCCGCCGAGAATCGCCGCACCGCGCGGCGCCGCGTTCGGACAATCGACCGCATGCAGTTCGACATTCAGCGCATCGGCAAGCAACTGGCGCCAGCGCGCGTCGATGGAACCGCCGCCCGCCAGCTTCAATGTCGTCACCGTCGCGCCGCTCGCGCGGATCGCGTCGAGGCCGGCACGCAGCGAAAACGCGACGCCTTCGAACGCGGCGCGCATCATCGTGCCGCGCGTGTGATCGAGCGCGAGGCCGAGCCAGCCGCCGCGCGCCATCGGGTTGAGCCAGGGCGTGCGTTCGCCCGTGAGGTACGGCAGGAACGTGAGGCCGGAGGCCGCCGCCGCGCTCGCGCCAGCTGCGTCGACTGATGCGTCGCCGAATGCATCTCGATAGGCATCGGCCCATTCATACGCCAGCCACCCGCGTACACGTTCGAGCGCGATGCCGACGTTCTGCATCGCCGCCATCCGATACCAGTGATCGCTCGCCGCCCGATAGCGATGCAAGCCCTTGACCGCCGCCGGCGCGTGCTCGGCCAGCACGACGATTTGTCCGCCGGTGCCGGTGGTGAGCAACGCGTCGCCGTCGTGCGCGAGTCCACTGCCGAGTGCAGCACAGGGCGTATCGGCTGCGCCGGTCGCGAGCACGATGCCGGCGCGCAGACCCAGCGCCTGCGCCGCTTTCTCCGATAGCACGCCGCCCGCGGCATAAGACGGCGCCAGCGGCGCGAACCACTCATGCGGAATCTCGAGCCGCGCAAGCAGCGCTGCGTCCCACCTGCCGGCCGGATCGGCCAGCGCGGTGGCGCAGGCGTCGGATGGATCGGTGACCACCGCGCCGCCCAGCGCGACGCGCAGCCAGTCTTTCGGTTGCAGCGCCCAGCGTGTGCGTCTCGCGGACTGCGGTTCCTGCAGCACGATCCAGCGCAGCAGCGGACCCGCCATGCCGGGCGCAACCGGATTCGGCTGCGGTTCGGGCCACTCGCCGAGCAAGGCCAGCGCGCGCGTGTCGGGCCACAGCATGGCGGGCCGCACGGCTTCGCCCGCTGCGTCGATCAGCACGACGCCGTGCATCTGCCCGGAAAAACCGATGGCCCGCACATCGCGGCGCAATCCGTCAGGCAAACGCGCGGCGGCTTCGC
Organism: Paraburkholderia aromaticivorans; assembly: GCF_002278075.1. Lineage (NCBI taxonomy): Bacteria > Pseudomonadati > Pseudomonadota > Betaproteobacteria > Burkholderiales > Burkholderiaceae > Paraburkholderia > Paraburkholderia aromaticivorans. Next base: position 1,892,061 of record NZ_CP022989.1, on the reverse strand, counting down.
ATAGCGCGCGCCACCACGTCTGAACCGAAGTTTCCGCCCAACCCGCATGCGGCGTTTCGATTGCATAAGCGGCGCTCGCCACCGCCTGCTCGCGACCGTTTTCGTCAACGATCGCCACTTTGAGAGAACCGGTGCCAAGGTCGATGCCGAGAAAACTCATGGGTAATCGAGTGTGAATGGGGAACGAGGTGAGCACGCGAAAGCGTGCCTGAAAAAGCGTATTTTTTCTCGCTGATGCGCGACTTTCGAAAGATGCGCCCAGATGCGCCGGGAATCCCGAATTAAGGGTTAACCCACCCGCGCGGCGAGCCGCGTCAAAACAGGACTATGCGTCGTGCGAGATACACCTCATTGATTCTCACACATATCGCGTCAAGCCGCGCTCGTGCGACGCGCGGCCTCGCATCGCCGCTGCAAGGGGCTGACCGCCGATGGAGGCGGTTCGCACATTTATATTGGCTTTCAAACGGCCCGCACGCATATCGTCACCGGGAATGCCGGAATAGGCCCCAATGGTCTTGTTGCGCCTTTTCGTCCCCGATACCTTGGAGCCATCCCAAAAACGAGATGGTGGAGACAGACGATATGCAATCGAACACGGTTCACCCGTGCGACGAGCGACTGCCCGCAGGCCAGTTGCTCACCCTCGGCATCCAGCACGTTCTGGTGATGTACGCCGGCGCGGTCGCGGTCCCGCTGATCATCGGCGCGGCGCTCAAGTTGCCGAAGGACCAGATCGCGTTCCTGATCAGCGCCGACCTGTTTTCCTGCGGCATCGCCACGCTGATCCAGACACTCGGCCTATGGATCTTCGGGATTCGTCTGCCGGTCATCATGGGCTGCACCTTCGCGGCCGTCGGGCCGATGGTCGCGATCGGCACCAATCCTTCGCTCGGCATTCTCGACATTTTCGGCTCGACGATTGCGGCCGGTGTGGTCGGGATCCTGCTCGCGCCGGCGGTCGGCAAGTTGCTGCGGTTCTTTCCGCCGGTCGTGATCGGCGTGGTGATCTCGGTGATCGGTCTGTCGCTGATGGAAGTCGGCATCAACTGGGCGGCCGGCGGCGTGGGCAATCCCGATTACGGCAATCCGGTCTATCTCGGCCTCTCGCTGGTCGTGCTGATGCTGATTCTGCTGATCAACAAGTTCGCCCGGGGCTTCCTCGCCAATATCTCGGTGCTGCTCGGCATTGTCGCCGGCTTCGTGATCGCGCTGGTGCTCGGCCGCGTCAACATGGAAGGCGTCACGCACGCACCGTGGGTCGGCTTCGTCATGCCGTTTCACTTCGGCCTGCCGCACTTCGATCCGCTGTCGATCGCGACGATGGTCACCGTGATGTTCGTCACCTTCATCGAATCGACCGGCATGTTCCTCGCGGTCGGCGACATGGTGGATCGTCCGGTCGATCAGAAGACGCTGGTGCGCGGTCTGCGCGTCGACGGCCTGGGCACGTTGATCGGCGGCATTTTCAACTCGTTCCCGCATACCTCGTTTTCGCAGAACGTCGGCCTGATCGGCGTGACCGGCGTGAAGAGCCGCTTTGTCTGCGCCATGGGCGGCGTGATCCTGGTGCTGCTGGGTCTGTTCCCGAAGATGGCGCAAGTGGTCGCCTCGGTGCCGCCGTTCGTGCTCGGCGGCGCGGGCATCGTCATGTTCGGCATGGTCGCGGCGAACGGCATCAAGGTGCTCTCAAAGGTCGACTTCGTGAAGAACCACCACAACCTGTTCATCGTCGCGGTCAGTATCGGCCTGGGGCTCGTGCCGGTGGTGTCGCCGCACTTCTTCTCGAAGCTACCGCCGGCGCTCTCGCCGCTGCTGCATAGCGGGATTCTGCTGGCTTCGGTGTCGGCGGTCGTGCTGAACCTGATCTTCAACGGCGTGAAGAGCGAGAAGAGGGCACGTTGCGAGATTCGCAGCGCGGGACACGATTTCGACGGACGCGGCGGCACCGAGCCGCGACGCGACGAGATGCTGCGCGCAGCCGACCTGCACTGAACCGCGCGCAATCAGGCGCCGCGCGAGCGCCGCGGATAAAAAAACGCCACGGCATGCCGTGGCGTTTTTTTATGACCGGCTGGGCAAGGCGGCTTCGCTGAAACAGCAACCCGCCCTGCGCGCCCGAAGCGATAACTCTTAACCTGCGGTGGCCGCCGACGCCGTCACCGGCGCGCTCGCCGCGCCGTAGTCGACCGGTGCGTCAGCCGGACGCGGCTCTTCACCGTTGTGCTCGACCCAACCGCCGCCAAGCGCCTGATACAACGTCACGAGGTTCTGCAGACGTTCCATCCGCGCGGAGACGAGCAACTGCTGCGCCGAATACAGAGCCGTCTGCGCGGTGAGCACCGACAGATAACTGTCCACGCCATTGGTATAGCGCAGATTCGACAGATCCAGCCGGCGTTGTTCCGCAAAAGTATTGCGCTCCAGCGCCTGGATCTGCTGATCGTACGTGCCGCGCGCCGCCAGTCCGTCCGCCACTTCGCGGAAGGCCGTCTGGATCGCCTTTTCATACGTGGCGATCTGGACTTTCTTCTGGATGTTGGCGAGATCGAGGTTGGCGAGATTCTGTCCGCCCTCGAAGATCGGCAGCGTGATCGACGGCGCGAAGCTCCACGCCGCCGAACCCGGCTTGAACAGCCCCCCCAGCGACGGACTCAGCGTACCGAAGCTGCCCGTCAAGGACACCTTCGGGAAGAACGCGGCACGCGCGGCGCCAATATTCGCGTTGGCGGCCAGCAGGTTCTCCTCGGCCTCCATGATGTCCGGACGACGCGTCAGCAGATCGGACGGCAGACCCGCCGGAATATCCGTGAGCAGATTCTGGTTGTCCAGCGTCATGCCCGGCGGCAGATCGGCCGGCAACGGCTCGCCGATCAGCAGCACGAGCGCGTTATCCGCCTGAGCCCTCAGACGCTGTTGCTGCTGCAGGTTGGCCGAAGCCTGCTCGACCACGGTTTGCGACTGACGCAGATCCAGTTCGGAACCCGTACCGTTGTCGAACTGCAGCTTGGCGATCCGATACGACTCCTGCGAGGTCTTTAACGTGTTCTCCGTGACTTTCAGCAGATCGTCGAGTTCGAGCACCGTCATGTACTGGTTCGCCACCTGCGAGACCAGCGAAATTTCCGCCGCCTTGCGGGCCTGGGCCGTGGCCAGGTACTGCGCCAACGCCTGATCCTTCAGGCTCTGAATCCGCCCGAAGAAGTCGATTTCCCACGAGGCGTTCAGCCCGACCGAGTACGAATTGGAAATCGTCTGGCCGAAGACCGACAGGTCTTTCGGTGTGCGCTGCTTGGTTTGCGACGCCGCGGCGTCGAGCGTCGGCAGCAGACCGGCGCGAACGATCCGGAACTGCGCCGCCGATGCCTGCATGTTCAGCACCGACACGCGCAGATCGCGGTTGTTCTTCAGCGCGATCTCGATCAACCGCTGCATGTGCGGATCGACGAAGAAATCGCGCCAGCCGATATCCGCCGCGGCCTGGCCGTTGGCGCTGCGCGCGGCATTCGTCGTGCCGGGCTCTTGCTTGCCCGTCCGGGTCGCGTCCGTCTGGCTCGCGCCCGGTTGGGTCGCGCCCGGCTGCGTGTCGTACACGCCGCCGGTCGGGAAGGTGCTCGTCGTGGGCACGGCGGGGCGCTCGTACTTCGGCGCCATCGTGCAACCCGCGGCGAACAGCGCGACCGCCACTGCAATCAGAGAGTGTTTTTGCATCTCAATGTCCGTCCTTGCCCGAGCCTTGATCCGTCGACCCGCCAGTTGAACCGCCGCCCTGGCCGTCATGCGGATGGTGCTGGTTGTAGTGTGCGAGCGCCTCATCCGGGTCTTCCTTCTCACCGCCGAACTTCGCACGGATCACGACGAAGAACATCGGGATCATGAAAATCGCGAGGAAGGTCGCCGTCAACATCCCGCCGATCACGCCGGTACCGATCGCGTGCTGGCTGGCCGAACCCGCGCCGTTACTGATGGCGAGCGGCATCACGCCGAGAATGAACGCGAGCGAGGTCATCAGAATCGGACGCAACCGCAGACGCGCTGCTTCCAGCGCGGCCTCGATCGGCCCCATGCCTTCACCCTGCTGCAACTCGCGGGCGAATTCCACGATCAGAATCGCGTTCTTCGCCGACAGGCCCACCGTGGTCAACAGACCCACCTGGAAGAACACGTCGTTCTCGAGCCCGCGCAGCGTCGCGGCCAGCAGTGCGCCGATCACGCCGAGCGGCACCACCATGATCACCGAGAACGGGATCGACCAGCTTTCATACAGCGCCGCGAGACACAGGAACACGACGAGGATCGAGATGCCGTACAGGATCGGCGCCTGCGAACCCGACTGACGTTCCTGCAGCGACAGACCCGTCCACTCGTAGCCGACACCCGCCGGCAGCTTCGCCACGAGCGCTTCCATGGCCGTCATGGCCTGACCGGTCGACTTGCCCGGTGCCGCCGCGCCCTGGATTTCCACCGCGGAAATACCGTTGTAGCGCTCCAGCTTCGGCGAGCCGTAGGTCCACGTGCCGCTGGCGAACGACGAGAACGGCACCATGCTGCCTGCGCCATTACGCACGTACCACACGTTCAGGTCTTCCGGTTTCATACGGAACGGCGCATCGCCTTGCAGATACACCTTCTTGATCCGGCCGTCCGTATCGAGGAAGTTGTTCACGTACTGCGAGGCCCACGCGATCGAGAACGTCTGGTCGATCGCGGAGAGCGACACGCCGAGCGCCGAAGCCTTCTCGTGGTCGATGTTCACCTTGAACTGCGGCGTGTCGTTCAGGCCGTTCGGACGCACCTGAGCCAGCGTCGGATCTTTCGCCGCCATGCCCAGCAGCATGTTGCGTGCTTCCATCAGCTTCTCGTGACCGACGCCCGCGCGATCCTGCAATTCGAAGTCGAAGCCCGCGGCCGTGCCGAGTTCGGGAATCGACGGCGGATTCACCGGATACACCAGCGCGTTCTTGTAACCGCCGAAGTGCATGAAGAGACGGCCCACCAGCGCCTGCACCTTCTGGTCCGAGTGCTGACGTACCGCGTAGTCCTTCATCCGCACGAACACGAGACCTGCGTTCTGGCCGCGACCGGCGAAGCTGAAGCCGTTCACCGTGAAGGTCGATTCGACGATGCCCTTCTCGGTATTGAGCAGGTAGTCGGACACGTCCTTCAGCGCGCGCGCCGTGGTTTCCTGCGTCGAGCCCGACGGCGTTTGCACCAGCACGAACATCGTGCCCTGGTCTTCGTCAGGCAGGAACGACTTCGGCAACTTTACGAACAGCAGGCCGACCGCGAAGATCACCACCATATAGATGATCAGCCAGCGGCCCGAGCGCTTGATCACGTGGTGCACGCCCGAGTGATACTTGTCGCGGCTCCTGTTGAAGGTGCGGTTGAACCAGCCGAAGAAGCCGGTGGTTTTTTCCTGATGACCCTTTTCGATCGGCTTGAGGATCGTCGCGCACAACGCCGGCGTCAGAATCAACGCGACCAGCACGGACAACACCATCGCCGCCACGATCGTCAGCGAGAACTGCCGGTAGATCGCGCCGACCGAACCGCCCGAGAACGCCACCGGCACGAACACCGCCGACAGCACGAGCGCCACGCCGACCAGCGCGCCGGTAATCTGATCCATCGCCTTGCGGGTGGCTTCACGAGGCGATAACCCCTCCTCCTGCATCACCCGCTCGACGTTTTCCACCACCACGATCGCATCGTCCACCAGCAAGCCGATCGCCAGCACGAGCCCGAACATGGACAGCGTGTTGATCGAGAAACCCACCAGCCCCATGATCGCGAACGTGCCCAGCAGCACCACCGGCACGGCGATCGTCGGGATCAGCGTGGCGCGCAGGTTCTGCAGGAACAGGTACATGACCAGGAACACCAGCACGATACCTTCGAGCAGCGTCTTGACCACTTCTTCGATCGACAGGCGCACGAACGGCGTGGTGTCGTACGGATACTGCACGACCAGACCATGCGGGAAGTACTTCGACAGTTCGTCGACCTTCGCGCGCACCGCCTTGGCGGTAGCCAGCGCGTTCGCACCGGTCGCGAGCTGAATACCGAAGCCTGCGGTCGGCTGGCCGTTATACTTGGTGTCGAAGTTGTAGTTTTCGCCACCCAGCTCGATACGCGCGACGTCCTTGATGCGGACTTGCGAACCGTCCGTGTTCACCTTCAGCAGCACGTTGCCGAACTGTTCAGGCGTATTCAGCAGCGTGGCTTCCGTGATGGTGGCCTGCAGCACCTGGCCCGGCACCGACGGCGTGCCGCCGAGCGAACCGCCCGCGACCTGCACGTTCTGCGCCGTCAACGCGGTTTCCACATCCACCGGCGTGAGGCCGAAATTGGTGAGCTTGTTCGCGTCCAGCCAGATCCGCATGGCGTACTGCGAGCCGAACAGCGTCACCGTGCCCACGCCGTCGATACGGCTGAGCGGATCCTGGATGTTCGACGCGACGTAGTTCGCCAGGTCGTACTTGTTCATGCTGCCGTCCTGGGACACGAACGCCAGCACCAGCAAGAAGCTGCTGCTCGACTTCGTGACCTTGGTGCCCAACTGCTGCACGGCCTGCGGCAGGAGCGGCGTGGCGAGCTGCAGCTTGTTCTGCACCTGCACCTGCGCGATGTCAGGATTGGTGCCGGCCGCGAACGTCAGCGTGATGGTTGCCGTGCCCGAGTCGTCCGATGTGGACGACAGGTAGAGCAAGTGGTCGAGACCACTCATCTGCTGCTCGATCACCTGCGTGACGGTATTTTCCACCGTCTTCGCCGATGCGCCCGGGTAGGTCGCGCTGATCTGCACGGCCGGCGGCGCAATGGTCGGATATTGCGCGATCGGCAGCGTAAAGACCGACGCGATACCCGCGAGCATCAGAATGATGGCGATCACCCATGCAAAAATCGGGCGATCAATGAAGAACTTTGCCATGAGGCGGGCTCCCTGTTATTACGCGCCCGATGCGGCGGAGGCAGGTTGTGCCGTCTGCGCTGCACCGCTGGCGGCCGGCGCGCCCTGAGCGGGGGCGCCGGAAGCGGGTGTGGCGGGAAGTTGCGCGGCAACGGTCTTGACCTGCATGCCCGGGCGCGCCTTGTCGGTGCCCTGCACGATCACGCGGTCGCCCGGATTCAGGCCGCTTTCGACCACCCAGTTCGAACCGTACGTGCCCGACGTAGTCAGCTGTCGCAACGCCACCTTGTTGTCGTTACCGACGACCAGCGCGGTCGGCTGACCCTTCTGGTCGTGCGTCACGCCGACTTGCGGCACGACGAGCGCGTTGTCGTTGACACCTTCTTCAATGCGCGCGCGCACGAACATGCCCGGCAGCAGCACCTTGTCGGTGTTCTTGAAGATCGCGCGCACCGTGACCGAGCCGGTGCCCTGGTCGACCGTCACGTCGGTGAACTGCAGCTTGCCCTTTTCCGAATAGGTGCGGCCGTCTTCGAGAATCAGCGACACCTTGGCGGCGTCCGGACCCGAAGTCTTCAGGCGCCCTTCCTGCATTTCGCGGCGCAGCTTCAGGCCGTCGAGGCTCGATTGCGTCAGGTCCACGTAGACCGGGTCGAGTGTCTGCACGGTGGCCATCAGCGTAGCGGCACTCGCTTGCACGTAGGCGCCCGGCGTGACTTGCGACACGCCGATCTGGCCGCTCACCGGCGAGACCACGTCCGTGTAGCCCAGGTTGATCTGCGCCGTGTCGACCGCCGCCTTGCCCGCGGCGACGTCAGCCGCGGCCTGGCCTTCCGAGGCGACCGCGTTGTCGTAGTCCTGCTTGCTGACCGCGTTGGCGGCAACCAGCACCTTGTAGCGGTTGGCCTGCGCCGTGGTCGACACGAGGTTGGCCTGCGCCTTCGCGAGCGTCGCCTTGGCGTTATTCAGCGTGGCGATGTACGGCGCCGGATCGATCTTGTACAGACGCTGCCCCGCTTTAACCTGGCTGCCTTCCGTGAATTCGCGGCGCAGCACGATGCCGTCGACCCGTGCGCGCACTTGCGCGACGAGGAAGGCGCTGGTGCGGCCGGGCAATTCGGTGACGACGGGCACGGCCGTCGGTTGAACGGTGACGACGCCGACTTCGGGCGTTTGTGGCGGCGGCGCAGATTGTTTTGGTCCGCACGCTGCCAGCAATACGGCAGCCGTCGCGGCACTGATTAAGCGGAATGGAACCCGTTCGACGCGCATGGAGCGACCTCTGTCTAGGACTGAGAGAATGAAAAAGTACGCGCATCCCTACGCCGGGGACGGCAGCGCACACATGCGTCTCGCGACGCTGACCAGATGCCCGATGCACGCAAACCGAACCTGCTGGGCATCCTGAACGAAATGCGCCATACCGGGGAAATGCCGCACGGCGCCGCCCGTTCCGGTACGGCGCAAAGAGCGTTTTGAAAGGCAACAGTGACGGATATTAACGGTTCGTCACGGCTTGGGCTATCCGATCGTGGGATGCTATTATATATACATTCACGAATGCATGTAAAAGTGCATTTACATCTCTTGCGGGCGGGGGGCTTGCAAGATCGCTTCACAATTCGCTTAGGCGTAGACAGATTGTCATCGGGCGTACTTAAAAGAGCCCGGGAAAACCCCACAATCAGGGCAGGTCATTCCAACATGGTCCGAAGAACCAAAGAAGAGGCGCTGGAGACGCGCAATAGCATTCTCGACGCGGCCGAGCGCGTTTTTTTCGAGAAGGGCGTGTCGCGCACATCGCTCGCTGACATCGCGCACGCCGCCGGCGTCACGCGCGGCGCAATTTATTGGCATTTCGCGCACAAGAGCGATCTGTTTACCGAGATGTTCGACCGCGTGCTGCTGCCGCTGGACGAACTCAAGGCCGCCTCACAAGATCCCAACGAGCCCGATCCGCTTGGGCGTCTGATGGAAATCTGCAAGGTTTGCCTGCGCGACACCGCTAACGATCCGCGCCGCCGGCGCGTGTTCGACATCCTGTTTCTGAAATGCGAGCTGGTCGAGGAAATGGGCCCGGTGATGGTCCGCTATCAGACCAACATGCGCGAAGGGCTCGCGAAAATCGAAGGCGGTCTGCGCAACGCCATTTCCAAAGGACAAATGCCCGCCGATCTGGATACGAAACTGGCGGCGGCCATGGTGCACGCGTTTGTCAGCGGTTCGCTGCGCGACATGCTGTTCCTGCCCGACGCCACGGATTTCGGCGCCCATGCGGTGCAGATGGTCGAAGGCATGTTCGACGCGCTGAAGCTGAGCCCGGCGTTGCGCAACGGGCACGCGCGCCGGACAGCCGGCGGTTAGCTAGGCCGCCGCCCGCGTGGCTCGCGCCTTCTGATTCGACGCGTAGATATTGCCGCGCTCCAGCGGCGCCCCGCCCCGCACTGCCGCGATCCACTCGTCCGTGCTCGCCACCGCCGCGAAGCGCGACTGCAGCACCACGCTGAAGACCCGGTGAATGTCCTGCGCGCTGGCGAAACCCGCGCTGTTCTCGTACGGCACCGAGCCCGTCGCGTCATGCAGAAATTCGACGGCGAGCCCGGCGTGAACCGCGTGGTTGATGGTCGACGCGTCGCAATTGTGCGTCATGTAGCCGGTCACTGTCAGCGTGTCGATTTGACGCGCGGCGAGCCAGTCCGCTAGATCGGTGCCGGTGAAGGCGCTCGGCAGGGACTTCTCCACGTAATGGTCGCGAGCCCGCTCGGCCACGGCCGGATGCAACTGCGCCCCGCTGCCGCCGCGCGCGAACAACGGCGAGCTGGCCGGCGCCAGGTTCTGCACGACCACCACCGGCACGCCGGCCGCTCGGGCCGCATCCATCGCGCGGCCGATGTTGGCGAGCGAGCTCTGCACGTCCGGGTATTCGATCGGCAGATCGCCGCTCACGTATTCGTTCTGCACGTCGATGACGATCAGCGCACGGCGCGGTGTGGTCATGGCAAGGCTCCTGGGTCGGGTACTGGGAATGATCTGCCGCCACGCGTGCCGGTCCGTCCGGGCCGGCTTGCGAACGAGCCGCGGCGATGACTGCATTGTTGCGCCACCGGCTATTTCCCGACAGCGACCCGAATGACAAGATTCGCTAGAATCGGGCCATCGTCGGATTTCACGAGGTGCTTGATGGCCACGCCCGTTTCCGCTGTCGCGACACACGGCGAAGCGCCCCGCCACGTCGTCGCGGTGGTCGCGTTCGATCGCATCAGTCCGTTCCATCTCTCGGTGCCGTGCGTGGTGTTCGGCGAGGACCGCAGCGGCGGTGGCGTGCCGGAATTCGATTTTCGCGTCTGCGCCGCCGAGACGGGCGCGCTGACCACCACGGCCGGCTTTTCGATCGGCGTCACGCATGGACTCGAAGCGCTCGCCGACGCCGATACGATCATCGTGCCGAGCTGGCGCGACCCGGCCGAAACGCCGCCAGCCGCGCTGCTCGACGCATTGCGCGCCGCCCATGCGCGCGGCGTGCAACTGGTCGGGCTTTGTCTCGGCGCATTCGTGCTGGCGGCCGCCGGCATTCTCGACGACCGGCCAGCCTCGACGCACTGGGCGTGGGCCGACGACTTCGCGCGCCGCTACCCGCGCGTGCGCCTCGATCCCGATGTGCTCTATGTCGACGACGGCAACGTGCTGACCTCGGCCGGCACCGCCGCCGGCCTCGACTGCTGTTTGCATGTGATGCGCAAGATGTGCGGCGCGCGGGTGGCCAATCATGTGGCGCGCAGGCTGGTGGTGCCGCCGCATCGGCAAGGCGGCCAGGCGCAATACGTTCAGCAGCCGATGCCGCCGAATGTGCGCGGTGACAGGCTGTCAGGCCTGCTCGACTGGGTGAGTGGCAATCTGACGTTGCCGCACACGCTCGACACGCTCGCCGGGCGCGCGTTGATGAGCCGCCGCACTTTCACGCGACGCTTCCGCCTTGCCACCGGCACGACTGTGGGCGCGTGGCTGCTGGCACAGCGGCTCGCACGCGCGCAGCAACTGCTGGAGAGCACCGACGAGTCGGTGGAAGCGATCGCGGCGATCGCGGGCTTCGGCTCGACCGCTTCGTTACGGCAACATTTCGCGCAGGCGTTCCGCACGTCGCCGTCCGCATGGCGAAGAGAGTTTCGCGGCGTGTAAGTGCGCGAGCGCGGCGCGAGCCGGCAGACGACGTTTCGTAGCAGGCCACCGGAATTTCGTAGTCGCGCCGGCGCGACAGCTGCGACGCGGGTCGTGCGCCCGAACGACCCGCGAGCCGACCGATAATCAATGCTCGCTGATCCAGCGCGCCACATACAACAGCAGCGCCACCAGAAAAATCATCGCCGCCCAGGCCCAGTTCGGGACGGCATGCGGACTGGGCTCGTGATGCGAGACCCCCTGCGAGCTTCCGTGCGAGGCGCTTGCCGCACGCCCGGGCAACGCATGGCCATGATCCGGGCGCACGCGCCGCGTCATGCCGCTGAGCGTGATCGGCCGCAAAAACACATGCTGGCGCCGCACCGCCGACCCCCGCGCGCGGTTCGGACCTTGTCCATGCTTGGCGCGCACGACGGCGTCGAACTCGGTGAAGAAGTCGTCGGCCAGTTGCCGCAGCGCGTTTTCGAGTTGACGGGTAGGCAGTTCGGCGAGCGGGCCGGACGAGGTCGCCCAGATGGTGTAGTCGATCCGCGTGGCGCGCGCCTTGTCGGCGCCGTGCCCGACTTCGTCCGCGCGCAAACGCACTTCGATCTGGCCGCGCAATGCGCCAATGCCTTCGGCGCGGGCCTTGAAGTTGATGGTGCGGCGCTGCGCGTCCGCCGGCCCGGAATCCTGCCCGGCCACGTGGGCGCGTGCTTCATAACGCGCGCGCAGCGGGCCGAGCGGCACGGTCATGATCAGCTCGTATTCACCATGCGCGAGGCGCGTGAACGACTCACAGTTATCGAGGCTGGCGCGTAATAGCGCGAGGTCTTGCAACGCCTCCCAGACGTCGGACGGCGCAAGCGGAATCCGTAACGCGTCGTTCAGTTCCATGGCAGCCTCCCCGATGAACGCGCGACAGCGGGATCAGGACGTCTGATCGATGCGGTCGACGCGCGATGCGTAAAACGCGAGATACCCTTTGATCTGGACCGCCGACTCGAGCGGCGTTTCATAACTCCACACAGCGTTCTCGATCAAGCCGTCTTCGGTGCGCAGATGGAAGTACGACGCCTCGCCTTTGAACGGACAATGCGACGTGTGCGCCGAGCGTTCGAGGCGGGCCATGTTCACATCCGAACGGGGAAAATAGAACACGTCCGGCAAACCGGTTTCCGCCAGTGTCAGTCCCGCCTGCGTATCGGCCATGGTCACCCCGCCGTGTATCACCCGCACCCGGTGATTGTTCCCGGTGATTACGATGGTGTGTCCGCCCGCACTCGCGCCGGGGCTTTGGTGAGGTGTCAAGGCATCGCTCATGTCTCGGCTCCGTGATGGTGTGCGGTCCCGCAAACAAAAAAGCCACGGGGTGTGCCCGTGGCTTCATTATCGGCCAAAGTCCGGCTGATTGCGCGACGTTCCTGCACGGGGCGCGAAGCTCGTCGCGACGCCGCCTAAAACGGCACCGGGCTTACTGCGTGTTCCAGTAGAAAGCGGCCTTGGCCGTGCCCTTGGCCGGGATCGTCACCGCTTTGGACTGGTCGCGGTCCTTGTATTGCGCATGCACCGTGTAGTGGCCCGGGCGCAGCTTGACCAGCATGTAGGGGCCACGCGACGTGGTGCTGAGCACCTCGCCGTTGTGCGCATCGACCACGCGCACATGCACGTCGGCGAGAAAGTCGGCGCCGGGACCGGTGAAGCGCAGCGACAGCGGCCACTGGCTCTGCGCCTGCTGCAACGCCTTCGATTCGTCGAGGCCGACGCCGCCCGATACGAACGAGACGTCGCCTTGCTGCTGGATTTGCGGCAGGCCGCCACCATTGGCGTTGCCCGCGCTGGTTTGATCGGCGGTCGTGCCGCCGGTCGTATCGCTTGCCTGCTGTGCATACGCGCCACCCGCCAGACCGAGCGTGAGCGCTGCGCATACCGCAGCGGCTACGATCCTTCGCTGATTGCGTTGGGTTTTCATCGGTTCGCTCCTTGTTGAGGTCTTATCCCTGCTTCTCCGGCATCCCGAGTCGGACCCGGACCAAGGCTGACGCAACCTGCGTGCCAAGCTGCCGGCGCGTCGTCGGGGAAATCGCTGCGCGCCAAGCCCGGTGGCGCGCCAGACCCGTCGCCGAGAATCGGCTGCAAATGAAAATTGCCGGTCCGTTGGCAGTAAATGCAACGGGACCGGCAAGCATTACTTCAATTCCCGGACGAAGCAGCCGGGCAGTCGGTCAAACCGCCAACCGGACGCCGCCTGGCCGCCGCCCGCTTCGTCCGCCCCGCCAGCCGGATCAGCCGAGATCCACCGGCACGAAGATCTGCGCGTTGTCGCGCTGAATCAGCAAGGCGATGCTGTTGCCGGCACCGGCGATCATCTGCTTCAACTGCTCCACACTCGAGATGGGCCGGCCGTTGACGGCCAGAATCACGTCGCCTGGCTGGATGCCGGCGCTTTCCGCCGCGCCGCCCGACTGCTGCACCAGCAGACCGTGAGAGACCGACGCACCGCTTTTCTCTTCCGGCGTCAGCGGCCGAACCGCCACGCCGAGGCGGCCTTGCAGCTGGGTCGGCTGATCGGCCTTGTCCGAGGCCACCTTCGCATCCGACAGCGAGCCGATGGTCACCTTCAGGTCCTTGGTGGCCTTGTCGCGCCACACCTGCACCGTCGCCGAGCTGCCCGGCGCCAGACCCGCGACCTGCGACGGCAGATCGGACGAGTCGCTGACCGGTTCGCCGTTCACCGACAGAATCACGTCGCCCGGCTCCAAACCGCCCTTGGCCGCCGGACCGCCCGGATCGACCGAGCTGACCAGCGCGCCTTGCGGCTTCTGCATGCCGAACGAATCGGCAAGCGTCTGGTTCATGCCCTGCACCGCCACGCCGAGACGGCCGCGGCTCACGTGGCCGGTCTTGACGATGTCGTCCTTGACCTTGATCGCCTCATTGATCGGGATAGCGAACGAAAGGCCCTGGAAGCCGCCCGTCTGCGAATAGATCATCGAGTTGATACCGATCACTTCGCCTTGCAGATTAAAGAGCGGGCCGCCCGAGTTGCCGGGGTTCACCGGCACGTCGGTCTGAATGAACGGCGTGTAGTTTTCGTTAGGCAGCGAGCGCGACTTGGCGCTGATGATGCCCGAGGTCACCGTATTGTCGAATCCATACGGCGAGCCGATCGCGACCACCCACTGGCCGACCTTGCTCTGGCGCGGGTCGCCGATCTTCACGGTCGGCAGATTGCTTGCGTCGATCTTCAGCACCGCGACGTCGGACTGCTTGTCGGCGCCGACCACCTTCGCGCGGAATTCGCGCTTGTCGGTCAGCTTCACCGTGACGACGTTCGCGCCATCCACCACATGGGCGTTGGTCAGGATGTAGCCATCATTGCTAACGATGAATCCCGAGCCGAGGCTCGCGCTCGGCTGATCGGGCGCATCGCCGCCGTCGCCGCCCTGCATGCCCGGCGCGCCGCCGAAGAAGTGCTTGTAGAACTGGTAGAACGGATCGCTCGGATCGATCGGCAACTGGTTGCCGCCGCCATTGCCGGGATTGCCGCGCAGCGCCGCCTGCTTCACGACGTGCTTCGCGCTGATGTTGACGACGGCCGGACCATAGGTCTCGACGAGGCCGGAGAAGTCGGGAATGCCGGTTTTGGCGGCGGCTTCGGCGGGCATCATCGCGGCTTGCGCCGGCGTGATCACCTGCGGCGCGGGCACGTCGCGATGCCCCGCCACATAGCCGGCGGAGAGCGCTACGGCGACAGCCACTGCAACAGCGCTGCGGGACAAGGTTTTCGCGTTCATCGTGTACTCCTGACTGGGAGAAAGAGACTTTGGATGTCTCGAAGCGTACGTGGCATCGCTTAAAAGAGTCTTAAGCAGCGACCGATCGCTTCCATCCTGTTTTTGAGGCCTTTTAAGCCGCGTTTAAGTCTCTTTACGAACCGAAAACCCCGCCTTCAAAAGCGCACGCCGACCTGCAAGCCGCCCGCCGGCGATTCGTCGAGCGACACGGCGGCATGATGCTGCACGGCGATGCGCCGCACGATCGCGAGACCCAGGCCGCTGCCTGCCACGTCGGTCCGCGTGCGGTTCACGCCGGCGCCGGCGCGGTAGAAACGATCGAACACGCGATCGCGTTCAGCCGGATCGATCCCCGGCCCACTGTCGGCGATCCGCACGACCGGGTGTCCCTCTTCCACACGCAGGCTGACATCCACTCGTCCGCCGCGCGGCGTGTACTTGGTTGCGTTGTCCACGAGATTGTTGAACATCACGCGCAGCGCGTCGGCGTCGCCGATCACGGTGGCGGAGTGCGCCGCCTCGATGCCGAGATCGACGCCGCGATTCTGCGCGAGCGGCGCGTAAGCCAACACGCACTCCTCGAGCAGCGCGCGCAGATCGATCGCATTGGTGGCGGCGAGTCCGTCCGGTTCGGAGCGCGCGAGCGCCAGCAGTTGCTCGGCAAGACGCGTGGCGCGGGTCACGCCCGCTTGCAGGTCGGCGAGCGCCTCGCCGCGGCCGGCTTCGTCTTTCGCGCGCGCCACCAGTTGCGCCTGGATCTGCACGGCGGCCAGCGGCGTGCGCAATTCGTGCGCCGCGTCGGCGACGAATGCTTTCTGAATATCGAGCGCGGTGGCGAGCCGTTCGAGCAGGCCGTTCAGTGCGCGCACGAGCGGCTGCACTTCGAGCGGCAGACGCTGGTCGGGCAGAGGATCGAGCGCCTCGGGATGGCGCGCGTCGAGTGCGCTCGTCACGCGCCGCAGCGGCCTGAGCCCGCGGCCGACGATCACCCACACCGCGAGCCCGAGCAACGGCAGCAGCACGATCAACGGCCACAGCGTGCGCAGCGCGACGTTCGCGGCGAGCCGGTTGCGCACGGACACCGGCTGGGCCAGCTGCACCACGTTATCGCCGACGATCGCGCCATACACGCGCCATTCGCCACGATCCGTGTGCTCGGTCGAAAAGCCGAGTTCGGCGCGCGGCGCGAGCGGCGCGCGCGGACGCGAGTAGTACATCAGCACGCCGTTGCGATTCCAGATCTGCAGCACGATGCCCTCGTCGCCGGTGTCGCGTGAACCGAGCACCTGCGAGAACGGTTCCGACGGCAGCGCCGCGGCGATCTGCTCCAGCTGGTAATCGAACAGTTCGTTGGCTTCGGCAAGGGCTTGCCGGTAGATCAGCCAGCCCGCAATGCCGACGCCGAGCAGCACCAGCGCGAGCAGCCAGACCAGCAATTGACGGCGGATCGAACGCATCGGCTCAGGCGTCCTTCGCGATCATGTAGCCCAGACCGCGCACGTTGCGGATCAGCTCCGCGCCGAGTTTCTTGCGCAGCGCGTGAATATAGACCTCGACGGTATTGCTGCCGATCTCCTCGCCCCAGCCGTACATTTTTTCCTCGAGCTGGCTCTTCGAGAGCACGGCGCCGGGGCGCGCGAGCAGCGCCTCGAGCAGCGCGAATTCACGCGCCGACAACGCGACCGGCGCGCCGTCGAGCGTGACCTGATGCGAGGCGGGATCGAGCGTCAGGTTGCCGAGGCGGATGGTCGAATCGCTGCGCCCGGATTGACGCCGGATCAGCGCGCGCATGCGGGCGCCGAGTTCGTCGAGGTCGAAAGGTTTGACGAGGTAATCGTCGGCGCCGGCGTCGAGGCCTTTGACGCGATCCGCCACGGCGTCGCGCGCGGTGACGATCAGCACCGGCAGCGCGTGGCCGCGCGCGCGCAGCGTGCGCAGCACGTCGAGGCCGTCGCGCTTGGGCAGGCCCAGGTCCAGCAGTACGAGATCGTAAGGCTGGCTGGCCGCCGCGCTGAGCGCGGCTTCGCCGTCCTCCACCCAGTCGACCGCGAAGCCTTCGCCGCGCAGCGCCTTGCGCACGCCTTCGGCGATCATCCGGTCGTCTTCGACTAGCAAGATGCGCATGGTTATCCGTTCCGAATCGTTCGATGATGCCGCATTCTAGCGCCCGCCCCCGGCATGTGCGGCGCGTGGCGCATTTTCCACCGCAGCCTCGCGGCATGTCTCTACAATGGGCGCTTTGCGTCGGCGCCGCGCGGCCGGCGATTTGTCCGCGCACGAGGCGACGCACTGCCGCAGCCCGGATTACCGCGTGCCCCACGCACTGACATTCTGCATTTTTGCCCGTCCATGACGCACGCTTTTCTGTCTTCTCTCGCACGCCGCGTGCAACTTGCCGCGCGGCGTCCGGGTTTCCCGTCTGCTTTCACCTCCTCCTCCGCCTGCGCACCTGTCCTGCGTCGCCGGTTCGCGCCGCGCGCGAGCGCATGGCTGCTCGCCTGCGTCGCGCTCGGCTGCGGTGCGACGTTGCCGCTTGCCGCGCAGGCTCGCGTCAAGGCCGCTCATCCGAGCGTCAACGTCACTACCGTATTGCCGCCGCAGGTGATGGCCGGCTTGCAGCGCGCACACGTGCCGTTGACGTCGATCAGCGTGGTCGTGGAGAAAGTCGGCGACCGTACGCCGATCGTCGCGCTCAACGCGGGCAAGCCGATGATGCCCGCCTCGACGATGAAGCTCGTCACCACGTACTCGGGCCTGTCGATACTCGGCCCCGAGTACCGCTGGCGCACCAGCGCCTACACGGAAGGCACTGTCGACGCCAACGGCGTGCTGCACGGCAATCTCTACATCCAGGGCACGGGCGATCCGAAGCTCGTGCCGGAGGAACTGATCGACCTCGTGCAGAAGATCCACAAGGCGGGCATCAATGGCATCGACGGCGCGCTGGTGCTCGACAAGCGCTACTTCGATCCGTCCACGCGCGACCTGCCGCCGTTCGACGACGACGCCACCGCGCCGTACAACGTCGGCCCCGATCCGCTGCTCTATGCGTTCAAATCGCTGTCCTTCACGCTGACGCCGTCGCCCGACGGCAGCGTCGCGATCGACGTGCTACCCGCGCTCGCGCAATTGCAGATGGACAACCACCTGCACGCTGTCAACGGCCCGTGCCGCGGCGACGCGGCCTCCGCGTCGCCCACCGTCACGCCGCAGCCGAACGGTACCGTCGTCGCCTCGTTCGACGGCGACTATGCGGTGCGCTGCGGCCCGCGCACGATCAACGTCGCGGTACTCGATCACTCGGCGTTTTTCGCGGGCGGGTTTCTCGCGCTGTGGCAGCAGACCGGCGGCACGTTCAGCGGCGCGACACGCGAAGGCGCGGTGCCGGTGGGCGCCAGACTGGTGGCGACACACCAGGGGCCGATGCTGTCCGACATCGTTCGCGACATCAACAAATTCAGCAACAACACGATGGCGCGCAACCTGTTCCTGACGATCGGCGCGACCGAGGAAAAGGGACCCGCCACGCCCGCCAAATCGGCGCGCGCGATCGAAGCGTTTCTGCGCCGCGACAGCATCAACATGGAGTATCTGACGCTCGACAACGGCTCGGGCCTCTCGCGCGACGAGCACATCACCGCGCTCGCGCTCGCCGATCTGCTGCAGCGGGCCAACGCGAGTCCGGTCGCGCAGGTGTTCGTGGAGTCGCTGCCGATCGCGGGTGTCGACGGCACCATGCGCAACCGGTTGACCAACCAGGGCGCGGGCGGCAATGCGCACATCAAGACCGGCACCTTGCGCGACGTGCGGGCAATCGCGGGGTATGTCGCCTCGGCGGACGGCAATAGTTACGTGGTCGTCAGCCTGATCAACGATCCGCATTCGGAAGCCGCGCGCGCCGCGCACGATGCGCTGCTCGAATGGGTGTATCAGGGTCCGTCTCAGGGCTTGACCAAGGTTTCGGATCCCGTCGACCAACCGCGCAGCAGCAAGCCCAGGAAAAACCCGCACCAGCGCGGCGCTCACTGAGTGTTCCTTCTAGCGAAGCCGCGCGCGGCAACGGCCTAAGCGTGTACGCTGTCGGGCAGTGTTCGAGGCGCGCGTAAAACGCTGGACGTTGCGCCGGGACCGCGCACCGCCTACGGTCCCGCTCGAACCATAACGACAACACCCGCTCGCGCACGGCGCGGCGGCCAGGGACCACGGAGGAAGACACGATGCAATTCGATGCCGAATTGCTGCTGCTCGCCATGGCGCCAGTCTTTCTCGCATGCATCGGCTGGGAGGCGTGGCACCTGAAACGCACGCGCCCGGGCGCGCAACTCTATAGCTGGCGCGACACGCTCTGCAACACAGCGCTCGCGCTGATGCACCAGGCCGCCGACAAGCTCGCGT
This sequence comes from Paraburkholderia aromaticivorans, assembly GCF_002278075.1. NCBI lineage: Bacteria > Pseudomonadati > Pseudomonadota > Betaproteobacteria > Burkholderiales > Burkholderiaceae > Paraburkholderia > Paraburkholderia aromaticivorans. The sequence goes on along the minus strand of NZ_CP022989.1, from coordinate 1,872,801 downwards.
GGCTCGCCATCATCCCCGTCTACACGTTCTTTTACGATCACTACCGCATCACCACGTGGCCGCCGAGCTGGGGCTCGTTCGTCGTCCTGTTCGTCGCTCAGGATCTGCTCTACTACGTGTTCCACCGCTGTAGCCACCGCGTGCGCTGGCTGTGGGCCGCGCATGTCGTGCACCATTCGTCGGAGCGCATGAATTTTTCGACCGCGTTCCGTCAGAGCCTGATGTATCCGGTTGCGGGCATGTGGCTGTTCTGGATTCCGCTTGCCGTGCTCGGCTTTGCGCCGAAGGTGATCGTCGCGATCGTGCTGATCAATCTCGGCTTTCAGTTCTTCGTGCATACGCAGGCCATCGGCAAACTCGGCTGGCTCGAATACGTGTTCAACACGCCGTCGATCCATCGCGTGCATCACGCGCGCAACGACCGCTATATCGACCGCAACTATGCCGGCGTGCTGGTGATCTGGGATCGCCTGTTCGGCAGCTATGTCGAGGAAGACCTGGGCGAAGCGCCGGTCTACGGCATCGTCGAGTCGCTGCACACGTATAACCCGCTGAAGGCGACGTTTCATGAATGGGCGTCGCTGGCCGCCGACTTCGCAAGCGTGTCCGGCTGGCGCAACAAGCTGCGCGCGCTGTTTGCGCCGCCCGCGTGGGCTGCGGATTATCATGCGCGGCGCGCCGCCGGTTCATCGGTGCCGCGCGCGGGTTCAACCGAAGATTCAAGCGAAGCGATTCGCGCGAAGCAAGACCATACGGCCGCGTTTCAAACACCGCGCAGGCCGTAGAAGATTCTGTAAGCTGTCGTCACGCCGCTTAAGCGGCGGGCGCTGCCTGCAACACATGGCATAAGGGCCACACATACGAGGAGATGTAGTCAACATGAAGCAAACAGCATCGAGGAAACAACATTGGCTGCGCGTGACGCAGATCGCCGTTGCCAGCACGGCATTCGCCCTGCTCGCGGCCTGCGGCGGGGGTAGCGACAATAACAACACCAGCAGCACGCCCGCGGGCGGCGTCAAATTGCAGGTCGTGTCGTTCGGCGACAGCCTCTCGGACGTCGGCACATACGCGCCGGTGATTCAGGGAAGCTTCGGCGGTGGCCGCTTCACGACCAATCCGGGTGAAGTGTGGACGCAGAAAGTCGCGGAGTACTACGGCGACACGCTGAAGCCGGCGTACCTCGGCGGCTTCGGCCAGCCGCTGGTCGCGGCGGGCGGCTACGGTTACGCGCAAGGTGGCTCGGATGTCGTCAACGCTCAAGGTCAAGGTTGGGCGCCCAACAACATGGCCGCGACCACTGTGCCGGTCGTCACGCAAGTGGCCAACTACCTGGGCGCGCATACGAGCTTCAACGCCAACCAACTCGTGCTGATCAACGGCGGCGCGAACGACATCTTCCAGTTCGCGGGGAGTTCCGCCAATCTGACGGCACTCGGCGCGGCGCTTCAGACGCAATACCCGCAACTCGTGCAGGCCGGCAAACTGCCGAACTCGCAGGCGGGCCAGGTGGCGTTTATCGTCGGCTACCTGCAGCAACTGGCCAACCCGCAGATCGCGCAGGCCGCCACGCAACTTGCCGCGCAGGTCCAGACTATCGTCAACTCCGGCGCGACGCACGTGGTGGTGTCGACGGTGCCGGACATCGGCAATACGCCGCTGGGTGTCGCAGCAAACGCGAGCACGCCCGGCACGGCCGCACTGCTGTCCGGGATTACCGCGGCGTACAACTATATGCTGGTCCAGAACCTGACGACCCGCGGCCTGGTGGGGACGGGCAAGGTCATCGTGGCCGATGCCTTCACGTGGCTGGATCAACAGCTGCCGAACTATCAGGCGCTGGGCTTCACGGTGTCCAACACCGGCACGGCGTGTAACCTGACGTCGATGCAGAACAACGCAACCGCCTACGCCACCGCCAATCCGAGCGCAACGAACGGGCTGACTCCGGCCCAATATGGCGCCCAATTCGGCTCGTCGTTGTTCTGCTCGCCGCAGACTTACACAGTGGCTGGCGCCGACCAGACCTACATGTTCGCGGATACGGTTCACCCGAGCACGCACCTGCACGCCTTGTTCGCGCAGTACGTGCAGCTTCAGATCGCGGCAACGGGGTTGGGCAAGTAATCAGGCGACGCAGCGGACCCAGCGGTCCGCCGCTTCACCTTTGGTGATGCAAGGCCCGGCTGGGTCCAGCCGGGCGCTCTGGACGCTATCCCTGAGCTTCGAACGCCGCAGCCGCCCGGCCGAGCCGGTCATTCACCGCGATCCACTCGATGGTATCCGGCAGCTTCTCGATGAGAATTCGCGAGACGTTCGCGCGATCGAGAGCCCTCAGCAACCCATACAGTTCACGCGCGTAGACATGCGGATCTTCAGGCGCCGCAATGAAATGCACACCCTCGGTATCGGCCCAATGTCCCGCACGGGAAACGCGCGCCACCAACGCCACGCGCTCACCCGCTTGCCGCGCGGCGAGCAACGGTTCCAGCGCGCCGAACGGCAATAGCGACAACGGCGTGCGCGGCGCGTAGTGCGCCTTCAACGTGCCCGAAGCGCGCGGCGCCGTCGCATCCGAGCCGTCGGGCAAGCGCGGCGCCTCGCCCAGCACCTCGGCGATATCTTGCGGCGTGACGCGCCCCGGCCTCAACAATGCCGGAAAGCCGCGCGACAAATCCAGAATGGTCGATTCGATACCGACGTCCGACGCGCCGCCGTCCAGCACATGAACTGCGTCGCCGAACTCGTCTCGCACATGTTGCGCCGTGGTCGGGCTCACATGACCGAAGCGGTTCGCCGACGGCGCCGCGACACCACCGTGTCCGTCGCGCAATGCACTGAACGCCTCGAGCAAAGCTTGCGCGACGGGATGCGACGGGCAGCGCAGCCCCACGGAATCCTGGCCGCCGCTCACCGCCGCCGGAATGCGCGCGGCGCGCTTCAGGATCAACGTGAGCGGGCCCGGCCAGAACGCGTCGATGAGCCGTTGTGCCTCGGCGGGCAAATGCTCGACCCAATAGTTCGGATCGCCTTGCGGCGCGAGATGCACGATGACCGGATGATTCGCCGGCCGGCCCTTCGCCGCATAAATGCGCGCGACCGCGTCAGGATTTTCCGCGTCGCCGCCGAGACCGTACACCGTCTCGGTCGGAAACGCGACCAGCTCGCCCACGTCGAGTAGGGCCGCCGCGTGTTCGATCTGCGCCGCGCTCACCGGCAATGCGCCTTCGGCGGGTTTCTGTATATCCGGCATGGTGCTCGTATCAGCCCGTGACGATGTGCAGGAGCCGCGCGCAATCGCGCGCAGCCGTGCGGGCTTCGTCGAGCGTGGGCGCCGTGAAGTTAACATGGCCCATCTTCCGGCCGCAACGCGCCTCCTCCTTGCCGTACAGATGCAAACGCGCCGCCGGCATGGCGGCGACCTCCTGCCAGGGCGGGGTGACCGACGGGCGCTTCGGGCCGTCCGGAAACCACACGTCGCCAAGAATGTTCAGCATCACCGCCGGCGAGTGCTGACGCGTGTCGCCCAGCGGCATGCCGGTCATGGCGCGGACCTGTTGCTCGAACTGACTGGTCGCGCAGGCGTCCACGGTGTAATGGCCGGAATTGTGCGGACGCGGCGCCATTTCATTGGCCACCAGCGAACCGTCTTCGAGAATGAAGAATTCGACGCACAGCACGCCCACGTAGCCGAGCTTGTCGGCGATTTGCAGCGCGGCCTGTTGCGCTTGCTGGACCAGTGTCGGGCTCGCGTCCGGCGCCGGGACGATAGTGTGCGACAACACACCGTCGCGATGCGTGTTCTGCGCGAGCGGATAGACCACCGAGGCGCCGCTCGCCGCTCGCGCGATCAGCGCGGACACTTCGAACTTCAACGGCAAGCGCTTTTCCAGCACGCAGGGCACGCCGGCGAGCGAAGCGTGCGCTTCGCGCACTTCCTCGGCGTTGCGCACGCGAATCTGGCCTTTGCCGTCGTAGCCCATGCGGGCCGTCTTGAGAATGCCCGGCAGCACGGCTTCGAGTTTGGCGTCTTCGAGCGCGGCCAGCGCATCCGACGATTCGATCACCACATGCGGCGCGACCGTCACGCCCGACGACGCGATGAAGCGCTTCTCGGCAATGCGGTCCTGGGCCACGGCGACGCAGCGGCCAGCCGGACTCACGAAGGTGGTCCGCGCGAGGAAATCGAGGCTCGCGGCCGGCACGTTCTCGAACTCCGTGGACACCGCCGCGCACAGCCGCGCGAGCTCGGTCAGCGACGCTTCGTCGTTGTACGCGGCGCGCAGATGGCGATCGGCGACGGCGCCCGCCGGACTGTTTTCGTCCGGATCGAGCACGGCAACGCGATAGCCCATGGCCTGAGCGGCAAAACAGAACATGCGGCCGAGCTGGCCGCCACCGACCATGCCAAGCCATGCGCCGGGCAGAATCGGTGAAACCGGTGTGTTGTCTGGGTTCATCTTAGTGGTCGGTCGCGGCCCGGTGCTGTCTGCAATGCGTGCGTGCAATGCGATGGCAGGCACCCGGCCGGGGGTCGGACAGGGGACATCTTCAAGCAATCAAACAGTCCGCGCGTTTACAGCGCCGGCAGCACCATAGCGTGGGCCGCTTCATTCTGGCGCACGCGGAACGCAGCCAGCTTCTCCGCGTATTCGGCGCTCGTGCCGCTCAGGAGCGACACCGCGAACAGCGCCGCGTTCGCCGCGCCGGCTTCGCCGATCGCAAAGGTGGCGACCGGCACGCCCTTGGGCATCTGCACGATCGAATGCAACGAATCGACGCCCTTCAGGTACTTGCTCGCCACCGGCACGCCGAGCACCGGCACCGTGGTCTTGGCGGCCAGCATGCCCGGCAGATGGGCCGCGCCGCCCGCGCCGGCGATGATCGCGCGAATGCCGCGCTCACGCGCGCTTTCAGCATAGGCGAACATTTCGTCGGGCATGCGGTGCGCGGACACGACCTTGGCTTCGTAGGGTACGCCGAACTCCTGCAGAATGGCCACGGCGTTCTTCATGACTTCCCAGTCGGAACTGGAGCCCATCAGCACGCCGACAACCGGCGCGCCATGCGTATGGGCGGTTTGAACTTCACTCATCTTACGGCTTCCTTGTTTCTTGAGAGCGCCCCCGGACCTGCGGCTCGCGCCAGGTCCCGAGAGGATGATTCCCCAACCCTTGACGGACTTCCTTCGGGGCGAGGGGTTTTTCCTCGCGAAGGAAATCCTGCGAGGGAACCCCTTCCTGCGGAGCGGAACCCTTCAGGCGGCCTTTTCAAGCGGCCTTCTCAGGCGACGCGAATCCAACCGGTGCGCGTAATCAGGCGAGCTTATGCCCGGTCAGGCGTTCGAGCGCTTCCTGGTACTTCTCGCCTGTCTTCGTGACCACGTCGTCCGGCAGCTTCGGCGCCGGCGGCTCTTTCTTCCACGGCTGGGTTTCGAGCCAGTCGCGCACGAACTGCTTGTCGAACGACGGCGGGTTGGTGCCGACCTGATACTGGTCGGCCGGCCAGAAGCGCGACGAATCCGCGGTCAGCGCCTCGTCCATCAAATACAGCTTGCCGTGGTTGTCCAGCCCGAACTCGAACTTCGTATCCGCGATGATGATGCCGCGCGTGGCCGCGTAGTCAGCGGCTTCCTTGTACAGCTTGATCGAGATGTCGCGGATCGTGGCCGACAGTTCGGTGCCGATGCGGCGCTCCATCTCGTCGTAGGTGATGTTTTCGTCGTGGTGGCCCATTTCGGCCTTGGCCGCCGGCGTGAAAATCGGCTCGGGCAGTTTCTGCGCGTTCTGCAGACCCGGCGGCAGTTCGACGCCGCACACCGAACCGGTTGCCTGGTAGTCTTTCCAGCCGCTGCCGGCCAGATAGCCGCGCACCACCGCTTCGACAAGGATCGGCTCGAGGCGCTTCACGACGACCGCACGGCCCTTGACCTGCTCGACTTCGTCTGCCGCCACCACGGATTCGGGCGCGACGCCCGTAAGGTGGTTCGGCACCACGTGCTTCAGTTTTTCGAACCAGAAGTTCGCCATTTCGTTGAGCACGCGGCCCTTATTCGGAATCGGCTCGCCCATGATGACGTCGAACGCCGACAGACGGTCGGTCGTGACGATCAGCAACTGGTCGTTGCCCACCGCATAATTGTCGCGGACTTTACCGCGGCCGAGCAGCGGCAGCGAGCGGAGCGTGGATTCGTAAAGGGTAGACATCGTCGTGGTTCGCTAAAAATGGGGCAAAAAAGTGTGACCGGAACAAAAGGGAAACGCCGTTCCCCGGATGATGCGGGAACGGCGATCTAACGACAACCTGGCCAAACGGCCAGGCGCAGACATAGTGATAGCTTAGCGGACGACTTGCGCGAGCTCGCCCGATTTGTACTTCTCCGCGATTTTATCAAGCGTGACCGGCTTGATCTTGCCGGCCTGGCCTTCGCAGCCGAACTGCGTGTAGCGCTCGATACAGATCTTCATCGCCGCTTCGCGCGCCGGCTTCAGGTAATCGCGCGGGTTGAACTTGCCCGGGTTGGTCGCCATGTAGCGGCGAATCGCGCCGGTAATCGCCAGACGCAGGTCGGTGTCGATATTGACCTTGCGCACGCCGTTCTTGATGCCTTCCTGGATTTCCTCGACCGGCACGCCGTAGGTTTCCTTCATGTCGCCGCCGAATTCGCGGATTTCAGCCAGCAGTTCCTGCGGCACCGACGACGAACCATGCATCACCAGGTGGGTGTTCGGAATGCGCTGGTGGATTTCCTTGATGCGCTGGATCGACAGAATGTCCCCCGTGGGCTTCTTGCTGAACTTGTACGCGCCGTGCGAGGTGCCAATCGCGATGGCGAGCGCGTCGCACTGGGTCAGCTTGACGAAGTCGGCAGCCTGCTCCGGATCGGTCAGCAGCTGCTCGCGCGTCATCGTGCCTTCCGCGCCGTGGCCGTCTTCCTTGTCGCCCTTCATGGTTTCCAGCGAACCCAGCACGCCCAGTTCCGCTTCCACCGTGATGCCGATCGAATGCGCCGCTTCCACGACCTTGCGCGACACGTCGACGTTGTACTCGTACGACGCGACCGTCTTGCCGTCGGCTTCGAGCGAACCGTCCATCATCACGCTGGTGAAGCCGCTGCGGATGGCCGCCATGCAGACCGCCGGCGACTGGCCGTGATCCTGGTGCATCACCACCGGAATATGCGGATACGACTCGACCGCGGCTTCGATCAGGTGGCGCAGGAACGCCTCGCCCGCGTACTTACGCGCGCCGGCCGATGCCTGCATGATCACCGGTGCGTTGACCTTGTCGGCCGCCGCCATGATCGCCTGCACCTGCTCCAGGTTGTTCACGTTGAATGCCGGAAGGCCGTAGCCGTTTTCAGCGGCATGGTCCAGCAGTTGACGCATTGATACGAGAGGCATGCTTAACTCCTTAGATTGAAACGAATTCTTGTGCCGTCGGCATCTTTTGGGCGATTTTATCGCGAAGCAAACCACATACCCGTTCATACCTTCCCTAACACGCGGAGCGGTCCTGTCCGCTGCAACGCGCGTGGAGCCTGTGCGCCGCCTCTCGCGGGGCATGGGCGGCCTGCTTCGCTCAATCCGGCCTGTGTCGACCGGTGTTAGCGCTTGAGTGCTTACTCCGGTTCCACGCAGGGCGTGCCGATCGAGCCGTTTGCCGACCGGAGCGAGTGCTTCAGCACCGACTCCGGTCCTACGCAGAGCGCTACGCGATCAATACGGTTCGCCCACCCGCACGATCTTCAGCGTATTCGTGCCGCCAGCCTGCCCCATCGGCTCGCCGACGGTCAGCACCACCATATCGCCGCGCGACGCGTAACCCTTGCTCACCACGGTTTCCAACGCCTGCTGCAACGCCGTGTCGCGGTCGGTGTTGGTGTCGAGGTGCAGCGACGTCACGTTACGATACAGCGCCATCGCCCGTTCACTGCCGACGCGCGGCGTGAGCGCGAAGATCGGCACGTGGGTCCAGTGACGCGACATCCACAACGCGGTCGAACCGGATTCCGTCAACGCCACGATCGCCTTCGCGCCGAGATGAAACGCGGTGAAGAGCGCGCCCATGGCGATCGACTGGTCGATCCGCGTGAACGTGCGGTCGAGGAAATCCTTGTCCAGCTCCGACTGCTCCGACTTCTCGGCTTCGATACAGATCGCCGCCATGGTCTCGATGGTCTGCACCGGATACTTGCCCGCCGCCGATTCCGCTGACAGCATCACCGCGTCCGTGCCGTCCAGCACGGCGTTAGCCACGTCCGACACCTCGGCGCGGGTCGGCACCGGCGCGTGGATCATTGATTCCATCATCTGCGTGGCGGTGATCACGAACTTGTTCGACTCGCGCGCCATACGAATCATGCGCTTTTGCAGCGCCGGAACTGCGGCATTCCCCACTTCCACGGCCAAATCGCCGCGCGCCACCATGATGCCGTCCGATGCGTCGAGAATCCCTTGCAGCGCCGGAATGGCTTCCGCACGCTCGATTTTGGCGATCATCTTCGGCTTGATGCCGAACGGCGCGCCGGCGATGTTCGCCAGCTGGCGGGCCATTTCCATGTCGGTGGCGTTCTTCGGGAACGATACTGCGACATAATCCACGCCGAGCGACATGGCGGTGCGAATGTCTTCCATGTCCTTGGCGGTCAGCGCGGGCGCGGACAAACCGCCGCCCTGGCGGTTGATGCCCTTGTTGTTCGACAGTTCGCCGCCGATCTTGACGACCGTGTGGATCTCGTTGCCGATCACGCGCGAGACGTTCAGCACGATCAGGCCGTCGTTGAGCAACAGCACGTCGCCCGGTTTCAGGTCGCGCGGCAGGTCCTTGTAGTCGAGACCGGCGCGTTGCTCGTTGCCGAGTTCGCAGTCGGCGTCGAGCACGAACGGTTCGCCGGCAACCAGCATGATCTTGCCGTTTTCAAATTTGCCGACCCGGATCTTCGGGCCTTGCAGGTCCGCCATGATGGCGACCTCGCGGCCGGCCTGGCGGGCCGCCTCGCGCACGAATTCGGCGCGCTGGCGGTGGTCGTCGGCGGTGCCGTGCGAGAAATTGAGCCGCACCACGTCCAACCCTGCCTGAATCATTTGCAGCAGGATTTCCGGCGTATTGGAAGCCGGTCCGATGGTGGCGACAATCTTGGTGGCGCGATGCATGAGTCTCCTCGTCTGGGTGAGATCGCTGGAAAGAGCGCTGCGAGTCGGATGCGGAGGCTGCGCACCGAAGGATGCTGCCGGGGGCTGCGCGCCGGTTGAAACCAGCGTCGCTTTATGGGGTGAAGCGGTGTTCGACACCAGCACGGGGGGTGCCGGTGGAGGGGCGAGTTCTTCGTCGGGGAGTTCTGCGGATGGCGAGGCGGTCTGCACAGCATCTGCGCTGGACGACTTCCCTGCCTCACTGACAGTGGTCAACTCCGCGAGCGCGAGGGACGCCCCGGATACTTCTTGCTGCCGGCTAGCTGAACCGACCGTGGCATCGACTGCGGATTCGAGCGCTGCCGGCGTGGCGGCGGAGCGCGCCGCGCGCTCCCCTGCCGTTGCTGCTGCCCCGCTGCGCGGCTTGCCGCCGCGCGCTTTTGCAGACTTTGCCGTGGGGGAGCGCGTCGCCACGTTAAGCCCGCGATTCCAGAATTTCGACCGCCGGCAGCTTCTTGCCTTCGAGGAATTCGAGGAAGGCGCCGCCACCTGTCGAGATATAGCTGACCTTGTCGTGGATGCCGTACTTGGCGATCGCCGCGAGCGTATCGCCGCCACCGGCAATCGAAAATGCCGACGATTTGGCGATGGCGTCCGCCAACGTCTTCGTGCCGTTGCCGAACTGGTCGAATTCGAACACGCCGACCGGACCGTTCCACACGATCGTGCCGGCCTTTTCCAGTTGTGCGGCGAGCACCTTGGCGGTTTCCGGCCCGATGTCGAGGATCAGGTCGTCGTCTTGAACGTCGGCGACGGCCTTCACTTCGGCCTTGGCGGTCGGCGAAAACTCCTTGGCCGTGACCACGTCGGTCGGGATCGGCACGGACGCGCCGCGCGCTTTCGCGGCGTCGATGATGGCTTTGGCTTCGTTCACCAGATCGGCTTCGGCGAGCGACTTGCCGATCTTAAGGCCCGCGGCCAGCATGAACGTGTTGGCGATGCCGCCGCCCACGATCAGCTGATCGACCTTGTCGGCGAGCGACTTCAGAATGGTCAGCTTGGTCGATACCTTGGAGCCGGCGACGATCGCCACCAGCGGACGCTTCGGCGCGCCCAGCGCCTTGCCGAGCGCTTCGAGCTCGGCCGCCAGCAGCGGGCCGGCGCACGCCACGGGCGCGTATCTGGCGATGCCGTGCGTGGTGGCTTCGGCGCGGTGCGCGGTGCCGAACGCGTCGTTCACGTAGATGTCGCAGAGCTTCGCCATTTTTTGCGCGAGCTCGTCGGAATCTTTCTTTTCGCCCTTGTTGACGCGGCAGTTTTCCAGCAGCACGACCGAGCCCGGCGCGACGTTCACGCCGTTTTCGACCCAGTTCGCCACCAGCGGCACGTCGCGGCCGAGCAGTTCGGCCAGACGCTTCGCGACCGGCGCGAGCGAATCTTCCGGCTTGAATGCGCCTTCGGTCGGACGGCCCAGGTGCGACGTGACCATCACGGCGGCGCCTGCGTCGAGCGCGGCCTTGATGGCCGGCACGGAGGCGCGGATGCGGGTGTCTTCGGTGATGTTGCCTTGATCGTCCTGCGGCACGTTCAGATCGGCGCGGATGAACACGCGTTTGCCGGAAAGCTTGCCTTCGGCGATCAGATCGGAGAGACGCAATACCTTGTTCATGGGCGTGTGTGTGCGAGTTGATGGGAAGGCGGTGGCGGACGACGCGCGGCACGCGAGCGCGGTGAACTCCAGCGCTCAGGCACGGTAGCGGCTCCGCAGAATCGGGTGCCGGCGGCCGGGCCGCGGCTTCGCGCGCCTTGCACCGGCGCGCTCATCCCGGAAACAACCATTTTAACTGATCCACACTGCCTTCTGACCCGCGGCCGGGCGAATGTCCCGTATTTGAAGGATGCGGCGCGCATGCCGCAATGCACCATTTCTCCTCTCATCCCGTCACATGAAGAGGCGCAACAGGGTGAACACGACCATTCCGACGACAATCGTGCCGAGCATGGTGCGCCGCCACAAAAACCATCCGAGACCCGCGAGCGTGGCGTAGAACTCATGGTTCGAGAGCGCGAACGAGAGCCCTTCCGGGGTCGCCAGCACGTCCGGCAACACCACGGCGGCGAGCGCCGCGGCCGGCGCGTAGCGCAGCATTCGCTGCACGCGGGCCGGCAAAACGGTGCGCTCGCCGCCGATCAGAAACATGGCGCGTGTCACGGCGGTGACGAAGGTCATGCCGAAAATGGCCAGCCAGATCTGCGTGGACGTCATCGCGAACCTCCGGCGCTGTTGCGGATGCGGCGCAAGTCGGCACGTTCGACCATCAGGTCGGCCGCGCTGCCGGCGACGATTGCCGCGATCACCGCGAGCGGCAGCGCGAGCCGGTACGGCAGGTCGAAGGCGAGCAGCGAGACCACGCCGGCGATCGTGACCGCGACCAGCGTGGAGCGCGTCGCGATCGCCGACACCATGATAGGCAGCAAGGCCAGCGTGCCCGCGAGCGCGAGGCCCCAGTTGTCCGGAATCAGGCTCGCCAGCAGAATCCCGGCGATCGACGACACCTGCCACGACAGCCAGCTGCACACCGCCATGCCCCAGTAGTACGCCTCCTTGCCCGGCACATAGCCGGTCGGGAAGCTCTTCTTCTGGAACAGCAGGTAGATCACGTCGCCGTTGAAATAGCCGAGCACGATGCGCCGCCACATCGACAGATAGGAAAAGTGCGGCGCCAGACCGACGCTAAATATCACGAAACGCGTATTGACCATCGCGGCGGTTAGCAGCACGGTCCAGACCGGCAGCTTGGCGGCGAGCAGCGGCAGCACCGCCAGTTGCGACGAACCGGCGTAGCACAGCAGCGACATGGTGAGCGCCTGCGGCAACGTGAGCACCGATTTGCTCATGGCGATGCCGGTGACGAGCCCCCAGGAGAAAATCGCCATTAGCGTGGGCGAATAGTCACGCGCGCCCTCGCGGAAGGCACGGCGATCAGTAGCGGACAGACGAGCGAGCATGCAGCGAAACGCGGGCGCCAAGGGCGTCGCAATGAAGGGAAGTCGGCGCCAGGTCGTCAAGCACCCGCTGGCGCATCCGGATTTGATTTATGCGTGTGCCGGATTATAGCGTCCGGAATGCGGCCAAATGCCCGTTCCGCGTGCAAAAGACGCTAAAATGCCGGTCTTGGCTATGCCTGTCATAGCTATGCCTAACAACGCACCTGCTGGAGAATCGTATGTCAATGGCCGACCGCGACGGCAAGATCTGGATGGATGGCAAGCTCATCGACTGGCGCGATGCCAAGATCCATGTGCTCACCCATACGCTGCATTACGGCATGGGCGTCTTCGAAGGCGTACGCGCCTACAAGACGGTGGACGGCAGCACCGCCATCTTCCGCTTGCAGGAACACACCAAGCGTTTGCTGAACTCGGCCAAGATTTTCCAGATGGACGTGCCATTCGACCACGAAACGCTCGCCGCCGCGCAATGCGAAGTGGTGCGCGAAAACAAGCTCGAGTCCTGCTACCTGCGCCCGATCATCTGGGTCGGCTCGGAAAAGCTCGGTGTGTCGGCCAAGGGCAACACCATTCACGTGGCGATCGCCGCCTGGCCGTGGGGCGCTTACCTCGGCGAAGAAGGCATCACCAAGGGTATCCGCGTGAAGACCTCGTCGTTCACGCGCCATCACGTGAACGTGTCGATGGTCCGCGCCAAGGCGTCGGGCTGGTACGTGAACTCGATCCTCGCCAATCAGGAAGCCGTCGCCGACGGTTACGACGAAGCGCTGCTGCTCGACGTGGACGGCTATGTGTCGGAAGGCTCCGGCGAGAACTTCTTCCTCGTGAACAACGGCAAGCTGTACACGCCGGATCTGGCCTCGTGCCTCGACGGCATTACGCGCGACACCGTCATCACACTGGCGCGCGACGCCGGCATCCAGGTGATCGAAAAGCGCATCACGCGCGACGAGGTCTATACCTGCGACGAAGCGTTCTTCACCGGCACCGCCGCCGAAGTCACGCCGATCCGTGAACTCGACAACCGCACGATCGGCTCGGGCGCACGCGGCCCGATCACCGAGAAGCTGCAATCGGGCTTCTTCGACATCGTGAACGGCAAGAGCGAAAAGTACGCGCACTGGCTGACCAAGATTTAACGCGCGCCGCGCCGGGGTGTCCCGGCGCAACGCACGCCCCCTGCATACAAAGAGAACCCCTCATGAGCGAAATCAAGGAAATGCCGCTGGTCGAACTGTCGGCAAAAGACCTGCCGGCTTACTGCCCGAACCCGGCCATGCCGCGCTGGAGCGCCCATCCGCGCGTCTTTATCGACGTCACGCACGGCGAAGCCAGGTGCCCGTATTGCAGCACGCGTTACAAGCTGCGCGACGGCGAAGTGGTCAAGGGTCATTGAACACAGCGCACTGAGCATCGATTGCCGGTGGCACCGCTTGCGGAACGCCTGCCCGCCTGGTTGCGGGTTGGCTCCGGAGAAACCGTTGCCAGGTTCGCTGCGTGAGCGGCTACGTGAGCGCCTGCCCGCCGCGCGGCCTGGTTCGTCGCTCCACGGGCCGGCGCCGCGCACGCAGCAGACGGTGATCAGGCCGGCAAGAACGCGCAGTCCGGCCCGCGCGCAGGCACGCCACAGCAGGGCCGCCAGCGCGGCGCATCCGGCCACGCCGGAATCGCGCCACGCGGCTTGCGGCTGTTCCCTTTTTACCTATCCGAACGCCACGTGCATGACTCGCGCGGGGCTTCGTTTCGACACCGGACACTCATTCTGATGCGTCGCGCGTTGGTTATCGCACCGAACTGGATCGGTGACGCATTGATGGCGCAGCCGCTGTTTGCGCGCCTCGTGAAATTGCATCCGCGCATCGTCATCGACGCGGTCGCGCCCTCGTGGGTCGCGCCCGTGCTCGAACGCATGCCGGAAATCCGCGACGTCTACGCCACGGATCTCGCGCACGGCAAGCTGCAGATGCTGCGCCGCTGGCAGTTGGCGAGCGACCTGCGCGACGTCGGCTACGACGCCGCCTACGTGCTGCCGAACTCGCTCAAGTCGGCGCTGATTCCATGGATGGCGGGCATCCGGCTGCGCATCGGCTACACCGGCGAAAGCCGCTACGGCTTGTTGAACGTGCGTCACGCGAATCCGCGCAAGGACGAGCGCCCGCCGATGGTCGGCCAGTACGCCGCCCTCGCCTACGCGCCCGGCGCCAAGGTGCCCGACGACCTGCCGATGCCGCGCCTCGACGCGGACCTGAACGAAGCGTCGCGGGTCTCGGCGCGCTTCAATCTGGACACGCGCGTGCCGCTGCTGGTGTTCTGTCCGGGCGCCGAATACGGCCCCGCCAAGCGCTGGCCGCCCGAGCACTTCGCGGCGCTCGCCCAGATGGTCGGCCAGTCGTTCCCGTACACGCAGATCGTCGCGCTCGGTTCGCCCAAAGATGCGCCGCTCGCGCAGGCCATTGCCGAGAAAGCGCCGAACGTGCGCAACCTGTGCGGCCAGACCGCGCTGGGCGAGGCATGTGCGCTGATCTCGCGCGCCAATGCGGTCGTCACCAACGACTCCGGGCTGATGCACGTGGCCGCCGCGCTGCGCCGGCCGCTGGTGGCGGTGTACGGTTCGACCGATCCGCGCCACACGCCGCCCTTGTCCGAGCTGGCGAAGGTACAATGGCTTCATCTCGAATGCAGCCCCTGTTTTGAGCGCGAGTGTCCTCTCGGTCATCTGAACTGCCTGAAGCAGTTGAGCGCCGAGCAGGTATTCGGCGATTTGCGCGGCATGTTGCTCGCGCAACGCTGAAGCCGCTGATACACGCACGCAACACCGCACGCCCCTGAGCGCGTCGCGTCATGTTCGCGCCTTGCGGCGCGGGCATTCTGGCGCTCGGGTGCGATTGTCCGGTTCCGGGCTGTCCCGCTGACCGCTGCCTTGCAACCGCGCGCCGCGCACAAGAGACTGACGAGCCATGCCACGTTTTGCCCATATCTTCGAAGCCGCCGCCGATACCCTGAACGCCTATTACCAGGCCGTCGCCGAGGTCAATATCGACAGCTTGATGGGCCTGTGGATCGATGAAGAGTTCGTGAGTTGCATCTGCGCCGACGGCTCCCACCTGCACGGCCTCGACAGCATTCGCGCCGGCTTGCAGATCCAGCTCGAAACCGCGCCTGTGTCCATCGAACCGCTCGACATCCGCGTCTACGACAGTCTCGGCACCGTGGTCTACGCGATTGCCGAGGCGCACCGGCCGGCCGATCCGAAGGCCACGCCCGCCATGGTGTTCACCACCTACGTGATGGTCCACGAACGCGGCGAATGGCGCATTGCGCACATTCACGCGAGTCCGATGCCCAACGAGGCCGCCAGCCAGTTCGCCACGAAAATGCGGCATGGCCAGGGGTCGTTGCACTGACGCGCGCCGCGCGTCTCATTTTTGGTTGTGAAGCAGGCATGAGCACGCCCCACAGGCAGTCCCCCAACGCGAAGGAAATCCTCTCGCCGAATTCCGGGACGACGCACGCTACATCCGCCTCCTCCGGCACGGCACGCGCCGCGGCCGCCGTCGACGCCACCGTCGAGCTGCTCTACCGTGCGCCGCTGTGGTTGCCGAACCGCCATGTGCAGACCATCGTCCCGTCGCTGTTCGCACGCCGCCCCGCGGTCTCGTTTCGCCGCGAACGCTGGGATACGCCCGACGGCGACTTCATCGATCTCGACTGGGTCGAGCACGACGGCGAGGCCCAATCAGCACTCACGCCCGACGCCGCGCCCCGGGTGCCCGCCGACACCGCTCCGCTCTTCGTGCTGTTTCACGGCCTGGAAGGCAGTTCGGGCTCGCACTACGCCGCCTCGTTGATGGCTGCCGCGCGCGAGTACGGCTGGCACGGTGTCGTGCCGCACTTTCGCAGTTGCAGCGGACCGTTGAACCGGATGCCGCGCTTCTATCATCTCGCCGACAGTAACGAGGTCGACTGGATCCTGCGGCGTTTGCGCGCCGCGCATCGCGGGCCGATCGTCGCGGCCGGCGTATCGCTCGGCGGCAATGTGCTGCTGCGCTGGCTGGGTGAGCGGCGCGAGGGCGCGGCGTCGGTGGTCTCGGCCGCCGCGGCGATCTCGACCCCCATCGACGTGCATGCAGGCGGCCGCGCTTTGTCGCAAGGCTTCGGACTCGTCTACACGCGCAGCTTTCTCAAGACACTCAAGCAGAAGGCCGAGCAGAAGCTGACTCAGTTTCCAGGCCTGTTCGACCGGGAGGCGATGCTGGCGAGCCGCACCATGTACGAGTTCGACAACGTGGTGACCGCACCGCTGCACGGCTTTCGCGATACCGACGAATACTGGAGCACGGCGACCACGCGCCCGCTGCTGCCGCACATTCAGGTGCCGACGCTGGTGCTGAACGCGCGCAATGACCCGTTCCTCCCGGCTGAAGCCTTGCCCTCGCGGCATGAAGTTTCGGCGGCGGTGGAGCTCGACCAACCCAGGCACGGCGGCCACGCCGGCTTTATGACCGGGCCGTTCCCGGGCCGCATCGACTGGCTGTCGCGGCGCGTGTTCGGCTATCTGGAGCGGCACGTCGATCATGGATGACATCGTCAAGCAGGCCCTGGCCAAGTGGCCGAACGTACCGAGTTGCACGGGTTGGCTGATGCTGGACAGGCGCGGCAACTGGCGCATGCGCGACGAGGCCGCGCAGGCAGGCGGAACGCCGGGCACGCCGATTCGCCACGAAGCGTTGCTCGGGTTCATCAACCGGAATTACGACGCCGACGAGCGCGGGCAGTGGTATTTCCAGAACGGCCCGCAGCGCGTGTACGTCGAACTGGGCTATACGCCGTGGGTCGTGAGGCTGTCGGCCAATGCCGATGCCGGCGGCACGCTCGCTTTGCAGGACCAGGCCGGCGGCGCGTTCGAGCCCGCAGCCGTGTTCGTGGATGAAGAAGGCGGGATTCTGCTGACCGACGGCTCGGCGCCGCCGAGAGTCGCGGTCTTGCACGATCACGATCTGGAGGTCTTCTCCGATCATGCAACGCTGGCGGAGGATTCGATGAGCGGCGAGTTTCGCTGGAACAATCAGGTCGTGTTGCCGCTGCAGGCTATCCGGCGAAGCGATGTGGCAAGGCGCTTCGGGTTCGTGCCGAGTCCCGCGGCCGCGGGCGCTTAAACCCTGCACCTGCCCGCGCCGCGGCATATTCCTTCGAAGCCATGCCGGCCAACGCAGCCAAGCGCGAGCAAGACCTAACTCTTTTCGTCCAGCCGCTCCTCCTTATAGCGGTTTTCCATCTCATGCAGCCTCGCGTCGACGGTCGCGAGGTCGTAGTAGCCAATCGCCTTCAGATCGCGCGCGTCCTTTAGCTGCCGGATCGCCGACGGCCACGCTCCTTCCAGCGCGAACTTCTCAGCCATCGCCCGATGCTGCGTCAACGCATCGCCCGTGCCGGCGCTGGCCTGCGCGAGATACAGCCACCAGGCAGGCTGATCGGGCTGGGCACGCGTTTCCTTCTGCGCGAGCGCCTGGGCATCGGCAAAGCGGTGCAGAGTCAGCAAGGTGCGGATATGCATGTCGATTGCGGCGTTCGACTGCGGCCAGCGCTTCTGCGCGAACTCGGCGAGCCGCGCGGCCTCGTCGTCGCGGCCGGCGCGCCGCGCGATGTCGGCGGCCAACACGTCGAGGCTCGGCGAACTCCGCGCGGCTCCTCGTTCGGCCTGCTCGCCGGCTGCGAATGCCGCGCGACACGACGCCAACGACGCCGCCGCATCGTCGTAACGCTCGAGCAGCATCTGCCCGTAAGCAATGCCATACCAGTTCGCCGCGACGTTGACCGCCGTGCGGTCCTCGATCTCGGAGCGCAGGCGCGAAATCTCATCCCCATACTCGCTGCGCGACTGGTCCTGCAGCAGGCGAGCGCGGGCGCGCACAAACCCATATTCGGCCGATTGATGCGGTTGCCGGTAAGGGGCGCGGCGCGCGCGGTCCTCCATGTCGGCGATCCGTTCGCCGGTCAGCGGATGGGTCCGCGCGTAAGCCGGCACGCCCGTGTCGCTCATCGCGGCGCGATCGAGGCGGCCGAAGAAGGTCGTCATCGCGTAGGGATCGTAGCCGGCGCCGGCGAGCAGCAGAAAACCGACGCGGTCCGCCTCGTGCTCGGCCGAACGCGAGAAACGCAACTGGTTGTCCACCGCATAGGCCTGGCCGCCGATCGCAATCGCGCTGCCCAGATCGCCGCTATGCGCGAGCACGCCGGCGAGCACGCCGAACAACATGCCGGCGAGCGCCGCATAGGTGCTGCGCTCGCCGGCCGTGATCATGCGTGAGATGTGGCGCTGCAAGACGTGTCCCATTTCGTGACCGAGCACCGACGCCAGTTCGGATTCCGTCTGCGTCGCCACGATGAGGCCGGTGTTCACGCCGATAAAACCGCCCGGCAGCGAGAAGGCGTTGATCTGCGTATCGCGCACCGCGAACAGATCGAAGTCCGGACGGTAGCCGCCGATGTAGAGCGCGCTCGCCGCCGCGGCAAGTTTCGCGGCGACCGAGTTCAGATAATCGCGCACCAGCCAGTCGTCGAGATAGTCGGGGTCGTGGCGCAGTTCGCGCATGACGCGCTCGCCGAGCTTGCGCTCGGCCTGCGGCGTAAGCGAGCCTGAACCGCCGTTGCCGAGATCGGGCAATTGTTGCGTGACGATCGGCGCCCGCCAACCGGTGTTCGCACCGGAATTGCCGGACAAGCGGCTCTGTGCCCCGCCGTACACGCCGAACACGCCTTGTGCGATATCGGAAGGGATCAGCGGATCGGCGTAGGCATCGGCCGGACCGCTGACCAGCGGCGGCTCCGCGGATAGTGTGCTGGGCGCCGTGCCCGACACACCCTGCGCTTGCGCGAACGGGCCTGGCGCCGTCGCCAGCGCGACAGACAGCAACGCAGCAAGGAACCGTTTCGGACGCATCGCGAGGTCGATATGACGATGTCGAAAAGCGAAGCCCGCCGCCCGGACTAAGATAGCGGGGATAGGGCAATTGTAATCAGTCGTCGCGCGAATTCGTGTGATTCACGTCAGGGCGATTCGGGTGTCTGAGGCGAGCGCCGCGCCGCAGACGCCGCAGGGCCCCGCGTCGCCGCCAGCCGGCAACGCACTCGCGAACGGTCCGCGCAAACGCACGGCTGCCGCCGTCCGGCTGCGCCGCTGCTATGATAGGCGCCCTCTTAAGGAGCCCAACCATGCCTGAACTCACTCATTTCGACGCCGCCGGCCAGGCGCATATGGTGGACGTTGGCGACAAGCAGGAGACCAAGCGCATTGCGGTGGCGCGCGGCTCGATTCGCATGCTGCCGGAGACGTTCGCGCTGATCCGCGACGGCAACGCCAAGAAGGGTGACGTGATCGGCATCGCGCGGATTGCCGCGATTCAAGGTTCGAAGCGCACCGCGGATCTGATCCCGCTATGTCATCCGCTCGCGCTCACGCGCGTCAAGGTGGATTTTGAACTCGACGAAGCGCTGCCGGGCGTGCATTGCACCGTTCAGGTCGAAACGCTCGGTCGCACGGGCGTGGAGATGGAAGCGCTGACCGCCGTGCAGGTCGGGCTGCTGACCGTGTACGACATGTGCAAGGCCGTGGATCGCGGCATGACCATCACCGATGTAAAGGTGATGGAGAAGCACGGCGGGAAGTCGGGGGATTGGGTGGCTTGATGACCGCCTGAATCATCGCCCCTCTTCACGATTAAAGCCTCGAAGCGAACACAGCGACTCCCTTCGGTTCATTCCTCGTCGCTGTCATCGTCCTCATTGACGTCGCCCGCTGGCATACCGTAGCGCTTGACCAGTTCCGCCTTGAAGCCGGTCAGCGTCTTCTGCTCATCGCAGAGCTGGTAGAGATAGCCCAATTGCGACGGCCAGTCCTTCAACTCCGTGGCGAAGATCTTCAGGCGTTCGACGGTGTCGAACGCCGCCGCCTGATCTCCGTTCAGCGCCTGCAGCACCGCATAGCGACGCAACACGGTCTCGCCGGGCAGCAACGCGATCGCCTGTTTATGCATGGCGAGCTTGTGTTGCAAGTCCATCGAATTCATCGGCAAGAGCGTCGCCATTCCGTACTCGCCCCACGCCTGGAACAGGAACGACGGGTCAGCACGATACTGCTCGGCAGGACGCGATCCGTAGTAGAGCACCTCGGCGCGCGCGTAATCGCGATACACCGGATACAGTGCGGCCAGCCCGCCGAACACCACCACGGCAAACGCGCCGAACGACACGCGTGCCGGCACGAGGCGCAGCGGCCGCGTCTCCAGCAGGCCGAACACGAACATGGCCGGCAACAGGAAGAACATGTACTGCTGCGGGTATTCGACCAGCGCGTGCATGACCAGCACACCGATCAGCGCAATGCCGAACACGCGCGCCGAGCTTTGCGGTGCGCGCACCACGCGCACGAGCCACGTGATCAGACCGAACAGCACGATCGCCAGACCGATCAGGCCGGTCTTCGCGAGCAGGTCGATAAAGATGTCGTGCGAATTGTTGGCGATTTCGACGGCGCCGAGCGACTTCACAAACTCGTACTGGTGGCTCGGAAATTCGCCCCAGCCGACACCCAGCAACGGATGCGTCTTGAACATCGTCCAGCCGTACTTCCATAACGCGAGACGCGGCGCGATCTGGCCGGCGTCCTTGAAGCGTTCCGCCGCGGACTGTCCGAGCTCCAGGTGATAGCGCACATTGGCCCAGCGAATCAGCGCGTTGACCACGAAAAACAGCACGGCCAGCACGATTGGAATGACCCACTCGCGATTGCTGCGACGGAACTGCACCTGATTGCGGGTCTGCGCGAACGCCATCCAGAAACCCGCCACCACGATTACGCCCATCTGCAGCCACGGGCCGCGCGAGACAGTCAGCGCGAGGCCGACCGCGAAAATCGTCGACACGAGAAACCAGATGCTCACGGCAATGCGCCGCGTCTGCACGAGGAACAGTGCGCCCGCCATCGCGAACGCAATATAGGTGGCGAGGTGATTGGCCTGCGCCATATTGCCGAACGGCCGGCGCTCGACGGTCACGTTATAGGCGACGACGAGCGGCGACACGCGCGTTTCTAGGTGAAACAGCTGGATGACCTGACAGAACACCGCAAACAGCCCGCCGACGACCAACGCGCCGGCCGCCCAGCGCAACGCGGTCTCGTTGAGCTTGGCGCGCGCGAAACCATAACCGGCATGCGTCGCCATGAAGGCCGCCAGCAGATAGCCGCCGCCGAGCCAATTCATCGACGGCTGCGAGACCGGCAACACCACCGACTGCGCCACCAGCAGCAGCCCGAACAGCAACGGCACCAGCGCGACCACCGGCGAGGCGAACGTCACGCGCGGCCTTGCGCTCGCCACCAGCAGCACGACGCCCGCGCCGGTCAGCAGATACAGCGCGAGTGCGGTGAATTCAGCGTAAAAGGTCGGAATCGGATACGTATGGTTGACAACTGCATAAGGCAGCACCAACGCGAGAGCCAACAGAATGAAAGACAGGTAGCGCGCAAAAGGGGTGGGCATCGAGTAACCGGTGGGCGTCAGCAACCGGCGCACTATACAAAAAAATTCTCCTGCTGTGCGCCGGCCGGGCTGAAATATCCCGAAAATCAGCGTTTTACGTGTGGACGACTACGACTTGCCCCGCTCTAGCGGTCATCTCGCCATCCTTCACGAACGGCACTCCGGCGGGGCGAGATTCGACGCCAGGCTGGGGGCTTCCGCGGGTGCCGGCCCGGCGCCAGGCGCCGGCAGCGAGGACGCCGTTTTGCCACCGGCGAAACATTCCCACGTGAGCGCGCCCGCCTGCACCGCGCCCTTGCTCAACGCCACGCGCGCAGTCGGCGCGTCCACGTTGTCAGGAACCGACGGCACGAGCGTGAGCGTGTTCGAACCCGCGGGCGCGACGCGCGTCGTAAAGGCGACGGTGATCTGGCCGGTGTCGTCGTCGACACGAATGGACTCGACGTTGCGGGTAGCGGGCGGCGACGCATAGCCGCCACTGAACGCATTGCCGCTGGCCGCGTTTTCAGACACGGCCAGCCGCGCGGAAGCCGCCAGCGACAGCCCTTCGCCGACGCGGCTGCGCGCCAGATAGTCCTGATAAGCGGGGATCGCATAGGCGGCGATCACGCCGACGATCGCCAGCACGATCATCAGTTCGATCAGCGTGAAACCGGAACCGAGCCTACGACAGGCGCGCGCTAGCTGCGCGGACCAGGCCGCGCGGCTGAATCTCGTTCGTGAGGACGGCAAGGACTGGGAGTAAGCGGAGTACGGCAGGAAATACGGCAAAGTAACGATCATCGACAGCCTCCTGAAACGAAAAACGCCTGTCCCGCGAATCGGGAACAGGCGTTTCCATCGTAGCCAGCAGCGCTCGCGTCACACAGTCAGCCGAACGGCTAACGTTGCAGCGTGGGTTCGCTCAGATCGACGCCGAGGCTGGACACGCAAGTATGTCGACGCCGGATGCAAGCTCAAGCCGCCGCACGACTGGCATTGCGGCGCTTGAGCAGATAACCGAGTACCACCACGAACAATGCGCCCGCAATGCTCATGCCGTATTCGGCCAACGGCGTATCGAGGATCGGCCAACGGTCGCCGGCCGGGTCGTTGATGATCAGGCCGCCCGCGATCCAACCCAGCAACGCGGCGCCGAGCGTGATGACGATCGGAAAGCGATCGAGCAGCTTGAGAACCAGCTGGCTGCCCCACACGATCAGCGGAATGCTCACCACCAGACCGAAAATCACCAGCGCGAGCCGGTGTTGGGGATCGGCGGCTTCAGCCGCGCCCGCAATCGCGATCACGTTGTCGAGGCTCATCACCGCATCCGCGACGATGATGGTCTTGATCGCCGCCATCAGCTTGTCGGCCGGCTTGACGTTCTCATGCGCGTCGTGCGCCGGCGCCATCAGACGCACACCGATCCACAGCAGCAGCAGGCCGCCCGCGAACTTCAGCAGCGGCACATCGAGCAGCACGACTGCGAACGCGATCAGCGCCACGCGCAGCACGATCGCGCCCGCCGTGCCCCACAACACGCCCTTCGTGCGCTGCGACGGCGGCAAATTGCGGCACGCCAGCGCGATCACGACGGCATTATCGCCACCCAGCAGGATGTCGATAACGATGATCTGAATGACTGCGCCCCAATGGAGCGTGGCGAAGAACTCGAGCATGTTTGAAAGAATAAGAAGAAGTCCGGCGCACGGCCAATAAAAAAGCGGAGGAGTCTGCACTCCCCCGCTTTTTGAACCGCATGCTCACGAAAGGGTTTCGTAAGCGTATCAAAAACACGCGCTGACTGCGCGCGAAATTCGATTTACAGCATCGCCTTCAGAAGACGCGCCATTTCCGACGGGTTCTTCGTGACCTTGATGCCGCACGCGTCCATGATTTCCAGCTTCGCTTCAGCGGTGTCAGCACCGCCCGAGATCAGCGCGCCAGCGTGGCCCATGCGCTTGCCCGGAGGCGCCGTCACGCCAGCGATGAAGCCGACCACCGGCTTCTTCATGTTGTCCTTGATCCACTCAGCCGCGTTGGCTTCGTCCGGACCGCCGATCTCGCCGATCATGATGACGGCGTCCGTTTCCGGATCGTCGTTGAACATCTTCATCACGTCGATGTGCTTCAGACCGTTGATCGGGTCGCCGCCGATACCGACTGCCGACGACTGGCCGAGACCGATCGCCGTCAATTGGCCGACTGCTTCGTACGTCAGCGTGCCCGAACGCGACACGACGCCGATGCGGCCCTTGCGATGGATGTGACCCGGCATGATGCCGATCTTCAGCTCGTCCGGCGTGATCGTGCCCGGGCAGTTCGGACCGAGCAGCAGCGTCTTGCGGTTTTCGGCACGCATGCGAGCCTTCAGCTCGATCATGTCACGCACAGGAATGCCTTCCGTGATACAGATCGCCAGATCCAGGTCGGCTTCGACCGCTTCCCAGATCGCGGCAGCAGCGCCTGCCGGCGGCACGTAGATCACCGACACGGTCGCGCCCGTTTCAGCCTTGGCTTCAGCGACGCTAGCGTAGATAGGAATGCCTTCGAAGTCTTCGCCGGCACGCTTCGGGTTCACGCCCGCAACGTACGCTTCGCGGCCGTTTGCATATTCACGGCAAGCACGCGTATGGAACTGACCGGTCTTGCCGGTGATGCCCTGCGTGATGACCTTGGTGTCTTTGTTAATCAGAATCGACATGTATTGACCTCTGTTCGTTTGGCGTCATGCAGTGGCGCCGCGAGGCGGAATGTTCCTCGCCCGCGTCGCGCTTGCGCCGCTGTCCCGCCGCCATTCGTAATTCTGGTAAACGCGCTCGGGGTCTGGCTTACGCCTTGCCCGAAGCAGCCGCGACGACCTTCTGAGCCGCTTCTTCCATGCTGTCAGCCGCGATGATCGGCAGACCGGATTCAGCGAGCATCTTCTTGCCGAGGTCTTCGTTCGTGCCCTTCATGCGGACCACGAGCGGCACCTTCAGCGAGACGGCCTTCGACGCCGCGATCACGCCTTCCGCGATCACGTCGCAGCGCATGATGCCGCCGAAAATGTTGACCAGAATCGCGGTCAGGTTCGGGTTCTTCAGCATGATCTTGAACGCTTCCGTGACCTTCTCGGTCGTGGCGCCACCGCCCACGTCCAGGAAGTTCGCCGGTTCGCCGCCGAACAGCTTGATGGTGTCCATCGTTGCCATGGCGAGGCCTGCGCCGTTCACGAGGCAGCCGATGTTGCCGTCGAGCGAGATGTACGCGAGGTCGAACTTCGAGGCTTCGACTTCAGCCGGATCTTCTTCGTCCAGATCGCGATACGCGACGATTTCCGGGTGGCGGAACAGTGCGTTCGAATCGAAGTTGAACTTGGCGTCCAGCGCGATGACCTTGCCGTCGCCGGTCAGGATCAGCGGGTTGATTTCGGCCAGCGATGCGTCGGTTTCCCAGAATGCCTTGTACAGGCCTTGCAGGATCGCGCGCGCTTGCGGGATCGATGCGTCGGGCACGCCGATTTTCTTCGCGAGGTCGTCAGCTTCGGCGTCCTTCAGGCCGGTCGACGGGTCGACAGCAACCTTGTGGATCAGCTCAGGCGTCTTTTCCGCGACTTCTTCGACGTCCATGCCGCCTTCGCTCGATGCCATCACGACGATCTTCTGCGACACGCGATCGATCACGAGGCCGACATACAGTTCCTTCTTGATGTCAGCGCCTTCTTCGATCAGCAGACGATTCACCTTCTGGCCTTCCGGGCCGGTCTGGTGCGTGACGAGCTGCATGCCGAGGATCTGGTTCGAGTACTCGCGAACCTGATCCAGCGACTTGGCGACTTTCACGCCGCCGCCCTTGCCACGGCCACCCGCGTGGATCTGAGCCTTCACGACCCATACCGGGCCGCCGAGCTCTTCCGCGGCCTTGACCGCATCATCCACCGAGAAGACCGGCTTGCCGCGCGGTACCGCGACGCCGAATTTCCGCAGGATTTCCTTACCCTGGTACTCGTGAATCTTCATGCGTGATTCCCTTCAGTCTGAGAGTTGGATTGAACTTCGTTTCCGCTGCCGTCATTCATGCCGGACGGGTTGCCGCCCTCGCCTGTCTGGCGGACTGCCCCGTCGGCTGACGATGCCGCGCGATCCGCTGTATACGGAGCGCGGCCATACCAGCGCGGATAAAACTGCTGCACCGCCTCGCCGTCGAAACGCAGCGCGTGGCAGCGTCCGAGCTGGAATGGCGGTTTGTCGTTGGAATGCTCGCCTGTGCTGTTAGACGATTCGTCTCCCGAACCCGCGTTCGCGCCCGGCGTGCTGTCACCGGTGTTCCACACGTCGCCGGCGAATGCCTGAATCGCGGCGGTCGGCAGGATGGCGCACAGCTCGGTGAGATGCGTGCAACCCACCGTGCCGCCGAGCAAACGGGCAGATTCACGACGGAAGTTTTGGCGGAGATTGAGCCCGATGAGGGCACGGTAGGCGGGATTGCTGGCTTGGCACAACCCAGGATAGGGCACCCAGTCGGACGACGCCTCGGCGTCGACGACATTGAGCTTGCGATCGATGGTGATGCGAAGCCAGAGTTCATGGATCGGCTGACCATTGGACCGGACGCCCGACGCAAGCACCACATCACGCGGCTTTTCGTCGGTCAAGCACGCTTCCACGTCCCACAGGCCATCGGCTCGCTCATAGGCTTCCGCTCTGATTGCGCGGCGATGGCGCAACTGACGGGACACTGGCGGGGAGAGCGGCATGCGGGAAGGAAAGGCCGGATTGGAAAACCGACGAATTTTAGCATACTGGGTATTTGAGACAGGTCGGAATGCGCGGCGCCACGCCACAGGCGGCTGAGCGCGCCAGACGCCGTCCCGACGGGCTTGTGCGCGCGGCACAGGACGACGCGGCTAGTTGCCGGCCCACTCCTCGTCGATGCCCTTGAGGATTTTGCCGATCGTGGCGCCCGAAAATCCGCGTGAGGCCAGAAAACGGGCCTGCTTGGCCCGTTCGGCAGGCGTTTCGGGAAGGTGGCCGAATTTTTTGCGCCAGACGGCTTGCGCACGCGCGAGTTCGGTTTCGCGCAATTGCGCGCTCGCTTCTTCAACGAGGGTCCGGTCAACCGCATGCTGCTTCAGTTCGCCGACGATCCGGCTCGCGCCCAGCCGCGACGAGCGGCGATGAATCAGGCTTTCCGCGAAACGCGAATCGGACAGCCAGTTTTCCGCTTCGAGCGAATCGAGCAAGGTGTCGAGCGAATCGGTTTCCTCGACGAACGGCTTCAGCTTGCGCGCGAGTTCGGTGCGGCTGTATTCACGGCGGGACAGATAGCCGAGCGCTCGCCCTTTCAGCGACCGTGCCGGGCGTTGGGATTTTTTGGTTTCGTCTTGCCCCGGTTTCGCTTCGCCAGGGACGCGACGCGAGCGGGTGTAGGTGGTTTCTGAAGGATCCGAATCGGACAGCGGGGAGGATTCAAACTGCGCGCGCTGCGGGCTCCGGCCCGCAGCGCGATCGTGAGCGTCGAACGATTCGAATGGATCGAACGATTCGTCGTCTTCATCACGCGGGCCGTCCGCGTGGCGTCCGGTATCGGACAACGGCCGGCCCTTGCGTATCACGTGATGGTTACTCTTCTTCGTCCGCGACTTCTGCGCCTGCGCCGGTCACGGCTTCAGCCATGGCATTCACGCCCAGCGATTCGCGGATGCGGTTTTCGATCTCGCGAGCGATATCCGGATTTTCGCGCAGGAATTCACGCGCGTTGTCCTTGCCCTGACCGATACGTTCGCCGCTGTAGCTGTACCACGCGCCGGCCTTGTCGACGATCTTGGCCTGCACGCCCAAGTCGATGATTTCGCCCTGACGCGAAATACCTTCGCCATACAGGATGTCGAAAATCGCTTCCCGGAACGGTGGCGACACCTTGTTCTTGACGACCTTCACGCGCGTTTCGTTGCCGATCACTTCGTCGTTCTTCTTGATCGAACCGATACGGCGAATGTCCAGACGCACCGACGCGTAGAATTTCAGCGCGTTACCGCCCGTGGTGGTTTCCGGATTGCCGAACATCACGCCGATCTTCATGCGGATCTGGTTGATGAAGATCACGAGGCAGTTCGTGCGCTTGATCGTGCCGGTGAGCTTGCGCAGCGCCTGCGACATGAGACGCGCTTGCAGACCCGGCAGCGAGTCGCCCATTTCGCCTTCGATTTCAGCCTTCGGCACGAGTGCCGCGACCGAATCGATCACGATCATGTCGATCGAACCCGAACGCACCAGTGCGTCGGCGATTTCGAGCGCCTGCTCGCCGGTGTCCGGCTGCGACACCAGCAGGTCGTTCACGTTCACGCCGAGCTTGCCCGCGTACTGGATGTCCAGCGCGTGTTCCGCGTCGATAAACGCCGCCGTGCCGCCGATCTTCTGCATTTCGGCGATGACTTGCAGCGTCAGCGTGGTTTTACCGGACGATTCCGGGCCATAGATTTCGACCACACGGCCACGCGGCAAACCGCCGACGCCCAACGCGATGTCGAGGCCGAGTGATCCGGTTGAAACCACCTGGATGTCTTCGACTACCTCACCTGCGCCGAGCCGCATGACCGACCCTTTGCCGAACTGCTTTTCGATCTGCGCGAGTGCGGCAGCGAGTGCCTTGCTCTTTTCAGCAGTCAGTCCAGCCGAGCCTTTCTTGCTTTCTTCCATGAATCGTCCTTTGCTATGATGAACGGCGTCTGAGGCAGATGTGCAGCCCCGAGTTTCAACCTACTCGTAAAGGACAGCACACGAAACCCAGACACTGTATAAAAAAACAGTAGTTTTGGCAAGCGCGATTCTTATGCGAACACGCATTTTTACCGTCGCGCCCGCCCAACTACCCACAATAATTTTCGGAGACCGCTGTGCGCCGGGGGCACACCCCGCGGTGCCGGCAAGGCCAGGCTTGCGCACCATGCGAATTCTGATTGCCGAAGACGACAGCATACTCGCGGACGGTCTGGTTCGATCACTCCGCCAATCGGCCTATGCCGTCGATCACGTGAAGACCGGCGTCGAGGCCGATACGGCGCTGTCGATGCAGACTTTCGACCTGCTGATCCTCGATCTGGGCCTGCCGCGCATGTCCGGCCTGGAAGTGTTGCGCCGCCTGCGCGCCCGCAATTCCAACCTGCCGGTGCTGATCCTCACCGCCGCGGACAGCGTCGACGAACGCGTCAAGGGTCTCGACCTCGGCGCCGACGATTACATGGCCAAGCCCTTCGCACTGAACGAACTCGAAGCGCGCGTGCGCGCGCTCACGCGGCGCGGCGCCGGCGGCGGTCCGACGGTCGTGCGGCACGGCTCGCTGTCGTTCGATCAGGTCGGCCGGATCGCCTATGTTAACGAGCAGGTCATCGACCTGTCCGCGCGCGAGCTGGGATTGCTCGAAGTGCTGCTGCAACGGATCGGCCGGCTGGTCTCGAAGGAACAGCTCGTCGATCACCTGTGCGAATGGGGCGAGGAAGTCAGCAACAACGCGATCGAGGTCTACGTGCACCGGCTGCGCAAGAAAATCGAACCGAGCGGCGTGCGCATCATCACCGTGCGCGGTCTGGGCTATTGCCTCGAGAAAGCGGCGGCGCCGGCCAACGCGGGCACGAATGCGAATACCGTGGCGGCGCCCCCGCCCGCCGAGCCCGAGCCGCCCGCCTCGCCGCCGTCCGGCGCGATGCCGGCGAGCCACCACTACAAATAGAGGCCGCCCATGTCCGCGCGCGCAGACCGCGCCCCGGCGCACGCGGCGGACCTCGACGAGGCGCGCGACGAGCGCTACGCCAACCCGTTCGCCCCGCCCGACGAAACCGAGGCCGCCGCCGCGGCGCGCCCGCGTTCGCTGTTCGGCGAGATTCTCGACTGGATGCTCGCGCCGCTGCTGCTGCTCTGGCCGATGAGCCTCGCCGTCACGTATCTGGTCGCCAAATCGATCGCGAACGGTCCGTTCGACCGCGCGCTGGAAACCGACGCCTACGTGCTCGCCCGGCAAATTCATCCGGTCAACGGCGTGGCGGAGTTGTCGCTGCCCGATTCCACCCGCGACTTTCTGCGCGCCGACAATGTGGACAGCGTGTTTTACCAGGTGCTCGGCACGCGCGGCGAACTGGTGGGCGGCGAACGCGACATGCCGCTGCCGCACGAGGAAGACCGCCCGCAACCGGGTCTCGTCGAATTCCGTGACGACGTGCTGCGCGGCAATGACATCCGCGTTGCCTACACGACCGTCGAGTTTCCGCAGACGCCCGGCGCGCAGCCCGTGCTGGTGCAGGTCGCCGAAACGCTCGACAAGCGCAGCCAGCTTGCCAACGACATCATCAAAGGCGTGATCCTGCCGCAGTTCGTGATCCTGCCGCTCGCGATCCTGCTCGTATGGTTCGGCCTCTCGCGCGGCCTCGCGCCGCTGCACGCGCTGCAGGCGCACATCCGTGCACGCCGCCCGGACGACCTTTCGCCGCTGGAAGCGCGCCGCGCGCCGCCCGAAATCGAGCCGCTCGTGACCTCGTTCAACGACCTGCTGACGCGCCTCGAACAGAACATGGAACTGCAAAAGCGCTTTATCGCCGACGCCGCGCATCAGATGAAAACGCCGCTGGCGGGCCTGCGCACCCAGGCCGAACTGGCGCTGCGTCAGGACGCCTCCGCCGAAGTGCACCGCTCGCTCGAGCAGATCGCCACCAGCTCGGAGCACGCCGCGCGGCTCGTCACACAGTTGCTGGCGCTGGCGCGTGCGGAGAACCGCATGTCGGGGCAGATTTTTACGCGGGTCGAGGTGACGGAAGTGGCGCGCAGCGCCGTGCGCGACTGGGTTCAGGCCGCCCTCGCCAAGCATATGGATCTGGGCTACGAGGGGCCTGAGGAGCCCGTCGAAGTCGACGGCAATCCGGTCATGCTGCGCGAAATGCTGTCGAATCTGATCGACAACGCCATCCGCTACACGCCGCCGGGCGGCCGCATCACCGTCAGGGTTCGGCATGACGCGCCTGCGCGGCGCGTGCATCTGGAAGTGGAGGATACGGGGCTCGGCATTCCGGTCGCCGAGCGTTCGCGGGTGGTCGAGCGCTTCTACCGGATTCTCGGACGCGAAGGCGACGGCAGCGGCCTCGGGCTCGCGATCGTGCGCGAGATAGCGACCATGCATGGCGGCGAACTGACGATCGACGACAACGTCTATCAAACCTCGCCGCGGCTCGCAGGCACGCTCGTACGCGTCAGCTTGCACGTCCCCGAGCGGGGCGGGACTTACCCTAACGCCGCCTGACAGCGCCCACGCATCATCTCGATATTAGTGAAACTTGACGGCATATTAGGAGGCGTTAAGATCAAATCGACGCTTTTTGCGTGAAATTTCAGCTCGCGGGTCAAACCACGATTTCACCCCGCCACGTCAGTACACCGTAAGTTTCCACTCCAATAATCGGTTTCACGGGAACGCCCTTACCGGCAGACCGCGTGCATTTCAATATTGGAGACGACATATGGCTACCGTTGGCGGGCAAATCTCGCACGTGCCGATGACGAACGAAGAGAAGCGGGTCATCTTCGCATCGTCGCT
Source organism: Paraburkholderia aromaticivorans (assembly GCF_002278075.1). Taxonomy (NCBI): domain Bacteria; kingdom Pseudomonadati; phylum Pseudomonadota; class Betaproteobacteria; order Burkholderiales; family Burkholderiaceae; genus Paraburkholderia; species Paraburkholderia aromaticivorans. The sequence continues at coordinate 1,841,573 of NZ_CP022989.1, read as the reverse complement.
GGGTACGGTTTTCGAGTGGTACGACTTCTATCTGGCCGGCTCGCTCGCGGCCTTCATCAGCAAGAGCTTCTTCTCCGGAGTCAATCCGACCGCCGGCTTCATCTTTACCCTGCTCAGCTTCGCGGCCGGCTTCGCGGTGCGGCCTTTCGGCGCGATCGTGTTCGGGCGGCTCGGCGATCTGGTCGGGCGCAAGTACACGTTCCTCGTGACGATCGTGATCATGGGCCTGTCGACGTTCCTCGTCGGTTTCCTGCCCGGCTACGCGGCGATCGGGATTGCTTCGCCGGTGATCTTCATCGCCATGCGGATGCTGCAAGGTCTCGCGCTCGGCGGCGAATATGGTGGCGCGGCGACGTACGTGGCCGAACACTCGCCGCCGGGACGCCGCGGCTTCTACACGGCCTGGATCCAGACGACCGCCACCCTCGGGCTGTTCCTGTCGCTGCTGGTGATTCTCGGCGTGCGCACGGCCATGGGCGAAGACGCGTTCGGCGCATGGGGCTGGCGCATTCCGTTTGTCGCGTCGATCATCCTGCTGGGCGTGTCGGTGTGGATTCGTCTGCAACTGCACGAATCGCCGGTGTTCGAACGCATCAAGGCCGAGGGCAAGACCTCCAAGGCGCCGCTGACCGAAGCATTCGGCCAATGGAAGAACCTGAAGATCGTGATTCTCGCGCTGATCGGCCTGACCGCCGGCCAGGCCGTGGTGTGGTACACGGGCCAGTTCTATACGCTGTTCTTCCTGACGCAGACGCTGAAGGTGGATGGCAGCAGCGCCAACATCATGATCGCGATCGCGCTTCTGATCGGCACGCCGTTCTTCCTGTTCTTCGGCTCGCTCTCTGATCGCATCGGCCGCAAGCCGATCATCATGGCCGGCCTGCTGATCGCCGCATGCACCTACTTCCCGCTGTTCAAGGCGCTGGCGCACTACACCAACCCCGCGCTGGAAACCGCAACCGCGAAGGCGCCGATCATCGTGATCGCGAATCCGGACGAGTGCTCATTCCAGTTCAACCCGGTCGGCACCTCGAAGTTCACGAGCTCCTGCGACATCGCCAAGAGCGCGCTCTCGAAGGCCGGCTTGAACTACGAGAACGTCGCCGCGCCGGCGGGCACGGTGGCGCAGATCAAGGTCGGCGACGCGGTGGTCAACACGTATGACGGCAAGGCCGCCGACGCCAAGGATCAAGGCAAGGTGTTCGACAAGACTCTCGCTACGACGCTGAAGACCGCGGGCTATCCGCCGAAGGCCGATCCCTCGCAGATCAACTGGCCGATGAGCGTGGTGATCCTGACGATCCTCGTGATCTACGTGACGATGGTCTATGGACCGATCGCGGCCATGCTGGTGGAAATGTTCCCGACGCGGATTCGCTACACCTCGATGTCGCTGCCGTATCACATCGGCAATGGCTGGTTCGGCGGCTTCCTGCCGGCCACCGCGTTCGCGATCGTGGCGGCGAAGGGCAACATCTATTCGGGCCTGTGGTATCCGATCGTGATCGCGCTCATTACCTTCGTGATCGGCATGCTGTTCGTCAAGGAAACCAAGGACTCGGACATCTACGCGAAGGACTGAAACGCCTGATGGCCACGGCAACTTGAAAAAGTTGCGCGCCGGGGGTTGACAGCTCCCGGCGGGATCCGCATAATCTCGCTTCTTTCGGCGAATTAGCTCAGTTGGTTAGAGCGACGGAATCATAATCCGCAGGTCCGGGGTTCGAGTCCCTGATTCGCCACCAGTTGCAAGAAAAAGCCGCTGCTTCTCACGAAGCAGCGGCTTTTTTGTTTCGCCACGGCGAATTGCGCCCGCCCGGCAGCTTTCGGCATTCCGGTGCGAGAAGTCAGCCGGCCGGACGCGTCGACATGCTTTCCACCATGAGCCCGGTCGTCGCGTCGAGTTCCTTGCCTTGCCGGGTGATGACGCCAAATACCGACGAATAGGAGAACGCGGCCTGCGCACGTGCGAACAACTCCTCGTCGTCGACCCAGCGCTGGACGTGGTGACACGGCAGGTAACCAATGTACGTTCCAGTGAGAAGCATGGTGAGGATCGCCTCCATGGAGAACGCGGTCGCCGCGCGGTTCAGCGTCATATGCCGCGGCTTGTTGCTCTCCAGCATGTAGTCGCGCTCGACGTAGTGGGCTCCAGCGCGATTGGTCGTGCCGCCATCCCACGGCACGCCGACAAGCGCGATGTCGACGGATGCGAGGCTGGTCACGGCGGGCAAACGCATGAAGGTCGGGATGCCGGCAAATCGCGGCACGAGACCCGCGTCGAGCGGTTGAGGCAGATTGCTGGCCATGGAAGCTCTTTGAAGAGGATCGGGCACCCGTGAAACGTAGCGTCACGCCGCGCCTGAAAAATTTTGGAAGAGGCAGCCCGGCTTTCGCTATTGCGCAACTTCGTGGACGCTTTCTCGAGTCGATAAGTTGACTTTATGCCGGCGAAATTGATGAGGTTTTGGGTCTTTCCAAAGTGGCGTCAACCTATGCCGACTGGTTGCGCAAACACCCATATCGAAGGGCAAGACGGTGGAAGCGCGGCCTTGAATAACCTTCGCTTCGGTCTATAGCCGTCGCTGAAAAAAGAGCGCTCAGTGACCGGCTTCAACCTCCTTCCAGACGCGGCGTGCACATCGGACGCGAGAGCACGCGCGGTATAGTGGCCGACAGTTCCGTGTACCTATACCGTCCAAACCGCAACTTCAAGGAGGTTTCCTGGTGACGTTCCGCACCGCCACGCTCGCCGTGGCCACCGCTTTCATCGTGCTTCTCGGCGGCGCTGCCGCGTCGGCCGTTCAGGCCCAGACACCGTCCGACAGCCAATGGCGCACGAGCGCGACCACGCTGTCCACGCTGCTGCAGAACGGCTACAAGATCGTCGCCGTCGTCAACGGCACGCAAGGCAGCACCGGCCCGGCCGACACGATCTTCGTCCAGCGCGATCAGAGCGCCTTCAAATGCATCGATCCGCAGCAACCCGACGCGAAGGCGAGAGCGGCGGTCGCGCCGCCGGCATGTTTCGAACTGGTGCCGCCGTCTGGCGCGACTGGGGCTTCTGAATCGAAGTAGTCGGGACGCGGTCGACCGCACGCACTGCGCCACCTCTGCGCGAAAAAAAGCAATCGCCTGATTCGAGCGCCGCCTGCGATCCTCGAGCCATCGCGGACGCGGCCATCACTTCCCCGAGCAAGGCCGTGTCCCGCCGCGTCCTGCCGTTGCTCCACGCGATAGCCTGGTCGACCTGCTCGACGCCGCGGCTCTGTTCGTTCGAGTCGCGACATCAATGCATCAGCGATCCACCAGCCGGCTCAGATTGCCCCGCACCCGTTGCAACAGTGCGATCAGCTGGTTCGCTTCTTCGTCGCTGAAGCCGTTCAGCGCTTCGAGCGCGACTTCGTCACCGACCTTGCGCGCCTTGCCGAGCGTGCGCTCGGCCTTCGGCGTCATGCGCACCTGGCGCTCGCGGCGATCCTGCGGGTTGGCGGTCCGCTCGATCCAGCCGCCCTCTTCCATCCGGTCGAGCAAACGACCCGCCGAAATGGGCGCGACCTCGAGCAGGTCGGCGAGCCGCGCCTGATTGGTGTCGCCGTAATGCGCAAGATAGGCGAGCACGCGGCATTGCGCGCGGGTCAGGTCGACTGAAGACTTCGCGAGGTCATCGAAACGCTTGCCGGTCAGACGGCCGACGTCGGAAATCAGAAAGCCGAAGCGCTCATCGAGTTGGGTTTTCATGGGCGGATTATACGAAAGGCTTTCGTTTCCCAGCGCCGAAACCGGCGCAATTCAGGCTCCGCATAATTCCCGATGGCGCGCACTCGCGCAGCCGATATAATAAGCATGCTTATTATATCGACGACCCTCGCCCATTCATGTCATCCGACACCCCGGTGGCCGGCGCCGCCGCGCCGCTCAACCGCCCGATGATCACCGTCTCGATCATGCTGGCAACGTTGATCCAGACGCTCGACAGCACGATCGCCAACGTGGCGCTGCCGCACATGCAGGGCACGCTGTCGGCGTCGCAGGATGAGATCACGTGGGTGCTGACCTCGTACATCGTCGCCGCCGCGATCGCCACGCCGCTGACGGGCTGGCTCTCGGACCGGCTGAGCGTCAAGCGCCTGCTGATCGTCGCGATCGGCGGCTTCACGGTGTCGTCGGCCCTGTGCGGATTGTCGGAAACACTCACGCAGATCGTGGCGTCGCGTCTGCTGCAAGGCGTTTTTGGCGCGTCGCTGGTGCCGCTCTCGCAGTCCATCCTGCTCGATATCAACCCGCGCGAAAAGCAGGGCCAAGCCATGGCGATATGGGGCATGGGCGTGATGGTCGGGCCGATTCTCGGCCCGACGCTCGGCGGCTGGCTCACCGACAGCTACAACTGGCGCTGGGTGTTTTTCATCAACGTGCCGATCGGCGCGTTCGCGCTGTTCGGCGTGGCGACCTTCCTGCCCTCGCGCGAGCCGAAGCACGACGTGAAGTTCGACGCCTTCGGCTTCGCCACGCTCGGTCTCGCCATCGGCGCATTGCAGGCCATGCTCGATCGCGGCGAGCAACTCGACTGGTTCGGCTCGAACGAAATCGTCATTGAGGCACTGCTCGCGGCGATCAGCTTCGCGTTCTTTCTCGTGCACACGGCAACGGTCGGCAAGAAGTCGTTCTTCAAATACGAGTTGTTGAAAGACCCGAACTTCGCCACCGGCACATTCTTCATCTTCGTGATCGGCGCGGTGATGTACGCCACGCGCGCATTGTTGCCGCCCATGCTGCAAAACCTGATGAACTATCCGGTGGCGACCACCGGCCTCGTCACGGCGCCAAGCGGCGCGGGCACGATGGTCGCGATGCTGTTCGCAGGGCGGCTGCTCAAGCGCATCGACGCGCGGCTTCTGCTGCTCGCCGGCTTTCTGATCTCGGCCTTCGCGCTTTGGCAGATGATGCATTACACGATCGTGCTGTCGGCGTCGGACATCGTTTGGCCCGGGGTGATTCAAGGCTTCGGGCTCGGCCTCGTGTTCGTGCCGCTGAGCGCGTTGACCTTCTCGACGCTCAGCCCCGAACTGCGCGCGGACGGCACCGCGACGTACAGCCTGATGCGCAATATCGGCAGCAGTATCGGCATTTCGATCGTGCAGACGCTGATGACGCGCAACACGCAGGTCTCGCACGCGGACCTCGCGGCGAATATCACGCCGTTCAATCCGGCGGTCCAGCCGATGCTCACGAGCGGCTCGAACTACGACATGGCCGCACTGAACGTATCGATCACGCAGCAGGCGTCGATGATCGCTTATCTGAACGACTTCAAGCTGATGTTCATGGCGACGCTGCTGGTCATTCCGCTCCTGCTGCTGATCCGCCCTTCGCACAAGGCGTCGGATGCGTCGGTGGCGCACGCCGCGATGGAATAAAGCACGCCTAGCCCTCGATCCGCGCGCGCGTCACACCCAACAGTCCCGCCATCGCCGCGCGCGCCGCCGCGGCATCGCGATCGCGAATGGCTTCGAATACCGCCGTATGCTCGGCGAGCGATGCATTGAACACGTCCGCGCGTCTTGCGTTCAGACGCAGTTGCGCTTCGAGTGTCCGCTCGATCAGCGTGCCGAGCGGGATCAGCAATTCATTGCTGCACGCAATCAGCACGCTCAAATGAAACTGCAGATCGGCGCGCACCCATGCGTCGACATTGCGCGCCGCCACCATGGCCGCGTGAGCCGCGGCCAGCGCGTGGAAGGTATCGTCGGTGTGCGAGTCAGCCGCCAGACCTGCCGCATACGGCTCGATCATCTCGCGCATTTCCTGCAGCTTGAGTGCGAACGCCATCGGCTCGGCGACCCGCGAGTACCAGTCGAGCACGTCGACATCGAGCAGATTCCACGCGTGCTTCGGCCGCACGCGCGTGCCCACGCGCGGGCGCGATTCGATCAGCCCCTTCGAAGTGAGCGTGCGCAACGCCTCGCGCAACACCGTGCGGCTCACGCCGAACCGCTCCATCAACTCCGCTTCGCGCGGCAGGATCGAATCGGGCGCGTAGTCGCCGCGCAGAATCGCGGTCGCCAGCAAATGGGCCACACGCCCGTGCAGATCATGCTGAATAGCTTTCTCCCAGCGGCCTTGCGGCGCTATTGATATTGAAACTGAGCCCGGCACGGGCGCGATTATCGGGCATCTCAACCTCGATACCCATTCTTTCGACTCCGTGTACCGGATTGGGTCACGCCACTATGTGGTCAATAGTACTATTAATAGTACTTAAATGCGCTTTTGTTGTAGCATGTGAATCCTCGAAATATTCCGCATGGGATGAGTGAGCGCCTTCGCGCTCACCCAGCCGATGCTTTGCATGGGGCCGGCGTAAGCGCTAAAAGCGCCAAGTCCGGCCGACACAGGAGACGCACGCCATGAAAATCACCAAGCTCGAAACCTTCATCGTTCCGCCGCGCTGGTGCTTCCTGAAAATCGAAACGGACGAGGGCATCGTCGGTTGGGGCGAGCCGGTGGTCGAAGGCCGCGCGCATACGGTGGCGGCCGCCGTGGAAGAGCTGTCCGACTATCTGATCGGCAAAGACCCGCTGCTGATCGAAGACCATTGGCAGGTGATGTACCGCGCGGGCTTCTATCGTGGCGGCCCGATCACCATGAGCGCGATCGCCGGCGTCGACCAGGCGCTGTGGGACATCAAGGGCAAGCATCACGGCGTGCCGGTTCATGCGCTGCTCGGCGGCCAGGTGCGCGACAGGATCAAGGTGTATTCGTGGATCGGCGGCGACCGTCCGAGCGACGTGGCCAACAACGCGCGCGCCGTGGTCGAGCGCGGCTTCAAGGCCGTGAAGATGAACGGCTCGGAAGAACTGCAGATCATCGACACCTTCGACAAGGTGCAAGGCGTCATCAACAACGTGGCGGCGGTGCGCGAGGCGGTCGGACCGAACATCGGCATCGGCGTGGACTTCCACGGCCGCGTGCATAAGCCGATGGCCAAGGTGCTGGCAAAAGAACTCGACCCGTACAAGCTGCTCTTCATCGAAGAGCCGGTGCTGTCGGAAAATGCCGAAGCGCTGCGCGACATCGTCAACCAGACCAACACGCCGATCGCGCTGGGCGAGCGGCTGTATTCGCGCTGGGACTTCAAGCATATTCTGGCGGGGGGCTACGTCGACATCATTCAGCCGGACGCGTCGCACGCGGGCGGCATTACCGAGTGCCGCAAGATCGCGTCGATGGCCGAAGCCTACGACGTCGCGCTCGCGCTGCATTGCCCGCTCGGCCCGATCGCGCTGGCAACCTGCCTGCAGATCGATGCGGTGAGCTACAACGCGTTCATCCAGGAGCAGAGCCTCGGCATTCACTACAACCAGGGCAACGACCTGCTGGACTACATCAGGAATCCGGAAGTCTTCAAATACGAAGACGGCTTCGTGTCGATTCCGCAAGGTCCGGGCCTCGGCATCGAGGTCAACGAAGAGAAAGTGCGGGAGATGGCGAAGGTAGGCCACCGCTGGCGCAATCCGGTGTGGCGCCATGAAGACGGCAGCGTCGCCGAGTGGTAAGAGCCTGATTGCGTGATGGAACGCCGCCCGCGGGCGGCGTTTTTATTTGCGCGGACGTTCCCGGTCTGATGCGTGCGGTTTCATGGGATGCGGCAGGCGCGTTACGGTGACGTGACGCGCGGGGTCGTCGCAGTAACGTAACGTCCCGGACCAAACGGACTGAAACTGGCTTTCCCGAGCCCTTTTCCCGCCTTGGCCCCATCCTCGAAAAGCCTTGCCCAGCAAGGCTTTCAGACCATGTGTTCGGCATCGGACATACGCATGGCCCACTCCTTGCTCAAATGCATTCAAACGACACATGCATCGGGGCACATCATGGGCGAATTCCTTCCTGACTATCTGCTGCGCGAACAGGCGGCCGTCGGCGCGCTGGTGGTGTTCGGCGTGCTGCGCATCATCGGCGCGGCGCTGGCGTTCGAGCGCGGCTGGCGCATCTCGATCGTCGAGAAATGCTTCATCGGCGCCGCGGTGGTCTACTGCCTGCCGCAACTGTTCGATCTGCTGACGCATACGTATGGAATGCGCGCCGCGGGCGCCGAACTCGAAGGCAAAGCCGCCGGCTGCGCCATCGCGCTCTTTTTTGCGCCGATCCTCGGACATCGGCTTGGCCTCGAATAAGCGGGGGCTCACCATGCGGCTGGGCAGACGGCTCACGAGGCGCGCGAAACCCACCTATCGAGCGGGCGACGTCCTGAAGCTCAAATCAGGCGGCCGCCCGATGACCGCGACCTGGAGCGGGCCAGTTCTGTTCGCCTCGGGCAACTGGCTGATCTGCCAGTGGTTCAACGACGCCGGCGAGTTGCAGCAGGAGATGTTTCCGGAGGAGACCCTGGAACGGGCGAGCCACGCGCTCGCCGCCTGAAGCGCAGTAACGGATTGCCGGCCACCGCTGGGCGACCGTGTGTATTGCGCCGCACGCGTTTGCCGTGCGGCGCTTTTTTTGCGTATCCGGCGCGCGCGGGTCGTTGCGGACCTCTGCCGCTGCGAATACGCCTACCGCTCAGGTGACGCTCGGCAGGTGATGGCAGTCATGCCGCTCGTCTTGCGGCTCTTCTCACCGCCCGTCTCACGCCGACGCGTCAACCGAGCGCGGCAAACGCCGGCACGCTATGCGACAGCGCGGCCGCCGCGACGAACGCGCCGATCATCGCCAGCGCTTCCAGATACAGCACGTTGACGAAGGTGTGGGCGTCCATTGTCGAGGCCGTGCGGCGCAGACGCGGCAGCGCCGAAAAGCGGTTGAGTCCGCCGAGCACGAGCGCGAGCGCGACGAGCGCGAGCTTGAGCATCAGCACATGACCCCAGGTGCTCAGTTCGATCGCCTCGAACGAGCCGCCCGAGCCGCGAACCGCGTTGAAGATGCCCGAGATCAGCACCAACGCGACCGCCACCACCGAGACGTTCGACACCTGAGTCGCCGTACGGATCAACATGCCCCGCGCGGTCGACGTGCCGAGCGCCGGCAGGACCGCAAGCCCCGCCGCCATGGCCAGCCCGCCCCACACGGTGGTGACGAGCACGTGCAGCGTTTGCATGGCGATCGCGGCCGACATGGGCCCGGCATCGGCCGCGTGTCCGAGCGACGCCTTGCCCACGGCGACCGCGATCACCGCCAGCCACAGCAGCGCATTGCGCAGCATGCCGGTATGACTGGCCATGGCGGTGCCGAGCAACACCAGCGAGCCGGCAAACGCTAGGCTCCAGCCATAACCGACGTGGGTTTGCGTGAGCACGGTCGGCACCACGCCGATCGCGGCCGGCAAGGCGACGCCGCTCATCGACGCCGCCTGGTACCACAGCCAGCCGAGATCCGCGAGCACCAGCACGACCGTGGCGGTCAGCATTGCGCGTTGCGCGCGCAACCAGGCGGCACGCGCGGGCGAGACCTTCTGCTGGGCGTCCTTCGCGAGCCACGCGCCGAGCAATGCCGAGCCGACGGCAAACGCGAACGCGACATTCATGAGCGCGGCCATGGCGACCTGCCCGATCCAGAGTCCGTCGATGCTCATTTGACGATGAACGCAAAGTCGCCTTGGGTCCGGTGGCCGTCCGTGGCTACCGCCGTCCAGTGCACCGCATAGCGGCCGGCGCTCAATTGCGGCAGCGGCAGATGCATAACCCTGGCGTCGCTCGCGTCGACCTGCGACGCAGCCGGCGCGGCGGCGTGACCGCTCGCGTCGGCGAGCGCGATCTTGCTGAAAGCCGGCTCGAGTGGCTCGGTGAAATGAATCGTCACTTCGGTGGGCGCGACGACTTCGGCGTTTGCCGCCGGCTCGCTCGACGCCAGGTGCGCATGGGCGAATGCCGTGGATGTCGCAACCAGCGCCGCGGCGCCGAGCATCGACGCTCGCAGCGCCGGACGGGAAAAATGGAATAGCTTCATGTAAGGCCGATAGCGGGTCATCAGGAGAACGGTGGGCGTCGGACCGGGCACATCCGGGCCGGATAGGAACCGGCGCGCCCGGAAGTGTACGCTTCGATGGTTCGCGCAGGCGTCGGTTCAACCTGCTTTATAGATAGAACGCCCGCATCAGGCGCTTGCCCCTTGATTGCGCGGGCAAAATTGAGATGGTCGACGAGTCGCCCAGGCAGCGCCGCGCGTCAAACTGTCGCATGGTGGTGACAGCCGGAACCTTCTCTAATGAGGCAAATAGTCACCATCACCCTTCGATGATAGAATGCTGCGTCGCCGCAGCGCCGGCTGCCCTTCACACCGAGCCGCTCGAAGTTCGGTCAGGTCCCCGATTTTGATGGAGTTACGCGTGTCTTCAAGACGCATTTTCCGCCCGTTGCTTGCCCTTCTGCTGATCGGCTCCGCGGGTGTCTATAGCGCTGCGAAAGCGCAGACTCAACCGAAGGCCCCCGACACCATGGAAGCGCGCGTGCAAGGCTGCACGGCCTGCCACGGCACTCACGGCCAAGGTACCGACAACGACTACTTCCCACGCCTCGCGGGCAAGCCGGCCGACTATCTGTACAACCAGTTGCAGAACTTCCGCGAAGGGCGCCGCAAGTATCCGCCCATGAATTACCTCGTCACGTATCTCTCGGACGACTACCTTCATCAGATCGCCACGTACTTCTCGCAGCAGCGTCCTCCGTATCCGCCGCCGGCCAAGCCGACGGTGTCGTCGAGCACGCTTGCGCGCGGCCAGCAGATCGTGCTGAACGGCGACGCCTCGAAGCAGATTCCGGCTTGCGCGGCTTGTCACGGCAAGGGCCTGACCGGTATGGAACCCGCTATTCCGGGTCTGGTCGGCCTGCACTCCGACTACATCAGCGCGCAGCTCGGCGCATGGCGTTCGGGCTCGCGTCACGCCATTGCGCCTGACTGCATGCACACCATCGCCACGCGTCTGACTGACGAAGACGTGAACGCCGTTGCTGCATGGCTTTCCACGCAACAGGCTCCACAAAACCCCGTGCCGGCTCCGGCCCGCTCGATGAAGACTCCGCTTGCCTGCGGCAGCGAACCGCAATAAGGCACCGGGAGAGACACTCAAATGAAACGCAAGTCTTTGTTCGCCCTCTCGGCAGTCGTCGTCGTTGCGGCTGCCGCTCTCGTTCCCGTCCTGTGGTCGGGCGGCGACAACCTGCATAACGGCACGGCCATGGCGGCAACGCCCGCCGACCAGGCCGCGCTGATCAAGAAGGGCGAGTACCTCGCCCGCGCCGGCGACTGTATCGCCTGCCACACGGTGCGCGGCGGCAAGCAATTCGCCGGCGGCCTGCCCATGGCCACGCCGTTCGGCACGATGTTCACGCCGAACATCACGCCTGACGACCAGTACGGTATCGGCAAGTGGACGCAGGACGACTTCTACCGCGCCATGCACACCGGCCGTTCGAAAGACGGCAGCCTGCTGTATCCGGGCTTCCCGTTCACCAGCTACACGAAGGTCACGCGCGCCGACTCGGACGCGATCTACGCGTACCTGCGTTCGGTCACGCCGATCAACGTGCCGAGCCGTCCGCACGAACTGAAATTCCCGTTCAACCAGCGCAACATGCTGATCGGCTGGCGCACGCTGTTCTTCCGTGAAGGCGAGTACAAGCCGGATCCGACCAAGTCGGTCGAATGGAACCGCGGCGCGTACCTGATCGAAGGCCTCGGCCACTGCGGCATGTGCCACACGTCGATCAACGCGATGGGCGGCCCGGTCAGCTCCGCGGCGTTTGCCGGCGGCCTGATCCCGCTGCAGAACTGGTATGCGCCGTCGCTCACGTCGAACAAGGAAGCCGGCCTCGGCGACTGGGAAACCAAAGACATCGCCGATCTGCTGAAGACCGGCGTGTCGAACCGCGGCGCGGTGTTCGGTCCGATGGCTGAAGTGGTTCACAACAGCCTGCAATACATGTCGGACGAGGACATCAACGCGATGGCCACGTACCTGAAGACGATTCCGCAAAAGAGCGAAGCACCGGAACCGCTGCAGCTCGAAACGTCCGAGAAGTTCGGTGGCGAACTGTTGAAGCAAGGCCAGAAGATCTACGCTGACAACTGCGCGAAGTGCCACGCGGAAAATGGCCTCGGCATGCCGCCGGCCTTCCCGCCGCTCGCGAACAACCAGTCGATCCAGATGCCTTCGGCGGTCAACCCGATCCGTATGGTGCTGAATGGCGGTTACCCGCCGAGCACGGACGCCAACCCGCATCCGTACGGCATGCCGCCGTTCGCGCAAGCGTTGTCGAATCAGGAAGTGGCAGCCGTTGTGACGTACATCCGCATGTCGTGGGGCAACCACGGTACGGCCGTGTCGCCGCAGCAAGTGTCCGATCTGCGCTCGGCGCCGCTCGACTAAGCAGCGTTCGTCGCACCCGGGGCGCGGCCAGCGAAATTCGCGGCCGCGCCCTTCGTTTTTTCAGGACCGGTATCATGTGGACGTACTTGTCCGTATGAAACCGCGCAGGAGGAAAGAGTCGTGCATGTCGGTGAGCGTTTCAACAGCATTACCCACCTCGTCGGCGCCGTGCTGTCGGCGGCGGGTCTTGCGACGCTCGTCACGATGGGCGCGCTCGACGGCGACGCATACAAGGTCGTCAGCTTCAGCGTGTACGGCGCAATGCTGTTCGTGCTGTATGCTATCTCCACGCTTTACCACAGCGTGCGCAGTCCGCGCGTGAAAGCCGTTCTGCAGAAATGCGACCATTCGGCGATCTACCTGCTGATCGCCGGCAGTTACACTCCGTTCACGCTGGTTACCTTGCGCGGACCGTGGGGCTGGTCGCTATTTGGCGTAAGCTGGGGGCTTGCCGCTCTTGGCATCGTGCAGGAACTGACGCTCGGGCGACGCACCCGCAGCGTTTCGATGGTGTTGTATGTGTTGATGGGATGGCTCGCGCTCGTTGCCGTCCGCCCGCTGGTGCAAGCCTTACCGGCAGCGGGTACCGCCTGGCTCGTGGCCGGCGGAGTCATCTACAGCGCCGGCATCTACTTCTTCATCAACGACGAGCGCATCCGGCACGGACATGGTATCTGGCACCTGTTCGTACTGGCGGGCAGTCTGTGTCAATTCGTCAGTGTCGCGCGCTACGTCGCGTGACACCCCACGGCGGCGAAATGCAACTTAAGGCCAGTCAACGTGTCTTCATAGCGCGTTGAAGCATTCGGCACGCGTTTCCCGCGTGCCGCCGATTTCTCTGCGACCGGGAACTGGGCTTCGGCCTCGAACACGCCATGCGGTGTGTTCATGCCGCGTTGATGCCTGCGTGGGCCCATGTGTGCCGTTCGCGAAACTGCATTGCAAAGAGCTTTTATGTCTTTTGATTCTCTCGGCTTGTCCGAACCGTTGGTCCGCGCTGTCCACGAACTTGGCTACACCACGCCGACTCCGATCCAGACGCAAGCGATTCCCGCCGTGCTCAACGGCGGCGACCTGCTGGCCGGCGCACAAACCGGCACCGGCAAGACCGCCGGCTTCACGTTGCCCATCCTGCAGCGTCTTAACTCCATGCCCGCCGCTGCAACCGGCTCGGGCAAGCGCGTCGTACGCGCGCTGATCCTCACGCCCACGCGTGAACTGGCCGCACAGGTCGAAGAAAGCGTGCGCGCCTACGGCAAGTATCTGAAGCTGAAGTCGACCGTGATGTTCGGCGGCGTCGGCATCAACCCGCAGATCGGCGCGTTGCGCAGCGGCGTGGACATCGTCGTCGCGACGCCGGGCCGTCTGCTCGACCACATGCAGCAGAAGACCATCGACCTGTCGCATCTCGAGATTCTCGTGCTCGACGAAGCCGACCGCATGCTCGACATGGGCTTCATCCACGACATCAAGCGCGTGCTGGCCAAGCTGCCGCCGAAGCGTCAGAACCTGCTGTTCTCGGCCACTTTCTCCGACGAGATCAAGACGCTCGCGGACAATCTGCTCGACTCGCCGGCACTGATCGAAGTCGCACGCCGCAACACCACGGCGGAAACGGTCGCGCAGAAGATTCACCCGGTGGATCGCGACAAGAAGCGCGAACTGCTCACGCATCTGATCAAGCAATACAACTGGTTCCAGGTGCTGGTGTTCACACGCACCAAGCATGGCGCCAACCGCCTTGCCGAGCAGTTGACCAAAGACGGCATCAGCGCGTTGGCCATTCACGGCAACAAGAGCCAGTCCGCCCGCACCCGCGCGCTCGCCGAGTTCAAGGACGGCACGCTGCAGGTGCTGGTCGCGACCGACATCGCCGCGCGCGGCATCGATATCGATCAGTTGCCGCACGTGGTGAACTACGATCTGCCGAACGTGCCGGAAGACTACGTGCACCGCATCGGCCGCACGGGCCGCGCAGGTGCGACGGGCGAAGCGATCTCGCTGGTGTGCGTCGACGAACTGCAATTGCTGAAGGACATCGAGAAGCTGATCAAGCGTCCGGTGCCGCAGGAAGTGGTGGCCGGTTTCGAGCCGGACCCGACTGCGAAGCCGGAGCCGATTCTGCGTCGTGGCCAGGGTGGTGGTGGCGGTCGTTCGCCGCGTCAGGGTCAAGGCGCACCGAAGCGTGACGGTGCTCGGCGTGATGGCGAAGGCGCCGCGAAGCCGGCGCAGCGTTCGGGTCAACGGCCGTCGAACGGTCAACAGCAGCCGAAGCCGCAGGGTGCGAAGCCGGCCGGCAACGGCGGCCAGCCGCGTCGTGACGGTCAGCGCCACGACGACCGGCCACGCGCCGTCGCGCATGAAGGCAGCGCCGCGCAGCATGCGCCACGCAAGGCGCAGGCCGCGAAGCCGCAAGGCGGCAATCCGGGTGCGTTGCTGGGTGGCGCGAAGCCGCGCAACGACGCGCCGCGCGGTGGCCAGCCCACGCGTAGCGGCCAGCGCGGCCGTTGAGGGTTTGTGTTGAGTCTCTGTGTTGAGTCTCTGCGTTGAGTCTCTGCGTTGAGCTTCTGCGTTGAGCTTCTGCGTTGAGCTTCTGCGTTGAGCCTCTACACTGAGTTCCCACGCGGCCGGCTCGCCGGCCGCCATCACCGCGCGATAAACGACTAGCGACCGGCAGCCGCCGCAGCTTGCTTCAGGTGCTCGATCTGCCGTTCCCATCGGTCGAGCACTGCTTCCCCCTCCCCTTCCAGAGCAAACGTAATGCCGCTCGTCAGGCGCGCATAGCGGACGCTTTGCGCCTCGGCCGTATCGATCGACCCGTGCAGATACACGAGCCCACTGGCATCGCCGGCGACGCTCGCTAGCGGAGTCATCAGCAACTGCACCTGATAGAACGCCTCGTCGCAGACAAAGGTAAGCGCCGCCCGGCCGCTTTGCGCAATGGCGCGTGTCGCCCTCGCCTGCGGCCACAGCGCGATGCATAGCGTGCGCGAATCGGGCGCGTACAACTCGCCGACACCGAGCAGCGACGTACGCACATGGCCATTCGTATCGACACTCAGCAGCGACGCCGTGAAACCTGTCTTGCTAGCCAGCGACGAGCCGTCGAACAACGCGCGCACGGCATCGGGCCATTCATCGAACACGTGGTGTTCAAGAGGACGTTCGGGGGCGGAGGAATCGCTCATCATGTCGACCCGGTTGGAAGTTGGTCAATCACGCATCATGCCTTGAAAAGCAAATGGCCCGCACGCGCGGGCCATTCGGGCCATTGCAACGCCGGACATCGACCCCAAGGCGATCAGCGGAAGAACACGTGCTGCGTGATCTTGGCTAGCGGGTAATGCACGCCCGGCTGAATCCTCGCCGGCAGATCAAGCGGCTTGAGCAGCATCTTCACGCACATGTCGGCCGACAGATTGCGCCGCACCAGCGCGTTGATGCGCGCCGCGCGTTCGCGGTTATAGGCGGAGTCGTGCACGCGCTCCGGATAACGAACCGCGAAGACATGCCGCAACGCGATTTCGGAGTCTTCATTCTTGATCTCCATCACGCGGCGCATCAGCGCACCCAGAACGGCGAGCCGTCCGTTGCCTTCAATCTTGTTGTACTTCTTGAAATACTTGAAAAAGTGCTTGTAGTGGCGGACTTCGTCGGTGCGGATGTTGTCGGTGATCTGCTTGAGCACGGGCTCGTCCGAGCATTCGCCAATCGCGCGATACAACGTTGCGGTGCCGGTCTCCACCACGCAGCGCGCGACCATTTCGAGCGCGCGGGTCTTTTCGAAGTCTTCCACGGAACAGGTCAGCGAGTACTCTTCCATGAAATTGCGAAATGCCGTGTCCCAGTCGAATTCGGGCCACACGTAAGCGATATACGTCTTGAGCGCGCGGCCGTGCTGCAACTCTTCCGGCTCCCACTCCTGATTGAGCCAGGCCGAGACTTCGGGATCGCCGTTAAAAAACGTGCTCAAATTGCTGGTGTACAGATCGGATCCGCTTTCAATAAACGAAGACGCGCAGAGCAGCAACAGCAAATCTTCGTTAGCAACGGCCTTTTGCCGATCAATGCGGGTGAGGTCGATATCCTCGATCCGCCAGGGCATGACATGGTTCAGCTCTGTGTGCATCGTGTCTTGCTCCGAAAACTGTATCGACTCGTGGAGCATGCTCGAAACAGCCCGCTCTCGCCCGAGCGGCCCGCCGTGTCAGATACAGCGCCTTGAATTAGAGTTAACCCCTTGTATCTTGCATCTTAGCCGGTGTTTCGCAACTCTGCAGATAACCCAGCACAGACCATGCCGAGCCGTTGCAGTTCCAACCTCCGCATAGTCGAAACATTCGGTCGGACAAAGCGCCGCGCACAGGACGCAAAAAAGCCAGCCCGGAGAGCTGGCTCGTGTGTGCGACAAAGTCTCGCCGAACCGGGCCGGCCGGACTAGCGGCGGCACATCAGGACACCTCGCGCGAACGCATTCGCACGCAGCGCAGCACCGCCTCGTCAGGCGGCCGGCTCGCGCGTGAAGGCTTTCAGAACCCTGCGGCGAGTCCGTCCCGGCGGGTGTCGCTCGCCGCCACATAGCCGCGCTCCGGATCGTCGCGATCGAGCTTCCAGATGTACTGGCCGGAGCCGAAGTCCATGTACGGATCGTCGACCGACTTGATCGTGTGGCCGTGCTTCTGCAAGGCTTCGGCGGTGCTCGGATCGAGCGTCGACTCGATGTCGATCGTGAAATCGCGATTGACCTTCCAACGCGGCGCGTCGCACGCGGCCTGCGGTTGCTGGCCGTAGTCGAGCATCCGCACGATCGATTGCAGATGCCCTTGCGGCTGCATGTCGCCACCCATCACGCCGAAGCTCATCACGGCTTCCTGCTGGCCATTCACCCGTTGCGTGAGGAACGACGGAATGATGGTGTGGAACGGCCGCTTGCCGCCTTCCACCACGTTCGGCGACTTCGGATCCATCGAGAAACCGCAACCGCGGTTCTGCATGGCAATGCCGCTCTCGGGCACCACGATGCCCGAGCCGAAGCCCATGTAGTTCGACTGGATGAAGCTCACCATCATGCCGCGCTCGTCGGCTACCGACATATAGATGGTGCCGCCCGCCTTCGGCATGCCGAAGGCGAATTGCGTGGCGCGCTTATGATCGATCAGTCTGGCGCGAGAGGTCAGGTACGCGTCGTCGAGCATCTGCGCGGGCGTGACTTCCATTGAACGCGGATCGGCGACGTAGCGGTAGACGTCGGCGAACGCCAGCTTCATCGCTTCGATCTGCAAGTGCTGCGACTCGACGGTGTCGACCGCCAGCTCCTTCACGTCGAATTTTTCGAGGATGCCCAGCGCGATCAGCGCCGCAATGCCCTGCCCGTTCGGCGGAATCTCGTGCACCGTGTAGCCGCGATAGTCCTTGCCGATCGGCTCGACCCAATCCGCGCGGTAGCTGCGCAGGTCGTCAATCGTGAGCGCGCCGCCGCATTCGCGCGAAAAGGCGGCGATCTGTTCGGCGATCTCGCCCTCGTAGTACGCGCGCGGGCCCTGCTCGGCCAGCTTGCGCAGCGTCTTCGCGTGGCCCGGAAAGCGCACCAGCTCACTCACTTCCGGCGCGCGGCCGCGCGGCATGAAGGTTTGCGCGAAGCCCGGCAGGTCCTTCAGTTCAGGCACGGCCGCCGCCCATTTATGGGCGACGATGCTCGCCACCGCATGACCGCGCTCGGCAATCTCGATGGCCGGCTCCATCAGGTCGGCGAACGGCAGCGTGCCGAATTTCTGGTGCAGCGCCTCCCAGCCGGCGATCACGCCCGGCACCGTCACCGCGTCCCAGCCACGCGTGGGCTGCCTGGCGAGACCGTTTTCTTCGCCGTATTTGCGCTTGAAGTAATCGACACTCCATGCGGCGGGCGCGACACCGGACGCGTTCAGTCCATGCAACTTCTTGCCGTCCCACACCAGCGCGAACGCATCGCCACCCAGCCCGCACGAGACCGGCTCGACCACCGTGATGGCGGCCGCCGCCGCGATGGCCGCATCGACGGCATTGCCGCCCTTCCACAGCATGCGCAGCCCGGCTTGCGCCGCGAGAGGATGCGACGTGGAAACGATGTTGCGCGCGAATACGGGCAGGCGCGGCGTCGGA
Organism: Paraburkholderia aromaticivorans; assembly: GCF_002278075.1. Taxonomy (NCBI): domain Bacteria; kingdom Pseudomonadati; phylum Pseudomonadota; class Betaproteobacteria; order Burkholderiales; family Burkholderiaceae; genus Paraburkholderia; species Paraburkholderia aromaticivorans. The sequence goes on along the minus strand of NZ_CP022989.1, from coordinate 1,823,077 downwards.
TAAGGGTTTTGCCAGTTGAAGCCAGTCATGTCGAACACTCTTGGAAACGCGGCCCGGCGTGGGGAGCGCGGAGCCAGTGGAAACAGGGCGAATACGGTGAACGCCGGTCAAGCGCGAGTCAAACGCCGAGCCTCGGATTGCATCGTGATTCGACCCAAAAAACAAATTCATTTATCAAATGAATAAATGCGCAGACAGCCTGAATGATCCCGAATAGAGCGCGGCACGGTCGTCTCATATCTTATGCATGTCGCACGAGTCGGCGGACAACACCCGCGATGGTCTTACAATACGCTCACCCCACATTCACGCATCACCCGCTTACCGGCCGTGCCTCGCGCGCCCGCGGCGGGCAACGCGGACAAAAATCCCACGAACCGAGACACATGACCCGAGACCCCCGCCTGACTCTCAACGCCCGGCAACAGGAACTGCTGGAGTGGGTGCAACGCGACGGCTTCGTGACCGTGGATGACCTCGCGGCCCACTTCGACGTGACGCCGCAGACGATCCGCCGCGACGTCAACTGGCTCGCCGACATGAATCTGCTACGCCGCTATCACGGCGGCGCGAGTCTGCCGACCAGTTCCGAAAACGTCTCCTACACGGCGCGTCAGCGCATGTTCCATGAAGAGAAACGGCGCATTGCGGCGCTAGTGGCCACTCACATTCCCGACCAGGCTTCGCTCTTCATCAACCTCGGCACCACCACCGAAGAAGTGGCTCGCGCGCTCAATCGACATCGCGGCCTGCGCGTGATCACCAACAACCTGAACGTCGCCAGCATGATGAGCGGCTATCCGGATTGCGAGGTGCTGGTGACGGGCGGCATCGTGAGACCGTGGGACAAAGGGATCGTCGGCGAACTGGCGATCGACTTCATCCGGCAGTTCAAGGTGGACTTCGCGATCATCGGCACCTCGAGCATCGAAACGGACGGCACGCTGCGCGATTTCGACACGCGCGAAGTGCGCGTGGCCGAGGCGATCATCCAGCACGCGCGCACCGTTTTCCTCGCTGCCGACAACTCGAAATTCGGCCGGCCCGCGCTGGTCCGCCAGGGGCATCTCGATCAGATCGACGCGCTGTTTACCGATATGGCGCCGCCCGCCGGGATGATCGAGACGCTCACCGCCGCCAACTGCCAGGTGTATGTCGCCGGGTAGAGCCAGGCGTTCTCCGCCATGTTGCAGCGCACGCAAAACTTCGAGTGAAATCAAGGAACTGACCGCCGCTCCCAACCGCCGCTAAGGCGCGCAATTGTCAAAGGAAAAATTTACTGGGGTCGCTTTGGTGTTTAACGTGCGGTTGACTACACTCCAGTTCCCCGGCGTGCATTGCGCGTTGCGCGTCGCCCGGTTGCGTGAAACTGTCGTATTAGCCGAACCTCCCGCCTGAACCTTTGCGGACTTCACTGGCTTGAGCCAGTCGCCGGCAAGGCCGTCCGCGTTTGCTTGACATGGAGAGAACGATGCTGAGTCCGCATGAATTCGCCACGTTGTTGCTCGTCAAGGACGCTCCCAATCAAGTCGACATGGAGCGAGAAGAACTCGACGCCTTGCTGGAACGCCAGCTCGTGCAACTCGAACGGCTCGCGTCGGGCAACGAACAATGGCGCGTAACCGAAACTGGCGACAGCGCATTGCGGGCCATCAAGCGATTTTCCTAGTTTTGCGGGTCTCACCGGGTTTTACCGCTTCTAACCGTGTGTTCGCCGCCGGGCAGTCGATGTCCGTCGCGGTGATGCACGGATGCGCCGCGCTTCGGTGAGACTGCCTCGATATTCTTCGTGTGAAAAAAGCAGGACGCCGCCCGGCGTCCGCTTTGTTGTGCCCGAATCATTTACGCAGTAAATTGACGCGACGGACTTTCTGCCTTCGCGCATGCCCAAAACGCTCTCCCCCGACGACATCCAGCAATTCCGCGAGGCCATGCGGCGCGTGGCCGAGAATGCGTTCGCCACACGCGGCGCAGAGGGCGTGACGATGCGCGAATTGGCCAGGGAATTGGGGTGTAGCGCGATGACGCCCTATCGCTACTTCCGCGACAAGGACGAGATCCTTGCGATGGTGCGTGCGGCTGCGTTCAACCGCTTCGCCGCGCGCCTCGAAGCGGCAGCCCAAGTCGCGCCGCAAACGGATCACTCGAAGGTGAGCGAAGCCTACGTCGCTTTCGCACTCGACGAACCGCACGCCTACCGCTTGATGTTCGATCTCACCCAGCGCGACAGCGTCTACCCGGAACTCGCCGCCGCGTCACAGCGCGCGTGGCGCATGCTCGGCTCGCATTTCGAGCGGCTCGTCGCCGCCGGCGTTCTGGAAGGCGACCCACAGCTGATCGGCTACGCGTATTGGGCGAGTCTTCATGGCTTTACGATGCTGGCGCTGGCCAACCAGCTGCCGTTGCCGCAGGCGCAACAGCCCGCCGGCCACAATACGCCGACGCGCGAAGCCGTGTTCGCGCAGATTCGCCGCATGTTATGGCGCGGCGCGCAGCCGCAGCGCGGCTAGCGCTTACCACTCGCCACTCCGTTCAGTCACCGGCGATAAACGTCACCGGCACGAAGCCGCGCGTGTCAGGCTCAGCCGTTGCGCAAGGTCGGATCGACGGCCGCGCGCCAACTCAACGCCCTGGCTCGCTGATCGGTGAAGAACGTCACCCACTGATTACGCATTTGCGGATCGGTGCTCGCGCCCTCGCTCGCGTAACGCTGCGCGATCGCCGTCTGGAACGCGCAGAAATCTTCCTTCGACAACTTGCCATGCCGGTTCGCCACGTACGCGTCGAACATGGCCGCGTAGACGCCTTGCGCGTCGTTGCCGTAGTCGACCGTCTGGGCACTGCACATCTGCTGCAACGAAACGAACGACGGGGCGCCCATCGTTCCAGTCAGGCTCGGCGAGCTGACGCACCCTGCGAGAACCGCAGCGGCGCCGATCATCAAAAGTCCACGCATGAATTCACCTCGAAATGGCTGCTGCCGAGAGTATCGTCCGTGGCCGCGCGTTACGCCACTACCCGAACAACCGTTAGACGGACGGCCCAATGATCCGAACTTTACTTTTTCGAATATGTTCATTAAAGTTCGAAAACGAACACTATCGATTCGATAGATTTTCCAAACGACTTTTCAGATCGATTCAGGGGACACAGCAGGTGACGCAAGGCTCAAGATACGATTTGCTCGTCGTGGGCGGCGGGATCAATGGCGCCGGCATCGCTCGCGATGCGGCGGGCCGCGGCCTGTCGGTGCTGCTGTGCGAACAGGACGATCTGGCGGCACATACGTCGTCGGCCAGCACCAAGCTGATTCATGGCGGCCTGCGCTACCTGGAATATCGCGAGTTCGGGCTGGTGCGCAAAGCGCTGCAGGAGCGCGAGACGCTGCTGCGCGCCGCGCCGCACATCATGTGGCCGCTGCGCTTCGTGATGCCGCACATGCCCGATCTGCGCCCGGCCTGGCTGATCCGCGCCGGTCTCTTCCTGTACGACCATCTCGCCAAACGCGAACTGCTGCCCGGCTCGCGCGGCATTGTGATGCGCAACCACCCGGCGGGCGCACCGCTGGTCGATTCGATCAAACGCGGCTTTGTGTACTCGGATGGCTGGGTCAACGACGCGCGTCTGGTCGTACTCAACGCACTGGATGCCAGGGAGCGCGGCGCAAACATCCTCACGCGCACGAAACTGCTGAGCGCCGTGCGCGCGGGCGGCGAATGGCGCGCGCAACTCAAGCGCGACGACGGCACGATTCTCGACGTGCGCGCCGCATCGATTGCGAACGCGGCGGGCCCGTGGGTCGGCGAACTGTTGCAAGGCGCGCTGGGCCGCGCGGCGTCGCACAGCGTGCGGCTCGTCAAAGGCAGCCACATCGTCACACGGCGACTGTTCGAACACGACCACGCGTATATCTTCCAGAATCCGGACAAGCGCATCATCTTCGCGATTCCGTACGAACACGATTACACGCTGATCGGCACGACGGATCTCGAATATCGCGGCGACCCGTCGCAAGTGGCGATCAACGCGGAAGAAACGCAGTACCTGTGCGATTCCATCAATCGCTATTTCAAGCAGAAGATCTCGCCGGCCGACGTGCGTTGGACCTATTCCGGCGTACGTCCGCTGCTCGAGGAAGAAGGCGCGGACAATCCGTCGGCGGTCACGCGCGACTACTCCCTCGAACTCGACGCGCCTGCCGGTGAAGCGCCGTTGCTGTCGGTGTTCGGCGGCAAGATCACCACGTTCCGCAAACTGGCGGAAGAAGCCGTGGACAAACTCGCGCTCGCCCTCCACCACGGCGCGTCTTCATGGACGGCCGGTGCGCCGTTGCCTGGCGGCGATATTCCGGACGCCAACTTCGCGCGCTTTCTGAGCGAATTCAAGCAGCAGCATGCCTGGCTGCCGGCCGATCTGGCGCACCGCCTTGCCCGCGCCTACGGCACACGCGTCAGGCATGTCATCGGCAACGCGCGTTCGGTGGCCGATCTCGGCCGCGCCTTCGCGCCCGGTCTGTACGAAGCGGAACTGACTTACCTGCGCGACACCGAATGGGCGCGCAGCGCGCAAGACGTACTGTGGCGCCGTTCGAAACTCGGCTTGCACGTCGAACCGGGCACGCTCGATTCGATCACGCACGATATCGACACATGGTTTGCCCGCGAACCCGCGCGACAGGGCGCATAGTCAGACCTCGCCACGCAGCGCGCCCACGGCATCTGAACGAAGCGAATCGATTCACCCCTCGGCTGGACCAAGCCGGGACGCACTGTGACTCACTGTTGCAGCCCGCTTAAAACAACAAGCCGTTCCCGTCGCCGGTTACCCGTCCGGCGATTCATAAAACGCATGGAGAAGAGACAATGCAGGATCAGTACATCCTCGCGCTTGACCAAGGCACCACCAGCTCGCGCGCGATGCTGTTCGACCGGCTCGGCAATATCGTGTCGACCGCGCAGAAGGAATTCCAGCAAATCTACCCGCGTCCGGGCTGGGTCGAGCACGACCCGCAGGAAATCTGGTCGACCCAGGCCGGCGTCGCCGCCGAAGCCGTGACGCGCGCCGGCATGAACGGCACCTCGATCGCCGCGATCGGCATCACCAATCAACGCGAGACCACCATCGTGTGGGATCGCGAAACCGGCCACCCGATCTATAACGCGATCGTCTGGCAGGACCGCCGCACCGCCGACTTCTGCGACCAGCTCAAGGAGCAGGGCCTCGAAGAAAAAGTCCGCGCGAAAACCGGCTTGCCGATCGACTCGTACTTCTCGGCCACCAAGATCCGCTGGATTCTCGACAACGTCGAAGGCGCGCGCGAAAAAGCCAGACAGGGACGCCTGGCGTTCGGCACCGTCGACAGCTGGCTGGTGTGGAATTTCACCAAGGGCGGCCTGCACGTCACCGACGTGACCAATGCGTCGCGCACCATGCTGTTCAACATCCACTCGCTGAAGTGGGACGACGAGCTGCTCGAAGCGCTCGACATTCCGCGCAACATGCTGCCGGAAGTGCGGGCTTCGTCGGAAGTGTACGGACCGACCAAGACCACCGTGTTCGCTTCGAAAATTCCGCTCGCGGGCATCGCCGGCGATCAGCATGCCGCGCTCTTCGGCCAGATGTGCACGGAGTCGGGCATGGTGAAGAACACCTACGGCACGGGCTGCTTCCTCGTGATGAACACCGGCGACAAGCCGATCGAATCGAAGAACAATCTCGTCACCACGATTGCCTGGCAGATCGGCGACCAGATCAATTACGCGCTGGAAGGCAGCATCTTCATTGGCGGCGCCGTGGTGCAATGGCTGCGCGACGGCCTCGGCATCATCAAGAACGCCGCTGAAATCGAAACGCTGGCGCGCAGCGTGCCGCATTGCGACGGCGTCTATCTGGTGCCCGCCTTCGCCGGCCTCGGCGCCCCGCACTGGAATGCGCGCGCTCGCGGCACGCTGTTCGGCGTGACACGCGGCACGACTTCGGCGCACATCGCGCGCGCCGCGCTCGATTCGATCGCCTATCAATCGCTCGACGTGTTGAAAGCGATGGAAGCCGACTCCGGCATTCGCATCGGCGAATTGCGGGTGGACGGCGGCGCCTGCGCGAACAATCTGCTGATGCAATTCCAGGCGGACATTCTCGGCGTCGACGCCGTGCGTCCCAAGGTGTCGGAAACGACCGCATTGGGCGCGGCTTATCTGGCCGGTCTCGCGGTGGGTTACTGGAAAGATGTCGACGAGCTGCAAAGCCAGTGGAAGCTGGACCGCCGCTTCACGCCTGCCCTGCCGCACGCCGACGTCAAGGCATGCCTCGACGGCTGGAAGCGCGCGATCCGCGCCGCGAAAGCCTGGGCCGATACGCCCTGAGCGCTTTTCTCGACTCACCGCTATCGACATAAAGAAGCCGCTCATCCCGCGGCTTCCCCGACAACTATATTTCGGATAACCAACGATGCATCCTTACATCGCGGAATTCATCGGCACGGCGCTCGTGGTGCTGCTCGGCGACGGCGCCGTCGCCAACGTGCTGCTCGCGCGCACCAAAGGCAAAGGCGCGGACCTGATCGTGATCGTGATGGGCTGGGCAATGGCCGTGTTCATTGCCGTCTACGTCACCGCGTCGTTCAGCGGCGCTCACCTGAATCCGGTCGTGACCATCAGCCTCGCGTTGGCCGGCAAGTTCGCGTGGGCCAAAGTGCCGGGCTATGTGGCCGCGCAAATGCTCGGCGGCATGGCCGGCGCGCTGCTCGTGTGGATCGCTTATCGCCAGCACTTCGCGAAAGAAGGCGACGCCGACGTGAAGCTCGGCGTGTTCTGCACCGCGCCGGCGATTCGCAGCGTGCCGCATAACCTGCTCACCGAAATGATCGCCACGTTCGTGCTGATTCTCGGCGTGCTGTACCTGGCCTCGCCGCAAGTCGGCCTCGGCGCGCTCGACGCGCTGCCGGTCGGCCTGCTGGTGCTCGGCATTGGCATCTCGCTCGGTGGCCCGACCGGCTATGCGATGAGCCCCGCGCGCGACCTGTCGCCGCGTCTGATGCACGCGCTGCTGCCGATTCCGGGCAAGCGCGATAGCGACTGGCACTATGCGTGGATTCCGGTTTGCGGTCCGCTGTTGGGCGGCGCGGCGGCGGCGTGTCTGTATCTGTATCTGCACGCGCACTGATCTCGCAGCCGATGCGGGATTCATCTCGGCAACACTCACCGCAAGTGAACGTCGAGGACGCGCCCGAGGCTTGACGGAAAGCGGCGGCGCCGCGCAGGCGGCGCCAAAGCACGTATCATGACGCTTTCACTCTCCGCGCATGAGCTTGCGATCGGCTCGCCCATGCGCTCTGCTTTCCGTTTTCAGGCATGATCGACCACCTCATCTGTGACTGCGACGGCGTGCTCGTCGACAGCGAAATCATCGCTGACCGGGTATTGCTCGAAACGCTGAGCGCCGCGTTTCCCGGCCTCGACTTCGAACCCATCGTCAAAACGGCCTTTGGCCAGCAAACGTCTCGCTTTCTCGAAAGCATCGAAAAGTCGTTCGACATCGCGCTTCCCGCGAATTTCTTCGACACCGTCGAACACAACGTCGAACTCGCGCTCGCGGCCTCGCTCAGCCCGATCAACGGCGTGCGCGATGCCTTGCAACGCGTCGCCCTGCCGGCCGCCGTGGTCTCGAACAGCCGCATGACGCGCGTGAATGCGTCGGTGCGGCGCGCGGGTTTGCAGCAGATTTTCGGCGAACGCATTTTCAGCGCGGAACAGGTGGCCCGCCCGAAGCCTTATCCCGACGTATATCTGTTTGCCGCGAACACACTGGGCGTGGACCCGTCACGATGCGTCGTGGTGGAAGACAGCGTGGCGGGTTTGAATGCCGCGCGCGCGGCGGGTATGAAAACGATCGCTTTCGTCGGCGCGAGCCACATTCCCGATGGCTATGCGGACGCGCTGCGCAAGATGGGCATGACACGCATCATGCAGCACATGGATGAATTGCCCGCGCTGGTCGAAGCCGGCGTACGCGGCGAGTTTGGCGACGTGCAGTCGTAACGGTTCGCGGCAATAGGAAAGCCGGCTGTTCAGCCGGCTTTTTTCGTGTCAACGCCAAATGCGAGAGCGCGCCTCATCTTGCGCGCGCACGCCTCGCGCATCAAGCCTCGTCAGCCACGCATTCGCGCGCCTGCGCCAGCGCCTGACGAAACTCCACCAGCTCGGCGATGGTCAGCATCGGCAGATTGTGTTGCGCGGCGAAGCGCTCGACGTCCGCGCCGCGCGTCATCGTACCGTCCGGATTCATCAGTTCGCACAGCACGCCGGCCGGCTTCAGACCCGCGAGAATCGCCAGATCCACCGTGCCTTCGGTGTGGCCGCGCCGCGCGAGCACGCCGCCGGGCTGCGCGCGCAGCGGGAACACATGGCCCGGGCGCACGATGTCGGCGGGCCTCGCCGTGTCGGCAATCGCGGCGCGAATCGTGGTCACGCGATCGAGCGCGGACACGCCGGTGGTCACGCCCTCGCGCGCTTCGATCGAAACCGTGAACGCGGTGCCGTGACGGCTTTCGTTATTGACCGCCATGGGCGGCAGTTCGAGCGCGCGGATTTTTTCGTCGGGCAGGCACAGGCACACGATGCCGCTGCATTCGCGAATCAGCAACGCCATGGTTTCGACGGACAGACGCTCGGCGGAAACGATCAGATCGGCTTCGTTCTCGCGGTCGTGGTCGTCCTGCAGCACGACCGCGCGGCCATCGCGCATGGCTTGCAAGGCGGCGGCGATACGCGGCGGAACGGCTTCGGTGTCGAGCAGGGGAAGATCGAGGAATGCGCTGTCCGCAATCGTCGACGGAGCAGGAAAAGTAGCAAAAGACATAGTTGAAACGCTCATCGCAAAAGTTGGGCGAAAAACGTTTCAGGGCATTGCAAACAGACAAAGACGCGCCGTTGAGCGCTGCGCGGGGCAGCGTTCGCGCAACGCCCGGAAATTGCAGGCGGCGCCACGGAAACGAACATGACTATCTGCACATCTTCTTCCATCCGGACTCTAACCGTCGGCTCTGGCTTCTCACCAGATCTGCTGACCCCGTGTCGGTTTTTCCGGTTCGGAAGACCGCACTATACGGGCGCTCGCGGGCTCACCGGCTCACGCTCTCGCGTTGCCGGCATACCGCCGGTGGGGAATTTCACCCCGCCCTGAAGACGCACTGATTGCCGGATCGACCGGCTGGCAAAGCATACAACAGTCGCGCCGCCCATGCAGCGCAACCCTACTGGTCAGACGGACATCGCGGATTCCGGGCTCACGCGTCGGTGAAGTCCGCGAACATCGCTCAAACCGGCGCGGCCTCGCGGGCCGTTTCGGTGTGCGCGGGCACGTCCCAGCGCGGCGGGGTCTCCGCCTTCAGCGTCACGCGAAACGCGCGCGCTTCCGTATCGCCGGGATTGCGCAGGCTATGCGGCTGGTCGGCATCGAACACGATCGCGTCGCCGGTGGCCAGCAACTGGCGTTGATCGTGCACGCTGACTTCCAGCGTGCCTTCGCTCACCACCAGATTCACCGTTGTGCCCGGCGCGCGGCGTGTGCCGGCTTCGGTGTGCAACGGCGCGATACGCAATTCGTGAAACTCGGCGGCGGTCGGCTCGGCGTCCGGATAAAGCGGCCGGGCCGAATAGCGCCCGTTCGAACTGACGACACGCGAGGAGCGCTCCGCCGGCAAATGCTCGAAGCCGTTGGTGGCGTGACGGCGCAGGAAAGCCGCCACCGACACCTTCAACGCGGCGGCCACCTTGCACAGCACCTTGATGGACGGCACGCTGCGCGCCGACTCGATCTGTGCGAGCATTGCGCGCGAGACGCCGGACGCGCGGGCCAGCGCGTCGAGCGACAGTTGCCGTTCGGCGCGCAAACGGGCGAGATTCACGCCGACCAGATGTTCCAGTGCATCGAAGGGTTCTGCGGCACGCGGCGACGCATCGGTGTCAGCCGTGGGATCGCGAACCAGCGCAAGCGGGGAATGCATGATTGCCTCCAGAAGCGCCGCCGGACGGCGGGCAAGCGGTTAGTGCAAGCACGATAGCATTGCGTCCCGCCGCGCCCAACGAAGTTATCTTCACACTGTTATCAGCATTGCGGAGGACGTTTTCCGCAATGCTTGTGCGAAATATTCATAAGGGCGTCCGCACGGCCGGCTCGCCGGCCAGCCCATCTTCACGCGCTCTGAGCCACGCTCGATGCCGGCGCATCCATACGTGCCGCGAACCATGTGAGCAGCAACGCCGCCACGCTGACCGCGGCCGCGACCCACGGCAGGGTATCGAGCGCATGGCCGTGATTGATCACGAGACCGCCGAGCCACGCGCCGCCCGCATTGCCGACGTTGAACGCGCCGATGTTCAAGGTCGAAGCCAGATTCGGCGCGGCCGCCGCCTTTTCGACCACGCGCATCTGCAAAGGCGGCACCGTCGCGAAGGCCGCGATGCCCCACACGAAAATGGTGATCGCCGCCGCCACTTGCGAGTGACTGGTGCGCGCGAAGATCGCCATCACCACCGCGAGCGCGACCAGAATGCCCATCAGCGACGGCATCAATGCGCGGTCCGCCAGCTTGCCGCCCACCGTATTGCCGATCGTCAGGCCCACGCCGAACAGCACCAGGATCAGCGTGACGCCGCGCGGCGAGAAGCCGCTCACCTGTTCGAGAATCGGCGCGATATAGGTGAACACGACGAACACGCCGCCGAAGCCGAGCACCGTCATCGCGAGCGCGGTCCAGACTTGCGGGTCCTTCAACACGCGCACTTCATGTCCGAGACCGACCGGGCCGGCGTCGTGACGATTCGGCAGCAGCGCCGTTATGCCCGCGAGCGACAGCGCACCGAACCCGCTGACGATCCAGAACGCCGCGCGCCAGCCGAACTCCTGGCCGATGAACGTGCCGAACGGCACGCCCAGCACGTTCGCCAGCGTGAGGCCGGTGAACATCAGCGCAATCGCGCTCGCACGCTTTTCCGCGGGCACGAGCGAGGCCGCAACCACCGCGCCGATGCCGAAGAACGAACCATGCGCGAACGAGGTCACCACCCGGGCGATCATGAGCACCGAATAGCTCGACGCGATCGCGCACAGCGTATTGCCGACGACGAACACGCCCATGAGCAACTGCAACGCCAGCTTGCGCGGCATCTTGCTGGTCACCACAGCGAGCAGCGGCGCGCCGACCGCGACGCCGAGCGCGTAGCCGCTCACCAGCAAGCCGGCCGACGGAATCGACACGGCCAGATCGTGCGCGACCTCGGGCAGCAAGCCCATGATGACGAACTCGGTCGTGCCGATCGCGAATGCGCTGATTGCCAGCGCGAGTAATGGAAGGGGCATTTCGCTTCTACTCCAGCATTGAGGGTTGAACGAGGTGCAGCGCCGTCACGAATTCGACGACGACGCCCGGCGCGAGCGCGACGAACAGTTGCGCCTGAGCCTCCTGCGGGCCCATCGCCGGCACGCGCGCGGCCTGATAGTCGGCACCGTGCGCGTGCAGGCGGCCAAGCAGCGCCTGCCACTCGGCGGCGCTCTCCATCCGGAACGCGATGTGATCGATGCGCGGCGCCGTCCTGCCGGCCGCCGCGGGCGCCGTCGCGTCGATCAGATGAATCAGCGGGCGGCCGTTCGCGTACAGCCGATTCTGTTGAAAAAGTCGGCGGCGATGCGGAATGTTGGGTATCCTGGAAGACATCAAACGACGGGAGCGAATCGTCATGATGGGTCGACTGGATAGCGGACAGGACAAGCTCTTCTACTCGTTCAACCTCGATAACCACGTCCCGCAATCGCACCTGTTGAGAGGCATCGATCGCTTCCTTGATCTGCGAGATCTGCGCCGACACCTCGCGCCGTTCTACAGCCCGATGGGTCGGCCATCGATTGACCCGGAGCTCATGATTCGCATGTTGATCGTGGGTTACTGCTTTGGCATCCGGTCCGAGCGACGTCTATGCGAAGAGGTGCATCTGAACCTCGCATACCGGTGGTTCTGCCGCCTGGGTCTGGAAGACGCCGTACCGGAACACTCGACGTTCTCAAAGAACCGTCACGGTCGCTTTCGCGATAGCGACCTGTTGCGCCACGTATTCGAATCTGTGCTGAGTCGTTGCATGGCCGAGGGCCTCGTCAAGGGCGAGGGATTCGCCATTGACGCAAGCATCATCAAGGCGGACGCGAGTCCTGCTCGCGGAGTGCCGGGAACCGAGCCTATCGACTGGGGACGTGCCGACGGCCAGAGCCGCGCTGTGCGGGAATATCTTGAGGCACTGGAGCAAGCCAATCCGGTGGCCGCAGATACGTCCGAGCCAGCATCGTCTTCGGCACCTCCAAAGAAGATATCCCTGACTGATCCTGCTGCACGATGGACGGCCGCTCCGGGCGGTCCTGCGTTCTTTGCCTACTCGACGAATTACCTGATCGATCTGCAGGCAGGGATCATTGTGGATGTTGAAGCGACGCCGGCGAACCGGTCACAAGAGGTCGAATCAACCAGGACAATGATCGATCGTGTTCAACACCAACGGGACCTGAAGCCTCGCCGACTGGTAGGTGACACCGCATACGGCACAGCAGCACTGCTTGGCTGGATGGTTGAAGAGAAACAAATTGAGCCGCACGTTTCAGTCTGGGATAAAACAGAGCGCAAGGACAATACATTCTCTCGTAGCGAATTCATCTGGGATGAAGAGGCCAACGAGTATCGATGTCCTGCAGGGAACGCGCTGCGCTGCGACTGGCGTCCACTGAAGAATCCACGCACGCACATCACGAAAGCCGACACTATCGTGTATCGATCGAGCGAAAAGAACTGCAACCGATGTTCGATTAAGAATCAATGCTGCCCGAATATGTCGTTTCGCAAAATCACGCGCAGCATCCATGAAGCCGCCCGCGATGAGGCTCGACGCATCGCGGCAACCCCCGAATACAAACAGTCGCGCCGGCAGCGAAAGAAGGTGGAAATGCTCTTCGCTCACCTCAAGCGCATTCTCAAACTTGATCGCTTGCGACTGCGTGGTCCAAGCGGTGCCCATGATGAGTTTCTGATGGCAGCAACTGCGCAAAATCTGCGAAGAATGGCCAAGTGGCTCACGCCTGAAGGTAAGCAGGCAAACCAGGCAGCTACATGACGAGAAACGGGGGGCGTCGCACGTTGCAAGACCGCCGCCTCGCTGAACTCCCCAACTCGAAACTTACTGCCGAAGCCCGGGACCCAAACCAAAACACGACTTTTTCAACAGAATCAGCCAATAGCCGTTAATCGAGAACCGCGGACGCGCGCCCTCGGTCAGTCCGGCGACATCGACGAAAAAACGTCGGGCGGAATCGAGGTCGGCGGTGACGATCGTCGCGTGATCGAGTTGCATGGCGTGGGCGGCATCAGGAATTCGATGCTGGCATTGTCGAGGACACGCGTCGATTTGATAATTGGCGTAGCATTTGAAGCATTATCAAATCTGCTTTGAAAGACTCGGCCATGGACAACCTCGGTGACATCCGCCTGTTCGTTGAAGCGGCGCAGCAAGGCAGCCTCTCGGCGGCGGGCCGCAAAATGGGCCTGACGCCGGCCGCCGCCAGCGCGCGCCTCGCCAAGCTGGAAGCCGGCCTCAAAGCGCGGCTGTTCGAGCGCACCACCCGTCAGCTCAGGCTCACCGACGAGGGCCGCCTGTACCTGAATTGTTGCCGTCAGGCGCTGCAATCGCTCGACGACGCCGAAGCCGCCCTGCAAGCCGGCCAGGGCGTCGTGCGCGGCAAGGTGCGGGTGTCGGCGACCTCGGACTTCGGCCGCAATCTGCTGATGCACTGGCTCGACGAATTCAACGCGCTCTATCCTGAGGTGACCTTCGCGCTGACGCTCTCGGACTCGCTGTCGAATCTGGTGCAGGAGGATATCGATCTGGCAATCCGCTTCGGCGTGCCGCAGGACAGCTCGCTGGTGGCCCGCAAGCTGGCGCCGAACCGGCGCGTGCTGTGCGCGTCGCCGGATTACATCGCGCGTAAGGGCGAGCCGAAGGATCCGCACGACCTGGCGAATTTCGACTGCATCGTGCTCGGCACCGCCTCCGGGCCGGTGAACGAGTGGCGCTTCACGCGCGGCGACGAGGTGCAGCACTACACCGTGCCGTTCGAAACCGCCCGCGAGACCAACGACGGCGCGGTCGCCCGCGAATGGGCGCTGCGCGGTTACGGCATCGTGATCAAGTCGATGTGGGACGTGGAAGCGGACCTGCGCGCCGACGGCCTGAAAATCCTGCTGCCGCAATGGCGTTATCCGGATGCGCCACTGCACGCGCTCTACCATCGCAACCGCTTCATGGCGCCGCGCGTGCGCGTATTGCTGGATTTCCTGAGTGAGCGTTTCGCGCGCGTGTCGGACGAACTGGAAGGGCTGCTGGGCCTGCCGCCGCAGCCGCCGGGCGGCAAGGCGGCGGCGGAAAGCGCATCGCGCGAAGGGCTATAATATTGAGCTACGCTGCAAACGTGCCCGAAACCCGCCCGGTAATGGCCAAAAGCGCGGCCAAAAGCGTGGCCAAACCGTCGCCACACGGCCCGCTCGCACGTTTCGCCCCTCTTCACCTTTAAACGACGCCCCCAGGTTAACCACTGCGACCGGCGAAATTCGATGACCAAGAAAGTTTATGTAAAGACCTTTGGCTGCCAGATGAACGAGTACGACTCCGACAAGATGGTCGACGTACTCGGCGCGGCTGAAGGACTCGTCAAGACCGACACGCCGGAAGACGCGGACGTCATTCTGTTCAATACGTGCTCGGTGCGCGAAAAGGCCCAGGAAAAAGTTTTCTCCGACCTCGGCCGCGTGCGCGAACTGAAAGAAGCGAATCCGAATCTGATTATCGGCGTGGGCGGCTGCGTGGCGAGCCAGGAAGGCGCGACGATCGTTGCGCGCGCACCCTATGTCGATCTGGTGTTCGGCCCGCAAACGCTGCACCGTCTGCCGCAAATGATCGACAAGCGCCGCGAAAGCGGCCGCGCGCAAGTGGACATCTCGTTCCCGGAAATCGAAAAATTCGATCACCTGCCGCCTGCGCGTGTGGACGGACCGAGCGCGTTCGTGTCGATCATGGAAGGCTGCAGCAAGTACTGCAGCTACTGCGTCGTGCCGTACACGCGCGGCGAAGAAGTGTCGCGCCCGCTCGACGACGTGCTGACCGAAATCGCCGGTCTCGCCGATCAGGGCGTGCGTGAAGTCACGCTGCTCGGCCAGAACGTGAACGCTTACCGCGCCGGTCTCACGCTCGATTCGTCGGAAATCGCCGACTTCGCCACGCTGATCGAATACGTCGCGGATATTCCCGGTATTGAACGGATTCGCTACACCACGTCGCATCCGAAAGAATTCACGCAGCGCCTGATCGACACCTACGCGAAGGTGCCGAAGCTCGTCAGCCACCTGCATCTGCCGGTGCAGCACGGCTCGGACCGCATTCTGATGGCCATGAAGCGCGGCTACACGGTGCTCGAATACAAGTCGGTGATCCGCAAGCTGCGCGCGATCCGCCCCGACCTGTCGCTCTCCACCGATATGATCGTCGGCTTCCCCGGTGAGACGGAAGAAGACTTCGACAAGATGATGGCGCTCGTGCACGAGATGAAGTACGACACCAGCTTCTCGTTCATCTACAGCCCGCGCCCCGGCACGCCGGCCGCGAATCTGCACGACGACACGCCGCGTGAGGTGAAGCTCAAGCGTCTGCAGCATTTGCAGGCCACCATCGAGGAAAACGTGCAGCGCATTAGCGATTCGATGGTCGGCAAGATCGAGCGCATTCTGGTCGAGCGCCCGGCGCGCAAGGACCCGAACGAACTCGCGGGCCGCACCGAGAACAACCGGGTGGTGAATTTCCCGGCGCCGGTCGCGTCGCACGCACGGCTGATCGGCCAGATGGTGGACGTGAAAATCGTCAAAGCGTACCCACATTCGCTACGTGGCGAGCTCGTGCTGGTGCATGACGACGCACCGGCCACGACCCACTGAGCGACGCCAACCCGCGACGCAAATCCGCGAAGCAACCCGCGTATCGAAACCGACAGGATCGAACCACCGCCTTGAAGACCACTCAGCAGCATCTGGAATTCACCGCACCGCGTGAAGACAACGCGCGGCTCGCCAACCTCTGCGGCCCGCTCGACGAAAATCTGCGCCAGATCGAGCAGGCGCTCGACGTGACGCTGCAACGCCGTGGCCACCGCATTACGATTCGTGGACGCGGCGCGAAACTCGCGCTCACCGCGCTCGAAAAGTTCTACGACAACTCACAGAAGCCGCTGTCGGTCGACGACATCCAGCTTGCGCTCGTTGAAGTCCGTCAGCCCGCGCGGCATCGCGCGAACGGCAACGGACACGGCACGGAAGCGATAGACCCGCGTTTCCCGGGCAATCCGGATCATCCGTTCGACCAGCCCGCCGACGCCGTGGACGACGACGTCGAAGAACTCGGCCCGAAGCTGTACACGCGGCGCGCGGATCTGCGCGGCCGCACGCCGGCGCAGCGCGAGTATCTGAAGCAGATCATCTCGCACGACGTGACCTTCGGCATCGGCCCGGCCGGCACCGGCAAGACCTATCTGGCGGTGGCCTGCGCGGTGGACGCGCTGGAGCGCGATCAGGTCAAACGCATCGTGCTGACGCGTCCGGCTGTGGAAGCGGGCGAGCGCCTCGGCTTCCTGCCGGGCGATCTGGCGCAAAAGGTCGATCCGTATCTGCGTCCTTTGTACGACGCGCTGTACGATCTGCTCGGCTTCGACAAGACCGCCAAGATGTTCGAGCGGCAGATGATCGAAATCGCGCCGCTCGCGTACATGCGCGGCCGCACGCTGAACCACGCGTTCATCATCCTCGACGAGGCGCAGAACACCACGCCCGAACAGATGAAGATGTTCCTCACGCGGATCGGCTTCGGCTCGAAGGCGGTGGTCACCGGCGACACGACCCAGGTCGACTTGCCGCGCGGCCACAAGAGCGGGCTGATCGAAGCGCAGCAGGTGCTGGCCGACGTGCGCGGCATCGCGCTCACGCGCTTTACGAGCGCTGACGTGGTGCGGCATCCGCTGGTCGCGCGAATTGTGGAGGCGTACGATGCGCATTCGCAGAAAACCGCCAGTCCGGCGGATTCACGCTAAGCGCCCGCAGCCGCAACCAACGTAAAAGACGCAACACGACGAAACCGCATGAGCCGCGCCCCGAAACTGACGTTGAATCTGCAATTCCCCGCCGCCAAGGCCTGGCCGGAACACAAGGCGCTGCTTTCGCGCGCCACCGTGGCCGGCTGGATCAAGGCGGCGCTCTTCGCGGACGGTGAATTGACGGTGCGGTTCGTCGATGCCGAAGAAGGCCGCACGCTGAACCGCACCTATCGCGGCAAGGATTATTCGACCAACGTGCTGACCTTTGCCTACGCCGAATCCGAAGACGATCCGGTGACGGGCGACCTGATCCTGTGCTGCCCGGTGGTCGAAAAAGAAGCCGCCGAGCAGGGCAAGCCGCTCGTCGCGCACTACGCGCATCTGCTCGTGCACGGCACACTCCACGCCCAGGGCTACGACCACGAAGTCGAGGAAGAAGCCGAGGAAATGGAAGCGATCGAAACGGAAATCCTCGCCAAGCTCGGGTTTCCCGATCCGTACCAGTAGGCGGCGATCGCAGCCGAGCCGCTAACGTCCACCCCGTTCAAAACCCATCGTGAGCACCTCATCCCCTGAAGCAGACACCCGAACGCCCTGCCCGGACTACCCACCGGTGCTCGGCGAATCGCGGCTGCTGACGGACGAGGAATTGCGCGCATCGCTCGACTGCACGCTGCGCGACTGGGACCGCCAGAGCGATCTCTGGCTGTTCGGCTATGGGTCGCTGATCTGGAACCCCGGCCTGCCCACCGTCGAAGCAACCCGATCGCGAGTTCACGGCTACCATCGTGGCCTCTATCTATGGTCGCGCGTGAATCGCGGCACGCCCGAGCAGCCCGGCCTCGTGCTCGCGCTCGATCGCGGCGGTTCGTGCACCGGCATCGCGTTCCGGCTCGCGGCCGAAGGCTCGATGCCGCATCTCGAAGCGCTCTGGCGCCGCGAAATGGCCATGGGCTCGTACCGGCCGGCGTGGCTGCCGTGCGTGCTCGCCGACGGCCGCCGCGTCGACGCGCTGGCGTTCGTGATGCGCCGCGACGTGCCGAGCTACACCGGCAAGTTGCACGACGATGTCGTCAAAACCGTGTTCGGCTGTGCCAGCGGGCGCTACGGCACCACGCTCGATTACGTCAGCCGCACCGTGCATGCGCTGCGTGAAAGCGGCATGCCGGACCGCGCGCTCGAAGCGCTGCTCGAACGGTGCCGCGAGGAAAGCCGCGAAGCGGGCCTGAAGGCGGGCCGGAAAGTGGGCGCGAAGGAGAACGTCAAAGCGGACGTCAAAACGGACCTCAAGAGCGGCCAGGAATAATCGTCACGAACGGCGCTTTTTTTCCTGGAAACGCTTTTCCGCGCGTTATCAGTTAGGATTGACCCACGCCCGCCTCTCACGGCGACGCCGTTTCACCCCAGCTTCACTCATCGCCCAGCCCGGCAGGACACGGTCCTGCCATGTGCCTGGTGTATCCTTAATGCTCTGCAACAGCGCGCCCAGTCTTGCCGGGCGCACTACCATGAACGACACGTATCCCAGTCGACGCCATACCGACAAACCGCAGGAAAAGCGCTCGCTGCTCGAGCGTCTGACCGACTTCATCTCGCCCGAGCCCGACTCGCGCGCCGAACTTCTGGAAATTCTGCAGGACGCGCACGAGCGCAACCTGATCGACGCCGACTCGCTGTCGATGATCGAAGGCGTATTCCAGGTGTCCGAACTCAGCGCGCGCGACATCATGGTGCCGCGTGCGCAAATGGACGCGATCAACATCGCGGACAATCCCGCCGAATTCATTCCTTACGTGCTGGAAAAAGCGCACTCGCGCTATCCGGTCTTCGAGGGCAACCGCGACAACATCATCGGCGTGCTGCTCGCCAAAGACCTGCTGCGCTACTACGCCGAAGAAGAGTTCGACGTGCGCGGCATGCTGCGCCCCGCCGTGTTCATTCCCGAGTCGAAGCGTCTGAACGTGCTGCTGCACGACTTCCGCGTGAATCGCAACCACCTCGCGGTGGTGGTCGACGAATACGGCGGCGTGGCCGGCCTGATCACGATCGAAGACGTGCTGGAACAGATCGTCGGCGATATTGAAGACGAATACGATTTCGACGAGGAAAGCGGCAATATCATCGCCTCGCCGGACGGACGCTTCCGCGTGCGCGCGCTGACCGAAATCGAACAGTTCAACGAGGCCTTCGGCACCCACTACCCGGACGACGAAGTCGACACGATCGGCGGACTCGTCACGCATCACTTCGGACGGGTGCCGCATCGCGGCGAAAAAGTCCGCCTCGACGATCTGATCTTCGAGATTCTGCGCGGCGACGCCCGCCAGATTCATATGCTGCTGGTGCGCCGCGATCCGCTCGCCGGCCAGCGCGAGCGCGAAGCGCAGCACGTGCAGACCTGATCCGGCTCCGGCCGGTTCTCGCTGCACTTCTCCGACTCGCTGTTCAAGCCGCTCTTCAACCCGCTGTTCAACCTTTCACGCCGACCGCGCAACAATGGCCGACCCGATCACTTCCCGTTCGCGCCGAGGCGTGAGCGCTTCTGCCGCCGAGCCAGTTCGCGGCCGCACGCTGCCCCGCTGGCATTACCTCGTCGCGCTCGCCGCGGGCGCGGCCAATACGCTTTCGTTCGCGCCGACGCCGCACGGCGGCTGGCTCGAACTCGCGATCTTCGCGCTGTTCTTCGCCTGGCTCACGCGCACCACCGGCTGGAAAAGCGCGGCGCTGACGGGCGGCGCGTTCGGCTTCGGCAATTTCCTGACCGGCGTGTGGTGGCTCTACGTCAGCATGCATTTCTACGGCGGCATGGCGGCGCCTCTCGCCGGCGCGGCCGTGGTGCTGTTCTCGCTCTATCTGGCGGTTTATCCGGCGCTGGCGGCCGGTGTCTGGTCGTTCTGCGCCGGTCACGCGCGCAATGGCGCGGCCGCCGACGACACGCCGTTCTCGCCGACCTGGCATGGCGCGCTGGCGTTCGCGAGCGCGTGGGCGATCGGCGAATGGTTGCGCGGCACGGTGTTTACGGGCTTTCCGTGGCTCGCGAGCGGTTACGCCCAGGTGGACGGTCCGTTCGCCGGCTTCGCGCCGGTGGCGGGCGTGTACGGCGTCGGCTGGATGCTCGCGCTGGTGGCCGCGCTGATCGTGCAGGCGCTGCTGCCGCTTCTGCCTTCGCGCAAGCCGGGCGGAACCGGCGACGCCAGCCGCAATGCCGCGAAACCGGGCGCCGCGCGCGTCGCCGTGCCGGCCGCAATCGCTGTGGCGCTGATCGCAGCCGGTCTGCTGCTGCCGCTCGTCCAATGGACCGTGCCGGCCAACGCGCCGCTGACCGTGCGCCTGCTGCAAGGCAACGTCAAACAGGAAATGAAGTTCGAGGAATCCGGCATGCGCGCCGCGATCGACCAGTATCAGCAAATGATCACCTCGAAGCCGGCCGATCTGATCGTCACGCCGGAAACCGCCATTCCGGTGCTCGCGCAGCAATTGCCGGCGCCCTTCGCCTCGGCGGTGCGCAATTTTGCGGACACCACGGGCAGCGCGATTCTGTTCGGCGCGATCGGCGGCACGATCACGCCGGAAGGCCAGGTGATCGACTACACGAACAGCCTGTTCGGCGTCACCCCCGGCACGCGCGACGTGTACCGCTACGACAAGCACCACCTCGTGCCGTTCGGCGAATTCGTGCCGTGGGGATTCCGCTGGTTCGTCAACCTGATGAGCATTCCGCTCGGCGACTTCTTCCGTGGCGCGCCGGTGCAGAAGCCGTTCATGGTCCACAACCAGCCGGTCGCGGTCGACATCTGTTACGAGGACATTTTCGGCGAAGAGATTGCGCGGACCATTCGCGATAGCGATACGCCCGCCGGCGTGCTGGTCAATTCGACCAACCTGGCCTGGTTCGGCGACACGATCGCGCTCGACCAGCATCTGCAGATCGCGCGCATGCGTTCGCTGGAAACCGGCCGCCCGATGCTGCGCGCCACCAACACCGGCATGACCGCCGCGATCGATGCCGACGGCAAGGTGCTCGGCCGCCTGCAGCCTTACACGATCGGTTCGCTCGACCTGACGGTGCAAGGCACTGCGGGCAGCACGCCCTATGTCACGAGCGGCAACAACACCGTGCTGGCGGTTTCATTGCTGTTACTGGCGTTCGGCTTTGCGTTCGGGCCGGGTATCACGCGGCGGCGGAACGATAAACAAAACGGCGGTCAGCCAAACGCCAGGCAATAAGGCGCCCGCTCAGTTGACGGGCACCGTGTCGATGAACGACTGGCGCAGCGAGAGCTTCTGGAAGTGTTTATCCAGATTCGGATACGGTTCGCGCCAGTTCAGCTCGGGCATGCGGAAATCCAGATAACCCAGCGCGCAGCCCACCGCGATGTCGGCGAGCGTGTAGTGATTGCCCGCGCACCACGTCTTGCTGCCCAATCCCTGCGCCATCGCGATCAGCGCTTCGTCGATCTTGCGCTGCTGGCGTGCGACCCACGCGTCCACACGCTGCTCCGGCGCGCGCTGCGTGCCTTCGAGGCGAATCAGCACCGCCGCGTCGAGCAAGCCGTCGGCGAGCGCTTCCCAGCAGCGCACCTCGACACGCTCACGCCCCGACTGGGGGATCAGCTTGCCGACCGGGGAGAGCGTATCCACGTATTCGCAGATGACCCGCGAGTCGAACACGGCTTCGCCGTCTTCCATCACGAGGCACGGCACCTTGCCGAGCGGATTGAACGTGTGAATCCTGGTGTCCGGCGCCCAGACATTCTCGGGCACTAGTTCGTAGTCGATTTTCTTGTCGGCCAGCACAATGCGCGCTTTACGCACAAAGGGGCTGGCGAGCGAACCGATGAGTTTCATCATTACCATCTGCCTTTTCCTGAATCCGGCGAAAGTATAAGTGGTTGCTGGCTTTAGCGAGCATTCACGCGCGTCGCAGCGGCGCTTGGCGAGCCGCATGCAGACTCGCTGTGGGCGGATTGCAACAGCGCCGCCAACGCCTTCGCGTCCACTTGCGCCAGTATCCCGCGCAAAATAACTCCGTGCATGGGCGCTACAATCGCACGATGAACCAGCCGACCGAACCCTCCATCGCCATCGACGTCTACCGCACGCGCCGTGAGCGCGTACTCGCCGCGCTTCGGGCGGCGGGCGGCGGCGTCGCCATTGTCCCCACCGCGCCCGAGGCGCTGCGCAACCGCGACGCCGATTATCCCTATCGGCACGACAGCTACTTCTACTACCTGACCGGCTTCACCGAACCCGAGGCGTTACTGGTGCTCGACGCCAGCGCCGCGCCCGGCGGGCCGGCCTCCGTGCTGTTCTGCCGCGAGAAGAATGTCGAGCGCGAGACGTGGGAAGGTTTCCGCTTCGGCCCGGACGGCGCGCGCGCGGCTTTCGGTGTCGACGCGGCGTTCGCCATCGGCGAAGTGGATGCGCAACTGCCGCGTCTGCTCGCCGACAAGCCAGCGCTGCATTACGCGCTCGGCACCTCGCCGCAACTGGATGAACAGGTGCGCGGCTGGCTCGACGCCGTGCGGGCGCAAGCTCGCGGCGGCGTCGCCGCGCCGGCTGCCGCGCACGATCTAATCCCGCTGCTCGACGACATGCGGCTCGTCAAGGACGACCACGAACTCGCCATCATGCGCCGCGCCGGACAGATTTCGGCCGCCGCGCATCGTCGCGCGATGGCCGCGTGCCATCCCGGCGTGCGCGAGTATGAACTCGAAGCCGAACTGCTCTATACGTTCCGCAAATTCGGCGCGCAGGCGCCGGCTTACACGTCGATCGTCGCGGCGGGCGCGAACGCCTGCGTGCTGCATTACCCGGCGGGCAACGCGATTGCCCAGGACGGCGACCTGATCCTGATCGACGCGGCCTGCGAACTCGACGGCTACGCGTCCGACATCACCCGCACCTTTCCCGCCAGCGGCCGCTTCACGCCGGCGCAGCGCGAGCTGTACGACATCGTGCTGGCCGCGCAGCAGGCCGCCGTCGACGCCACCCGCGCCGGCGCCACCTTCGACGATCCGCACCAGGCGGCCGTGCGCGTACTGTCGCAGGGCTTGCTCGACACCGGCATCATCGCGCGCGCAAAATTCGCCTCGGTCGACGACGTGATCGCCGAACGCGCCTACGCGCCGTTCTATATGCACCGCACCGGGCACTGGCTCGGCATGGACGTGCACGATGTCGGCGACTATCGCGAACGCCGCGCGCCGCGCGACGAGGCAGGCGCGCTGCCGTGGCGCACGCTGCAGGCTTCGATGACGCTCACCATCGAGCCGGGCCTCTACATCCGGCCGGCCGAAGGCGTGCCCGAGCGCTACTGGAACATCGGCATCCGCATCGAGGACGACGCCATCGTCACGCCGAGCGGCTGCGAGCTGATCACGCGCGACGTGCCCGTCGCCGCCGACGAGATCGAGGCGCTGATGCAGGAAGCCCGCGCGGCTCACGAAACAAGGAAGTCATAAGGAAGTAACCCGGAATGAACGACGTTTCCCAGTCGACGGTGATCCTGAAGCCCGCCGCGGCCGGCCACCCCTTCGATTTCGACGTGACGATCGTCGGCGCCGGTCCGGTCGGGCTGGCGCTGGCCGGCTGGCTGGCGCGCCGCAGCGCGACGCGCTCGCTGAAGATCGCGCTCGTCGACGCCCGCGAGCCGGAAGATTCGATCGCCGACCCGCGCGCCATCGCCGTGTCGCACGGCAGCCGGATGATCCTGGAGCCGCTGCGCTGGCCCGCGGACGCCACCGCGATCCAGCGTATCCACGTCTCGCAGCGCGGCCATTTCGGCCGCACGCTGATCGACCACAGCGAGCACGGTTTGCCGGCGCTCGGCTACGTGCTGCGCTACGGCTCGATCGTCCACGGTCTCGCCGAGGCGGTGCACGCCACCTCCGTACACTGGTTCCGCTCCACCTCGGCCGGCGCGCCGACGCAGGAACTCGACGGCGTCACGCTGCCGATCGAAACCGCGGGCGTCACGCGTCAGTTGCACACGCGCATTCTGGTGAATGCGGAAGGCGGCCTGTTCGGCGACCAGACGCCGGGTAAAGGCGCGGCTAAACGCGCCAGCAAGGGGGCCAGCGTGAATGTGGCCGAGCGACAGCCCAGCCGCCACGCGGACGACGGCACTCGCGACAATCGAGCCGCCACACGGCGCGCTGGCCGAGCCGCGGTCGAACCTGGCTCGCGGGACTACGGCCAGACTGCACTCGTCGGCACGGTGACCGTGTCCGCGCCGCAGCCGCACGTCGCGTGGGAACGCTTCACCTCGCAAGGTCCGATCGCGTTGCTGCCGATGGGCGGCGTGCGCGGCGCCGACTACGCTCTGGTCTGGTGCTGCGCGCCCGAGGAAGCCGCGCGCCGCGCGCAGCTCTCCGACGAAGCCATCCTCAGTGAACTCGGCGCCGCCTTCGGCGACCGCATGGGCCGCTTCACGCACATCAAGGGGCGCGCGTCGTTCCCGCTGGGGCTGAACGCGGTGGAAACGCTCGTCGACGGTCACATCGTGGCGATCGGTAATGCGGCGCAGACGCTGCACCCGGTGGCGGGCCAAGGCCTAAACTTGGGCCTGCGCGACGCGCACTCGCTCGCCGACGCCCTCTCCGCGGAAGGCCCGACGCCGCTCGCGCTAGCCACTTTCGCGCAACGCCGCGCGCTCGACCGGCGCATGACGATCGGTGCCACCGACACGCTCGCGCGCCTCTTCACCGTCGACTTCGCGCCGCTCGCGATCATGCGCGGCCTCGCCCTCACCGCGCTCGAATTCCTGCCGCCTGTGAAAACCGCGCTGGCACGGCAAATGATGTTCGGACAACGCCGCTAGGCGCGCCGCACGGCCTCCAAGCTTCGCTTGCAAGAGGCCGCGCGGGCGGCGCCGGTTCTATGAATCGGCGTACTTTCATAGAAGATTTAATGAGTTACGAGAGACACATGTCGGGTGCCGGCTATCCGTTAACGCTAAAATAGCGGTTTTCCCTCGCATTTCGCGAGTGCTCCGATTGACAGAAACTGAGCAATCGGCCGCGCGCGCGTTCACCGCGTTCCACGTTATGCCCACTCTCGGCTCCCACAATCTGCGTAATAACCTGTTCGTCGCGCCTATGGCAGGCGTGACCGACCGGCCGTTCCGGCAGCTGTGCAAGCGGCTGGGCGCGGGCTACGCAGTGTCGGAAATGGTCGCCTCGAACGCGCAGTTGTGGAAAAGCGAGAAGACCATGCGCCGCGCCAATCACGCAGGCGAGGTCGAGCCGATCGCCGTGCAGATCGCCGGCGCCGATCCGGCCATGATGGCCGAAGCGGCCCGCTACAACGTAGCGAACGGCGCGCAGATCATCGACATCAACATGGGCTGCCCGGCCAAGAAGGTGTGCAACGTGGCGGCGGGCTCGGCCCTGTTGCAGAACGAGCCGCTGGTACAGCGCATTGTCGAGGCGGTGGTCGGCGCGGTGGGCGTCGGGCCCGACGCGGTGCCCGTCACGCTCAAGATCCGCACGGGCTGGGATCGCGCGAACAAGAATGCGCTGAATGTCGCGCGTCTGGCCGAAGCGGCCGGTATTTCGATGCTGACCGTGCATGGCCGCACACGCGCCGACCTGTATCACGGCGAGGCCGAATACGAAACCATCGCCGCGGTGAAGGCGGCGGTGCGCATTCCGGTGGTCGCCAACGGCGACATTACGTCGCCGCAAAAAGCACGCGAGGTGTTGGCCGCCACCGGCGCCGACGCCATCATGATCGGCCGCGCCGCGCAGGGGCGCCCGTGGCTGTTTCGCGAGATCGAGCATTTCCTGCAAACGGGCGAATTGCTGCCGCCGCCGCGCATCGACGAAATCCAGCAGGTGATGAACGAGCATCTCGAAGATCACTACGCTTTCTACGGCGAATTTACGGGTGTGCGCACTGCGCGCAAGCACATCGGCTGGTACACTCGCGGCCTTTCTGGCGCCAACGTGTTCCGGCATCGCATGAATACGCTGGATACCACGCGCGAACAACTCCTCGCCGTCAACGAGTTCTTCGACGCACAAAAGGCGATCTCCGACCGCCTCGTCTACGTCGACGAAACGCTCAACACGGGCGAGGACCCAACCGACCGACTAGCAGCATGAGCAAGAACAATATCGAACAATCAGTCCGCGACAGCCTGGGGATGTATTTCCAGGATCTCGACGGCTCCAATCCGCACGACGTCTACGATATGGTGATTTCCTGCGTAGAAAAACCCCTGCTCGAAGTGGTGCTCGAGCAGGCCGGCGGCAATCAGTCGCTGGCCGCCGAGTATCTCGGCATCAACCGCAATACGCTGCGCAAGAAGCTGCAACAACACGGTTTGTTGTAGCGCGTTGTAGTTTCTCGCGCCCTGCCACGTTTCCCTTCGGCTTTTCGTCTTCATCATGATCAAGCAAGCGCTCATCTCCGTTTCCGACAAGTCCGGCATCGTCGACTTCGCCAAATCGCTGTCGGACCTCGGCGTCAAGATCCTGTCGACTGGCGGCACCGCGAAACTGCTCGCGGACGCGGGTCTCTCCGTCACCGAAGTCGCCGATTACACCGGCTTCCCGGAAATGCTGGACGGGCGCGTGAAAACGCTGCATCCGAAGGTGCACGGCGGCATTCTGGCGCGCCGCGACCTGCCGGAACACATGGCGGCGCTTGAAAAGCACGAGATTCCGACCATCGACCTGCTGGTCGTGAATCTGTACCCGTTCGTGCAGACCGTGTCGAAAGAGGAATGCTCGCTGGAAGACGCGATCGAGAACATCGACATTGGCGGCCCGACCATGCTGCGTTCGGCCGCGAAGAACCATCGCGACGTGACGGTGGTGGTCGATCCGGCCGACTACGCGGTCGTGCTCGACGAGATGCGCGCGAACAGCAACGCCGTGTCGTACAAGACGAACTTCCGCCTCGCCACCAAGGTGTTCGCGCACACCGCGCAATACGACGGCGCGATCACGAACTACCTGACGAGCCTGACCGACGAGTTGCAACATTCGTCGCGCAACGCTTACCCGGCCACGTTCAACCTCGCGTTCAACAAGGTGCAGGACCTGCGCTACGGCGAAAACCCGCACCAGAGCGCGGCGTTCTACCGCGACCTGTCGGTGCCGGCCGGCGCCCTGGCGAACTACAACCAGTTGCAGGGCAAGGAACTGTCGTACAACAACATTGCGGATTCCGACGCAGCGTGGGAATGCGTGAAGACCTTCGACGTGCCGGCGTGCGTGATCGTCAAGCATGCGAATCCGTGCGGCGTGGCAGTCGGCGCAAACGCCAACGAGGCTTACGCGAAGGCGTTCCAGACCGATCCGACCTCCGCGTTCGGCGGCATCATCGCCTTTAACCGCGAAGTGGATGAGGCGGCGGCGCAAGCCGTGGCCAAGCAGTTCGTCGAAGTGCTGATTGCCCCGTCGTTCAGCGCCGAAGCGCGCCAGGTGTTCGCGGCAAAGCAGAACGTGCGTCTGCTCGAAATCGCGCTGGGCGAAGGCCATAACGCGTTCGATCTGAAGCGCGTGGGCGGCGGCCTGCTGGTGCAGTCGCTCGATTCGAAGAACGTGCAGCCGCGCGAATTGCGCGTGGTCACGAAGCGTCATCCGACGCCGAAGGAAATGGACGATCTGCTGTTTGCATGGCGCGTGGCGAAGTACGTGAAGTCGAACGCCATCGTGTTCTGCGGCAATGGCATGACGCTCGGCGTTGGCGCGGGCCAGATGAGCCGCGTGGACTCGGCGCGCATCGCCAGCATCAAGGCGCAGAACGCCGGTTTGACGCTGGCCGGTTCGGCCGTGGCGTCGGACGCGTTCTTCCCGTTCCGCGACGGCCTCGACGTGGTGGTGGCGGCAGGCGCGACCTGCGTGATCCAACCGGGCGGCTCGATGCGCGACGACGAAGTGGTCAGCGCGGCGGATGAGCACAACATCGCGATGGTGCTGACGGGTGTGCGTCACTTCCGGCATTGATTCGGCTTTCGCCGGCGGCGCGTGTTTTCTCGTGAAACCGGGTAGCTGGTGAGGTTCAAGCTTTAGAGAAACGGCCCGGCGGGATTTTCCGTCGGGCCGTTTTCTTTCGTGCCGCGCTTGTGGCGTGCCTGGATGTGCTTGTGCCACGTTTGTCACCGGCTCGTGCCGCGTTTGCGGCGCATTTGTGCCGCGCTTCTACCGCCCCTCACGCGCCGCTCAGTCGTCCGTTTCCTTTCTCGCGTAACCTCCGCTCACCTCCGCGTGCCGGCTGATGTAAGTGCTGAGCCCTTGCCCGCGCCGCGCCAGACGCTTGAGCGCGGCAAGGTGCCATTCACCGACGCTGGCCTCGGTGTACCAATACACCACCCCATGCCTGAAGCGGACCGCGACAAAGTCGTCGCCAAGTTCATACGCCTCGACGCCCGAGTCGCCGCTGAGATTCCGATAGCGCTCCATGTGCGAATGCCTCCCTGCATGCCGGCTTACACCACACCCAGCAGTTTTTATTCCGCTGACAACGTCCTGCGCCGACCGCCGCGTGGCACGTGTGTTGTAGTATCGCAAGCACCTGGTTTTTACCGCATGCGCGGCACCTCATGAGAATTCTCGGCATCGACCCCGGCCTGCGCGTGACCGGCTTCGGCGTGATCGACCAAAGCGGCCACACGCTCAGCTATGTCGCGAGCGGCGTCATCAAAACCGCCGACGCCGATCTGCCGTCGCGTCTCGGCACCATCTTCGAAGGCATTTCCACGTTGATCCGCCAGCATGCGCCGGACCAGTCGGCAATCGAAAAAGTGTTCGTCAACGTCAACCCGCAATCCACCTTGCTGCTCGGCCAGGCGCGCGGCGCGGCTATCTGCGGACTGGTCGCGGGCGGCGTGCCGGTGGCCGAATACACCGCTCTGCAGTTGAAGCAGGCCGTGGTAGGTTACGGCCGCGCAACCAAGGAACAGATGCAGCAGATGGTGGTGCGCCTGCTCAATCTGTCCGGCGTGCCCGGCACCGACGCCGCCGACGCGCTCGGCATGGCGATCTGCCACGCGCACGGCGGCACGACGCTGAGCACGTTGGGCGGCATCGCGCCTTCGCTGGCGAAGAAGGGGTTGCGCGTGAGGCGTGGACGTCTGGTCGGATAAAGGCCGACGCAACGCCGCGCGAATCAACCGCCATTTCGCATGACTCGCGGACCACTCGCCGCTCACCCGCTGCGCTACACTCGCCCTTTCTCTCGAGATTGAATCCGCCATGATCGGTCGCATTGCCGGCGTTCTGCTGGAAAAAAACCCGCCGCATCTGCTCGTCGACTGCAACGGCGTCGGTTACGAAGTCGACGTGCCGATGAGCACGTTCTACAACCTGCCTTCGGCCGGCGAACGCATCGTGTTGCTCACGCAGATGATCGTGCGCGAAGACGCCCACCTGCTGTACGGCTTCGGCACCGCCGAGGAACGTTCGACCTTCCGCGAACTGCTGAAAATCTCCGGCATAGGCGCGCGCATGGCGTTGGCGGTGCTGTCGGGCATGAGCGTTCACGAACTCGCGCAGACCGTCACGATGCAGGATGCGGCGCGCCTGACGCGTGTGCCGGGCATCGGCAAGAAAACGGCGGAGCGGCTGCTCCTCGAACTGAAGGGCAAGATCGGCGCGGACCTGGGCGCGATGGCGGGCGCGGCGTCGGCATCCGACCACGCCTCCGATATCCTGAACGCACTGCTCGCATTGGGTTACTCCGAAAAAGAAGCGCTGGCCGCCGTCAAAAACGTGCCGGCCGGCACCGGTGTTTCCGAAGGCATCAAGCTGGCGTTGAAGGCGCTGTCCAAGGGTTGACGCTCGTCCCTCGTGTTCGACATGCAGCCGATGGGTGAAGCTTCGCACGCGGCTGCGAGCCGCGCACCCTGGCCATTCGGCCGAGTTTCGCGGCGGGCGGCTCGCGGTACAATGACCGCATGATCGAAACCGACAAACTCGCCGCCGAGCGCATCATCGCGGCCACGCCCGTCTCGCCGAACGAAGAAGCGTTCGAGCGCGCGTTGCGCCCGCGCCAGCTCGAAGAATATGTCGGGCAGGAAAAAGTCCGCGGCCAGCTGGAAATCTTTATCGAGGCCGCCAAACGCCGCTCCGAATCGCTCGACCACGTCTTGCTGTTCGGGCCGCCGGGCCTCGGCAAAACCACGCTCGCGCACATCATCGCGCGGGAAATGGGCGTCAATCTGCGGCAAACGTCAGGGCCGGTGCTCGAACGCGCCGGCGACCTCGCCGCGTTGCTCACCAATCTCGAAGCCAACGACGTGCTGTTTATCGACGAAATCCACCGGCTCTCGCCGGTCGTCGAAGAAATTCTGTATCCGGCGTTGGAGGATTATCAGATCGACATCATGATCGGCGAAGGACCGGCCGCGCGCAGCGTGAAGCTGGACCTGCAGCCGTTCACGCTGGTCGGCGCGACCACCCGCGCGGGCATGCTGACCAACCCGCTGCGCGACCGCTTCGGCATCGTGGCGCGGCTCGAGTTTTATAACGCCGAGGAACTGGCGCGCATCGTCACGCGTTCGGCGTCGCTGCTCAATGCGCAGATCCATCCAGACGGCGCATTCGAGATCGCCAAACGTGCGCGCGGCACACCGCGGATCGCGAACCGCCTGCTGCGGCGCGTGCGCGACTTCGCCGAGGTGAAGGCCGACGGCAATATCACCGCGCAGGTGGCCGACGCCGCGCTCAAGATGCTCGACGTGGACGCGGTCGGCTTCGACCTGATGGACCGCAAGCTGCTCGAAGCGATCTTGCACAAGTTCGACGGCGGCCCGGTCGGCGTCGACAACCTGGCGGCCGCTATCGGCGAAGAGCGCGACACGATTGAAGACGTGCTCGAGCCGTATCTGATCCAGCAGGGCTTCCTGCAGCGCACGCCGCGCGGCCGCGTCGCCACGCTGCTCACGTACCGGCATTTCGGCCTCGCCGCGCCCGACTCGTCGAGCGCCCTGCCCAGCCTGTGGGATTCGGCCGCGACCTGAGCCGATACGCGTAGCGCGAGACCAATTCAGGATGTCCGACCAAACCAGACAGGCCAACTCATCCAGCGGTATCTCGCAGTTGCTCGCCCGCAAACTCCGCTCGAAGCTGGCCGCCGGCGTCACGCATCTGACAAGCGGCAGCGGCCCAACCCTCGACTACTCGTCGCCGGCGGGCGACCCGGGCCTGTTCGGTCCCGACTCGGTCTGCTGGAAGGTCCACGCCGATTTCACGTCGATGATGACAGGTGGCATCAGCGCCCTTCTGCTCCAGGCACTGCACCCGCTGGCGCTCGCCGGCGTGTGGGACCATTCGACGTTTCGCACCGACATTCTCGGCCGTCTGCGCCGTACCGCGACTTTCATTTCCGGCACGACGTACGGCAACCAGCACGACGCGCTGGCGCTGATCGAACGCGTGAAGCGCATTCATCTCGGCGTCAGCGGCGTTGCGCCGGACGGCCGGCCGTATCGCGCGAGCGAGCCTGCACTGCTGACGTGGGTGCATGTCGCCGAAGTGTCGAGCTTCATGACTGCGTACTTGCGCTATGTGAATCCGCTGCTGCCCGTTGCCGCGCAAGATCAGTACTTCGCGGAAACCGCGCGCATCGCTGAAATGCTCGGCGCGTCGCACGTACCTCGCTCGCGAGCCGGGATCGACGCTTACTTGCTGGCGATGCGGCCTGAGCTTGTCGCGAGCGAACGCACGCGTGAAGTGGTGAGAATTTTGATGAGCACGCCCGCGCCGAGTGCCTCGATGCGACCAGCCGGAGTGTTGATGCTCAACGCCGGCGTCGATCTTCTGCCCGATTGGGCCCAGGCAATGTTGGACTTGCAGCGTTACGCGGCGCTTCGCCGTGTGGTGGCGAGGCCCGGTGTGCGTCTGGTCGCGCCGGTGATCCGCTGGGCGCTGGTGAATGGCATATCGAAGCGGGCGTGCCGCCGGGTGGCAGCGGGCGGCCGCGAGCCGGAATAACGCAGCCGGACGCGGCTCGCCCGAGCGAACACTATCTGAGTCAGCCGCCCGCGCAAACTCACGCGGCCCAACCGGCGCGCGCCGATCAACGTCCTTGCTGCGCCGTCTTCTTGAAACTATCGTCCTCGCTCGGCGCATCGAGATGCGCGACATCTGCCCACGCCACGATCGTCGCCTTGCCATTGTCGAAATCCACCGTGTTCACGCTCGTGTTCAGCAGCGGGTAGTCACGCGGCGCATCGAGCGGCAGACCGCAGGCGAAGCGCCGCACGCAGTCGAGTACGCCGCCGTGCGCGACGCAGGCAATCCGCCCGCCGGGATGCGCGGCGACCAACGGTTCGATCGCGTGCAGCACGCGATGGTAGAGCGCGCGTTGCGACTCACCGTCCGGCGGGGAGAAACCCGGATCGCGAGTTTGCCAGTGCGCGTATTCGTCGGGAAAGCGTAGCGCGATCTCGTCGCTGTCATGGCCCTGGAAGGCACCGTATGAACGCTCGCGCAGACCTTCGCGCAATTGCAGCGGCAAGCCGAGTGCGTCGGCAACCGGTTGGGCAGTTTGCTGCGCGCGTTGCAGGTCGCTCGAATAGATCGCGTCGAGCCGTGCACCCCGCTGCGCCTCATCAGCCAGGCGGCGCGCAAGTCGTTGCGCCTGCGCGAAGCCTGTCGTGGCGAGCGGAATGTCGATGTGACCTTGAATGCGCTTGATGCGGTTCCAGTCGGTCTCGCCATGCCGGATGAACAGAATCTGCGTAGTCATGGGATGAAAGTGGGCGTCTTTGGCCGGTTATGCCGAGCCGCTATTGTCGCAAAAAGCGGCTGGAGGGTCGGGAGGTGGTGCGCGCCGTAGCGCGCATGCGGGAACGACTGCTGAAAATCAGGCGTTCGTCTGCAGCCAGAACGTGACCGGCCCGTCGTTGACGAGCGACACCTGCATGTCGGCGCCGAATTCGCCGGTCTCGACGATTGGATGTTTCGCCCGCGCCGCGGCGACAAAATAATCGAAGAGGCGCTTGCCTTCTTCCGGCGGCGCGGCCGGCGTAAAGCTCGGGCGCAGGCCGCTGTTGGTGTCCGCGGCCAGCGTGAACTGCGACACGAGCAGCAAGCCGCCCGCGCGCCCGGCGCCGTCGAGATTTTGCACGGAGAGATTCATCTTGCCGGCCGCGTCGCTGAAGACGCGATAGCCGAGCACCTTGGCGAGCAGCCGGTCGGCCGCCGCCTCGGTATCGCCGCGTTCGGCGCAGACGAGCGCGAGCAGACCCGCCTCGATCGCGCCGGTGACACGGTCGGCCACGCGCACTTCCGCGCGCCGCACGCGTTGAATCAGCGCGATCATCGGCTCGACTCCGGAAGCGATGCTCGGCTCATCAGGCCGTCAACGTGACGCGTGCAAAACGGCGCTTGCCGACCTGCACCACGTATTCGCCGGCTTCGACCTTCAAGCCCTTGTCGGACACGGTCGCGCCATCGATCTTCACGCCGCCCTGCTCGATGTTGCGCAGCGCCTCGCTAGTGGACGGCACGAGATTGGCCTGCTTGAGCAACTGGCCGATCGCGAGTGGCGCGCCCGCGAGCGTCACCGACGGGATATCGTCCGGCACGCCGCCCTTCGCGCGATGGTTGAAGTCTTCGAGCGCGCGTTCGGCGTCGGCTTGCGAGTGGAAGCGCGCCACGATCTCCTGACCGAGCAATACCTTGAAATCGCGCGGATTGCGGCCTGCTTCGGTTTCCTTCTTGAAGCCGGCGATTTCTTCCATCGGACGGAACGACAGCAGTTCGAAGTAACGCCACATCAGCACGTCGGAAATGCTCATCAGCTTGCCGAACATGTCGGTCGGCTTTTCGCTGATGCCGATGTAGTTGTTCTTCGACTTCGACATCTTCTCGACGCCGTCCAGCCCTTCGAGCAGCGGCATGGTCAGAATGCACTGCTGTTCCTGGCCGTACTGCTTCTGCAACTCACGGCCGACCAGCAGATTGAACTTCTGGTCCGTGCCGCCGAGTTCGAGGTCCGCATTCAGGGCGACCGAGTCGTAGCCTTGCATCAGCGGGTACAGGAACTCGTGGATCGAGATCGGCACGCCGCCCTGAAAACGCTTGGTGAAGTCTTCGCGTTCGAGAATCCGCGCCACCGTGTAGCGCGACGCGAGCTTGATCATGCCGTCGGCGCCGAGCGGCATCGACCATTCGCTGTTGTAGCGGATCTCGGTCTTGTCGCGGTCGAGCACGAGCGCGGCCTGATCGAAATACGTCTTGGCGTTCGATTCGATCTGCTCGCGCGTGAGCGGCGGACGCGTGGCGTTGCGGCCCGACGGATCGCCGATCAGCGACGTGAAATCGCCGATCAGGAAGATCACGGTGTGGCCGAGATCCTGCAACTGGCGCATCTTGTTCAACACGACCGTGTGGCCGATGTGGATGTCCGGCGCGGTCGGATCGAGCCCGAGCTTGATACGCAGCGGCTTGCCCGTCGCCGCACTCTTCGCGAGTTTTTGCGCGAATTCGTCTTCGATCAGCAGTTCGTCGACACCGCGCCTGGTGACGGCGAGCGCGTGACGGACTTCGTCGGTGATCGGGAAGGCGGAAGCGGGGTTGGGCTTGGTGGACTCGGTGCTCATGCTGGAAACGTGAAGTCGCGAAAAAAGGAGATTGTCCCATAGATGCGCGCCGCCGCGCCCATTGACGCTGCCGCATGCGGGCCGGCGACGCACGATTTCGGCGTAAGGCGGCATGCCGCCGGCATTGCCGCGCTTTATATTCGACCGCGCTTCGCCCGATAATCTGCTACAACGGATCGCAACGAACCATCGAGAGGAGCAGCAACGTGGCGCAAGACCCCACAGACGGCGTCTACTTTGGATTGATGTCCGGCACCAGCATGGATGGCGTGGATGGCGTGGCCGTCCGGTTCGCACAAGGGAAGCCGCCGGTGGTGCTGGCCGAGGCGTTTGTCGGCTTTGCCGCGGGCCTGCGCGAGGCGCTGTTCGCGCTCCAGCAACCCGGAGACAACGAGATCGAGCGTGAGGCGCTGGCCGCCAACGCGCTCGCCACGCGTTACGCGGTGTGCTGCCACGAACTGCTGCACGGCTGCCGCGTACCCGCCGCGGAGGTGCGGGCGATCGGGGTACACGGGCAAACGGTGCGGCATCGGCCGGAAAAGGGCTATACGCGGCAGATCAACAACCCGGCGCTGCTCGCCGAAATGATGCATATCGACGTGATCGCTGATTTCCGCAGCCGCGATGTGGCGGCCGGCGGCCAGGGCGCGCCACTCGTGCCGGCTTTTCACGCCACCGTGTTCGGCGCAAAAAACGAGACGCGGGTGGTCTGCAATCTTGGCGGCATCAGTAATATCACGATCCTGAACGCGACCGGCAGCGTGCGTGGCTTCGACTGCGGGCCGGCCAACGCGCTTCTGGACGAATGGGCGCAGCGCCATCTCGGCAAACCGTTCGACGAAAACGGTCATTTCGCGGCCAGCGGCCAGGTGGATCGCAGGCTGCTGAACGCGTTGCTGGACGAGCCGTTTTTCAGCCAGCAGCCGCCCAAAAGCACCGGCCGCGACCTCTTCAATGCGCAATGGCTCGACGCGAAGCTGCAGCCGTTCGCCGCGCTCGCCCCCGCCGACGTGCAAGCGACGCTGGTTGCGCTCACCGCGGTGACAGTCGCGCGCGAAATCGAGCGCCATGCCTCGGATGCCAGAGCGGTCTACGTGTGCGGCGGCGGCGCGCGCAATCCGGAGATTCTGCGGGCCTTGCAGCAGGCGCTGGAGGACAGCGGTGTCAGCGGCGTCCCCGTCATGACGACCGACGCGCTCGGCGTGCCACCGAGCCAGGTCGAGCCATTGGCGTTCGCGTGGCTCGCGATGCGTTGCGTAGCGCGTCGCCCGGGCAATCTGGCGGCAGTAACGGGTGCCTCCGCCGACCGCGTGCTCGGAGCGATCTATCCGCGCTGAGCGCGCCGCCGCCCGAGGCCGCGCGGGGTCGCGCGGGGTCGCGCGGGGTCGTATGCAGCGCGGGCAATAAAAAAAGGGGCCGAAGCCCCGTTTTTTTTACATTCTGCCGCTCAACTGGCCGTCAAACCGAGAACGATGAACCACAACCACAGGTGGTCGTAGCGTTCGGGTTCTTGATGACGAACTGCGCGCCGTTGATATCGTCCTTATAGTCGATCTCAGCACCCACCAGATACTGGTAGCTCATCGAATCGATTAGCAGCTGAACGCCGCTCTTGTTCATGACGGTGTCGTCTTCGTTGACGGCTTCGTCGAACGTGAAACCGTACTGAAAGCCGGAGCAGCCGCCGCCCTGCACGAAAACGCGCAGTTTGAGGTCCGCATTGCCTTCTTCTTCGATCAGTTGCTTGACCTTGTCAGCCGCTGCGTCGGTAAAAACGAAGGGGGCGGGCATCTCGGTCACGGGTGTGTCGGTGACTGCGTTCATTCGAACTCTCCAAAAAGCTTCTAACCGCTATTGTAGGGCTGATCTCGATATCGTGCCGAAGCCCACAAAGTCAATGGGTTCTTACAGAAAATCAACGGCTGCCACGCTTTGCCGCCGCCAGCCCCATAGGGCGGGGTAAATCGCCACTTGGGCGACGAGTTCGTTGCCGCAATTGCCGCTCCAGCAGCGAGCCGCGAACCCATGAAAAAAAGCCGCCTTCGCGAAAGCGTTGGCGGCTTTTGCAGCGGACCGGCCCGAAAGCCGGTTCGCACCCGAGGCGATTAACGCTTCGAGAATTGCTTCCGGCGACGTGCCTTGTGGAAACCGACCTTCTTACGTTCGACTTCACGAGCGTCACGCGTCACGAAGCCTGCGTTCGACAGTTGCGGCTTCAGCGTTGCGTCATAGTCCATCAGCGCGCGGGTGATGCCGTGGCGAACCGCACCGGCTTGACCCGTTTCACCGCCACCCGTCACGTTGACCTTGATGTCGAACGTAGCAGCGTGGTTCGTGAGTTCCAGCGGCTGACGCACGATCATCAGCGACGTTTCGCGCGAGAAGTAATCGGCGATAGGCTTGCCGTTCACAACGATGTCGCCCTTGCCAGCCTTGATGAAGACGCGTGCGACGGCGCTCTTGCGGCGGCCCGTGCCGTAATTCCAGTTACCGATCATGTGGGCTCCCCTTAGATCTCGAGCGCTTTCGGCTGTTGTGCCGAATGCGGATGCGTTGCGTCAGCGTAGACCTTCAGCTTCTTGATCATCGCGTAGCCGAGCGGGCCCTTCGGCAGCATGCCTTTGACCGCTTTCTCGAGCGCGCGGCCCGGGAAGCGTTCCTGCATCTTGCCGAATGTCGTTTCATAGATACCGCCCGGGTAG
The DNA here is from genome assembly GCF_002278075.1 of Paraburkholderia aromaticivorans. Lineage (NCBI taxonomy): Bacteria > Pseudomonadati > Pseudomonadota > Betaproteobacteria > Burkholderiales > Burkholderiaceae > Paraburkholderia > Paraburkholderia aromaticivorans. Next base: position 1,785,649 of record NZ_CP022989.1, on the reverse strand, counting down.
CCCGAGTGGCGGTAGTACTTCTTGTCAGTAGCCTTGTTGCCCGTGACGCGCAACTTACCCGCGTTGATAACGATGATGAAATCACCGGTGTCGACGTGCGGAGTGAATTCAGGCTTGTGCTTGCCGCGAAGACGGTGTGCCACTTCGCTGGCGACACGCCCGAGAACCTTATCCGTCGCGTCAATCACGTACCATTCACGCGTAACCTCATGGGCTTTTGCGGAAAACGTCTTCATGATCGATCCAAAAAAATTGCTGCGCCCAATGTGTTTTTTCCTGCTTGTAGTGTGCGCATCGAGGCGCGTGCAGGCTCTCCCTGGTTCTTCCTCCGCGGGCGCGGATGCGGAAAAGCCCTGAATTATAAAGGAATTTGCTACGGCAAGTCAAAACGTACGGGAGTTGGCGCCCGATTGCCGGCGATCCGCCCGCCGGCGAGCCCGTTTAAGCGCCCTTTCACGCCACCGCTCGCTTGTCAGAATGCGAAACGGCCTGGGCAAAACGCGGAAGAAGTCAGGCATAACGCGGCGCGAGCGCAGCGCAGGCGAAAAAAAACCCGAACTAGCCGTTCGGGTTTAATCCACCAAAGGAGGAGGTGGAGGAGACAGGTCGAATTATATGAGCCCACCTGGTGCGACGCAAGAACATTTGCAATGCGAAATTCGATTTCACAATGCGGCAATCGCCATCTTCGCTCCAACAGTTACGAATTTTCTTTCTAATCAATCACTAAGACGCCGAAGCTCCGACGGTTTGCCAGACATCTTCTAGAGTAAAACCCCTAAACCCGCCAGGGCATTCCCGAATCGGCGGAACATGCCGCAGCGCAACACACAAGCCGTCATAACGCATAATTTGTGACAAAAGTCGCCTCGGGCGGATGCCGAGACGCCGGGCTACAATGCCGTCTCGATATAGCGAAGCGCGGTGGAGCACACAGCATGGAATGCAAAGTGAGTTGGATGGGGCAAGACGGAATGGCGTTTGCAGCCGAGACGGGCAGCGGCCATCTGGTGGCAATGGACGGCGCGCCTGAAGGCGGTGGCCGCAATCTCGCGCCGCGTCCGATGGAAATGGTTTTGCTCGGCACGGGCGGCTGCACCGCCTACGACGTCGTGATGATCCTGAAGAAGAGCCGTCAGGAAATCGCCGGTTGTTCGGTGACGCTGAAGGCCGAACGCGCCAGCGAAGATCCGAAAGTGTTCACGAAGATTCACTTCCACTTCACCGTGACGGGCAAGAACCTGAACCCGGCCACCGTGGAACGTGCGATCAACCTATCGCACGACAAGTACTGCTCGGCGTCGATCATGATCGCGAAGACCGCTGAGTTGACGCATTCGTTCGACATCGTCGCGAGCTAACGCGGATCTGCGGCGGCGTCGCGGGCCGAAACGCCCTCCCGCCGGAACCGGCGCACAAAAGAAAATGCCGACGCCCTTTTGGGCGCCGGCATCTTTTGTTGGGTGGCAAAGCAGGCCGATAAGCCGGATTCTGTGCACGCGCCACGTCCGAAGACGCGGCACGCGTGGCAGCCATTCCTCTAGGCGCGCCATTACTGACGCGCTCAAGCTTCCTACCCGCAGACGTGACGGGGGCCCCGTCCTGCATCTCGAAGATGCTAGCCTGCCTACTTGGAATTGCTCCGGGTGGAGGTTACCGTGCCGGTCTGCCTTGCAGCAGCCGCGGTGCGCTCTTACCGCACCGTTTCACCCTTACCTGATCCCGGCTTGCGCCGGGCCATCGGCGGTTTGCTTTCTGTTGCCCTGTTCCGCGTGTTGCCACGGATGGCCGTTAGCCATCACCCTGCCCTGTGGAGTCCGGACTTTCCTCGCCCTCTTTGGCATGAAGCCGCGGAGGCCGCGACTGCCTGGCCTGCTTTGCTGCGGCGGATTTTAACACCTGCGAGGGCCGCGAGCCGGTCCAACGGCCGAAATAGCCGAACGACCGACGAATCCCGCGACAGACTTCAGCGTGCTCAACGCGCGCGCCGCCCCGCGCGAAATACGGAAGCGTCGTCGTAAAACGCCGGCGCTTCGTTCTCCGGCCACCAGCCCGGAACGCCCAGCACCGGAAGCGGCGCGAACATGCGGCTCGACAGCGTGTCGGTGTTCAGCAGCGCCTCGGCGACGGACTCGTCCAGCCACGCGTCCCGCCGCGTCGCGTTCCACTCGAAGTAACCATCCGGCACTTCGACGATCCACGCATGCCCCGTGCAGGCCTTGAACGGCGTCATCAACTTTTCCAGCAACGCATGGCCGAAGCAGCGCACTTCGCAGCTCGCCCCCCATGCATCGCGCCGGGCCACCAGCAGCGTCTGCCAGTCGAACCCACGTAATGCCGCGCTTAACGCGGGATCCGCGCTCGCGAACAGCAGCGCGTTCTCGTCGAATAGCGTTAGCGTATCGCGCACGCCGCCGCGGGTCGGTCCGACGCCCAATGTGTCGATGGCCGCCGACTGGCGCGCGTTCAGCGCCGCTTTGATGCGTGGAAAGGCGAACCACATCGACGCATTGAAGAAGTCGTGCAGGTTATGGCGCGTCGGCACGCAGCCGGTGGACGCGATGTGCGCCTCGTACGCCGCGCCTGGCGGCAGATCGTCCTGCGCGATGAATGCGAGGCGCTCGCCACGGCCCGTGCTCTGACGCATTTCGCGGGCGTCGGCGTTCATTTCGGCGAGCAGCGCCTCGTAGCCCGTCAGCGCGGCCTGTTGCCAGCGCCTGCCGCGGCCGGCGAACGGCGCGAACCACGGCTTCGACCAATCGATTGCGGCGAAGCCCGACGGCTGCGCCTCACACGCCGGCATCTAGCGCCGCCTCAAACCAGACGCCAGCCGATCGACTCACCGCCGCGCAGCGGCACGACCGGCGTATCGCCGACCGGCAGTTCAGCTGGCAGCGTCCATTCCTCGCGGCGCAGCGTGACCTTCTCCGCGCTGCGCGGCAGACCGTAGAAATCCGCGCCGAAGAAGCTCGCAAAGCCTTCGAGCTTGTCCAGCGCGTTGGCTTTGTCGAACGCTTCCGTGTAGAGCTCCAACGCGTGCAACGCCGTGTAGCAACCGGCGCAGCCGCAAGCGTGCTCTTTCAGCCCCTTCGGATGCGGCGCGCTGTCCGTGCCGAGGAAGAAGCGCGGATTGCCCGACGTTGCCGCCTCGACCAGCGCCACGCGATGCGTTTCCCGCTTCAACACCGGCAAGCAGTAGTAATGCGGGCGAATGCCGCCCTGGAAGATTGCGTTGCGGTTGTACAGCAGATGGTGCGCGGTGATCGTCGCGCCCAGCAGCCCCGGCGCCACGCCGGCTTCGCGGATATAGTCGACCGCGTCTTTGGTGGTGATGTGCTCGAACACCACCTTCAGCGCCGGAAACGCGCGGCGCAGCGGCGTCATGACCCGGTCGATGAACACTTTCTCGCGGTCGAACAGATCGATCGAGGCATCCGTCACTTCGCCGTGCACCAGCAGCGGCATGCCCAGTTCCTGCATCACTTCGAGCGTTTTGGCGCACTTCATGATGTCGGTGACGCCCGCGTCCGAGTTAGTGGTCGCGCCCGCGGGATACAGCTTCACGCCATGCACGAAGCCGCTTTCGCGCGCCCGGCGAATTTCGTCCGGCGGCGTGTTGTCGGTCAGGTACAGCGTCATCAGCGGTTCGAACTTCGCACCTTCCGGAATCGCGGCGACGATGCGCTCGCGATAAGCCCGCGCCATCGCCGTGGTCGTGACCGGCGGCTTCAGGTTCGGCATGATGATCGCACGGCCGAACTGGCGCGCGGTGTCCGGCAGCACGGCCGCCAGCATCGCGCCGTCGCGGACGTGCAGGTGCCAGTCGTCCGGGCGGGCGAGCGTGATGGAGTCGAGGGAAGCGTTGGGAGCGGTCATGGCGAATAGGGGGCGAGATTCAGCGACAAAAGCCAATCTATGCGGTCAAACCGCAGCGTTGCGGCATAAACACACGTCAATTTTGCTATTTGGCGCTTCTGGCTCGGTGATATGCTTGGAAAATCATCATTGTAACGGCTCGCCCCGTTCACAGGCTTACCCGCAACATGTGCCAACTCCTCGGAATGAACTGCGCCGCGCCAACGGACGTCACGTTCTCGTTCACCGGCTTTGCGGCGCGCGGCGGCGTCACCGATCACCATGCCGACGGCTGGGGCATCGCCTTCTTTGAAGACAAAGCCTGCCGCCTGTTCATCGACCATCAATCGTCGGCCACTTCGCCGATCGCCGAGATGGTCAAGCGCTACCCGATCAAATCGAAGAACACCATTGCGCATATCCGCAAGGCGACGCAGGGGCACATCCTGCTGGAAAACTGCCATCCGTTCATGCGCGAATTGTGGGGACGCCACTGGATCTTCGCGCACAACGGCGACCTCAAGGATTATTCGCCGGTCCTGTCCGGCGTGTACCAGCCGGTCGGCACCACCGACAGCGAGCTCGCCTTCTGCGCGCTGCTCGAAGGCTTGCGCAAGGCGTTTCCCGGCGCGCAGCAGCCGCCGCTCGACGAACTGTTCGCCACGCTCGAAACGCTCACACGCGAAATCACGCAGTTTGGCGTGTTCAATTTCCTGATGTCGAACGGCCAGGCGTTGTTCGCGCATTGCTCCACGCATCTGCACTACATCGTGCGGCGCTGGCCGTTTTCGACCGCGCATCTCGTCGACGCGGACGTGTCGATCGATTTCGCCAAATACACGACGCCCGAAGACCGCGTCGCGGTGATCGCCACCAAGCCGCTGACCGACAACGAAGTCTGGACCGCATTCGAACCGGGCGACCTGATGATGTTCCAGCACGGCGAGGTGATCGGCCGCGTCAACGTGCCGGTGCCGGCTTCGGTGCTGGAAAAGCTGCGCAATCCCGCTTTGGATGCGTCGGCGTCGGCCAGCACGATCGCGGCTTCGACCGAAGCGCCGCCCGAGAGGGACGCCGAAGTGGACCTCGAAGCAGCGGACGACGCCGCCGCGTTCGAATCCTGAGCGTTTAAAGACCTAAGCCCGCCCGCATTCGCTCGAGCCAGAATTGCCAGGAACAGAAAAGCCGCTCTTTCGGAGCGGCTTTCTTTTGCCTGTGCCGTCGTACCGCGCCGCCCGGGCGGCGCGGATTCAACCCACACTCAGTGCAGGATCTTGGCCAAAAAGTCCTTGGCGCGATCCGACTTCGGATTGGCGAAGAAGTCTTCCTTGCGGTCGTCTTCCACGATCAAACCCTTGTCCATGAAGATCACGCGGTGCGCGACCTTCTTCGCGAAGCCCATTTCGTGCGTGACGCACATCATGGTCATGCCTTCCTGCGCGAGTTCAACCATCACGTCGAGCACTTCGTTGATCATTTCCGGATCGAGCGCCGAGGTCGGCTCGTCGAACAGCATGGCGATGGGGTCCATCGACAACGCGCGCGCAATCGCCACACGCTGTTGCTGACCGCCCGACAACTGGCCCGGGAATTTGTCCGCATGCGCGCGCAAACCGACGCGATCGAGCAGCTTCAGCCCTTTCGCCGTGGCCTCGTCTTTCGAGCGGCCGAGCACCTTTACCTGGGCGAGCGTGAGGTTCTGCACGATCGACAGATGCGGAAACAGTTCGAAGTGCTGGAACACCATGCCGACCTTGGAACGCAGCTTCGACAGATTGGTCTTCTTGTCGGTGAGCGACTGACCGTTGATGATGATCTCGCCCTTCTGGAACGGCTCGAGGCCGTTGACGGTTTTGATCAGCGTGGACTTGCCCGAACCCGACGGCCCGCACACCACCACCACTTCACCTTTTTTGACTTCCGTCGTGCAGTCGGTCAGCACCTGAAACTGACCGTACCACTTCGAAACATTCTTGATAGAGATCATCTTGCGACCTTTTTCTGAAGACCTTTGACGAGGCTCGACGCGACCACACAGATCACGAAATAACACGCGCCCGCGAACAGTACCATCTCGACATTCGTACCGTCACGGTCGCCAATATTCGTAGCGGTGCGGAAGAAGTCGGCGAGGCTGATCACGTAGACGAGCGACGTATCCTGAAACAGCACGATACCCTGCGTGAGCAGCAGCGGCACCATGGCGCGGAATGCCTGCGGCAGCACGATCAGGCGCATGGCCTGCGCGTAGTTCATGCCGAGCGCGAACGCCGCGTTGACCTGTCCGCGCGGCACGGCCTGAATGCCGGCGCGGATGATCTCCGAATAGTACGCCGCCTCGAACAGCGAGAACGCGACCATGGCCGACGCGAGGCGAATGTCGATATCCGCCGACAACCCGAGCACGTTTTGCAGCACCTGCGGCACGATCAGGAAGAACCACAGCAGCACCATCACCAGCGGGATCGAACGGAAGATCGTCACGTAGCCCTTCGCGAACCACTCGAAGGGTTTGAACGACGACAACCGCAACATGGCGAGCACGGTGCCCCAGACGATGCCGAACACGATCGCGATCAGCGTGATCTTGAAGGTGACGACGGCGCCGGTCCACAGCGTAGGCCATGCGCCCGCAATACCGCTCCAGTCGAAATGGTGCATTACTTGCCTCCGATATAGCCGGGCAACCGGGTTTTGGCTTCGACCCAGCGCATCAGTTGCATCACGACCAGATTGATCAGCATGTACGCCAGCGTGACCGCGATAAACGACTCATACGTCTGCGACGTGTAGTCGACCAGTTGGCGTGCCTGCGCGGACAGATCGAGCAGACCGATCGTCGACGCGACCGCCGAGTTCTTGAAGATATTCAGAAACTCGGACGTGAGCGGCGGCACGATGATCCGGTACGCGACCGGCAGCAGCACGTAGCGATACGTCTGCCATTGCGTGAAGCCCATTGCCAGACCCGCGGCGCGCTGGCCGCGCGGCAGCGCGTTGATACCCGAGCGCACCTGCTCGCACACGCGCGCAGCAGTGAAAAGCCCGAGACAGATGATCGACGACGAAAAGAACTGCGCGCTCGGCGGCAGTTGCTTGAACCAGTTGCCCATCGAAACCGGCAGCAACTCCGGTATCACCAGATACCAGATGAAGAACTGCACGATCAGCGGAATGTTTCGGAAAATCGCGACATAGACCGTGCCGATTCCCGACGCCCATCTGTTCGGAACCGTGCGCAGCACGCCGAACAACGACCCGACGATCAGCGCGATCACCCATGCCGACAGCGACACGGTAATCGTCACCCAGAAGCCCGACAACAACCAGCCCAGATAGGTGGTCGGCTCGCCGGTGGAGACCGGACTCAGCAAAATGCCCCAGTTCCAGTGATATGACATGACCAAGACTCCAGCAAAAAGAAACGGAAGAAGCGCGTGGCCCCTTCCGTTTCGTTCAGCGTTTCAAAAAAACAGCTAAGGTTTAATCGATTGCCTTGTCATTCGGGCTCTTGTAGAGCGCCTTGATGTCGTCGCTTTCCGGGAAGTTCAGGTTCAGGCCCTTCGGCGGAATCGGCGTTTCGAACCACTTCTTGTAGATCTGATCGGCTTCGCCCGAGGTTTCGACCTTCGCGATCGCTTCGTCGACCACCTTCTTGAATTCCGGATCGTTCTTGCGAATCATGCAGCCGTACGCTTCATGCGATTGCGGCGCGCCGACGATCACGAAATCGCCCGGATTGTTCGACTTCGCGCGTTCGCCGGCGAGCAGCGCGTCGTCCATCATGAAGGCAGCGGCGCGGCCCGTGGACAGCGTCAGGAACGACTCGCCGTGGTCCTTCGCGCTGATGATGTTCATGCCCATGCTCTTGTCCTGGTTCATCTTGCGAAGCAGGCGCTCGGAGGTGGTGCCGGCGGTCGTGACGACCGTCTTGCCCTTCAGGTCGGCCCAGTCCTTGATGCCGGAGTCTTTCTTGGTCATGAGGCGCGTGCCGATCACGAAGATCGTGTTCGAGAAGGCGACCTGCTGCTGACGTTCAGCATTGTTGGTGGTCGAGCCGCATTCCATGTCGACGGTGCCGTTCTGCACCAGCGGAATACGGTTTTGCGACGTGACCGGCGTGAGCTTCACCTTCAGGTTCGGCATGTTCAGCTTCTGCTTCACCGCCTCCACCACTTTCAGGGCGAATTCCTGCGAGTAGCCGATAACGTTCTGCTTGTCGTCGTAATACGAAAACGGGATCGACGATTCGCGATGACCCAGCGAAATCACGCCCGTGTCCTTGATCTTCTTCAGCGTACCGGCGTCTTGCGCGTGCGCGCCAACCGTAAACAGTCCGAGAGTCGCGAGCAGCAGCGCAGCTTTTTTAACCTTCATTTTTGATCTCCTTGGCAAGAACCGGCGCCAGTTTAGCAAAGTAATTATTCTGAAAGTATCGCTATAAACCATGTTGTTGCGTGGCCGCCGCTAACGCTTCGCGGCGCTTCGGCCGGTCGGTCAACCTTTCCGCCTATGCGAAGGCGGGCGGCATCGTATCGATGCCGCCCGCCGGGCCAGACACGCCGTCTTGTGGACCGCGTTGAAGCGAGGATGAGCGGCGGACCCGTGCGATAGCGGAGCCGCCGTTTGACACGGAAAAATCAGGGATACAGGCCGCGCAGTTCGCGCGCTTCCAGAATCCGCTTACACGCGACGATAAACGCCGCGGTCCGCACGGACACCTTTTGCTCGCTCGAAACCTGCCACACCGCAGCGAACGCTTCGCGCATCACACGCTCCAGACGCTGGTTGATCTCGTCTTCCGTCCAGAAGAAGCTCGAGAAGTCCTGCACCCATTCGAAGTACGACACGGTCACGCCGCCGGCATTGGCCACCACGTCCGGAATCACGAGGATGCCGCGATCGTGCAGGATGTCGTCCGCCGCCGTGGTGGTCGGGCCGTTGGCGCCTTCCACGACGATCTTCGTCTTGATCTTCGCCGCGTTCTTTTCGGTGATCTGATTTTCCAGCGCGGCCGGGATCAGAATGTCCGATTCGGCGGTCCAGAATTCTTCGTTCGACACGGCGTCCGCTTCCGGGAAACCGCCCACGCCGCCGTGCTTGGCCACGTAGTCGAGCAGTGCGACCGCGTCGATACCCGTCGATTTGTACAGCGAGCCAGTGTGATCCTGCACCGCGACCAGTTTCGAACCCGCTTCCTGGAACAGACGCGCCGCGATCCCGCCCACGTTGCCGAAGCCCTGCACCGCGATGCGCGCGCCTTCGATGTCCACACCGATACGGCGTGCGGCTTCCGAGGCCACCACGAACACGCCGCGGCCGGTCGCCTCGCGGCGGCCGAGCGAGCCGCCCAGCGTGATCGGCTTGCCCGTCACGACGCCGGTGGCCGTTTGGCCCTGGTTCATCGAGTACGTGTCCATCATCCACGCCATGATCTGCTCGTTCGTGTTCACGTCCGGCGCGGGAATGTCGGTATTCGGTCCGATGATGATGCCGATTTCGCTGGTGTAGCGGCGCGTCACGCGCTCGAGCTCGCCGCGCGACAAGGTGCGCGGATCGACACGGATGCCGCCTTTGGCGCCGCCGTACGGCACGTTCACCGCAGCATTCTTCACCGACATCCACGCCGACAAGGCCATCACTTCCGACAACGTCACGTCCTGGTGGTAACGCACGCCGCCCTTGCCCGGACCGCGCGACACGTTGTGCTGCACGCGATAGCCTTCGAAGTGGGCGACCGTGCCGTTATCGAGTTCGATAGGCACGTCGACGATCAGAATGCGCTTCGGGCGCTTCAGGGTTTCGAGCCAGCGGGACAGGGAGCCGAGGTACGGCGCGACGCGATCGACCTGGCGCAGGTAGTTGCCCCACGGGCCGAGATCGTCTTTATTCAGGTAGGAAGGAACCGACTGCAACGTTGCTGCGGATTGTGCGAGTTGTGCTGCCTGTTGCTGGGATGACATGAACGCTCCGGCGTTGATCGAATGACAGCATTGTCGAAAAACGCCGTTTTGAAATCCAATGCCGTTTCCTTATCCGATTATGTTTTTTTTGCATAACCATCAAGAAGCCGTTATTTCATGTCGTAACGGGGCAGGATTTCAGGCCGCACCCTGCGTCAGTTCGTCCGCCACCACGTCCCACAATTGACGCACGAGTATCTGTCGCGCATCGTCGCTCTTCGCCGCGAGCTTGTCGCGATACAGGCGAATTTCCATGGTCAGCGTGAGCTGGCCCTCGGGTGTGCCGCGGGAGGCGCGGTCGAGACGGATCAGCTTGCCGTCGGCGACCGCGTCTTCCACCGCGCTGTGCGGCAGGAAAGCGATGCCGTGGCCGGCCAGCGCCATCGCCTTGAGTCCTTCGGCCATGTCGGTTTCATAGAGCCGGTCGAGATACAGACGCTCCGGCGCGTTGGCCAGGATCACTTCGGTCATGCGGCCCAGATAGGCGTTCGGCGTATAGGACAGATACGGCGTGGGCGCCTCCGCGGTGCCCGGCAGTGTATGACGCGGCCGGCCGGCGCGGCCGGGGGCCGAGAACGGACTGATCGGCTCGATGCCGAGCGTCAGCATGTCGTAGCGGCCTGGATCGAGCGCGACCGGATGGCTCGGATGGTGATAGCCCATCATCAGATCGCAGCCGCCTTCCACCAGCGACAGCGCCGCATCGTGCACGTTCAACGCGCGCAGGCGGGTGTGGATCGGGCCCATCTGCGCCTCGATACGCTGCAGCCAGCGCGGAAAGTAAGTCAGCGACAGCGTGTGCGGGACCGCGAACTCGATGGTCGCCTGCGGCGTCGCCGTATGGCCGCGCAGCAGCGCACGGGCCTCGTGGAACTGCGACAGCATCGCGAGCGCCTGTTCGTTGAACACCTGGCCGGCCGCCGTCAGCCGTGTCGGGTAAACCGAACGGTCGATCAGTTCCGTGCCGAGCCACGCTTCGAGCGCCTGAATCCGCCGCGAGAATGCCGGCTGCGTCACGTGCCGCAACTCGGCGGAACGGCTGAAACTACGTGTTTCCGCCAGCGAAACGAAGTCTTCGAGCCATTTCAGTTCCATACGGGCCTGCCACCAGCGGAGGGAAAGTCAGCATTCTAGTTGCTGTCGCGAAGCGGACCGTTGCGACGCAGCGCGATCCGGGCATGCCCGCCCGCAAAATCGGATTACGCCGATAGGCCATGGCGCGGTCAGTCTATATCTTGCCTCGGGCGATGCGAGGCACCGCGATCGGACGCGGCAATCACAGCGCCTTGAACGACGCCGCCGCGAGCAAGACCGCCGGGCACCGTTTCGAACCGCAGCACGCCGCAGCCACGCAACGCCACTATCAACAACGCCCCTTCCCGCCATGTCGCCACTCGTTTCCATCATCACGCCGACGGCCCATCGCGAAGCGCTGCTGCCGGCCATCGCACGCTGCGTCCTGAGCCAGCAGGTCGAGTGGGAATGGCTGGTGCTCGACGACAGCCCCGAGCCGAGCGCCTGCATGCGGGCACTGGCATCGCAAGACGAACGCATTCGCTATTTTCATTCGCCCGTGCGCATGTCGATCGGCGCGAAGCGCAACCATCTGCTCGGAGAGGCGCGCGGCTCCGTGATCGCGCATTTCGACGACGATGACCACTACGCCCCGCATTACCTCGCGCACATGATCGGAACGATGCAGGACAACGGGGCGGACCTCATCAAGCTGTCGGGTTTTTTCATGTATGCGCCGCACACGCGATTCTTCGGCTACATGGACCTGAACGCGAAGGTGGGGCTTCACTATGAGTTGAGCGGCCGCTCGGTCAGCCACATCGAATTCCACGAGAAGATGCAGATCGGCGCGGACTTCATCCTGTTCTACGGTTTCTCATATGTGTACGACGCAGCGCTCGCCGCCGTGTCGGCCTTCGACGACATCGATCTCTACGAGGACGAGCGCTTTATTCGCCGCGTGGTCGACGCCGGGCGCAAGGTCATCGCGGTGGATGACCCGCGCGCCAGTTGCCTGCATCTGGTCCATCCCGCTTCGACCTCCCGGTGCTTTTCGCGCTATTCGATGCCGTCGTTCATTCTCCCCACGCTGTTTCCCGGCTACCAGGGCTACCCGGCCTAAGCGCCGCGGGCCTGCCACGGGAAATCGGGGCTGTCGGCGTCCGGTGGTAAAATTCGCGTTTTCCCGCAGTTTGTTCCGCGTTTTCACCCTTGCGCTTTGCCCTCACCCGGCCCCCATCATGTCCGACACTCGCCCCGACACCCTGTTCGCGCTGAACGCGCTCTCCCCGCTCGACGGCCGTTATGCCTCGAAAACCGAAGCCTTGCGCGACTGGCTCTCGGAAGCCGCGTTCATGCGCAATCGCGTGACGGTCGAAATCCATTGGCTGATTGCGCTCTCGCACGCCGGTTTCGCCGAAGTGCCGCGTTTCTCCGCAGCCTCCGAACAATTCCTGCTGCAACTGGCCGAGCGCTTCACCGCGCACGACGCCGCGCGCATCAAGGACATCGAGCGCGTGACGAACCACGACGTGAAAGCCGTCGAGTACTGGCTGAAGGAATCGGTCAAGGGTCAGGAAGAACTGGAACGCGCGAGCGAGTTCATCCACTTCGCCTGTACGTCGGAAGACATCAACAACACCTCGCACGGGCTGATGCTGGCGGGCGCCCGTGAACACGTGATCCTGCCGGCGTTGCGTTCGGTGCATCAGCGCCTCGTGGCGCTGGCGCACGCGCACGCCGATCAGGCGATGCTGTCGCGCACGCACGGCCAGCCGGCCAGCCCGACCACGCTCGGCAAGGAAATCGCCAACGTGGCCGCGCGCCTGGAACGCGCGATCGACCGCATCGCGAAGGTCGAACTGCTCGGCAAGATGAACGGCGCGGTCGGCAACTTCAACGCGCACCTGTCCGCGTATCCGGAGTTCGACTGGGAAGCGTTCTCGCGCGAAGTGGTCGAGCAACGCCTGAAGCTCACGTTCAATCCGTACACCATCCAGATCGAACCGCACGACTACATGGCGGAGCTGTTCGACGCCGTGTCGCGCGCCAACACGATCCTGCTGGATCTGGACCGCGACGTGTGGGGCTATATCTCGGTCGGTTACTTCAAGCAACGCACGAAGGCCGGTGAAATCGGTTCGTCCACGATGCCGCACAAGGTCAACCCGATCGACTTCGAAAACTCCGAAGGCAACCTGGGCCTGGCGAATGCCACGCTGCGCCATCTCGCCGACAAGCTGCCGGTGTCGCGCTGGCAGCGCGATCTGACCGACTCGACGGTGCTGCGCAATATCGGCGTCGCGTTCGGTTATTCGCTGCTTGCGTACGACTCGCTGATCCGCGGCCTCGATAAGCTCGAAGTGAATGCGCAGCGTCTGCACGAAGACCTGGACAACTGCTGGGAAGTGCTGGCTGAGCCGGTGCAAACGGTAATGCGCCGCTACGGCATCGAAAACCCGTACGAACAGCTGAAGGAACTGACGCGCGGCAAGGGCATCACGCGCGAAGCACTGCAAACGTTCGTCAGCGGTCTGGCGATTCCGCAGGACGCGAAAGATCGTTTGCTCACCATGACGCCGGCTTCGTACATCGGCAAGGCCGCTGAACTGGCAAAACGGATCGCCTGATCCGCTTCAACCGCTTCACACCTCGTTAGGCGACGCATAAAAAAACCGCTCCATCGGAGCGGTTTTTTTCATCTGCAGCAACCAGCCCAACTCACTTCCGCGCTTCGACCTGGACCAACACGCTCTCGACGATCTCTTCCGGCGACAGTTCGATGCTCACTGTGATCGCCTCATCGGCGCCCGGTTCTTCGAGCGTATCGAGCTGGCTTTGCAGCAGCGACGGGTCGAAGAAATGGCCCGTGCGCGTGGTCAAACGCTCCTCCAGCACTTCACGCGAACCCTTGAGGTAGACGAAGCACACGTCCTTGTCGCCGTCGCGGAGAATGTCGCGATACGAGCGTTTCAGCGACGAGCACGTGAACACCGCCGTCTCGCCTGCTCTCTGCTTTTCCTCGATCGCGGCGCGGATCGTGTTCAGCCACGGCCAACGGTCTTCGTCCGTCAGCGGAATGCCGTGGTGCATCTTCTCTTTGTTGGCGGCGCTGTGAAACGCGTCGCCGTCGGTGAACGCGCAGTGCAGGCGCTCCGCCAGCATTTCGCCAATTCTCGTCTTGCCGGCGCCCGACACGCCCATTGCGATCAAAATCATCAGAAACTCCTTACACGACCGTCGCGAGTGCGAAGGTCAAACCCAAGCCCATCAGCGAGATGATGGTTTCGAGCAGCGACCATGTCTTGAAGGTTTGCCCCACCGTCATCCCGAAGTATTCCTTGATCAGCCAGAAGCCGCCGTCGTTCACGTGCGAAAAGATCAGCGAACCCGAACCCGTGGCCAGCACCAGCAGTTCCGGCTCGACATGCACGCCGCTAGCCGAAGCGATCGGGGCAACGATGCCGCACGCCGTGGTCATCGCGACGGTCGCCGAACCCGTGGCCAGACGAATCAAGGCGGCCACCAGCCAGCCGAACAACAGCGGCGACAGATGCATGGCGGTTGCCACATTGACGATTTCCTTCGAAATGCCGCTATCCATCAGCACGCGCCCAAAACCGCCCCCCGCGCCGACGATCAGCGTAATGCCCGCGATCGGCGCGAGACAGTCGCCGCAGAACTTCTGGATCTGCTCACGATTGAAACCGCGGCTCGCACCGAAGGTCCAGAAGCTCACCAGCACCGCGATCAGCAGCGCGACGTCCGAGTTGCCGACAAAGCGCAGCAAATCGTTCGGCAAGGTTTTCGGCGTGGAGATCAGATCGGCCCAGCTTCCCACCAGCATCAGGATCACCGGCAGCAGGATCGTGAGCAGCGTGACGCCGAAGCTCGGCAGTTCGCGCTTCGGCGCGGCGTTTTTGGCTGCCTCATCGTGACCGAGAAATTGCGCGGCGAGCGCGTTGTCTTTCGGCAGCTTGATATAGCGGCTGATCAGCAACGCGAACAGCGGGCCGGCGACGATCGCAGTCGGCACCCCGACGATCAGCCCATAGGCGATGGTTCTGCCGATATCCGCGTGATACGCCTGCACCGCGAGCATCGCGGCCGGATGCGGCGGAAGCAGCCCGTGCACGACGGACAGGCCCGCCACCATCGGCAAGCCGACCAGCAGCAGCGACTTGTTGGTGCGCTTGGCGACGTTGAACGCGATCGGAATCAACAGCACGAAACCGACTTCGAAGAACACCGGCAAGCCGACGATGATCGCCACGATCATCATCGCCCAGTGGATGTTCTTCTCGCCGAAGAAGTTGATCAACGTGGTGGCGATGCGCTCGGCGCCGCCGGATTCGGCCATCATCTTGCCGAGCATGGTGCCCAGACCGACCACGACGGCGATGTGCCCGAGCGTATTGCCGTTACCCGTTTCGAACGACTTGACGATGGTCGCCATCGGCATGCCGGACGCGAGACCCAGCAGCAGCGACACGATAATCAGAACGAGGAACGGGTAAACCTTGTAGCGCGTGATCAGCAGGATCAGCAATGCGATGGCGATCACCGCGAAGACTAGCAGCGTGCTGCCGTGGACAGCTTCCATGAAGCTCCTCCTTTGCGTTATTGATTCTGAGTACGGAACGACGGCCGGCACCTTGTCTCACGGCGACCTGCGCGGCGCCTTGAAACCGGGCTGACCGCGCGGACGCTGAATTCTACTGTGTGTTGCCTGACAACGGGCAGCGCTTGCGTGCACATGTCGAAAAGGAGCCTCGCCGCGACAGCTCAAGTGGCTGCATCGACGAGGCTCCTTCGCATGTGCCCCGATAACGGCTTAAAGTGCGCGCCGTTTCAACTCAGTGGGCGGGCGCGGCCAACTGGCTCGCGGCGCGCGCCAGACGCGTGACCTCTTCCCAATTGTGCGCAGCGAGCGCCGCTTTCGGCGTGAGCCACGAACCGCCGACGCACACGACGTTCGGCAGCGACAGGAAAGTCGAAGCCGACTCGGCCGTGATACCACCGGTCGGGCAGAATTTCAGATTCGGAAACGGGCCGTAAAAAGCTTGCAGCATCGGCACGCCGCCCGCCTGCTGGGCCGGGAAAAACTTCACGATCTCGTAGCCGAGTTCGAGCGCCGTGATGATGTCGGTCGGCGTCATCACGCCCGGCAGCAGCGGCAAGCCCGCGTCCTGTGCGGCCTTGTGCATGTCTCTGGTCAGGCCCGGCGAGACGCCGAACTGCGCGCCCGCCTTTTTAGCCTGAGCGCAGTGCTCGGGTTTCGTGATCGTGCCGACGCCGACCACGATGTCTTCCGCCAGTTGGCTCGCGCGTTCAATCGCTTCCAGCCCGGCCGCCGTGCGCAAGGTGATTTCCAGCACCTTCACGCCGCCCGCATGCAGCGCCCGCGACACCTGTTCACCCTGTTCGACCGAGTCGAACGCGAGCACCGGAATCACCGGGCCGAGGCGCACGATATCGCTTACTGTTTTCGACGTCATAGTCAGACTCCTTGTTCTGCAGCGCTTAGCTGGCTTGAGTGGTGCTTGTGTGTTTTGCCGTGTGAGCTTTGGCCGCTTCGCCGTGATGCGCCGAACGCTCGCCCACCATCGCGCCGAATACCGACGCACCCTGCTCCGCCGGCGCCGCCGCCGCGCGGAACACACCGAACAGTTCGCGGCCGAAGCCGACTTCGTTTTCCGCCTGATGCAGCGGCTGGGCGTTCGGCCGCGCGGCCCATTGCGCCGCGTCGATCTCGATGTCGAGCACGCCGGCTTCGGCATCGATCACCAGCATGTCGCCCGTGCGCACCTTGCCGATCGGCCCTTGCAGCAACGCTTCCGGCGACAGGTGAATCACCGCCGGCACCTTGCCCGACGCGCCGGACATACGGCCGTCGGTCACCAGCGCGACGTGGAAACCTTGATCCTGCAACACACCGAGCAGCGGCGTCAAACGATGCAGCTCAGGCATGCCGTTTGCGCGCGCGCCCTGGAAGCGCACCACGGCAATGAAGTCGCGCTTCAGCTCGCCTTTGTCGAACGCTTCCTGCACGGCTTCCTGCGAATCGAACACGATCGCCGGTGCCTTCACCTTGCGATGCTGCGCCGCGACCGCCGAAATCTTGATCACGCCGCGGCCGAGCTTGCCCTGCATCAGACGCAGGCCGCCGTCCGGCTGGAACGGCTCCTTGATGCCGCGCAGCACGGCCGTGTCTTCGCTGTTTTGCGCGCCCGGCACCCACTGCAGCTTGCCGTCGATCAGCTTCGGCTCTTCGGTGTAGTGCTTGAGACCCTTGCCCGCGACCGTGTTGACGTCCTCGTGCAGCAAGCCGCCTTCCAGCAGATTGCGCACCAGGAACGCCACGCCGCCGGCCGCGTGGAAGTGGTTCACGTCGGCCTTGCCGTTCGGATAGATCTTCGCGAGCAGCGGCACCGCTTGCGACAGCGCGTCGAAGTCGTCCCAATCGATCACGATGCCCGCCGCGCGAGCAATCGCCACCAGGTGCAGCGTGTGATTGGTCGAGCCGCCCGTCGCCAGCAAGGCGACGATGCCGTTGACGATCGCCTTCTCGTCGATCACATGGCCGATCGGCGTGTAGTTGCCGCGCTCGACCGTCAGATCGAGCACGCGGCGCGCGGCCTGCGCGGTCAATGCGTCGCGCAGCGGCGTATGCGGATGCACGAAAGCCGAACTCGGCAGATGCAGTCCCATCAGTTCCATCAGCATCTGATTGCTGTTGGCCGTGCCGTAGAACGTGCAGGTGCCGTGGCTGTGATACGCGGCGGCTTCCGCTTCGAGCAGCGCGTCGCGGCCGCACTGGCCGGTGGCGAATAGCTGGCGTGTCTTGGCTTTGTCGTCGTTGGACAGGCCGCTGCCCATCGGGCCGGCCGGCACGAAGATGGTCGGCAGATGGCCGAACTGCAGCGCGCCGATCAGCAGGCCCGGCACGATCTTGTCGCAGATGCCGAGGCACAGCGCCGCGTCGAACATGTTGTGCGTCAGCGCGACGGCCGTGCTCATCGCGATCACTTCGCGCGAGAACAGCGACAGTTCCATGCCCGCGTTGCCTTGCGTGACGCCGTCGCACATGGCCGGCACACCGCCCGCGAATTGCGCGACGCCGCCGTTTTCACGCGCGGCCTGTTTGATGATGTCCGGGTAGTTTTTGTACGGCGCGTGGGCCGACAACATTTCGTTGTACGCGGACACGATGCCGATGTTCGGCTCGCGAATCTGCTTGATGACGAGCTTGTCGTTGCCTTCGAGCCCGGCGAAACCGTGGGCCAGATTGGCGCACGAGAGCGCGCCGCGCGCCGGAAACCGGCCTTGCGCCTGTTCGATGCGGGCCAGATACGCCTCGCGCGTGGGCTTGCTGCGCTCGACCACGCGTTGCGTGACCTTCAACAATTGCGAATGCGGGGAAACCATCGGAGCTCCTTCGTCGCTGGCGTGAGGCGGGCGCGCACTGTGCCAGGTAGGTATCGCGGGGATGTCGGATCAGTTGACGACGCCATCTTAGTAGAAAAACTACACGATCGCAACGACGAACGCTGCTGCGCTGCCGCATAGAGAAACGGCCCGAAAGGCCCAACCCGCCTTGATTCTACGTACCGCACCCATAACCTAGGGAATACACCTACGGCACGAAATGTAGTTTTTGTACCTATCCATCACCCTCCATCAATCGGATATAGTCCACGCATTCTTCAGCATAGTGCGAGTTTTCCAATGATGCTGTCCCAGGTGGAAGAGATGCGCGACCAGTTGCGGCCATCCGAGCGCAAACTGGCCGACTACGTGATCGAGGCGCCGCGCGAAGTGCTCGATCTGTCGATGACCGAAGTAGCCGCCCGCGCAGGCGTGAGCCAGCCAACCATCGCGCGGTTTTGCCATGCGCTCGGCTTTTCGGGGTTTCGCGAGTTCAAGATCCGGCTTGCGCAAGGCATTGCGTCGGGTGTGCCGACCGTCTATCGGGACGTGCGGCCGGACGAGGGCGCGCCCGGTCTGATCGCCAAAGTCTTCGACCGCACCATCGGCACGCTGATCGAGGTGCGCAACAGCCTGTCGCCGGATAGCGTCGAAGCCGCCGTCGAACTGCTGGCGAACGCGGCGCGCATCGAGTTCTACGGAGCGGGCGGCTCCGGGATTGCCGCGCAGGATATTCAGCACAAGTTTTTCCGGCTCGGCATGCCGAGCGTCGCGTACTCCGATCCGCATACCTATTCGATGTCGGCGGCGCTGCTCGGACACGGCGACGTGGTGGTCGCGGTATCGAATACCGGCCGCACCCGCGACATCATCGAAGCCGCGCGTTCGGCGCTTGCCCGTGGCGCGAAAGTGATCGCGATCACGCATGGCAGCTCACCGCTCGCGCGGGTCGCGTCGATCTGTCTGTTCTCGAACGTGGTCGAGGAAAACGATGTGTTTTCGCCGATGACATCGCGCATGTCGCATCTGGCGATCGGCGACATTCTGGCGGTCGGCGTCGCGCTCAAGCGCGGGCCCGAACTGGTGGAGCGGGTGGGACAGGCGAAAGGCGTGATCGGCCGCTTGAGGGTCGACGACGAGGGTTGATGCGTTCGATATGAAAAAGACCTGCGCGGTGGCAGGCCTTTGTGGTCGAGCGATGCGAGCCGCTGGTTACTCCGCGAGTACGCGAACGTCCACGCGGCGGTTTTGCATGCGGCCTTCCGCCGTCGCATTCGACGCCACCGGATCGGCGCTGCCCAAGCCTCGTGCGACGAATTGCCCGGCGCGCAGGCCGCCGTCACGCAGGTATTGCACGACAGCGGCGGCCCGCGCCTGGGAGAGGTTCAGGTTATGTGCTTCCGAGCCCGTCGCGTCGGTATAACCTACCACCGTCACGCGAGGCAGGTTGACGCCCTGATTCAAGCGCAGGAAGTCGTCGAGGTTTTTCTTTGCAACGGGGCTCAGCACCGCGCTATCCGTCGCGAAGTTCGCGTTGCCTTGCAGCAGGAGGCGAACCTGCGGCGCCACCTGTTTTGCTTGGGGCTGCGCAGCCGGCGGTTGCGGAACCGGCTGTTGTGAAGCCGCCTGCGGAGCCTGTGGCGGCGCCGGCTGAGCCACAGCCGGTGTGCCGCACATGAAGGTCAATTCGCGCGCGTCTTTCTTCGGCGCGCCGTCGCTTACGCGATCAACGGCTTCGAGCCATGTCACCGGTTGATTCTTGCAGGTCTGCCCAGCCACACGCACGCAACTCTTCGGGCTTTCGAAGAGTCCCTCGCAGCTGACCCGATAAATCGGCGCCTGCTGGTTCGGCACGCTCACTGCGTGAAGCGTATAGGTGGGGCCCGACTGCGTGGTGCACGCAGCAAGGAACGTCACAAACGCGCCGAGCAGCAGCACGCGCGGCGACTTAAAAAGAGTTGGGTTCATTTTCAGGAATTCAGTCGATCGAAGCGGCGCTCTTGCCGCGTGTGCCGCGGACAGGAGCGCGCTTGCAGTTAAGTCAAAGCAGACCAGGCTGACGGACGAGGCTCACGCCCCGTCCGTCATGGCGCTTACCACTGGTAGGAAGCCCCCACGCCCACCGTCGTGCCTTGCGAGCTCGTGCCCGCGCCGGCCTTCATCTTCAGGTTCTGGGTGATGCGTGCCGAGATGCCGAGCGCCACAGCCTGCGAGCCCTTGTACGAGCCACCGCCGACACCGACCGCGATCGTCTTGCCTTGATCGACGTCCGGAATCATCGTCAGCGCCGTAGCGGCCGCGATACCGGCGTACGCATTCTTCGCGACCTGGTTCACGCCGTTCTGCACCGCGTTGATCTGCTGGTCGGTGTAGTCCTTCGCCGACGTACCGGCCGGCAGATTGCCGACCGACGCGCCGATCGCCTCGTTCAGCTGGCCGACGTTGACGGCGTCGGTAGCAGTCGTACCGGCCGCGACGTTGGTGATCTGGCGTTCACTGCCCGCCGAGCCCACCGACACCGTGTTCGCACGGTCCGCCACCGAGTTCGCACCCAGCGCCACCGAATTGGCCGCGCTCGCCTTCGCGTTCGCGCCCATTGCCGTGGCATGCGTGCCGCTGGCCATTGCGGCGTCCGTGTCATGGTTCCCGTCGGCTGCGAACAGCGGGTTGCCCCCCGAATTGATGATATTCGTGACGTTGGAGATCGCCGCGTTCATCTGGCTGACGTTGACCGCGTCGTCAGCGGCCGAGCCTGCCGCCACGTTGTGGAGCTTCGTGCCGCCCGCTACACCGTTACCCATCGTGACGCTGTTGTAGTTGGCCGAGCCGTCCGCGTTGTGGTCGTACGTGACGGCGGCGTTGGTCGTGCCATCCGTATTGATCACACCCGACGCCTTCAACTGCGCGACGTTCACCGCATCCGTGTCCGCCGTACCGGCCGCCACGTTCGTGATCTGGCGCTCCGCACCGGCCGCGCCCACCGACACCGTGTTGGCACGATCAGCCACCGAGTTCGAACCCAATGCCACCGAGTTCGCTGCCTGCGATTGCGCGTTACCGCCGATTGCCACCGATTCCGCACCCTTCGCCAGCGAGTCAGCCAGGGTCGAGTTCACGTGCACGTACATGACGCCGCTACCCGTGGTGATGTTGTTCAGCGTGCTGTTGATCGTGCTGATGTCGGTGGTGTTCTGCGTCACACGGTTGTCGAGGTTGCTGATCGCGTCGCCCGCATTGTGCACGGTCGTGCCGTTCACCACGTAGGACGGGGCCGAGATCGAGCCATCCGTGTTGACCGTCGAACCGCCGCCGATCGCATCCGCCACGCTCTGCGATACGCCGTAGAGCTGCGAACCGTTCACCGCATCCGCGCTCGTCGCGTTCACTGCGCCTGCGGCCACACCCGTCAGTTGACGCGCGCCTGCGGTGCCCGTGAAGTCGACCAGCGTACCGTCGGTGGCCTTTGCGACCGTGATGTTGCGCGTCGTTGCGTCCTGTTGCACCAGGCCCACCGAACCGATGTTCATGTTGTTCGTCAGGTTGGTGATGTCCGTGGTGTTCCGCGTCACCTGCTGGTTGGTTGCGAACAGTTCGCTGCCGTTGACCGCATCCGTGCTCGTCGCGCTCAGGCGGCCAGCCGCCACGTTCGTGATCGTGCGCTCGCTACCCACTGTACCCACGCTCACCGTGCTCGACGGAGCGATGCCTGCGAACGTGTAGGTGATGCCGCCGATCGTCGTGCCGGAGGTTGCCACCGCCGTTGTCGTCGTCGAACCTGCGCCGAGTGCCACCGCGCCGGCGTTGGTTGCCTTCGCGCCGTTGCCCAGTGCGATTGCGTCAGCGGCGGATGCCACCGCTGCCGGGCCGGCTGCCAGGCTGTTGGTGCCTGTGGCCGACGAATCCGCCAGCGTCGAATTCGCGTGGAAGTACTTGACGCCGCCACCGTTGGTGATGTTGTTCACCGTGTTGCTGATGTTGGTGACGTTCCCCGCGATGTTCGTGACGTTGTTGCTCAAGGTGTTCACGTTGTTGTTGATCGTGTTCACCTTGGCGTCTTCGGACTGCAGCTGACTCACGTTCACCGCATCCGTGGCCGCCGAACCGGCCGCCACGTTCGTGATGCGACGCTCCTTGCCTGCTGCGCCCACCGACACTTCGCCATTGGCCGCCGACGCGATACCCGACAGCGTACCCGTACCCGGGTTGTAACCCGCAGCCGACAGGTTCGCCGTCGTCGTCGAGTTCGAACCCAGTGCCACCGAGTTCGCTGCCGTCGCCTGGGCATTGCCGCCGATCGCCACTGCATCCGTGCCTGTCGCCGAAGAATCCGCCAGCGTCGAGTTAGCGTGGAAGTACTTGATGCCACCACCATTGGTGATGTTGTTCACCGTGTTGCTGATGTTGGTGACGTTCCCCGCGATGTTCGTGACGTTGTTGCTCAGGGTGTTCACGTTGTTGTTGATCGTGTTCACCTTGGCGTCTTCGGACTGCAGCTGGCTCACGTTCACCGCATCCGTCGCAGCCGAACCGGCTGCCACGTTCGTCACACGACGCTCGGCTCCTGCCGAGCCCACTGACACTTCACCGTTTGCCGTCGAAGCCGTACCCGACAACGTCCCAGTACCCGGGTTGTACCCCGCTGCCGACAGGTTCGCCGTCGTCGTCGATCCGTAGCCCAGCGCAACAGAACCCGTGGTCGACGCATTCGCGCCCTCGCCGATGGCAGTGGAGTTGGTTGCGGAGGCTTGAGTGAAAGCACCGACTACGGTGGATTGGTCACCGCTGGCCGTTGACTGCGAACCTAACACTGTCGTGTAGTTACCCGACGCCAAAGCAGCGTCGCCAATCGCAGTCGTTGCCCAGTTTGTTGCTTGTGCCCAAGTACCCACGGCAGTTGCTTGCGAGGTACTATCGTCGGACCGGCCAGCGACAGATTGATAGCCTATTGCGACGTTTGCTCCTGGACTGATGCTATTTGCACCCCATGCCATTGCTCCTCCTCCAATCGCAATGGCACCGTACGAATTGCTTCTAGGGGTAGAAACCGTCGTCGCGTTACTCCCAAGCGCAACATCCCAGCCTCCACCAGTAGTCGCGCCCGCGCCTACGGCCTCCGACGTTGAGCCTCCGTTCGCCGTGCCACCATCCAGTGCTCCCGCGTTCGCCTGCATTGAAGCAAAGCCTCCTACCCCGGCTGCCAGTAGCACCGCCAAGCTTGCTTTCGTGCTTTTACTCTTCTTCCCCCGCGCCTTCGCCACTTCGGGTGCCGCGACATACGTCCCGGTCGTTTCATTCCACACGGTTTTGTACGACTTGTTCACAATCCTGCCTATTTAAGATGAGGTGACCCATTCGGCGCAGCACTGTCGCCTCGGAGAGAGGCGCTCCAGACATCCAATCGCAACCCATAGCATGGTTAAAACAACTGGGGAAAATGAGAATTTTCTCTTCAATCTCATTAATGCCTGCGGCGATATCGCAAAGATAAAGGCAGCCGAATAGGGGTTGAATAGGATTTGTCTCAAATCATTCGGCTATAAGTGCGCGTGTCCGAGTTAATCCACGCGCCGTACTGACGGCGATTTACGCTGCGCTCAAGCGTCGCAGCCAAGTATCGCTGCGACGGCGCTATAGCGAGCTGCCTACGTACTTGAGGTAAGCGGAAAGGTCGAAGAAGGAAAGGCAGCAGCCGCCGCTAAAGTACTCGAGACATCAAAAACAGACAGATTGAGAATTGTCTTATTTTAATTAAATAAAAAAGACTAATATTTTTACAAATACTGCCAACCAACGAAAATCATTCATGAAACTATCGCTTGGCAGCAAACACGAGAAAAACGATCGCACGGCACCCGACAACCTGGCTGGAACAGTGAGATCCAATACTCCCCCAACTCAATTTATTGAGATTAACGAAATGAAATCCGTTATTCGCCCCACGTTCGGCGCCTTATTACTTTGCTTGACGATTTCGCCTGCATTTGCAGCAGACCAGGATGAAACAACGCTAAAGGCATTGGAACAGACCTGGATCACCGCGATCACCAACACCGACCGGAGTACGCTCGACAAACTGCTCGACGATTCTTTCGTGGAAACCGCACCTAACGGCACGCGTCGGAGCAAGTCCGACCTTTTGCTGGCGCCGCCACCGCCGCCCGGTTCAACCCAAACGCTGATGGATATGGATGTAAGAGTAAGTGGTGACACAGCCGTAGTCACGGGCATCAACCATTTCAGACGCAATCCGGCTTCCCAGCCGGCGGACTATTCGTTTACGGACGTGTTCGTCCGCAAGCCGGAAGGCTGGCGAGTCATCTCCTCACAAATGGTTCGCAGATGAGCACAGAGATGTCGGCCTGCACACCGCCGTCGGCAACTTGAAACCCATGAGAAGCGCGACGTCGATCGCGCTTTTTTACCGTTGCTGGAACGTACCGGCTAATGTCTCAGTGCGCGGCCGCAACAATGGCTACATCCGCTTTCTCATTTGACACCTTACGCGTCGCAACTTCGCGCGATTTCGTGCGCTCGTCAGACCGCTTGATTTCCTGCCCCGCCTCCGCCAGCAGTTTCGCCGCAGCGCTCGCCGTAATGCGTCGATGCGCGATACCACGCGCATCGAGCGCAATCACCTCATACAACTCGCGGTCGCATTCCACTTCGCGCTCATATTCCTCGCACGTCTCCACCAGCAACTCGAGCAGCACTTGCCGGCTGCGTCGTTCGTGGTTCGTCAGTGCAGGATTCCTATATATCGAGGTCGCAAGCGTTGCCAGCCGGTTGAGTTGAGTCAACTGCCGTTCACACGAACCGAATGCCGACAGTGCAAGCTTTTCATACTGCAACGCATCGACTGGCGGGCGCGAGACGGGTTTGGTGTTCTTTCCGATTTTGCTCATGGTGCGATCTCCTAAGACTTGACTGGATCGCCCGACACTCGCTTGCAAGGAGGGTGAGCGGGCATGTAGCGAAGTTGACAGACCGGGCTTGAAACAATCCGGCGAGCCTTGCGGCTCCTCCACCACAGCCCGCCCATAGAAAATACAGACGTGCAGAGATAGACGCACGACCCGCCTGGACGGGTGTGCGGTTTCAAGCGCGAGCTGTCAAACTCGACCATCGGTTGGTGC
Organism: Paraburkholderia aromaticivorans; assembly: GCF_002278075.1. NCBI lineage: Bacteria > Pseudomonadati > Pseudomonadota > Betaproteobacteria > Burkholderiales > Burkholderiaceae > Paraburkholderia > Paraburkholderia aromaticivorans. Next base: position 1,760,256 of record NZ_CP022989.1, on the reverse strand, counting down.
CAATGGTGCGGAAATTATAAATCAGCCCACACACGCTTTGGCCGTCCCAATATAGCCTCACAACCGCCCTGGCCGTTCAGCCTAAGACAACACGTCGCACCTCAACACCAACAATAAAAAAAGGCAGTCTGCCGAATCCGGCAAACCGCCCTTCTACGAATCCAAACCTGCAACCCAACCAACGCAGCAACCGTTCGCGCACGCGTGAGTTAAAACGGCTTGATCACCACCAACGCCACCGCCGCCAACATCCCCAGCACCGGCAACTCATTAAACATCCGATACCACTTATCCGACCGACGATTCTCACCGCGCTCAAAAGTCCGCAGCAGCACGCCGCAATACGCGTGATAAACGATCAGCAACACCACCACGCCGACCTTCGCGTGAATCCACCCCTGCCCGCTGCCGATGCCAATCACCAGCCACAGCCACAGCCCGCACGCGAGCGCTGGCACCGCGATAAACGTCATGAAGCGAAACAGCTTGCGCGCCATCGTCAACAGCCGCGCTGTTGCGGCGGGTTCCGTTTCCATCGCCAGATTGACGAAGATGCGCGGCAAATAGAACAGGCCGGCGAACCACGAAGCAACCAGGACGATATGAAACGTTTTGACCCAAAGCATCGGCGATCCTTGTACAGCGTATTGGCGTAAAGAGAAGCGCGCGCATCAGCGCGCTTCTACGAAAGACGAGCCCGAGAAGCCGTCCTTATTGACGGCCTTCGCCGTGCCCGAGCACGACGTACTTCATCGACGTCAGCCCTTCGAGTCCCACCGGACCACGCGCATGCAGCTTGTCGTTCGAGATGCCGATCTCCGCGCCCAGACCGAATTCGAAACCATCGGCAAAACGCGTCGATGCGTTGACCATCACGCTCGCCGAATCGACTTCGCGCAGGAAGCGCATCGCGCGATCGTGGTCTTCGGTGACGATCGCGTCGGTGTGCTGCGAGCTGTACTCGTTGATGTGCTCGATCGCCGCATCGAGATCGTCCACCACCTTGATCGCCAGCACCGGCGCGAGATATTCGGTGCGCCAGTCTTCTTCGGTCGCATCGACGAGCGGACCCACGCCCGCATCCGCCAGCACCGCGCGCGCCGCGGCGTCCACCCGCAGTTCGACTTCCTTGTCGCGATACAGCTTGCCCAACGGCGGCAGCACTTGAGCCGCGATACCGCGCGCAACCAACAGCGTTTCCATCGTATTGCAGGTGCCGTAGCGGTGCGTCTTGGCGTTGTCGCAGACGGTCAGCGCCTTGGTCAGATCCGCGCGATCGTCCACGTACACATGGCAGATGCCGTCGAGGTGCTTGATCATCGGCACGCGCGCTTCGTTCATGAGCCGCTCGATCAGGCTCTTGCCGCCGCGCGGCACGATCACATCGACGTATTCGGTCATGGTGATCAGCTTGCCGACCGCCGCGCGGTCCGAGGTGGCCACCACTTGCACGGCGTCCTGCGGCAAGCCGGCGGCTTCCAGACCTTCGCCGATCAGCTTCGCCAGCGCCGTATTGCATTCGAGCGCTTCGGAACCGCCGCGCAGAATGGTGGCGTTGCCCGACTTGAGGCAGAGCGCCGCGGCGTCGATCGTCACGTTCGGACGCGATTCGTAGATGATGCCGATCACGCCGAGCGGCACGCGCATCTGACCGACCTGGATGCCGCTCGGCCGGTACTTCAGATTACTGATCTCGCCGATCGGATCGGCCAGCGCGGCGACTTGCCGCAGACCTTCCACCATCGTCTTCAGCGCTTTGTCCGACAGCGTCAAACGGTCGATGAACGCGGCGTCGTGGCCTTTCTCGCGAGCCTTGGCCACGTCGCGCGCATTCGCTTCTTTCAGCGAGGCGGCGTCGCGCTCGATCGCCTCGGCGACGGCTGCAAGCGCGGCGTTCTTCGCCGCCGTCGACGCCCGCGCCATTGCCCGCGATGCCTGGCGGGCGCGACGGCCGAGGTCGGTCATGTACTGGTCGATATCCATGGAAATTCTCGTGGTGCCGCGCACGTCGAGGTGCGGCGGACGGACAGAATGAGCGAATGATTCAGCGATTGTAAGTCGGGCGAAGGCGCTTTGCTTGCCGGCGGGGCGGGTTGCGATCAATGCCCGCGCACGGTGACCGTAGCAGGCTTGCCGGCTCACTCGCGCTTCACGAGCGACTCACCAGCGCCCTCACACGTTGCCGGTTAGCCTGGCGTTGCCGTTCAGGCCGGCCTTCGTGCCGGTGCAGCAGTCCCGGCCCGAGGTCGTGGCGGCGGCACGGGCGCCGTTTTCGGCGAAGCCACCGTCATGGCGAGTTCAAACAAACCATCCCACGGATCAGGCGGAGGATCGTTGCGATGATTGCCCGGCGTGCCGCCCGACAAACCCTTCACCTGTCGATCGAGCCGCGCCGCCAGCGCAAGCGCCTTTTCCAGCGTGCCTTCGCTGACACGCGACAAGGCCGGCCCGATCAACCGTTCACGCGGACCCCACACGCGGTTCTCGCGCACCAGCATGGCAAGCGGCTTGCCGGCCGCGACGCCACGTTTGATCCGCAGCAGCGTGCGGACTTCTTCCACCACCGCCCACAGCACCAGCACCGCGGCCTCGCCTTCGCCGCGCAAGCCGTCGAGCATGCGCGACAGGCGGCCGACGTCGCCGGCCAGCATCGCTTCGTTCAGCTTGAAAACGTCATAACGGGCGACGTTGAGCACGGCGTCCTGAACCTGCTCGAAGCTCAGCGACCCGGCCGGATACAGCAGCCCGAGTTTCTGGATTTCCTGATGCGCGGCGAGCAGATTGCCCTCCACACGCTCGGCGATAAAAGCCAGCGCGCGCCGCCCTTCTTCACCGGCCGCCACGCGTTGTCCCTGCGCCGCGAGCCGCTGGCCGACCCAATTGGGCAACTGCGCGCGCTCGACCGGATCGATTTTCAACGCGACGCCGGCATCGGACAACGCCGTGAACCACGCCGACTTTTGCGTGGCCGCATCGAGTCGCGGCAGCGTGATCATGGTGAGCACGTCGTCATTCACGGCGGCGGCCAGCGCTTTCAGCGCGTCCGCGCCTTCCTTGCCGGGCTTGCCCGACGGAATGCGCAACTCGACCAGTTGACGGTCGCCGAACAGCGACATCGACTGGCTCGCGCCCAGCAGCGAACTCCAGTCGAAGCCGCGCTCCACGGTGAACACCGAGCGATCGGTGAAGCCGGCCGCGCGCGCGGTGGCGCGAATCCGGTCGCACGCTTCCTGCGCGAGCAGGTGCTCGTCGCCGTACACGACGTACAGTCCGGCGAGTCCCTTGGCGAGATGCGCTTCGAGCGCGTCAAGTCGCAGTTGCATGGCTACCGATCGGCGAGGTTGAACAGGTGCGGCACATTGAACGAAGCACGACGCTCACAGCGGCGGCGGCGGCAACGGCGCGCGCGGCGCAATCGACGGCACTTGCTGGTCCGGGGTCGGATGCATCGTGCGCACGACCGACAGACGGCGCGTGAGCTGGTCGATCGCGTCGTTTTCCATGTCGGCGAAGAGAATTTCGGCTTCCGCCGATTTCGCCTGCGAATACTGATCGCTATAGGTCATCGCGCGGTTCAGCGCGATCACGCTCGGCGGAATCAGCAGCGTGCCGTCCTTGGCCGTCAGCGAATAGGTCATGGACAGATTGATTGCATATTCTTCGACCGCGCCCAGCGAGTTCAGCGTCAACGTGCTGGTGCCGCGGCCTTCGGTGATCTGCAACGTGGCGTCGGCATTCGCGACCGAAGTGACCACGACCGTGTCGCTGCCGCCTTGCACGATACGCGTCAAGCGCGCGGCCGCCGCTGGGGAACCGCCGGCGATAAAGAGGCGTTTGAATGCGTAGTCCTGCTGTCCGCGCAGCTGGAAGCCGCAGGCGGACAACATCAGCACGCTGCAAGCCAGCGTCAAAAACGATCTGCGAGTCACATTGGCTCCTGGTTCGCAGTAGATTCCGCAGCGAGAGACAGGCGCCGCCGCACGCGGCGGCGTCCTGTTGCTGTCATGGCTTCGTTGATCCTCACACCACCACGTTCACGAGGCGACCCGGCACCACGATGATCTTCTTGGGCGCCTTGCCTTCGCTGAACTTCGCGACCATCTCGTGAGCGGCCGCGAGCTGTTCGATCGCTTCACGCGAGGCGTCTTTCGCCACCGTGATCGCGCCGCGCACCTTGCCGTTCACCTGCAGCACGAGTTCGATCTCGGACTGCTCCAACGCCTTCTCGTCGACCTTCGGCCACGGCGCGTCAAGCAGCGAGCCGAGTTCGTCGGCGAAACCGAGTTCCTGCCACAGCTGGAACGTGAGGTGCGGCACGACCGGATACAGGACGCGCAGCATCACGCTGTACGTTTCGCGCAGCACGGCCGGGCGGGCGCCCTTCGCGCTGTCGAGCGCGTTGAGCATCTTCATCGCGGCGGACACCACCGTGTTGTATTGCAGACGCTGATAGTCGAAGTCGGCCTGCTTCAGCACGCTGTAGATCTCGCGGCGCAAGACTTTCTCGACGTCGCTCAGTTGCGCGGCGTCGAACGTGCCGCCCTCACGCAACGCGGCTTCGTTGGTCTGGCTGAAGCTCCACACGCGGCGCAGGAAGCGGCTCGCGCCTTCCACGCCCGAACCGGACCATTCGAGCGACTGCTCGGGCGGTGCGGCGAACATGACGAACAGACGCGCGGTGTCCGCGCCGTGCTGATCGATCAGCAATTGCGGATCGACGCCGTTGTTCTTCGACTTCGACATTTTCTCGACGCCGCCGAGCACCACCGGCTGGCCGTCCGCGTTGAGGATCGCGCCGACCGGGCGGCCCTTGTCGTCGAACGAGACGGTCACGTCGGCCGGGTTGTACCAGGTCTTCTTGCCCGCTTCGTTTTCACGATAGTAGGTTTCGTTGAGCACCATGCCCTGCGTCAGCAGATTCTTGGCCGGCTCGCCGAACTTGACCAGACCGAGGTCGCGCATCACCTTCGCCCAGAAGCGCGAGTACAACAGGTGAAGAATCGCGTGCTCGATGCCGCCGATGTATTGATCCATCGGCGCCCAGTAGTCGGTGCGCTCGTCGACCATGGTTTTCGCATCCGGCGACGCGTAGCGGTAGAAGTACCACGACGAATCGACGAAGGTGTCCATCGTGTCGGTTTCGCGTTTGGCCGCGCCGCCGCAGGTCGGGCAGCTGCAGTTCACGAACGCTTCGGACTTGGCGAGCGGATTGCCCGTACCGTCCGGCACGAGGTCTTCCGGCAGCACCACCGGCAGATCCTGTTCCGGCACCGGCACGTCGCCGCAAGTCGGGCAGTGGATGATCGGAATCGGCGTGCCCCAGTAACGCTGACGCGACACGCCCCAGTCACGCAGACGCCACGTGATCTGCTTGTCGCCGAGGCCGAGTTCCTTCAGGTCCGCGGCGATCTGGTCCACCGCTGCTTCATAGCCAAGGCCGTCGTATTTGCCGCTGTTGATCAGCGTGCCGGTCTTCTCGCCGTACCATTCCTGCCAGGCATCGGTCGAGTATTCCTTGCCTTCAACCGCGACCACCTGCTTGATCGGCAGACCGTATTTCTTCACGAACGCGAAGTCGCGCTCGTCGTGCGCCGGCACGCCCATCACGGCGCCTTCGCCGTAGCTCATCAGCACGTAGTTGCCGATCCACACTTCGACCTGTTCCTGCGTCAGCGGATGCGTGACGTAGAAACCGGTGGCCATGCCCTTCTTTTCCATGGTCGCGACGTCGGCCTCGGCCACGCCGCCGCGCTTGCATTCCTCGATGAAGGCCTGCAGTTCCGGCTTGTCTTTGGCGAGGCGCGTGGCGAGCGGATGCTCGGCGGCAATTGCGCAGAAGGTGACGCCCATGATCGTGTCGGCGCGCGTGGTGAACACGCGCAGCAGTTTCTGTTCACCGTCGATCTCGTACGGGAAGCCGAAGTTCACGCCGAAGCTCTTGCCGATCCAGTTCTGCTGCATGATCTTGACGCGCTCAGGCCAGCCGAGGCCTTCGAGGTCGTTCAGCAGTTCGTCCGCGTACTGCGTGATGCGCATGTAGTACATCGGGATTTCGCGCTTTTCGACCAGCGCGCCCGAACGCCAGCCGCGGCCGTCGATCACCTGCTCGTTGGCGAGCACGGTCTGATCGACCGGGTCCCAGTTGACGGTGCCGGTTTTCTTGTACGCGATACCCTTTTCGAGCATCTTCAGGAACAGCCACTGGTTCCACTTGTAGTAATCCGGGCTGCAGGTCGCGACTTCGCGCGACCAGTCGATCGCGAGGCCCATCGACTGCATCTGCTTCTTCATGTAAGCGATGTTGTCGTAGGTCCACTTGGCCGGCGGCACGTTGTTGGCCATCGCGGCGTTTTCCGCCGGCATGCCGAACGCGTCCCAACCCATCGGCATCAGCACGTTGTAGCCGTTCATCCGCAGATAGCGGTACATCACGTCGTTGATCGTGTAATTGCGCACGTGACCCATGTGCAGCTTGCCCGACGGGTACGGCAGCATCGAGACGCAATAGAACTTGGGCTTGTCGGTGACTTCCGTCGTCTTGTACGCGTCGATGGCGCGCCATTGCCCTTGCGCGGCGGATTCGACGTCGGAGGGAACGTATTTTTCGTGCATGGTGTGATGGGATCGCTGGGTTCGGTGCTTTCGCACCGGGCCTGGTGCTCTGCTGGATGAAATGGCGTCGATTCCCCTTCTGCGGGGGAAAGGGCTGATTATACCGTCCGCGGACGGGTACGCCGTGCCTAGGGCCTGGCAGTCGGCGGCGGCGGGTCCGTCACGAAACCGATCCGCTCGAGGCCCGCCTGCTGCGCCGCGCCCATGACCTGCGCGATCACCTCGTAGCGCGTGGAGCGCTCGGCGCTCAGCTGGATCTCCGGCTGGTCGCTCTGCTTGCCCGCTTGCGCGAACCGCTCGCGCATCTGCTCGAGCGTGATGACAGTGCCGTTCCAGTAGAGTTTGCCGGCGGCGTCGATGGAAAGGGAAATGGTTTGCGGCGTCTGGCGCGCGGGCGCGGCGGCGACTTTCGGCAAATCGAGCCGGATCGCGTGCGTGAATAAAGGCGCGGTAATGATAAAAATCACCAGCAGCACCAGCATCACGTCGATCAGCGGCGTCATGTTGATCTCGGCCATGGGCGCGGCCGTCTGCTTTTTCTCCAGTCCGCCGAATGCCATGTCGCCTCCTTCTGCCTGAGCGCGCGCTTAGTGGGTCGAGACCGGGTGGGCGCGCGCGGGTGCCTGAGCCGGCTCCGCCGGCGCGCACACGTAGGCATGCAGATCGTGCGCGAAGCCGTCGAGTTCTTCCGACAACTGCCGCACCAGCCGGCCGAGCACGTTGTACGCCAGCACCGCCGGAATCGCGACCACGAGGCCGAAAGCGGTCATGATCAGCGCCTCGCCGACCGGCCCGGCGACGTTTTCGATCTGCGCCTGACCGCTCGCCGCAATGCTGCCGAGCGCGTGATAAATGCCCCACACGGTGCCGAGCAGACCGACGAACGGCGCCGTGCTGCCCACCGAGGCCAACAGCACCTGGCCGAATTCGAGCCGCCGCTGCGACGCATTGAGCGCCTGGCGCAACGCCCGCAACACCCGCTCGCCACGTTCGACGCGGGCGAGCAGCGCACCCGGAATATCCACCTCGGCCGCGTGAAGCGCCGCTTCCGCAAGCGGCGTGAAGACCCGCTCGCGGTCCGCGCGCCTTAACGCCGCCACGCCTTCGGACAGCGTGGGCGCCTGCCAGAACTGGGCGATCGCGCGCGTGGCCTGACGTTTGGCGCGCGTCAGGATCCAGCTTTTGACGATCAGAAAACACCAGCTCGCAATCGACATGGCCAGCAGCACATAAGCGACGCCATGCGTGATCGCGTCGCTGGTTTGCAGGTAATGGATGATGCCGCTGCCGCCTGCCATCTGACCTCGCCGTGGAGTAGGGATTGCACGAGCGCGCCGGGGGACGCAATCCCCCGGTTTTTGCTCAGAATACGTCGAACATAGCGTTGAACGCAGCGTTCAACGCAGGCCGAGTACGTCCTGCATATCGAAAAAGCCGGTTGCGTGGCCTTCGAGGAAACGTACAGCACGAAGCGCGCCTTGCGCATACGACAGACGGCTCGCCGACTTGTGCGTAATTTCGATGCGCTCGCCGATGCCCGCAAACAGCACCGTATGGTCGCCGACGATATCGCCGCCGCGAATCGCCGAGAAACCGATGGTGGACGGGTCGCGCTCGCCGGTCACGCCTTCGCGGCTGTAGACCGCGCAGTCGTCGAGATTGCGGCCGAGCGCATGGGCGATCACTTCGCCCATCGTCAATGCCGTGCCGGACGGCGCGTCGACCTTGTGGCGGTGATGCGCCTCGATGATTTCGATGTCGTAGCCGGTCGCGAAATGCTTCGCGGCATATTCGAGCAGCTTCAGCGTGACGTTCACGCCCACGCTCATGTTCGACGCGAACATGATGGCGATCCTGTCCGCCGCGGCGCGCAGTTGCGCCTTCTGCTCGTTGTCGAAGCCGGTCGTGCCGATCACCATTTTCACGTTGTGGCGCTGCGCCGCTTCCAGATGCATCAGCGTGCCTTCGGGGCGCGTGAAGTCGATCAGGTAATCGGATTCGGCGAACACGCGCTCGACGTCGTCGGTCAGCGTGACGCCCGTCTGTTTGCCGAGGAACGCGCCCGCGTCCTGACCGAGTTGCGGGGAGCCCGCGCGGTCGAGCGCGCCGGACAGCGTGGCGTCGGCATCGTTGAGGACTGTTTCGATGAGCATGCGGCCCATACGGCCCGATGCGCCAGCAATGGCAATTTTCATGGCTACGAGGGTTCGAAAGGACAAAACCCGGCAAGGCGGGCGAAAGCGGCGGCGGGCAGCACCCGTGCGCCGCGCATGACTGAACCAGCAGAGAACCGCACGGACGCCGCGCGCCGCGGTTGCCCGTGCGCGGCGTCCGTCTTAAGCGTGAGTCTTAAGACAGGGACAGCGCGATTAGCCGCCCGTTCCCGAAACCGGCGAAGAGGTCAGCGGCGCATTGTACGTCGGGCCGCCATTGCTGCTCTGCGGGCCCGTCGGTCCCACCGGATTGCTGTTGTCCGTATTCGGATTTTGCGGCGGCGGCGGACGATGGAACTGGAACTGCGGCTGCCCATTGCCCGTGGGGCTTTGCTGCGGGATACCGCCGCCATTGGCGGTCGGCGCGGTCGGCACGGACGGACGCGCGTTCGGCGACAGCTGCACCGCATTGGTCGCACGATTGGCGGCTTGCGCGGCTTCCGCGTTGGCGTCCGTGGACGGTACCGCCGCTGCGGTAGCGCCGGCGACCGACGGCGAACGCGTGGTGTCGAGCGTGACTGGCGCGGCTGCGGCCGCCGGCGCGCTCGCGCCGCTGGCCGCGCTCGCCACGGCTGCCGCGGCCTTCTTCTTGCCCAGCTTGTCGCCGTCGATTTCAGCCAGCAACTCGAGGTTGGACGGCAGATCCTCTCCGCCCGACCAGCTGGCGACGCGGTCACCCGCGAACATCACCACGAAGTCGCGCTGCTGGACGACACTAGTCGAGCCGCGCTTGAAATAGAACACGTAGTCCCAGCGGTCCGCATGGAACATGTCGGCGAGGAGCGGCGTGCCGAGCAACTGCTTGACCTGGGCGCGGGACAAGCCGACCTGCATCTGTGCAGCCGCTTCTTTCGAGACGAAATTGCCTTGCACCACCGTGATCCGGTACGGCGTGATGCTCTGGGCAATACGCTGTGTCAGGCTGTCGTAAGTGGAACATCCGGCAAGAACCGCGACAGTCGCAACAGCGATCAAGGTACCCCGCATGCGGCTCCCCCGGTAGATCAATTGAGATTTTGAAATCATTTCACTCACCGTGCGGGCCCGCTGACGAGCCGCGCGAGTTTCATTCCATCGAAGATGACCAGAACGGCAAAAACACATTACTATGAGAGCCCAGCATTGTACTCTAGGGATCCCTTGTCATGACCAATCCAACCGATCTCAAGAATATCGGGCTCAAGGCGACCCTTCCGCGCCTCAAAATCCTTGAGATTTTTCAGCACAGCCCGGTGCGTCACCTGACCGCCGAAGATGTGTACCGCAACCTGCTGCACGAAGAACTCGATATCGGGCTTGCAACCGTGTATCGCGTGCTGACGCAATTCGAGCAAGCCGGCCTGCTCTCGCGCAGCAATTTCGAGTCGGGTAAGGCGGTGTTCGAACTGAATGAGGGGTCGCACCACGACCACCTCGTGTGCCTCGATTGCGGGCTCGTCGAAGAGTTTTTCGACTCTGAAATCGAGAGCCGTCAGCAGTCCATCGCGAAGGAACGCGGCTTCAAGCTGCAGGAACACGCGCTGGCTTTGTACGGCGCCTGCATCAAGGAAAATTGCCCGCATCGCAAGCATTGACGCGAGGCCGGCCGCGCTGGGGTGCGCGGTCCGGCGGGCAAAAAAAGACCCGGCCGAGGCAAATCGGCCGGGTCTTTTTGCATCTGGCGCGCACGTTTTGTGCGGGCCGTTTACGCCCCTATTCCACCAGTTCGGCGCTCGCTTCGAACGTCAGCCGCCATGGCTGCGCCAATGACAATTCGTCGCAATTGGGCTGCTCGCCGCCACGGTCGACCACCACGAAATCGCTCACCCGGTCGAGCGCGAGCAACGGGTGATGCCAGACGCCTTTCGCATAGTTCACGCCCTGCCACGCATCGGTCCAGAAGGCGCGCATTTGCGCCGGATCGAATTCGCCGGCCGGCGCGACCACCACCAGATAGCGGCCCGCCGTTAAGGGAATGAAAGCCTGACTGCCGAGCGGGTGCCGCTCCATCATCGTGATCTCGACCGGCAGGGCGCGCGGCTGCGCGCGAAACAGGCTGATCAGCGGCCGGCCGCCGTTCTCCGTCACGTCGACGCCGGCGAGGTCGTGATAACGCTCGGTCGTGCCCCCGTTGATGGCGAAATGACGCGCCCCGTCCAGTTCGATGACGTCGCCGAACGGCGCGAAGGCCGCGCGCGTAAGCCGTTCCATCTGCAATGTCTTCATCGACGCCACTCCTCCGTTATGCGACTTCGCCCCACAGGCGCAGGCGCGAGACGCCGCCGTCCGGAAAGATATTGAAACGCACGTGCGTGACCGGGCCCAGCGACGCGAGGCTGTCCGCGAAGGTGTGGACGTGGTCCATCTGCAGTTTCTGTTCGTCGAGCAGCACGGGCCAGAACATGGCCTGCGTGACGAGCGAATCGTCGGTGCCGCCCGTCACCGACGCGGCCTGCAGCGAACAGCGGTCCGGGAAGTTGCCCTTGAAGTGCGCCGTGTCCACTTCGATCTTGCGGATCACGCCCGGCCGCGCCAGCGCGACGATCGCCCAGTCGTTGCCCGGCTCGCGACGGCGCCGGGTTTCCCAGCCGTCGCCCATGTTGACGCCGCGGCCCGGCATCAGCATTTGCGAGGCCGGCCCGAAGTGCTGGTTGTTCGCCGCGACCAGATACGCGCCGTTCTCGATGGCCGCCAGATCCAGCAGCGTGCCGCGCTCGACGCGCTCCCAATCGCGCTTCGGCTGCCCATACACGCGCAGGCGGGCAAGGCCGCCGTCCGGATACAAATTCACGCGCAGATGCGTGAAGGCACGCGCGTCGTTCACGTCGACGTAGTGGTGCTGGTTGCCCTGCAAGGTGGTGGCCGGCACGAGCGCCTGCCACTCTGCGTTCTCGGGCGGCACCTCGCCGTCCACGTAGCAGGCGTCGATCGACGCGGCCGGCGGAAAGTTGCCGGTGAAGTGGCTCGTATCCAGATCCACGCCGTGCACGACGCCCGGGCGCGCGAGGCGGATCACGCAGAAATCGTGGCCGGTGGTGCGCTTGCGGCGGGTTTCCCAGCCGTCCATCCACTTGCCGTGGTCGTCGTATTTGCCGGGGATGAACACCGCCGGCTGGGGTTCGAGCATGCGTTCTTTCGGCGCGAAAAATTCGTCGCTCGCGAAGAGCGCCTTCGCGCCCAGACGCGGGTCGGCGAGGTTCATGTAGCGACGGGTGAAAGCGGGAGCGTTGGGGTCGAGGATCGGAGTGGCCATAGTCTCGGTCAGGCGACGAAAAAGTGAAGGAGTGCCGGCATGGGCAGCCCCTGCCGGCGCAGAAGGCGCGCTGCGTCGGCGCGCCGATTCGAAAGCGGTTCAGACGGCCGGAGCGGGTTCGCCTGCGGCGGGCTCGGCGTCGTCGCCGGCCGGCACGTAGCGCAATGCCGCGTCGCGGTTCAGCACGCGATGCGCGCGCGCCCGGTCGATATCGTTTTCCCACACGGAGACCACCACCGTCGCCACGCAGTTGCCGATCAGGTTGGTCAGCGCGCGCGCAATGCCGACGAACCAGTCGACCGGCAGGATCAGCACGAGGCCGAGCACGGGGATCGCCGGAATCGCGGACAACGTGGCGGCCAGAATCACGATGGCCGAGCCGGGAATGCCATGCGCGCCCTTCGACGTCACCAGCGAAACCAGCACCACCACGATCAGGTCGTGCATCGACAGCGGCGTGTTGGTGGCCTGCGCGATAAAAATCACCGCGAGCGTGAGGTAGATGGAGAAGCCGTCGAGATTGAACGAGTAGCCGGTCGGAATGACGAGACCGACGGTCGAATCCTTGACGCCCATCCATTCGAGCTTGCGCATGATCTGCGGCAGCACGGCGTCAGACGAAGCGGTGCCGAGCACGATCGACAGTTCTTCGCGCAGATAGCGGATCAGCTTGAAGATGCTGAAGCCGGCCAGCCGCATGACGACGCCCAGCACCACGACTACGAACACGAAACAGCTCGCGTAGAACACGAGCACCAGCATGCCGAGTTGCTTGAGCGACTCGACACCATACGTGCCGGTGGTGAAGGCGATCGCCCCAAGCACGCCGAGCGGCGCGAGCTTGATGATGAAACCCATCACGCGGAAAAACACCTGCGACAGTTCGTCGATCAGGCTGCTCACGCGTTGCGCCTTATTGCCGAGCAGCGACAGCGCCGAGCCGAACAGCACCGAAAACACCAGAATTTGCAGGATGTCGCCGGCGGCGAAAGCGTTGATCGCGGTGTCGGGGATGATTTTCAGCAGGAAGCCGGCCGTGTCCTTCAGGCTCTTGGCGTGCTCGGTGTACGTGGAGAGCGACGCGGGATCCAGCGAGCGCAGATCGATATTCATGCCGACGCCAGGACGCGTAACGTACGCCAGGACTGCGCCGATCACGAGCGCGATCGTCGTCATCACCTCGAAGTAGACCACGGCCTTCAGGCCGACGCGGCCCACTTTGCGCAAGTCGCCGGCATGCGCCATGCCGCTGACCACGACGCAAAAGACGATCGGACCGATCACCATCTTGATCAGCTTGAGAAAGCCGTCGCCGAGCGGACGCAGCGATTGGGCGAAATGCGGGTACACGGCGCCGATTACGATACCCGCCACCAGCGCTATGACGACCCGGCCAAACAGCGAATTGAAAAATTTCAACACGGCTTCCTCCTGGTTGCGATTCATATCTGTTCAGACTGGTCCGACCAGTGCTGTTATGTCGAATAGTAGGAAGCCGATATACTGACGTCAAGGTTTCATAAAACAGTGTTTACCCGCTGTTTTTGCAGCGGTTTCAGGCCGGATCGGCGGTGGCGAACGGTACGCCGCACGAGCGTTCGGACCGCGTATTACAATGCTGGTCAGACCGCGCTTACAAGTGAGACAACCATGAAAAACGTCCCGCATACCGTGACCGATGCCGCCATCGCGACCATCCGCGAACGGATCGAAGCGGGCGTCTATCCCGTAGGCAGCTTGCTGCCGGCCCAGCGTCAACTGTCCGAAGAACTCGCGATCAGCCGCGCTTCCCTGCGCGAAGCGCTCTCCACGCTCGAAGCGCTCGGTTTGCTCGTGATCAGGCCCGGCAAGGGCGTTTATGTGGAAAGCGCGCAGGCGTCGGCCGCGCAGTCGTGGCGCTTCGCGGAGCAATCGTCACTGCCTGATACGTATCAGATGCGCTTCGCGTTGGAAGGCTTTATCGCGCGTATGGCGGCGCTCGCGGTCAGCGATTCCGACCTCGCGTGGTTCGAAGAGAACATCACGGCCATGCAAACAGCGCTCGCCTGCGACGAACTCGATGAAGCCGCCCGGCTCGACTACGACTTCCACATGCGGATCGTCAGCATTGCCGGTAACGCGGCGATCGAGTCGATCCTGAGCAGCAGCGCGGAGATCATGAAGGAAAGCCAGCGCATGCCGTATTACCGGCGTGAATTGGTGCTGTCTACGTACAACGAGCATCGCGTGATTCTGGATGCGCTCAAGGCGCGCGATTCCGCCGCGGCCGGCAAGGCCATCGAAACGCATATCTCGAACGCCGCGCAGCGCGCCGGCGTCTATTTCCCGACTCCGCAACCGCAGTAGGCGAAAAAAAAACCGCTCCGAAGAGCGGTTTTTTTCTGCCTCCGCCGACTCAAACCGGCTTTGGCAGGCATAGCTAGCGCACGAAGCGCCGTGATTTACTTCGCGTTGGCCAGCGCCACAGCCGTGTCCAGCATGCGGTTCGAGAAGCCCCACTCGTTGTCGTACCAGCTCGACACCTTCACCAGACGGCCCGACACCTTGGTCAGCGTCGCGTCGAACGTCGACGAAGCCGGGTTGTGGTTGAAGTCGATCGACACCAGCGGTGCGTCGTTGTAGCCGAGGATGCCCTTGAGCGAGCCTTCCGACGCTTCCTTCATGATCGCGTTGACTTCTTCGACCGTCGTGTCGCGCGCGGCGATGAACGACAGGTCGACCACCGACACGTTGATCGTCGGAACGCGAATCGCGTAGCCGTCCAGCTTGCCGTTCAATTCCGGCAGCACCAGGCCGACCGCCGACGCAGCGCCGGTCTTGGTCGGGATCTGGCTGTGCGTGGCCGAGCGCGCGCGGCGCAGGTCTTCGTGATACACGTCCGTCAGAACCTGGTCGTTCGTGTAAGCGTGGATCGTGGTCATCAGACCGTTCACCAGGCCGATCTTGTCGTTCAGCGGCTTGACGAGCGGTGCGAGGCAGTTCGTCGTGCACGATGCGTTCGAGATCACCGTGTCCGATGCCTTCAGCACGTTGTGATTCACGCCGTAGACGATCGTGGCGTCGACGTCTTTGCCGCCCGGCGCCGAAATGATCACCTTCTTCGCGCCGCCCTTGATGTGCGCGCTGGCCTTTTCCTTGGTCGTGAAAAAGCCCGTGCATTCCATCACGACGTCCACGTTCAGCTCGCCCCACGGCAGTTCGGCCGGGTTGCGGTTGGCCAGCACGCGGATCTTGTCGCCGTTGACGACGAGGTATTCGCCGTCCACCGACACTTCGCCCGGGAACTTGCCGTGCGCGGTGTCGTATTGCGTCAGGTGAGCGTTGGTCTTGGCATCGCCGAGATCGTTGATGGCGACGATTTCGATATCGTGCTTCTTGCCGTTTTCATAGAAGGCGCGCAGCGTGTTGCGGCCAATACGGCCGTAGCCGTTGATTGCGACGCGAATCGTCATGGTCTATCTCCTGATGGCTGAAAAAATACTTCCAGGTTCGTCTGACCGGCAGCGTTGCCGCGCGTTCGCACGCGGAACGGCAACGCTTGTCCAGGATCAGCCGAGTGCGGCTTTTGCCGTCTCTACCACGTGTTCGACGGTGAAGCCGAAATGCTTGAACAGCACGCCAGCCGGGGCCGATTCGCCGAACGTGTCGATGCCGACCACGCCGCCTTCCAGACCCACGTACTTGCGCCAGAAATCCGTCACGCCCGCTTCGATCGCCACGCGGCGTACGCCTTGCGGCAGCACGCGTTCACGGTACTCGGCGTCCTGCTTGTCGAACACGGTGGTCGACGGCATGGACACGACGCGCGCCGCGATGCCTTCGCGCGCCAGCGGCTCGACCGCGTTGAGCGCCAGTTCGACTTCCGAACCGGTGGCAATCAGGATGATCTTGCGCGCAACGATCTCGTCGTTCCAGTCGCGCAGCACGTAACCGCCCTTCTCGATGTTGGCGATCTGCGCGTCGGTGCGCTCCGAAAACGGCAGGTTCTGACGGCTGAAGATCAGGCACGACGGGCCGTGATGCTCGACCGCGTGGGTCCAGGCCACCGCGGTCTCAACGGTATCAGCCGGACGCCACACTTGCAGGTGCGGAATCAGACGCAGGCTCGCAACATGTTCGATCGACTGGTGGGTCGGGCCGTCTTCGCCCAGACCGATCGAGTCGTGCGTGAACACGAAGATCGATGGCGCTTTCATCAGCGCGGCGACGCGCAGCGCGTTGCGGCTGTAGTCCGAGAACGTCAGGAACGTGCCGCCGAAGGCCTTGAAGCCGCCATGCAGCGCGACGCCGTTGATCGCGGCGCTCATGCCGAATTCGCGCACGCCGTAGTTGACGTAGTTGCCGGCAGCCTTGCCTTCGGCGTTCACACGCACCGGCTTGGCGGCCTTCCAGTTGGTCAGGTTCGAACCGGTCAGGTCGGCGGAGCCGCCCAGCAGTTCCGGCAACACGGCCGACAAAGCCTCGATAGCCTGTTGCGATGCCTTGCGCGTCGCCACGGTTTCCGCGCGCTCGTTCGCGCCGGCGATGATCGCCTTGGCCTTTTCCTTCCAGCCTGCCGGCAATTGCTTCGCGTCGCGGCGCTTGAATTCAGCGGCTTCCTGCGGATATTTGGCGGCGTACGCTGCAAATGCCTTGTCCCACTCGGACTCGTTGCGCGCGCCCGCTTCCGTCGCGTCCCACGCCGCATAGACCTCTTGCGGGATCACGAACGGTTCCCACTTCCAGCCGATCTTCTCGCGCGTGGCCGCAACTTCCTTGTCGCCGAGCGCCGAGCCGTGCGAATCGTGGCTGCCGGCTTTGTTCGGCGAGCCTTCGCCGATCACCGTCTTGCAGCAGATCAGCGTGGGTTTGTCGGATTGCTTGGCCTGCTTGATGGCTGCGTCGACCGCCTCGACATCGTGGCCGACCACGTTCGGGATCACGTTCCAACCGTACGCCTCGAAGCGCTTCGGCGTGTCGTCGTGGAACCAGTGCACCACTTCGCCGTCGATCGAGATGCCGTTGTCGTCGTAGAACGCGATCAGCTTGTTCAGCTTCAGCACGCCCGCGAGCGAGCAGGCTTCGTGCGAGATGCCTTCCATCAGGCAGCCGTCGCCGACGAACACGTACGTGTGATGGTCGACGATCTTCGCGTCAGGCTTGTTGAATTCGGTGGCGAGCAGCGACTCGGCGAGCGCCATGCCGACCGCGTTCGCCAGACCCTGTCCGAGCGGGCCGGTGGTCGTTTCGACGCCCGGCGTAATGCCGTATTCCGGGTGGCCCGGCGTCTTCGAATGCATCTGGCGGAAATTCTTCAGCTCTTCGATCGGCAGATCGTAGCCGGTCAGGTGCAGCAGCGAATACAGCAGCATCGAGCCGTGGCCATTGGACAGCACGAAACGGTCGCGATCGGCCCATTGCGGGTTCTTCGGGTTGTGACGCAGGTGACGCGACCACAAAGCCACGCCGATTTCGGCCATGCCCATGGGCATGCCGGGGTGGCCGGAGTTCGCTTTTTGAACGGCGTCCATGGACAACGCGCGGATCGCGTTGGCCATCAAGGAAGTGGGTGCGGGAGACGGGGTCGTCATGTCGAGTCCGGAGACAGAGTCAGAAGGCGGTACGCGCTTGAGGCCCGGATGCTCGAATGCCAGTTCACTCGGGCGCACGGTGCGGCGCCAGGAGACGCGAAACGGGCAGAGCAAACGGACAAGGCTGAAAGCGTGACATTCTAACAGAACGTTGCCCGCCCCCCGCCCGGAAAGCCGCCTGGTCGTGCGGCGCGATGCGTCCGCCGAGGCCACGACGCGCTTCGCCCTTTACAATTGCGCAACCTCAACCCACCGCGCTCCGCACGGAGCCCGCCCGCCGTGAGCGCTCCGCTGCTGTTCCGACCGAGTCCCGACGCCGTCTACGGATTTCCGCACGCGAAGCGCGTGGCGCGGGTCGATTCCCCCTATCAGCGGATCGAGGTCTGGGACACGCCGCAGCTCGGCCGGCTCTTCACGCTCGACGGCCGCCCCATGACCTCCACCGGCGACGAGTTCATTTATCACGAATGCATGGTGCATCCGGCCGCGCTGGCGCATCCATCGCCGCAAGCGGCGCTCGTGCTGGGCGGCGGCGACGGCGGCGCCGCGCGGCAATTGCTGCGGCACGCGGGCATCGGACGGATCGTGGTCGCGGAACTGGACGCGGAAGTGGTCCGCCTGACGCGCGAGCATCTGCCCGAAGTACACGGCGGCGCCTTCGACGATCCGCGCGTCGAACTGTTGATCGGCGACGCCGCGCGCTACGTCGAAGCGGCGGCGCCGGCGCAGTTCGATCTGGTCGTATTCGACCTGACGCCGCCCGATTCACCCGCTGCCGGTCTTTACACGCAAGCCTTCTATCAGCAGCTCAAGCGGGTCATGAGCCGGACCGCCGCCGTCTCCGTGCACCTCGGCTCGCCGTATTTTCACGCCGAACGCATCGCACGCCTGATCGAGGACCTGCGCGCGGCGTTCGCCATCGTCCGCACCATGAACACGTTCATTCCGCTATACGGCTCGCTCTGGATGATGGCCACCGCCAGCGACACGCTCGACCCCGCCGCCCTCACCGCCGAGACGCTCACCGAGCGCCTCGCCGCGCGCCGAATCGACGCCCTGATGCATTACGGCGCGGCCATGCACGCCGGACTATTCTCGGCATCCCGCTCGGTGCGCGATAAACTAAGTCAATTCTTAAAGCCAGCGAGCTAACGCGTGGGCAAAATGCACGGTTCCGTCGCACTGCGCTATCGGCATATCGATATGCGGCCGTCCGCCTGGACTCGCAGCACCTGCCCCGCCAACCCTTTGGATCCGGAGAACCCCATGACCGCCTCCCGCCCCGCCGGTGTGCCCTGGTTGACCCCCTATCTGACGGTGCGCGACGCACGTGCCGCGTCCGCGTTCTTCACCGCGGCGTTCGGCTTCGAAGTTCGCGACAGTGTCCAGGACGACGGCGTCGTCATGCATGTCGAGATGACCTATCAAGGCCAGTTGATCGTGATGTTCGCACCGGAAGGCGCGTTCGGCTCGGCGGCGAAAACACCCAAAAGCGCGGGCGCCATCGCACCGCAATCGTTCTATGTCTATGTCGACGATGTCGACGCGATTTACGCGCGGGCGCTCGCCGCCGGCGCAAAATCGCTGAGCGAGCCACAGGATCAGTTCTGGGGCGACCGCTTCGCCCAGGTCGAAGATCTGGACGGCTACCGCTGGGCGCTCGCTCGCCACCTTTCGTGAACCAATGAGTATTTTTTTGATGCCACGCTTTTTCGTCGGTACGCCCCTCCAGCCCGACGACATCATGCAGCTTCCCGATGACGTCGTCAGGCATGTGCTCGTGCTGCGTTTGCAGCCCGGCGATTCGATCGTGCTTTTCAACGGCGAAGGCGGCGAGTACAGCGCCGAACTCGTCGAGGTCGAGCGCCGCTCGGCCAAGGTAAGAATCCGCGAATTCCGCAATATCGAAGTCGAAGCGCCGTATCGCCTCACGCTCGCGCAGGGCATCGCCGGCGGCGACAAGATGGACTGGCTGATCGAAAAGGCGGTCGAGCTCGGCGCCTCGGCCTTCGTGCCGCTGACCACCACGCGCAGCGTCGTGCGTCTGACCGGTGAGCGCGCGCAGCGGCGCCATGCGCATTGGCAAGGCATCGTGCGGGCGTCGTGCGAGCAGTGCGGGCGCAATCGGCTGCCAGAAGTGATGCCGGTGCGGGAGATCGCCACCTGGCTGGGCGCGATGCCTCGCACGCCGGAAGAAGGCGACCTGCGTATTCTGCTGTCGCCACGCGCCAGCATCAGCTTTTCCGCGTTGCCCGCCGAGCCGCCGAAAGGTCGCGTGACGGTACTGGTCGGCCCTGAAGGCGGTTTTTCCGCCGCTGAAGAAGCGGCCGCGACGGATCACGGGTTCACCGCCGTCGGCCTCGGCCCGCGCGTGATGCGCACTGAAACTGCCGGCATCGCCGTGCTCTCGGCGCTGGCTGCCGGCTGGGGCGGCTGGTAAGCCGCTTCGGCGCCACGACGGCCGCGTTGATCGAAAGCGGCGGGCTGTCCCGGGATCGCTGTCAGGGGCAGAAAAAGCAAAGGCCCGCCAAATGGCGGGCCTTTCTCACTTAGCCCAAGCGGGCAACGCTCAGGCAAAAGCTCAACCGGAAATCTCAGGCAAACGAGTAAAACACCCGGAATGCCACTTTGCGCTCGGCCCAGAATTCCGACGCTTCGCGGAACACGTCCAACAGTGTCTCGCGCCCTTCCTTGTCGAACTTCTGAGCCACGGGCAACTGCTCGAGCACGATCACGAACCCCGGCTGCGCCCCCGCTTTATGGACCAGATCGGTCAAACAGTCGTAAAGGGCGTCGTAATTCTTGCCGAAGTGTTTCGGAAACAGGAACGACGTTGCGATGGTTTCAAGCACTTCCTGTTTAGACTGCGCATTGGCGCAATACGCATACAGAAAATGCTGGCCGAGCTGGTTGGCCTCGTCGGCGAGATCCTGCACGCGGAACGCGCGGATCGACTGTACGATGTTCGGTCGTACGGTCTTGAAAAGACTCATGGGCTCCTCGTTCGATGAAACCACAGTGCCTGCTGCTTCGCTCTGGTTCTCGCGGCCCTGATCGCCGGCTCGCATCTGCATGACGCGCTGGAACAGATTGCCGTCGCCGGCCGCGAAAAGATCCGTCGCGACTCCGGAGTCGTGCGCGTAGACGTTGTCGCTCATGCCGTTCATCCCGATGTCATTCAACAATACGATTAAAACTGGTGTAGTGGTCGTCCGAGTAGTAACAATTATCGGTTCGCTTCAGCGGACCTCCGCAGACGATGCGACGCGCCCCGCGATTACGTGAGCGAGGCGTGGGAACGGTGTATTCGTGGTAATAGCCGCGCCGATGGGCCGGCAGCAACCGTTCGCGATTGCCGAATACGATGCCGTCCTTCTCATACGGGTAAGGCCCGCCTGCGGCAATCAAGTTCAATGTATTGACCGCTTCGCGTGGCAACTGCGCCAGCGCGATCGTGCCCTGCAACTGCGCGTTCGGGTCGGCGGGAGCCGTGGAGTCGCGCGCAAACGCGCCAGGCACGGGGCCGGATAAAGCGCACAGCGTTACAGCACCGATCAGCACGCCTTTCATGCGTTGCCACTTGCGTGCCATGTATCAGGGTTCCCCGCTGTTAGATCACGAGTTTGACGACCATGAAAGTCGTAAGGGTATCGCTAATAGCCCCCGGAATCAACGCTCGCCGGGCAGCCGAATTCTTCCGATCAGGCGGGAAAGGGCCACCGGAGGGACTTTGACGACTTTTGACAGAATATCCAGCTTGGTCAAGCTAAAATTAGCTCAACGATGCAAAACGAGGTGAAGGCAGGCTGATCGGGAGCGGGTCGCAGGCCGCTTCGGTACGTTTGCAGGCATCTCGATGCGCCGTTGTGAGGGTCTATCGCCCTTCAGTGCTCTTTGTAGGCGGAATTTTGTCTGACTTGCCGTTTTTTCGGGTGAAGTATCCCCTGTTCACCCTGAGGCGTGCCCGTTGCGGGCGCGCCTTTTTTTTGCATGGCGCGGAGGTTTCCGCGCCATGCCTCGTCTGGATCGCGGATTAACGGGCCGCGATCACATCCGCCACCAGCAGCGCCGTCATGTTGACGATGCGGCGCACCGTCGCCGAAGCCGTCAGCACATGCACGGGTTTCGCCGCACCCAGCAGCATCGGACCGATCGCGATGTTGTTGCCCGCGGCGGTCTTCAGCAGGTTGTACGAGATGTTGGCCGCGTCGATGTTCGGCAGCACCAGCAGGTTCGCGTCACCTTCGAGCGTCGAGTCGGGCATCACTTCGCGACGCAGATTCGCGTCGAGCGCGATGTCGCCGTGCATCTCGCCGTCCACCTGCAGGTCCGGCGCGCGTTCGCGCAGGATCGCCAGCGTGTCGCGCATCTTCTGCGCGGTCGGCGCGTTGCTGGTGCCGAAATTCGAATGCGACAGCAGCGCGATCTTCGGCTCGATACCGAAACGGCGCACTTCTTCCGCCGCCATGAGGGTGATTTCCGCCAGTTGCTCCGGCGTCGGATCCACGTTCACGTGCGTATCCACGAGGAAGATCTGCCGATTCGGCAGCACCAGTGCGTTCATCGCCGCGTAGACCTTCGCGCCTTCCTTCTTGCCGATCACCTGATCGATGAAGTGCAGATGCCGGTGCGTGGTCGACACCGTGCCGCAGATCATGCCGTCGGCCTCGCCCTTTTCCACCAGCATCGCGCCGATCAGCGTGGTGCGGCGGCGCATTTCGAGCTTCGCCATCTGCGCGCTGATGCCCTTGCGCGACATCATCTTGTGATATTCCTGCCAGAAGTCGCGATAACGCTCGTCGTGGTCGGTGTTCACCACCGTGTAGTCCTGACCCGCGACCAGCCGCAGACCGTAGCGCGCAATGCGCTGCTCGATCACCGCCGGGCGGCCGATCAGGATCGGCTTGGCCAGCTTTTCGTCGACGATGATCTGCATCGCCCGCAACACGCGCTCTTCCTCGCCTTCCGCGAACACGATGCGCTTCTTCTCCGGCTCGACGCTGCGCGCCAGCTGGAAAATCGGCTTCATGGTCGTGCCGCTGTGATACACGAACTGCTGCAGATGCTGTTCGTAGGCGTCCATGTCCTCGATCGGACGCTCGGCGACGCCCGAATCCATCGCGGCCTTCGCCACGGCCGGCGCGACCTTGACGATCAAACGCGGATCGAACGGCTTCGGAATCAGATACTCAGGGCCGAACGACAGGTCCTGAATGCCGTACGCCGTCGCGACGATATCGCTCTGCTCCTGGCGTGCCAGTTCGGCGATCGCGTTGACCGCGGCGATTTCCATTTCCCGCGTCACCGTGGTCGCGCCCGCATCCAGCGCGCCGCGGAACAGGAACGGGAACACCAGCACGTTGTTCACCTGGTTCGGGTAGTCGGTGCGGCCCGTGCACAGCACGGCGTCCGGGCGCACTTCCAGCGCCAGCTCCGGCAGGATTTCCGGCGTCGGGTTGGCCAGCGCCAGGATCAGCGGCTTGTCCGCCATCTGCCTGACCATGTCCTGCTTGAGCACGCCGCCGGCCGACAGGCCGAGGAACACGTCCGCGCCGCCGATCGCTTCGGCGAGCGTGCGGGCGTCGGTTTCACGCGCGAAGCGCTCCTTGTCCGGGTCCATCAGTTCGACGCGGCCCTTGTAGACCACGCCGGCCAGATCGGTGACGGTGATGTTTTCGAGCGGCAGGCCGATATCGACCAGCAGGTCCAGACACGCCAGCGCCGCCGCGCCCGCGCCCGAGGAGACCAGCTTGACTTCCTTGATGTCCTTGCCGACCACCTTCAGACCGTTGGTGATGGCCGCCGCGACGACGATCGCGGTGCCGTGCTGGTCGTCGTGGAAGACCGGAATCTTCATGCGCTTGCGGCATTCGCGTTCGACGATGAAGCAGTCCGGCGCCTTGATGTCTTCGAGGTTGATGCCGCCGAAGGTCGGTTCCAGCGCCGCGATCACGTCGACCAGCTTGTGCGGGTCGGACTCGTTCAGCTCGATATCGAACACGTCGATGCCGGCGAACTTCTTGAACAGCACGGCCTTGCCTTCCATGACCGGCTTCGAGGCGAGCGGCCCGATGTTGCCCAGACCGAGCACCGCGGTGCCGTTGGTGACCACGCCCACCAGGTTGCTGCGCGCGGTGAAACGCGCGGCATTCAGCGGGTTCTCGACGATTTCCTCGCACGCGAACGCCACGCCCGGCGAGTACGCCAGCGCGAGATCGCGCTGGTTGATCATCTGCTTGGTCGGGGCGATCGCGATCTTCCCGGGGGTGGGGAACTCGTGGTAATCGAGGGCGGCTTCGCGGAGTTTGCTATTGACGGGAGTCGACATAAGGCGGGCTTCGAAGGGCAGATTAGAATAGATGTTCGACGGCATTGTAGCCCCAATTGCCGGCCCAATTCCTTCAATACGGGTACAACTGCCGCGACAGAAACATAGCGAAAGGCCGGCGTAACCTGCTTGCGCCCGCACGCCACCCAGACCGGTGTTGCCCGCGGATCGCGTGTTTACCCTTTGGCTAGCCCGTACAATGCGCGCGGTTAGCCGAATTTCGCGGCACTGATCCGTTCACCCATCGCTCCCATGCTCTCCGAGTTCTCGCTGATCGACCGCTTCTTTGCCCGCCGCGCCGCTGCCCGGCCATCCGATGCCGCGGACGCCACCCTCGGCATCGGCGACGACTGCGCGCTGCTCGCGCCGCCCGCGGGCGAAATGCTGGCGATATCGACGGACATGCTGGTCGAAGGCCGCCACTTCTTCCCCGACATCGATCCCGAGGCGCTGGGTCACAAAGCGCTCGCGGTGAATCTATCGGACCTCGCCGCCATGGGCGCGAGACCACTGGCGTTCACGCTGGCGTTCGCCTTGCCCAAAGCGGATGAAGCCTGGCTCGCCGCGTTCAGCGCAGGGCTGTTCGCGCTGGCCGAGCGCTACGGCTGCGAACTGGTCGGCGGCGATACGACGGGCGGCCCGCTGAATCTGTGCATCACGGTTTTCGGCAGCGTGCCGCCGCACGCGGCGCTGCGCCGCGACGCCGCGCAGCCGGGCGACGACATCTGGATTTCCGGCACGCTCGGCGACGCGCGTGCCGGCCTCGGCGTGCAGCGCGGCGAATGGTCCGCCAATGCCAGCGACACTGCGACGTTTCGCCGCGCCCTCGAACGCCCGGAGCCGCGCGTCGCGCTGGGTTTGGCGCTGCGCGGCATCGCCCGCGCGGCGCTCGATCTCTCGGACGGCCTCGCCGGCGATCTGCTACACATCCTCGAACGGTCGAACGTGCGCGCCAGCGTCGACGTCGACGCCGTGCCGCGTTCCGCCGCGCTGCGCCGCCTGCCGCCCGAGATCCAGCGCCGTTGCACGCTCGCCGGCGGCGACGACTACGAGCTGTGCTTCACCGCGCCGGCCACGGCGCGCGCGTCGGTGGAAGCGGCAGGTCGGGAGGTGGGGGTGCCGGTCACCCGCATCGGTACAATAAGCGCTCTCCAGGCGGCGGCCGAGCACCCGGCGATCAGCTGGCACGATGCCGCCGGCGCGCCCCTCACATTGACGTTGCAAGGCTTCGATCACTTTCATGCAGACTGATCCCCCGCTCGGCGCTGCCGACAAACTCGTCGGCGGCGAGCCGCCCCGTCCGCGCGCGCCCGATCCGCGCCCGCCGGGCCGCCAGCCACGGCGCGCCACCGCGCGCTTCATGCTGTCGCATCCGCTGCACCTTCTGTCGCTGGGGTTCGGCAGCGGCTTGTCGCCGGTCGCGCCGGGCACGATCGGCACACTGTTCGCGTGGGTTTCGTTTGCCGTCTTGAGCCGTTATCTGACGGTGATCGAATGGGGTCTGCTGATCGTCGCCGGCTTCATCGGCGGCATTGCGATTTGCGGATTCACCGCGAAGCGGCTCGGCATCGACGATCCGTCGCCGGTCGTGTGGGACGAAATCATCGCGTTCTGGCTGGTGTTGCTGATCGTCACGCCGGTCACGCTGACCGGCCAGTTGTGGGCATTCCTCGTGTTCCGCTTCTTCGACATGGTGAAACCGCCGCCCATCGGTTATTTCGATCGACGTCTGAAAGGTGGTTTTGGCATCATGTTCGATGACCTGGTCGCCGCGTTTTTCACGCTGCTCGTGATTGCGCTCTGGCGCATGTCCGTTTGACCGCTGCCCGGCGGCCGCCGCGCCGCCGGGTGTTCACCGCCGGCCCCCGTTTTTCCGGATAGACGCCATGCCTACCGATTCCGTCGTTCATCAGCTCGCCATTCGCGTGAGCAACCGTCTGCGCGACGAGCGCCTCATGCTCGTCACCGCCGAATCCTGCACGGGCGGCATGGTGGCGACCGCGATCACCGACATCTCCGGCAGCAGCGGCTGGTTCGAGCGCGGCTTCGTCACGTATTCGAATCAGGCGAAGAGCGAGATGATCGGCGTACCCGCCGAGCTGATCGAGAAGCACGGCGCGGTCAGCGAGCAAGTGGCGCGCGCCATGGCCGAAGGCGCGCTGCGCAACAGCCGCGCGCAGGTCTCGCTGTCGATAACCGGCGTCGCCGGTCCGGGCGGCGGTACGGAGACCAAGCCGGTCGGCATGGTGTCGTTCGGCTGGAGCAACCGGCTGCATACGTCGGTGGAAACGAAGATTTTCAAGGGCGACCGCGAAAAGATCCGCGTGCAGGCCGCCGCGCATGCCTTGCGCGGGGTACTCGCCCTGCTCGACGAACGCGAGCATTGACCTCTGTTCGGAGCGGAAAGCCGATGCCTGATTCGCCCGCAGTCAAAGACGAACTGATCCGCCGTCTCGATCTCAAGCCGCATCCCGAAGGCGGATTTTTTAGCGAGACGTACCGGTCGGCCGAGCGCGTGGTCCGCGACAAAGACGCCGGCGGCGCCGGGGAAACGCGCTCTGCATCGACCGCGATCTATTACCTGCTTTGCGACGGCGCGCATTCGGCGTGGCATCGGATCAAGTCCGACGAAGTCTGGCATTTCTATGCCGGCGAACCGTTGAACGTCCACGTGCTCGACGAGACCGGCGCGCTGGTGACGCACAAGCTCGGCAACGCGCTGACCCATGCCGATGCGGTGTTTCAAGCCGTGGTGCCGGCCGGTTTGTGGTTCGCGGCGGAGTGCGCCGATCCGGCGACGTTCGCGCTGGTGGGCTGCACCGTGGCACCAGGCTTTGAATTCAGCGAATTCGAGCTGGCGGATCTCGGCGCGCTCAAAGCGCGGCATCCGCGGCATGCGGCGTTGATCGAGCGGCTGGGGCCGGTTTGAACCTCATCCGCTCATGAAGCTGTCTTCGCGACAGACAGCCTGCGATTAGCGGAAAGCGTTGATCCGGTCACGCGTCTCCATGGCGGCTTTCGCTGCCGCTTCGGCAAAATCGTCACCCTTGCCCGCGTAGATGATCGCCCGCGACGAGTTGATCAGCATGCCCGTGCCGTTCGCGGTGCGGCCGGCATTGACC
The DNA here is from genome assembly GCF_002278075.1 of Paraburkholderia aromaticivorans. Taxonomy (NCBI): domain Bacteria; kingdom Pseudomonadati; phylum Pseudomonadota; class Betaproteobacteria; order Burkholderiales; family Burkholderiaceae; genus Paraburkholderia; species Paraburkholderia aromaticivorans. The sequence continues at coordinate 1,733,179 of NZ_CP022989.1, read as the reverse complement.
GTCGCCTGCACGTCGCCACCTTGCGCGCCGATGCCCGGAATCAGCAGCGGCATGGCGCCCACAATCCCGCGCACCACCTGGATTTCCTTCGGGAACGTCGCGCCGACCACCAGACCCAGCTGGCCGCTCGCATTCCATTTGTCAGCCGCCAGTTGCGCGACGACCTGATACAGCGGACGGCCGCCCGTTTCCAGGAACTGCAGATCGGAGCCGCCCGCGTTCGACGTGCGGCACAGCACGATCACGCCTTTGCCTTCGTGTTCCAGATACGGCTGGATCGAATCGAAACCCATGTAAGGATTCACGGTCACCGCGTCGGCCTGATAGCGCTCGAACGCCTCGCGCGCATATTGCTCGGCGGTGCTGCCGATGTCGCCGCGCTTCGCGTCGAGAATGACCGGCAGACCCGGATGGTTCGCATGAATGTGGGCGATCAGCTGCTCGAGCTGGTCTTCCGCGCGATGCGCCGCGAAGTAGGCAATCTGCGGTTTGAACGACGACGCGTACGGCGCGGTCGCATCGACGATCGTGCGGCAGAAGTCGAAGATCGCGTCAGGACGGCCCGCGAGCGCGCCCGGGAATTGAGTGGGCTCGGGATCGAGGCCGACGCACAGCAGCGAGTTAGTACGCTGCCAGGCGTCGTTGAGTGTCTGGATGAAATTGGCCATGGTGGGTCTCGCGGCGAGCAGGAAAACGGAAGAGGCGCGTATTTTACCCGTCCCGCGCCGCGCTCCGCGCGAGGGACGCGTCCGGGCGCGCATGCGCGCCGCCCGACCGCACAGGATGGCTGCCACGCAAGCTGCCCGCGCCGCCGGACCGTACGGCATGGTGCCCCGCGAACTGCGGGCGCCACCGGACCGTACGGCATGGCCGCCGCGCGAATTACACCCGCCGCCCCGCGCCGCCCCCCCTACTGTTTCCGACGCGAGCCGCGCGCGCCCGGCATCGAGCGCAAACCCATCCGCTCGACGGTAAAGCGGAACGTGCGCGTCAGGCGCTCGCCCCGCGCCAGCAAGGTCATGCCGTTTTCGCTGGCACCGCCGGCCAGGTTCATCGCGTTGATCGGATGATCCACGGGTTCGAAGCAGAAGAAGTCTTCGCCGGGCGGCGTGTACAGCACGTAGTAATCGGTGTCGGCGGCAATGTTCAGCGACAGGCGGCGCTTCGGCCACACCACCGCCGCCTGGCCGCTCCAGCCGGTGAAAGCGTGATTGACAATGGTTTCCGGCAGCGGATACGCCACGCCGAACTGCCATGCAGGCGGCGCCGGCACATGCCGCACCGGCAGCCAGTCGTCGCCGGAGAGCCACAGGCCGCCGGCCGCGGCCGACAACTCGGTGTCGGCGTCGCGCACGAAGAACGGATGCACGCCGAGCCCGAAAGGCAGCGCCTCACGCCCCGCGTTTTCGATGTCGAGCGTGATGACGAGCGTCGGGCCGTCCAGCGTATAGGTTTGCGTCGCACGGTAGGCGTACGGCTTGCCGTCGCGGCGATCTAGCGTGAGGCGGACGTTTTCACGGTCCGACCCGGCGACCTGCCAGGCCGATTGCCAGCCGTCGCCGTGAATCGGCAAGGGTTCGTCGGCGCGATTGCGCGGCACGTCCACGCGCCGTCCCGCCACGCTGAAATGGCCGCCGCCGATCCGGTTCGAATACGGCAGCAGCGGATAGCAGGCGAGTTCGTTCGGCTGCGTGTCGGCCCCGACATGGCGGCAGCGCCGGAAGATCGGCGTGAGCGCGCCGTCGTTGCGCCAGTCGAAACGGGTGACGCCGCCGCCCAGCGTCGGCGCGACATCGAGGCGCAAATGCGCATTGGCGAGCGTAATGCACGCGACATCGCCGCCACTGGTTTCGCCGACGGCCACCGCCGACGTGCTCGGACCCGGGAGCACCGGATTGGCCGCCGCGGCGAGTCGCGAGCGTCGGCTCTGAGAGGTCTGTGGGGAGGAGGAAACGAGATTCGCAACAGTCATATCTGGCTCCATCGAGAGGCTTGGGACGTTGCCGTCATTGCTGACGGATGCTGTTGGGCGATTTTCTTGAAGCGGTCGCCTCTGGGTCCGAACTGCATGCTGCCGATTTGCTGCCACTGGAAATGCAACATCAACTTGCGACTCACTTTCAGATTCACTGCCTCGCTGCGCTTTATCGCTTCATGGCGGCATCCCTGCCGCCGGACCGAAGCAGCGTCATTCTGCGCTAAGCGGGCGCGCCCAGGAACACCGGTTCCGGCAAACCGCGCCGTCCGGGTGTGGCGATGAACACGCCGCCCGCCCGCGGATCGTCGGCAAGCGCCGCCGCGTCGAGGTCGCAGCGCGCGCTCGTGATGTACAGCGTGCCGAGCTGGGAGCCGCCCAGCGCGACGCAACTCGGCTGCGCGGTCGGCACGTCGACGCGCTCCGTTTCCACGCCGTCCGGGCCGTAGCGCACCACCCGCCGGCCGCCCCACTGCGCGTTCCACAGGCCGCCGTCGCGGTCGACGGTCGAGCCGTCCGGTTCGCCGCTGAAGTCGGTCAGACGCGTGAAGAGGCGATCGTTGGCGACGCCGCCGTCCGCGCGATAGTCGCACATGCGGATCTCGCGCGTGGGCGAATCGCAGTAGTACATCGTCGCGCCGTCGGGACTGAACGCGATGCTGTTCGAGATCGCCGGCGCGGGCAGCGGCAAACGCTCCAGCGACAAATCGTGATTGAGCCGGTAGAACCCGCCGACCGGCCGCACCGGCGCGCTTTCATCTTTGGTCCCGAACACGAAGCGGCCCTGACGATCGCAGCGGCCGTCGTTCACCCGCGTGTTCAAACCGGGTTCCACGTCGACGATGCGCCGCGTCTCGCCGGTGGCCAGATCGAAAAACGCGAGATGCGTGGCAAGACCGAGCAACAGGTAATGGGGGTCGGCGCACAGCGCGAACGTGGCAAGCCGCTCGGGCATGCGCCAGAACGTGCTGCGGCCGTCGCTCGGGTCATGGCGCCACAGGCGCGCGCCTTCGATATCCGCCCAGTAAAAACGGCCGGTTTGCGCGCACCATGTCGCGCCTTCGCCGAGCGTGCACTTCGTATCGAGCAGCAGGGCGGCGTGCATGCCGGCTGTGCGTGCCGATCCGTTCGCACTCACGCCCAGCCTCCGTCGACGACGAGGTCCTGCGCGGTGATCATCCGGCTGTCGTCGGCGGCGAGGAAGAGCGCCATGCGGGCGAGGTCGGCCGGTTCCAGCTCGGCGTCGATACACTGCCCTTCCTTGATCGAGCGACGGCCCGCGTCGTCGAGCCACAGGCGCTTCTGCTTCTCCGTCATCACCCAGCCCGGCACCAGCGTATTGACGCGGATATTGAAGTGACCGAGGTCGCGCGCGAGGCCGCGCGTCAAACCCTGCACCGCCGCTTTCGACATCACGTACACCGGATAGCCGCCGTTCTTCAGCATCCAGCTGATCGAACCGAGGTTGATGATCGAGCCGCTGTTGGCCGCCTTCATGTCTTCCATCACCGCCTGCGCCGCGAAGAACTGGTGGCGGATATTCACCGCGATGCCCGCGTCGAACGACTCGCGCGTGACTTCGCCGATCGTGTGGCGTTTGTCGTTCGCGGCGTTGTTCACCAGCACCTGGATCGGACCCAGCGCGGCCCTCACGTCGGCGATCGCTTTTTGCAGCGCGTCGACATCGGTCAGGTCGCACGGCAGGAACAGCGGCTTGTGCTTCGAATCGCCGAGTTGGTCGGCGAGCGCTTCACCGGCGCTCGCATCGATATCGAAGAACGCGACGCGCGCGCCCTGCGCCGCGAAATGCTCGACGAACGATGCGCCGATACCGGTCGCGCCGCCCGTGATCAACACCGTTCGGTCGACAAGACTCGGATAGCGGGCGAAGGTGCTGTCCGCGAGACGGGCGTTTGCATTGGCCGGAGACGACATCGTTCGATTCCTTTTAGAACTGGAGAGTGATTAATCCCGCGAGCCGCGGTTCTTCAACTGGTCGAGCAGCACGGCGGCGAGCAGGATCGCGCCACGCACGAGGTACTGATAGAACGCGTCGATGTTCATCAGGTTCATCACGTTCTCGACCGTGCCCATGATCAGCACGCCGATCACGACGCCGGAAATCGTCGCGCGGCCGCCGAGCAGCGACACGCCGCCCAGCACGCACGCCGAGATCACGTTCAGCTCGAAGCCTTCCGCGGCATTCGGCTGACCCGACGTGATACGCGAGGCCAGAATCACACCGGCCAGCGCGGTGACCGCGCCCTGAATCAGGAAGATGTAGACGCGCGTGCGTTCCACGTTGATACCGGCCAGACGCGACGCTTCAGGATTGCCGCCGATGGCGAGCGTATTGCGGCCGTACACGGTCTGGTTGAGCATCACGCCGAACACGATGAAGCACAGCAGCGTGACCCAGATCGGCAGCGACACGCCGAAGAAGCTCAAACCGCCCAGCGCGATAAACGTATCCGACGACACGCCGACCGCCTGACCATGCGAGACGATAAAGCCGAGACCGCGGACGATTTCCATCGTGGCGAGCGTGGTGATCAGCGCGTTGATGCGCAGATACGCGATCACCGCGCCGTTGACGAAACCGATCACGGCGCCCGCCGCCACCGCGGCGATGATCGCGATGAAGGTATTGCCGGTGGCGTTGAGCACCATCGCGCACAGCACGCCGGCAAACGCGACCGTCGACCCCACCGACAGGTCGAAATCACGCGAGGCGAGACAGAACATCATCGTGCACGAGACCATGCCGATCTGCGAAATCGACAGTGCGAGGCCGAGCATGTTCTCGATCGAGAAGAAGTGATCGACGGTCAGCGACATCGTGACGAACATCACGACGAAGATCACGATCAGGCTGTACTCGGTGATCTGCTGCCACCATTTCGCCTTGTCGTTGGACTGCGGAATCAGCGCATCAGCGGCGCTCTTGGCGGCCTGTTGCGCGAGGTTTTCTCTGGCTTGCATGTTGAAGACTCCTCCCGTTCCCCACGGGTTGCCGGACTTTCGTCCGAATGATGTTCAGGCCGCCCGTTGGGCAGCAGTTTCGGGCAGCGCGGTCGAGCTTTGCGGCAGCGCGAGGCTCAACACCGATTGTTCCGTTGCATCCTTGCGCGCCAGTTCGCCGGAAATCCGGCCCTGGCGCATCACGACGATCCGGTCGGACACGCCGAGCACTTCCGGCAACTCCGACGAAATCATCACGATCGCGCAGCCGCGTTCGGCAAGCTGATAGATCACGTTGTAGATTTCATGTTTCGCGCCGACGTCGATACCACGGGTCGGCTCGTCGAGAATCACGACTTTCAGATCCGGCTCCGCCAGCCAGCGCGACAGGATCGCCTTCTGCTGATTGCCGCCCGAGAGGAAACGAATCTTCTGGCGGCGGCTCGGCGTCTTGATCTTCAAGAGCTTGATGAAACGGTCCGCGGTTTCCGCTTCCTTCTTGCGGTCGAGGAACATCCCCGCGCGCAGATAGTGACGGCGGCAACTGATATTGATGTTCTCCGACACGGTCGCCATCGCGACGATGCCCTCTTCCTTGCGGTCCTCCGGACACAGCACGATGCCGTGCCGGATCGCTTCGCCCGCGCTGCGGACCTTGATCGGCTTGCCGTCGAGCATCAACTCGCCGCCCTTCTTGTGATCGGCGCCGTACACCAGATGCATCAGTTCGCTGCGGCCCGCGCCCACCAGCCCGAAGAAGCCGACAATCTCGCCGCGCCGCACTTCGAAGCTGGCAGGTTGCATGAGCGCGTGGCCTTCGATCGCTTTCGCCGCGAAGCGCACTTCTCCGAGCGGCCGCGCCGAGTAGTTATAGATGTCCGAAATTTCCCGCCCGACCATCTCGCTGACGATGGTGTCGCGCGACACGCCTTCGAGCGTCGGGTGCGACGCGATCTTGCGGCCGTCGCGGAAGATCGTGCAGGCGTCGCACAACTCGTAGATCTCGTCCATGCGGTGCGAGATGTAGATCATTGCGCGGTTGTCGGCGCGTAGGTCGCGCACCAGCTTGAACAGCACCTCGGTCTCGCGATGCGACAGCGAACTGGTCGGCTCATCCAGTGCGATCACGCGCGCGTTGCGCAGCAGCGCCTTGCAGATTTCCACCATCTGGCGTTGCGCGATCGAGAGCTTGCGCAACTTCGCGTTCGGATCGAGCGCCACGCCCATCGCTTCGAGGCGCTCACGCACGAAGCGTTTGGCTTCGCGCTTGTTGACCCAGCCCAACGAGTTCGGCAACTGGCCGAGCAGCAGATTTTCCGCGACCGTCAGATCGGGCACGTATTGCAGTTCCTGGTGAATCACCGCGATCCCCGCCGCGATCGACGACGCCGCGCTCGAGAAGCGCACCTCGTTGCCGTCGATCATCACGCGGCCCGAGTCGGGCTGATATTCACCGCCGAGAATCTTCAGCAGGGTCGATTTCCCTGCGCCGTTTTCGCCCATCAGGCCGTGCACCTGGCCGACGTTGACGTCGAAGGACACACCGTCGAGCGCGCGCACGCCTGGAAAGACCTTGCCGATATTGTCAAAACGTAGCGTCGCTGACACTTCGCCTCCTCATGCTTCGTGTGAAACGTCTGTCTCTACTGCTGATCTTTTATTGCTACTACCGGCACGTCGATCTTTGGAGAAAGACGCACCGGCAGTTCACTTCATTGCACCGCGTACTGAATCACCCAGCTCAATTCGCCGCGAGACCCATCTTCTGACGCACATCCGCCACGTTGTCACGCGTGGCCAGCATGCCGGTCGTCAGCGTCAGCGCCGGCGGTGCCTTGCCTTGCGTGATCCAGTCGTACATCAGCGTCGAGGTTTCTTCGCCGTGGCGCTTCGGGCTGATGATGACCGTGCCGAAGAAGCCCGTCGGCGTCGGCTTCTTGAACTCGTTCAATGCCGAGTCCGAACCGCCGATGCCGATACCGATCATGTTGTCCGCCTTGAAGCCGCGGCCTTCCGCTGCGCGCACCGCGCCGAGCACGCCTTCGTCGTTCAGCGCGTAAGCGACCCAGTGCTTGAACTGCGGATTCTTCGTCAGCGCGATGTTGGCGGCGTTGAACGCGTTTTCCGTGTCCGTCTTCGCTTGCGGCGCGGCGATGATGTTCGCCTTCGGGAAGCCGGCGGCGATCAGCGCGTCGGTTGCGCCGCTGGTGCGGTCATGCGCGGTCGGCAGCTGTTCGTAGGTCACGTCGATCGCGCCCACGTCCTTCATGTCCCAGCCGCGCTTCTTGATTTCCGCAGCGAGGCCGTCGCCGACCTGCTTGCCGATGTTGTATGCCGAGATGCCCATATGCGGCACCGACGCGATCGGCTTGCCCGCGCCATCCACCAGGCGGTCGTCCACCGTCATCATCTTCAGGCCGTCGGCCTTCGCCTTCGCGACGATGCCCGGTCCGAGCTTGACGTCAGGCGTGCAGATCACGAAGCCTTGCGCCTTTTGCGCCGACAGGTTGTCGATTGCGCTCATCACCTTCTCACCCGACGGCGCGCCGATCTTCACGAGCGTAAAGCCCTTCTCCTTGGCGGCGATTTCGGCGAACTTCCACTCGTCCTGGAACCACGGCTCTTCCGGCTGCTTCACGAGGAAGCCGATCTTCACCGGATCAGCGGCCTGCGCGACCGGTGCATTGAAGAGCACACCCGCCGCCGCTGCTGCCAGCGTGAGGAAAATTCTACGTTTCATGATGCGTGTCTCCTGACTAATTGATAACGAGAAGGTATCGGCCGCGTCTTCTTGTACCGGTTATGACACACGCGGCCAGCGCGTCGTCCGGTGTACTCCTTGCGCCCCTGCGCAATTCGAGCCCTGCAAAATCAGTCGTGATACAGCGCCGAACGCCCGCCATCCACCGTGATGCAGGTGGCGTTGATGAACGGCGCTTCGTCCGAAGCGAGAAACACCGCCGTCATCGCCACTTCTTCCGGGCGGCCGATACGCTTCATCGGTTGCAGATCCAGCGTCGCCTGCTGCGCGGCGGCGGGATCGGGCTGTTCGTTCCACCAATCGTGCGTCAGTTGTGTTTCGATGTAACCCGGCGCGATTGCGTTGACCCGCACGTTGCGCGGCGCGTATTCGATGCCGAGCGCGCGCGTCAGGCCGATCACGCCGTGCTTGGCCACCGGGTACGGAAAGCAGCCCGGAATGATCTTGAACGAGTGCGTCGACGCGATATTCACGATGCTCCCCGCGCCGCGTTCGACCATGCCAGGCAGCACCGCGCGGCAGCCGTTCCACACGCCGTCGAGATCGACCGCGAAGCAGCGACGCCAGTCGTCGTCGGTCATGGTGAGCGGATCGCAGAATACGTTGATGCCGGCATTGTTTACCAGCACGTCGAGCGCGCCGAATGCACGTTCGGCCTCGCTCACCGCGTGCTGAACGGAGGCCGCCTGCGTCACGTCCGTGTGCACCGCGAGCACGCGCGCGCCGGTCTGCGCCTTGATGTGACCCGCTGTCTGCTGCGCGGTCTCGATGTCGAGTTCGGCCAGCACGACCGCCGCGCCCTCACGCGCGAACGCGTGCGCGATCGCCGCGCCGATGCCACGTCCGGCGCCGGTGACGAGGGCGACTTTGCCGGCGAGCCGCTTCATTTCTTCGCACCCGCGCGCGCAATGCGCAAACCGTTGATGAACGCCTTCGCGTGCGAGGCGGTCACGGCCGCGCTCTGGCCCGGCTTGTACAGCGCCGAGCCGAGGCCGAAGCCGTTCGCGCCCGCGCTGAGAAACGGCCCCATGTTGTCGGGCGTGATGCCGCCGACCGGCACCAGCGGCACTTCCGCTGCGATCACCGCGCGCCAGGCCTTCACGACCTGGCAGCCGAGCTGTTCGGCGGGGAACATCTTCAGCACGTCCGCGCCGTTCTTCAGCGCGATGAACGCTTCCGTCGGCGTCGCGACGCCCGGCGCGCAAGCCATGCCTTGCGCTTTCGCGGCGCTGACCACTTCCGGGTCGCTATGCGGCATGACGATCAGTTCGCCGCCCGCCGACTTCACGTCGTTGACGAAACTCGGATGCAGCACCGTGCCCGCGCCGACGATCGCATCGGCCGGCAACACCTTGCGGATCGCGGCAATGCTGTCGAACGGTTGCGGCGAGTTCAGCGGCACTTCGACGATCCGGAAGCCGGCTTCGTAAAGCGCCTGACCGTGCTCGGCGGCATCGGCGGGCGTCACGCCGCGCATGATGGCGATCAGCGGGCAGGCCTCGAACGCCGCGATCAAACCCGCGTGCGGCATGTACGGAGCGGGCAGATTGATGTGAGGTTGCATGTCGGTTCCTTGATTCGTGAGCGGCGGCGCTGCCGGTTAGCCCGCGCGTGCCGCTTGAGCGGCCGGTTTGACGAGTCCCGCCTGCGAGGCCACGCGCCACAGGCCGCGCTCGGTGGCGTGCTTGACCAACTCCGCCTGGACGCAGCCGAATTGCGCCAGCGCGAGGCGATAGCGCTCGCACAGCGCCTCGTTGCCGATCAGCCGCAGGCTCTGTCCGGCGAGCGCGCTTTGCTGCTGGACGAGCACGGCGTCGAGGCCGGCCAGTTCGTGCCCGATCAGCAATCCCGACAGATAGTCGGGCTGTTGTTCGCGCGAAAGTTGTCCGGTGAGACCGAGCGTGCGCGCGCTGAATATAGTCGCGAGCACACCTGCCTGGCCCTTTTCCCGCGCAATGTTCACGCCGTGCAGGAACGCGCCGGTGTCCGGCCGGTCCGGCGTGAGCATCGTACGGCCGAGGATCGTGTGCTCGCGTAACGCCGCGAACACTTCGCCGGTCATGAAGGTGTGAAAACGCTCGATCCGGCCCGCCTGCACCACCGCCCATTTCGCGTGGGTGCCGGGCAGGCCGATCAGCGCCCGCCTGGCGCTGTCGGTGGAGTTCGCGGCGTTGGTTGCGCTCGCTTCCTCGCCGAGCGCGCCGAAAATCTGCGTCTCTTCGCCACGCATCACATTGGGCAGTTCGCCGCGCTGCAGGACGCCCGGCACGATATGCAGGGTCACGCCGCACGCCGCCTCGACGCGAACGATGCCGGCCACGAGGGCTTCGGCGCTCGCCGGCGTATCCACGTAAGGCGCTTCCAGCCAGCCCTGCGCGCTGCCGACCATCCCCGCCGCGATCACCGGTACGCCGGGCGCGTGTTCCAGCCAGGCGCCGCAAGCGTCGTCGAAGGCCGCGTCGAAGCCGCCCTGCTCGGCGTTGCGCGGCAGATTCATGATGCCCGCCGTCGAGGCGCGCGTCGCCAGCACGTTGCCGGACGCGTCGTACAGATACGCGCGCAACGACGTGGTGCCCCAGTCGAGCGCGATCAGCGCGGCGCGCGCGTGGTCGGCGCCGACTGGGCCTCTTGCGGCGTGGCTGACTGCCGGGGTGGGAGAACCCGCTTGCTTCATCGCTTGATCCTGCGGGTTGCCGGTTGCGGGGCGCGCCAGCCGAGTTCTTCCGAGATCGCGCGCGCTTCGCGCTGCACGACCGGAATCAGTTCGTCCATGCGTTCGAGCGACATATACGGAATCGTGCTCGCCACGGAGAGCGCCGCCACCACCGCGCCCGATGCATCGCGCACCGGGGCCGCGACGCAGCGGATCGACGCTTCGTTTTCTTCGAGGTCGAAGGTGTAGCCGCCGGCGGCGTAGTTGGCCATGCGCTGCATGAAGGTCTGCGCGTCGGGACGGTTATCCGGCTTGAAGCTGACGCCCGCGAGCGCGCGGCGGGAGGCGTCGAAAAGCGACTGCCAGACGTCCGGCGTGAGGTCGAGCATCATGGCCTTGCCGATTCCCGTCGACGCGAGCGGCATGCGGTGGCCGACGCGCGAGCGCATTTCGAGACCGCGCGTGCCGGGAATCTTGTCGATGTACAGCACGTCGTCGCCGTCGCGCACGCCGAGGTGGATCGTGTCGAGGGTTTGCTCCGCGAGCGATTCGAGATGCTGACGCGCGACCGCGGTGAGCGGCATCTGTTCGAGCGCGATGGTGCCGAGTTCGATCAGCTTCGGGCCGAGCAGATAGCCGCCTTGCACCTGGCGCAGATAGCGGGCCTGCACGAGGCTGCTCACCAGCCGATGCGTCGTGCTGCGGGTCGTGCCCAGCGCGGCGCCGAAGGTGCGCAGGTCGCGCACGCCGGCTGCCGCCGCTTCCAGGATCGCGAGGCCGCGCAGGAGCGTTTGGGTGCCCGCTTGCTGCGGTGTAATGTCGAGCAGTGTGCTGGGAAGCGCGATTCCGTCGACCGGGGCCGGTTGGATAGCGGCGCCGGCGCGCGGCGCTTTGGTGGCAGGCGCCGGGCGCGGTGTTGCGCTGCGCGCTGGATCGGCGGATGCCGCCAGGTCGGCTTCGGACGCGGCTTCAGACGCGGCTTCAGACGCGGTTGCGGCGTGAGTGGGCATCGCTTTGTTCATGGCGATTCGCTTTTCGGTGGTTTTCTTGCGCTTACAGCGCGGGGCCGGAGAGGGAGCCTTGGGTGCTCGCCGTGCGCGTCGTTCTGGCGATGCTTTGAGCGATGCTTTGGGCGTTGTGATGCTGCCTTTTTGCTTTGGGCATGGTTGGCTTTGTCTCCGGTTTTTTTGCTGTCGCTTTGGCGCTGCGTGGGCTTTTTTTGCCGTTGCTTTGTTGCGCTTTGCGTGTTGGTTCGGATTGTAGGGCGGTTTTGGGAAACCTCCAATATGTGAGTGGTTGATCCATATAATGGGAAGTTTGATGCGTTGGGTTTTTTGTGGCCGCTTTGGGTTTTTGGCCTTTCCTTGCTTTCTTAGTGGTCTATTAGCGTTGCCCCTGTGCGGGGCGGCACCTACTTTCTTTGCCGCGGCAAAGAAAGTAGGCAAAGAAAGCCGCTTTGAACCGCCAGCCCATAAGCGGGTCCCCCGCACAGTCACGGTAGTGGCGCATCTGGAATCGGTGTTCTCGCACATTCGGCGCGAGCGACAAGGCCGTCATACCTCCCGACTCGCGCTGCGCGCTCGCCGGAACGGTCTGCCGTGTAGTGGATTTATCTGTGCGCCGGGGGGCCGTCGGCTTCGCCTCGGCGTGATGCCAATCATTGAAATGTCAACGCCGGCGATCCAATCGCCAGCGGTCTGACACACCGTGCTGTCCCTTTGGGCGGTTACGCCCTGCCAAGCCTGGCCGCGCCTTCGCGGACGCGATCGCGGCCACGGAGTTGATCGCCATGTGCGTGATGGCCAACAACACCATTTCTTGATGCATTCGCCTCGGAAGTTACTTAGTGCGGTCGCCGCGATTCCGACGAAGTGCCTAGGAAATTTCGGAAATGATGGCGGCGCGCACCTTTTAGCTTGGGTAGGTGATCACTGTCGACACGACTTGTCTAAACTTGGTTTGCCGTCGCGATTGCGATGGTTCAGGTTCGACAGCCTGATGCGTAGAGTAGAACCCGCGCGTCTGTATCGCAGGCGCGCGTTAGCTTAAGCACGCCTCCTTTCCATGGGCGGGCCTTGGCATGGAGACCTATGGGTCTGCCGGTTTGGTTCTACGCCGGTCTGTCGACCTGTCACTGTGCCCGCTCACCACCCTCCACGCGCGTGACGGGCGATCCAGTCAAGTTTCAGGGAGATCGCGCCATGAGTAAATCCATCAAGAATTCTCGAATCACGTCGCGCCCACCCGTTGACGCACTTCAATACGAAAAGCTCGCCCTATCCGCTTTCGGTTTAGTTGAAAGGCAACTAGACCAACCGGACAAACTGATCAAGCTTGCGGCCTCAATAGTTAGGAGTCCGGCAGTGACACGAGACGAGAGACATAGTCAGCGGAAGTTGCTGGAACTGTTAATCGACACTGGGGAGGATTACCAGCTCGAAGTCGAAATCGACCGTGAGTTGTATCAGGTCATCGCGCTCGACGCGACGGGCGTTGCTCAAAGCCGCATCACAGCGCGGCACGCAGCGGACCTTCTCTCGAAGGCCACGCAGACTGCATCAGAAAAGCGCGAACGCATTGGCGCCACGAGAAAGCTGGAGAACGGACGGCCCCGCTTCCGAACGATCGCGCGAGCAACTACCACGGCACATTGACGGCGCTACGCCCCACTGCGACAGGCACCTGAAAAGCTTGAAGCATCGCGGCGCCACGTGACGAAGCCGCCACCTACGCGCCCTAATCGTCTAAAGGACACTGCGACACTAACCGAAGCGCGAATCATGCGGCCACCATGAGCGCTCTGGTGAACATCAGTGCGGAGCCGCATCAAAAAAAACGAGGTGCACTACGGCATTTCGCCGAGGCGAAGCCGACGGCCCCCACAGCGCACAAACGCAACCAATGTTTTTGAGCAGACCGTTCCGGCGAACGCGTAGCGTGAGGCGGGAAGCATGACGGCCTTGTCACGAAGGCCGAGTGTGCGAGAACGCCGATTCCAGATGCACCACTATCGTGGCTGTGCGGGGGACCCGCTTATGGGTTGGCAGTGTAAAGCGGCTTTCTTTGCCTACTTTCTTTGCCACGGCAAAGAAAGTAGGTGCCGCCCCGCACAGGGGCAACGCCAATAGACCACGAACAAATCAAGGAAAGGCCAAGCCCCCAAAGAACAAAACCACAAACACGCCGCAAAGGCAAAAAAAGCTAATCGGGCAACTCCGCCGCCCCCATCCTGCGAGCAATAACCCGCGACCGCTGCGCAAGATAAGGCGACCCTCGATGCTCATCAAAATACTTAGGCTGCGGCAGCATAACGGCCAACCGAGCCGACTGCGCAGCAGTCAACTTACTGGCCGAAGTTTTATAGTAATAACGAGCCGCCGCCTCAGCCCCATAAACCCCATTCCCCCACTCAACGGAGTTGAGATAAATCTCAAAGATCCGTTCCTTATCCATCAAGGTCTCAAGCATCCACGTAATGATGAGCTCCTGCCCCTTGCGGATATAACTCTTCTCGCGCGACAAAAACAGGTTCCGCGCCAACTGCTGGGTAATAGTGGATCCACCCCGCACAATCTTGCCCTTGGCCTTATTCCGCTCCCAGGCCTGCAAAATAGCATCCGTCTCATACCCATTGTTATTGACGAAATTCGCATCCTCGGAAGCGATGATCGCGCGCTTCAGATTGCGCGAAATCTGGTCATACGGCACCCACGTATGCTGCACCGAAAGATCCGGCCGATCCTGCGACAAACGCCACGCGTCCGACCGCATAAACGCGGTACTCCGCGGATTGACGTAATTCCAAACGCCGATCTGCGCGAAATAAAACGCCTGCGTCGTCAGCCACGCAATCGCCACCACCGCGCTCAGATAGACCATCCATCGCACCGGACCTGCCCGGCTCACGCGCCGCGTTGCTGTCATCGTGCTCCAAGTCCTCGTGTCGGTGAATGCGGCAAGGTGAGACGCGGCATTAGCGTGACGCGCTGTTACGCGTGCGACGGCGCCGCCAACAGCGCACGCAACTCAGCCAGCACCGGCGCGCCATCAGGCCGCACGCCGCGCCACACGTAAAACGACTCAGCCGCCTGCTCGACCAGCATGCCGAGTCCATCGGCGCCGCTCGCGCCCAGCTTGCGCGCGTGCTCCATGAATACGGTCGGATGCGCGCCGTACATCATGTCGTAGGCAAGCGTGCCGCTACCGAACGCGCGGTCGTCGCACTCGGGCAACGACGCGTCGAGGCTTCCCGCCGTCGCGTTGACGATCACGTCATAGGCGCCCGCTTCGATCGCCCGCGCGCTGCCGCCGCTCAGACGGCATGCGGCGTCGCGCGCGGCCTGCGCGAACTGGTCGACCAGCGCTTCAGCCTTCTGCGCCGTGCGATTGACGATGGTCAGCGTATGCGGCGCGCGTTCGAGCATCGGCAGCACCACGCCGCGAGCGGCGCCGCCCGCGCCGAGCAACAGAATGCGCGCGCCCTTCAGGGACACGCCGAGATTCACCTCGATATCGCGCACGAGACCGAAGCCGTCCGTGTTGTCGCCGTAAATACCGGTCGCATCGACGCGTAACGTATTGACCGCACCCGCGGCCGCCGCGCGCGGCGACAACGTGTTGGCGAACGCATACGCTTCGAGCTTGAACGGCACGGTCACGTTCAGGCCGCGCCCGCCTGCGTCGATAAAGGCCCGCACGTGCGGCACGAACGCGTCAACCGGCGCGAGCAGGCGGCCATATTCGATCGGCTCGCCGGTCTGCGCCGCAAAGCGGCCATGAATGAACGGCGATTTGCTGTGGCCGACCGGGTTGCCGATAACCGCGTAGCGGTCGAGTGAGTCGTTGGCGCTCATCGTCCCGGCTCCGCAATCTGTTGGTGAGCGGCGGCATCGCTCGCGGTATCGCCATTTGCGGCGTCGCCCGGCGTGGCCGCCTCGTTGCCGTCGAGTTCGGCTTCGGCCTGAGCCTCGGCTTCACCTTCGGCGCTCTCATCAGAAGCGTCGATGATGTCCTCTTCGCCCTCGTCCGCTTCTTCAGCCTCGCTGCCGCTCGTCACGGTCGGCGCGTCGAGCACGTGCAGGAGACGCACAGACGCTTCGACGGTCAGCTCGTCGATCGACATCACTTCCATCTGCAAGCGCGTGCCACGCGCGTGCACGCCGAGACCCGGCACGTGCAGCAACAACGGAATCTCTTCGAGACGCACCAGGTCGCCCTTCACGACCGAGGCCACCACCTGCTTCTTATTCTCCTGCTTCAGCCAGCGCAAACACCAGAAGTACTCCATGCGGCGCTGATGATCGGCGTACGCGGTATACGTGTCGTCGAAACCTTGCACGACGGCGAACAGATCGGCGTCTTTCGGCTTGAACGGCGCGGCCAGCTTCGCGGTCACGCCATGCTGCACGCAGGCGATCAGCTGCCACTGGTTCACCAGGTCGACATAACGGCGCAGCGGCGACGTGCTCCACGCGTACTGGGTCACGCCAAGGCCTTCGTGCGGCGCGGCATTGGTCTGCATACGCGTGCGCTTGGGACCGGTCGGCGCACCGAATGCGCGCTGCGTGCGATAGATGCCCGGCACACCGTGGTCGTGCAGGAACGCGCCCCACGACGAGTTGGCGAGAATCGCCAGTTCGGCGACGATCGTGTCGAGCGGCGAACCACGCCGGCGCGGCGTGATCGTGATGTGCTCGCCTTCCACGTAGAAGTTGAAGTCCGTATTGCGCTGCACCTCGCGACGCAAACCATAACCCGCGCGCGCCGCCTGGCGCTTTTCGAACAGCGCCTGCGCGAACGGCCACAGCACGGCCAGGTCTTCCTTGTGCGGATAGTCGCCGGTGCCGGCGGCAAGCGCCTCCTCGGTCACCAGTTCGTCGAGCGTGTTGTGGCGCAGATTGTTCTTCACGAACACGCGCTCGGCGCGCGTTTCGCTCGCGACGATCTCCTGCGTCTCGCGATTGACGATCACATACAGCGAGAGCGCCGGGCGCAAGCCGCCTTCGGCCAGCGTGAACGCTTCGACGACGCTGTCGGGCAGCATGGTGATCTTGTCGCCCGGCATGTACACGGTCGACAGGCGCGTGCGCGCGATCGCATCGACCTCGTCGCCGCGCTGAATGCCGAGCGCCGGCGCGGCAATGTGCACGCCGATCCGCACACGGCCATCGGCCAGATGCTCGACGGAAAAGGCGTCGTCGATTTCGGTCGTAGTGATGTCGTCGATCGAGAACGCCTGCACGTTCGCTTCGGGCAGATCTTCGGGCAACGCGCCGACGGTAACCGGCGGGAAGCCGGTGCCGTGCGGGAAAAACTCCGAGAGGAATTTCGCCTCGTGCAATGCGCGCGCCGACGGAATGGCGCCGCATTCGAGCATCAGGCGCGCTTGCGAAATGCCGCGCGCCGCGGCCGCGCCTTCGAGCGCCTTGTATTCGATCGTGTTCTTGTCGGGCTTGGTCAACAGCGCCAGCGCTTTGCTGCCGGTGAAGGCTTCCGGCAAACGGCCGGCCTTCAGCTCTTCCTCATAGCCGGCCTGCACCAGCGCCTGCTGACGCTTGCGCTCGAGTCCGGCAAGCGCCATCTTCAGTTGTTCTTGCGGCGCGCGCTGATACATGCCGCGGCCCTTGCGGCGGAAGTACACCGGCGAGCCGTGCATGCGCAACACCAGCGCGGCGCGCTCGATCGAGCCGAAGCGCTCGCCGAAATACTCGGCGCCGAGCGTGGCGAACGGGAATTCGTCGTCGGGCGCGCATTCCCACAGGAAATCCAGATCGATCTCCTGCGCGGCGGCGTCGGCCTCCTGCATCAACTCGGCCGCACTCGGCTTGTCGAATTCGATCAGCACATCTTTCGCGCGCACCTTGGCGCGGCGTCCGCCCGGCAACTCGACCTGAAAAGCATCGCCCTGGCGTGACAGCACGCTGCCTGCCTTGAAACTGCCCGATTCCTCGAAGAAAACGTTCACTCAATACTCTCGTTCTGACTTGCATCTGCCGGCGCGCCCGATCTTGTTCAGCAATCGGTCACTGCGCGCGCGGCACGGCAACGTGTTCGTGGTAGTGGATCCGCGGCGCGATACGCGCGCGCCGGCGGTATGAATCTGATGCGCGGCGATCGCCTCGCGGCCGGAACACCCGGCTTGACCGCCTTTACGCGGCTTCGCGCGGGGCCGGCGGTTCGACGTCTTCCGCGTCGCAAAAGGCCAGCACGTCGTCGACGTATTCCGGGAACTCGCTGATCGCGTGGTCGCTCCCTTCGATCAGCGTAGTGCGTGCGCCGGGATAGTGCGCGAGCATTTCGCGGTAGTCGAGCACTTCGTCGCCGGTGGCGGCCATCAAATAATAGCGCTCGGGCCGCGTGATCGACGCCACGCGGAGTTCGCGCAACTCATCCAGATGATGCGGCTCGACGACGATGCTGCCGCCCCCGTGCCACAACGGCTGTTCACCGAGATACGCGCTCAGATCGCGCTGCGGCACGACCGCCGGGTTCAGCAGCACCGCCGGCCAGCCGTGCTTTTCCGCCAGCCAGGTGGCGAAATAGCCGCCGAGCGAGCTGCCGATCAGCGTAACGTTTTTCGGCCTGGCAGCGGCCACCAGCGATTCGGCCAGCGCCACCGTCTCGAACGGCGACACCGTCAACATCGGGCAGCACCATTCGTCGCCGCGGCCGAGTTCGACGAGCCGCGCCGCCAGCACGCGCGCCTTGAACGAATTGGGCGACGAGCGGAAACCGTGCAGATAAAGAATCACGAAGTGCCTCGCGCGGAAAGAGCGTCGAGCAGCTTCTGGTGCACGCCGCCGAAGCCGCCATTGCTCATCACCAGAATCTGGTCGCCGGGGCGCGCGGCATGGACGACCGCTTTGACCAGCGCGTCCAGATTGTCGAAAGCTTGCGCCTTGCCGCCGAGCGGCGCGAGCGCCTCGCCGAGATTCCAGCCGAGCGCGTCGCGGCCGGTCGGCGCGCCGTAGCCGAATACGAGGTCGGCGTCGGCGAGGCTGGCGGGCAATTGCGCTTTCATCACGCCGAGCTTCATGGTGTTCGAGCGCGGCTCCAGCACGGCGACAATCCGCGTGTTGTCGCGGCCCACGCGGGCGCGCAGGCCGGCGACTGTCGTGTCGATGGCGGTCGGATGGTGGGCGAAGTCGTCGTAGACGGTCACGCCGTCGACGCTGCCACGCACTTCCATACGGCGCTTGACGTTGCGAAAGCTCGCCAGCGACCGGGCGGCCTGCGCCGGCGGCACGCCGACGTGGCGCGCGGCGGCGATCGCGGCCAGCGCGTTCATGCGGTTGTGCTCGCCTTGCACCAGCCACTCGACCACGCCGACACGCTCGCTGTTGTGATAGACGGCAAAACGCTCGTCCACCGGCACGCCGTCTTCCGCCGGCAAGGTTTCCCAGCCGCCCTGCACGCCGAAACGCTCCACTTCGCTCCAGCAACCGCGCGTCAGCACGCGCTCGAGCGCGCCTTCACGACCGTTCGTGACGATCCGGCCAATCCCCGGCACGGTGCGGATCAGATGATGGAACTGCGTTTCGATCGCGGCGAGATCCGGGAAAATGTCCGCGTGATCGAATTCCAGGTTGTTCAGAACGGCGGTCTTGGGCCGGTAGTGGACGAACTTCGAGCGCTTGTCGAAGAAGGCCGTGTCGTATTCGTCGGCTTCGATCACGAAGAAGCTCGAATCGGTCAGCCGGGCCGACACGCCGAAATTCAACGGCACGCCGCCAATCAGGAAGCCCGGATTGAGGCCGGCGTCTTCGAGCAGCCAGGTCAGCATCGAACTGGTGGTCGTCTTGCCGTGCGTGCCGGCCACCGCCAGCACCCATTTGCCGTTCAGCACGTGTTCGCCGAGCCATTGCGGACCTGACACGTATGGCAGGCCGCGGTCGAGAATGGCTTCCATCAGCGGATTGCCGCGCGAGACCACGTTGCCGATCACGAACAGGTCGGCGTTCAGGCCGTTCAGCTGGTCAGCGTCGTAGCCTTCGATCAGACGAATGCCCTGCGCCTCGAGCTGCGTGCTCATGGGCGGATAGACGCCGGCGTCGCAACCCGTCACGGTGTGGCCCGCGCCGCGCGCGAGGACCGCAAGACCGCCCATGAACGTGCCGCAGATACCGAGGATGTGGATGTGCATAAGCCTGTCGTGCCGCGCGGGCGTTTTTCCTGGAATGACCCCCAAACCT
This sequence comes from Paraburkholderia aromaticivorans, assembly GCF_002278075.1. Lineage (NCBI taxonomy): Bacteria > Pseudomonadati > Pseudomonadota > Betaproteobacteria > Burkholderiales > Burkholderiaceae > Paraburkholderia > Paraburkholderia aromaticivorans. The sequence goes on along the minus strand of NZ_CP022989.1, from coordinate 1,713,638 downwards.
GCCGCTTCGCGCCAGGCCCCCGAGGGGGCGGGAAAAGCCGGGGCGGGCCGGCATTTTCCTGAGAGGGAGGGGAGCGCAGAAGAGCGGCCGAAACGACCGTCTGCAAAGGTCGCTATTGTAACCGACGCCTCCGGATCGCCCTATGAACGCTTGCCCGTACTGCCCTTGCCGGGCGCGCGGTGCGACCCGCCAGGAAAGGCTGTCATCAATCTCTAGTATGATCGGGGGATGGTTCGCAAATCACATTTCGATCCGCAGCGCGTGCGCGAGGAAATCGCAATCGCGGCTGCGCGCATGATCGCCGAAGACGGTCTGGACTACGCCACGGCGAAGCGCAAAGCGGCCCGGCAAGTGGTCGGCGAGAGCCGTGTTGCCGGCGAATGGCTGCCGGATAACGACCAGATTGAAGAAGAAATCCGGGAATACCAGTCGCTGTTTCAGGGAGACAGCCAGCCCGCCCTGTTGCGGCGGCTGCGCCATATCGCAGTCGACTGGATGGAGCGGCTCGCGCCGTTCAATCCTTATCTGACGGGCGCCGTACTCGGCGGCACGGCCGGTGAACACTCGGACATTCACCTTCAGGTGTTCTGCGACACCCCGAAAGAAGTCGCGATCTACTTCCTGAACGCGAACATTCAGTACGACGTTTCGGAAACGCGGCATTTTGCCGGCCGCGGCTATGTCGAAACGCTCAGCTTCCTGTGGCGTCCCACGAACGAAGGGCGCGAGGCGGAGCCCGTGGGCGTGCACGTCGCGCTGTACGAAACGGACGACCTGCGCGGCGCAGTTCGCGCCGACACACGCGGACGTACCGCGCGCGCGAATCTGCAAGCCGTTCAGACGCTGCTCGACGGCAGCGACGTCGCCCCTTCAACCAACTAGACTGACCAAGATGAATACGAGACGGATTCTGGCAGCCGCGCTTGTCGCTATCGCCGCGGCGGGCGGCGGCGTGCTGGCCAACCACTTGTTGAACGGCGGCAGCGCCGAGCTCGCGCGCGCCGCCCCACCGGCCTCCGGCGAAGACGCGGTCGCCCAACTCTGGAGCGCGCCGGTCACTACGGTGGACGGCAAACCGCAAACGCTAAGTTCGCTTAAAGGCCGCCCAATCGTCGTCAACTTCTGGGCCTCGTGGTGCGGGCCTTGCGTCGAAGAAATGCCCGCGCTGTCGCAGCTTCAGCGCGATTACGCAAAAAAAGGGATCCAGTTCGTCGGACTTGGCGTCGATTCGGATAAGAACGTTCAGGCATTCCTGCAGAAAGTGAAAGTTGCCTACCCGGTTTATGTCACCGGCTTCGGCGGCGCCGACCTCGCGCGAGCCTTCGGCAATACGGCGGGCGGCCTGCCCTTCACCGTCGTAATCGACGCAAAAGGCGAGATTCGTTCGACAAAATTGGGACAAATCGACGCTCAAGCGCTGAAACAGACCCTCGACGCGCTTTAAATTTCACATTCTTTTGACACTCAATTAGCCTCCGAACGCGCGAAAAATACGCGCAAATCGCACGGATTTGAGAGAAGATGGGCGCCCGGTGCGGCGGCAAATCGCCGCCGTCATCCTGCGGTATGTTCGGGAAACTAGACAAGTTTCTCTAATCAGCGCTAAAGTGCGCCCAATTCCACGGAAAAAGAAGCGACCATGACGCGACTGCTGGTACTGCACGGACCCAACCTCAACCTTCTCGGCACCCGGGAACCCGAGGTCTACGGTCGCGTGACCTTGCCGCAGATCGATCAGGCGCTGGCGGACCGCGCAGCGGACGCCGGCGTCGAACTGGCGTCGTTCCAGAGCAATCATGAAGGCGCTCTGGTGGACCGCATCCAATCCGCCCGGACTGAACAGACCGATTTCATACTGATCAATCCCGCCGCGTACACGCACACCAGCGTGGCCATTCGGGACGCACTGGCGGGGGTCGGCATCCCGTTCGTCGAGATTCATCTGTCGAACGTGCATCGTCGCGAACCGTTCCGGCATCACTCGTATTTCTCCGACCAGGCAGAGGGCGTGATTTGCGGCCTCGGCTGGAAGGGCTATCTGTACGCGCTCGAATTCGCGCTCGACCGGCTCGCCGCCGGCTCGTCGCGCGGCTGATTCCAAACACGTCTAATTTGCGCCGGCTGCGTATGCGCCGGCACTTTTCGCATTGAAAGGGGCTCCTGATGGATCTACGTAAACTGAAAACTCTGATCGACCTCGTCTCGGAGTCCGGTATTTCCGAACTCGAAGTGACCGAGGGCGAAGGCAAGGTTCGCATCGTCAAGAATGCGCCGCCGGTTTACGTGCAACCGTCCGCCTCGTACGCGCCGCAATACGCGCAACCGGCGCCGGCTATCGGCGGCGAAGCGCCGGCCGCTGCCGCGGCTGCGCCGGCCACGCCGGCCGCCGCCGCGCCGCAAGGCCACGTGGTGACCTCGCCGATGGTCGGCACCTTCTACCGCGCACCGTCCCCGGGCGCCGACCCGTTCGTCCAGGTGGGCGACACGGTCAAGGAAGGCCAGACGATCTGCATCATCGAAGCCATGAAGCTGCTCAACGAAATCGAGTCGGACAAGTCCGGCGTGGTGAAGGAAATCCTCGTCGAAAACGGCCAGGCGGTCGAGTACGGCCAACCGCTGTTCGTGGTCGGCTGACGCGGCACGCCCAGCGCTCTGTTCTGCGCATGCCGCCCGCGCGCCCGCTATCCAGGGCGCGCGACCGATCCTCTGAGGCAGCCGGCGTTGTGATCAACCCGGCGCCCATTGATGAGTCGAAAACCCGCTATGTTTGAAAAAATCCTCATTGCCAATCGTGGCGAGATCGCGCTTCGTATCCAGCGCGCTTGCCGCGAGCTTGGCGTCAAGACAGTCGTCGTCTATTCGGAAGCCGACAAGGAAGCCAAGTACGTGAAGCTCGCCGACGAGGCGGTCTGTATCGGCCCTGCGCCTTCGAACCTGAGCTATCTGAACATGCCCGCGCTGATCAGCGCGGCGGAAGTGACCGACGCCGAAGCGATCCACCCCGGCTACGGCTTCCTCTCGGAAAACGCCGACTTCGCCGAGCGTGTCGAACAGTCCGGCTTCACCTTCATCGGCCCGCGCCCGGAAACCATCCGGATGATGGGCGACAAGGTCACGGCCAAGCAGACCATGATCAAGACCGGCGTGCCTTGCGTGCCGGGCTCGGAAGGCGCATTGCCGGAAGATCCCAAAGAGATCGTGAAGATTGCCCGCCAGGTCGGCTATCCCGTCATCATCAAGGCGGCCGGCGGCGGGGGTGGCCGCGGCATGCGCGTGGTCCACACGGAAGCGGCGCTCGTCAACGCGGTCAACATGACGCGCGAAGAAGCCGGCCGCGCGTTCGGCAACCCGCAGGTCTACATGGAGAAATTCCTGGAGAACCCGCGGCACATCGAAATCCAGGTGTTGGCGGATTCGTTCAAGAACGCCGTCTGGCTCGGCGAACGTGACTGCTCGATGCAGCGGCGTCACCAGAAAGTGATCGAAGAAGCGCCGGCGCCGGGTATTGCACGCCGCCTGATCGACCGCATCGGCGATCGTTGCGCGGACGCCTGCAAGAAGATGGGCTATCTCGGCGCGGGTACCTTCGAGTTCCTGTATGAAAACGGCGAGTTCTACTTCATCGAAATGAACACGCGCGTGCAGGTCGAGCACCCGGTGACCGAGTTGATCACGGGCGTCGACATCGTGCAGGAACAGATCCGCATTGCGGCCGGCGAAAAGCTCGCCTTCCGTCAGCGCGACATCGTGTTCAAGGGTCACGCGATCGAATGCCGGATCAACGCGGAAGATCCGTTCAAGTTCATTCCGTCGCCGGGACGCCTGACGTCGTGGCATATGCCGGGCGGCCCCGGCATCCGCGTCGACTCGCATGCATACAATGGCTATTTCGTGCCGCCGAACTACGATTCGATGATCGGCAAGCTGATCGCTTACGGCGCGACGCGCGAGCAGGCGATCAAGCGCATGCGCATCGCGCTCTCGGAGATGGTGGTGGAAGGCATTCAGACCAACATCCCGTTGCACCGCGAGCTGATGCTGGACGCGAAATTCGTCGAAGGCGGCACCAGCATTCACTACCTCGAAAACCGGTTGGCCGCGAAGCAGCAGGCCGCGCCGGAAGAAGCGTAACTCATGAGCTACCGGGAACTGATCGCCGAGCTGGCACGCGAGCACGCGGAGGAATTCTCCGACGCGCTGCTCGAGTTGGGCGCGCTGTCCGTATCGGTCGAAGATGCGGACGCCGATACGCCCGACGAACAGCCGCTGTTCGGCGAGCCCGGTCTCACGCCGGATCGCACGGCGTGGCAGCGTTCGCGCGTGATCGCGCTGCTCGCGCCGGAGCACGACCCGGCGGTGTTGCTGACCGCCGCGGCCAATGAAATCGGCCTGGAGGCGGCGCCGTCTTTCACCGTGCGTGAAGTCGAAGAGCAGGATTGGGTTCGGCTTACGCAGTCGCAATTCGATCCGATCAAGATCGGCGAACGCATCTGGGTCGTGCCGTCGTGGCACGATGCGCCGGACCCCGAAGCACTCGTGCTGGAACTCGATCCCGGCCTTGCGTTCGGCACCGGCAGCCATCCCACCACGCGGTTGTGCATGGAATGGCTGGAGCAATCGGTGACGCCCGGGCAGTCCGTGCTCGACTACGGTTGCGGCTCTGGCATCCTCGCGATCCTCGCGAAGAAGTGCGGCGCCGATCCGGTGTACGGCATCGACATCGACCCGCAAGCGGTGGAGTCGGCGCGTCATAACAGCGAGCGCAATCGCGCGGAAGTCACGTACGGTTTGCCCGACGCGTGCCCCACCGGCGAGTTCGATATCGTAGTCGCCAATATCCTGTCCAATCCGCTCAAGCTGATGGCGTCGATGCTCTCGTCGAAGGTCAAGCCGGGTGGCCGGATCGCGCTGTCGGGCATTCTGGCGCGGCAGGCGGACGAAGTCGCGCAGGTCTACGCACGATGGATCGACATCAGCGTCTGGCGCGAACACGAAGGTTGGGTATGTCTGTCGGGAACGCGCCGCGAAAGCCATTAGAATAAGGCGTATTGTCCAACCAACGGCCTTCCGGCTTATCGGCTCAATATGCTCCTGGCAACGCGTTGCCCCTTCTGCGAAACCGTCTTCCGCCTGCAAACGGAACAGCTCGCGCTACGCCGCGGGCTCGTGCGCTGCGGGCATTGCCACGAAGTGTTCGACGCGTCGAGCAGCCTGTTCGACATTACCGAAGGCGGCGACTTCTCCACCGCCAAACCGGTCGCCGCAGCCGCGGCGATCGAAGCGCTGTCGGGCGTGCGCCCGAAAGACCCTGACTTCAGCGCCGAAGCATGGGACCCGTGGGCGCCGGCCCCCGACGCGGCCATCGACAACCGTCTGCGCCACCACGCCGGCAATGTGCCGCTCTCGCCGGTGTCCACCGGCGCAGGCGTCGCGGTCACGCCGCGCCACGCCACCGAACCCGAACTGCCGCCCGGCGCGTTCACCGCGCCCGTTCCACCCGACCACGAACCGATGCTGGCGGACGCGCCGCTCGAGCCATTCGCCTATCAGGTCGATCCGCCTGTGGAAGAAGCGCCGCGCGTCTGGCACAAGACCGAGCGCGCTTCTGACGCTCCGCAGGAAGAGCCGGCGCCGGATGAATCGGCCACGTTGCATGGCATCCGCGACAACGAGCCGCGTTTCGGCGCGGGCGGCGTAGGTGCGGCTGCGGACGCGGCCGGCTTTGCTGCCGCCAGCCCGACCGCTGCCGCCGGCCCGGCGCCCATGAGCAACGCCCCGCTCGCCGCCAGCGGCGAGCCCTTCTCCGTGCAACCGGTCAACGATGGCACCGATCCCTTCCCGGTCGTGCGCGAAACGCGCCCGCCCGAGCCGCGGCGCATGGGCTGGGTCATCGTCGGCTCGGTGGTGGCGGGGCTGTTGATCATCGCGCTGCTCGCGCAACTCGCCTGGTGGCAGCGCGAAACGGTGATGGTGTACTTGCCGCGCTCCCAGACGCTCTACGCGAAGGCCTGCGCGACGCTCGGCTGCCTCGTCACGCCGCCGCACGACATCGACGGCTTGCAGGTCGAACCGTCCGATCTGCGGCAGATCGACGGCCCGCACAAGCTCGAACTGAAGATGCCGTTGCGCAACCGCTTCAATATTGCGCTCGCCTATCCGGCGATCGAACTCACGCTGCTCGACGACCAGAACAACGTCGCGGTGCGCCGCGTGCTGTGGCCGCAAGACTATGTCCCGCCCGGCACGCCGATCGCGGCCGGCCTGCCCGCGCACACGACTCAGACCATGATCGTGCATCTCGACACGGGCAATGCGGTCGCTTCCAATTTCCGCGTACAGATTTTTTATCCGTAACGCATTCATGCGTGCCCGGCACCGACCGGGTACGTCCACCGTCATTACTGACGAATTTTCGGAGCACAACAACATGAGTCAAGTCACGCTGGGTGGCAACCCGATTGAAGTAGCCGGCACGTTCCCGTCGGTCGGCCAGGCCGCTCCCGCTTTCTCGCTGGTCGGCAAGGATCTGAAGCCGGTGTCGCTGGCCGATTTCGCCGGCAAGCGCAAAGTGCTGAACATCGTCCCGAGCCTCGACACGCCGACCTGCGCCACCTCGACCCGCAAGTTCAACGAAGCCGCCGCCAAGCTGACCAACACGTCGGTGATCGTCGTGTCGGGCGATCTGCCGTTCGCCGCATCGCGCTTCTGCACGACCGAAGGCATCGAGAACGTCGTCACGGCATCCACGTTCCGTGGCCATGAGTTCGCGCAAGCCTACGGCGTCGACGTGACGAGCGGCCCGCTGACCGGCCTGACGGCTCGCGCCGTGGTGGTGATCGACGAGAACGACAAGGTCGTTCACGCTGAACTGGTCGGCGAAATCAAGAACGAACCGAACTACGACGCAGCACTCGCCGCGCTGAAGTAAACCCTTCGCGTACGAACTCCGGCGCCGCGCTTCATGCGCGGCGCTGTCGCATCGACGCTCCCTTTTCCTTTATCGTTTTTACAGGACGCTCGCCTTGGCTACGCTCATTTGCGGCTCGCTCGCCTACGACAACATCATGACTTTCGAAGGCCGCTTCCGGGAGCACATCCTGCCGGAGCAGGTCCACATTCTGAACGTGAGCTTTCTCGTGCCGACCATGCGCCGCGAGTTCGGCGGCTGTGCGGGCAACATTGCCTACTCGCTGCATCTGCTGGGCGGCGACGCGCGCATCATGGGCACGCTGGGCTCGGTCGACGCGCAGCTCTACATGGACCGCTTCAAGCAACTCGGCCTGTCGACGGAAAGCGTGCTGGTGGTGCCGGACACCTATTCGGCCCAGGCGATGATCACCACGGATCTGGAAAACAATCAGATCACCGCGTTCCATCCTGGCGCGATGATGCAGTCGCACCTGAATCGCGCCGATGAGGCGAAGGGCATCACGCTGGGTATCGTCGCGCCCGACGGCTACGACGGCATGATCCAGCATTCCGAGCATCTGGCAGCCGCGGGCGTGCCGTTCATCTTCGATCCGGGCCAGGGGTTGCCGCTCTTCGACGGTGCGTCGCTGCGGCGCATGATTGAACTCGCTACGTATGTAGCGGTCAATGACTACGAAGCCAAACTGGTGAGCAACAAAACCGGTTGGTCGATCGAAGAAATCACCGGCAAGGTCGAGGCGCTGATCGTCACGCTCGGCGAGCAGGGCGCGCAGATTTATCACGCGGGCGGCGTCGAAGCGATTCCGGCGGTCAAGGCACAGCAAGTGCTCGACCCGACAGGCTGCGGCGACGCTTTCCGCGGCGGCCTGCTGTACGGCATCGAGAACAAGCTTGGCTGGGCCACCACCGGCCGGCTCGCAAGCCTGATGGGCGCGCTGAAGATCGAACACCAGGGCCCACAAAACTACGCGCCCAGCCGGGCGGAGATCAACGAGCGGTTCAAGCAGGCGTTCGGATACGACCTGCCGTAATGCCGAGAGCTATTGGAGTGTAGGGAATGAGAACAACGAGTCGCCTGGTCGTGGCCGCCTTGATCGTCGGTTCGCTGACCATGTCGGGGTGTGCGTATAACAGCAGTTCCGCGGACGTGTACACGGCGTCGCAAGCACAGCGGGAAGAAACGGTCCGCATGGGCACGGTCGACAGCGTGCGCGCGGTGAAGATCAGTTCGAACAACGGCCAGCCGAGCGGTCTGGGCGCGATCGGCGGCGGCGCGCTGGGTGCGGTTGCCGGCAGCGCAATCGGCGGCGGGCGCGGCTCGATCGTCACGGGCATCATCGGCGGTCTCGCGGGCGCGGTCGCCGGCAACTCGATCGAGAACGGCGCTGCAGTGCACGACGGTCTCGAAATCACCGTGCGACTCGACAACGGCGACATGCGCGCCATCACCCAAAGCGCCACCGGCGAGATCTTCCGCGCGGGCGAGCGCGTGCGACTGCTCTCCAGCGGAGGCGTGACGCGCGTCACGCACTAAGTTTCCCCTCTCGCGCGGCGAGGCTTTATGCCGCCGCGACGACCTCACACGCATGCCCTCCCCTGTGCATGCGTTTTTTTCGCCTGCGGATTCTGAAGCGCATCCCGCAGCCACCGCTTGCGCCGGGGCAAAAAAAATCCCGTCGCCAGAAACCCGGCAACGGGACCCTGACCGAGTAGCGCTCGGTCATGCTGCTACTTAAGCGCTACTCGATCATCGACACGGAGTACGACGTGTCGAAGTACTTCTACCGCTCGTCCAACTTACGGACGGCTGCCCGTCGGGAACGGCCATGCCGCTGCCGGGTTCAGCGCGGTCTTCACCGTCGCCGCCGGTGCGCTCGAGACAGAAGTCGCCGCGGGAGCAGGAGCCGCCTTCTTGGCGACAGCCTTCTTCGCAGGGGCAGCCTTCTTGGCAGGAGCTGCGGCCTTCTTCGCGGCAGCCTTCTTGGCAGGCGCAGCCTTTTTCGCGGCAGCCTTTTTCGCGGGCGCAGCCTTCTTGGCAGCAGCCTTTTTCGCAGGCGCAGCCTTCTTGGCAGCAGCCTTCTTAGCCGGTGCAGCCTTCTTCGCTGCAGCCTTCTTGGCCGGTGCTGCCTTCTTTGCTGCAACCTTCTTCACTGCGGCTTTCTTCGCCGGTGCTGCCTTCTTCGCCGCAACCTTCTTCACTGCGACTTTCTTGGCTGCAACCTTCTTGGCCGGAGCAGCTTTCTTCGCTGCAACCTTCTTCGCCGGTGCTGCCTTCTTCGCTGCGACCTTCTTCACTGCCACTTTCTTGGCAGCGACTTTCTTTGCCGGAGCAGCCTTCTTGGCCGGAGCAGCTTTCTTAGCTACAACCTTCTTGGCTGCGGGTTTCTTAGCGGCGGCTTTTTTTGCAGTTGCCATCATTTTCTCCTTCAGGTTTTCAGATGAGAGTCAGTTCAAACTACACCCTTCGTCAAAACCCGCTTCCCGCGGACGCTTCTCAGGGCGCGCGCTACGAAGCGGGCTATTCATCGGCGTACGCAGGTGCTGCGCGCTTACGCTAATGAATGCGGTAAGGCGCGCCGTGCCACAAGGCACCGCGCGCCAGATCTGATCGGCGTTGATGCTCAACGCCGGCAATTGCTTGATCGAGCCGCCGGCGATCGCGCCAGCGGCTTTTTCCGGGGGGAAGTTTGCCCATCCCACTGAAGGGTTCGCAAAGTGCCTGTCATAGTTGTGGGCCGCGAAGGCACGCGGCGCACCGGGCATGCTTTGCATCAGGCGATTCTGCTCCTAACTAAAATTGCCGCGGCCCAAGCCTGCGGCATCCCCATCGATGAATGCATCTGCAGCACGAACCCGGATCACTCCCAAGTCAACGCGCCGCCAGTCTGATATTCGATCACTCGCGTCTCGAAGAAGTTGCGTTCCTTCTTCAAATCGATCATCTCGCTCATCCACGGGAACGGGTTTTCCTCGTTCGGGTACAGCGGATCGAGACCGATCTGCTGGCAACGGCGGTTGCAGATGAAGCGCAGGTAGCTCTTGAACATCGACGCGTTGAGGCCGAGCACCCCGCGCGGCATCGTGTCTTCTGCGTAACGATATTCGAGTTCGACCGCCTGCTGGAAGATCTCGCGGATTTCCGCGCGGAATTCAGCCGTCCAGAGTTGCGGGTTTTCGAGTTTGATCTGGTTGATCAGGTCGATGCCGAAGTTGCAGTGCATCGACTCGTCGCGCAGGATGTACTGGTACTGTTCCGCCGCGCCGGTCATCTTGTTCTGGCGACCCAGCGCCAGGATTTGCGTAAAGCCGACGTAGAAGAACAGCCCCTCCATCACACAGGCGAACACGATCAGCGAGCGCAGGAGCGTCTGGTCTGCCTCGAGCGTGCCGGTCTTGAAGGCCGGATCGGTCAGCACGTGGATGTACGGAATCAGGAATTCGTCTTTCGCGCGGATCGAGGAGACCTCGTGATACGCGTTGAAGATTTCGCCTTCGTCGAGGCCCAGCGATTCGACGATGTACTGGTAAGCGTGCGTGTGGATTGCCTCTTCGAACGCCTGGCGCAGCAGGAACTGGCGGCATTCGGGCGCCGTGATGTGGCGGTAGGTGCCCAGCACGATATTGTTGGCGGCAAGGGAATCGGCCGTCACGAAGAAGCCCAGGTTGCGCTTGACGATGCGGCGCTCGTCTTCGGTCAGACCGTTCGGGTCTTTCCAGAGGGCGATGTCACGCGACATGTTCACTTCTTGCGGCATCCAGTGGTTGGCACAACCCGCCAGATACTTTTCCCAAGCCCACTTGTATTTGAACGGCACCAACTGATTGACGTCGGTCTGGCCGTTGATGATGCGCTTGTCGGCGACGTTGACCCGCGCTTCCGAAACGGCAGCCGTTCCGGCCGCGGCGTTGGTCACATGAGCGACGGGAGCGACAGCAATGTCGTTCGCGAAGACGTCTTGAGCCGAGGGAGCATGAGGAGCGGAACGCGTTCCGACTTGCGAACCGACAGCCGATCCCGCAGCGTTGCGCAACACATTCTGTTGCGTAGCGCTCGAGGGAGTTACGGCAGTGATCTCGTCATCCCAGTTGAGCATAAATGTCACCATCAATTTAGAACGGTTTGTACCATCTTTTCACGAGCGATAAAAGAGTTCGCTGATGAAAAATCCTGTTTTCGATTCGCGTTGCTACGTTCATACAACACTTTGTTCAACAGAGTGTGTGTGTCACCTCATGTGAAGCGTGTTGAACGTGTGTCTTCGAGGTGCTTCGCGAACTCGAAGAGCAACGAGCCGAAGCATCGTTTCGCTGCTCTATCTATCTATATTGCGGAGCGTGCTTGTAGCGTCTTGCGACTGCTTGCCGCTATCCGGCCGGCGTGTCGATCGACCATCGATCGAAGCGTGTAGTGCGCGCACTGTGTCGCGCGCTTCGTCTGGTGCTGCCGACTGCTGACTGCTGATTGACCGCTTCACGACTTCAGCGAGCTGCGCCGCTTCGCTGCATCGCGACGAGCGGCGCGCTTCTATTTCACTCGCCGCGCCGCTCATCGACTTCTCTTCTACTTCACTTGCTTCAGCTTCGCTGCTCGCTGCATGCGGGTCATTACCTATGACTCGTCAGCAAGCAGCGATCCTGCTGTTTGCGACTTCTTACTGGCAGGCCTCGCATTCGTCGAAGCCAGGGTCGCCCGGACGCATCATGCACACCGGACCATCCGCTTCCGGCGCTGCTTCAACCGCGACTGCTGGCGCGGCCGCTGCAGCCTGAAAGCCACCCGCGGCACCACCAGCCGCGCCGTTGTTCGCACCGAAACCACCCGCTGCGCCACCCGCGGCACCGCCCGAACCTTCGCCGCCACCCGAGCTCACCGCGTTCAGCGCGCCGTGCGCCACGGTCGACTTCTCGACGTGGGTCGCCGCCATCGTGCGGAGGTAGTACGTGGTCTTCAAACCGCGCACCCAGGCGAGCTTGTAGATCTCGTCGAGCTTCTTACCCGACGCGCCGCCCATGTAAATGTTCAGCGACTGCGCCTGGTCGATCCACTTCTGACGACGCGAGGCCGCTTCGACCAGCCACTTCGGATCGACTTCGAACGCGGTGGCGTAGATCGCGCGCAGGTCGGCCGGGATGCGGTCGATGCGCGAGAGCGTGCCGTCGAAGTACTTCAGATCGGCGACCATCACTTCGTCCCACAGGCCGCGCGCCTTCAGGTCGCGCACCAGGTAGTCGTTGACCACCGTGAATTCGCCCGACAGATTCGACTTCACATAGAGGTTCTGGAAGGTCGGTTCGATACAGGCCGACACGCCGATGATGTTCGAGATCGTCGCCGTCGGCGCGATCGCGACGCAGTTCGAATTGCGCATGCCGTACTGGGCGATGCGCGAACGCAGTTCGGTCCAGTCCATCGACTCGCTCGAATCGACTTCCACGTACCCGCCGCGCGCTTCGGCGAGCAGCTTCACCGAGTCTTGCGGGAGGATGCCGCGATCCCACAGCGAGCCGCGGTAGCTGGAGTAACGGCCGCGCTCCTGCGCCAGCTCCGTCGACGCGTAGTAGGCGTAGTAGCAGACCGCTTCCATCGACGTATCGGCGAACTTGACCGCTTCTTCCGACGCGTACGGCGTGCGCAGCAGGTGCAGGCAGTCCTGGAAGCCCATGATGCCCATGCCGACCGGACGGTGCTTGAGGTTCGAGTTACGTGCCTTGGCGACCGCGTAGTAGTTGATGTCGATCACGTTGTCGAGCATGCGCATCGCCACGCTGACGGTGCGCTTCAACTTGTCGTGGTCGAGCACGAGCGTGCCGTCGGCCTGTTCCTTCAGGTGCGCGACGAGGTTCACCGAGCCCAGGTTGCAGACGGCGATTTCAGCGTCGCTCGTGTTCAGCGTGATTTCCGTGCACAGGTTCGACGAGTGGACGACGCCGACGTGCTGTTGCGGCGAGCGCACATTGCACGGATCCTTGAACGTGATCCACGGGTGGCCGGTTTCGAACAGCATGCCCAGCATCTTGCGCCACAGTTGCGCCGCCGGGATCTTCTTGAACAGCTTGATCTCGCCGCGCGCGACCTTGTCTTCGTAAGCCGTGTAAGCCGTTTCGAACTCAGCGCCGAACTTGTCGTGCAGGTCCGGGCAGGTGGACGGCGAGAACAGCGTCCAGTCGCCGCCTTCCATCACGCGCTTCATGAACAGGTCGGGAATCCAGTTCGCCGTGTTCATGTCGTGCGTACGGCGGCGGTCGTCGCCGGTGTTCTTGCGCAGCTCGAGGAATTCCTCGATGTCCAGGTGCCACGTTTCCAGGTACGCGCACACCGCGCCCTTGCGCTTGCCGCCCTGGTTCACGGCGACCGCTGTGTCGTTGACGACCTTCAGGAACGGCACGACGCCTTGCGACTTGCCATTGGTGCCCTTGATGTGCGAACCGAGCGCACGCACGCGCGTCCAGTCGTTGCCCAGGCCGCCGGCGAACTTCGAGAGCAGCGCGTTTTCCTTCAGCGCTTCGTAGATGCCGTCGAGGTCGTCGTCGACCGTCGTCAGGTAGCACGACGACAGTTGCGAGCGGCGGGTGCCCGAGTTGAACAAAGTGGGCGTGGACGACATGAAGTCGAAGCTCGACAGCACGTTGTAAAACTCGATCGCGCGCGCTTCACGGTCGATCTCGTTCAGCGACAGACCCATCGCGACACGCATAAAGAATGCCTGCGGCATTTCGATGCGCACGCCGTCGTGATGCAGGAAGTAACGGTCGTACAGCGTTTGCAGACCGAGGTAGCCGAACTGCAGGTCGCGGTTGTTGTCGAGCGCGGCGCCGAGACGCTTCAGGTCGAACTGCAGCAGCTTGTCGTCGAGCAGCTCGGCTTGCACGCCGCGCTTGATGAACTGCGGGAAATACTCGGCGTAGCGCTCGCCCATTTCCGTCTGCGTGACTTCCTCTTCGAGGATCTCGCGGCGGATCGTGTGCAGCAGGATGCGGGCGGTGACCTGGCTGTACGCCGGGTCCTTTTCGATCATCGTGCGGGCAGCCAGGATCGCCGAGTCGTAGACCTGGCTCATCGGCACGCCGTCGTACAGATTCTTGACCGTTTCCGCGATGATCGGATCGGCGCTCACCGCGTCGCCCAGATTCGAGCAAGCCAGTTCGATGATGCCGCGCAGCGCGGCCAGATCCAACGGACGCGTCACGCCGTTGTCGGTGACGTTCAGGCCCGGCGAGCTGGCGGCAACCTGCTCGTCATGACCGCGCGCCTGGCTGCGCTTCTCGCGATACAGCACGTACGCACGCGCGACGTTGTGCTCGCCGCCGCGCATCAGCGCGAGCTCGACCTGATCCTGAATGTCTTCGATATGGAACGTGCCGCCGTTCGGGCGGCTGCGCACGAGTGCGCGCACCACGTTCTGCGTGAGCTGCTCGACCAGTTCGCGCACACGCGCGGAGGCGGCGCCTTGACCACCGTTCACGGCCAGAAATGCCTTCGTCACGGCGATGGCGATTTTCGACGGTTCGAACGACACGACGCTGCCATTACGACGGATCACCTTGTAGTCGGCGAAGGTCGCTTGCGGCGCGAGCGCTTGTGCGCCTTGTGCCTGGCCGAAGGCCTGGCCAGTCGGTGAGCCCTCGTACCGGGTCGTCACGTTGTCGGTGGTTTGCATGTGCAAAGCTCCTGGTCCTGGAAATGTTGCGGGAAGATCCGCGGATTAAAACGAACGCTGCGCCGCCGCGTGCGCAAGCGATGGGGTGCAGGAAAAAGGCCGGCTAAGCCGGGTGGCGGGATGCGACAACGATGAAGCCTGATTCGAATTCGTAACGGTCTTCGTCGTGTGTGTCGCGATCACTGGCTGAGCCCTTTTCCTGAATGTTTTTCTGGATGCCGCCGGTGGTCTCTCCGGCTGCGCCACAGGAATTTTTTCGCTGCCCGGAATGCTTGCGGCGCCATGCTCGGGAGCGGGGCGCCGCTGACTTATACACTCGGTTATGCACTCAGTTATTCACATGGTTATGCACAGCACAACACAAGATATAGTGGAAAACTGAATTTGTGGCACCAAGTATAGTGGACTTTCGAGACAGGTCAAATCGATTTATTTGCTTTCGAAGTCTTGACTTTTGGCTAGCGCAACGCGAACACGGCGCCTAGCCGACTCCCCGGAGAACAAGGCCGCGCCTTGTTCTCCGCGCATCGCGCGAAGTCGCGAGAAGGGTCGCGAGGGGGCCGTTACGGGGTTTTGGAAAACTTGAGATAGGGGAAATACCGAGCGGCGAGCGAGGTGTCGCGCCGCAGGCGCTGCCACTCGAAATGCGGCCCTGGATCGGTCTTGCGACCGGGGGCGATGTCCGAGTGACCGGCGAGCGCCGTAACCGGATAGCGCGCCTTGAGCGCGCTCACGAGAGCGCCGAGCGTGCGGTATTGCGCCGCTTCGAAAGGCGTGGTGTCGCTGCCCTCCAGTTCGATGCCGATCGAGAAATCATTGCAACGCTCGCGGCCGAAAAAATTCGACGGCCCGGCGTGCCACGCGCGCTCGTTGCACGACACGAATTGCTCGAGCGCCCCGTCGCGATGAATCACGAAATGCGCGGACACGCGCACGCCACGCAGGTGCGAGTCGTAGTACGGGTGAGCGTCGCAGTCGAGCGTGTTGAGGAACAGTTCGGCGATCGCGGTGCCGCCGAACTCGTTGGGCGGCAGGCTGATGTTGTGGACGACGATCAGCGTCGGCTCGGCCCCTGCGGGCCGCGCTTCGAAATTCGGCGATGGCAGTTTGCGTGCGGCGGCGACCCAACCGTCGGTATCGACGGTGAACTCGACGCTCATCGAGCGTCGCGGCCCGTGGGCCGCGCGCCGTGACGCTGCGCGTGCGCGGCGCTGCAGAACGGCTGCCCCGCCACCACGACGGAATCGCTCCTGGGCGCGTGCACGCCGCATTCGACGCAACGGATCATCGGCTCGGCGAGCTGCGCCGGCGCGGGAGCGGACGCGCGCGCGCCGCCGTTCGGACCATTCGGGCCTTTCGCTCCGGCGGCGCCGTTTGCGCCAGTGCCGCTGCGTTGGGACGCCTGCGCGTCATGACGACGCAGCGCCTTCACCAGCCACTGGCCGACGATGAACAACAGGATCAGCAGAAATATTTGTCGCATGGGACACGCTCACACTACAGCACGGTGCAACAGCACCTCGAAAACAAAACGGCTGCCGACGTACGCCAGCAACAGCGCGACGAACGACGCCAGCACCCAGCGCAATGCCGCACGGCCGCGCCAGCCGGAAACCTTGCGCGCGGTCAGCAGCGCGCCGAACATCACCCAGGAAAGAATCGCGAACACGGTCTTGTGATCGAGCTGCAGCGCACGGTCGACCAGTTGCTCGCTGAACAGGATGCCCGACACCAGCGTCAACGTCAGCAGGACGAAACCCGCGCCGATCAGACGGAACAGCAACTTTTCCAGCGTGAGGAGCGGCGGCAGCGTATCGAGCCAGCTCGACAGCCAGCCGTTGCCCGCCGCGGCCGTATGCCGCTGCGCGACGCCGCCGCGCATGGCGTGCAGACGCCGCTCGACCAGCAGCATCAGAACGGCGTGCAGCGCCGCGATCGCGAACAGACCGTACGCGATGTTGGCGATCAGAAAGTGCAGCTTGAACATCGGCGCGGCGGAATACGGCAGCACGCGCACACCGTTGAACGCGAGCGGCAACAACGAGGCAACGCAGGCGAGCGGCAATACCAGCAGGCGCAGGCCGTCGAGCGGAAAAAAAAAGCTCTCGATCCAGTAGATGCCCGCGCCCAGCCAGAACATGGCCGACAGCGCGAACGCGAAACCGAACACCATCGCGTTTTGCGGAAAGATGGTGGTATGGAGCAGCACACCGTGGGCCAGCAGTGCCACGAACAGCAGCGCGCGACCCGAGCCGCTCATGCCCGACGCGGCCGACGGCGTAGACAGGCGCGCCGCGGCAGCGGGCACCGGCGGCACGCTTTCGAGCACGGGGCGCACGGCGGCTTGCCGGTGCGAGCGCCAGCCGGCCACGGCTAAACCGCCATAGAGGAGCGCAGTGAGGGCATACAGTACAATATCCATATTCGAAGTTTACACTAGGCCCCTACTCCGCGACGTCTTCTGCTTCGCGCGCTGCCCGGGCCGCACTGTTCATCGCTCCCCATGCTCGACAATCTGACTCAACGGATGGCGCGCGTCGTCAAGACGCTGCGCGGCGAAGCCCGGCTCACCGAGGCGAACACCCAGGAAATGCTGCGCGAGGTGCGTCTCGCGCTGCTCGAGGCCGACGTGGCGCTGCCCGTCGTGCGCGAGTTCATCGCCAAGGTGAAGGAAAAGGCGCTCGGCGAGGAAGTCATCAGCAGCCTGTCGCCGGGCCAGGCGCTGGTCGGCGTGGTGCAGCGCGAGCTGACCGCGATCATCGGCGGCGACTACGAAGGCAAGGCGGTCGAGCTGAACCTCGCCGTCACGCCGCCGGCCGTCATCCTGATGGCGGGCCTGCAAGGTGCCGGCAAGACGACCACCGTCGGTAAGCTCGCCAAGCTGCTGCGCGAGAAGTACAAGAAAAAAGTACTGACCGTGTCGTGCGACGTTTACCGCCCCGCCGCTATCGCGCAGCTGAAGACCGTGACCGAACAGGTCGGCGCGGATTTCTTCCCGTCCGAGCCGGATCAGAAGCCGGTCGACATCGCGCGCGCCGCCGTGGACTGGGCCAAGCGCCACTATCACGACGTGCTGCTGGTCGACACGGCCGGCCGTCTCGGTATCGACGAAGCGATGATGAAGGAAATCGCCGCGCTGCACACCGAGCTGAAGCCGGCGGAAACGCTGTTCGTCGTCGACGCGATGCTCGGACAGGACGCGGTGAACACCGCCAAGGCCTTTAGCGACGCGCTGCCGCTCACCGGCGTGGTCCTCACCAAGCTCGACGGCGACTCGCGCGGTGGCGCGGCGCTCTCCGTGCGCCACGTCACGGGCAAGCCGATCAAGTTCGTCGGCGTCGCGGAAAAGCTCGACGGGCTCGAAGTCTTCTACCCGGATCGCATGGCGAACCGGATTCTCGGCATGGGCGATATTCTCGCCCTCGTCGAAGAAGCACAACGCGGCGTGGACGTCCAAGCTGCGCAGAAGCTCGCCGACAAAGTCAAGAAAGGCGGTGACTTCGATCTGAACGATTTCCGTGCGCAACTGACGCAAATGAAGGGCATGGGCGGCCTGTCGTCGCTGATGGACAAACTGCCCGCGCAATTCCAGCAGGCCGCCGCCGGCGCCGACATGGGTCAGGCCGAGAAGCAGATGCGCCGCATGGAAGGCATCATCAATTCCATGACGCCGCTGGAACGCGCGAAGCCCGACCTGATCAAGGCCACGCGCAAGCGCCGCATTGCCGCGGGCGCGGGCGTGCAGGTGCAGGAAGTCAACCGCATGCTGAATCAGTACGATCAGATGCGCACCATGATGAAAAAGCTCAAGGGCGGCAATCTGCAAAAGATGATGCGCGGCATGAAGGGCATGTTGCCCGGCATGCGCTAAGCTTTAGCAAGACGGCGGCGCGCGCGTTCCGCGCATGGTCCAGGGAACGCGCGGCTGACTCCGGATTCGTGCGGGTTTGTTCTGTATCGCGCGCCGCCGATCCCACCCACACTATGTATACAGTTACCGCCTGTCAGACGTCATGAACCGCGAAGAAGCTCTCCACATTTTTAGCCACTCCGAAGAAATCGTTTCGGCCGACGACGTCAACGCGTCGATCAGCGGCATGGCGGCCGCCATCCGCGACGAGATGAGCGAGGACTTCCCGCTCGTGCTGTCGGTCATGGGCGGCGCGGCGGTCTTCACCGGCATGCTGTTGCCGCACCTCGATTTCCCGCTCGAGTTCGACTACATCCATCTCACCCGCTACCGCAACACCACCAAGGGCGGCAATGAGATGCAATGGCGCGTGGCGCCGGCGGAGTCGGTGAAGGATCGCGTCGTGCTGGTGCTCGACGATATCCTCGACGAAGGCGAGACGATGGCCGCGATCCGCGACCGCATTCTCGCGATGGGCGCGAAACGCTTCCTGAGCGCGGTGCTGTGCGAAAAGATCATTCCGAAGGCCAAGCCGCTGCGCCCGGATTATTGCGGGTTCGAAGTGCCTGACCGTTATGTGTTCGGCTGCGGCATGGATGCGAAGGGTTACTGGCGTAACCTGCCCACGATTCGCGCGCTGACCGAGGGCGCGTAAGTTACCTGATTTTCTCGCCGCCGCCTGGTGTATCGCGGCGTGTCGATGAGACGAAAAAGCGGCCCTCATGGGGCCGCTTTTTTCATGGGAGATCGCGGGGCTTTGCTGCGCTGTCCGTATTGCGTTGCGCTAAGCGTTGCGAGACTCGGATTATCCGGCGCGACAGCGAGCGCCTTTCAAAGTTGATGCACGAACGACCGGATACCGCCGAGCATCATCTCCACCGAAATCGCCACCAGCACGAGCCCCATCAAGCGTTCGAAGGCCATCATGGCGCGCTCGCCGAGCCACGCCTGAATGCGCTCGGCCAGCATGAGCACGATCGCGCAGACGATCATCGTCACGGTCAGCGCGCCGATCCACTCGAACATCTTGCCGGGCGCCTGCGACGTCAGCAGCATCACGGTGGCCAGCGCTGACGGCCCCGCGAGCGCCGGAATGGCGAGCGGCACGATCAGCGGTTCGCCGCCGCGCGTGTCGCCGCCGAACGGACCGTCCGGGTGCGGAAACACCATTCGGAGCGCGATGAGGAACAACACGATTCCACCGCCGATGCGCAACGACTGGTCGGTCAGGCTCATCGCGCGCAGAAAGCCGTCGCCGACCACCATGAAGATCAGCAGAATCGCGAAAGCGATCGCCACCTCACGGAGAATGACGACCGTGCGCCGTTTCGGCGACACGCCGCGCAGACAGCTGATGAAGAGCGGAATGTTGCCGAGCGGGTCGGTGATCAGAATCAGCAGGATGGTCGCGGACAGGAAGGTGTACTCCACCGTCCGCTCCGCTTAGCGCGCCAACGCTGCGCGAACCTTCCCGATCACCGTTTGCGCGGCGTCTTCGATCGGCAGCAGCGTCGCCTCGGCGTCGCGGCGGCCCTGGTATTCGAGCTTGCCGTCCTTGAGGCCACGGTCGCCGATCACGAGACGATGCGGCACGCCGATCAGTTCCCAGTCGGCGAACATCACGCCGGGGCGCTCGCCGCGGTCGTCGAGAATCACGTCGATGCCCGCTTCGACCAACGTTGCGTACAGCGTGTCGGCCGCCTCGCGCACGGCTTCGCTGCGGTCATAGCCCATCGGGCACAGTACGACTTCGAACGGCGCGATCGATTCCGGCCAGATGATGCCCTTGTCGTCGAAATTCTGTTCGATCGCGGCGCCCAGAATACGCGTGACGCCGATACCGTAGCAGCCCATTTCCATCGGCCGCGGCTTGCCCGTTTCGTCGAGGCAGGTCGCGTTCATCGCTTCCGAATACTTGGTGCCGAGCTGGAACACGTGGCCCACTTCGATACCGCGGCAGATGTCGATCACGCCCTTGCCGTCCGGCGACGGATCACCTTTCTTCACGTTGCGAATGTCGGCGACGACCGGTTCCGGCAGATCGCGGCCCCAGTTCACGCCGGTGGTGTGGTAATCCACCTCGTTCGAGCCGACCACGAAGTCGCTCATGTTCGCGACCGTGCGATCCGCGACGACCTTGACCGGCTTCTTCGTGCCGATCGGACCGAGGTAACCCGGCGGCGTACCGAAGGTTTCGATGATTTCAGCCTCGGTCGCCATGCGGAAGTCGGCCAGCCCCGGCAGCTTGCTCGCCTTGATCTCGTTCAGATCGTGGTCGCCGCGCAGCATCAGCAGCCAGATGGTCGGCTCGGCGCCTTCGTTTTCGGTCGCGAGAATGATCGACTTGATGGTGCGCTCGAGCGGAATGTTCAGGAGCTCGGCCACCGCTTCGCACTTCGCCTTGCCCGGCGTGGCGGTCTTCTTCATCTCTTCGGCGGGCACCGCGCGTTCCGCGTAGAGCGGCAGCGCTTCGGCCGCTTCGACGTTCGCCGCGAAGTCGGAGGTCGGGCAGTAGGCGATCGCGTCTTCGCCGGTCTCGGCGATCACGTGAAATTCGTGCGAGCCGCTGCCGCCGATCGAACCGTTGTCCGCCGCCACCGCGCGGAAGTCCAGACCGAGGCGCGTGAAGATGCGCACGTACGCGTCGTACATCTTGCGATACGACTCGCGCAGGCCATCCATGTCCTTGTCGAACGAGTACGCGTCTTTCATGATGAACTCACGGCCGCGCATCACGCCGAAACGCGGACGGATCTCGTCGCGGAACTTGGTCTGGATCTGGTAGAAGTTCACCGGCAACTGGCGGTAGCTCTTGATCTGATTGCGCGCAATGTCCGTGACCACTTCCTCGTGGGTCGGTCCGATCACGAAATCGGACTGCTTGCGATCCTTGAAGCGCAGCAACTCGGGGCCGTATTTTTCCCAGCGGCCCGATTCCTGCCACAACTCGGCCGGCTGCACCGCCGGCATCAACAACTCGATCGCGCCTGCGCGGTTCATTTCTTCGCGAACGATGGCTTCCACCTTGCGGATCGAGCGCAGGCCGACCGGCAGGTAGTTATAGATACCGCCGGCGACGCGCCGGATCATGCCGGCGCGCACCATGAGCTTGTGGCTGACGATCTCTGCGTCGGCGGGAGCTTCTTTCAGGGTACCGATAAAGAAACGGGAAGCTTTCATTCAGATTTTCCAAAAGCGGCGGCTCCGGAGGGACCGCCCGAAAGGTGAAAACGGTGGGAATATCGACACAGATCCGGTCCGGGCCAGCGCGGTCAGCTCGACACCGTGCACGGCGCCGCTCGCCCGCAGCGCCGAAGCCGCCGCGCAAAGCCTTTGCACAAGGGATAAGGCACGGAAAGACTGACAGGCTACCGCAAACGCGGGCCTTTTGCGGCGAATCGTTCCAATCTGGTGCGAATCGGTGCGTCGGGTCCGTTATCTGTTTATAATCAAAGCAATTTTAAAGGATTCGAAGGTGGTTGTATGCTGGATCGTGAAGGCTTTCGCCCGAACGTCGGCATCATCCTCTTGAACGCGCACAACGAGGTGTTTTGGGGCAAACGGCTCCGTGAACATTCCTGGCAGTTTCCGCAAGGGGGCATCAAGTACGGAGAGACCCCCGTGCAAGCGATGTATCGGGAGTTACACGA
This sequence comes from Paraburkholderia aromaticivorans, assembly GCF_002278075.1. Taxonomy (NCBI): domain Bacteria; kingdom Pseudomonadati; phylum Pseudomonadota; class Betaproteobacteria; order Burkholderiales; family Burkholderiaceae; genus Paraburkholderia; species Paraburkholderia aromaticivorans. The sequence goes on along the minus strand of NZ_CP022989.1, from coordinate 1,691,490 downwards.
AGAAACCGGGCTGCTTCCTGAGCACGTCAAGGTGATCGGTCGCACGCGCGACTGGTTGCGTTACGAGGTGCCTGACAAGTTCATCAAGCGCGAAGTACGCGGTCATTACCGCGGCCAGAAACAAATCTGGTTTTTGCTCCGGATGGTTGGACGCGACTGCGACATCTGCTTGCGCGCCACCGACCACCCTGAGTTCGATGCATGGCGCTGGAACGAGTACTGGGTGCCGCTCGACTGTGTGATCGAGTTCAAGCGGGATGTGTATCAGTTGGCGCTGACGGAGCTATCCCGTTTCATGCGCCGGGCTGCGCCGCGTGCGGAAAAACCTGGCGGGCACCATGGGCCGCGCTATCCCCGGATAGCGTCGTCCATGGAGAGTCCGCCGGATTCCACGGTGATGACGGTGACTTCTGTGACCACCGTCAGCATCGAAACATCGGTTCACGCAACGTTCGCGTCCGATTGCGGTCCGGGCTCCGGGTCAACGGCCGAAGTAGGCGCCGCGCCGGAGCCGGAAGACGAATCGGCGCGCGAAACGGCCGGCTCGTTGTTCCGCTCGGGCGTGCGCAATTAACAACTCTGTGCGGCTGTCCACGCCGCCACTCCCTGGCGCGGCTCGTCGAGCCGCGCCAGTGTTTCGAGGAAATCATATTGAAAGCACTTGCTCTCGTCGTGGCGTGCGTCGCCACGGGCGCCCTGCTGGCTGGCTGTTCGAGCGCCGGCAAACCTACCAATAAAGACGACAGCGCGTTTACCTATTTGCTGGATCGGCAGGGCAATTGGGTGGAAAACAAAGTGGACACCCTGCCGCCTCTTCCGCAAGACGCCAATCTGCTGCCTTTCGAAGTCTCCGGCAATACGCCGCTGCAGTTCGCGGTCGATCGGAATTCGCTCACCGTCGGTACAGACGGCGTGGTTCGTTTTACCGTCGTCGTGGCAAGCCCGAGCGGCGCTCGTAACGTGATCTATGAAGGGATTCGCTGCGACACGTATGAGTGGCGCCAATACGCGAGCCTGAATTCAGATCACGACGGCTGGGACACGACGGTTGCGAACGATTTCACGCGCATCGAGAATGGCGCGCTGAACGCCTATCAGGCGGCGCTGTATCAGGATTATCTGTGCGCGAACAAGATGCCGATGGGTAACGCGAAATCGATTCTGGAGAACATCCGGTACAAGCGCACGGCAAGTTCGTTGATCCACTGAGATACTTTGCCGGGCGCGCCTCGAGTCCGGGCGCGTTTGGGTAGTAGACAAGAAAAAGCCGTTCCAGCTTCCTGCTGGAACGGCTTTTTTGTTTGCCGTGTTCGTGTGCGCGCGCCCGCGCCGGTCAGTGACTCAGACCAGCACCAGATTGTCGCGGTGAATCAACTCAGGTTCCAGCATATAGCCGAGCACCGATTCGATTTCGCCACTCGGACGCCGCTGGATCAGCTTGGTTTCGGCGCTGCTGTAGTTCGTCAGGCCGCGCGCCACTTCACGCCCCGCGGCATTGAGGCAGGCAATCACTTCGCCGCGCGCAAACGCGCCCTGAACGCCGACGATACCGATGGGCAGCAGGCTCTTGCCGCCGTCGGTGAGCTTTTCGACTGCGCCGTCGTCGATCACCACATGGCCACGCACCTGCAGATGATCGGCCATCCATTGCTTGCGCGCGGCCATTCGTGCCGTGCGCGCGATCAACTGCGTGCCGATCGCCTCTCCCGAAGCCAGCCGCGACAGCACGTCCGCCTCTCTCCCGCTCGCGATCACCGTGTTGGCGCCGCTGTGGGCCGCGCGCTTGGCGGCGAGGATCTTGGTCAGCATACCGCCGCGCCCGAGGCTCGAACCCGCGCCACCCGCCATGGCTTCGAGCTCCGGCGCGCCGGCATCGGCCTGCTGGACCAGCGTGGCGGACGGATCCTTGCGCGGGTCGGCGGTGAAGAGCCCCTGCTGATCGGTGAGGATAACTAGTGCGTCGCCCTCGATCAGATTCGCGACGAGCGCGCCTAACGTGTCGTTGTCGCCGAATTTGATTTCGTCGGTGACGACCGTGTCGTTCTCGTTGATGATCGGCACCACGCCCAGGCGCAGCAACGTGAGCAGCGTGGAGCGCGCGTTCAGATAGCGTTCGCGGTCGGCCAGATCGGCGTGGGTCAGCAGAATCTGCGCAGTTTGAATGGAGTGCTCGGCAAAACGGCTTTCATAAACCTGCGCGAGCCCCATTTGGCCGACGGCCGCCGCCGCTTGCAGTTCGTCGATCTCGCGTGGCCGCTTGGTCCAACCGAGCCGTTGCATTCCTTCGGCAATGGCCCCCGAACTGACGAGCACCACTTCCTTGCCTTGCGCGCGCAGGGCGGCAATCTGCGCGGCCCAACGGCCGATTGCAGCATGATCGAGGCCGCGCCCGTCATTCGTGACGAGGCTCGAACCGACTTTCACTACCAATCGCCGTGAATCTGCGATGACGGAACGCATTGTGCGCAGTCTCCCAAGATGACGCGTGATCCAGACCGGCCCCCCTCGGGCGCCGGCGCTCGAGCTTTCTTATTGCTGCGGGTCGGCGGTGGAGTCGTCCGCTGCGACCGGGTCTTCGGGCTTCGCGCGAAAACGCACGTCGGCGGCGAGATCTTCGGCTTCGGCCGCGCGCTGTGCGTCCGAATGCGCGGCGATGTGGTCGAACACCGCGTAGCAAAGGTTTTCACAGCCCTGGCCGGTCAGCGCCGAGATTTCGAACACCGGGCCGTCCCAGCCGAAGCCCTCGAGAAAGGCCGAGACACGCGCTTCGCGCTCGTCTTCCGGCACCATATCCAGCTTGTTCAATACCAGCCAGCGCGGCTTTTCATACAGCAGCTCGTCGTACTTGCGCAATTCGTTGACGATCGCCTTGGCTTCCGCGACCGGATCGACCGATTCGTCGAACGGCGCAAGGTCGACGATGTGCAGCAGCAAGCCCGTGCGTTGCAGGTGGCGAAGGAACTGGTGACCGAGGCCCGCGCCTTCCGCGGCGCCTTCGATCAAGCCGGGAATGTCCGCGATCACGAAGCTCCGGCTCGGCCCGACACGCACCACGCCGAGGTTCGGCGCGAGCGTGGTGAACGGGTAATCGGCGATCTTCGGCCTTGCGTTCGACACCGAAGAAATAAACGTCGACTTGCCGGCGTTCGGCATGCCGAGCAGACCGACGTCCGCCAGCACCTTCAATTCGAGGCGCACCATGCGGCGCTCGCCCGGCTTGCCGTCGGTCTTCTGACGCGGCGCGCGGTTCGTGCTGGACTTGAAATGCAGGTTGCCGAGACCGCCCGCGCCGCCCTGAGCGATCTGCACGCTCTGGTTGTGCTCGGTCAGATCAGCGATCAGTTCGCCGGTTTCCATGTCGGTGATGGTGGTGCCGACCGGCATGCGCAGCGTGATGTCGTCGCCGCCCTTGCCGTAGCAGTCCGCGCCGCGACCGTTCTCGCCGTTGCGCGCGAGGTGTTTCTTCGCGTAGCGGTAGTCGATCAGCGTATTGATGTTGCGGTCCGCAACCGCGATCACGCTGCCGCCCCGGCCGCCGTCGCCGCCATCCGGGCCGCCGAACGGAACGAATTTCTCGCGGCGCATCGACGCGCTGCCATCCCCTCCGTCGCCGGCGATGACTTCAATCCTCGCTTCGTCAATGAACTTCATGCGTAACTCCGTCCCGTGGTGTGCTGCCAGATAGTGCTGCTAGATTGGGTTGCTACTGAATAATGCTATTTTGCCGCGCCCGCCGTGAGCTGATCAATCGACCGAACGGCATAGGCATGCGGTATGAGCGCATGGATTCACGCCCAGTTCATCCGGCGAAAAACCGCCGGAATAAAAAAAGCCCCGCTAACTTCGCGGGGCCTTTTTTCCGGTCCTGAAGCCCGTGCCTGAGTAAGCTCAGACTGCTGCCGGGACGACGTTGACCGTGTGCTTCTTCGCTGCGCCCTTCGTCGAGAAATTGACGTGGCCGTCCGTCAGCGCGAACAAGGTGTGATCCTTGCCCATACCGACGTTTTCGCCCGGGTGCATACGCGTGCCGCGTTGACGAACGATGATGCCGCCGGCGTTGATAGCCTGACCGCCGTAAACCTTCACGCCGAGACGCTTCGATTCAGAGTCGCGGCCGTTGCGGGATGATCCGCCTGCCTTTTTGTGTGCCATTTGATTTGCTCCTTAACCGGTGCGCTTACGCGTTGATCGCGTCGATGCGCAGTTCGGTATAGTTCTGGCGGTGGCCGCCATGCTTCTGGTAGTGCTTCCGGCGACGCATCTTGAAGATGGTCACTTTTGCGTGACGACCTTGCGACACGACGGTAGCCTTGACGGAAGCCCCACTGACCAGCGGCGTACCGAACTTAATCGATTCGCCTTCGCCCACTGCGAGAACCTGGTCGAGCGTGATTTCAGCGTCAATGTCTGCCGGTATCTGTTCTACTTTAAGTTTTTCGCCGACGGCAACTTTATACTGCTTGCCACCGGTTTTTATGACCGCGTACATTGAGAACCTCACTCTGTGTTCATTTTTCCCACGCACCGCGCGCGGAAACCCGTGATTATACATAGAGTTAGCTGCTCGGTCAAAACTCATTGAGCGCCGCCGCGCGTAGCACCCGGCGCCCTGCCGCACGCCTCGGCGCGCGGCCCTGCCACAGCCCCGGAGCGCGCCGCGCCGCAGCCAGCGACCCGGAACTGTCGCGATTCGCCTTATAATTCGCGGCACTACCCAATTCAGCCATCATGTCGTCGACTGCCACCCCCTCCTCCAACGCCGCCAGCCTGCTCGCTCCGATCGCCGAAGACATGCAGCAGGTCAATCGCGTCATACGGCACCGTCTTGCGTCCGACGTGATGCTGATCAACCAGATTTCCGAGTACATCATCAGTGCCGGCGGCAAGCGGCTGCGGCCCGCGCTGCTGTTGCTGGTGGCCGGCGCGCTGGGCGAAACCACGGGGCACCGGCACGAATTGGCGGCGGTCGTCGAGTTCATCCATACGGCTACGCTGCTGCACGACGACGTGGTCGACGAATCCGACCTGCGGCGCGGCCGCCAGACCGCCAACGCGCTGTTCGGCAATGCCGCGAGCGTGCTGGTAGGCGATTTCCTGTACTCGCGCTCGTTCCAGATGATGGTCGGCGTGGGCAAGATGCGCGTGATGGAGATTCTGTCGGAGGCGACCAACATCATCTCCGAAGGTGAAGTGCTGCAACTCCTCAACATGCACGACGCCGACGTGGACGAAGCCCGCTATATGCAGGTGATTCGCTACAAGACCGCCAAGCTGTTCGAAGCCGCAGCCCAACTCGGCGCGGTGCTGGCCGGCTCGGACGCAAAAACCGAAGCGGCAGCGGCGGAGTTCGGCCGGCGCATCGGCACCGCGTTCCAGATCATGGACGACTGGCTCGACTACACGGGCACGGCCGAATCGATGGGCAAGAACGCCGGCGACGATCTTCGCGAGGGCAAACCCACACTTCCGCTGATCTATCTGATCGAACGCGGCACGCCGGAGCAATCGGCGCTGGCACGGGAAGCGATCGAGCAAGGCGGCACGGACCGTTTCGACACCATTTTCGAGGCGATCACTCGGTCCGGCGCGCTGGATCACACGCTCGAATGCGCGAAACAGGAAGCTCAGGCAGCCGCAGCAGCAATTTCTTCGTTTCCCGATTCCATTTTCAAAGATAGCCTGCTAGAATTATGTTCTTACTCGACGGCAAGACAGTCTTGAACGGGACTGAAAGGCCGGCTTAGTCTGAATCGAGTCCGCAGTACAAATCGGGGTGTAGCTTAGCCTGGTAGAGCGCTACGTTCGGGACGTAGAGGCCGGAGGTTCGAATCCTCTCACCCCGACCAGATTCGCCTTGTTAGTTCAAGGCTCAAAAAACCGCCCAGCTTGCTCGGCGGTTTTTTGTTTTTGGCTTGCAGATATCCTTCCATCGTTTCGCACGTCATTGCGTTTCACCCGCGTGCCCCGAGCCGCTGCCGTTGCCGCCGCCCGCCCTGTCTTCAGCCGCCAGCCCCGACGGCTCGCGCAAGCCCCTCTGCTATATTCTCTCCATCCTTTCCCCTACTCCTTCACGACGCGTGGAACAACTTCCCTTATGGGCGCAGATCGGCGCCGTCTTTCTGTTGCTCATCTGCTCGAGCTTCTTTTCGAGTTCAGAAACGGCGATGATGGCCATCAACCGCCACCGCCTGAAACATCTTGCCAACCAGAACGCGCTTGGTGCAAAGACCACTCAGGGCCTGCTGGCGCACACCGATCAACTGCTAAGCGTGGTGCTGATCGGCAACAACCTCTTCAACACCGTCATTCCGGTGCTCACCACCTCGATCGCGCTGCACACATTCGGGCATAACAACGTGGTGCTGTCGATCGCGACCGGTATCGTCGCGTTTCTCATTATCGTGTTCGCGGAGATCACGCCGAAGATCGTCGGCGCGACGTTCCCGGAAAAGATCGCACTGCCTGCGAGCCTGCTGATCGCGCCGATGATGCGCGTCGCCAGGCCGCTCATCTGGTTCGTCAATCTGTTTGCGAACGGCATCCTGCGCGTGCTGCACATCAATACGAAAGGCGCGCGCGATCAGCGTCTTTCGACCGAAGAGCTGCGCACCATCGTGCTCGAGTCCGGCAGCTTCATGCCGACCAAGCACCGCAGCATTCTGCTGAATCTGTTCGACCTCGAAAACATTTCCGTCGACGACGTGATGATCCCGCGCCGCCGCATCGAGGCGCTCGATTTCGACGCGCCGTTCGAACAGATCCTGCATCAGTTGGAAACCTGCTATCACAACAAGCTGATTGTCTACCAAGGCGACATCGACCGGGTGCTCGGCGTGTTGCACGTGCGCAAGACACTGGCGGCGCTGCACAACCAGGAACTCGAACGCGAGACGCTGCGCGAACTGCTGGCCGAGCCGTACTTCGTGCCGAGCGGCACACCCGTGTTCCAGCAACTGCAATACTTCCAGGAGAGCCGTCACCGCACGGCGCTCGTCGTCAACGAATACGGCGAGTTGCAAGGCCTCGTCACGCCGGAAGACATTATCGAAGAACTGATCGGTGAATTCACCACGTCGATTCCGCGTAGTGCCAACTCGCGCGGCGGCTGGAACGAGAAAGGCGAATGCATCGTGGCGGGCAGCATGCCGCTGCGCGAGTTGAACCGCTGGCTGCAACTCACGCTGCCCACCGACGGGCCGAAAACGCTCAATGGCCTGATCCTCGAAATTCTCGAAGACATTCCCGACGGCGACGTGTGCGTGCAGATCGGCGAAGTCAAACTCGAAGTCATGCGTAGCGACGATCAGGCAATTCGCACCGTCAAGCTGTTCAAACCGCCGGCGCGCGCGAAAGCCGGCAAGGTATTGCGCAGCTAAACGCGACACGGCGCAGCATCGCACATGCATGCGGGGCGCGCCATTAGCCGAACGGCTGAATGGCGGCACCCAGCGACGTACCGGAAGATGAAGCGGTTGTGTTCTACAGGCGGCTCATCACCGGTTCCTCATGCAAGCTTCGTTTCAACCCGCGGCGGCATCGCCGCGTCCCATCCCAACCGCTCACGAGATCGAAGTCCGGACGAAGCCGAAGGCATTCGCCCGCGACGCCGGCACAGCAAGTCTCGCCCATTCCGACGACGCCCCCGCCGTGCGTCTGCTGACCGAGACGTTGCAGGAGGCAACCCGCCGCAACGCGTCGGACCTTCACATCGAACCGGCGGAACACGGCTGGCGCGTGCGCTTGCGTATCGACGGCGTGCTGCACGAGATCCCGCCGCCGCCCGCGCATCTGCGCGATGCATTCATTACTCGCGTGAAGGTGCTCGCTCGCATGGATATCGCGGAGCGGCGCGTGCCGCAGGACGGGCGGCTGCGCATTTCCACGGCGCCCGGCCGCGTGGAAGACTATCGCGTCAATTCGCTGCCCACGCTGTTCGGTGAAAAGCTCGTGCTGCGCAGACTCGACGCACTGCCCGCCGATCTTTCACTCGACTCGCTCGGCCTCGATGCGCGCCAACGCGACACGGTCGATGCCGCGATTCGAGCGCCGCACGGCCTCGTGCTCGTCACCGGGCCCACCGGGAGCGGCAAGACGCTGTCGCTTTACTGCTTCCTGAACCTGCTCAACGGCGAAGCGCGCAATCTGTGTTCGGTGGAGGATCCCGCGGAGATCCAGCTGGCCGGTATCAATCAGGTCAGCGTGCGCGAAAAAGCCGGGCTGACTTTCGCGGTGGCATTGCGCGCCTTTCTCCGGCAGGATCCCGACGTCATCATGGTCGGCGAAATCCGCGACGAAGAGACCGCCGATGTCGCCGTGAAAGCCGCGCAAACCGGCCACCTCGTCCTGTCGACCCTGCACACGAACGACGCGCCCGCTGCGATCGCACGCCTGATCGATATCGGCGTGGAACCATACAACCTCGCGGCCGCGTTGCGGATGGTGACCGCACAACGGCTGGTGCGGCGCCTCTGCGCAGCGTGTCGCGTGCCTGCGCCGCAGTCGGCGGCGGCGCTTCGGGCAGCGGGCTTCACCGTGTCTCAACTCGACGGCTGGCAGCCCTACGCCGCCCGCGGATGCGCGGCGTGCCACGGCATCGGGTATCGCGGCCGCGTCGGCGTTCATCAGGTGATGCCCGTGTCCGATGCGATGCGCGAACTGATCGTGGCAAGCGCCGGCACACATGAACTGGCGCGGCTCGCGCAGACTGAACAGGTGGCCACTTTGCGAGACGCCGCGTTGGCCCGTGTGCGCGACGGCACCACCAGTCTCGCTGAAGCGCTCGCCGCCACCGAGGTCGCATGAACCCCGCCGCGACTCACCGGCCGCTAGATGCCGACATGCGTTTCAAATGGCGCGGCGTCGACGCCGACGGCGCGCAAAAAAGCGGCTCGCTCATTGCACCGGACGCGGCCACCGCACGCGCGGTGCTTAAACGCGACAATCTCTTTGTCACCGAGCTGACGGCGCACGGACCGGCACCGCGCCCGAGCGCCCGCGCAGCGGACATCACGCTATTCACCCGGCAGCTCGCCAGCCTGCTGCGCGCCGGCCTGCCGCTCGCGCCCGCGCTGGATCTGCTCGCGCAAGCGCAAACTTCACGCCGTCAGGGCATGCCGAGGATCGTCGGCGCTCTCGCGCGCGACATCACCGGCGGGCTGCGTTTCTCGGCGGCGTTACAGCGGCATCCCGCGCAGTTCAATGCGCTGTACTGCCAGCTCGTCGAAGTCGGCGAGGCGGCCGGCGCGCTCGCGGCAGTCCTCGCCCGCATCGCCGAGGACCGCGAACGCGCCGCCGCGCAGCGCGCCAAAGTGCGCGCGGCGCTGACCTATCCCGTCGCGATACTCGTGCTGGCCTTGGCGATAACCGCCGCCTTGCTCGTGTGGGTCGTGCCGACCTTCAAACAGATCTTCGACGGCTTCGGCGCCAGACTGCCCGCGCCGACGCAATTCGTACTGGCGTTGTCGTCGGGCGTGGCGCAATGGAGCGTACCGGCATTCGCCATGATCTTCGCGGCCAGTTCGGCAGCGACGTTTCTGCTGCGACGTTCCGAAGCGGCCCGCATCCGGTTCGCGCGCGTATCGCTGACAATACCGGTTGCCGGTCCGCTGCTGCGCACGTTGTGCGCAGCGCGCTGGAGCCGCGCGCTCGGCACGTTGCTATCGGCCGGCACACCGCTCGCCGACGCGTTCGATTCGCTGACCCACGCCACCGGCAACGCCTTCTTCGACCGGGCCACGGCGGAAATCGCCGCGCGGCTTCGGCGCGGCGAGCGCCTCGCCGCCGCCATGCGCGAGGCGCACTGCTTTGCGCCCGAGGTCGTGCAGCCCATCGCGGTTGCCGAGGAGTCCGGAGCACTCGACACCATGCTGATCGATGTGGCGTCGCTCGCCGATCGTCAGGTAGACGAAAAGATCGGCACGCTGTCGAGCCTGTGCGAGCCCCTCGTCATCATCGTGCTGGGCACGCTGGTCGGCGGCCTCGTGATCGCGATGTATCTTCCCATTATTCAACTTGGCAACGTGGTGTAGGATCGCAGCCGAATCCATTATTTATCCATGCGGGCGACAACTCTTCTCGTGCCAGACACTTCTTCCAGCCTGCTGTCGGGCCTATTGCCCGGCCGTATCGATCACTTCGCAACCGGTCTCGGTTTCGCGTTCGGCGGCTTGCCCACGGGGCTGCAGATGACGTTCGCCGTCGTGTTCGGCCTCGTGATCGGCAGCTTTCTGAACGTGGTCGTGCATCGGCTGCCCATCATGCTCGATCGCGCATGGCGAGCGGAATTCAGCGAGGCCGCCGGAAAACCCCTGGAGCAGGACGGTCTGCCGGAACGCTACAACCTGTGGGTGCCGCGCAGCGCCTGCCCTCATTGCGGCCATGTGTTGAGCGCGTGGGAGAATCTCCCGGTGCTGAGTTATGTGCTGTTGCGCGGGCGTTGTTCCGCGTGCAAGGCCCATGTGAGCCTGCGCTATCCGCTGCTCGAACTTGCCAGCGCGGCGCTCGCGGCCGGCTCGCTTGCGCTGTTTGGCCCGACCCTCACGGCACTCGCCGCTTTCGGATTGTGCGCTGCGCTGCTCGCCATGAGCGCGATCGACATCGACACCCATCTGCTGCCCGACTCGTTGACGCTGCCGTTGCTGTGGGCGGGCATCATCGTCAACTTCAACGGCATGTTTGCGAATCTCCACGACGCGGTGCTCGGCGCGATCTTCGGCTATTTGGTGCTGTGGGTCGTGCATTGGCTGTTTCGCCTCGCACGCGGCGTCGAAGGCATGGGCTACGGCGATTTCAAACTGCTCGCGGCGCTCGGCGCGTGGCTCGGCTGGGCCGCGCTCCCGCAGATCGTGCTGATCGCGGCGGTAGCCGGCGCCGTGGTCGGCTTGCTGGCAACGTGGCGTGGCCGCATGCGCTTCGAAGAGCCATTGCCTTTCGGACCGTTTCTCGCGGCAGGCGGCGCACTGACGCTGTTTCTCGGCACACCGCTTTATCTGGCTCTGGGAGGCTGAAGCATGTTTGTTGTCGGATTGACCGGCGGCATCGGCAGCGGCAAATCGACTGTCGCCGACCTGTTTGCCGCGCACGGCGTGCCGCTGGTCGACACGGACCTGATCGCGCATCGCATCACCGCCCCGCATGGCGTTGCAATGCCGCAGATCGCTACCGAGTTCGGCGAAGCGTTCGTCGCCCCTGACGGTTCGCTGGACCGCGCCCGCATGCGCACGCTCGTATTCAGCGACGACAGCGCGCGCAACCGCCTCGAGGCCATCACGCATCCGTTGATTCGCGCGGAAACCGAGCGCGAGCAGCGCGAGGCGCAGGGGCCTTACGTGATCGTGGTGGTGCCGTTGCTGGTCGAGTCCGGCAGTTGGAAAACCCGGGTGAATCGCGTGCTGACGGTGGACTGCAGCGTGGAAACGCAGATTTCACGCGTGATGAGCCGCAACAATTTCAGTCGCGAACAGGTGCTGGCGATCATCGCCCGTCAGGCCACTCGCGAAGCGCGCCTTGCCGCGGCCGACGACGTGATCGACAACGACAACGTGCCGCTCGACGCGCTCAAGGCGCAAGTCGACGCACAGCATCGCGTGTATCTATCGCTTGCCGCAGCATGAGGGCGACGCGTCATTCCGGGAAATCCCGGTTGAACTTCGCGGCGATGCGCATGCCAAAAGCGCGTTGAAAACCGCCCGAAACACGCGAAAAAAGTTGCGAATGCGCGCTGAAAAAGTGCGTGATTGCTAGGGTAGTCTCACGGCATTAGAATGTTCTGCATTCCCGTCACCGACCACGCCCGAGGCGAGCCCGCTTGATCCTTTACGAGTATCCCTTCAACGAGCGAATCCGGACGCTTTTGCGCCTCGAAGATCTGTTCGAGCGCTTCACGTTCTTTCTGACTCAGGAAGACGCCAGGGAACATCACGTCGCACTGACCACGCTGTTCGAAATCTCCGAGGTTGCGGGTCGGGCGGATCTGAAGTCGGATCTGATGAAAGAGCTCGAACGCCAACGGCAAACGCTGGCGCCGTTTCGCGGCAATCCGGGAATCGAACAGAACGCGCTTGAGGCCGTACTCGGCGAGATCGAGCAAACCCTCGCGGGCCTGGCGCAAATGCAGGGCAAGACCGGCCAGCATCTTGCGGACAACGAGTGGCTCGCCAGCATCCGCAGCCGCGCGATCATTCCGGGCGGCACCTGCAAGTTCGATTTGCCGTCCTACTACGCGTGGCAACAGATTCACCCCGATCAGCGCCGCCAGGACATCGCCAAGTGGGTGACGCCACTGCTGCCGCTGCGCGACGCTGCCACCATCGTTCTGCGGCTCGCGCGCGAATCCGGCCAGGCGTCGAAGGTCATGGCCATGCAGGGCAGCTATCAGCAAATGCTGTCCGGCCGTTCGTATCAATTGATGCAGGTACGGGTGGCACCGGAATTGCGCGTGATTCCCGAGGCGAGCGCCAACAAGTACATGCTGTGGGTGCGCTTCACCGTGCAGGACGGCGATCTGCGTCCGCGTGCGGTGGATGTCGACGTGCCGTTCCAGCTCACGCTTTGCAGCCTGTAGCAACGCTCGCAAGCCCGTTATGTTTGCCCGGTAATGCCCGGACAGAAGGGGCGCGCCTTTAAAGCGGCGAGAAATGCCCCTATATTCGTTACTTGTTCTGTTTGCGATTGACTGCCTGACCGTATGCCTACTGTCGTCAAATGCCCCACTTGCGGAAAGGAAGTCCGCTGGACACCTGAAAACCGCTTCCGCCCCTTCTGCTCCGACCGCTGCAAGCAGATCGATCTCGGCGCCTGGGCCGCTGAGAAGTACAAGATCGGTGGATCCGAGCAGGAAACCTCGTCGGACGAGACGCCTGGCGGGGATTACACCCCGCATTGAGCGTGGTTCGCTGTTGGGGTCGCGCAGACAGGGGCTGCTGGTGCAGCACCCCCTGTCTGCGCGCGCGGCATTGCTGATTGGCGACTCTGATCGGCGTTGCCCACCCAGCGCCAGCCAACCGCGCACCGCCATTTCTTTTTTCCCCTGTCAGTTCTTCTCGGCCGCGAGCCACTCCAGCACGGGGATGGTCGCCGGCAAGAGCGGCTCGACATCGGCAGGCAGCGTCTGCCAGACAAACGCCTGGCCTTCGCGGCCGTGCGGCTCGCCGGACCACCGCGTCACCTTGCAGAAAAAGAGTCGCACATAGGCATGCGGGTAATCGTGTTCGAGCGTATGCCAGAGATGGCTCGCCTCGACGTCGATACCCAGTTCCTCGTGCAACTCGCGGGCAAGCGCGGCCTCGACCGACTCGCCCATTTCCAGCTTGCCGCCCGGAAACTCCCAGTAACCCTCGTACGGCTTGCCGGCGGGGCGCTGCGCCAACAGATAGCGCCCGTCGGGCTGAACCAGCACGCCGACGGCGACTTCCGTCACTTTGCGGCCGGCGGCGTTCTTCTGGGTGTCGTCGCTCATGCCAACGCTCATGCTGAGGTCTTGCGGCCGGACCAGTCGCGCGCGAACTGCCACGCCACGCGCCCCGAACGCGAGCCACGCTCCAGTGCCCACACCAGCGCATCGCCGCGCGCCGCTTCGACTTCGGCGTCGTCGCAGCCGAAATGCCGCAGCCAGTGCGCGATGATCGACAGGTAGTCGTCCTGTTTGAACGGATAGAAGCTGACCCACAGCCCGAAACGCTCGGACAGCGAGATCTTTTCCTCCACCAGTTCACCCGGGTGAATCTCGCCGTCGGCCGTGTGTTTGTACGTCTCGTTGTCGCTCATGTATTCGGGCAACAGATGGCGGCGGTTCGACGTCGCGTAAATCAGCACGTTGTCCGACTGGGCGGCGATCGAGCCGTCGAGCGCGACCTTGAGGGCCTTGTAGCCCGATTCGCCGTCTTCGAACGACAGATCGTCGCAAAACACCACGAAGCGCTCCGGCCGCTGCGCGATCAGGTCGACAATGTCGCCGAGATCGTGCAGATCGTCCTTATCCACTTCGATCAGACGCAGGCCGTCTTTCGCATACGCATTCAGGCACGCCTTGATCAGCGACGATTTGCCGGTGCCGCGCGCGCCGGTGAGCAGCACGTTGTTGGCCGGCTGCTTGTGCACGAATTGACGCGTGTTCTGCTCGATCAAACCTTTCTGGCGATCGATGTTCTGCAGGTCGTCGAGCGTGATCGCCGAGATGGCCGGCACCGGCTGCAGGTAGCCGCGCCCCTGGCGCTTGCGCCAGCGGAAGGCGACCGCCGCCGACCAGTCGATATCCGGTGCGGCGGGCGGAAGCATGGCCTCCAGGCGGACGAGCACGGCTTCGGCCCGCGTCAGAAACTGTTCGAGTTTGTCCATGGCTGTGTGGAGAGCGGCCCGCAGGCCGCCTTAAAACCCCAATGAGAAACCTGGTTACGAACGATAGTCGGCGTTGATGCTCACGTAGTCGTGCGACAGATCGCAAGTCCAGATCGTGGCTTGCGCATCGCCGCGGCCGAGTACGACACGGATGCCGATCTCGCTCTTCTTCATGACGCGCTGGCCGTCTTCTTCACGGTAGGCCGGATTGCGGCCGCCGGCAGTCGCGACCAGCACGTCGTCCAGATACAGATCGATCTTGCCGACGTCGAGATCGTCCACGCCGGCATAGCCGATGGCCGCCAGAATGCGGCCGAGATTCGGGTCCGATGCATAGAAGGCCGTCTTCACGAGCGGTGAGTGGCCGATCGCGTAGGCGATCTGGCGGCATTCGCCGACGCTCGAACCGCCTTCGACATGCACGGTCATGAATTTGGTCGCGCCTTCGCCGTCGCGCACGATCAGTTGCGCGAGGGTCTGAGCGACTTCCGTCACCGCGTCGCGCAACGCTGCATAAGCGGGCGAGTCGGTGGACGTGATTGCCGGCAGGCTCGATTTGCCCGATGCGATCAGGATGAACGAATCGTTGGTCGACGTATCGCCGTCGATCGTGATGCAGTTGAACGAACGGTCCGCTACGTGCTTGACGAGCGCATCGAGCACCGGCTGCGCAACGGCGGCGTCGAACGCGAGAAAGCCGAGCATGGTCGCCATATTCGGCTTGATCATGCCGGCGCCCTTGCTGATGCCGGTCAGCGTGACCGTGTGGCCCTCGATCGTGACCTGGCGCGACGTGGCCTTGGGCAGCGTGTCCGTGGTCATGATCGCCTGTGCGGCGTCGTACCAGTTCGCTTCCTTGCGGTTGGCCAGCGCAGCCGGCAGACCCGCCTTCAGACGATCGACCGGCAGCGGCTCCAGAATCACGCCCGTCGAAAACGGCAGCACCTGCTCCGGCGTGATATCCGCAAGACGCGCGAGCTCGGCGCAGGTTTCGCGCGCCGCCACGAGGCCGGGTTCGCCCGTGCCCGCGTTCGCATTGCCAGTGTTGATCACCAGCGCGCGGATCGGCTTGCCGCCTGCGCGCACGCGGTCCAGATTCTCGCGGCAAACGGTGACGGGCGCCGCGCAAAAACGGTTCTGCGTGAACACGCCGCCGACCGTAGCGCCTTCGCCCACGGAAATGACGAGCACGTCCTTGCGGTTCGGCTTGCGGATATTCGCCTCCGCCCAGCCGAGCGAAACGCCGGCGACGGGGTGGAGTTGAGCGGGATCGATCGAGGGGAAATTGACAGCCATGGTCGCGACCTGTCGAAGAAAATGCCGGCAGGCGCCGGCATCGAGGGAAACGGAAACTGATGGCCCGGGGGTGTTGCCGGACCACCGCGAAATCAAGGCAAGGTGCCGCGCAACACGACGCGGCGCGCCTCACAGCGCGCCGCCTTCGGCATTACACGATCTTGCCGTGGCACTGCTTGTACTTCTTGCCGCTGCCGCACGGGCACGGGTCGTTACGGCCGACCTTCGGCACGTTGTCCGCGCTCAGGTTCGCTGCAACCGGCTGCGACGAACCGTGGCTCATCGCATCGCCGATCATGGCAGCGGTGGCCGCTTCCGCGGCAACCGGCGCCGCCGCTGCGGCTTCGGCAAATTCGGCGTGACGGAACTCGACGTTTTCGAGGTGGCTGCCCTGCTCTTCCAGCTGTTCGGCGGCCTGTTCCAGCTGTTCCGGCGACTGGATCTGCACGTTCATCACCACGCGGGTGACTTCGAGCTTCACGGCGTCGAGCATCGCGGCGAACAGTTCGAACGCCTCGCGCTTGTATTCCTGTTTCGGGTTCTTCTGCGCATAGCCGCGCAGATGGATGCCCTGACGCAGATGGTCGAGCGCGGCCAGATGTTCGCGCCAGCTACGATCCAGCGTTTGCAGCATGATCGAGCGTTCGAACGCGCTGAACGACTCGCGGCCGACCAGTTCGACCTTCGCTTCGTACGCTTCGTCCGCAGCGGCTTCAACCGCTTCGAGAATCTCGTCCGCGCTGATCGAGTTCGACTCGTTGATCATTTCCTGGATCGCGAGATCCAGCTGCCATTCGTTGCGCAGCACTTCCTCCAGCTCGGGCACGTCCCACTGCTCTTCGATGCTGCCTGCCGGCACGAACTGATGGACGATATCGGCGATCACGCTCTGGCGCATCGCACCGATGGTCTCGGTAATGTCGTTCGCTTCGAGCAATTCATTGCGCTGCTGGTAAATCACCTTGCGCTGATCGTTCGACACGTCGTCGTATTCGAGCAATTGCTTGCGAACGTCGAAGTTGCGCGCTTCCACCTTGCGCTGCGCCGATTCGATGGAGCGCGAGACGATGCCTGCCTCGATCGCTTCGCCTTCCGGCATTTTCAGGCGGTCCATGATGGCCCGCACGCGGTCGCCGGCGAAAATGCGCAGCAGCGGATCTTCCAGCGACAGATAGAAGCGCGACGAACCCGGGTCGCCCTGACGGCCGGCACGGCCGCGCAACTGGTTGTCGATCCGGCGCGACTCGTGGCGCTCGGTGCCGATAATGTGCAGACCGCCCGCGGCCTTCACCTGATCGTGCAGCGCTTGCCATTCGTCGTGCAGCTTCTGGATACGGCGTTGCTTCTCATCTTCAGCCAGCGTTTCGTCCAGCTCGAGGAACGACGCCTGTTTTTCCGCGTTGCCGCCGAGCACGATGTCCGTACCGCGACCGGCCATGTTGGTGGCGATCGTGATGCGCTTCGGACGGCCGGCTTCGGCGACGATCTCGGCTTCACGCGCGTGCTGCTTGGCGTTCAGCACTTCGTGCGGCAGACCGGCCTGCTTCAGCAGATGCGACAGCAACTCGGAGTTTTCGATCGACGTCGTACCGACCAGCACCGGCTGCCCGCGCTCGTAGCAATCGCGGATGTCGCGGATCACCGCGTCGTAGCGTTCCTTGGCCGTCTTGTAGATCTGATCCTGCTTGTCGATCCGCTTGGGCGGACGGTTGGTCGGAATCACGACCGTCTCGAGACCGTAGATCTCGTTGAATTCGTACGCTTCCGTATCCGCCGTGCCGGTCATGCCGGACAGCTTCGCGTACATACGGAAGTAGTTCTGGAACGTGATCGACGCGAGCGTCTGGTTCTCGCTCTGAATCTTGACGTGCTCCTTCGCCTCGACAGCCTGGTGCAAGCCGTCCGACCAGCGGCGGCCTGACATCAGACGACCGGTGAATTCGTCGACGATCACCACCTCGCCGTTCTGCACCACGTAATGCTGGTCTTTGAAGAACAGCGTGTGCGCGCGCAGCGCGGCGTACACGTGGTGCATCAGCGTGATGTTCTGCGGCGCGTACAGGCTTTCGCCCTCGCCGATCAGGCCCCATTCGGCGAGCAGACGCTCCGCCTTTTCGTGGCCGGATTCCGTCAGGAACACCTGGCGGCCTTTTTCATCCAGCGTGTAGTCGCCCGGCTTTTCGACGCCGGTGCCGTCCGCTTTCTCTTCGCCGATCTGGCGTTCGAGCAGCGGCGGCAGCGCATTCATGCGCACGTAGAGTTCGGTGTGATCTTCGGCCTGGCCGGAGATGATCAGCGGCGTACGGGCTTCGTCGATCAGGATCGAGTCGACCTCGTCGACCACCGCGAAATTCAGGGCTCGCTGCACGCGCGCGTCGGTCTCGTAGACCATGTTGTCGCGCAGGTAGTCGAAGCCGAATTCGTTGTTGGTGCCGTAGGTGATGTCAGCGGCGTAAGCTTCCTGCTTCGCGCCGTGATCCATCTGCGACAGATTGATGCCGACCGACAGACCGAGGAAGTTGTACAGGCGCGCCATCCATTCGGCGTCGCGCTGCGCAAGGTAGTCGTTGACCGTGACCACGTGCACGCCGCGGCCCGACAGCGCATTCAAATAGACCGGCAGCGTGGCGACGAGCGTCTTGCCCTCGCCGGTGCGCATTTCGCCGATCTTGCCGTAGTGCAGAACCATGCCGCCGATCAGCTGCACGTCGAAGTGGCGCATTTTCAGCACCCGCTTGCTGGCCTCACGGCACACCGCGAAGGCTTCCGGCAGGAGCTTGTCGAGCGACTCGCCGCTCGCGACGCGCTGGCGGAATTCACCCGTTTTGGCGCGCAGTTGATCGTCCGTCAATTGCTCGATCTGCGGCTCGAGCGCATTGATCGCCGCGACGGTCTTTTGATATTGCTTGACTAGCCGCTGGTTGCGGCTGCCAAAAATCTTCTGTAGAAAACCGGTGGTCATCGGATCGGTGTCTGCGTCGCGGCTTCGGCTGGGTCGCGCCGTGCGGTTCGTGCACATGCGCTCCGGGGTCGGAAGGGCCTCGGCGGCTTAGTCCAAGAGTGAATTCGAATCGGGCATTTTAGCACGCGCCCCCGCCCGCGCTTGTGTCAGCAACGAGACGGCGGCAGGGCATCCGAAGCCCGCCACAGCGCGCACAGCCTACGCATTGAGGCAGGTCCGCGTGCATCCCGCACGGTACAATCGCGACGTGAACGCGCATAGGGTGCGAACACGCCGTCACCATCGAACATGAGCCGCTTTCCTTCCTTTTCAAGGCCGCCGCCCCAGCAGTTCAAGGCGCGCCGTCCGCAGCCGGTCGCCGAAGTGCTCAACCGCACGGACGCATTCGCGGCCCTGCGCGCGGGCGTCGAGCAGATCGCGGCGTTGGAGAAGGATCTGCGCGCGCTGCTGCCCGACTATCTGGCCACCAGCGTCGAACCCGGCTTTATCAAGGAAGGCGTGCTGGCCCTGTTTGCCGGCCATAACGCGCTGGCGGCACGGCTTCGGCATCTGGAGCCGCGGTTGCTGTCGGATCTGCAGCAGCGGGGCTGGCCGGTCAACGCGCTGCGGATTCGGGTGCGGCCGCAGCCGGTCAAGGAACCGCCGCCGGTCAAACAGGCGCGCATGACGCCGGCCGGCGCGGACGCGCTGCACGCGCTGAGCGAATCGCTGGCGCCGTCGCCGTTGCAAGAAGCCTTGGCGAAAATGGCGGCGAGGCATCGGCGAAATCGCTAGGCAAAAGAAAAGCGGCCCGACTGGGCCACTTACTTTTCGTACACCTGCTTCGGAAATTTCACCCGAAAGCGTTACACCCGAAAGCGTTAGGCAAAAGCCGTCTGGGTTTCGTAGGCAAAACCGCGCGGTGCCTTCTGCGTATCGTCGAAGGTGACGATTTCATACGAATCTTCGTGCGCGAGCAGTTCGCGCAGCAGCGCGTTGTTCAGGCCGTGGCCCGACTTGTACGCGTTGTACGAGGCCAGCAGCGGATGACCGATCACATACAGATCGCCGATCGCGTCGAGCATCTTGTGCTTCACGAACTCGTCGTCGTAGCGCAGGCCGTCGTTGTTCAGAATGCGGTACTCGTCGAGCACGATCGCGTTGTCCATGCTGCCGCCGCGTGCGAGACCCAGTTCGCGCATCATTTCCACTTCATGCGCAAAACCGAAGGTGCGGGCACGCGCGATTTCGCGCACGTACGACGTATTGGCAAAATCCACTTCCAGCGCCTGACCGGTCTTATCCACCGCCGGGTGACGGAAATCGATCGTGAATTTGAGCTTGAAACCGAAATACGGGTCGAGACGCGCGAATTTATCGCCGTCGCGGATTTCGACCGGCTTGGTAACCTTGATGAATTTCTTCGCCGCGTTCTGCTCTTCAATCCCTGCCGATTGAATCAGAAACACGAACGAACCGGCACTACCGTCCATGATGGGAATTTCTTCCGCGGTGACGTCGACATACAGGTTGTCGATGCCAAGACCGGCGCAGGCGGACATCAGATGCTCGATGGTCGAGACGCGCGCGCCGTCTTTCTGCAATACGGAAGCCAGACGCGTATCGCCAATCGCCATCGCCGACGCAGGAATGTCCACCGGCGTGGGCAGATCCACGCGCGAAAACACGATGCCCGTGTCCGGGCCGGCCGGCCGGAGCGTCAGTTCGACTTTACGGCCGGAATGCAGGCCGATGCCGACCGTCTTGACGATTTGCTTGATTGTGCGCTGCTTCAACATGGTGATCTTCTGTTCGATTGAAAATCCCAATCGGGACTTTTTATTCCATAGCGCGAAGTATACTCCAATACCCTAAGGAGCGTCGTTGCGCGGAACGTATCAATCTGTTTCGCTGCGTTACCCTTTGGGCGCCCGTCAGGGAAGCGTGACGGGCCGATGTCCCGGAACGGAGGCGTTTCCGGTCATCGGCCCGCGTAACGGCCTGTCACAAAAGCGTCTTATACACCGTTGCCCTGGCACAACGCGCTCATCGCGCATGTCCACGGCGAAGGCCACGACGCCACCGTGGCTAGCTCAACGTAGCGAGAATACTCCCTGCATCGCTGACTTCGAATTTGCCGGCAGCCTCGACGTTCAACGTCTTGACCACGCCGTCGTCGACCACCATCGCGTAGCGCTGGGAACGGATTCCCATGCCGCGCGCCGACAAATCCTGCTCGAGACCGAGCGCTCGCGTGAAAGCCGCACTGCCGTCCGCCATCATGCGCACCTTGCCCGAGGCGTGCTGATCGCGTCCCCACGCGCCCATTACGAACGCGTCGTTGACGGACACGCACCAGATTTCGTCGATGCCGAGCGCGCGCAACTGCTCGGCATGCTCGACATAACCCGGTACATGTTTGGCTGAACAGGTCGGCGTGAATGCGCCCGGCAATCCGAAGATCACCACGCGCCTGCCCGCCGTCTGCTCGCGCACGTCGAAGCTGTTAGGCCCGATCGTGCAGCCCGCCCGCTCGTCTTCGATCAACTCGAAGAGCGTTGCGTCGGGCAGCTTGTCACCTGCTTGAATCATGCTCAGTCCTTTGCATCGATGCGAAGCACGCTCGCACGTCGTCGTGTCGCAGTGAAAAATCCGACGAGAACCGAACTACACGCTCCGCCGTCCGGCGACAGTCGCCCACTCCGCTTCGCGAATCCGAAGAGGGCAGTCGTCCTTGCCGCGAATCTGACGATACGCGACTTGTTTGCCGTTCACCCGCCACGCTCGTGCATTCGTTCGCCAACGCTGCACTGCTGTCCAACCCGCAGCGCGGCAACGAAAGCCTGCTCGTGCGCTCAGTCCGCCTGCTTGCGCAGGAAAGCCGGAATGTCGTACGTGTCGACGCCCTTTTCCTGCAGCGCCTGCACGTGCGAAGCGGCCGTATCGCGCGAGGTGCGCCACACTGCCGGCGTATCGAGCGCGCCGTAGTCCGCCGTGCTCGCGTGCGACGACTGCGGCGCGTAAGCAGCGTGCGCGTTGATCGGCTGGTTGTCGGTGCCGGTGCGCAGCAGCGTCATCGGTGCCGATTGCTGCTTCTTCGCCGCACGGCCCAGACCCGTTGCCACGACCGTCACGCGCAGCGCGTCGCCCATTGCATCGTCGTACACCGCGCCGAAGATCACGGTTGCGTCTTCTGCGGCATAGCTCTTGATGGTGTTCATCACTTCGCGCGTTTCCGACAGACGCAGCGAACGGCTCGACGTGATGTTCACCAGCACGCCACGCGCGCCCGACAGATCCACACCTTCCAGGAGCGGGCTGGCGACAGCCTGCTCAGCAGCGAGGCGTGCGCGATCGACGCCGGCAACCGTCGCCGTGCCCATCATCGCCTTGCCCTGCTCGCCCATCACCGTCTTCACGTCTTCGAAGTCGACGTTCACCAGACCGTCGACGTTGATGATTTCCGCGATGCCGGCAACTGCGTTGTTCAGAACGTCGTCTGCGCACTGGAAGCACTTGTCCATCTCGGCGTCATCGCCCATCACCTCGAACAGCTTGTCGTTCAGAACGACGATCAGCGAGTCGACGTGATCCTCCAGTTGCTGCGAACCGGCTTCCGCGACGCGCATGCGCTTGCCGCCTTCGAATTCGAACGGCTTGCTGACCACGCCAACGGTCAAGATACCCATTTCCTTGGCGATCTGCGCGACCACGGGTGCTGCGCCCGTGCCCGTGCCGCCGCCCATGCCGGCCGTGATGAAGACCATGTGCGCGCCGCGCAGTGCGTCGGCAATACGCTCACGCGCTTCTTCCGCTGCGGCGCGGCCCATTTCCGGCTTGGCGCCGGCGCCCAGACCCGTGTTACCGAGCTGGATCACCGCGGACGCGCGCGAACGCGACAGCGCCTGCGCGTCCGTGTTCATCACGATGAAGTCGACGCCTTGCACGCCTTTGTTGATCATGTGCTGAACGGCATTGCCGCCAGCGCCACCTACTCCGATCACCTTGATGATGGTGCCGTTCGTTTCGGTTTCCAGCATTTGGAAATCCATGATGCCTCCGTCAAGATAAAAAATTACAGCCACTCGGCCGTTATTCGGCAGGAGATCGGGCAACCCCCTGTCGCGCGCCGGCCGCCGGCACCAGCGCGTATTCCTAAAACCCGTTTGAAACCTGTTCGACAACCCGTTCTGTGCAGCGATACAGCGAATGCGTTAGAAGTTGCCGAGGAACCAGTCCTTCATGCGCGTGAAGACCTGGCCCATGGAGCCCGACTGCACGGCGACCTTGCGGCCGCGCATGCGTTGCGAGCGTCCTTCGACGAGCAGGCCCATCGCCGTCGAGTAGCGCGGATTGCGCACTACGTCAGCGAGACCGCCCGCGTATTCCGGCACGCCGATACGCACCGGCTTCAGGAAAATGTCCTCGCCGAGTTCGACCATGCCGAGCATCATGGACGCGCCGCCGGTCAGCACCACGCCGGAGCTCAGCAGTTCCTCGTAACCCGACTCGCGCACCACCTGCTGCACGAGCGAAAACAGTTCTTCGACGCGCGGCTCGACCACCGCCGCCAGCGCCTGGCGCGACAGCGTGCGCGGGCCGCGCTCGCCGAGTCCCGGCACTTCGATCATTTCGTCCGGATCGGCCAAAGCCTGCTTGGCGATGCCGTAATCCACCTTGATGTCTTCCGCGTCCGGCGTGGGCGTGCGCAACGCCATCGCGATGTCGCTCGTGATCTGGTCGCCGGCGATCGGAATCACCGCGGTATGCCGGATCGCGCCTTCGCTGAAAATCGCGATGTCCGTCGTGCCGCCGCCGATATCGACCAGCACCACGCCGAGTTCTTTTTCGTCTTCCGTCAGCACCGCGAGCGACGACGCCAGCGGTTGCAGAATCAGATCGTTCACTTCGAGCCCGCAGCGGCGCACGCACTTCACGATGTTCTGCGCCGCGCTCACCGCGCCGGTGACGATATGCACCTTCACTTCGAGGCGAATGCCGCTCATGCCGATCGGCTCGCGCACATCTTCCTGCCCGTCGATGATGAATTCCTGCGTCAGGATGTGCAGCACCTGCTGATCGGTCGGGATGTTGATCGCTTTCGCCGTTTCGATCACGCGCGCCACGTCGGTCTGCGTGACTTCCTTCTCCTTGATCGCCACCATGCCGCTCGAATTGAAGCTGCGGATATGGCTACCGGCAATCCCGGTAAATACATTGGTGATCTTGCAGTCGGCCATCAGCTCGGCTTCTTCGAGCGCGCGCTGAATGGACTGCACGGTGGCTTCGATGTTCACCACCACGCCTTTTTTGAGCCCCTTCGATTCGCTCTGGCCGAGGCCGATCACCTCGTAGTGACCTTCGCCCTTCAACTCGGCGACGATGGCCACGACCTTCGACGTCCCGATGTCGAGGGCGACCAGCAGATCTTTATAGTCTTTACTCATAGCGTGCTCATTGCGTGTGATGTCCGTTTACTTCTTGCCCTTGTCGGGTTCGCTGATGAAGCGCATGCCAGCGGCACGAATCGCGAAACCGTTCGGATAGCGCAAGTCCGCATACTCGATATCCTTTCCCCAACGTTGCGTCACCGCGTTCCACGCCGCGGTCAGGCGGCGGCTCCGATCGAGCAGCGTGTCCTGATTGCGTTCGCGCCCAAGTTCCACCTGCGTGCCGTTCGAGAGCTTCACCGTCCACGCGTAGCGCGGCGACAGCGTCACTTCTTCAGGCGTCGCGCCCAACGGCGCAAACCATTTCTGGAAGTCGTGATAACGCGTGACCACCTCTTTGGCCGTGCCGTCCGGACCGTCGAACGCGGGCAGATCCTCTTCGAGCTCGCCCTGATTCGCCGTAAACAACTCGCCGTCGACGCTCACCAGCTGATCGCTGCCCCACGTCCCCAGCGGTTTGTACTCCTCGAGCGTGACAGCCAGCGCATTCGGCCAGACGCGCCGCACGCTCGCATGACGCACCCACGGCATCTGCTCGAAGGCCTGACGCGCGACGTCCAGATCCACCGTAAAAAAGTTGCCCTTCAACCGCCCAACCACACCCGCGCGCACCGTCGGCGAATTGATGTGCTCGGTATCGCCGTCGATCTGGATTTCGTGCAGCGCGAAATTCGGGCGCTGGATCAGCCAGTAACCGCCCGCCGCCAGCAGCACGAGCACCAGCAACACATGCAATGCGTTGGCGGCGAAATTGAGCTGGCGAACGTTGTTCCACATGGTGTTGCTTTCGGGTCGCCCCGGTTAGTCCTTCAGCGTCAGCGCCAACACGCCGACAACCAGTTCCTGATAGCTGATGCCCACCGCGCGCGCCGCCTTCGGCGGCAGCGAGTGATCGGTCATGCCAGGCGCCGTGTTCACTTCGAGGAAATACGGGTTGCCGTCGGCGTCGAGCATGAAATCCGCGCGGCCCCAGTCGGTACAGCCGAGCACGTCGAAGGCACGGCGCGCCAGCACTTTCAGGCGCGCTTCCTCGTCCGACGCCAGACCGCATGGGATCAGGTACTGCGTGTCGTTCGCGATGTACTTCGCGTGATAGTCGTAGAACTCACCGGCCGGCACGATGCGAATCACCGGCAGATCGAGATTGCCGGCGATGCACGCGGTATATTCGCCGCCGCCTTCGATGCTCTTTTCGACCACCACGATCTTGTCGTACTTGACCGCTTCGACGAGCGCGGCGGGCAGCGCGTCGGCGCTCTTCACCTTGATCACCGCGACGCTCGAGCCTTCGCTCGCCGGCTTTACGAAAAGCGGCAAGCCGAGCTTCGCGACAATCTCTTTCGCGCGCGCTTCGTAGTCGTCGCCGCGCAGCACCGCTTCGAACGGCGGCGTCGGAATGCCCAGTTGCTGCCACACGAGCTTGGTGCGGAACTTGTCCAGACCGAGCGCCGAGCCGAGCACGCCGCTGCCCGTGTAACGGATGCCGTAAAAGTCGAGCGCGCCCTGGATCTGGCCGTTCTCGCCGTATCCGCCGTGCAGCGCGTTGAACGCGCGCACAAAGCCTTCTTCCTTCAATGCGGCGAGCGGACGCTCGGCCGGATCGAACGGATGTGCGTCGATACCGGCGTCGCGCAGACCTTGCAGCACGAGGCGGCCGGAATTGAGCGACACCTCGCGCTCGGCGGAATTGCCACCGAGCAGCACTGCCACTTTGCCGAATTGTTTCGGGTCGATACTGCTCATCTCACACCTTCGTTTCCTGAGCGAGGCGACCCGGCACACCGCCGATCGAACCCGCGCCCATCGTGATCACCACATCGCCGTCGCGCACTATCGCTGCGAGCGCGTCCGGCACTTCATCCACCGTATCGACAAACACCGGCTCGACCTTGCCCGCCACCCGCAGCGCACGCGCGAGAGCACGGCCGTCCGCGGCGACGATCGGCGCCTCGCCGGCGGAATAGACTTCGGTCAGCACGAGCGCGTCTACGGTCGACAGCACCTTCACAAAATCCTCGAAACAGTCACGCGTGCGCGTAAAGCGGTGCGGCTGGAACGCCAGCACCAGACGCCGGCCCGGAAATGCGCCGCGCGCCGCCGCCACCGTGGCCGCCATTTCGACCGGGTGATGACCGTAGTCGTCCACCAGCGTGTAGGCGCCCGTCGCTTTGCCTTCGGACACGACCGGCACTTCGCCGTAGCGCTGGAAGCGTCGGCCCACGCCGTTGAAATCCGCCAGCGCTCGCTGGATATCGGCATCTTTCACTTCAAGTTCAGTCGCAATTGCAATCGCGGCCAAAGCGTTCTGCACGTTGTGCTCGCCCGGCAGGTTCAAAACGATGTCGAGCGGCGCGGCATCTTCACGCATGGCGGTGAAATGCATCTTGCCGCCGAGCGCTTCCACATTGACCGCGCGCACCTGCGCATCCGGCGCGAAGCCGTAGCGGATGATCGGCTTCGACACGAACGGCAGGATCTCCTTCACGTTCGGATCGTCGACGCACAACACCGCGATGCCGTAGAACGGCAGACGATGCGTGAATTCGATGAACGCCTGCTTGAGCCGCGCAAAGTCGTGGCCGTAGGTGTCCATGTGATCGGCGTCGATGTTCGTGATGACTTCGATCACCGGGAACAGATTCAGGAACGACGCATCCGACTCGTCGGCTTCCGCGACGATGAAGTCGCCCGTACCGAGCCGCGCATTCGCGCCCGCGCTGATCAGCCGGCCGCCGATCACGAAGGTCGGGTCGAGTCCACCGGCGGCGAGCACGCTCGCCACCAGCGAGGTGGTCGTGGTCTTGCCATGCGTGCCGGCAATCGCGATGCCCTGCTTCAGGCGCATCAGTTCCGCGAGCATCACCGCGCGCGGCACGATCGGAATGCGGCGATGGCGCGCGGCCAGCACCTCCGGATTGTCGCTGCGCACCGCGGTGGAAACGACCACCGCGTTCGCGCCTTCAATGTTCTCCGCCGCGTGACCGATCGCGATCCGCGCGCCGAGTGCGGCGAGGCGATCGGTAATCGCGTTGCTCGACAGATCCGAGCCGCTCACCTGATAGCCGAGGTTGACCAGCACCTCCGCGATGCCGCTCATGCCGACACCGCCGATGCCGACAAAGTGAATATGTTTGACGATGTGTTTCATTGCTTTCCTTCTGGGCTCGCGCCCGAAATCGAACCCGCCACGGTCGCGCAAATCTGCGCGACTTGCTCCGTGGCGTCGGGTTTCGCGAGCGAGCGCGAACGCTCCGCCATTTCCGCGAGGGTCTCCCGCGTCTGGCTGCGCAACCAGTCGGCGAGGGTCTGCGCCGACAGATCGCGTTGCTGCACGACCAGCGCCGCGCCGTGGTCGGCGAGGAACGCTGCATTAGTGGTTTGGTGATCGTCTACTGCATACGGGAACGGCACGAAGAACGCCGCAACGCCTACTGCTGAAATCTCGGACACCGTCATCGCGCCGGAGCGGCAAATCACCAGGTCCGCGTTCGCGTAGGCGCTCGTCATGTCGTCGATGAACGGCACGAGTTCGACGTCGGCGCCCGCTTGCAGACCCGCTGCCGCATAGTTCTCGCGCAGCGCTTCAATGTGCTTCGCGCCCGCCTGATGCACGATGCGCGGCCGTTCGTTCGGCGCCAGCAAAGCCACCGCGCGCGGCACGACTTCATTCAATGCGGCCGCGCCCAGACTGCCGCCCACCACCAGCACATTCAACGGACCGCTGCGCTGCGCGTAGCGTGCTTTGGGTGCAATTGCGCGCGCAAGTTCCGCACGAATCGGATTTCCCGTCCATTCGCCATGCGGCAGCGCATTCGGGAACGCAACCAGCACGCGTTTGGCGACTTTAGCGAGCACCTTGTTCGCCAGACCGGCAATCGAATTCTGTTCATGCAGCACCAGCGGACGGCCGCTCAACGCGGTCATCAAACCGGCCGGAAACGTGATATAGCCGCCCATGCCGAGCACGACGTCCGGCTTCACGCGACGCAGCACGCTCAGGCTTTGCGTGCAGGCACGCAGCAGGTTCAGCGGCAACATCAGCTTGGTTTTCAAACCCTTGCCGCGCAGTCCGCCAAAGCGCACGTATTCCATCGGGATGCCGTGCTTGGGCACCAGCGTCGCTTCCATGCCCGCGGGATTGCCGAGCCATACGACCTTCCAGCCCCACGCCTGCATCAGATGAGCGACCGCGAGCCCCGGGAACACGTGTCCCCCGGTGCCACCGGCCATCACCATCAGCGTGCGTTGCGGCAGAGCGGTCATACCTTCCCTCCGCGCATGAGCACCCGGTTCTCATAATCCACGCGCATCAGCACAGCAACGGCCACGCAGTTCAGCAAAATGCCCGAGCCGCCGTAACTGACGAGCGGCAACGTGAGACCTTTGGTCGGCAGCAAGCCGAGGTTCACGCCCATGTTGATGAAGGTCTGCGCGCCGAACCAGATGCCCACGCCCTTCGCGACGAGACCCGCGAACGTGCGGTCGAGTGCGAGCGCCTGGCGGCCGATCTCGAACGAGCGGCGCACGATCCAGTAAAACATCAGGATCACGACCAGCACGCCGACAAACCCCAGTTCCTCGCCGATCACCGCGAGGATGAAGTCGGTATGCGCTTCCGGCAGATAGTTCAGCTTCTCGACGCTGCCGCCGAGTCCCACGCCGAACCACTCGCCGCGGCCGAACGCGATCAGTGAGTGCGTCAATTGATAAGCCTTGCCCTGGGCGTAACGGTCGTCCCACGGATCGAGGTACGCGAAAATCCGCTCGCGACGCCACGGCGACGCCCACACCAGCAAGCTGAAAGTGCCGACCGCGGTCGCCACCAGACCGCCGAACAGCTTGCCGTTCACGCCGCCGAGAAACAGCAGGCCCATCGCGATCGCCGCGATCACCATGAACGCGCCCATGTCCGGTTCGAGCAGCAGCAACGCGCCGACGAGGCCCACCGCCACCGCCATCGGCAAAAAGCCTTTGGCGAAGCTGTGCATGTATTCCTGTTTGCGCACGGTGTAGTTCGCCGCGTAGATCGTCACCGCGAGCTTCATGATTTCCGACGGCTGCATGTTCGTGATGCCGAGCGGAATCCAGCGGCGCGCGCCGTTCACGCCCTTGCCGACGTGCGGGATCAGCACGATCACCAGCGCGACCAGCGAAATCAGAAATAGCTTGGGCGCGTACTTGTCCCACGTCGCGATCGGAATCCGGAACGACACGATGCCGACCACCGCGCCCATGACCACGAAGATGATCTGGCGCACGAGGAAAGCGTAGTCGCGGTACGACGCGTACTTCGGCGAATCGGGCATGGCGATCGACGCCGAATACACCATCACCACACCGAGACCGAGCAGCGCGACGACCACCCACAGCAGGGAGTGATCGTAGTCGAGCATGCGCGAGCGCAGCGGACGCACGCCGTTGACGGCGCTCGCAAGACCGCTGCCGCCCGTGCGGCCACCGACGCGAGCCCCGCCGCCCGAACCGCCTGCCTCGCCGGCGGCGGCCTGACGTGAACCGAAACGTTCCGACCAGCTCATATCATCGTCCCCCGTTCGGCCGCGATGTCTTCCACCGTGCTGCGGAACACCGCGGCGCGGTGCGCGTAACCCTTGAACATGTCGAAGCTCGCGCAAGCCGGCGACAGCAGCACGGCGTCGCCCGGCTCCGCCAGCGCGGTCGCGGCGCGCGTCGCTTCTTCGAGCGTGGCGTGGTCGGTCATCGCGATGCCCGTGTCTTCCAGCGCGGCGCGGATTTGCGGCGCGTCGCGGCCGATCAGCATCACCGCGCGGCACCAGCGCATGACCGGCGCGGCAAGCGGTTCGAAATCCTGGCCCTTGCCGTCGCCGCCGGCAATCAGCACCACGCGCTGCGCGAGTCCGTCGAGCGCGGCGACCGTCGCGCCAACGTTGGTGCCCTTGCTGTCGTCCACATAGTCGATACCGTCGATCGACGCGATCAATTCCACGCGGTGCG
Source organism: Paraburkholderia aromaticivorans (assembly GCF_002278075.1). Classification (NCBI taxonomy): domain Bacteria; kingdom Pseudomonadati; phylum Pseudomonadota; class Betaproteobacteria; order Burkholderiales; family Burkholderiaceae; genus Paraburkholderia; species Paraburkholderia aromaticivorans. The sequence goes on along the minus strand of NZ_CP022989.1, from coordinate 1,661,496 downwards.
GCTCGCCGCGATATTCGCGCAGGCCGTGCAGCAGCGGCGCGCCCGGCAGGCCGATCGCACGCGCGAGCGCGTAGGCGGCGAGCGCATTGGCGGCGTTGTGCAAACCGCGAATGCGCAACGCGTCGGCGGGCATCAGGCGCTTGAGCGCGATGTTCGGCGGCGTCACCACTTCGTTCTTGCGACGGCGCTTCGGCACCGGCTCGTCGCTCGCGTCGCGGTCATGGGCTTCGACCAGCCAGATCATGCCGTTGTCGCGCAGCAAGCCGTAGTCGCCGTCGTTCTTCGGCTCGGTGACGCCGAACGTGACCATCCCGGCTTCGCTGTCTTCCGAAGGCGCGAGCTTCATGACGCGCGCGTCGTCGCGATTCAGCACGCGCACGGTCTGTGTACCGAAGATACGGCCCTTCGCGGCGGCGTACGCGTCGAGACCGCCGTGCCAGTCGAGGTGATCCTGAGTGATGTTCAGCACGACCGCCGCGTCGGGCGTAAACGTGTGGGCGGTTTCGAGCTGGAAGCTCGAGAGCTCCAGTACCCACACGTCCGGTAGCGCGGTTTTGTCGATCGCTTCCGATAGCTTGTCGAGCAGCGCCGGGCTGATATTGCCCGCTACCGCGACCTTCTTGCCGGCGCGTTCGCACAGCAGACCGGTCAGGCTCGTGGTCGTGGTCTTGCCGTTGGTGCCGGTGATGGCGATCACTTTCGGCGCGTAGCCGCTTTCACCGAGCGTCTTCAGCGCTTGCGAGAAGAATTCGAGTTCGCCCCACACGGGGATGCCCTGCTCGCGCGCCGCCGTGACCAGCGGCAACAGGTCGGCGGCAAGCGGCGACAAGCCCGGGCTGATGGCGACGAGTTCGACGCCTTCGAGCAGCACTGGGGAAAACGGGCCGCCGACGAATGCGGCGTCGATGCCGTGCGCTTCGAGCGCGGACAGGTTCGGCGGGACTTCGCGCGTGTCGGCCACACGCAGCCGACAGCCGTGCCGCGCGCACCAGCGCGCCATGGCGAGACCGGATTCACCCAGTCCCAGCACGAGCACCATCGGCTTTTGCCGATCCCGAAACTTCTCGCCGAACATCGCCTGCTTCCTTAATTACCTGCTGCTTAACGCAGTTTGAGCGTGGACAAACCAAAGAGACACAACATCAACGTGATGATCCAGAAACGCACGACCACCTGCGTTTCCTTCCACCCCGACAACTCGAAATGGTGATGCAGCGGCGCCATCTTGAAGAGACGCCGCCCTTCGCCGAAACGGCGCTTGGTGAATTTGAACCACGTGACCTGCAACATCACGGACAGCGTCTCCGCGACAAAAATGCCGCCCATGATGAACAGCACGATTTCCTGACGCACGATCACCGCGACCGTGCCGAGCGCGCCACCGAGCGCGAGCGCGCCGACGTCGCCCATGAACATCTGCGCCGGGTGCGTGTTGAACCAGAGGAACGCGAGCCCTGCCCCGCCCATTGCCGAACAGAAGATCAGCAATTCGCCCGCGCCGGCGATATGCGGAAACAGCAGGTATTTCGAGTAGACCGAACTGCCCATCACGTAAGCGAACACGCCGAGCGACGCGCCGACCAGCACGACCGGCATGATCACGAGACCGTCGAGACCGTCGGTGAGGTTGACCGCGTTGCTCGCGCCGACGATCACCAGGTACGTCAGCACGATGAAGCCCCACACGCCGAGCGGATAACTGATCGACTTGACGAACGGCAGCATCAGGTCGGCGCGCGCCGGCAAGCCCATCGAAAGGCCGCTCCTCACCCATGCCATGAACAGGTCGAACACGCGCACGTTGCTCGCTTCGGACACACTGAACGCGAGGTACACGGCAGCGAACAGGCCGATCACCGACTGCCAGAAATACTTTTCGCGCGACGACATGCCGCGCGGATCCTTGTAGACCACCTTGCGGTAATCGTCGACCCAGCCGATCACGCCGAAACCGAACGTGACGAGCATCACGATCCAGATGAAGCGGTTGGTCAGGTCGGCCCACAACAGCGTGGCCACGGCAATGCCGAGCAGAATCAGCACGCCGCCCATGGTCGGCGTGCCAGATTTGACGAGGTGAGTTTGCGGGCCGTCTTTACGAACGGCCTGACCGACCTTCATGGCGGTCAGCTTGCGAATCACCGCCGGGCCGCAGACGAGCCCGATCAGCAGCGCGGTGATGGTCGCCATCACCGCGCGGAAAGTCAGATAACTGAACACGCGCAAGAAGCTTGCGTCATTCTGCAGCCATTGCGCCAGCGCCAGTAGCATGCTTCGGTCCTTCTATTTCAATGTGCGGCGGGCGTACTGCCCGCGGCGTTGGGTTGTGGACTCGTTACGGCGTCCACCACGCGCTCCATCTGCATGAAACGCGAGCCTTTCACGAGAAGCGTTGCGGCAGAACCGAAACCGGCCTGCTGCAATTGCGCGACCAGCGTGCCGATATCGGCAACGTGATGCGCGCTCGTGCCATACGCGGTGCAGGCGTCGCGCGAGGCGTCACCCATGGCGTACAGCGCGTCGATACCGCGCTCCCTGGCGTAAGCGCCGATTTCGCGGTGAAACGCCGGACCGTTGTCGCCGACTTCGCCCATGTCGCCCATCACCAGCACGCGAGGCGCGGCGCATGAGGCGAGCACGTCGATCGCGGCGCGCATCGAATCGGGGTTGGCGTTGTAGGTGTCGTCGATCACGGTGGCGCCGGCGAGCGTGCCAAGCACCGCCTGCTTCACCTGCAAGCGGCCTTTCACGGCGCCGAACGATTCGAGACCACGCTTGACGGCGTCGAGCGACACGCCCGCGGCCAACGCCGCCGACGTTGCGGCCAACGCGTTGTGCGCGTTGTGATTGCCGAGCACTTGCAACGTGACTTCGAGCCGGCCTTGCGGCGTGCCGATACTCAAGAGGTTGCCGGCGAACGTGCCGGTGACTGCCGCTTCGGTGGTCCGCTCGGCGGAATTCAGCGCGAAGTCCATGATCCGGTTGCCGGTTGCGGCCACACGCCAGATGCTCGCGTAGGCGTCATCCGCCGGGAACACCGCGACGCCTTCCGGCGAGAGCGCGTGAATCACGCTTGCGTGTTCGAGCGCGACCGCTTCGACCGTGGCCATGAATTCCTGATGCTCGCGCTGCGCGTTGTTCACCACGGCAACCGTCGGCTCCGCGATCTTCGCGAGCAGCGAGGTTTCGCCGGGATGGTTCATGCCGAGTTCGACCACCGCCAGTTGATGCGCGGCGTGCAGACGAAACAGCGTGAGCGGCAAGCCGATGTCGTTGTTGAAGTTGCCCGCCGTGGCAAGACGCGCGTCGGCGCCGACCGCGGCCGCAAAGATCGACGCGATCATTTCCTTGACCGTGGTCTTGCCGTTGCTGCCCGTCACGGCGACGAGCGGCATGCTGTACTGGCGGCGCCAGCCGCGTGCGAGCGCACCGAGACCGACGCGCGTGTCCGTGACTTTGAGCGCCGGCACATGCCACGCTTGCGGCGTGCGCGTGACGAGCACGGCCGTCACGTTGCGCGCGGCCACGTCCGGCAGGAAGTCGTGCGCGTCGAACCGGTCGCCCTTGATCGCGACGAACAGGTCGCCCGGTCCGGCGCTGCGGCTGTCGGTGGAAACGCGCTCGAACGCGACTGTATCGTCGCCGAGCACGGTCGCGCCTGGAATCAGCGCGGCGGCTTCACGCAGCGAGAACATGCTCATTCGCCACCTCCGCGTGCATGCGTCGCGCGCGCGGCCAGCGCAAGGCGAGCGTGATCCTGATCGGAGAAAGCGCGTTTCTTGCCCATGATTTCCTGTGTTGCTTCGTGCCCCTTGCCGGCCAGCACGATGACGTCTTCGCGCGCGGCGCTGCGGATCGCTTGCAGGATCGCGCTTGCGCGGTCCTCGATACGGCGCGCTTTCGACGCGTCCTTCATGCCCGCCGCGATCTGCTCGATGATCGATTGCGGATCCTCGCTGCGCGGATTGTCGCTGGTCACCACCACGCCGTCTGCGAGCTTCTCGGCGATCGCGCCCATTAGTGGACGCTTGGTCGCGTCGCGGTCGCCGCCGCAGCCGAACATGCAGATCAGTTCGCCACCGCGCGCGGCCGCCATCGGGCGCAGCGCTTCCAGAGTCTTTTCCAGCGCGTCCGGCGTGTGCGCGTAATCGATCACGACGAGCGGCTCGTCGTTCTGCAAGCGGCCACCCAGACGCTGCATGCGGCCGTTCACCGATTCGAGCTTCGCCAGTTCGGCCAGCGCGGCCTCGAACGGCACGTCGGCGGCGAGCAACGCGCCCAGCACGCCGAGCAGATTGCTCACATTGAACTCGCCGAGCGTTTGCACTTCGACTTCGGCGTCGCCCCACTCCGAGGTGCTCAGATGGAAGGCAGTGCCCGTGGCGGTGGCGCGCACATTCGAAGCGAGCAGCAATGCATCGGCTTGCGGCGCATCTTGCACCGTGCCGTCGAGCCCGTAGGCGATCGTGCGTGCGTGGCCTTGCGTGCTGGCGAGCAAACGGCGGCCGGCCGCATCGTCGCGGTTGATCACCGCCGCGCGCAGGTCCGGCCAGGCGAAGAGGCGTGCCTTCGCGGCTTCGTAGGCTTCGAACGTGCCGTGATAGTCGAGATGGTCCTGGGTGAGGTTCGTGAACACGGCGATGTCGAACGCCGTGCCGTTCACGCGCCCCTGGTGCAGCGCGTGCGACGACACCTCCATGGCGACCGCCTGCGCGCCGGCGTCGCGCAATTGCGCGAGGCTGCGTTGCAGTTGCGGGGCGTCGGGCGTCGTGAAGCCGGTGTGCACGAGGTGGCCAGGCAGACCCGTGCCGAGCGTGCCGATGATCGCGCAACGCGTGCCGAGCGCGGTCAACGCCGCCGAGACCCACTGGCTGCACGAGGTCTTGCCGTTCGTGCCGGTGACGCCGACCGTCAGCATGCTGTCGCTCGGGTTGTCGTACCAGCCGCTCGCGATCGAACCCGCGAGTTCGTTCAACGCCGGCACGGCGAGCGTGTTGGACGGATCGATCGCGCCGCTGAAGCCCTCGGGCTGAACCAGCACGGCGGAGGCACCCCGTTCGATCGCACCCTCGATGAACGCGCGGTTGTCCGCGCCGTCCACGGCGTAGGCGAAAAACGCGTCGCCCACCGCCAGCGAACGCGTGTCGGCGTGCAGATGCTCGCCTGGCTGCACGTGCGCGTGCAGCCAGGCGAGAGCGTCGGCGATTTGCCGCTGCGCGGGATGCTTCTGACGCAGCAAGCTCATCGCACGACTCCCGGGTGGCTTTTCGCGTTCGCGGAAATCGTCATCTTTTTAGCGCCGGCGCTGGTGGAGAGTTTCTTGGCCGTGGCAGGCGTGGCGGGCGCGCCCGGCGCGGCCGGGGCGGAGTCGTCGGACACCACCATTTGCTTGACCGGCATGTCCGGCGGCACATTCAACGAACGCAACGTATCGCCGACGATGCCCGAGAACACCGGACCCGACACCTGGCCGCCGAAGTGGCTGCCCGCCGTCGGTTCGTCGACCGAAACGGCCACGACGATGCGCGGATTCGGCATCGGCGCCATGCCGACGAACGACGCGCGATATTTGGAGTGGTCGTAGCCGTGCGCGCCGTGCTTGTACGCCGTACCGCTCTTGCCGCCGACACGATAGCCCGGCACCGCCGCATCCGGCGACGTGCCGCCCGGCGCCGTGACGGTTTCGAGCATCGCGCGCACTTCGCGCGCGGTGGTGGGCGCAAAGATTTGCGGGCCGGTAGCCGGCTGATCGCCAGGCGTGCGGAAGATCGACACCGGCATGATCTCGCCGTCATGCGCGATCGCGGTGTAAGCGCGGCCCAACTGGAACAGCGACACCGACAGACCATAGCCGTACGACATGGTCGCCTGTTCGATGCGGCGCCAGTTCTTCCACGGACGCAGACGGCCTGCCGCCGCGCCCGGGAAGCCGACCTTCGGCGCCTGGCCGAGACCGATGCTGGTGTACATGTTCCACATCTCTTCGGGCTTGAGCTGCATGGCGATCTTCGTCGCGCCGATGTTGCTCGACTTCTGGATCACGCCGCCCACCGTCAGCACGCCGAACGCGCTGTCGTCGGTAATCGGCGCACCGTCGAGCACGAACCGGCCCGGCCCCGTATCTACCAGTGTAGTCGGCGTGACGCGGTGCAGATCGAGCGCAAGCGAGACCGTGAACGGCTTCATGATCGAGCCGGGCTCGAACGTGTCGGTCAGGATGCGATTGCGCAGCTGGTCGCCGGTCAGGTGGGAACGGTCGTTCGGGTTGTACGTGGGGTAATTGACGAGCGCCAGCACCTCGCCGGTACGCACGTCGATCACCATCGCCGCGCCGGCCTTCGCCTTGAATTTTTCGACGGCTGCCTTCAGGTTCGTATAAGCGATGTATTGAATCTTGCTGTCGATCGAGAGATCCACGTCCTTGCCGTTGTGCGGCACCACCTGCTCGTCCACGTCCTCGATGATGTGGCCCATGCGGTCCTTGATCACGCGGCGGCTGCCCGACACGCCGGCGAGCAGCTTCTGATCGCCGAGTTCGACGCCTTCCTGGCCTTCGTCTTCCACATTGGTGAAGCCGATCAGGTGGGCCGTGATCTCGCCTTCCGGATAGAAGCGCTTGTACTCGGCGCGCGCGTAAATGCCGGGAATCTCCAGCGCGGTGACTTTTTCCGCGATGTCCACCGGCACCTGGCGTTTCACGTAGACGAAGGTTTTGTCCTCCGACAACTTGGTGCGCAGTTCCTTGTTCGTCATGCCCAGCAACTTGCCGAGCGAAGTCAGCTTGTCGGCGCCGAGGTCGTCCGGCACCGATTCAGGGATGGCCCAGATCGCCCGCACCGGAAGACTCGTGGCCAGCACGAGACCGTTGCGGTCGAGAATCTTGCCGCGCGTGGCCGGCAATTCGAGCCGGCGCTGATAGCGGATTTCACCCTGCTTCTGATAGAACGCGTTGCCCGGGCCCTGGATCCAGAACGCGCGCGCCGTGAGCGCGACGAACGCCATGAACAGCATGAACACGACGAGCTTGGAGCGCCACATCGGCAGACGCACCGACAGGATCGGATTGGCCGAGAAAGCCACGCTCTTGCGAGCCGACGATTTTTTCATCGCACGCCTCCGCGACGGGTCGCCGCCGGCGCCGAGGCCGGGCCGGACGTCGGGATCGGCGCATCTTCAGCCTTTGCCGCGCCCGGATCGAGCGTGAGGTACTGGGTGCGGCCGGTCGTAACCGATTGCATCTTCAGGGAATCAGTGGCGATCTGCTCGATGCGCGACGTTTTCGACAGCGCGCTCTGCTGATATTGAAGTTGTGAATAGTCCTGCTGCAGCTGGCGCTCCTGCGATTGAGCGCGCTGCAACTGGATAAAGATCTGACGCTGCTGATTGGTAGCGTTGACGACAGACAAGGCGCAGCCCATCACGATAATCAGCAGGAAGATATTGAGGCGGTTCATGGCGCGATCCGCTCCGCCACACGCATCACGGCAGAACGGGCGCGCGGGTTCGCGGCGACTTCAGCGTCGCTCGCGAACACACGGCCGATGATCTTGAGCGGGGGGCTCGGCAGATCGACTGCGCGAATCGGCAGACGGCGATCCACCGCAGGCGTACTGGCGTGCGCCTGCATGAATCGCTTGACGATCCGGTCCTCGAGCGAATGAAAGCTGATGACCACCAGCCGCCCCCCTTGCTCCAGCAGCGACAACGCCGCTTCTAAAACGACTTGCAGCTCCGCAAGCTCTTGATTGATGTGAATCCGTATAGCTTGAAAGGTGCGGGTTGCCGGATCCTTGCCCTTCTCACGGGTTTTGACGACGTTAGCCACGATTTGGGCAAGCTCGCCCGTGCTGACGAGAGGCCCAAGACGGTCGGACTCTGCCCGGCGAGCAACAAGCGCCTTTGCAATCTGAAAAGCAAACCGTTCTTCCCCATAATCTCGTATCACCTCCGTCAATTCCTGCACCGTGGCCCGCGCCAGCCAGTCAGCTGCCGATTCGCCGCGCGTCGGGTCCATCCGCATGTCGAGCGGGCCGTCGGCGCGGAAGCTAAAGCCCCGCTCCGGATCGTCGACTTGCGGCGACGACACGCCCAGATCCAATAAAACGCCCGACACCCGTCCTACGCCGCGCTCCGCCATCGCGGTGCGCAGAGAAGCAAAACTCTCATGCACGATGCCAAAGCGCGGATCCGTGATCTGCTGAGCCGTGGCGATGGCAAGCGGATCTTTGTCGAAAGCGATCAGACGCCCCGACTCACCCAGCTTCTCCAACACCAGCCGACTGTGACCACCGCGCCCGAACGTGCCGTCCACATAGATGCCGTCCGCGCGTGTGACCAGCGCTTGAACCGCTTCTTCCAGCAGCACCGTGCGATGCTGCAATTCATTTCCCATCGCAGGTGCCATATATGTAAACCGCGATCAGAACGTGAAATCTTTCAAGGCGTCGGGCATGCCCTCTGCCATTGCCGCCTGTTCTTTCGCGGCGTAAGTCTGTGCGTCCCATAACTCGAAGTGACGACCCATGCCGAGCAGGGTCACTTCTTTTTCCAGCCCGCCGGCCGTGCGCAATTCCGGCGATACGAGCACGCGCCCTGCGCCGTCCATATCAACGTCCATTGCGTTACCGAGAAAAATGCGCTTCCACCAGGTCGCGTTCATGGGCAGCTTGTCGACCTTGTCGCGAAAGATTTCCCACTCCGGGCGCGGAAAGAGCAACAGGCAGCCGTCCGGGTGCTTGGTGATCGTCACCCGGCCCTCTGCCTGTGTTTGCAGCGCATCCCGATAACGAGAGGGAATAGACATCCGCCCTTTCGCATCGAGCGTCAGCGCCGACGCCCCTTGGAACACTTCGCTCTCCCCTGTCGACCGGCTTTGGCGCTTCAGCGCTTACCCGGTCCTATGCAGTTCGCTGCGCCCGACCGGAGTCGGCGCTTTCAGCGCTGAATGCCGGCCCACGCAACCTGATTGCTCTCGCGGCGCGTTGCGGCGCCGGCTGCCCGATTCGTGAAAATCTACCCGAAACTGCTTGCGAGATCACACAAAAATACACTTTCTCACACTGTCTCCCACTTTAGAGGAACGCTAAACAGGGGTCAAGGGAGATGCGTGCTTTTCCGGCGAATTTTTGTTGCTAGAACAAGGACTTAGCGCGACTCCTTCATGTCAGACATAAAACGGAAAACCGTTATAAATGAATGAGCTAGTGCAACTTGTGAAGGTGATACGTGAAAAGTGCGGGGGAAAGGCGCGGAATGAAAGAGATCGTCAAGCGGGATCGGGATGTGCCGGATGGGGTCTGCGGGTACTTCAGGCGGACGGCGCGCGATGCGCCGTTCCACTTTCAGGCGGTACGTACTTGGAAGTCTCGAACTTATATGTAATAGGCAGTGCGAGTCATGACTTTCGACACGGCGCGCATCAACGCGCGGACGGGGAACGGCAGTTCGACCCCGCCGGCCTCCGTCGCGGCCTTGCCGTGTTCCACCTCGTCCACGCGCATCTGCTCGACGATGGCGCGCGACTCGCGGTCGGCTGCCGGCAATTGGTCCAGATGGCTGTCGAGATGCTGTTCGACCTGCCGCTCGGTTTCGGCCATGAAGCCGAGGCTGACGCGGTCACCCATGCGCCCTGCCGCGAGGCCGATCGCCAGCGCGCCGACATACCACACCGGGTTCAACAGGCTGGGACGCGAGTCGAGCGCCTGGAGGCGCCTCGCCGTCCACGCGAGATGATCCTCCTCTTCGATCGCAGCGCGATTGAACACGGCGCGCAACGAAGGCGACTTGGTGGCGAGTTTCTGAGCCTGATACAGCGCCTGGGCGCACACCTCGCCGACATGGTTCACGCGCATCAATCCAGCCGAGTGGGCCCGCTCTGCCGGCGAGAGTTCGGGCACTGCTGCCGTCACCGGAGATTCTTGCGGAACGGGCAACGGACGACTCATCCGCGACACGCCGGTCATTGAGCGTAAACCCCGATCAAACTCGCTAATCAACTCGTCCAGAAACATTCGATGCTCCCTCATTCAACAACCGCCTCACCGATCCGCCCGGCCCGCGCCACAAGGCTTTACAGCGCAAAACCGGCCTCGCTAAAACGTTCAAACCGGGTGAATCGGGCGGCCAACTTCTGATTTTAGACCATGTTGCGTAAACGAAACAGGAGCGTTCCTACCCCGCTCCTTTTTCTTTGTCCCATGTAGGCCTTTTGTTACATTACGTGCAACTTCTCGCGAAGTTGGACAAGCAAGGCCTCAACGCTAGATAAATATTCCGCCTTGTACAAAAGATTCGTAATCCTTGGAGATCATTCGATGAAAAAGTCGCTTCTCGCTCTCGCAGCACTGGGCGCATTCGCAGGCGTCGCACATGCTCAGAGCAGCGTGACCTTGTACGGTATCATTGACGAAGGCTTCAACATCAACACCAACTCGGGTGGCAAGCACCTGTACAACCTGTCCAGCGGCGTTATGCAAGGCTCGCGTTTCGGCCTGCGTGGCACTGAAGATCTGGGCGGCGGTCTGAAGGCCATCTTCGTGTTGGAAAACGGCTTTGACGTGAACAACGGCAAGCTGGGTCAAGGCGGCCTGATGTTCGGCCGTCAAGCTTACGTCGGCCTGTCGAGCCAATTCGGCACGGTCACGCTGGGTCGTCAGTACGACTCCGTCGTCGACTACGTTGGTCCGCTGGAAGCCGGCGACCAGTGGGGCGGCTACATCGCTGCTCACCCGGGCGACATCGACAACTTCAACAACGCGTACCGCACCAACAACACGGTCAAGTACACCAGCGTTGATTACGGCGGCCTGAAGTTCGGCGGCACGTACAGCTTCGGCGGCGTTGCCGGCAACGTCACGTCGAACCAGATCTGGTCGTTGGGCGCTGGCTACAACAACGGTCCCCTCGTGTTGGGCGTTGGCTATTTGAACGCACGTAGCCCGGCAGCTTCGGGTGGCCTGTTCAACAACGGCGGTACGGCTGCAGCACCGGCCGCAGCTGTGACCTCGCCGGTCTACGCTGGCTTCGCGTCGGCTAACACGTACCAGGTGATCGGTGCAGGCGGCGCATACACGTTCGGCGCAGCAACGGTTGGCGTGACGTACTCGAACATCCGCTTCGGCAACCTGGGCGCTTCGTTCGCATCGCCGTTCAAGGGCCAGTCGGCTACGTTCAACAACGCAGAACTGAACTTCAAGTATCAGTTGACCCCGGCATTGCTGGTCGGTGCAGCGTATGACTACACGCGCGGCGCGGAAATCAACGGCAACTCGCGTGCTCAGTACCACCAAGGCTCGCTTGGCGTGGACTACTTCCTGTCCAAGCGCACGGACGTGTACGTGATCGGCGTGTATCAACACGCTCTGGGCGACACGATCAACGCAGCGGGCGCTACGGTCAACGCAACGGCAGGCATCAACGGCCTGTCGGGTTCGTCGAACCAAAACCAACTCGCAGCTCGCGTTGGTATCCGCCACAAGTTCTAATAAGTCGTAATAAAGCAGTTTGCCTCAAAGGCGCCTTCGGGCGCCTTTTTTTATGGTTGGCCGCGTATCGCCCTTCGGCCTGGCTGGCGTCGCATCACGACAGCGATGGCGCCAGCGGCAAAAAGCCCGGCAGACCTGTATCTGCTGGGCTCATTCGAATTGCCCACTACACGCTGCTTCGCGCTGGCTTCTTCCGTGATCAGCGCTCGATCCGGCTTAGACCCGCCCGTCGCGCAACTCGCGCCGTAGAATCTTGCCGACATTGCTCTTCGGCAGTTCGGTGCGGAATTCGACGATCTTCGGCCGCTTATAGCCGGTCAGTTGCTGCTTGCAATACGCGAAGATGTCCGCATCAGTGAGAGCCTGGTCCTTCTTCACGACGAACAGCTTCACCGCTTCGCCCGAATGCTGATCCGGCACGCCGACCGCGGCGACTTCGAACACGCCCGGCAGTTTGGCGACCACGTCTTCGATTTCGTTCGGATAGACGTTGAAACCGGACACGAGAATCATGTCCTTCTTCCGGTCGACGATCTTGACGAAGCCACCTTCATTCATCAGGCCGACATCGCCCGATTTAAAGAAGCCGTCCGGCGTCATCACTTTCGCCGTCTCGTCGGGCCGGTTCCAGTAACCCGCCATCACTTGCGGGCCGCGAATGCAGATTTCGCCGGGCTGGCCGAGCGGCACTTCGTTGCCTTCGTCGTCGCGAATCGAGATTTCCGTCGACGGCAGCGGTAAGCCGATCGTCCCGCTGTATTCCGTGACGGTCACCGGATTACAGGTCACGCAGGGCGACGTTTCAGACAACCCGTAGCCCTCGATGATCGGCGTGTGCGTGTGCTCGTACCAGCGCCTGGCGACAGCCTCCTGCACCGCCATACCACCGCCGTTCGCGGCGATCAGCTTCGAAAAATCGAGCTTATGGAAGTCCGGGCTGTTCAACATGGCGTTGTACAGCGTGTTGACGGCGGGAATAGTCGTGATCGGATACCCTTCCAGCGCCTTGATCATGCCTGGAATGTCGCGCGGATTCGGAATCAGCACGCCGAGGCCGCCGGTACGGATGGTCAGCAACCCGCAGACGGTCAGCGCAAATACGTGATACAGCGGCAATGCCACAACAGTGATGAACTGATCGATGTCCGTGCGATTCGCGCGCACCGGGTCGAGCCAGATCTCGGACTGCAGCACGTTGGCGATCAGGTTCCGATGCAGCAGCGTCGCGCCCTTGGCTACGCCCGTCGTGCCGCCGGTGTACTGCAGAAAGGCGACATCGTCCGGACCTTGCCGGACCGGATTGAAGTTCTGGTGCCCACCTTCCGCGATTGCGGTATTGAATTTGACGTGGCCCGGCAGGCTCCACGCCGGCACCATCTTCTTCACCTTGCGCACGACGAAGTTGACCAGCGTGCCCTTGATCCCCATCAGATCGCCCATCGCGGCCACGACGACATGCTTGACCGAGGTATTGCGTACGATCGCCTGCAGCGTAACTGCGAAGTTTTCGAGCAGAATGATCGCTTCCGCGCCGCTGTCCTTGAGCTGATGCTCCAGCTCACGCGGGGTGTAAAGCGGGTTCACGTTCACGACCACGTAACCCGCGCGCAGGATAGCGGCGATCGCCACTGGGTATTGCAGCACGTTCGGCATCATGATCGCGATGCGCGCGCCGCGGACAAGGCCCTTCGACTGAAACCACGCTGCCAGCTTGCGCGAGAGCGCGTCGAGCTCGCCATAGCTAATCGCCTTGCCCATGCAGACGAACGCCGGCTTGGCGCGGTGCTCGCGGAAGGCCTCTTCCAGAAGCTCTCCGAGCGATGAATAGCGGGTCGGGTCAATCTCTGCGGGAACGCCGGGTGGATAAGATTTCAGCCAGATTTTGTCCATGCAGCGTCTCCTCCTTTATTTTCGAATGGTCGTGCTAAAAACGCATCGTAGCATGGGCACCTCGGTGCTAATTGCGAAAAGCGGCCGGGTTAGACTGCAGCCTCGAACCTGCGAAAGACGAGCGCCGTGGGGCGATCAGGCGTGCTTCAGACGCGCTCGACCTCGACGAGGCAGTCGTAGAACGTTGCGGATCCGCCCAGATCCGTGAGCGCCTGGCTGGTGACCTGATTGGCATTGCGGCCGTCGGGCGCAAGCTTCTTCCACCAGATCGACAGGCCGACCACGAGCCCCTCGCGGGCTTTATCGGTCAGACGGACGCGCGCCTGCATCGAGCCGCGATCGTTAAAAATGCGCACTTGATCGCCGTCGATGATGTCTCTCGGTTGCGCATCGGCCGGATGCATGTCGAGATGCGGCTCACCTTCCGTAGAGCGAAGGCTTTCAACGTTCACAAAGGTGCTGTTCAGGAAGTTGCGGGCCGGAGGCGAGATCATGGCCAACGGATAGCGAGCGGCCAGTTCCGGTGCCCCGTCAGCGGATTCGTACGGTGGCAGATAGTCCGGTAGCGGGTCGAGTCCCTGCTGAGCGAGACGCTCGCTGTAGAACTCGCATTTGCCGGACGGCGTGCGGAAACCGCCTTCGGCGAACGGCGCATCGGGCAGGTTCAGGCGCGCCCAGCCCGTTTGCTTCAGCCTCGCCCAATTCACACCCTCGAGCATGCTGTCTTGCCAGCGGAAGGCCGCCTGGGCGACGGTCTCGTCGCTCTCGAACAGAGCCGGCTCATCAAGCTCCATATGACGCGCGATGCCCCGAAAAATCTCCGTGTTGGGAAGCGCTTCGCCGACCGGGGGGATTGCCGGCAGGTTGACCATCACGTGCGTATGGCCGTACGACTTGTGGACGTCGAGGTGCTCGAGCTGGGTGGTCGCAGGCAGCAGCAGATCGGCGTAGTCGGCCGTATCGGTCTGGAAATGCTCCAGGACGATCGTGAACAGATCTTCGCGCGCGAAACCCGCGGCCACTCGCTCGGAATCCGGCGCGACGGCCACGGGGTTCGAGTTGTAGACGACAATCGCTTCGAGCTTCGGGCCAAACGTCGCGTCGCCCTGGTGCAAGAGCGCATCGCCGATCGCATTCATGTTGATGACACGGCTCGTTTTGGTCGGCCAACCCGGCATCAGGTCCGGACGCTGCAACGCGTGCGAGTCGACCGGCGCCCAGCCGGCCGACGACAGCAATACGCCCCCCGCTCTCTCGCGCCACGCACCCGTCAGGGACGGCAGACACGCGATCGCGCGCACGGCGTTGCCGCCGCCACGCACTCGTTGCAGGCCGTAGTTCATGCGAATCGCGGCCTTTTTCGTGCTGCCGTAAAGTCGCGCAAGATCCACGATCACGTCCTCATCGATACCGCAAATTTCGGCAGCACGCGACGGCGGGTAATTGAGCGCACGGGCTTTCAGTTCATCGAAACCTAGCGTGTGGGCCTCGACGTAAGCATGATCGAGCAGATCTTCCGCAATCAACACGTTGATCATGCCGAGTGCCAGCGCGCCGTCGGTGCCGGGTTTCAACGCGATGTGCTGGTGGCATTTTTCGGCCGTCAGCGAACGGTACGGATCAATCGCGATCAGCCGCGCACCGCGACGTTTGGCCTGCTGGGCGCGCGTCCAGAAATGGAGGCTCGATGCGATGGGATTCGAGCCCCAGATGAGGATGACTTCGCTCTCGTCGAAAAACTCCGTCAGCATGCCAAGGCTCGCGCCATAGGTGTACTTCAGCCCAGCCGCACCCGCGGCTGCGCAAATCGTCCGATCCAGTTGCGATGCGCCGAGCTTGTGGAAGAATCGCTGCGCAATACTGTCGCCCTGAACCAGGCCCATGGTGCCGGCGTAGCTATAAGGGAGGATCGCCTCCGGCGCGCGGCTCGCAATCTCCGACAGGCGGCGAGCGGCAAGTTGGAACGCTTCACCCCAATTGATCGGCTCAAAATGGCCTTCGCCTTTACGGCCGACGCGCTTCATGGGTGTCGTCAATCTCTGCGGATGATGCACGCGCTCAGCATAGCGGCTGACCTTGGTGCACAGCGCACCTTGCGTTGGAGGATGGTCGGGATCCGCGATGACCTTGATCGCGCGACCGCCGTCGACCCTCACGCGCATCGCACAGGTGTCAGGACAGTCGTGCGGGCATACGAGGCGAGCGTGTTCAGTCGGAGCATTCATCGGCGGTCCGTCCAGGTGAGCAGTAGAGCAATGGGGGATTCTATTACGTCAATTGCCAGCCGGCCTGCACTGTCCCGCCAAAAATGCCTTCGGCGTAGAATCGGTTATCACCGTGCCCGGGCCAACGTGGCCCCGAGCGATTCCACGCAAGCCAAAGCACACTCGCCTCATCACTCCATCATGAAACTGATCCCCGAAATCCAGGCCGCTCACGGCGAAATCCAGACCCTTCGACGAACGATCCACGCCCATCCAGAATTACGTTACGAAGAGACCGCAACGGCAGATCTGGTTGCGCGAACCCTTGAATCGTGGGGCATCGAGACGCATCGAGGACTGGGCAAAACCGGTGTGGTCGGCGTATTGAAACGCGGCAACGGCTCACGCTCCATTGGTCTGCGGGCCGATATGGACGCGTTGCCGATTCAGGAACTGAACAGCTTCGATCATCGGTCGAAAAACGACGGAAAAATGCACGCCTGCGGCCATGATGGACATACCGCAATGCTTCTCGGCGCTGCGCGGCATCTGGTCAAACATGGTGAATTTGATGGCACGATCGTGTTTATCTTCCAACCCGCCGAGGAGGGCGGCGCCGGCGCGCAGGCCATGATCGACGACGGCCTGTTCGTAAAGTTTCCGGTCGACGCGGTCTTCGGCATCCATAACTGGCCGGGGATGGCCGCGGGTCACTTCGGTGTAACCGAAGGTCCGATCATGGCATCGAGCAACGAATTTCGCATTGAAATCAAGGGCATCGGCTCGCACGCGGCGATGCCGCACAACGGTCGCGATCCCGTTTTCACAGCGGTTCAGATCGCGAACGGACTACAGAGCATCATCACTCGGAATAAGAAACCGCTCGACACCGCAGTGCTGTCAATCACTCAGATTCACGCCGGCGATGCAGTCAATGTCGTCCCGAACAATGCGTGGATCGCCGGCACGGTGCGGACGTTTACGACAGAGACCCTCGATCTGATCGAAGCGCGCATGCGCAAGATCGCAGAAAGCACGGCGGAAGCTTACGATTGTTCCGTCGACATTCAGTTCCACCGAAACTATCCGCCAACGATCAACAGTGGCGAAGAAGCGCGCTTCGCGGCGGCAGTCATGAAGGAAATTGTCGGCGCGGAAAATGTCGACGATGCGGTTGAACCGACGATGGGCGCGGAGGACTTTTCCTTCATGTTGCTCGCCAAGCCGGGCTGCTATGCATTTTTGGGCAATGGCGACGGCGGCCATCGGGATTCGGGGCACGGGGCGGGTCCGTGCATGCTGCATAACGCGAGCTATGACTTTAACGACGATTTGTTGCCGATCGGTGCGACGTACTGGGTGCAGCTTGCGCAACGATTCCTGGCGCAAGAGAAATAGAATTATTTCTCGAGCTAAAGGTGGTGATTAATTCGCACCTTTAGCTCGTCGCACTGGGGGAATAGCATTTCGAGGAACTCGCTCAGGCGTTAATACAGCAGATCAGCGAGTTTCGATTGTTCTGAGTTTCAGCGGCCGTAAACGCAGAAACCCCACCTTTTTGGGGTGGGGTTTCTGATGCTGCTGGGGAGCCTGACGATTACCTACTTTCACACGGGAATCCGCACTATCATCGGCGTGGAGTCGTTTCACGGTCCTGTTCGGGATGGGAAGGGGTGGGACCGACTCGCTATGGTCATCAGGCATGACTTGTTGCTCGGCTGTCCCGGGGACAGCCCAGCCAATCTGGAAGAAGTAGTTTCTGGTGATGCTCACCAGGGTAGAGCGTGGGGTTGTGTTGTTTCTGTTGGCACAACACTGATCTCAACCGTGCGTTCTGCGTGCCCCATCTGGAGTTCACGCGTGCCCCCTTCGGGGGTGGGATGCTCGTAAGTGCTGAAGCACTAACGATCATCGCAAGACACACCTGTTATAGGATCAAGCCTTACGGGCAATTAGTATCAGTTAGCTTAACGCATTACTGCGCTTCCACACCTGACCTATCAACGTCCTGGTCTTGAACGACCCTTCAAGGGGCTCGAAGCCCCGGGGATATCTCATCTTAAGGCGAGTTTCCCGCTTAGATGCTTTCAGCGGTTATCTCTTCCGAACATAGCTACCCGGCGATGCCACTGGCGTGACAACCGGTACACCAGAGGTTCGTCCACTCCGGTCCTCTCGTACTAGGAGCAGCCCCCTTCAAATATCCAGCGCCCACGGCAGATAGGGACCAAACTGTCTCACGACGTTTTAAACCCAGCTCACGTACCTCTTTAAATGGCGAACAGCCATACCCTTGGGACCGGCTACAGCCCCAGGATGAGATGAGCCGACATCGAGGTGCCAAACACCGCCGTCGATATGAACTCTTGGGCGGTATCAGCCTGTTATCCCCAGAGTACCTTTTATCCGTTGAGCGATGGCCCTTCCATACAGAACCACCGGATCACTATGACCTGCTTTCGCACCTGCTCGACTTGTCGGTCTCGCAGTTAAGCACGCTTATGCCATTGCACTATCAGCACGATTTCCGACCGTACCTAGCGTACCTTCGTACTCCTCCGTTACACTTTGGGAGGAGACCGCCCCAGTCAAACTGCCTACCATGCACTGTCCCCAGTCCGGATAACGGACCAAGGTTAGAACCTCAAACAAACCAGGGTGGTATTTCAAGGACGGCTCCACGCAGACTGGCGTCCACGCTTCAAAGCCTCCCACCTATCCTACACAGACCGGTTCAAAGTCCAATGCAAAGCTACAGTAAAGGTTCATGGGGTCTTTCCGTCTAGCCGCGGGGAGATTGCATCATCACAAACACTTCAACTTCGCTGAGTCTCGGGAGGAGACAGTGTGGCCATCGTTACGCCATTCGTGCAGGTCGGAACTTACCCGACAAGGAATTTCGCTACCTTAGGACCGTTATAGTTACGGCCGCCGTTTACCGGGACTTCAATCAAGAGCTTGCACCCCATCATTTAATCTTCCGGCACCGGGCAGGCGTCACACCCTATACGTCCACTTTCGTGTTTGCAGAGTGCTGTGTTTTTATTAAACAGTCGCAGCCACCAGTTTATTGCAACCCCTTCACCCTTCTGGCGCAGGCCAGTCAAGCTACAGGGGCGTACCTTATCCCGAAGTTACGGTACCAATTTGCCGAGTTCCTTCTCCCGAGTTCTCTCAAGCGCCTTAGAATACTCATCTCGCCCACCTGTGTCGGTTTGCGGTACGGTCTTGTTAAACTGAAGCTTAGAGGCTTTTCTTGGAACCACTTCCAGTTGCTTCTTCACCGAAGTGAATGGCCTCGCACCCTTGAATTCCGCGCCCGGATTTGCCTAAGCGCCTTCTCCAATGCAAGGACCGGGACTTCCAACACCCGGACAACCTTCCGCGATCCGTCCCCCCATCGCATTTAACAATGGTGCAGGAATATTAACCTGCTTCCCATCAGCTACGCATTTCTGCCTCGCCTTAGGGGCCGACTCACCCTACGCCGATGAACGTTGCGTAGGAAACCTTGGGCTTACGGCGAGGGGGCCTTTCACCCCCTTTATCGCTACTCATGTCAGCATTCGCACTTCCGATACCTCCAGCACACTTTTCAATGCACCTTCGCAGGCTTACGGAACGCTCTCCTACCATGCACATAAATGTGCATCCGCAGCTTCGGTATATTGCTTAGCCCCGTTACATCTTCCGCGCAGGACGACTCGATCAGTGAGCTATTACGCTTTCTTTAAAGGATGGCTGCTTCTAAGCCAACCTCCTGACTGTTTTAGCCTTCCCACTTCGTTTCCCACTTAGCAATATTTGGGGACCTTAGCTGGCGGTCTGGGTTGTTTCCCTCTTGACACCGGACGTTAGCACCCGATGTCTGTCTCCCGTGATTGCACTCTTCGGTATTCGGAGTTTGCTATGGCGTAGTAATCCGCAATGGACCCCACAACCATGACAGTGCTCTACCCCGAAGGTGATACACGAGGCACTACCTAAATAGTTTTCGGAGAGAACCAGCTATTTCCAGGTTTGTTTAGCCTTTCACCCCTATCCACAGCTCATCCCCTAACTTTTCAACGTTAGTGGGTTCGGACCTCCAGTACGTGTTACCGCACCTTCATCCTGGCCATGGATAGATCACCTGGTTTCGGGTCTACACCCAGCGACTGAACGCCCTGTTCGGACTCGCTTTCGCTACGCCTGCCCTAATCGGTTAAGCTTGCCACTGAATGTAAGTCGCTGACCCATTATACAAAAGGTACGCCGTCACCCCTTACGAGGCTCCGACTGTTTGTATGCATGCGGTTTCAGGATCTATTTCACTCCCCTCCCGGGGTTCTTTTCGCCTTTCCCTCACGGTACTGGTTCACTATCGGTCGATCACGAGTATTTAGCCTTGGAGGATGGTCCCCCCATCTTCAGACAGGATTTCACGTGTCCCGCCCTACTTGTCGTACACCTAGTTCTTCCTCGCTGTTTTCGTCTACAGGGCTATCACCTGCTATGGCGGCACTTTCCAGAGCCTTCGACTAACAATGAAGATAAAGAGTACAGGCTGGTCCCATTTCGCTCGCCACTACTCTGGGAATCTCGGTTGATTTCTTTTCCTGCGGTTACTTAGATGTTTCAGTTCACCGCGTTCGCTTCACGTAGCCTATGTATTCAGCTACGGATGACCCATACGGGCCGGGTTTCCCCATTCGGATATCGGTGGATCAAAGCTCGTTTGCCAGCTCCCCACCGCTTTTCGCAGGCTACCGCGTCCTTCATCGCCTGTGATCGCCAAGGCATCCACCACATGCACTTGTTCGCTTGACCCTATAACGGGTGTGTCTCATGTGTGATCCACTGGGAATCACACGCTCGCCACAATCGCTACAGGTTGAGTATTCGTGTTGCGCCGTATTCCAAGGCAATCTTTCGATCACCTTTTCATACATTGATACAATCACAACCCTGATTCACCTACTTGCGCACCCATCTCTAAGTACACTTTCGTGAATCTCTTTACTACTTCTTCCTGATTGTTAAAGAACGACAGCCGATATCGCAGTTGCTATAACCGCGTATCACTCTGACTGGCTCAATCGCCAATGCCAAACATTCAGTTCAACTGAACCCTTGGCATTGAGGATTGGTGGAGGATGACGGGATCGAACCGACGACCCCCTGCTTGCAAAGCAGGTGCTCTCCCAGCTGAGCTAATCCCCCAGTCATGCACAGATCAGATCTGCTTTCATCCCAGGGGTTTCACCGGTCAGCCACCGCAGAATCAGTGGTGGGTCTGGATGGATTCGAACCATCGACCCCCGCCTTATCAAGACGGTGCTCTAACCGACTGAGCTACAGACCCCTGAGTCTGTCTGCGTATCTGTCTTCAATTTCACAGCCGATAAGCGTGAGCGCTCAACACCTGACGCGTTAGCTCGAGAAAGGAGGTGATCCAGCCGCACCTTCCGATACGGCTACCTTGTTACGACTTCACCCCAGTCATGAATCCTACCGTGGTGACCGTCCTCCTTGCGGTTAGACTAGCCACTTCTGGTAAAACCCACTCCCATGGTGTGACGGGCGGTGTGTACAAGACCCGGGAACGTATTCACCGCGGCATGCTGATCCGCGATTACTAGCGATTCCAGCTTCACGCACTCGAGTTGCAGAGTGCGATCCGGACTACGATCGGTTTTCTGGGATTGGCTCCCCCTCGCGGGTTGGCGACCCTCTGTTCCGACCATTGTATGACGTGTGAAGCCCTACCCATAAGGGCCATGAGGACTTGACGTCATCCCCACCTTCCTCCGGTTTGTCACCGGCAGTCTCCCTAGAGTGCTCTTGCGTAGCAACTAGGGACAAGGGTTGCGCTCGTTGCGGGACTTAACCCAACATCTCACGACACGAGCTGACGACAGCCATGCAGCACCTGTGTTATGGCTCCCTTTCGGGCACTCCCACCTCTCAGCAGGATTCCATACATGTCAAGGGTAGGTAAGGTTTTTCGCGTTGCATCGAATTAATCCACATCATCCACCGCTTGTGCGGGTCCCCGTCAATTCCTTTGAGTTTTAATCTTGCGACCGTACTCCCCAGGCGGTCAACTTCACGCGTTAGCTACGTTACCAAGTCAATGAAGACCCGACAACTAGTTGACATCGTTTAGGGCGTGGACTACCAGGGTATCTAATCCTGTTTGCTCCCCACGCTTTCGTGCATGAGCGTCAGTATTGGCCCAGGGGGCTGCCTTCGCCATCGGTATTCCTCCACATCTCTACGCATTTCACTGCTACACGTGGAATTCTACCCCCCTCTGCCATACTCTAGCCCGCCAGTCACAAATGCAGTTCCCAGGTTAAGCCCGGGGATTTCACATCTGTCTTAGCGAACCGCCTGCGCACGCTTTACGCCCAGTAATTCCGATTAACGCTTGCACCCTACGTATTACCGCGGCTGCTGGCACGTAGTTAGCCGGTGCTTATTCTTCCGGTACCGTCATCCCCCTCAGGTATTAACCAAGAGGTTTTCTTTCCGGACAAAAGTGCTTTACAACCCGAAGGCCTTCTTCACACACGCGGCATTGCTGGATCAGGCTTTCGCCCATTGTCCAAAATTCCCCACTGCTGCCTCCCGTAGGAGTCTGGGCCGTGTCTCAGTCCCAGTGTGGCTGGTCGTCCTCTCAGACCAGCTACAGATCGTCGCCTTGGTAGGCCTTTACCCCACCAACTAGCTAATCTGCCATCGGCCGCCCCTGTAGCGCGAGGTCCCGAAGGATCCCCCGCTTTCATCCAAAGATCGTATGCGGTATTAATCCGGCTTTCGCCGGGCTATCCCCCACTACAGGACACGTTCCGATGTATTACTCACCCGTTCGCCACTCGCCACCAGGGTTGCCCCCGTGCTGCCGTTCGACTTGCATGTGTAAGGCATGCCGCCAGCGTTCAATCTGAGCCAGGATCAAACTCTTCAGTTCAAACCTGTTACTGTTTTTCGGGCTCTTCCGAACCCGGTCGCTCACTCAACGTACTGACGAATGATCCAACCATCTTGCGACAGTCAAACCTTCCTTTCATTACTGTGTGAGACTTGATACTTTTGCTTTGCGCCAGATTCCGGAGAATCCAGCCCGCATCGCGCATCAAGCGCCCACACTTATCGGCTGTTAATTTTTAAAGATCGAGTCCGCATTCACTACCGAACCAGCACCGCACTTCCAGCTACCCGGCACCGCTTCGTTCTGCGTCGCTGCATCAGCAGCACAGAAACGAGATTATGGAGAACTTTCGCTGCGTCGTCAACAGGTTTTTCTAACTTTCTCAACCCGCCCACTCCGCTGAAAGCCTTGCCACTGCTGGCTCTCCCGCCTCCCGCGCCCCGTTGACCGAAGCACGAAAGAGCGAGATTCTAGCGAGCCGGACACCGCCTTGCAAGCGTTATTTTGACAAGCGTATTAACGATGCTTGAAAACCGGCTTGCGCTTCTCCACGAACGCAGCCATGCCTTCTTTCTGATCTTCGGTGGCGAAGAGCGAGTGGAACAGGCGGCGCTCGAAATGCACGCCTTCCGCGAGCGTCGTTTCATAGGCGCGATTGACTGATTCCTTCACCATCATCACGGCCGGCAGCGGGAATTCAGCGATCGTGGCAGCCGCAGCTATCGCCTCGTCGACCAGGGAAGCAGCCGGAATCACGCGCGACACCAACCCGGCACGCTCGGCTTCCGCGGCATCCATGAAGCGCGCGGTCAGGCAAAGGTCCATTGCCTTCGCCTTGGAGACGGCGCGCGGCAAACGCTGCGTACCTCCGGCACCCGGCATGATGCCGAGCTTGATTTCCGGCTGACCGAATTTTGCCGTGTCGGCGGCAAAAATGATGTCGCACATCATCGCCAGCTCGCAGCCCCCGCCCAGCGCGAAGCCGGCCACCGCGGCAATGATCGGCTTGCGGACGGAGCGAACCGTTTCCCAGTTGCGCGTGATGTAGTCACCCTTATAGACATCCATATAGGTGTAAGTGGACATCATGCCGATGTCGGCACCAGCCGCGAACGCCTTTTCGCTGCCCGTGACCACGATCGCACCGATCGCGTCATCGGCATCGAACTCGCGCAGCGCCGCGCCCAACTCATCCATCAACGCGTCGTTCAGAGCGTTCAACGCCTTCGGGCGATTCAACGTGACCAACCCGACCCGTCCCCGCGTCTCAACCAGAATGTTCTCGTAAGCCATGCCGCCTCCTATGGGTAGAAAAATCGCGCGCGAAAACACTTCGCGCGGCCATCCTAATAATGCTAACATTCCCCAACCAACCGGTCGGTCAATTATTCGACAGGCTTTCCCCAACGTACAAGCCAAGCCCCTCTGCCATGACACATCCGCTATTCACCAAGCACGAAGACACACTGCAAAAGGCGCTCACTGCGATCGAAACGCGCGGCTACTGGAGCCCGTTCGTCGAAATGCCCAGTCCGAAAGTGTACGGGGAAACAGCTAACGCAGACGGCGAAGCCGCATTCAAAGCCCATCTCAACGCGACGTTCCAGTTAGACCAGCCGTCGACGGGCGAAACGGTCGGGGCCGAGGTCTCGCCGTTCGGATTTCCGCTCGGTATCCGCTACCCGAAGGCCGACCCCGCCGCACTGATCGCGGCGGCGGCCGCAGCCCAGCGCGACTGGCGCGCCGCCGGCCCGCAGGCGTGGATCGGCGTGTGCCTCGAAATCCTTGTGCGCGTGAATCGCGCCAGTTTCGAAATTGGTTACAGCGTGATGCACACGACCGGCCAGGCATTCATGATGGCCTTCCAGGCCGGCGGCCCGCACGCACAAGATCGTGCGCTCGAAGCCGTCGTGTACGCGTGGGACCAATTGCGCCGCATTCCCGGCGAGGCCCACTGGGAAAAGCCGCAAGGCAAAAATCCTCCGCTTGCGATGCACAAGCGCTACACCATCGTGCCGCGCGGCACCGGCCTTGTACTCGGCTGCTGCACGTTCCCGACATGGAACGGCTATCCGGGCCTCTTCGCCGACCTGGCCACAGGCAACACCGTCATCGTCAAGCCGCATCCGGGCGCAATTCTGCCGCTCGCTCTGACTGTGCGAATTGCGCGCGACGTTCTGCGCGAAGCGGGTTTCGATCCGAACGTCGTTACCTTGCTGGCTACCGAACCGAACGACGGCGCGCTCGTCCAGGATTTGGCCCTGCGTCCCGAAATCAAGCTCATCGACTTCACGGGCAGCACGCAAAACGGCACGTGGCTCGAGCGCAATGCGCACCAGGCGCAGGTTTACACGGAAAAAGCCGGCGTAAACCAGATCGTGATCGACTCGGTCGACGACATCAAAGCCGCTGCCCGCAACATCGCCTTCTCACTGGCGCTGTACTCGGGCCAGATGTGCACCGCGCCGCAAAACATCTACGTGCCGCGCGGCGGCATCCGCACGGCGGAAGGCACGCTCGGCTTTGACGAAGTCGCGCAAGCCATTGCCGGCGCGGTGCAAAAGCTTGTCTCCGACCCCGCGCGCGCGGTCGAACTACTCGGCGCGATTCAGAACGAAGGCGTGGCCCAACGCATCGGCGAAGCCGCAAAACTCGGCCGCGTTCTCGCTGAGAGCCAGTCGCTCGTGCATCCCGCTTTTGCCGGCGCCCGTGTGCGCACACCGCTCGTGGTCCAACTGGATGCCGCGACCGACCATGCGCAATTCACCAAAGAATGGTTCGGCCCGATCTCGTTCGTCATTGCGACGGACTCGACTGCGCAGTCGCTCGATCTTGCCGGCGCAATCGCGGCTGAACACGGTGCGTTGACGCTGTCGATCTACAGCACGGACGAAACCGTGCTCGAACAGGCGCACGAGGCATCGATCCGCGGTGGCGTAGCCCTGTCGATCAATCTGACCGGCGGTGTGTTCGTCAACCAGTCTGCGGCCTTTTCGGACTTCCACGGCACGGGCGCCAACCCGGCGGCCAATGCCGCGCTGGCTGACGCGGCCTTCGTGGCGAATCGCTTCCGCGTAGTTCAAAGCCGCGTTCATGTTGAACCGAAAGCGGCGCCGGCGGTAGCTGGCTGAATGGCATAAGACAAAGCACGGCTTCGTCCTATGCCGTTCGGCCGAATGGACCGGGCTGTGCGTCCAAATTAACATGAGACATCGGATCGGCATCTCGCGCCGATCCGCCCCCGCAGGAACCCCTATGAACGACGCCTTCATCTGCGATGCGATTCGCACCCCAATCGGCCGCTACGGCGGCGCCCTGAAAGATGTCCGCGCCGACGACCTCGGCGCGGTACCGATCAAGGCGTTGATCGAACGCAATCCCGGCGTCGACTGGCGCGCTCTCGACGACGTGATCTACGGCTGCGCCAATCAGGCGGGTGAAGACAACCGCAATGTCGCGCGGATGTCGGCATTGCTGGCCGGCTTGCCCACTGAGGCGCCGGGCGCCACCATCAACCGCCTGTGCGGCTCGGGTATGGACGCGGTCGGTACCGCCGCGCGTGCAATCAAGGCGGGTGAAGCACGCCTGATGATCGCCGGCGGCGTCGAAAGCATGACACGCGCACCGTTCGTCATGGGCAAGGCGGCTAGTGCGTTCTCGCGCCAGGCTGACATTTACGACACGACCATCGGCTGGCGCTTCATCAATCCGCTGATGAAGCGCCAGTACGGCGTCGATTCGATGCCTGAGACCGCGGAGAACGTTGCCGTCGAATTCGGCGTGAGCCGTGCGGATCAGGACGCGTTTGCGCTGGCGAGCCAGCAAAAGGCGGCACGCGCGCAGCAGGACGGAACGCTGGCCGAGGAAATCGTCGGCGTCGACATCGCGCAGAAGAAAGGCGACCCCGTGCGCGTACTGCTCGACGAACACCCGCGCGAAACATCGCTCGAAAGCCTGGGCAAGCTCAAAGGCGTGGTTCGTCCGGACGGCAGCGTGACGGCCGGCAATGCGTCGGGCGTGAACGACGGCGCGTGCGCGCTGTTGCTCGCGAACCAGCAGGCGGCCGACCAATACGGCCTGCGCCGGCGCGCCCGGGTGGTGGGCATGGCGACGGCGGGCGTCGAGCCGCGCATCATGGGTATCGGCCCGGCGCCGGCCACGCAAAAGCTGCTGAAACAACTCGGCATGACGCTAGAACAGCTCGACGTGATCGAGTTGAACGAAGCCTTCGCATCCCAAGGCCTGGCTGTGCTGCGCACGCTCGGTCTGCGCGACGACGACCCGCGCGTCAATCCGAACGGCGGAGCCATTGCACTCGGCCACCCGTTGGGCGCGTCGGGCGCGCGTCTGGTCACGACCGCGCTATACCAGCTGGAGCGGATCAACGGTCGCTTTGCGCTTTGCACGATGTGCATCGGCGTGGGTCAGGGCATCGCGTTGGTTATCGAGCGGCTCTGACACCAACGCCACAGCGCCCAGCGATCAAAGAGACTTTGAGGAGACACCCAATGTCATACGAAGCGATTAGTCTCAACATCGACGCATCGAGCCATGTCGCCGTCATCACCCTGAACCGGCCGGACAAACTCAATAGCTTTACTCGCGCGATGCATCAGGAATTGAGCGCCGCGCTCGACCAGGTCGAAACGTCCGGCGTTCGTGCGCTCGTGCTCACGGGCGCGGGGCGAGGCTTCTGCGCCGGCCAGGATCTGGCCGACCTCGACTTCACGCCAGGCGCCATGACCGATCTGGGTGAGCTGATCGAACAACATTTCAATCCGCTGATTCGCCGCCTGCAGGCATTGCCAATGCCGGTCATCGCCGCGGTGAACGGCACGGCTGCCGGTGCCGGCGCCAATCTCGCCCTCGCCTGCGACCTTGTGCTCGCGGCTCGCTCCGCGAGCTTCATTCAGGCGTTCGTGAAGATCGGTCTCGTGCCCGACTCAGGCGGCACATGGTTCCTGCCGCAGCGTGTCGGCATGGCTCGCGCCATGGGGCTCGCGATGACTGGCGACAAACTCAGCGCGGAAAAAGCCGAAAACTGGGGTTTGATCTGGCAGGTAGTCGATGACGCGGAACTCGCCGGCACCGCGACAAAACTCGCGTCCCAACTCGCGCAGCAACCCACGCGCGCCATCGCCGCAATCAAGCAGGCCATGCGGGCGGGCGCGACGCAAACGCTCGACCAGCAACTCGATCTCGAGCGCGATCTGCAACGCGAACTGGGTGCTTCCCACGACTACGCGGAAGGCGTGCAGGCCTTCGTGGAAAAGCGCGCGCCGCGCTTCGAGGGGCGGTGATATGTCCAGTCGAGCCAACCATCCCAGCCACATGACGCCGGACGAACTCGCCCGCGCGACCGCTGCGGCGATGTACGAGAACGACGCGTGCAGCCGCGCGCTCGGCCTCGAAATCGTCGAAGTGCGCCCCGGATACGCGCGCCTGCGCATGGCAGTGCGCGACGACTTTCTGAACGGCCATCAGATTTGCCATGGCGGCCTCATCTTCACGCTCGCGGACTCGACCTTCGCGTTCGCCTGCAACACGTACAACATCAATACGGTCGCGGCCGGTTGCTCGATCGAGTTCCTGCGGCCCGTGCACGGCGGCGACGTGCTGACGGCGGAAGCCGTCGAGCAGACGTTGAGCGGCCGAACCGGCATTTACGACATTCGCGTGACGAATCGTGCCGAGGAAACCGTCGCGATGTTTCGCGGCAAATCGGCACAGATCAAAGGGACCCTGATTCCAACAGGCGATTGATATTGGCAACTTCGCGGCAACCCCGCGGCAACCATGCTGCAACTCGCGGCGAGCACCCGGCAATTGCGCGATGCCCCGTGACGAAAACCGCGGCAAATTCGCCGCTCAGTGGAGCTCTCGGGCGCCGCATCGTTAAGCAGCAGCCAGCCCCGGCTTTCGCGCACAAGCGCACGTACACCAGACCCAAGCATTGAGGCAGCAAGGAGACATTTCATGACCACCGCCCTTCCGCTCGATCCGATCGAGACCGCCAGCCGCGACGAACTTGCCGCGCTTCAACTTGAACGGCTCAAATGGTCGCTGAACCATGCCTATGAAAACTCGCCGGTTTATCGTCGCAAATTCGATGAAGCCGGCGTTCACCCGAGCGAAGTGAAAAGCCTCGCGGACCTGGCGCGCTTTCCCTTCACCACCAAGAAGGATTTGCGCGACAGCTACCCGTTCGGAATGTTCGCCGTGCCGCAGGATCAGATTTCACGGATTCACGCGTCGTCGGGAACCACGGGCAAGCCGACCGTAGTGGGTTACACCGCGCGCGACATCGATACGTGGGCAAACCTCGTCGCGCGGTCGGTTCGCGCCGCGGGCGCAAGGCGCGGCGACAAGGTTCATGTGAGCTACGGCTATGGTCTGTTCACGGGTGGTCTAGGCGCGCATTACGGTGCCGAGCGCGCGGGGCTCACCGTGATCCCGTTCGGTGGCGGCCAGACCGAAAAGCAGGTGCAGCTGATCCAGGACTTCCGGCCCGACATCATCATGGTGACGCCGAGCTACATGCTCTCGATTGCGGACGAACTCGAGCGTCAAGGCGTGGACCCGGCGAATTGTTCGCTGCGTATCGGTATCTTCGGTGCGGAACCGTGGACCAACGACATGCGCCAGGCGATCGAAAAGCGCATGGGAATCGATGCTGTCGACATCTATGGCCTGTCCGAAGTGATGGGACCCGGTGTCGCGTCGGAGTGCGTGGAAACGAAAGACGGTCCGACCATCTGGGAAGATCATTTCTATCCCGAGATCATCGATCCCGAAACCGGCGAGGTGCTGCCGGACGGCGAACTCGGCGAACTCGTGTTTACCTCGCTGACCAAAGAAGCGCTGCCGATCATCCGTTACCGGACCCGCGACCTGACGCGCCTCCTGCCGGGCAGCGCGCGCACCATGCGCCGGATGGAAAAAATCACCGGCCGCTCGGACGACATGATGATCGTGCGCGGCGTGAATGTGTTCCCGACGCAAATTGAAGAACTGCTGCTCAAGCAGCATGCGCTCGCCCCGCACTATCAGATCGTGCTGACCAAGGAAGGTCCGCTCGACGTGTTGACGTTGAACGTCGAGCCTTGCCCGGAATCGGCGCCGGACACGGCCGCCCTGAACACCGCCAAGCAAGCGTTGGCCTACGACATCAAGGCGCTGATCGGCGTGAGCGCGGTGGTCAACGTGCTGGGTGTGAACGGGATCGAGCGTTCGGTGGGCAAGGCGCGGCGTGTGGTGGACAAGCGCCAGTCGGGTTTGTAACAACGGGACGAAGCGCGCGATGCGGCGGATCCACGCCGCGCCGCGCGCCGCTCACTCTGCTCACACCTCAGGAATTCGGCAGCAGCAACCACATCCGGCCGCCCTGCTTCATCTTGCCCGCCAGGTCGCCGGCGTCGTCGCCGAGGCCCCAGAAGTAATCCGCGCGCACGCCGCCCTTGATTGCGGAACCCGTGTCCTGCGCGAAGACGAGGCGATTCATCGGCGAGTTGGTCAGCGGACGCGTGGTTTGCAAGAACACCGGCGTGCCGAGTGGGATCGCCGCCGGATCGACCGCGATCGAGCGCTCCGGCGTCAGCGGAACGCCCAGCGCGCCGATCGGACCGTCCGCGCCGCCGCCCGGCACGCTTTCGCCGGACGGCATCTCGCGGAAAAACACAAAACGCGGATTCGTATCGAGCAACGCGTCGACGCGGGTGGGATTCGCACGCGCCCACGCCTTGATGCCCTGCATGGTCGCCTGTGCGGGCGTGAGTTCGCCGCGATCCAGCAACCAGCGCCCAATCGACTTGTACGGCTGATTGTTGGTGCCGCCGAAGCCGAGACGCATCACGCTGCCGTCTTCCATCACGATGCGCCCGGAGCCCTGCACCTGCAGGAAGAACGCTTCGATCGGATCGTCGACCCACACGATTTCATTGCCGTTGAGCACACCCGCGCGCTCCAGCTGCGCGCGCGCCGGCAGCGGCGCGCCCGCGCGATAGCCGGATGGCCAACGATACAACGCGGTCTGATACACGCCGTGCCGCGTGCGTGACCCGCGCAACAAGGGCTCGTAGTACCCGGTGACCAGGCCGTCGACGGTGCCGTCGGTATTCGCTAACTGGAAGGGCGTGAAATAGGCTTCAAAGAAAGCCCGCGCACTGGTGACGTCGAGGTCGTCGATTTGCGAGGCTGCGGCGCACGCGCGCGCCCAGTTCGGCTGACGCGCCAACCGCGCGCAGTTTTGCCGCAATGCGGCGGTCGCGCCGATCAGCGAGTCGTCCTGCCAACCCGGCACCTGCTGCCACGCAACGGCCGTCAGCCGCGTCGCGGCAATCTGCCCGGGTATGATCGCGGCACCCGTGGGCGGCGACACGGAGGGCCGGACCGCGCCGCCGCCGCCGCAGGACGCCAGCAACACCGCAACCGAAAGCGCGCCGAGCCATGCTCCGGCCGTGCGGACAAAACGCATACAATGTTCGTTCTTGATGGAAACCGCCATGTCTGATCTGTTCGACGAATACCCGATGCTTATCTTTGCGCTGGAATCGCTCCTCGCGCTCTTCCTGCTCGTCTTTATCGTTGTATGGACGTCGTCCGGCAAGAAGAAAGCGGCGCGCGCCAACGCGAGTGAACAGCAAAAACAACAAAAACCGCAAAGCCCGCAATGAAGCCGCGCGTCGATCCGCGCATCGAGCTTTCTAAAGACCGCTAGCCACGCCCCCGGTTCAATGCAACGTACGCGGCATGCGCAGGATGAATTCCGGCACCGGCGCATCGAAACGCTCGCCGTCCTCGGCCACGCAGAAGTACTCCCCGCGCATGGTGCCGACCGGCGTGGCGATCACCGCCCAACTCGTGTACTCGAAATGCTCGCCCGGTTTGAGCAGCGGCTGATGGCCGACCACGCCCAGGCCCTTCACTTCCTGTACGTTCTTGTCACTGTCCGTGATCACCCAATGGCGCGCGATCAACTGCGCCGGCACCTGGCCGGTGTTACGGATAGTCAGCGTGTATGCGAATGCATACTGGCGGCGCTCCGGGTCCGACTCTTCGGGCAGATATTGCACCTGCGTCGAGACGCTGAATTCGTACTGGCTCATCCTGATTCCGGTCTGCTGAAGCGGGTGTGAAAAATCGCGGGAAAGCCCGAACGTCAATGGTTTGCGGGCACATTGGCAAAGCGGCGCCGATGGTGTTGGCATTCTGCTTGATGCGCGACACGCCCGCAACCGGACAAATCCCTTTGGCCAAGGGCCAGTAAGACGTTTTGTCACGCTCAAAGCTCGAATGGGGGCCGGGCGTGGAGCGGACTCAAAGCGCTGGCGAACCGGAGCACCCGTGCACAACACGGTAAAATGGCGCTTTCCCGCTTGCATCCTCCCCCGCCATGACGCAATTCCGCATCGCTCCAAGCATTCTGTCCGCCGATTTCGCCCGCCTCGGCGAAGAAGTCCGCAATGTTGTCGCCGCCGGCGCCGACTGGATCCACTTCGACGTGATGGACAATCACTATGTGCCGAACCTGACCATCGGCCCGCTCGTCTGCGAAGCGATCCGCCCGCACGTCGACGTGCCGATCGACGTGCATCTGATGGTGCGTCCGGTCGACCGGATCGTGCCAGACTTCGCCAAAGCCGGGGCAAACCTGATCAGCTTTCATCCTGAAGGCTCGGACCATATCGACCGCACGCTGTCGCTGATCCGCGATCACGGCTGCAAGGCCGGCCTGGTGTTCAATCCGGCCACGTCGCTGAATTATCTCGATCACGTGATGGACAAGGTCGATCTCGTGCTGATCATGTCGGTGAATCCGGGCTTCGGCGGCCAATCCTTCATTCCGGAAGCGCTCAACAAGCTGCGCGAAGCGCGCCGGCGCATCAACGCCTACACGGAGCGCACCGGCCGCGAGATTCATCTGGAAGTGGACGGCGGCGTAAAAGTGGACAACATCGCGGAAATCGCGGCGGCCGGCGCGGACACTTTCGTGGCCGGTTCGGCGATTTTCGGCCAGCCCGACCACAAGGTCGTGATCGATAAGATGCGCGCGGCGCTCGCCAACATCCAGCACTGAGCATCCACGCACAACCGGCCCGCACGATGACCACTCCGTTTCCCGCCCCGACTTTCACCGGCCCGCGACTGCAAGCCGCGATCATCGACCTCGACGGCACGATGATCGATACCGCCGACGACTTCACCGCCGGCCTGAACGGCATGCTCGCGCAACTCGACGCGCAGGAGACTTCGCGCGAGGAAGTGGTCGGTTATGTCGGCAAGGGTTCGGAGCATCTGATCCGCAGCGTGCTGGCGCCGCGCTTCGAAACGGAGCATGCGCAAGACCGCTTCGACGAGGCGCTCGCGATCTATCAGGCGGAATACGCAAAAATCAACGGCACGCACACGCGGCTTTACCCCAACGTGGAAGCCGGCCTGATCGCCATGCGCGACGCCGGTCTCAAACTCGCCTGCGTGACCAACAAGCCGCATCGGTTCGCGGTGGAATTGCTGCAGCAATACGGGATCGCCCAGTATTTCAGTGTCGTGCTCGGCGGCGACAGCCTCGCGAAAAAGAAGCCCGATCCGCTGCCCATGCTCACCGCCGCAGCGCAACTCGGCGTCGAGCCGCGGGCCACGGTGGCCATCGGCGATTCGGAAAACGATGCGCTGGCAGGTCGCGCCGCGGGCATGGCCACGCTCACGGTGCCGTACGGCTACAACCACGGCCAAGCTATACAAACGATAAAATCCGATGGTATAGTTGATTCGCTGCTGGACGCCGCCAAGGCGATCGCAGCGCACCATTCCACGACTTGAATAGTCCTTCATCCTCATGTTTCTGAATAAAAAACGGAGTCTGATTAGCATCGACCGGGGAGCCTGGCCCTGGCGTCGCTGGTCGCGCTAACCTCGCCTGAGGTACGCTGAAGCTCGCCTTCGGCGACCGTTTTTTACTTCGCTGCGCTCACGCGTTTTTTCCATCACTTTGTTTCGCTGCATCGGTTGATTCGGCCTGCGTGTACCCGCAAAGTACATCTGTGCGCTGAAATCCCTTGCACGCGTCGATGGGAAACTCGCGCCGGTCGGTATCATCGTGTCGAAACGTCGAACGAACGCCTGACCGGGCGCGCCACGCCCCGCTTTGTCCGACGCAAGCCGCCGGACCACCGTACAGGATCGGAACATGACCGAACTCGAATTCCAGTCCCTCGCCAACGAGGGTTTCAACCGCATCCCGCTGATCGCCGAAGCGCTCGCCGACCTCGAAACGCCGCTCTCGTTGTACCTGAAGCTCGCGCAGAGCGAGCGCAACGGCGCCAACTCGTTCCTGCTGGAATCGGTGGTGGGCGGCGAACGTTTCGGCCGCTATTCGTTCATCGGCCTGCCGGCGCGCACGCTGCTGCGCACCCGCAACGGCGTGTCGGAAGTGGTGCGCGACGGCAAGGTCGTCGAAACGCACGAGGGCGACCCGCTCGAGTTCATCCAGCAATTCCAGGGGCGTTTCAAAGTGGCGCAACGCCCCGGTCTGCCGCGTTTCGCGGGCGGTCTGGCCGGCTATTTTGGCTACGACGCGGTGCGCTACATCGAAAAGAAGCTTGCGCACACGGCGCCGAAAGACGACCTGAATCTGCCCGACATCCAATTGCTGCTGACCGAAGAGGTCGCGGTGATCGACAACCTCGCGGGCAAGCTCTACCTCGTGATCTACGCCGACCCGACCCAGCCCGAGGCGTACACGAAAGCCAAACAGCGTCTGCGTGAGTTGCGCCAGCGCTTGCGCACCACCGTGCAGCCGCCGGTCACGTCGGCCAGCGTGCGGACCGAAACTTACCGCGAATTCGCGAAAGACGACTATCTGGCGGCCGTGCGCAAGGCGAAGGAATACATCGCGGCCGGCGAACTGATGCAGGTGCAGGTCGGCCAGCGCCTGATCAAGCCGTACCGCGACAATCCGCTCTCGCTGTATCGCGCGCTGCGCTCGCTGAATCCGTCGCCGTATATGTACTACTACAACTTCGGCGACTTCCACGTGGTGGGGGCATCGCCGGAAATTCTGGTGCGCCAGGAAAAGCGCGGCGAGGATCGCATCGTCACGATCCGGCCGCTCGCCGGCACGCGTCCGCGCGGCAACACGCCGGAACGCGACGCGGAACTCGCGACCGAACTGCTGAATGACCCGAAGGAAATCGCCGAACACGTCATGCTGATCGACCTCGCGCGTAACGACGTGGGCCGCATCGCGCAGATCGGCTCGGTGGTCGTCACCGACAAGATGGTGATCGAGAAGTACTCGCACGTGCAGCACATCGTGAGTTCGGTCGAAGGCAAGCTGAAGCCCGGCACCACCAATTTCGACGTGCTGCGGGCCACCTTCCCGGCCGGCACGCTGTCCGGCGCGCCGAAGGTCCGCGCGATGGAACTGATCGACGAACTGGAACCCGTGAAGCGCGGCCTGTACGGCGGTGCTGTCGGCTACCTGTCGTTCACGGGCGAAATGGATCTGGCCATCACGATCCGCACCGGCGTGATCGCGAACGGCAATCTGTACGTGCAGGCGGCAGCGGGTGTAGTCGCGGATTCGGTGCCGGAATCCGAATGGCAAGAGACCGAGAACAAGGCACGCGCGGTGTTGCGCGCCGCCGAACAGGTTCAAGACGGCCTCGATAGCGACTTCTGACCGGAGACACACCATGCTGCTCATGATCGACAACTACGACTCGTTCACCTACAACCTGGTGCAATACTTCGGCGAACTCGGCGAAGACGTGCGCACCTTTCGGAACGACGAAATCACGCTGGACGAAATCGCAAAGCTCAACCCGGAGCGCATTTGCCTGTCGCCCGGCCCGAGCAACCCGCAACATGCCGGCATCACGCTCGACGTACTGCGCGAATTCGCCGGCAAGACGCCGATTCTCGGCGTGTGTCTCGGCCATCAGGCAATCGGCGAGGCGTTCGGCGGGCGCGTGGTGCGCGCGCAAACCATCATGCACGGCAAGGTCAGCACCATCGAAACCGATTGCAAAGGCGTGTTTGCCGACCTGCCGAAGCATTTCGTCGTGACGCGCTATCACTCGCTCGCGATCGAACGCGAATCGCTGCCCGACTGTCTCGAAGTGTCCGCCTGGACCGAAGACGGCGAGATCATGGGCGTGCGTCACAAGGAACTGGCGGTGGAAGGTGTGCAGTTCCACCCGGAATCGATCCTGTCCGAACACGGCCACGCGCTGCTTGAAAACTTCCTGAAGCAATCGAAATCGGCCGGCGCCCCGACGCCCACCCGCAACGCTTGATGAACCGAGACGACATCATGACGATTACGCCCCAGGAAGCGCTGCAACGGACCATCGAGCACCGCGAGATTTTCCACGACGAAATGCTGCACCTGATGCGGCTCATCATGCGCGGCGAACTCTCGCCCGTGATGGCGGCCGCGATCATCACCGGCTTGCGCGTCAAAAAAGAGACCATCGGCGAAATCACGGCAGCCGCCACGGTGATGCGTGAATTCGCCCGGCACGTCGACGTGCCGGACAACTCGAACTTCGTCGATATCGTCGGCACCGGCGGCGACGGCTCACAGACCTTCAACATCTCCACGGCAACCATGTTCGTGTCGGCCGCGGCGGGCGCCAAGGTCGCGAAACACGGCGGCCGCGGCGTGTCGAGCAAGTCGGGCAGCGCGGACGTACTCGAAGCGCTCGGCGTGAATATCGATCTGCAGCCGGAACAGGTGGCGGCTTCGATTGCGGAAACCGGCATGGGTTTCATGTTCGCGCCGAACCATCATCCGGCCATGAAGAACATCGCGCCGGTGCGCCGTGAGCTCGGCGTGCGGACCATCTTCAACATTCTCGGGCCGCTGACCAATCCGGCCGGCGCGCCCAACCAGCTGATGGGCGTGTTCCACGGCGACCTCGTCGGCATTCAGGTGCGCGTGATGCAGCGCCTCGGCGCGAAGCACGTGCTGGTGGTGTACGGCATGGACGGCATGGACGAAGTCTCGCTCGGCGCGGCAACGCAAGTCGGCGAGTTGCGCGACGGCCAGGTCCACGAATATGAAATCCATCCGGAAGATTTCGGCATGCAGATGGTGTCGAACCGCTCGCTGAAAGTGGCCGACGCCACCGAATCCAAAGCGATGCTGCTCGAAGCGCTCGACAACAAACCGGGCGTGGCCCGCGAAATCGTCACGCTGAACGCGGGCACGGCGCTCTATTCGGCGAACGTGGCCTCGTCGATTGCGGACGGCATCCAGTTGGCGCGCGAAGCGATCGCGAGCGGCAAGGCGCGGTCGAAAGTCGACGAGCTGGTCCGCTTTACCCAGCAATTCAAGCAGTAATCACGTAGCGAGACACTTATGAGCGACATCCTCGACCGCATCATCGCGGTCAAACGCGAAGAAGTCCGGGCGGCCGAACAGAGCGCGCCGCTCGAAGAGCTGCGCCTCGAAGCGTCGTCGCGCGACCTGCGCGATTTCGTCGGCGCGTTGCGCGCGAAACACGCGGCGGGTCTCGCGGCGGTGATCGCCGAAGTCAAGAAAGCGAGCCCGTCCAAAGGCGTGCTGCGCGAACACTTCGTGCCGGCCGAGATCGCGCGTTCGTATGAAAAACACGGCGCGGCCTGCCTGTCCGTGCTCACCGACGTGCAGTTCTTCAAGGGCAGCGTCGCGTATCTGGAGCAGGCGCGCGCGGCCTGCAATTTGCCGGTGCTGCGCAAAGACTTCATCGTCGATCCGTATCAGATCGTCGAAGCCCGCGCGATGGGCGCCGACGCCATCCTGCTGATTGCCGCCGCGCTCGAAACCGCGCAGATGCAGGACCTCGAAGCGCTCGCGCATTCGCTGGGTCTGGCCGTGCTGGTCGAAGTGCACGACGAGAACGAGCTGAGGGAAGCGCTCACGCTGAAAACGCCGCTGATCGGCATCAACAACCGCAATCTGCGCACCTTCGAGACGTCGATCGAGACGACGATCGGCATGCTCGAAGCGATTCCCGACGACCGTATTGTCGTCACCGAGTCGGGCATTCTGTCGCGCGTCGATGTGGATCGCCTGCGCGCGATGGACGTGCACACGTTCCTCGTGGGCGAAGCGTTCATGCGCGCGGACGAGCCGGGTGTGGAACTTGCGCGGATGTTCTTCTGAGCGCGCTGTCGACATACGGCAAGCGGCATACGTAGCGGAGCAGGTCATGGGCATGGAACGCGAAATCAAGCTGGCGCTGCCGCCTGCGCAGGTGCAGGCGGCGACGCAGTGGTTCGTTGCGCGCACCGGGGCGCAGGGTCGTCCGATCAAGCTGGTGAATATTTACTTCGACACGCCTCGACTGGCGCTGGCGGGTTCGAAGAGCGCCTTGCGTTTGCGCCAGACGCCCGACGGCTGGCTGCAAACCTTCAAAACGGTCGGCAAGGCCGCGAATGGTTTGCACAGCCGACATGAATGGGAAATGCCGGTCGCCGGTGAAAAGCTGGAGATCGACGCGCTGCTGCGCGAGTGCGACGAATCGTCCGCCGCGGATGCTTTGCGTCAGGCCGCGCCGGAACTCATCGAACTCTTTCGCACGAATTTCACCCGGACGCTGTGGCAGGTTCAAGCGGACAGCGCGCAAGTCGAAGCCGCGATCGATCAGGGCGACGTGCTCGCCGAGGTCGATGGCCAAACGCGCCGCGCCCCGATTTCGGAAGTGGAACTGGAACTGAAGTCCGGCGACGAAGCCGCGCTCCACGCGCTCGCGGCGGAACTCGGCAAGCAGATCGCCGGCCTCGCACCGGACGACGTCAGCAAGGCGCAGCGCGGTTATCAATTGCGGGCAGCTTGAGCGCGGCAAAGCCGCTCTCCGGCGCACGAGACTGAATGGCGCGCCACACCTTGAGCAACGCGGCGTTTGCTGCGACACTTCCCCGCCATGACCTCCGCTTCCCGCCCCCGCTCCAATCCGTCGCAGGCTTCGCTGTTCGGCGACGCCGCATCCGCACCGACCGGCGCCACGTCGATCACTCCGCCGCAACCCGGCGCCGGTGCGCCGCCGCCGACGCTCGAAGCGCAATTCGACGCTCTGCCGCCGGCATGGCGCGCGCATCTGAAACCGTTTATTGAAAGCGATGCCTACGCGCCGCTCTGCCGTTTCGTCGACGGTGAGCGCGCCGCCGGCAAAACCGTCTACCCCGCCGACGTATTCCGCGCGCTGCGCCTCACGAGTCCCAATGAAGTGAAAGTGGTGATCCTTGGCCAGGATCCCTACCACGGCGAAGATCGCGGTACGCCGCAAGCGCACGGGCTCGCGTTTTCGGTGGCGCCGAACGTGCGCACGCCGCCGTCGCTGCGCAACATCTTCAAGGAGATTGCCGTAAGCCTCGGCCACGAGACGCCACGTCACGGCTGTCTCGACACCTGGGCGAAGCAAGGCGTGCTGCTGCTGAACACCGTCTTGACCGTGGAGCGCGACTCAGCCGCCAGCCACGCAAAACGCGGCTGGGAAAAATGCACCGACACGCTGATCCATGAACTGGCGACGCGTCATGACGGTCTCGTGTTCATGTTGTGGGGCGCGCATGCGCAAGCCAAGCGCGCGTTGCTCGGCGGCAAGTCGCATTGTGTGCTGGAAGCGCCGCATCCGTCGCCGCTGTCGGCGCATCGCGGCTTTCTCGGCTGCGGGCATTTTGCCAAGGCGAACGAGTATCTCGCAGCGCACGGCCGCCAGCCCATCGACTGGCGCCTGCCCGACGAAGCGCAAATGCTCGCGTGAGGCCGCCGGCAACAGGCATCCGCGCGACCACCGCCTCATAAACAAAAGACGCCACGGACTCAAAATCCGTGGCGTCTTTCATTTCGGAAAGCTATCCGCCGCACATTGAAGC
The DNA here is from genome assembly GCF_002278075.1 of Paraburkholderia aromaticivorans. Lineage (NCBI taxonomy): Bacteria > Pseudomonadati > Pseudomonadota > Betaproteobacteria > Burkholderiales > Burkholderiaceae > Paraburkholderia > Paraburkholderia aromaticivorans. The sequence goes on along the minus strand of NZ_CP022989.1, from coordinate 1,622,143 downwards.
GGCTCGGCCAGCTTTACGCAGCGGCGATCGCTTCGCGTGCCGAAGCCAATGCGGCGCTCGCGGCGTCCGGGCCCATGTTCAGGCCTTCGGCGTAAATGAAGCTCACGTCGGTCATACCGAGGAAGCCTAGGAAGCTCTTCAGGTACGGCGTCTGGCTGTCGTTCGGCGTGCCCAGATACTTGCCGCCGCGTGCCGACACGACGTAGACCTTCTTGCCCTTCACGAGACCTTCCGGACCGTTCGCGGTGTACTGGAACGTGATGCCGGCGCGCGCGATGAAGTCGAAGTACGTCTTCAGTTGCGACGAGATGCCGAAGTTGTACATCGGCGCGCCGATCACGACGATGTCGGCGGCTTGCAGTTCGGCGATCAGCGCTTCGCTGCGCGCCGCGATGGCGGCTTGCTCGGCCGTGCGTTGGTCAGCCGGCGTGAAGAACGCGCCGAGAACGGCGTCGTCCAGATGCGGCAGCGGTTCGGCTTGCAGATTGCGGACGACGACTTGCGCGCCCGGATTCGATTGTTGCAGCTTTGCGGTCAGCTCGTTGACGAGCAGCGTCGAGTTCGCGCCTTGCGAGCGGGCTGCCGAGTTGATTTGCAGGATCGTGGTCATGGTTGACTCCAGTTGGGGCGCGCAGTGTTGCGCGAGTGGAGCCATTGTGTTTTTTTACCGACCCGGGAAAAAGCCATCCGGCGGCGACGGATTGTTGCAGTGGTAGAACAATCCGCCACGCCCGGCCGCCGATTGGAGGCGCCGGATGACGATCAGCTTGCCAGCCAGCGCTCGCGCGCCGTGCGCGCCGCGGGCCGTTTGTCGCTGACGGCGAGCTTGTAGCGCGTTACCTCGGGCCCGTCCAGCTTGACTTGCACGGTGCGCAGTTCATCGCGGCGGAAGGCGTGAACCTCGACTTTCGCGCCCGGCTGATAGCGCGCGAGCAAACCGTCGAGATTCGAGCCGGTCACGCGCAGGCCGTCGAGCGCGATCAGCACGTCGCCGGCCGAGAGTCCGGCTTTTTGCGCGGCGCTGCCGTCATGGATCGCCGCGAGGGTGCAATCCACGCCGCCGCGCACGCGTGCGCCAAGCGACGGCTTGCCGTTCTTGTCGAGCTCGGGCGCGATTGCGACGCCGAACGGCGCGAGCAGCGTGTCGAGTGGCAGATCCCGCGTGCCGTGCACGGCTTCGGCGAACAACTCGCCCAGCTTCGCGCCGGTCGCTTCCGCGAAAATCGCCTCGATCTCGCTTTCTTCGACGCCGACCGGTTTGCCGCGATAGAAGTCACGGCCAAAGCGCTGCCACAGCAGGCGCATCACGTCGTCGAGCGATTTGCGGTTATTGGTCTGCGCGCGGATGGTCAGATCGAACGCGAGCGCGACGAGCGAACCCTTGGTGTAATAGCTGACGACCGCGTTCGGCGCGTTCTCGTCCTGCCGGTAGTATTTGACCCACGCGTCGAACGAGCTTTCGGCGACACTCTGCTTGAGGCGCCCGCTGCCGCGCTGCACGCCGCCGACCACCTTGCCGAGCAGGCCGAAATAGTCGTCCTGCGAAATCAGGCCGCTGCGCACGAGGATCAGATCGTCGTAGTAAGAAGTGAAGCCCTCGAACAGCCACAGCAGCGGCGTATAGTTTTCGACGCTCAGGTCGTACGGCGCGAACACGGCCGGCTTGATGCGCTTCACGTTCCAGGTGTGGAAGTATTCATGGCTGCACAGGCCGAGGTAGGTCCGATAGCCTTCGGTGAGCGCTTCGCGCCCTTCCACCGGCAGATCGCCGCGATTGCAGATCAGCGCGGTCGAAGCGCGGTGCTCAAGCCCGCCGTAACCGTCGGTGACGGCCTGAGTCATGAACACATAGCGATCCACCGGCGCCTTCTTCGACCTGGGCTCGAACAACGCGATCTGCGCTTCGCAGATGCGCTTGAGGTCGGCGCACAGACGCGCCATGTCCAGCCCGACCACGCGCCCGGCGATCACGACGTCGTGCGGCACGCCGTGCGCCTTGAACGTCGCGAGCGCGAATTCACCCAGCGTGACCGGATGATCGATCAGCTCGTCGTAGTTCTGCGCGCGATACTCGCCGAAACCGTAACGCTTCGTGCCGCGCGCTTCGCGCAGCGCGGTGGCGACACGCCAGTTGCGGTATACCGCGCCTTGCGGCTTCTGGATATCGACCACGCATTGCGCCTCCTCGTGGCCGAGCGGCGACAGGAACACGCTCGTGCCGTTGAAAAAGCCCGTCGTATCGTCGAGATGCGCGGCGCGCACCGACAGATCCCACGCATAGACCTCGTAGCGCAGCGTCAGCGAGCCTTTGACCGGCGCGGCCTGCCATGTGTGCTTGTCGGTCTTTTCGACCCGCACCTTGCGGCCCGCGTCGTTGACGGCGCGCAGCGTCACGATGTTGCGAGCGAACTCGCGCACCATGTAGCTGCCCGGAATCCACACCGGCAGCATGAAACGCTGACCGGCCGGATCGGGATCGGCGACGGTCACGGTGACTTCGAACAGGTGGGCGGCGGGTTGCTTGGGAACGATGGTGTAGCGGATCGGCTTCATCGGCGGCGATTAGGAGTTTTCTGGCGGGGATGTTCGGGCTCGATGCGAAAGGAGGCGCACGTCGCGCCTCCTTTGCTGGATGGGTGGTGCGTGCTCAGTGCACCGCGGACATTTCCTTGTCCAGCCGTTCGGCCGGCACGGCGCCGGGCAGACGGCGGCCGTCCGCGAGGAACACCGTGGGCGTGCCGTCGACGTTCATGGCGTGGCCGAGCGCGAGGTTCTTGTCGATCGCAGCGGTGTCGCAGGTGCCGGCAGCGGTGGGCGCCTGATGGTCCTGCATCCACGACTCCCACGCCTTCGCGCGGTCCGTCGAACACCAGATCGATTTCGACTTCGCGGTCGAATCCGGCGACAGCACAGGGTACAGGAAGGTATAGACCGTCACGTTGTCGATCGACTTGAGCGACGTTTCGAGCTGCTTGCAGTACGGGCAGTTCGGATCGGAGAACACGGCGATCTTGCGCGCGCCATTGCCCTTCACGACCTTCACGGCGTTCGCGAACGGCAGGCTCGCGAAGTCGATACGGTTGGTTTCCGCGAGGCGCGCTTCGGTCAGGTTCTTGCGGGTCTTTGCGTCGACCATGTCGCCGAGCAGCAGATAATCGCCGTTCGCGTCGCTATACACGATCTGCGTGCCGAGGTTCACTTCGTACAGACCGGCCACCGGCGACTTCGTCACGCTCTTGATCGTCACATCCGCGAGGCGGGTTTGCAGCGTGGCCTTGAGCTTGTCGGTAGTCTGGTCGGCCTGGGCCGAGCAGCCGATCGTGACGGCTGCGATTGCCAGCGCGGCAGCCGCCACGCGGAAAGTCTTTTTCATGCTGAATTCCTGGGTTCAATCGTGCGTTTTGCGCGTTTCGTGACGTTGCGGGTATGACCGGCACGGCGTCCATCCGTTCATGATACCTGCCTGGCCGGCTGCGGCATGCCGGACCGGGCGCATCAACCCAGCGCGGCCGACACCAGCCAGCGTTTGATGAACGGCTGCGCACCGACGAAAGCCATGCCGGTATTGCGCAACGCCTTGGCGAACGGACCGGGAACGGAAAAGAGTTTTTGCAGACCGTCGGTGGCGATCATCAGCGCGCGGATATCTTCGCGGCGGGCGCGTTCGTAGCGGCGCAGCAGCACCATGTCGCCGAGATCGCGGAACGACTCCTTGCCCGCGACGGTATCGGCCAACGCCGCAACGTCGCGCAAGCCGAGGTTCATGCCCTGCCCGGCCAGCGGATGGATCAAATGTGCGGCGTCGCCAACCAGCGCGACGCGCGGCGCCACCAGCCGGTCGACCGTTTGCAGCGCGAGCGGGAAACCTTGCGCGGGCGTCACACAGTCGAGCGCGCCGAACTGGCCGCCCGTCACGCGCTCCACTTCGGCGGCGAGCCGCGCCGGGTCGAGCGCGACCAGCTGTTCGGCGTGCTCGGTGCGAGCCGACCACACCAGCGAGACGTGGCCGTCCGGCATGGGCAAGAGCGCGATGATCTCGCCGTCCTTGAACCATTGGTACGCGGTCTCGCCGTGCGGCTTCGCGGCCTTGAAATTGGCGACCACGCCAGTCTGTTTGTAGTCGCGCCGGACCATCTTCGAGCCGATCTGCGCGCGCACCCAGGAATGCGCGCCGTCCGCGCCGACCACCAGATCGGCTTCGAGCACATTGCCGTTGGCCAGCCCGACGCTGGCGCTGTCGGCGGTGAAGTCGAGCGCCTGAGCGCGCGTGTCGATCCAGCTGAGATTCGGCTGGAAGCGCAGCGCCGCATCCAGCCCGCGCTCGATCACCGACGACTCGACGATCCACGCCAGTTGCGGCACCGAAGCCTGGAAAGCCGAGAAATGCAGCTCGGCATGCGCGTCGCCGTAAACACGCATGTCGTAGACGGGCCCGAGCCGCGTCAGGTCGAGCGCCTGCCAGACCCGCAAACGCTCCAGCAGAGCCTGTGAGCTCGACGACAGCGCGTAGACCCGCGAGTCGAAGCTGGCGCCGTGGGGCAGCGCCGCGCAGGGTTGCGCGAGCAGCGCCACGCGCAGTCCGCCTTGCGTCAGCGCCAGCGCCGCGGTCTTGCCGACGAGCCCGCCGCCGATCACGGCGGCATCAAAGGTCTGGTGGTGTGCGTTCATCCGCGCATTATAGCCGCGGGGGTTGCGAGGGACGGATCGACACGCGCGGCATTTGCGCCCGGACAACCGCGCCCCGGTTGCCGGGCGCACCGCATGCGCGGCTTTCCCGCCGCCGCCGCAGTCAGCCGATCCGAACGGGTTACAATTGCGGTTTCCGTGAAAACTCGCACCCGGTCGTCGAGCCAACGCCCCGATCCGGTGTCTTGTCCCGCTCCGCTGAATTGATCCGCCACGCCCAACGCGAAGGCTTCTCGAATCCTGCACACAGCGTCGAGCGCGTCACGCAACTTACTGAATCACTGAAGGATTTCCATGAGCCTCAAATGCGGCATCGTCGGCCTGCCTAACGTCGGCAAGTCCACCCTGTTCAATGCGCTGACCAAGGCGGGCATCGCCGCCGAAAATTACCCGTTCTGCACGATCGAGCCGAACGTCGGCATCGTCGAAGTGCCGGACGCGCGTCTGAAGGCGCTCGCTGAAATCGTCAAGCCGGAGCGCATCCTGCCGGCCGTGGTGGAATTCGTCGACATCGCCGGCCTCGTGGCCGGCGCGAGCAAGGGCGAAGGGTTGGGCAACCAGTTTCTCGCCAACATCCGCGAAACGGATGCGATCACGCACGTGGTGCGCTGCTTCGAAGACGAGAACGTGATTCACGTCGCGAACAAGGTCGATCCGCTGTCGGATATCGAAGTGATCAACACCGAACTGGCGCTCGCCGACCTCGCCACCGTCGAAAAGGCGCTGGCGCGCTATTCGAAGGCGGCCAAGTCGGGTAACGACAAGGAAGCCATCAAGAACGCCGCCGTGCTGGAAAAAGTGCGCGCGCAGCTCGACCAGGCCAAGCCGGTCCGTGCGCTCGACCTCTCGGACGAAGAAAAAGCCACGCTCAAGCCGTTCTGCCTGATCACCGCGAAGCCGACCATGTACGTGGCCAACGTGAAGGAAGACGGTTTCGAGAACAACCCGCACCTGGACGCGGTCACGAAGTTCGCGGCCTCGGAAGGCGCGCCGGTGGTCGCCGTATGCGCCGCGATCGAAGCGGAAATCGCCGACCTCGACGAAGCCGACATGGAAGTGTTCCTCGCCGACATGGGCATGGAAGAGCCGGGCCTGAACCGCGTGATTCGCGCCGGCTTCAAGCTGCTGGGCCTGCAAACCTACTTCACGGCCGGTGTGAAGGAAGTGCGCGCGTGGACGATCCATATCGGCGATACGGCGCCGCAGGCTGCAGGCGCGATCCACACGGACTTCGAGCGCGGCTTCATTCGCGCGCAGACCATCGCGTTCAACGACTTCATCACTTACAAGGGTGAGCAAGGCGCGAAAGAAGCCGGCAAGATGCGCGCGGAAGGCAAGGAATACGTCGTGCACGACGGCGACGTAATGAACTTCCTGTTCAACGTCTAAGTTCGAACGTCTAAATCGAGTTTGAGCTTCGGCTTCGGCGCGAGGCGGCCACGGGTTGAAACCTGAGCGCCGCCACCCGCGTAGCCGGTGACCTTGAAAGAGCCCGCCTGAAGCGGGCTCTTTGCTTTATTGCCCGTCAGTCGTGCCGGCGCGCCCGCACTGCAGCGGCAACGCAATGCCGCCCCTGACGGCCGCCATCTTCGTTGGCGAGTCCGCGAGCACCGCATCGATGCCGAGGCACGCGGCCCTCCGGTAGTCGTCCGCGTTGTTCACGGCAATCGCGACGATTCGCACATCCGGCTTCTGCCGGAAGCACGCGACGGTTGCCGGCGTCCACAGCGTGGCCTGCACGTCCGAGCGCCCTTCTCCCAGCATGAACTGCTCCACCACCGTCAATGCGCGATGCAACTCGAACGCGCTCATGGCGTGTTCGGCCGGCGCGTCCACACAGCCCTGATTGAACAAGACACGCGCGAGCCGACCACGCGTGGCATCGCGCGATTCGAACAGCCTCGCTTGCGGATACGCGGCAAAGCTCTGTTGATAAGCCGCTTCTGTCGAATAGATCGACACGCGCCGCCACGCGTTTTCTTCATCGAGCACGCGTGCGACCGCCTGCGTCTGCGGCCCCGCGGGCAGCGCCTTCATGTCGAGGATGACCGGCATGCCCGCGGGCATCGCGCGCAACGCGTCGCGCAGCGTCGGAATGCCCACCGGGTGATCGCGGTACGGATACGTCTGCGCGCGGCGGAACGTCCACCCCGCATTCACGCGTGCGAGTTCAGCGGCCGTATGAGCGGACACCGGCCCCGTCGAGTCGGTCAACGCCGACAGATCGCCCGGCCGGTAGAGAACCGGCACGCCATCCTTGCTCAACTGCACGGTGAGCCACATCGCGTCGGCGTGATGTTCGACCGACAGGCGAATCGCTTCGAGCGTGTTCTCCGGCGCATCGCCCGTGCCGCCGCGATGCGCGATGATCGCCGGCAATGCGCTCACCTGCGTGGCGGCATTGCCGGTCTTCAAGGGCGTAAGCGAACACCCCGCTAACACGAGGCCCGCAATCGCGCTACCCGCGGTCAATCGTACTGAACTCAGCATCTGGAATCCTGATTAATACGCGCCGTCGCGCCACGTCCACGAAACGGCCACGCCCCCAACGGACGACTATCATGCCCGCGCGCGCACGGCCGCGTCCAGCGGACGAGCTCCGCCCTTGCTCCCACGCAGACTTGCGCATTCATGGCGCATGCGAACACCAGTTGTTTCCGTTTTGTGACACCGATGTTAAATTGCGGCATTCGGCGCCCTTCAAAAAAAATGCACGCCGCCCGGTCGCCGACGCCGGACTGTCATCGAACACAAATAGAATCGCGCGATTCGCAGCCGCGCCCTTTCCGCAACCCTGTTGCATGAGACCAGAGTCAGCGCTGAAGCGCACACTCTGGTCGACATAGGAGACAAATCGATGAGTTTGAAGCCGCTAATCCGTTCGCTATCCGTTGCCGCCGTATTGAGCGCCGGCCTCAGTCAGGCGGCCCACGCCGCAACTGAAATCCAGTTCTGGCATGGCATGGAAGCCGCGCTGGGCGAACGGCTGAACGACATTGCCAACGCGTTCAACGCGTCGCAAAGCGACTACAAGATCGTGCCGGTATTCAAAGGCACCTACGACCAGACCCTCGCCGCCGGCATCGCCGCGTACCGCAGCGGCAATGCGCCGGCCATCCTGCAGGTCTATGAAGTCGGCACCGCCACGATGATGCAGGCGAAGAAGGCCGTGATCCCCGTCTCGGAAGTATTCAAGCAAGCCGGCGTGCCGCTCGATGAAAAAGCCTTCGTGCCGACCATCGCCAGCTATTACAGCGACGCGAAAAGCGGCGAGCTGATCTCGATGCCGTTCAACAGTTCGACACCGGTGCTGTATTACAACAAGGACGCCTTCAAGAAAGCCGGCCTCGACCCGAACCAGCCGCCGAAAACCTGGGCCGAACTGCAGGCCGACGCGCAGAAGCTGAAGGCATCGGGCATGGCGTGCGGCTATTCGTCCGGCTGGCAGAGCTGGATTCAGCTCGAGAACTACAGCGCCTGGCACGGCGCGCCGTTCGCGTCGAAGAACAACGGCTTCGACGGCCCGGACGCGCAACTGGAATTCAACAAGCCGCTGCAGGTCGCGCATATCCAGTTCCTGCAAAACATGCAGAAGGACGGCACCTTCACCTATGTCGGCCGCAAGGACGAACCGGTGTCGAAGTTCTATAGCGGCGACTGCGGGATCATCACCAACTCGTCGGGTTCGCTCGCCACGATCAAGAAGTACGCGAAGTTCAACTTCGGCACCGGCATGATGCCCTACGACGCCAGCGTGAAGGGCGCGCCGCAGAACGCGATCATCGGCGGGGCAAGCCTGTGGGTGCTGTCGGGTAAAGATCCGGCGGTCTACAAGGGCGTGGCGAAATTCCTTTCGTATCTGTCGTCGGCGCCGGTTGCGGCCAAGTGGCATCAGGACACCGGCTATCTGCCGGTCACCACCGCCGCCTACCAGTTGACGCAGCAGCAGGGCTTCTACGAGAAGAATCCGGGCAGCGACACCGCCATCAAGCAGATGCTCAACAAGCCGCCGCTGCCGTACACGAAGGGCTTGCGTCTGGGCAACATGCCGCAGATCCGCACGATCATCGACGAAGAGCTCGAACAGGTCTGGGCACAGAAGAAGACGCCGCAGCAGGCGCTCGACGCGTCGGTCTCGCGCGGCGACGAACTGCTGCGCCGCTTCGAAAAAGCCGGCAACTAGGCATTCGCCGGCGGGGTTCCGGTGCGCTCGCAGCGGAACCCGTGGTTGCCGCAGAACCTTGGGAATCATCGATGGAAAAGCGCTCCAGCTTCGGCACCAGCCTGCTGCCCTACCTGCTCGTCGCGCCGCAACTCGCGATCACGCTGCTGTTCTTTCTGTGGCCGGCCGGCGAGGCGCTGTGGCAATCCACGCAAAGCCAGGACGCGTTCGGCACCTCGAGCGAGTTCGTCGGACTCGCCAACTTCAAACAACTGTTCGGCGATCCGCTCTACCTGTCGTCGTTCTATACGACGCTGATCTTCTGCGCGCTCGTCACGGTGTCGGGACTCGTGATCTCGTTGCTGCTCGCAGTCTGCGCCGATCGCGTGATACGTGGCGCGAGGACGTATCAGACGCTCCTGATCTGGCCGTACGCGGTTGCGCCCGCGATCGCCGCCGTGCTGTGGTCGTTCCTGTTCAACCCGAGCATCGGTCTCGTCACCTACGCGCTCGCCAAGTACGGCATCGTCTGGAATCACGCGCTGAACGCGGGCCAGGCCATGTTTCTGGTGGTGCTCGCGTCCGTCTGGAAACAGGTCAGCTATAACTTTCTGTTCTTCTACGCCGGCTTGCAGGCGATTCCGCGCTCGCTCATCGAAGCGGCGGCGATCGACGGCGCCGGTCCGGTGCGGCGCTTTTTCGGCATCGCACTGCCGCTCCTGTCGCCGACCAGTTTCTTCCTGCTGGTGATCAACATCACCTACGCATTCTTCGACACCTTCCCTGTGATCGACGCCGCCACCGGCGGCGGTCCCGCGCAATCAACCCGCACGCTGATCTACAAGATCTTCGCCGAAGGTTTTCAAGGGCTCGACATCGGCAGCTCCGGCGCGCAGTCGGTGATCCTGATGGTGATCGTCGTCGCATTGACGGTCGTGCAATTCCGCTTCATCGAACGCAGGGTTCAATACTCATGATCGAGAACCGCCGCGGTTTCGACCTCTTCTGCCACGCGGTGCTGATTCTGGGCGCCGTGCTGGTGGTGTTTCCGGTGTACGTCGCGTTCTGCGCGGCGACCATGAGCGAGCACGAAGTGTTCAGCGTGCCGCTTTCGCTGCTGCCGAGCACGCACCTGTTCGAGAACGTCGCGACCGTCTGGTCTCAAGGCAGCGGCAACGCGGCGGCGCCATTCGGCCGCATGCTGTTCAACAGCCTCGTGATGGCGCTGGTGATTTCGATCGGCAAGATCGCGGTCTCGATGATCTCCGCGTACGCGATCGTGTTCTTCCGTTTCCCGTTTCGCAACCTCGCGTTCTGGCTGATCTTCATCACGCTGATGCTGCCGGTCGAAGTGCGGATCTTTCCGACCGTGCAGGTCGTGTCGTCCATGCATCTGAGCAATACGTACAGCGGTTTGACCTTGCCGCTGATCGCTTCGGCCACCGCGACGTTCCTGTTCCGCCAGTTCTTCATGACGCTGCCGGACGAACTGATGGAAGCCGCGCGGATCGACGGCGCAGGCGCCATGCGTTTTTTCTGGGACGTGGTCCTGCCGCTCTCGAAGACGAATATGGCGGCCCTCTTCGTCATCACGTTCATTTACGGCTGGAATCAGTACCTGTGGCCGATTCTGATCACGAGCCAGCAATCGCTGACCACGGCCGTGGTCGGCATCAAAAGCATGATCGCCTCCGGCGACACCGCCACCGAATGGCATCTCGTGATGACCGCGACGCTGCTCGCGATGCTGCCGCCGCTCGCCGTCGTGCTGACCATGCAGCGCTGGTTCGTGCGCGGACTCGTGGACGCGGAGAAGTGAGCGGCGTTGCTTGAGCGAGCTTCTTCCGGCATCGGAACGGACAACACCGAATCAATACCGCGCGACCCGCGGCAAGCAACGAAAGGCAAAAAACGGCATGGCTGCACTGACTCTGCAAGGCGTTAAAAAAACTTACGACGGCAAACAGTTCGTGTTGCACGGCATCGACGTGAACGTCGCCGACGGCGAGTTCGTCGTGATGGTCGGTCCGTCCGGTTGCGGCAAATCGACCCTGCTGCGAATGGTGGCGGGACTCGAACGCATCTCCGACGGCAGCATTTCGATCGCCGGCAAAGTGGTCAACCAACTCGAGCCGAAGGATCGCAACATCGCGATGGTGTTCCAGAACTACGCGTTGTATCCGCACATGAGCGTGGCCGAGAACATGGGTTACGCGCTGAAGATCGCGGGCGTGGACCGCGCGCAGATCCGCAAGCGCGTGGACGCCGCCGCGCAGATTCTCGAACTGGAAGCGCTGTTGCAACGCAAACCGCGCGATCTGTCCGGCGGCCAACGGCAACGTGTCGCGATGGGCCGCGCGATCGTGCGCGAGCCGGCCGTGTTTCTGTTCGACGAACCGCTGTCGAATCTCGACGCCCGCCTGCGCGTGCAGATGCGCCTCGAAATCCAGCGCCTGCATGCGCGGCTTGCCACCACGAGTCTGTACGTGACGCACGATCAGATCGAAGCGATGACCTTGGCCCAGCGCGTGATCGTGATGAACAAGGGCCACGCCGAGCAGATCGGCGCGCCGACCGAGGTCTATGAGCGGCCCGCCACGGTGTTCGTCGCGAGCTTCATCGGCTCGCCGGGGATGAATCTGCTGGAAGGCCGCGTGTCGGACGACGGCGCTGTCTTCCAGGTGGCCGGCAACGGTCCGGCGCTGCCTTTGAAAGGCGCGGCGTCGATCGGCCATGAAGTCGCCAAAGGACGCGAGTGGACGCTCGGCATTCGTCCGGAACACATGAGCCCCGGCCAGCCGGATACGGCTTATGCAACGCTCACTGTCGATTCCTGCGAACTGCTCGGCGCGGACAATCTCGCGCACGGGCGCTGGGGCAGCCATGACGTGACGGTGCGCCTGCCACACGCGCATCGGCCCGCAGCGGGCGAAGCGCTGCAAGTGGCGCTGCCCGCGCAGCACCTGCATTTCTTCGACCCGGCGAGCGGAAGACGCGCGAATTGATACCTGATAGACCGCACAAGCAAGCAGTCAGAATAACAAGCACTCGAAAGACCATGATGCGCTTCACGGGCAAAAACCTGCGGTCCTGCGCCGCGGTTGCCGCGGCACTGCTGTTCAACGTGTCGGCGGCGTTCGCGTACGTTGCGCCGGGCACGACGTCCGACGAAGCGAACCTCAGCAATCACAACACCTATACCAATCGCGACGGCAACACCGTGCACGCGCCGGCCCGCTCCCTTTCGGGCAAGGCGCCGGAAGGCGCCACGGCGCGCTGCCGCGACGGCACCTACAGCTTCAGCCGGCACCGCAGCGGCACGTGCTCGCGGCACGGCGGCGTGGCGGATTGGCTCTGAGCATCCGAACCGCCTCCCGCCGAACGGACACCCACTGCCGTCGCCCGCCGCTGCCGAAGTACAATGCCATCTGAAGAACCCGCCCGCGCGCGGGGCGCCGCGAAGTTTGACGCCACGCTCTACGCCGCGCCGGCCGGCGCCGGGCGCTCCGCCCGGCCATAACACCGATTACCCATCCACCCACGATCGCCCGCCCCCTCGCGGCCGGCGTCGTCAACGTCTATTGCAAGCAAATGGCCCAATACGTTTTCACCATGAACCGGGTCGGCAAGATCGTGCCGCCCAAGCGTCAAATCCTGAAAGACATCTCGCTGTCGTTTTTCCCCGGCGCGAAGATCGGCCTGCTCGGCCTGAACGGCTCCGGCAAGTCGACGCTGATCCGCATCATGGCCGGTGTGGACAAGGATATCGAAGGCGAAGCCACGCCCATGCCGAACCTGAACATCGGCTATCTGCCGCAGGAACCGCAGCTCGATCCGAACAAGACGGTGCGTGAAGCGGTCGAGGAAGGTCTCGGCGACGTGTTCAACGCGCAGAAGAAGCTCGACGAAATCTACGCGGCCTATGCCGAACCGGACGCCGACTTCGACGCGCTCGCCGCCGAACAGGCCAAGTACGAAGCGATCCTCGCCACGTCAGATGGCGGCAACGCCGAGCAGCAGATCGAAATCGCCGCCGACGCGCTGCGCCTGCCGGCCTGGGACGCGAAGATCGAACATCTGTCGGGCGGCGAAAAGCGCCGCGTCGCGCTGTGCAAGCTCCTGCTCGAAAAGCCGGACATGCTGCTGCTGGACGAGCCGACCAACCACCTGGACGCGGAATCGGTGGACTGGCTGGAGCAGTTCCTGACGCGCTTCCCCGGCACCGTGGTCGCGGTGACCCACGATCGCTACTTCCTCGACAACGCCGCCGAGTGGATTCTCGAACTCGACCGCGGCCACGGCATTCCGTGGAAGGGCAACTACAGCAGCTGGCTCGACCAGAAGGAAGAGCGGCTGAAGCAGGAAGAATCGTCGGAATCGGCGCGTCAGAAAGCCATCAAGAAGGAACTGGAGTGGGTGCGCCAGAACCCGAAGGGCCGTCAGGCGAAGTCGAAGGCGCGCATCGCCCGCTTCGAGGAACTGAACAGCCAGGACTACCAGAAGCGCAACGAAACCCAGGAAATCTTCATTCCGGTCGGCGACCGCCTCGGCAATGAAGTGATCGAGTTCAAGAACGTCAGCAAGTCGTATGGCGACCGTCTGCTGCTCGACAACGTCAGCTTCAAGATCCCGGCGGGCGCCATCGTCGGCATCATCGGGCCGAACGGCGCGGGTAAGTCGACGCTGTTCCGCATGCTCACCGGCCGCGAACAGCCGGATTCGGGCGAGATCGTGCAAGGCCCGACCGTCAAGCTCGCGTACGTGGATCAAAGCCGCGACGCGCTGGACGGCTCGAAGACCGTGTTCGAGGAAATCTCCGGCGGTGCGGACGTGCTGACGGTCGGCAAGTACGAAACGCCGTCGCGCGCATATATCGGCCGCTTCAACTTCAAGGGCGGCGACCAGCAGAAGATCGTCGGCAACCTGTCGGGCGGCGAGCGCGGCCGGCTGCATCTGGCCAAAACGCTGATCGCGGGCGGCAACGTGCTGCTGCTGGACGAACCGTCGAACGACCTCGACGTCGAAACGCTGCGCGCGCTCGAAGACGCCTTGCTCGAATTCGCCGGCTCGGTGCTGGTGATCTCGCACGATCGCTGGTTCCTCGACCGGATCGCCACGCACATCCTCGCGTTCGAAGGCGATTCGCAAGTCACGTTCTTCGACGGCAATTACCAGGAATACGAAGCGGACAAGCGCGCGCGTCTGGGTGAAGAAGGTGCACGCCCGAAACGTCTGCGTTACAAGCCGATCGCGCGATAAGTCCGGATCGGGCGGCCTGCTCGTCGCCGCTAATGACGCGCGGGCCGCTGCGGCGGCCGCCTTGCGGCCCGCCACGGCGGGCATTGCGGGTACCGCGCGGCAGGTGCCGGACCGTCCGGCGCCGCCGGGTGAACCTTACGGCACACACCTTGCTTACCACCGCGTGACGCACGTCATCGCGGCGGGCCACGTGCGTTCCGCTCGGCCCCATTCATCCACGCGCGCACCCGCCACACGAGCGCGCAGGCCGATCACTGCCACACCGCACGTAACGCGGTGACGAGGAGGCAAGCATGGCGATGTCGAAGGGCAAGCGCTGGGCCGTTGCCGTGGGCGGCGCGCTGCTGGTGCTGATCGTCGCCGTGGTCGGCGCCTTCCGGTACGCCCAACACGAGATCAAGGAGCGCGTGATCGCGGCGCTCGGGCCGCTGGGCAGCGCCGAAACCATCGATGTCGGCCTCACCTCGGTCCGCCTCACCAACGTTCTCCTCAAATCACCGCCCGGCTGGCCGGCCGGCGATCCGCTCAAAGCGGACGAGATCACCCTGACCCCGGACATTCGCGACCTGCTCGCGCGGCGCATGCATGTCCGCAACGTGGTGGTGCGGGGCTTCGATATCGCCGTGCTGCGCACGAAGGACGGCGCGATTCGCCTCATGCCGAATCTGCGCCAAACCGTGAACCAATCCGACACGGAGGCGAGCGGCACGGCGGCGTCGACTCCCCGTGAAAAGCAGGTCGATCACATCAAGTTCGAGCACGGCAACTTCCACTTCTACGACATGACAGTGGGGCCGCCGGCGTTCAAAGTCACGGTCAGCGATGCCAATGCGACCGTCGACAACCTGCGCCTGCCCGCCCTCACCGAGCCGACCACCGTCGATGTCACGGGTTCGATCAAAGGCCCCGCGCACACGGGCACCGTGTCGTTCGGTGGCTGGATCAAGATCGCCAGCAAGGACTCGCAGACCACCAGCAAACTTCATGGCGTCGACGTCGTGATGCTCGACCCGTACCTGATCAAAAAGGCCGGCGCCAAGGCGCAAGTGACCGGCGGCACGGTCGACATGACAGTCGAGTCGACGGTGCGCAACTATCGGTTGCACGCACCCGGCACGTTGACGGTCCACAATCTGCAACTCGCCGACAGCGGCAATCCGCTCGACACCTTTCTGTCGATTCCGACCAAAGCCGCGGTCGCCGCGTTCAAGACGCACAACGGCGACATCACGCTGCATTTCGTGCTGGATGGGGATTTGCGCGACCCGAAATTCTCGGTGCAGGAAGGCCTGATGAAGCGCATCGGCACCGGCTTCGCGAAAGCGCTCGGCGTGAGCGTCGAGGACGTGGCGAAGGGTGCAGGAGAAACCGTGAAAGGCTTGGGTAACGCGTTGAAGAATCTGCTCGGCCAGTAGGTCGGTCAGATCCGTCAGCCGCGCGTGAAATGCGCTGAATCAGGCAGAAGTGCGGCGGAGGTGAAGCAACGCCGCCGGAAGCGGACCCGCTGGCTTGCCGCTAGAACCGCCTCGGCCTCAAACCGGCAACCCCAGCCCGCGCAGTGTCGTTTCGGTTTGCGCGGCGCTGATGTGATGCACACCGTGCCAGCCGAGCGCCGTCGCGGCCTCGGCGTTCTTCAGGTTGTCGTCGATAAAGACGAGTTCAGCGGGCTCGATGCCCGGCAGTTGCGCGTCGATCCGCTCAAGCATGGCGGCGAAGATGGCCGGATCAGGCTTCACCAACCCCACCCGGCCCGACACGACGATATCGCGAAACCGCCGCAGCACCGGGTAATGCTCCCACGCATAGGGAAAGGTTTCCGCCGACCAGTTGGTTAGCCCAAAGAGCGGCACCTCGGCCGCTTCGAGCTTTTCCATGATCGCCACGCCCTCCTGAAGCACGCCGGCCACCATCTCGTGCCAGCGTTCGTAGAACGCGCGGATCAGCGTTTCGTGATCGGGAAACTTCGCGACGAGTTCCTCGGTGGCCTCGACGATCGGCTGGCCACCGTCCTGACGGATCACCCAGTCCATCGAACAGACGTGCGTCAGAAACCAGCGGCGCTCCGTCTCGTCCGGAATCAGTTCCCGATACAGATACTCGGGGCTCCAGTCGATCAATACGCCGCCGAAATCGAACACCACTGCCTTGATGGCCATGCACTCTCCGTGAGCGAATTTCCGCGGGCAATCAGATGGGTTGCGTGCGCAGGTCCAGCCACGCCTTGGCGTCGCCGGACACGTGCGGCGACAGGCGCGTGCGCACGGTTTCGTGATACGCGTTCAGCCACGCGCGTTCGTCCTCGCGCAGCAGCGAAAGATCGAGGCAACGCGTGTCGATCGGGCACAACGTCAACGTCTCGAACTTGAGGAAGTCGCCAAACTCGGTTTGGCCAGCAGGCACGTTGAGCACGAGGTTCTCAATGCGCACGCCCCACTTGCCCGGACGGTAAATGCCCGGCTCGACCGAGGTGATCATGCCTTCTTCCATCGCGGTCCACGGTTCGGCCGGCGCATAGTGCGAAATCACCTGCGGGCCTTCGTGCACGTTCAGGAAATAGCCCACGCCGTGACCGGTGCCGT
The DNA here is from genome assembly GCF_002278075.1 of Paraburkholderia aromaticivorans. Lineage (NCBI taxonomy): Bacteria > Pseudomonadati > Pseudomonadota > Betaproteobacteria > Burkholderiales > Burkholderiaceae > Paraburkholderia > Paraburkholderia aromaticivorans. The sequence goes on along the minus strand of NZ_CP022989.1, from coordinate 1,605,457 downwards.
GGCCGTAATCCGCGCCTGCTTCCCAGATCGGCGCGCGGGCGATTGCGTCGAGCATCGGCGAACGGATGCCGCGCGGGAACTGTGCGCGAGAGAGCGCCATGGTGCCCTTGAGCACGATCGTGAAATCGCGCCGCTGCGCTTCGCTGATGGTGCCGATCGGCACCACGCGGGTGATGTCGGTCGTGCCGCTCAGATACTGCGCGCCGGAGTCGATCAGCAACAGGCCGTTGCCCTCGATCACCGAATGCGATTCTTCAGTGGCGCGGTAGTGCGGCATCGCGCCGTTCGCGTTGAAGCCGGCGATCGTTGCAAAGCTCAGCGACACGAAGCCCGGACGACGCGCCCGAGCCGCCGTCAGACGTTCGTCGATAGTAAGTTCGGTGATGGTTTCGCGGCCCAGCGCGCCTTCGAACCACGCGAAAAATTCCGCGAGCGCCGCGCCGTCCTGCTCCATCGTCTCGCGCACATGCTCGGCTTCCGCCGCGGTCTTGCGCGACTTGAAGAAGGTGGACGGATTGACAGCCTCGACCACGGTGACCGTGGACGGCACCGACTGCAGCGAGCCGAACGTGATGCGGCGCGGGTCGATCAGCAGCGTGCTGCCGGCGGGCAGCGCGGCCAGTGCGTCCGCGGCCCTGGCATACGGCTCGACGCTGATGCCGTCCTTCGCCAGCGCATCGGCCAGCGACTGCGGCACCTTGCCGTTCGCGACGAACAGCGACGCATGGTCCACCCCGATCAGCGCGTGCGCCACGAATACCGGGTTATAGCTGACGTCGGCGCCGCGCAGATTGAGCAGCCACGCGAGATCGTCGAGCGTGGAGATGAAGTGCCATTGCGCGCCTTTGTCGGCCATCGCGCGGCGAATCTGCGCGAGCTTTTCCGAACGGTCGACGCTCGCATGCGGCGCGGCATGCTCGAACACGGCGGCGGCCGGCAGCGACGGACGCTGCGGCCAGATCGCGTCGAACAGATCGACGTCCGTGCGCAACTGCACGCCGCGCGCGCTCAGCGCCTGGCTCAAAGCCCGCGCCGCCGCCACGCCGAGCACGGCGCCATCCACACCGACGGTGCCGCCCGCCGGCACGTTCTGCGCGAGCCATTCGAAATGCGGCGCGCTCTGCTGGCCCCCGGTCATCTTCATCAGCTGAACGCCGGTTCCGGCCAGTTGCGCATTGGCCTGTTCCCAATAACGGCTATCTGTCCAGACACCGGCGAAGTCCGCGGTCACGATCAGCGTGCCGGCCGAGCCTGTGAAGCCGGACAGCCACTGCCGGCCTTGCCAGCGCCCCGGCAGGTATTCGGATAGATGCGGATCCGCGGACGGCACCAGGTAGGCGGCAACGCCCTCACGCGCCATTGCGTTGCGCAACGTGGCGAGCCGTTCGGGAATGGAGGAGGTTTCGGGAAGTCGGGCATTCATCGGATTCACCTGCAAATATTCATCGACGGGAAAGCAAGCCGACCGTCACGGCAACGGCGATCAACGCGACGGCGGTGCATACCGGCCATTCGAGCGTATCACCGTCATGAAAGAGACCTATCACGTTGCCGGCCATGTGCGCGACGGCCGCGCCCAGCACCCCGGCCAACAGCGCCGCCCACCACCGGGCGCGGCTCGCGCGCCGCAGTGGATGCAACCACCAGCCCGCGAGGCCGATCGCCGCCCCTAATACTACAAGTCCAGGCCACCCCATTAGCGGCCGGCCTCGCGCAGTTTCGGATTCGTCTCATGGGCGCAAGGGGCCAATACAGCTAGCATTTTTGTCTCGTTAACTATAGAAGTTCAGCACGGCGCTTTCCGCATAGCGGTTGAGTTTAGGGGTCGGGGTGATGTTAGGCAAGCTGTAAGCCTTACGGAAAAGCCTGGTCCCCGGTCATTGCCACGCTGAAAGCGCGTCATGCGAATCGCCCTTATCGAGCCGGACCTGAGGCACGCTGAACTGGTCGGTCGGCTGGTTTTCGCCGGCGGTCATCTGTGTCAGCACTTCACCGCGAGCGTCCCGTTCCTCGCTCGCGTCAACGAAGAATTCTTCGACCTTCTCATTACCGAAAGCTGGGCCGGCGACCATTCCGCCGAAGACGTCATCCCGCGCGCCCGCGCCGTCCTGCCGGGTTTGCCGGTGATCGTGCTGATGTCGGCGCCGCGCGAAAGCCAGATTGTCGCCGCGCTGCATGCCGGCGCCGACGACTGCCTGGCCAAACCGGTTCGCGGCCCCGAGATGCTGGCGCGCGTGGACGCGCTCCTGCGCCGCGCCGGCTTGCGGCGGCCGCCCAACCGGCGGCGCGACACCATCGGCGAATATGCGTTCGACGCGGCGCAGTTCGCCGTCACATTCCGTAACCGGACGGTCACCCTCACGCCGAAGGAATTCCGTCTTGCACTGCTGCTCTTCAGCAATCTGTCGCGGCCGGTGTCGCGGGCGCATATCCTTGAAAACGTCTGGACGCGCCGCCGCGACGTAAGGTCGCGCACGGTCGACACGCACGCGTCGCGGGTGCGCAGCAAATTGCAGCTTCACCCCGAACACGGTTATTGCCTGACGCCGCTCTACGGCTACGGCTATCAACTCGACGCAATCCCGCCGGAAGCGGTCGTCGAAGCGGTCGTGGAGCCGGAATGACGTCCTCACAATGTAAGAATCGTGGAAACGCTATAATATTCAGCTAAACCATAGCTCCCCCAAATGCAGCTTCTAACGATCGGAATCAATCACCACACTGCGCCTGTCGCCTTGCGCGAACGCGTGGCGTTTCCGCTCGAACAGATCAAGCCTGCACTGGACACCTTCAAGAGCATCTGGCTCGGCCCGTCGGTCCGCACGGCGCCGGAAGCCGCGATCCTGTCCACCTGTAATCGCACCGAGCTCTACTGCGCAACCGACGACCAGGCCGCGCGCGAAGCCGCGATCCAGTGGCTGTCCCGTTATCACAACCTGCCCATCGACGAACTCGCGCCGCACGTCTACGCGCTGCCGCAGTCGGAAGCCGTGCGCCACGCGTTTCGCGTCGCGTCCGGGCTGGATTCGATGGTGTTGGGCGAGACGCAAATCGTCGGACAAATGAAGGACGCGGTGCGCACCGCGTCCGAAGCCGGCGCGCTCGGCACCTACTTGAACCAGTTGTTCCAGCGCACCTTTGCCGTGGCGAAGGAAGTGCGCAGCACGACTGAAATCGGCGCGCAGTCGGTTTCCATGGCGGCCGCCGCCGTGCGCCTCGCCCAGCGGATTTTCGACAAGGTTTCGAACCAGCGCGTGCTGTTCATCGGCGCGGGCGAAATGATCGAACTCTGCGCCACGCACTTCGCCGCGCAGCAACCGCGCGAACTGGTGGTCGCGAACCGCACGGCCGAGCGCGGCACGCGGCTCGCCGAGCGGTTCAACGGCCGGGCCATCCCGCTCTCCGATCTACCCACGCGCATGCACGAGTTCGACATCATCGTGTCGTGCACCGCGTCCACCTTGCCGATCATCGGTTTGGGCGCGGTCGAGCGGGCGGTCAAAGCGCGCCGCCACCGGCCGATTTTCATGGTCGATCTGGCCGTTCCGCGCGATATCGAGCCCGAAGTCGGCAAGCTCGAAGACGTGTTCCTGTACACCGTCGACGACCTCGGCGCGATCGTCCGCGAAGGCAATGCGTCGCGGCAAGCCGCGGTCGCGCAGGCCGAATCGATCATCGAAACGCGCGTGCAGAATTTCATGCAATGGCTGGACGCGCGCAGCATCGTGCCGGTGATCCGCCATATGCACACGCAGGCCGACGTGCTGCGTCGCGCAGAAGTGGAGCGCGCGCAAAAAATGCTCGCACGCGGCGACGATCCGGCCGCCGTGCTCGAGGCGCTGTCGCAGTCGCTCACCAACAAACTGATCCACGGCCCCACGCACGCACTCAATCGCGCGAGCAGCGAAAACCGTGACACGCTCATCGAACTCATGAGCGGTTTCTACAAGCACTCCGGTTCCACGGAGCGTTAGCGGCGCAGCCAGCGCCCGCGCTGTCCGCGCTGCCCGCACGTGGCCCGCGACATGCTTCTGACCAAGGGCATCCGCCCATTCCCCTAGTCGTCGTCCTTGCCGGAGTCCGCTCCGATACCCGTCCGATGAAAACGAGCATGCAACGCAAGCTCGACCAGCTCACTACCCGGCTGGCCGAACTGAACGATCTGTTGAGCCGAGAGGACATCACCTCGAATCTCGACCAATACCGCAAGCTCACGCGGGAACACGCCGAGCTCGGGCCGGTGGTCGAGCACTACGCGCTGTGGCGCCAGGCCATGAACGACGCGGCTACCGCGCAGGAATTGCTGGCGGATGCGTCCATGCGCGACTTCGCGGAAGATGAAATTCGCGCCGCGCGCGAGCGCATGGACAAGCTCGGCGCCGAGCTGCAGAAGATGCTGCTGCCGAAAGATCCGAACGACGACCGCAACATCTTCCTCGAAATCCGCGCCGGAACAGGCGGCGACGAATCCGCGCTGTTCGCGGGCGACCTGCTGCGCATGTACCTGCGCTATGCCGAGCGCAACCGCTGGCAAGTGGAGATGATGTCGGCGAGCGAATCCGATCTGGGCGGCTACAAGGAAGTGATCGTGCGGATCGCCGGTGAGGCCGCCTATTCGAAGCTCAAGTTCGAGTCCGGCGGCCATCGGGTGCAACGCGTGCCGGCGACCGAAACCCAAGGCCGCATCCACACGTCGGCCTGCACGGTCGCGGTCATGCCGGAAGCGGACGAAATCGGCGAAGTCGAGATCAATCCCGCCGATCTGCGCATCGACACGTTTCGCGCGTCCGGCGCGGGCGGGCAGCACATCAACAAGACCGATTCGGCGGTGCGCGTCACGCACTTGCCGACCGGTATCGTCGTCGAATGCCAGGACGACCGTTCGCAGCACAAGAACAAGGACCGCGCGCTGAAGGTGCTGGCCGCGCGCATCAAGGACAAGCAGTCGCACGAACAGCAGGCGAAAGAAGCCGCCACGCGCAAGAGCCTGATCGGCTCGGGCGACCGTTCGGAGCGGATTCGCACCTACAACTTCCCGCAAGGGCGTTTGACGGACCACCGGATCAACCTGACGCTCTACCGCCTCGACGCCATCATGGACGGCGATCTCGACGAGCTGATCGCGGCGCTCGTCAGCGAGCATCAGGCCGAATTGCTGGCCTCCCTGGGCGACGCGGACTGAAGCGCGCATGACGTCGGCCACACCCGCTACACCCGCGACGCCTGCCGCGCTGTTGCGCGCCTCGCCGCTGCCGCCGCTCGAAGCGCGGATTCTGCTCACGCACGTGCTCGGCTGGCGGCCCACGCAATTGATCACGCGCAGCGACGAATCGCTCGTGCCCGAGCTGGTTGCACGTTACCGGGCGCTGGAAGCGCGCCGCGTAGCCGGCGAGCCGGTGGCGCAACTGGTCGGCGCCCGGGAATTTTTTGGGCTGGATTTCGAAGTCACGCCGCACGTGCTCATTCCGCGCCCCGAGACCGAGTTGCTGGTCGACACCGCGCTGGCGGCGCTGGAACACCTCGCGCGTCCATGTGTGCTCGATCTCGGTACCGGCACCGGCGCGATTGCCGTTGCGATTGCATCGATGCGGCCCGACGCACGGGTCTGGGCGCTCGACCGCTCCGCCGAAGCGCTGGCGGTCGCCACGCGCAACGCCGCCCGCCTGCTCGACGCGAAGCGCCCCGGCGGCGCTGTCGTGCTGACGCAAAGCGACTGGTACGACTCGCTCGACGCCGACTTGCGCTTTAACGTGATCGTCAGCAATCCGCCGTATATCGCGAGCGGCGATCCGCATCTGGACGAAGGCGATCTGCGCTTCGAACCGCGCGGCGCGCTCACCGACGAAGCCGACGGGCTCAACGCGATCCGCGCGATCATCGCCGGCGCACCCACACGGCTCGCCGCCAACGGCGTATTGTGGATCGAGCACGGCTACGATCAGGCCGAAGCCGTGCGCGGCTTGCTGACGGCGCAAGGCTTTGCGCACGTGCGCTCGGAGCGCGATCTTGCCGGCATCGAGCGGATCAGCGGCGGCCGTCTGGCCGGCTGACGCGCATCGCCTAATATCCACAATCGCCGCACGGACATCGCGGGGTTCGGCCGGCTGTATCGAAATCCGCTATCATTTCAGCCTATTCCCTACACATCACGGAACCGCAAGGTCAGTCATGGACACGCAACAACGCATCAAGCAAATCGTCGACGACAACGCCGTCGTCCTCTTCATGAAGGGCACCGCTCAGTTCCCGATGTGCGGCTTTTCGGGCCGCGCCATTCAGATCCTGAAGGCGTGCGGCGTCGGTGAGATCAAAACCGTCAACGTCCTCGAAGACGACGAAGTCCGCCAGGGCATCAAGCAGTTCTCGAACTGGCCGACCATTCCGCAGCTCTATGTGAAGGGCGAATTCATCGGCGGCTCGGACATCATGATGGAAATGTACGAATCGGGCGAACTGCAGCAGTTGTTTGCCGCGGCCTGAGCGGCCCCGGTCCACACACCCTGCCCCCACGGCGCCGCGAGCCATGACAACACGCGCTGCGGCGCCACGCCGGCTGATCGTCGCGATCACCGGCGCGACCGGCGCCATCTACGGCATCCGGCTGCTCGAAACGCTGCGCCGGCTGGGCGGCGTGGAAAGCCACCTGCTGATTTCGAGCGCGGGGTGGCTCAATATCCAGCACGAACTCCAGTTGAGCAAAGAAGATGTGCATCCGCTCGCGGATGTCGTCCATTCGGTGCGCGACGTCGGCGCAAGCATCGCGTCCGGCTCGTTTGCCACCGACGGCATGGTGGTCGCCCCTTGCTCGATGAAGACGCTCGCCAGCGTCGCACACGGTTTCTCGGACAACCTGATCACGCGCGCCGCCGACGTCACGCTCAAGGAGCGCCGCCGCCTCGTGCTGCTGGTGCGCGAAACGCCGTTTAATCTCGCGCATCTGCGCAACATGACGGCCGTTACCGAGATGGGCGGCGTGATCTTTCCGCCCTTGCCCGCTTTCTACAACCAACCCGCTTCCATCGACGAAATGGTCGATCACACCGTGGCGCGCGTGCTGGATCTGTTCGCGCTCGGGCCGGCCATGTCGCCGTCGTGGGCTGGGCTGCGCGGCGCTCAGGAATAGCGGGCGCGGCGTGGCTAAGTCTGTGCATGTGCGCAGATTGACAACATCTGCGACACAATCAATTCCTTTTTAGCCCGTTTATCAAACAGCCGTTCGCCCCTATATTGGTAGCAGCCCAATCTTTGCGCCGCACTTAAGCAGCGGCGCTGCTGCCATGAACCGCTTGCCTTCGCTTTTCCTGTCGCACGGCGCTCCCACGCTGCCGATCGACCCATCGTTGCCGTCCGCCGAATTCGGCACACTTGGCGCGCAACTGCCGCGTCCCGAATCGGTGCTGATGCTCTCGGCCCATTGGGGCACGGCGCAGCCGGTGGCGAGCACGTCGACGGCGCCGGAAACCATTCACGACTTCTACGGCTTTCCGCGCCAGTTGTACGAGATCCAGTACCCCGCTCCGGGCGCGCCGGACGTGGCGCGCCGTGCCGCCGTGCTGCTCAACGACAACGGCATCCTCGCGGACGCCCAGCCGCACGGACTCGACCACGGCGCATGGGTACCGATGCTGCTCATGTTCCCACACGCCGACGTGCCCGTCGCCCAGTTGTCCATCCAGCCGAATAAGGACGCGGCGCATCACTTCCGCGTCGGCCGAGCGCTGCGTTCGCTGAGAGACGACGGCGTGATGGTGATCGGCTCCGGCCAGATCACGCACAACCTGCGCGCCGCCGACTTCTCCGCGCGCCCCGAGGATGCCGATCCGCGCGTCGCCGAATTCACCGGCTGGTTCGAGGAAAAGCTCGCCGCGCACGATATCGATGCGCTGTTCGACTACCGCCGCCAGGCGCCGCACGCAGTGCTGATGCACCCGACCGACGAGCATCTGCTACCCGTCTTCGCGGCATTGGGCGCGGCGGACGACGATTATTCGCTGACCATCCAGTCGCTTGGAACGTATCAGCGCTCGCTTGCCATGACGAACTACGTGTTCGGCACCGCCTGATCCGGCGGGCGCTTCTAGCGCATGACCTCACGGCTGCAAACAAAAACCCCCGCCTGGAGCAATCCAGACGGGGGTTTTCTACAGCGGATCCGGGAGCGATCCCGCTAGCAGACTCAGCGCGGCACCTTAGTGAGCACCGATGCCTTCGAGCACTTCGTCATGCTCCTGGCGCTCATCCAGATATTCCGAGCGATAGCCGCTATTCACGCCCCAGTAGTAAAACACTAGCGAAAACGCGATAACCACCAGCATGTCCCAGCCGTAAGGGATCAGGTCGTGACCGCCGAACTGCTTGCTGCCGATCAGCGACAGAATCGCCATCACCGGCAGATAAGCGACCAGCCACCACGCCGCCTTCAGATCACGTCCCCAGCCGGCAAAACCCGACTTCGCCTGAAAGTAGAAGTACACCGGCAGAGCGACGACCATCAGCAGAATGATCTCGCCGGTCAGCGGCCACTTCGCCCAGTACAGGATCAGCGACGCGCAAACGAACGCGAACGGCGCAATGATCTTCATGCCCGGAATGTGCAACGGACGGTCGAGGTCCGTTGCCGCGCGGCGCAGGGACATCAGGCTGATTGGGCCGGTCAGGTACGAAATCACCGTGGCGACCGAGATCACCGCCGCCAGCGAACTCCAGCCGCGGAAGAAGAACAGGAAAATGAACGACACCAGCAGGTTGAACCACATGGCCTGACGCGGCACGCCGTAGAACGGGTGCACGTTGCCGAACATCTTCGGCATCGTGTTGTTGCGCTCCATCGCGTAGATCATGCGGCTGGTGGTCGCCATATAGGTCGTACCGGTGCCGCTCGGGCTAACGAATGCGTCGACGTAGAGCAGGATTGCCAGCCAGTTCAGGTTCAGCGCGATCGCCAGTTCGGCGAAGGGCGACGCGAAGTTGAAGTGGCTCCAGCCTTTCACCACGTCGCTCGGGTTCACCGCGCCGATATACGCGACTTGCAGCAGCACGTAGATCACCAGGGCGAGCAGGATCGAGCCGATCACCGCGAACGGCACGCTCCTCGCCGGATTGCGCGCTTCGCCGGCAAGGTTGATCGGGCTCTGGAAGCCGTTGAACGCGAACACGATGCCGCTCGTCGCCACGGCGGTCAGCACCGCCGACCAGCCGTACGGTGCGAAGGTGCTCACCTCGCCGAAGTTTTCCTTGTGAAAGCCCGTCAGCATCAGGCCGAGAATCGTCGCGCCGGGGATCAGGAACTTGAAGATCGTGATCGCCGAATTGGCGCGCGCGAACAGCTTCACGCCCCAGTAGTTCAGCAAGAAGTAAATGATCACGAGTGCCGCGGAGAGCAATAACCCGTTGGTGGTTAATGACCCGTCGACGAATAGCGCGTGCGCCCATGGATAGGGCCACGTACTCATATATTGAATGGATGCTTCAGCTTCGATGGGAATAACCGAAACGATTGCGATCCAGTTCGCCCATGCGCTGATGAAGCCGACCAGCGCCCCGTGCGAATAGCGCGCATAACGGACCATGCCGCCGGATTCCGGGAACATCGCGCCGAGCTCGGCGTACGTCAATGCGATCGCGAGAATCACGACCGCGCCGATCACCCATGCACAAATGGCAGCGGGCCCGGCAATTTTTGCAGCCTTCCACGCGCCGAACAGCCAGCCCGATCCGATGATCGAACCCAAGCCGGTGAGCATTAGCGCAAACGGCCCGATGTTCCGTTGTATAGAACTTTTCACATCTTCTCCTGTGTCGGCCAGAGGTAGTGCTTAGCATTTGCTCCGGCCCATGCAAGTTTGCAGCAGAACCATGTCGGCACCGCGTGACAACGCCTGTGGCGTTGGGAGACGGGGTGACGCACATGTTTGCGCGACGTTCCATCCCGATCAGGTGCAACCGACGCGCGGCGCGTAGTTTAACGGTTGCACCCAGGCCCTGCAGCGAAACTAAGGGTTCTCCCTAGCAAAAAACTCGGACGAATAGCAAGGTTTGTAAGCAATTTTTGCGCCTGTTCCCCGAAAGTACGTAAAGTTGTGTGGAGACTGTTGACCTTCTCTCAAAATCGCCGTATAACGTTCGGGCAGGATTTCAAGCGGCGAGTGAATTGGTCTTTCGTAGTTCGCCCATCAACGGTACTCCGGTTGGTCCCATTACCCCCTTCCTTGATTTTCATGCACTCTCTGGGCTTCGGCCTTATTTACCATCTTTAGGAACAAGTAATATGGAAACCGGTACCGTCAAGTGGTTCAATGACGCAAAGGGCTTTGGCTTCATCACGCCGGACGGCGGTGGCGAAGATCTGTTCGCGCATTTCTCGGAAATCCGCACGGAAGGCTTCAAGACGCTGCAAGAAAACCAAAAGGTTACGTTTGAAGTGAAGACGGGCCCGAAGGGCAAGCAAGCTGCTAACATCAAGCCGGTGTAAGCGACACGCTTCCTTCTGGACGCAAAAAACCCCGCCTCGGCGGGGTTTTTTTATATCTGCTGCAACAGCAGAAGCGATTATCTTCGCTAATTGCGATTGGTAATCTTTGGTTATCCGAACAGACGACGCGCGTGAATACCGAGCCCGGTTGCCACACTCGCGAGACGGTCGCCGAATACCGCCTTGGCATCGGGAAACGCCGCCGCCAATGCGCTCGATAAAAACGCCAGACCCGTCGAGCCGCCGGTGAAATAAATCGCGCTGAGTTCGCGTGTCGTGACACCGGCCGACTGCACCGTGTCGCGCGCCGCCTGCACGATGCGCCGCGTTTCCTCCTGCCCGGCCTGGATGAGTTGTGCTTCGTCGAACGCGAGGCGCAGGTCGTCTTCCACTTCGTCGAGATCGATCACGGTCTCGCCGCCCGCCGCCACGCCGATCTTCGCCTCTTCCGCATGCGCCGCCAGCGCGTGGCCCAAACGACGGTCCACGACCCGCATCAGGCGGTCGTGATGCTTGACCTCGGTGAACAGGTGCCGCATCAGCGCGAGTTCGCTGACGCGCTTCGGGGCGTAGACGGTGTTGATCAGATGCCAGGTCGCTAGATCGAAATAGACCCGGTTCGGGATCTCGCGGCCTTCCGGGTCCAGCGTCTGATAGCCCAATTCGCGCAGGATCGTCGCCAGTTCCACGCGACGGTCGAAATCCGTTCCCGCGACGTGCACGCCATGATGGGCCAGCACGTCGTCCTTGCGCTCGACGCGCTTCATGCGTTCCGGTCCGACCCGCACCAGCGAGAAGTCCGAGGTGCCGCCGCCGATGTCGGCCACCAGCACGAGCCCTTCTTCCGTCAGATGCGATTCGTAGTCGAACGCGGCCGCGATCGGCTCATACTGAAAGTGGATCTCCTGCAGACCGACCGAGCGCGCCGCCGCTTCGAGTTGACGCTGCGCCATCTGGTCGGCGCGCGGGTCGTCGTCGACGAAAAACACCGGGCGGCCCAGCACGGCGCGGCTGATCGGGCCGCCGGCGCTTGTTTCGGCCGAGCGCTTGAGGTGATCGATGAAAATCGCGATCACGTCGGTGTACTTGATCGCGGAGCCGTCGCCCAGATCGGTGGAATTCTCGGCGAGCGGCGAGCCGAGAATGCTCTTCATCGAGCGCATCAGGCGGCCGTCGAAGCCGTCAATGTACGCGGCGAGCGCGGCCCGCCCAAATTCGCGGGTGTTTTCGTCGGTGTTGAAAAAGACCGAGGTGGGCAGCGTCGTGTAGGCGCCCTCGACCGGCGCGAGCTTGAGCGCGCCGCCGTCAGGAACGGCCACGGCCGAGTTGGAAGTACCGAAGTCAATCGCGCAATAGTTCATGGCAGGAATCGCCGCTCACGGCTGGCGCGGACAGAAGGGGAGCGGCTTTGTATCACGAAAGGCCAATCAGCATCAACTGACGTTTCGGGTGCGGCCGCAAGAACGGAGAAGCCTGGCTCGACGGAACGAATATTGCTCATTTCGACAGGATACGCCGCCAATTTTCGGAATTCAGGAGACTTCAAGCAATGAGCGCGCCGCCTGCTGCCGCTGTCCACGAAAAAACCGCCGCGGTGGTCGATACGGACCTGCCCTCGCGGCTCGACCGCTTGCCGTGGGCTCGCTTTCACTCCTTGATCGTGGTGGCGCTGGGTGTGACATGGCTGCTCGACGGGCTGGAAGTGACGCTCGCGGGCGCGGTGGCAAGTGCGTTGAAGTCTAGTCCATCGTTGCACTTTACCAACGCCGATGTCGGTCTGGCGGGCAGCGCGTACATAGCCGGCGCGGTGCTGGGCGCACTCGGGTTCGGCTGGCTGACCGACCGGTTCGGCCGTCGCAAGCTGTTTTTCATCACGCTCGCGCTTTATTTGGCGGCGACCGCGGCCACCGCGCTGTCGTGGAATCTGGCCAGCTTTCTGCTGTTCCGCTTCCTGACCGGCGCGGGCATCGGCGGCGAATACACGGCAATCAATTCGACGATCCAGGAGTTCACGCCGGCGCGTGTGCGAGGCTGGACCGATCTGGGCATCAACGGCACGTTCTGGATCGGGGCAGGGCTCGGCGCGGCCGGCTCGCTGGTGCTGCTCGATCCGCATCTGCTGCCGGCCGACTGGGGCTGGCGCGCCTGCTTCTTCATCGGCGCGGTGCTCGCGCTGGGCATTCTGCCGATGCGCATCTGGGTGCCCGAAAGCCCGCGCTGGCTGCTCACGCACGGCAACGAGCGCGACGCGCGCGCAATCGTCGAAGGGATTGAAACGCGCTTTCGCCACGAAGGCCACACGCTATCCGACGACGACCTCATGCGTCTGCGGCTGCGCGCTCGCGGACATACGCCGCTGCGCGAGGTGTTCCATACGCTCTTCAACGTACATCGACGCCGCGCGCTGGTCGGCCTGTCGCTGATGACCGCGCAGGCATTCTTCTACAACGCGATCTTCTTCACGTACGCACTGGTGCTCACCGATTTCTACCACGTGCCGGGCGACCGCATCGGCTGGTATCTGCTGCCCTTCGCGCTTGGCAATTTCCTCGGCCCGCTGCTGCTCGGCCGGCTGTTCGACGTGATCGGCCGACGCAAAATGATCTCGGCAACTTACGCGATGTCCGCCATCCTGCTGACGCTGAGCGGCTACCTGTTCGAGCAGCAAATGCTCACGGTCGTCACGCAGACGATCGCGTGGATGGTGATTTTCTTCTTTGCGTCGGCGGCCGCGAGTTCGGCCTATCTGACCGTTAGCGAATCGTTCCCGCTGGAAATTCGCGCGCTGGCGATCGCGGTCTTCTACGCATTCGGCACGGCGCTCGGCGGCATTGCCGGACCGGCGTTCTTCGGCCGGCTGATCGACACGCATCAGCGCGGCGCAGTGTTTTCAGGCTATCTGGTCGGCTCGGGGCTGATGCTCGCAGCGGCGGTAATCGCGGCGATCTGGGGCGTGGATGCGGAGCGCAAGTCGCTGGAGAGCGTGGCCACGCCGCTGTCGAGCGTCGCGGAGGGCGAAGAATAGAAAAACGCGCGGTTCTCGCCGCGCGTTCTTTCTGCCTCGACGGACGAACTCAAGCTGCTTAGAACGCCTTCTTCCAGCCGCCGCCATAGGCGATTTCCGCGAGCGGCAAACGCTGGCGCACGGACTTCTCGCGCTCGCGCAACACCGGATCCAGCTTGTCGACTTCGCCGTAGTGACCGAGCGAAATAATCGCGATCACGTCGACGTCGCTCGGCAGCTTGAACACCGTGCGGAACGCGTTCGGGTCAAAACCGCTCATCTGGTGCGCGGCCAGACCGAGCGCATGCGCCTGCAACACGAGCGCCATCGCCGCGGCGCCCGCGTCGTAGGGTGCGCAGCGATTCACGTCGCCCTTATTGGTGAGCGTGTGCGTGGTCACCGCGATCAGCACCGGCGCCGACACGTTCCAGCCCTGGTTGAACGGCACCAGCGTGGCAAAGGCCTGCTTGAACGAGACTTCATCGACGCTGCGGTCGAATACGAGAAAACGCCACGGCTGCGCGTTGTACGAAGACGGCGCCCAGCGTGCCGCTTCGAGCACGGATTGCAGATGCTCGCGGCTCACCGGCTCGCTCGAATACGCGCGCGGGCTCCAGCGGCCTGCAATCAGCTCGTGAATGGCGACTGCGGTAGGGGCGGGTTTGTTGGTCATGCGCTTCTCTCGGTCGAAATTCATGATCGACGGGCGGGTGCCCGGGGTCACATAGCATAACCGGGCTTCGGCGCGCATGCTCCATCGAGCGAACAGTTTGTTTGCACGCCGGCATCCCCAGCGAAACGGCCCCATACGGAGCCGCGGTTCCCAACAATCGTGCAGTGCTCCGCTCGCGACGTGCGGCCTCACACCGCCTGCGCTGCCGGCGCTCTGGCGGGCCTGTTGATCCGCAACACGATCACCGCCGCCACGAGGCACAAGCCGCCCGAAATCATCGACGCCACCGTGTAGGTGCCAAGGCTCGCGCGCAGCATGCCCGCGCCAAGGGCCGCGAACGCCGCGCCGAGCTGGTGGCCGGCGACGACCCAGCCGAACACCACCGGCGCCGCTTCCTTGCCGTAGACGTCGGTGGCCAGACGCACCGTGGGTGGCACGGTGGCGATCCAGTCGAGGCCGTAGAACACGGCGAACAGCGGTAGACCGAAGAAGTCGATGCCGAACGCGTGCGGCAGATACATCAGCGACAAGCCGCGCAGGCCGTAGTACCAGAACAGCAGCACGCGGCTATTGAAGCGGTCGGACAACCAGCCTGAGAGCGTCGTGCCGAACAGATCGAAGATGCCCATGGCGGCGAGCAGCGAAGCGCCCTGCACTTCGGTCATGCCGTAGTCGCCGCACATCGCGATCAGATGGGTGCCCACGTAGCCGTTGGTGCTCGCGCCACAGATAAAGAAGCTGAAAAACAGCAGCCAGAAGTCGCGTGTTTTGCTCGCCATGGCGAGTGTGCCGAACGCGATAGCCAGCGGATTCTGTTTGGTGACGGCGCTGTTGATGGGCGTATCGTGCGGCTCGCCGTACGGACGCAGCTTCATGTCGGCCGGCCGTTCGGGCAGCAGAAACGCCACCAGCGGAATCACGATCGCGGCAGCGATGGCGACGACCCACACCACTTGCCGCCAGCCGTAATGCTCGGCGATGGCCGCGAGCATCGGCAGGAACACCAGCTGGCCGGTCGCCGAGCTGGCCGTGAGGATGCCCATGACGAGGCCACGCCGCGTGGTGAACCAGCGCGTCACCACGGTCGCCGACAACGACAGCGCCGCGACGCCCGTCGAGCCGCCGACCATCACGCCCCAGATCAGCACCATTTGCCATGGGTGAGTCATCAACGACGAGAGCGCCACGCCCGCCGCCATCGTGCCGAGTGCGGCCAGCAGCGTGGGACGCACGCCGAACCGCTGCATCGCCGCGGCCGCGAACGGCCCCATCAGACCGTACAACGCGATGTTCACCGAAATCGCCAGTGAGATCGTTGCGCGGCTCCAGCCGAACTGGTGCTCGAGCGGCACCATCATCACACTCGGCGTGGCGCGCGTGCCCGCCGCCGCCAGCAGCACCAGAAACACCACCGCGACGGTCAACCAGCCGTAATGAAAACGCCCGCCAATCAGTTTCGCTGCCCAGTTCATCGGTTCTCCAATCGACGCCTGCCTTGCAGGCCGCGCCGCTCACATTCTTACGACTTCGGTAAAGGACTTGTGACAGATCAGTCACAATCTAGACAGCGTCAAGCAGCACGGCCGGTCAGCGACAACTATTTTGGCCGGTCAACGGGTGTAGTTGTCGCTGGCTAATTCATAGTTGTCGCGCCTCCATCGTAATTGTCGTTGGGTAATTGTCGCCGGCGCGCGCTCTGTTTGTCGCTGGCCTTTCGACGGCGATAGCTTTCTACATTCAGTTCAAAGATCGTCGAGTGATGGACGAGCCGGTCGATGGCTGCGACCGTCATGCCGGGGTCGGGGAACACATCATTCCAGCCAGAGAACGGCTGATTGGCCGTTATTAAAAGACTTTTGCGCTCATACCTCTCGGCGATCAGTTCGAACAGTACGCTGGTTTCGGCCTGGTCCTTGCGCGCGTACGACAGGTCATCCAGGATGATGAGATCGAAGCGATCGAGCTTCGCGAGCGCGGATGGCAGTTGCAGGCTCTGGCGTGCAGCCTGGAGCTTCTGGACGAGTTCGCTGGTGCGCGTGAACAGCACCCGGTAGCCAGCGTCGATCAGCGCGTGTCCGATAGCCGATCCCAGATGACTCTTGCCGGCACCAGGCGGCCCGAACAGGAGAATCGTGGCGCCTTTCTCCAGCCAGGATTCCCCGGTTGCCAGCGCAGTGACATGCGCCTTCGAGACCATCGGCACCATGCCGAAGTCGAAGGTAGCAAGTGTCTTGGTCGGGTCCAGATGCGACTCGGTTCGGTGGCGCTCGATGCGTCGTTTGGCGCGCTCGGCCAGTTCGTGCTCGAGCAATGCGCCGAGCAGCCGTGAAGCCTGCCAGCCTTCCTTGTCAGAGCGTTCCGCGAACTCGGGCCACAACCTGCCGATCGTCGGCAGGCGCAGCTCGTTGAGCATGAGGGCCAGACGACCGTTCTCATAGGCGGGTGCGTTCATGCGGCCGCCTTGTCGAGCAGTTCGTCATAGACTGCGATGGGAGGCATCTCGACCACCACCTCGGGACACAGCGCCTCACGCGGAGCGAATTCGTCGCGCAACTGTTTCAGGTCGGGCAGTTCGCCGACTACGAGCAACGCATCAAGCCGCTGCGCCAGCAACGCTTCAACGCCGTGGTGCCCTGCAAGTTCGAGCAACCCCACCATGGTCTTGCATGCCTGACGTTGCGTCAGTTGCGCCTCCAGCCGCTCCCAGGTCCGGCGGTAGGCATCGCGCGGAAACAGCGCGTCGCGAAACGCAAGTCCCCTGAACGCCTGAGGCTTGCGCTTGAGAGAGTCAATGAAGTGACGGTAATCCAGTGCGTGGCGGTTGTCGGCGGCACGGGAGCCTCGCGGCGTACTGTGCACCAGCGCGCCCGACAGATAGCAGTCGAGCCGGTCACCGTAGAGACGCACCTTCAGGCGGTGGCCGATCAGGCGCGACGGCGCGCTGTACAGGATGCCGCGCACGGTGAACGTGCTGCAACGGGTCACGAGCGCCTCTTCCTCGACGAAGTCAGTGGTACGGCGTTCAGGCAAATCCTGCAACTGTGTGCGCTCAATGCGAAACGCCGCGGCGTTGCGCCGGTTCCGGCGCATCACCACCTCACGGATGAATTCATCGTAAGCCGCCCGGTCAGCGAAGTCGCGATGGCCGCGCAGCATCAGAGCCTGGTCGACCGCTTCCTTCAGATACCGGTGCGAGGATTCCACGCTGCCGTTCTCGTGGCCCAGCCCGCGGTTATTGCGCGTGCCCTCCATGCCGTAATGGTCGAGTAACGCCGCATAACGCGTCGTTAAGTCGTCCTGCTCCTGCAAGTTCTTGAAGGCGGCCGACAGGCTGTCAGAGCGATGTTCGTGCGGGCTGCCGCCCGCCTGCCATAGCGCGTTCTGCAATCCCGCAGCGAGGGCCTCGAAACTCTCGCCACCCTCAACAACGTTCGCATACTCCCAGCGCGAGAACGCCAGTACGAAGTGATACAGGCGGTGGCCAAACGGGGCGCCGCCGATCGTCACGCACAGCTTGCTCATATCGGTGAAGTCCGACAGTCCGCGCACGCCGGGCTGATGCTCCTGGGGGAAGAACACCTCCAGGCTAGGCCCTTCGAGTGCCCGCCACTGGCGGATACGTCGCTCCAGCGTGCGACGCATGCTATCGGGATATCGATCCGGGTGATCATCCTGCAGCTTGCGCAGGACCGTGATGCCCATCAGGTTGGGCGCGTTGCGCAGCAGTGGTACGACTTCGCTGTCCCATACGTCGACGAAGGGATCAGGGCGGGTCCGCCATGATTGACGCGGCTTCTGGGAGGGCAACGTGGCATCGCGCTCGATGCGGCGTGCCGTACGCACGCTGATACCGGTCTTGGCGGCCGCGACTTCCTGCGGATGGTGTTTGCGCTTGTTCATGTAGAGACGAACCTGTTGGTCGGTAATGCGGGTTCCAGACATGAGCTGACCGCTTTTTATTTAAGCTTCGATCAGCCCATCCTAAAGCCCCGTCGACCTGGCGCCGCCGGTGGTTCGTCGTCTCCGGCGGCTACGCCGCCTCCAACTCCTCACCACCGGCCAAAACAATCGTCAACGACCGGCCAAGACAATTGTCGCCGCCCACACAATCGGTGTTGCGATATTAGTTACTGGTCGGTAACATGTCAAGGCATCACGTTTATTCAGGTGGTCACCCATGTCCGACAGAGAAACTCCCAAGCCGGCCGGCGCACGGCGTGCGCGCGGCACGCAGACGGCCGGGCCGCAGGCGCAGCAGAACCTGCTGCGGGCCGCGGACGAGTTGTTCTATCGCGAGGGCGTGCGAGCCGTCGGCGTCGACGCGGTGGTCGAGCGGGCCGGCGTGAACAAGATGAGCCTGTACCGCCAGTTTTCGTCCAAGGACGACCTGGTCATCGCTTATCTGGAGCGCAAGGACGAGCAGTTCTTCGGCTACGTGGAAAGGAGCTTCGCCAAACATCCCGGCGAACCGGCTAAACAGCTTCAGCAATATTTCGAGGACCTCGCGGGACGCGCGTCGATCGACGACTATCGCGGCTGCCCTTTTGTGAACGTGTCGGTGGAGTTTCCGGATGCGGCGCATCCGGCGCGGCAGTTCGTGTTCCGCAACAAGGCGCGGTTGATGGCCCGACTCAGGGAGCTGGCCGCGGCGGCGGGCGCCGACGATCCGGAAGCGCTGGCCGATGCGCTCGCTTTGATGATTGAAGGTGTGTACGCGGCCAGTCAAACGTACGGCCCGGGATGCGGGCCGATTCGGGCCGCGCCGAAAGTCGCCGCGCAATTGATCGCCGCCGCATGCGGCCCGGCAGCCGCGCCTTCTAACGAGTGAGATTTCACCTTCGCGCCGTGTTTGTGCGAGGCTGTGCGCAACGCGCGAATTGCGCCGATCCGCGCCGTTAGAATGGCGTTTATTTTCCGCGCCGCCACCTGCCATGTCTTTGTCCGCCGAATCCCACGATGCAGTCATTGCCGCCACCCGTCACTGGCTAACCGAGGCGGTGATCGGCCTCAACCTGTGTCCGTTTGCAAAAGCGGTGCACGTGAAGGGCCAGATTCGCTACGCAGTCAGCGATGCCGTGGACATGGAAGGCGTGCTGGCCGATCTGGACACCGAGCTTCAGACGCTAATGGCGGCCGACCCCGAAGCTGTGGATACGACACTGTTAATCATGCCGCAAGCACTCAGCGATTTTCTCGATTACAACGACTGCCTGTTTTTCGCCGACCGGATGCTCAAGCAGCTTCGGCTCGAAGGCGTCGTCCAGATCGCCAGCTTTCATCCTCGGTATCAATTCGAAGACAGCAACCCCGACGATATCGAGAACTACACGAATCGGGCGCCCTATCCGATACTGCACTTGCTGCGCGAAGACAGTATCGAACGCGCGGTTCAGGCCTTTCCCGATGCGGAAGAAATCTACGAGCGGAATCAGGAAACGCTGCGGCGAATCGGCCTTGCCGGCTGGAATGCGTTGATGAAGCGGTGATCCACACGCCGGCTTGTCGCCGGTAAAAGCCGCCTAGTCAAGCCGGAACGAAAAACCGCTCTTTGAGTTCCTCGATACCGAGCGTTTCCATCACCTCGTTCAGGCGCTCGGCCGGCCGCCGCCTCGGCAGGTCCTTGTACTGGGCGATGATGAGTTCGTTCTTCATGGAATGCTCCCAGCCCACCAGTTCGGTCACGCTGACCTGATAGCCGTGCGCTTCGAGTTGCAAACACCGCAGCACGTTCGTAATCTGGCTGCCGAACTCCCGCGTATGCAACGGATGCCGCCAGATTTCCGTCAACGCGTTCCCAAGCGACCTGCCCTTGTTCTGCTTTAACACCCCCGCCACCTCCGCCTGACAGCACGGCACGACGACGATGTACTTTGCCTTCTTTTGCAGCGCGAAGCGCAGCGCGTCGTCGGTCGCCGTATTGCAGGCGTGCAGCGCCGTCACGATGTCGATCTGCGCCGGCAAGCGATCCGACGTGATGGAGTCCGCCACCGAGAGATTCAGGAACGACATACCCGTAAAGCCGAGCCGGGCCGCCAGTTCTTCCGACTTCGCGACGAGTTCCTCGCGCGTTTCGATGCCGTATATGTGCGAAGCCCCACCCGCCTGCGCCTGAAACTCCTTGAAGAAAAGGTCGTACAGGATAAAACCTAGATAGGACTTGCCCGCGCCGTGGTCGACGAGGGTGACGGCGCCCTGTTTGTCCTTGAGTTCCTTGAGCAGCGGCTCGATGAACTGGAACAGGTGGTACACCTGTTTCAGCTTGCGACGGCTGTCCTGGTTCATCTTGCCGTCGCGCGTGAGGATGTGGAGCTCCTTCAGCAATTCGACGGACTGGTTCGGACGGATTTCGTGGGATTTGCTGGACATCGGAAGAAACCGTCATCAATTACAGCGCGAACGTGCGACAGGTGACGGAAAAAGGGAAAAGTTGCTGCCAGTTTACCCAAAGTGCGGCCCGCTCACCGAAAGAGCCGCGCGAATCGTGCAAAAAATGGCATCAATCTGGAACACTTCCTGCTCTAAAAGCCGTTACGCGGGGGGCCAGATAGGCGCGAGAAGCAGCGTGCGTACCGGCTCAAGCCTTGTCGGCTTCGGCCGTGCCGCCTACAACAACTGGCTGCGGCCGTGACTTCGATCACGCGAACCGAGTGCATGTGGGGAGGACGGTCCCGGAACACGGGCCGAACGTTACGTAACCAGCAGCGCGCCGGAAATTCCAGCGGACGCGCGCTCGGAAAATAGAAGAGGCAGCAATGGATACGGTACCCAACGGAAATGTCGAACAGAAGTTTCAGGAAATGCTGGCGAAGCTCGTCGCCACTCCGGCCTGGTCGGAGAAGCAGCAGCTCGAGCTGGAAATGGCCCGCGACATCTCCACGGAAATGCTCCGCCTGGCTGAAGTCATGCGCGACGGCAGCGTGGACATGGAAACCTGCCTGACCATGCTCAAGTACGCCAAAGTACTCGACTTCGTCATGACGACGCTCGCTTCGCGGCGCGATATCAAGCCACAGACGCTGCGGGTCATCTTCAAACTCGCCGGGCTGAAGGTGGACGAGGCGTACCCCGGCTAGCACAGCCCAACGACGACGCTACCCGCTCGACGGCACAACGCCGGGCGGGCAGCACGGCCTTTTTCTCTGCCGAAAGACCAGCTCATCCGCGCGGCGCTTCGACGGGCGGCGTGCCATCGTGAAAGAGTGTCTTGAGCTGCGAACGCAATTCCGGCGAATCCGTGTGCTTATGAACAGCGACCGCGTGCTGAACCGCTGCGTCGAGCAATTCGCTCTCGCTGTCGGCCGATAGGGCGACGGTGCAGTTCGTTTCGCTCGGAAACTCGCGGCAATCAATATATTTGCGGGACATGGCAGTCTCCTTGATCCAGACGTTCAGATATCCACGCAGGCAGCAGACGCGCGAGCCACGACAGCGCCTTCGGTGACGCGGCGGCACGGACAGCATGAGGCGCGTCGAGCGGCAAGAAGGCGGGGAGCCTGGTTTGACATGGGAAAGACGCGCGCGGCGTCCGATGGAAGGTGTTTGGAAATTATAGGTCGCGCCGGCCGACAACCAAGCCGCAGGTGCGGGCCTGACCGACGCCAAGCCGCTCGAACCCAGGCTTTGTCGGCGCGCCAGCCTGCCCTTAAGTTTGCCCTGCGCTGGCCGCGATGTGAAAATAGCGCCCTTCGCGCCGCCCGATCATCCGGTCCGGGTGGCGCGCCTCCCCCGCTCGCTCATCCGCAGGTCCGCATGTCATCCTCATTCGATTCCGCCCGCGTCGCCGTGATCGGCGGCGGCCCCGCCGGCTTGATGGCTGCCGAGGCGCTGGCCCGGCAAGGCGTGCGGGTCGACGTCTATGACGCCATGCCGTCGGTCGGCCGCAAGTTCCTGATGGCGGGCAAAGGCGGCATGAACATCACGCATTCGGAACCGCTCGAACCGTTTCTCGGGCGCTACGGCGCGCGCCGCGAGCAACTCGCCCCGCTCGTGCAGGCCTTCGATCCCGACGCCCTGCGTGCATGGTTGCACGGGCTAGGTGTGGAGACCTTTGTCGGCAGTTCGGGGCGAGTTTTCCCCACCGACATGAAAGCCGCGCCGATGCTGCGTGCGTGGCTGCACAGGTTGCGCGAAGCGGGCGTGCGTTTTCACATGCGCCACAAGTGGACTGGCTGGGGCACTGAAGCAGGCGACGCCGCCGCCCATGCGCTCCGGTTCGCCACGCCCGTCGGCGAGCAAACCATGACCTTCGACGCGGTGGTGTTCGCGCTTGGCGGCGCAAGCTGGCCGCGTCTCGGCTCGGACGCCGCCTGGGTGCCGCTCATGGCCTCGCGCGAGGTGCCGGTGGCACCCTTGCTGCCGGCGAACTGCGGCTTCGACGCGGACTGGAGCCCGTATCTACGCGAGCGCTTTGCGGGCCAACCGGTCAAGCCGGTGGCCATCACAATCACCGACATAGACAATAAAGTCCACAATCGACAAGGTGAAATACTTCTGACCGAAACGGGCCTCGAAGGGAGTCTGATTTATGCCTTGTCGGCCGTGATCCGGGATCGAATTCGGGCAGACGGCGCCGCGACTATCGCGCTGGATCTGGCGCCGGGCTTGCCTTTGGAGCGGGTCGTCGCCGAAGTCACGCGTCCGCGCGGTTCACGCTCGATGTCGAGCCATCTGCACGGCCGGATCGGAATCGGCGGGGTCAAACTAGCGCTGTTGCATGAGATTCTGTCGAAAGAAGCCTTCGCCGACGCGAACGGCCTCGCGCACGCCCTCAAGGCGCTGCCGGTGCGTCTCACCCGCGCCAGGCCGATCGCAGAGGCCATCAGCACCGCTGGCGGCATTGCCTTCGAGGCGCTCGACGCGCACTTGATGATCGAGCGCCTGCCCGGCGCATTCTGCGCGGGCGAAATGCTCGACTGGGAAGCGCCGACGGGCGGCTACCTGCTCACCGCCTGCTTTGCGAGCGGCCTCGCAGCCGGACGCGGCGCGGCGGCATACGTGGGCACACACGTCGGCCATCTCAAGGCGCGCGGCGCATCGACGTGACGCACCGCGTGTGCCAACGCAAGCCGCCGCTTATCGCGGCTTCAGACGCCAAAGCGACGTGACTTCGGCCATCCGCGCCGTGTGCAGCGCATCGGTTTCATCGGTCGACTTGGGGTGGCGCGGACGAATGTCCTCGCGCCCGACCACGGTCAACCCGGCCTTGTCGATGGCGCCAAGCAGCCAGTCGCGCGTGCGCAAACCGAGATGCTCGGCGAAATCCGACATGATCAGCCAGCCTTCCCCGCCCGGCGACAGATGCTCCGCGAGGCCATTCAGGAAACCGAGCAGCATGCGGCTGTCCGGATCGTAAATCGCATATTCGATTGGAGAAGCGGGCCTTGCGGGCAGCCACGGCGGGTTGCAGACCACGAGCGGCGCGCGGCCTTCCGGAAACAGATCCGCCTGCACGACCTCGACCTGCTGGCCGTAGCCGAGACGCGTCAGGTTCTCACGCGCGCAAGCGAGCGCACGTGGATCCTGATCGGTGGCGATGATCTTCTTCACACCGCGTTTGGCGAGCAGCGCGGCCAACACGCCCGTCCCTGTGCCGATATCGAATGCCTTGTTCAGCGAAGGCAGCGACGTGCGCGCAACCAGATCCACATACTCGCCACGCACCGGGGAAAACACGCCGTAGTGCGGATGGATCCGCTCGCCGAGCGCGGCGATCTCGACGCCCTTCTTGCGCCACTCGTGCGCGCCGATCATGCCGAGCAGTTCCCGCAGCGACACGACCGAGGCCTCGCCGTTCGCCGGTCCGTACGTTTCGATGCAGGCTTGCTGGACATCGGGCGCGCGGCGCAGCGGAATACCGTAGGCGGCGTCGAGCGGGATCAGAATCATGCCGAGCGTGCGCGCGCGTTGCGACTGTGCCTGGCGATGCAGGTTGAACGCGTCGATCGGCGTTTCGCCCTGCTTGCGAGGCTTGCGCTCCAGCCGTCGCGTGACGGCCTGTAGCAACTGGCGAGCGTTCTGGAAATCGCCGTTCCACAGCAGCGTCGTTCCTTCGCAGGCAAGACGGTAAGCGGAATCGGCCGTCGTACGGTCGTCCGCGACGATCACGCGCTTGGGCGGCGGCACGGCCGCCTCGGAGCGCCAACGCGCGGTGCGGGGGCCGTCGGCTTCGGGCCAGGTAATGGTTGCAGGGCTGGTCATGGTGACGGTGGGGTCGGTGTTGCGGGAGCGACGCGCTGTAAAAAACCGCGTCATCGGGGGCGCTGCCCGCCGGAGTAGTGGATAGCGTGGCCGACTGACGCCCGAATAGTACCTCTGCCGTCCCGGTTCGCGGTGCGCTATCGGTGGCGAGACCCGGGAAAGGCGCTGCCCGCCGACATCGGCGACCAAATCGTGGACTGAAAAGTCCATAATCGACAAGGTGAAAGAGATATGGCAGTTTTGAACCGATTACGGGTTTCACCGAAGCTTTAGGGGGACCGGTTCTTTGGGCTTAGTACCGATAATGATTGGCTCGCATCTATCGGATCGCAGAGCTTTATTCGACTAAAAAATAGGAGAATTGATTATACGAGTGGGCACAATTCGTCTATTCCCAAGCGCAATGCAATGCAGGGTTTTACAGCCAGTAATGGACAGAAAGTAGTATGGCAGGTATAGTTTCCCAATTAATGGAACACAGCCATTCCTAAAAAGAACCTGAGAGACCAGACCATGGGCGGCGCCACATGACGACATTCACGACGTCAGCTCATTAAAAATAAGCCTTCAGTTGCGGGCGCCCGGTAGCGTTCGCAACTGTTTTTTTCATTAATCCGGCTATTCCCGACAACGCCCATTTATTGCGTAGCGATTTAATTGCTCGCGGTATGGAAACGCTTGCGCACGCCCAAAAAGAAAACGGGGCTTCTGAATAAACAGAAACCCCGTTTAATACAACTGGTGCCGGCTGCAGGACTCGAACCCGCCACCTCATGATTACAAGTCAAGCGCTCTACCTGATGAGCTAAGCCGGCATGAGGCCGTGATTCTACTTCATTTTACGATCTTGAGGCGAGCCCTTCCGCCACCTTTCGATCCGTCGTCGTCAGGCTGCGGACCGTCGGTCGCGCTTTCACCCTTCGCGGTCGCCGCGTCCGTCGCCGGCGCCGTCTCGACCGCACGTGGCGCGGGCGCCTCCGTCTCTTCGGTCAGTTCCGCGTCGGCGCCCGAATCCCGCGCCTCACCGCCCGCCGACTCGACCGGGAACGCCATGCCCTGGCCGTTTTCACGCGCGTAGATCGCGAGAATATTGGCGATCGGCACTTCGATCTTGTGCGACTTGCCGGAGAAACGCGCGCTGAACTCGATCCACTCATTGCCCATCTGCAACTGGCTGGTCGCCTCGAAGCTGATGTTCAACACGATTTCGTTGTCGCGCACGAACTGACGCGGCACGCGCGTCTGGTTGTCGACCCGGACCGCGATATGCGGCGTATAGCCGTTATCCGTGCACCACTCATAGAGCGCGCGCAGCAGGTAGGGCTTGGTGGAAATCTCTTGCATCAACAGTCCTCTTACCGGGCGCGGGCCCGCGCTCACTCAGCCGCGCGGCGCCCCCACCCCAAAGCCAAACTCAACGACGCATCACCTTTTCCGACGGCGTCAGCGCTTCGATATAGGCCGGGCGGCTGAAAATGCGCTCGGCGTACTTCATCAGCGGCGCGGCGTTCTTCGACAGTTCGATGCCGTAGTGGTCCAGACGCCACAGCAGCGGAGCAATCGCGACGTCGAGCATCGAGAACTCTTCGCCGAGCATGTACTTGTTCTTCAGGAAGATCGGCGCGAGTTGCGTCAGGCGATCGCGGATCGCGAGACGGGCCTTCTCGTGATTCTTCTCGGCGGCCTTGCCCTTTTCGTTTTCCAGCGTGCCGACGTGCACGAACAACTCTTTCTCGAAGTTCAGCAGGAACAGGCGGGCGCGGGCGCGCTGAACCGGGTCGGCCGGCATCAGTTGCGGGTGCGGGAAGCGCTCGTCGATATACTCGTTGATGATGTTCGATTCGTACAGAATCAGGTCCCGTTCGACGAGAATCGGCACCTGACCGTACGGATTCATCACTGCGATGTCTTCCGGCTTGTTAAACAGGTCGACGTCGCGGATCTCGAAGTCCATGCCCTTTTCGAACAACACCAGCCGGCAGCGCTGGGAGAACGGGCAAGTTGTGCCGGAATACAGAACCATCATGTTTACGTTTCCTCAAAAAGCTGAAAGGCCAGCGCACGGAAAAACCGTTCAGCAGGTTTTTCCTGGCGCCGGCCCCACGCCGGGTGACGGCGTGATTATTTGATATGTTTCCAGTACGCGGCGTTCAGTCGCCAGGCGAAAAAGCTCAGGATACCGAGGAACATCAGCACCCACACGCCAAGCTGCTTGCGGGTTTTCTGGGTCGGTTCGGACATCCATGACAGGTACGACACGAGGTCGGCCACAGCAGAATCATAATCTACCGGCGACATCGTCCCCGGAGTGACCTGCTGGAAGCCAACAAATTTGTGTACCGTTTCGCCAGTTTTTTCGTCGGTTTCATCCCCGAACTTCGCGGTACGTTGCCCCTGAAGCTGCCACAGCACGTGAGGCATGCTCACGTTTTCATACACCAGATTGTTCCAGCCGGTAGGCCGCGTATTGTCGCGGTAAAAGCTGCGTAAATACGTGTACAGCCAGTCTTTGCCGCGCGCCCGCGCTTCCACCGATAAATCCGGCGGACTCGCGCCGAACCACGCTTTCGCGTCTTCAGGGCGTATCGCCACGGTCATGGTGTTACCGATTTTATCCGTGGTGAACAACAGATTCGCCTGAATTTCGTTCGGCGTGATGCCGATGTCGGTCAGCCGGTTGTAGCGCATCAGGTTCGCGCTGTGGCAATTCAGGCAATAGTTTACAAACAATCGCGCGCCGTGCTGCAAAGAAGCGAAATTCTCCGCGTTATCCGGCGCGCGGTCGAGCGGGAAATTCTCGTCCGCGTAGGCCGGGGCGGCCAGCACCGCGAGCAGTGTCGCGCCGATCAGCGCGCACTTCATAAGCAGTTTCTTCATTTCGTGTTCTCCTGGCTCGCGATTAGTGAGGCTTGAACCGCACCCGCTCGGGCGGCTGCTTGAACGTGCCAAGCCTCGTCCAGAACGGCATACCGAGGAAAAACGCGAAGTAGATCAGCGCGCAGATCTGGGCGATCAACGTGGCGACCGGCGACGGCGGTTTCGTGCCGAGGAAAGCGAGGGTCAGGAACGCGGCCACGAAGATACCGTAGAACACCTTGTGAAAAAACGGCCGGTAACGGATCGATTTGACCGGCGAGCGGTCGAGCCAGGGCAGGAAGAACAGCGAAACCACTGCGCTGCCCATCACCACCACGCCCCAGAACTTCGATTCAGTGAACGCCATGGCCAGAATCACCAGCACCGCGAGCACCGGCAGGCCGAGTTTCCACTTGCCGCGCGCGCGCACCAGCGCGAGCAGGCCGAGCAGCGCGATCACGACCATCAGCACGATCTTGAACGGATCGGTGGTGGCGCGCAGCATCGCGTAGAAGGCCGTGAAGTACCACACCGGCGCGATTTCGGGCGGCGTCTGCAACGGGTTGGCCGGCACGAAGTTGTTCGCCTCGAGGAAGTAGCCGCCCATCTCCGGCGCGAAGAAGATGATCGCCGCGAAGATCAGCAGGAACACCGTTACGCCCATGAAGTCGTGCACCGAGTAGTACGGGTGGAACGGGATGCCGTCGAGCGGAATGCCGTCCCGATCCTTCTTCGCCTTGATCTCGATGCCGTCCGGATTGTTCGACCCGACTTCATGCAGCGCGACCAGGTGGGCGACCACCAGACCGATCAGCACCAGCGGAATCGCGATTACGTGAAACGCGAAGAAGCGGTTCAGCGTGACGTCCGAGACCACGTAGTCGCCGCGAATCCACAGCGAGAGATCCGGACCGATGAACGGAATTGCCGAGAACAGGTTCACGATCACCTGCGCGCCCCAGAACGACATCTGGCCCCACGGCAGCAGGTAGCCGAAAAACGCCTCGGCCATCAGGCACAGGAAAATCGCGCAGCCGAAGATCCACACCAGTTCGCGCGGCTTGCGGTATGAGCCGTACATCAGCCCGCGGAACATATGCAGATACACGACGACGAAGAACATCGACGCGCCCGTGGAGTGCATATAGCGGATCAGCCAGCCCCACGGCACCTCGCGCATGATGTACTCGACCGACGAGAACGCGAGCGTCGCGTCGGGCTTGTAGTTCATGGTGAGGAAGATGCCGGTGACGATCTGGTTGACCAGCACCAGCAGCGCGAGCGAACCGAAGAAGTACCAGAAGTTGAAGTTCTTCGGCGCGTAGTACTCGGAAACGTGCTTTTTCCAGGTGGAGGTCAGCGGAAAGCGCCGGTCGATCCAGCCGACCAGCCCGGTCGTCTCTACTTCGTGTTCGATCGCCATTACGCTTCTCCTTTCTCGTCCTTGCCGATCACGAGGCCGGTGGCCGACGTGAACATGTAGGGCGGGATGTCGAGGTTCTGCGGCGCAGGTTTGTTCTTGAAGACGCGGCCGGCCATGTCATAGGTCGAGCCGTGGCAAGGGCAGAGAAAGCCGCCTGGCCAGTCGTCCGGAAGATTGGGCTGCGCGCCCTCCTGGAAGCGCGGCGTCGGCGTACAACCCAGATGGGTGCACACGGCGACGGCGACGAAAAGGTTCTTGTGGTCGGCGCGTGAACGGAACTCGTTATTGCAGTACTCCGGCAACGGCATCGAAAAAGGATTCTTGGTGTGGGGATCCGCCACTTCGTTATCGGCTTTCTGGACATCGGCGAGCATCTTGTCGGTGCGGTTGATGATCCACACCGGCTTTCCACGCCAGGCTACGGTCTTCATGTCGCCGGGCTTGAGATCGCTGATATCGACTTCGACCGGGGCACCTGCTGCCTTGGCCTTTTCAGATGGTGCAAACGAACTAACAAAGGGTACGACAGTGGCAACGCCTCCTATGCCACCTGCTACGGTCGTCGCTATCAGCCAGGTACGGCGGCTGCCGTCGACGCGTTCATCTTCCTTGTCTCGCATCACACGCCCCACTTCTGAGTTGGATTTTTCCTTCACGTCGCTTCTACCGCCGCTAGTTTGCGCGAATGGAGTCGCCATTTACAAGGGCCGATTGCCAAAAACCGTGCGAAGCCCTTGATAAATCAGGGTTACTCCGTACGGATCGCAAACTTTTTCGCACCTCCTTTTAAGTGCCCTCTGCGTTATTCCTGCGTTTTTCTTCTCTAATGCGTTTTACGTCGATCTTGCAATTCAAACGGGATTCGGGATATCGATAAAGAGGTGTTCAATATCGAACTGCTCGGACAGATGCTTGCCCACCGCCTGCACGCCGAAGCGCTCCGTCGCATGATGGCCGGCCGCGAGAAACGCAACGCCGCTCTCCGCCGACGTGTGCATGACCGACTCCGACACTTCGCCGGTCAGGTAGATGTCGGCGCCCGCGTTGATGGCTGCGTCGAACATGCCTTGCGCGGCGCCTGTGCACCAGGCCACGCGGCGCAGCTCACGATCTGCGTCGCCGAAGACGAGCGGCGTACGGCCGAGTGTCTGCTCGACTTGCGCGGTGAAGTGCGCGAGCGTGATCGGCATCGGGAAGGTGGCGAGCCAGCCGAGATCGTTCTCGCCGAAACGCGCGTCGCTGATCCAGCCCATCTTCGCGCCGATCTGCGCGTTGTTGCCGAACTCGGGATGGTCATCGAGCGGCAGGTGATAGGCGAACAGATTCAGTTCGTTGGCGATCAGCAGTTTCAGACGCGCATATTTGCGGCCGGTGATCTGCGGCGCTTCGTTGCGCCAGAAGTAGCCGTGATGGACCAGCACGGCGTCCGCGCCCCAATCGAGCGCCGCCTCCAGGAAGGCCGCCGAAGCGGTCACGCCGGTCGCGAGCTTATTGATCCTGCGACGCCCCTCGACCTGCAGCCCATTGGGGCAATAGTCCTTGAAGCGCGCGGTTTCAAGGAGATTGTTCAAGTACAATTCAAGTTCGATCCGATCCATATAAACCTCTAGTCTTCAGATGCTTAGACGCTTTTGGCTGTTCTTTGCCCAAGCGGTGACCGTGCTGTTGGCGCTCATGTTCATCATTGCGACTCTCAAACCGCAGTGGCTGCAGCGACAGGGGCAATTCGGCAAGCAACTCGCCGAACCGATCGTCGCCCTGCGGGAAGTGGCGCCAAGCATCGGCAGCGGCCCAGCCCAGGCGTCGTATGCGGACGCCGCGCAAAAAGCCATGCCCGCGGTCGTCAATGTGTTCTCCAGCAAGGATGGCTCACTGCCGCCCGACCCGCGCGCGAAAGACCCACTGTTCCGCTACTTCTTCGGCGACAAGAACAATCGCAAGCAGCGGGAGCAGCCCGCGTCGAATCTGGGCTCCGGCGTGATAGTGAGTTCGGAAGGTTACATTCTAACGAACCAGCACGTCGTGGACGGCGCCGACCAGATCGAAATCGCGCTAGCCGACGGCCGCACCACGAATGCGAAAGTGATCGGCGTCGATCCGGAAACGGATCTGGCCGTGCTAAAGGTCAACATGACCCATCTGCCCACCATTACGCTCGGCCGCATGGACCAGACGCGCGTGGGCGACGTGGTGCTGGCGATCGGCAACCCGTTCGGCGTCGGCCAGACGGTGACCATGGGTATCGTCAGCGCGCTCGGGCGCAATCACCTCGGCATCAACACGTTCGAAAACTTCATCCAGACCGACGCGGCCATCAACCCGGGCAACTCGGGCGGCGCACTGGTCGACGTGAACGGCAACCTGCTCGGCATCAACACCGCCATCTATTCGCGCTCGGGCGGCTCGCTCGGCATCGGCTTCGCGATTCCCGTGTCGACGGCGCGCAGCGTGCTGGAGAGCATCATCACCACGGGTTCGGTCACGCGCGGCTGGATTGGCGTGGAGCCGCAGGACGTGACGCCGGAAATCGCCGAATCGTTCGGGCTGGAGCAGAAGTCGGGGGCGATTGTCGCGGGCGTGCTGAAGAACGGCCCCGCGGACCGTGCGGGCATCAAGCCGGGCGACATTCTCGTGAGCGTGAACGGCCAGGAGATCACCGACACCACGCGCCTGTTGAACGTGATCGCGCAGATCAAGCCGGGCACGGCTGCGAAGGTGCATCTCGTGCGCAAGAGCCGTGAGATGGATCTGGACGTCACCATCGGCAAACGTCCGCCCCCGCCGAAGCAACCGGTCGAGGACAACGGCGGTGGTGATCAGCAGGATGATGATGGGGGTTGAGGTGCGCGGGGGTAGGTCGTCGAGCTAAGCTTGCCACCGCCCCGATTTCATTGCTTCTTCGAGCATGCCGAGCGTGAGCGATCTACCGCCGAGGGTGTCGCGCGCACTGGCGCTGAACGGCGACTTGGCCACCGTGGCAAGAAAAGACCCGATAGTCAGCTTTGCTGCGGGGTAGTAATGATGGAGATCAAACTCACTTAGCTCGACGTGAAACTGAACGGCCCACCTTTCCATGAATTCGGAGATGTGGTCGGGGTTCATGTCCAGATCGTGATAGAGGTCGGTTTCTCTCGTGAGTTGGAGTTGGCCGACAATCGGTTTGCCGGCATCTTCCTTAGCGAACGCTTCCAGATTTTTCCAGATATCAGCCGTCATAGGCGGCCCTATGCTTTAACAAGTCCGTTATACGAGATAACCGAGCGATAAATGATTGTAGGCACATCGGAAGCGAGGAGAACCCAGCCGACACCGGGAATTGCGCGTCCGACGAACGCGCCGACGCTGCGGGTGAACTTGATCCGCAGCAAAATAAGACTTTTGAATGATGTCACTGTCGGCAAGAGCCTGTATTTCGGCTCGTAGGGCAACAGACTGAGCGAGACAACCGACGCGATTGACGTTCCCCTCACGGCACCCGAAAACTTGCTGCGCGTCGGAATGAATCGCCGACCCAGCAAGACACTGGCAACACCAACGACATCGTCGACACCAAGCTGCTTACAGGTCTCGTCAATGACGATAAGAAAAAATAGCTCTTCTCGCGTTAGGCCGCCATGTATTCCGTATTTATATTGATTTGACATATCGACGCCCGTCTATCGACAGACGAAATAATATCGATCAATAATTGGATGAACAATTAGACGCCTTAAGATTTTCAAGGCCGACTCTCAGAACGCGCGCCTCTCGTGCAATTGAAAAAATAGCGGAGATCTAGACCAGCAGCGACATCAATCAAAAAAGGCAGCCCGTGATGGGCTGCCTCTTGATCAACTTATGCAGAGAAAACTCGTGCCGCTCAATCCGACGCGCCCGCATCCTCGATCACCACCGGTTGCTTACCCACGATCAACCGCGCCGCGATAATCCCCGCTTCGTAAAGCACGATCAGCGGAATCGCCAGAATCAGTTGCGAGAACACGTCCGGCGGCGTGACCACGGCGGAGATAACAAACGCGCCGACGATCACATACGGACGAATCTCCTTGAGCTTCTTGAGCGTCACCACATTCATGCGAACCAGCAGCACCACCACGATCGGCACTTCGAAAGTCACGCCGAACGCGATGAACATGGTCAGCACGAAACTCAGGTAATTGTCGATGTCCGTGGTCATCTCGGCGCCGAGCGGCGCGTTGTAGTGCGCCATGACGCGGAAAATGGTCGGGAACACCACGAAGTACGCGAACGCCATGCCGCACAGGAATAGCGTGTAGCTGCTGCCGACCAGCGGCCCGACCAGTTTCTTCTCATGCTGATAAAGACCCGGCGCGACGAACGCCCAGATCTGGTACAGCACGATCGGCAGCGCGATCACGAAGGCCACCAGCATGGTCACCTTCATCGGCACGAAGAACGAGCCGGTCACGTCGGTGACGATCATCTTGCCGTCCTTCGGCAAGTTCTGCATCAGAGGCCGCGCCAGCAACCGGAAAATATCCGGCGCCCAATACACGAGTCCCACGAACACCACGATGACGGCAAGGCCGGCGCGAATGATGCGGTCGCGCAATTCTACGAGGTGGGAAATGAAGGTCTCTTCAGTGCCTTCGTCCTGGGTTTGCTGGGGGTCGCTCACACCGGCCCTCGGTTAGAGATTGTCGTTCTGATCATCAGAAGAAGCGCGTCGGACGACGCATGGTGGCCGGCGTATGCCGCGCCACGCGCGCCGCACCAGACTGCACGCGCGTGCGGCGCGTGGTCGCGCGCTTGTACCAGGTGGGCATGGCCGTCTGCTTGACGCGCCAGTTCTTGCGTTTGGGCGCCGCAGCCGGCGTGCTGCTCGGCCACGACGTATTGCCTGCGTTGCCAACGTCTTCGAGCGCGCCGCCCGCAATGCTCGGCGACACCGACGTGCCGCTGTTCCACGCGTCGTTCAGCTCGGTCTCGTGCTTGCGCAGATTGTCCTGAACGGAAGTTTCGACGTTGGTCGCGGCCGCCTCGAACTCGCTTTTCATGCGACGCAGTTCGTCGAGCTCGATTTCGCGCGTGACTTCGGCCTTCACGTCGTTGATATACCGCTGCGCGCGGCCGAACAACGCGCCGGCCGTGCGGGCGACGCGTGGCAGGCGCTCAGGCCCGAGGACGACAAGCGCGACGACGCCGATCAGCGCCATCTTGGTTAGACCGAGGTCCAGCATGAAGTGGAATGTCCGTCAGTAACGCGGGTAAGCCGCGGCTTAGCGGTAATCGCCCGAACGCGGCGCCTTTTCCTTCGCCTCCACATCCACGGCGCCGTTACGCGGCAGTTCGCGCTGTTGCGCTTCGCCTGCCGGCGTTTCGGCTTCCTTCATGCCTTCCTTGAAGCCCTTCACCGCGCCACCGAGATCGGTGCCGATATTGCGCAGCTTCTTCGTGCCGAAGACGAGCGCCACGATCAACAACACGATCAGCCAATGCCAAATGCTCAACGAACCCATGACTACTCTCCTTAACCCCGATGCCGCACCTTGATGCGGAGAAACTCGTGCGCCTTGCGGCGTGAATCGAAGCGCGTACGCTTCATCTATACGTTACCGCGAGCCCTTTCGCTTCAATCCGCAAGAGGAAGGGCCATTTTGGTCAGACGATCGCGTCGGCGTCGTTACAATGCGGTAAAAACAACGGCTGCGCTATTGTCCATGACCAAAACCCGGCGCGCCGCCGCGTTGCCAGGTCAGCCCATGCGCTGCCAGGGGCGCGGTCCCGCGAGAATATGCGCGTGCAGGTGATACACCTCTTGCCCGCCGCCCGGACCAGTATTGATGACAGTGCGAAAACCCGTTTCGCCGCCGGTGTACGCCACGCCTAACTGATCGGCCAGACGCGCGGTCAAGACAAGCATTCTACCAAGCAGCGGCGCATCGCTTTCGGTGCAATTCGACAGCGTGGCGATGTGCTTGCGCGGTATCACCAGCACATGCGTTTCGGCCGCCGGACGAATGTCGCGGAAGGCAATGAACTCGTCGTCTTCGTGGACTTTGGTCGACGGGATCTCGCCGGCGGCGATCTTGCAGAAAAGGCAGTTCGGGTCGTGGCTCATCGTATTCCTGACACAGTAGGGCTGAAACGCGAAGCATGCGTGGCGCGGTTCATGTCAGGCCCGGCAACGGTCGGACGAAACTCAGAACCAGCCACGCGGATTCGCGAGCGGCTTGTTATCGTACAGATACAGCCAGCCTTTGATAATACGGTACAACATCCAGATGCTCACGGCCCACAGTACCGGAATGCCGATCACCACGAACAGCAGCACGCCGCCGATCAGATAACCCAGCAAGGCCATCCAGAAAGAACGGATCTGCCACTCGAAGTGGGCTTCGTAGGGCGTGCCCACCACATCGGGCCGCTTCACGTAGTTGATGATGATCGCGATCAGGATCGTCAGGCCGCCCGTTAGCCAGTGAACCGCGTACAGCGCATACAGAACGTGGGTGAGCGTGCGCAGGCTGCGCTCGCGTTCCGGCTCGATAGCATTGCGGTAGGCCGGCGGCGAATAGCTTTCATGCGACTGTTCCATGCTTGCGTCCTCCCAAGGATGCGATCAGATGCGTTCAGTGCCCGCCACTTCAAGACTGCGGCGCGCCACCGCGGTCCGGCCACCGCCCGGTCGCCGGACCGCCGCCGCTCAATCGCCGTTCTGCTCGCGCTCGCGGCTCTTGCGCAGCGCCTTTTCCTCGATGCCCGACATGCCTTCGCGGCGCTCGAGTTCGGCGAGCACGTCCGCGGGGTTCAGATCGAAGTGCGACAGCATCACGAGGCAGTGAAACCACAGGTCCGCGACTTCCCCGACCAGCGCTTTCGGCGCGCCGCCGTGGCGCGCATCTTTGGCGGCCAGCACGACTTCGGTGGCTTCTTCGCCGATCTTCTTCAGCACCGCGTCGTCGCCCTTGTGGAACAGGCGCGATACGTACGAGACGTCCGGATCGCCGCCCTTGCGGCTGTCGATGATCGCCGCGAGGCGCAGCAGCGTGTCGGTCGTGGACGCGGAGTCAGACGACGTGGTTTGCGTGGATTGCGTCATTTGTAGATGTGTTCGGGGTCTTTCAGCACCGGATCGACGGCGACCCAGTCGCCATCTTCCACCGAGCCTTCGAATTTCTGGAAAAAGCACGAGTGGCGGCCGGTATGGCAGGCAATGCCCGACACCTGCTCCACCTTCAGCAGCACGACGTCTTCGTCGCAATCGAGCCGCAGTTCGTGCACATGCTGCACGTGGCCGGACTCTTCGCCCTTGAACCACAGCCGCTGACGCGATCGCGAGAAATACACCGCACGGCCCGTTTCGACGGTTTTCGCCAACGCTTCGCGGTTCATCCACGCGAACATCAGCACGTCGTTTGTCGACGCTTCCTGCGCGATCACCGGCACGAGGCCGTTCGCGTCCCACCTGACCTTGTCGAGCCAATTGATTGCCGAGGGATTCACCACGTCACAACCTCACCGAAATGCCTTGATCGGCCATGAAGCGCTTGGCCTCGCCCACGGTGTGTTCGCCGTAGTGGAAAATGCTCGCGGCGAGTACAGCGTCCGCGTGGCCCTCCTTGATGCCGTCCGCCAGATGCTGCAGGTTGCCCACGCCGCCCGAGGCGATCACCGGGATCGGCACCGCGTCGGACACCGCGCGCGTGAGCGCGAGGTCGAAGCCGCTCTTGGTGCCGTCGCGATCCATGCTGGTCAGCAGGATTTCGCCGGCGCCGAGTTCGGCCATCTTGCGCGCCCATTCGACCGCATCCAGCCCGGTGGCCTTGCGTCCGCCGTGCGTGAAAACTTCCCAGCGCGGCGTTTCGCCTTGCGCGGAGACGCGCTTCGCGTCGATCGCGACCACGATGCATTGCGAGCCGTATTTGTCCGTTGCGTCTTTCACGAGCTGCGGATTCGCCACTGCCGACGAATTCATGCTGATCTTGTCCGCGCCCGCGTTCAGCAGACGCCGCACGTCTTCGACGGCGCGCACGCCGCCGCCGACCGTCAGCGGAATGAACACCTGCGAGGCGACCGCTTCGATGATCGGCAGAATCAGGTCGCGCTGATCCGAAGTCGCCGTGATGTCGAGGAAGGTGAGTTCGTCGGCGCCCTGATCGTCGTAACGGCGGGCGATTTCGACCGGGTCGCCCGCATCGCGCAGTTCGACGAAGTTGACGCCCTTGACCACACGGCCAGCCGTGACGTCGAGACAGGGGATGATGCGTTTAGCTAGAGCCATGATCTTGCAATTCTGCCAATACCGCTGATGAGGCCGCTCGCCTGGGCGAGCGGCACAGTGCCGGCGCGGTCAGTCGCGCCGCCGGTGAGTTCCGCGCAACCGGCTCGAGACGGTGGTATGCCGGTGTCAGGCCGCAGCGCTCGGACGCCGACGATTCGCTCACCGCGACGCCGAACGCACGAGGCGCGAGCGGCAAGCCTGCCGGCCCCGCCTCACCGTGTTAAGCGTCGTCCGATTCGCGCAGCCGGTCCGCGAGGGTTTGCGCCGCCGCGAAGTCGAGGTCGCCCGAGTAGATGGCCCGGCCGCAGATCACGCCTTCAATGCCTTCGTCTTCGACTTCGCACAGCGATTCGATGTCCGCGAGGTTCGACAACCCGCCGCTCGCGATCACCGGAATCTTCACCGCGCGCGCGAGACGCACCGTCGCTTCGATGTTGATGCCCTGCAGCATGCCGTCTCGGCCGATGTCGGTGTAGATGATCGACTCGCAGCCGTAGTCCTCGAACTTGCGCGCGAGATCGGCCACTTCGTGACCGGTCAGCTTGCTCCAGCCGTCGGTTGCGACCTTGCCGTCTTTCGCATCCAGCCCGACGATGATATGGCCGCCGAACGCCGTGCAGGCATCCTGCAAAAAGCCGGGATTCTTCACCGCCGCCGTGCCGATGATCACGTACGACAAACCGTCGTCCAGATAGCGCTCGATCGTATTCAGGTCGCGAATGCCGCCGCCCAGTTGAACGGGAATCTCGCCGCCCACCTCCTCGATGATCGCGCGAATCGCGTCTTCGTTCTTCGGCTTGCCGGCGAACGCGCCATTCAGGTCGACGAGGTGCAGACGCCGGGCTCCGCGATCGACCCAGTGTCGGGCCATCGCCGCCGGTTCCTCGGAAAATATCGTCGCCTGGTCCATATCGCCCTGTTTGAGGCGTACACACTGACCGTCTTTCAGGTCGATGGCGGGGATCAGCAGCATAGCAATCGGGTGTTGTCTGGGAATGGGTTGGAGGTCGGCGCGAGCGACTGATGGTTCAGCCCGCCGGGACGCCGTTTCGCTAGTTTAGTACAACTCTTTCGACGCCCTTGCGCGGCGTCGTGGGCAAGCGAAATCGCGATGCCGCCATTGCGGCGCGCGGCGCACGTTTCGCTTGTGGCGAAACGACGCGCGGCAACAGGATGAAGAAAGGCGCTCACGGGTTCCAGTGCACGAAGTTGCGATACACGCGCAGCCCCGCTTCGGCGCTCTTTTCAGGGTGGAATTGGGTCGCGAAGATGTTATCCCGCGCCACCGCCGAGGTAAAGGGCACGCCATACACCGTTTCGCCCGCCGTATGGGCGGCATTGTCCGGCACCACGTAATAACTGTGCACGAAGTAGAAGAACGCGTTGTCCGCGACGCCGTCCCAGAGCGGATGCGGCTGCGTCTGGCGCACGCGGTTCCAGCCCATTTGCGGCACCTTGAAACGCGAGCCGTCGTCCTGCAGTTGGCCTTCAAGGTCGAAGCGCAGCACCTTGCCGGGCAACAGGCCGAGGCCGGGCGTGTCGCCCTCCGCGCTCCAGTCGAACAGCATCTGCTCGCCGACGCACACGCCCATCAACGGCTTGGTGCGCGACGCTTCGATCACCGCTTCCTGCAAGCCGGACTCGCCGAGACTGCGCATGCAGTCGGGCATCGCACCTTGGCCTGGCAGCACCACGCGGTCGGCGGCACGGATCGCTTCCGGCCGGTCGACGATCGCCACATCCGCTTCCGGCGCGGCTTTGCGCAGTGCCTGGGCAACCGAGCGCAGGTTGCCCATTCCGTAATCCACAATCGCTATCGAAGTTTTCATTTCAAATTAGGCAGCAATGCCTTCAATCCATCGACGATGAATTCCACCGCCAGCGCCGATAACATCAAACCCATGAGCCGCGTGCCGATGTTGATACCCGTGCGACCGACCCAGCGGGCAATCGGTTCGGCGAGGCGCAGCGAAAAAAAACAGATCGCCGCCAACACCGCGCCGATCGCGACGAGGCTGATCCGGTCGTACCAGTGCGCCGAACCGGCCGCATAGATGATCGTGGTGCTGATCGCGCCCGGACCGGTCAACAGCGGAATCGCCAGCGGCACGACCGCGATGTTGTCCTTCTGCTCCGCTTCGTGGCGTTCTTCCGGCGTCGACCGGCTGTTGCCGATCTGCGCGTTCAACATGTTGATCGCCATCAGCAGCATGATGATCCCGCCGCCCACTTCGAGCGAGCCGACCGAAATGCCGAAGAAGCTGATGATCTGCTGCCCGAGCAGCGTGGTCACCGCAATCACGCAGAACACCGAAATGGCCGCGATCCGGATGGTCCTCCGCCGCTCGGCGTCGCTCTGATGCGCCGTCAGGCTCATGAAGAACGGGATGGCGCCGACCGGGTTGATCAACGCCAGCAGCGAAATAAACGACTTCAGAATGTCCATCGCACACCGGGTGCGAGCGCAATCGGCGCCGGTCCCGGTCCAGGTAAATGAGCCAGCTAACGAGCGCTTAAAGGCTGCCCTTGGTCGACGGAATCTGCCCCGCCGCGCGTTCGTCCAGTTCGG
Organism: Paraburkholderia aromaticivorans; assembly: GCF_002278075.1. NCBI lineage: Bacteria > Pseudomonadati > Pseudomonadota > Betaproteobacteria > Burkholderiales > Burkholderiaceae > Paraburkholderia > Paraburkholderia aromaticivorans. The sequence goes on along the minus strand of NZ_CP022989.1, from coordinate 1,566,019 downwards.
TGGCCATGCGCAATGCACGCCCGAACGCCTTGAACACCGTTTCCATCTGGTGATGGGCGTTCAGGCCGCGCAGGTTGTCGATATGCAGCGTCACGCCGGCGTGATTCACGAAGCCGCGGAAAAATTCGATGGATAGATCGACGTCGAACGTGCCGATCCGCGCGCGCGTAAACGGCACATGGAATTCGAGCCCCGGACGACCGGAAAAATCGATCACGACGCGCGAGAGCGCTTCGTCGAGCGGCACGTAAGAATGACCGTAACGGCGAATGCCCTTCTTGTCGCCGATCGCTTTCGCGACGGCCTGGCCGAGCGTGATGCCGGTATCTTCGACCGTGTGGTGGTCGTCGATATGCAAATCGCCATGCGCTTCGATCTCGAGGTCGAACAATCCATGCCGCGCGATCTGGTCGAGCATGTGGTCCAGAAACGGCACGCCGGTGGCCAGCTTCTGCTGACCGGTGCCGTCCAGATTGATCTTCACACGGATCTGCGTTTCGCTGGTGTTGCGAACGACTTCCGCAAGGCGCATGGTAATTCCTCGAATCTAGCTAGAAAGCGATAAGTAGGTGGGATGGGAAAACGGCGGGCCGCGAGTGCTTTCCCGTTGTCGGGAAACGCGCTTGCGCGGCCATTCGGCACGCCTTCAGTGCAATACGAGCTTCAGTGCGGCGAGCAATTGCGCGTTTTCTTCCGGCGAACCGACGGTCAAACGCACGCAATTGGCCAGCAATGGATGCATTTTACTCACGTTTTTGATCAGAACCCGCGCCGCCAGTAGCGTTTCGAACAGGACCGACGCATCCGGCACGCGCACCAGCAGGAAGTTGCCGGCGCTCGGGAACACTTCGGCGCCCGGCAACCCGGCCACTGCGTGCGCGAGTTTCGTCCGTTCTTCACGCAATTGCGCGGCTTGCGAATCGAGCACGTCGACGTGATCGAGCAGAAAATCGGCGGCGGCTTGTGTGAGCACGTTGGTGTTGTACGGAGGCCGCACTTTGTCGAATTCGGTCAGCCAGGCCGGCTTGCCGACCAGATACCCGAGACGGATGCCGGCCAGACCGAGCTTGGACACCGTGCGCATGACTACGACATTGTCGAACGCGTCGGCGCGCGGCAGCCAGCTTTGCTGCGCGAACGGCTGGTAGGCCTCGTCGATCACCACGAGGCTCTTACTGGCCGCGGCGATGATGCGCTCCATGTCGGCGTCGTCGAACAGCGTGCCGGTCGGGTTGTTCGGATAGGCGAGGTAGATGATCGCCGGCTGGTGCTCGGCGATCGCGGCCAGCATCGCTTCGGTGTCGAGCGTGAAGTCCGCTTTCAGCGGCACGCCGACGAACTCGAGATTCGCCAGTTTCGCCGACATCTGATACATCACGAAACCCGGCACAGGCGCGAGCACCTTGGCGCCCGGCTGCGAGCATGCGACCGACACCATGCTGATGATCTCGTCCGAGCCGTTGCCGAGCAGCACGTCGCAGCCGGCCGGCACCTGCATCACACGCTTGATCTTCTCGATCAGCGCATCCGGACGCGGCGCCGGATAGCGGTTCAGCGCGACCCCCGCCAGGTGCTCGCCCAGATGCGCGGCCAGCACCGGCGGCAGCGGGAACGGATTTTCCATCGCGTCGAGCTTGATGTAGCCCGTCGCGTCCGGAACCGGATAGCTCGTCATCGCGAGCACGTCGCGGCGGATGATGTCTTGAGGTGTCGTCATAGGTCGGTGGAGCGGGCCGCGAGGAAACGCCGGCCCGGCGTCGGCGGCATGCGGGCCGCCCCAGCTTGGTCTCTGATGTCGTTATTGAACGTGGAACCGCGCGCAATCCGTCGCCGGCGTTCGCGGGCATCGGTTCGATGCCCGCGGCTTGAGCGTCGGACTCAACGCACTCAGCCGTTTTGCCGCATCCGGTATTCGGCGCTTCGGGCATGCGCCTGCAGGCCTTCGCCGTAAGCGAGTTCGGCGGCGATCTCGCCAAGCGTCTGCGCACCTTCCGCGCTGACCTCGATCACGCTCGAACGCTTGAAGAAATCATAGACGCCCAAGGGAGACGAGAACCGTGCGGTACGAGACGTAGGCAAAACGTGATTTGGCCCCGCGCAGTAGTCGCCGAGGCTTTCGCTGGTGTAGCGGCCGAGGAAGATCGCGCCGGCATGGCGGATCAGCTGGCCCCATTGATGCGGCTCCAGCGCGGAGATTTCGAGGTGCTCCGGGGCGATGTCGTTGGCGATCGCGCAGGCTTCGGCCATGTCGCGCACCTTGACCAGCGCGCCGCGCCCTTCCAGCGACGCGCTGATCACGTCGCGGCGCGGCATGGTGGGCAGCAGTTCGTCGATCGCATCTCTTACCCGGCCGATGAACGCGTCGTCCGGGCACAGCAGGATGGACTGCGCGAGTTCGTCGTGCTCGGCTTGCGAGAACAGGTCCATCGCCACCCAGCGCGGGTCCGTGGTGCCGTCGCACAGCACGAGAATTTCCGACGGCCCGGCGATCATGTCGATGCCGACCGTGCCGAACACCCGGCGCTTGGCCGAGGCGACATACGCGTTGCCCGGACCGCAGATCTTGTCGACCGCGGGAATGGTCGCCGTGCCGTACGCCAGCGCGCCCACCGCCTGGGCGCCGCCGATCGTGAATACGCGATCCACGCCGCCGAGCAACGCGGCCGCGAGCACCAGCGGATTCTTCACGCCGTCCGGCGTCGGCACCACCATGACGATTTCGCGCACGCCGGCCACTCGCGCCGGAATCGCGTTCATCAGCACCGACGACGGATACGCCGCCTTGCCGCCCGGCACGTAGATACCGGCGCGATCGAGCGGCGTAACCTTCTGGCCCAGCACGGTGCCGTCGGCTTCCGTGTACTGCCAGCTATGGCTGCCGCATTCGATCTTCTGCTTCTCGTGGTAGCCGCGCACCCGCGCCGCCGCCGCTTCGAGCGCCGCGCGGCGCTTCGGCTCGAGGCCTTCCAGCGCCGCTTCCAGCTCCGACATCGGCAGCTCGAGCGCGTCGACGCTGTTTGCCTCGACACGGTCGAAGCGGCGCGTGTACTCGAGCACCGCGGCGTCGCCGCGCGCCTTCACGTCGTTCAGAATCTGCGCGACCGAGCGCTCGATTGCTTCGTCTTCGCTCGCCTCGAACGCGAGCACCGCGTGCAGCGACTTCTGGAAGTCGGGAGCGGTGGAATCGAGTTTGCGAATCTTGATAGACATACGGGTATCCGTTTCGGTAAGGCGCGCTTTAGAGCGTGGTCACACTAGCGCGATCAGGCCGTCGTGGAGCCGGCTTTCGACGCGCGTTCGAACGCGTCGAGGATCGGCCGCAATGCGGCGCGCTTGAGCTTGAGCGCCGCCTGGTTCACAACGAGGCGCGACGAAATCTGCATGATCTCCTCCACCTCGACAAGATTGTTGGCGCGCAAGGTGTTGCCCGAGCTCACCAGGTCGACGATCGCATCGGCGAGGCCCACCAGCGGCGCCAGTTCCATCGAACCGTACAGCTTGATCAGGTCGACGTGCACGCCCTTGGCGGCGAAATGCTCACGCGCGGTTTCCACGTACTTGGTCGCCACGCGCAAGCGGGCGCCCTGGCGCACCGCGTTCGCATAATCGAAACCGGCCGCGACCGCGACCGACATGCGGCAACGCGCAATATCCAGGTCGACCGGCTGATACAGGCCGCTGCCGCCGTGCTCGAGCAGCACGTCTTTACCCGCCACGCCGAAGTCGGCCGCGCCGTATTCGACGTAGGTGGGCACGTCGGTGGCGCGCACGATGATCACGCGCAGGTTCGCGTCCGTGGTCGGCAGAATGAGCTTGCGCGAGGTTTCCGGATCTTCGGCCACTTCGATGCCCGCCGCCGCGAGCAGCGGCAGCGTTTCCTCGAAGATACGCCCTTTCGACAACGCCAGCGTGAGCGGTGCGCTCACCGCCGGCGACGACGAAGTCTGCGGCATTGCGCTCATGCCTGGCTCCCCGAGATACGGCGCACCTTCGCGCCGATAGCGGTGAGCTTGATTTCCATCCGGTCGTAACCGCGGTCGAGGTGATAGATCCGGTCGATCAGCGTTTCACCGTCGGCGCGCAAGGCGGCGATTACGAGACTCGCGGACGCGCGCAGGTCCGTCGCCATGACTTTCGCGCCGGAAAGTTGCTCGACGCCGGTCACGAGCGCGGTGTTGCCGTCGATCGTGATGTTCGCGCCGAGCCGGTTCAATTCCTGCACGTGCATGAAGCGGTTTTCGAAAATCGTCTCGACGACCTGCGAGGTGCCGGTCGCGATCGTGTTCAGCGCCATGAACTGCGCCTGCATGTCGGTCGGGAACGCCGGGTATTCGGAGGTGCGGAACGTGACCGCGCTGGGACGCTTGTCCATGCGCACGCGCATCCAGTCTTCGCCTTCTTCGATCGTGACGCCGGCTTCGCGCAGCTTTTCGGTCACCGCTTCGAGAATCAGCGGACGGACCTTGCGCAGCGTGACGTCGCCACCGGCTGCCGCCACCGCGCACAGGAACGTGCCGGCTTCGATCCGGTCAGGAATCACCGTGTGCTTGGCGCCATGCAGCTTGTCGACGCCCTGGATCACGAGACGATCCGTGCCGATGCCTTCGATCTTCGCGCCCATCTCGACCAGCAGATGCGCGAGATCGCCGACTTCCGGCTCACGCGCCGCGTTCTCGATCACGGTCTCGCCTTCGGCGAGCACGGCTGCCATCAGCAGATTTTCGGTGCCGGTCACGGTGATCATGTCGGTGACGATGCGTGCGCCCTTCAGACGCTTCGCGCGCGCTTCGATGAAGCCGTGCTCGATCGTGATCTCCGCGCCCATCGCCTGCAGGCCCTTGATATGCTGATCCACCGGCCGCGCGCCGATCGCGCAGCCACCCGGCAGCGAGACGCGCGCATGACCGAAGCGCGCAACCAGCGGGCCGAGCACGAGAATCGACGCGCGCATGGTCTTGACCATTTCGTACGGCGCGACGAGGTTATCCACCTTCGACGCGTTCAGCGACACACGCCCTTCGCCGCTCTCGATCTGCACGCCCATCTGGCCGAGCAGCTTGAGCATCGTGCGCACGTCCTGCAGGTCGGGCACGTTTTCCAGATGCACCGGCTCCGCGCTGAGCAGACCCGCGCACAGAATCGGCAACGCCGCGTTCTTCGCACCCGAGACGACGACTTCACCCGACAGCGGGTAGCCACCTTCAATGACGAGTTTATCCATGCCTGTCAGTTCCTGATTGACCCGGACTTCGGCCGGGGCTGCTTTGACTGTGTTCGGCGCGCCGCTACCGGCGTCGCGCCCTTCTTGAGTAATTCGCACTAAAGTTCCAGATTACGCGTTCTGCCATTCGGCGGGCGTCAGCGTCTTCATGCTGAGCGCGTGGATTTCTTCGCGCATGCGGTCGCCGAGCGCCGCGTACACGAGTTGATGGCGTTGGATCAGACGCTTGCCTTCGAAGCTCGGCGAAACGATGGTCGCAAAGAAATGCTGGCCGTCGCCTTCGACTTCGAGATGCTGGCAGGCGAGCCCAGCGGCGATGTATTGCTTGACCTGTTCGGGAGTCGGCAACATGAGAGAAGCTCCTGATCAGTGGCGCAGTTTGTAGCCGGAAGCGAGCATGCGCATCGCCACCACGGCCAGCACCACAAAGAAACCGGCGACGATCGCGAGGCTCACGAGCGGATTGACATCCGACATCCCGAAGAAACCGTAGCGAAAGCCGTCGATCATGTAGAAAAAGGGATTGAGCCGCGACACTTCGCGCCACACGGGTGGCAGCGTGTGAGTGGAGTAGAACACGCCCGAGAGAAACGTGAGCGGCATGATCAGAAAATTTTGAAACGCCGCGAGCTGGTCGAATTTGTCGGCCCAGATACCCGCGATCAAGCCCAGCGTGCCGAGAATCGCCGCGCCGAAAATCGCGAACAGAACGATGTAGAGCGGCGCGGTGAAGCTGACCGGCACGAACCAGATCGTCACGATGAACACGCCGAAACCCACGGCGAGGCCGCGCACCACCGCGGCGAGCACATAGGCGCCGAACATCTCGTAGTGCGACAGCGGCGGCAACAGCACGAACACCAGATTGCCGGTGATCTTCGACTGGATCAGCGAGGACGAACTGTTCGCGAAGGCATTTTGCAGCACGCTCATCATCACGAGACCCGGAATCAGGAAACTCGTGTATTCGACACCCGGATAGACCTGCACATGACCGCGCAGAGCGTGGCCGAAAATCGTCAGATACAGGAGCGCGGTGATGACCGGCGCCAGCACCGTCTGGAACGCCACCTTCCAGAACCGCAGGAGCTCCTTGTAAAACAGCGTACGGAAACCGCTCATGCAAGCCCCTCGATCACTTCCGGGCCGTTCATTACCTGAACGAACACATCTTCGAGGTCGGCTTTGCGGACCTCGATTTCTTCGAATGTGCAGCCCGCCGTGCGGCACTGCGCGAGAATCTTTTCGACGTCGTCGTAACTGGCGAGACGCAGCAGATGCTGGCGGCCATTGCCGTTGCCCGCGCCGCTTTCCACTTCGAGCGGACGCAGATCGGCCGGCAACACGCCTTGCGCGAAACGCAAGAACAGTTGCATGCCGGCAAAGCGTTGCAGCAGCGTGCTGGTGCGTTCGAGCGCCACGACCTCACCGCGCCGCAGCATGGCGATGCGGTCGCACAGCGACTCGGCTTCTTCCAGGTAGTGCGTGGTCAGCACGATGGTGTGGCCTTCGCGGTTCAGACGCGAGATGAATTTCCACAGCGTTTGCCGCAATTCGACGTCGACGCCCGCGGTCGGCTCGTCGAGCACGATCACCGGCGGCCGGTGCACCAGCGCCTGCGCGACCAGCACGCGGCGCTTCATACCGCCCGACAGCGCGCGCATGTTGGCGTCGGCTTTGTCGGTAAGGTCGAGATTGGCCATGATCTCGTCGATCCACGCGTCGTTGTTGCGCAGACCGTAGTAGCCGGACTGGATGCGCAAAGTCTCGCGCACCGTGAAAAACGGATCGAACACGAGTTCCTGCGGCACCACGCCGAGCGCGCGGCGCGCGGCGCGGAAATCACTGACCACGTCGTGGCCACGCACCGCGATACTGCCTTCATCGGCGCGCGCGAGCCCGGCGAGGATGCTGATGAGCGTTGTCTTGCCCGCGCCGTTCGGACCGAGCAGTCCGAAGAACTCGCCTTCTTCAACTGTGAGGCTGACGCCCTTGAGCGCCTGCAAGTCCTTGTAGCGCTTCTTGACGTTACGAATTTCTATGGCTGACATTGACTGTGGGCCGCGTGCGTCGCAGCGCCTAAAGGAGCCCTGAGTGGGCGCACAAATGCTGGAAGGAACGGAATTGGGGCCGGTTATAGGCCCCGAAAAACGTTTGATTATAGGGCAAAAATCGGTGGCCCTATCTCAGCCGGGGGGTTTGGAAGTGACGCGCCGGGGGCGTCAATGTCGCGCCGATAAGAGGGTATCGACGCCGTAGGCTTGCGCAAGGCTGGCGAGACCAGCCGGCAGGTTGACGATCTCGAACGCGCCGCCGCGCGCTTGAGCGGCGCGCTGCCACGCAAGGAGGACGGCCAGCGCGGACGAATCGAATTGCGCGAGCGGCGCGCAATCCACGCCGTTCGCGCCCGCCGCGATCCGTTGCAAACCCGCCGCGAGCGCGGCGTTCGCGCTCTCGTGGGTCAGCGTCGCGCCGCTTTCAAAGCGGTTCGCGACGGGGCTCAGCACTTCGCTCACGACTGCTTGCCCGCGGCGAGTTGCTGGTTGCGCTGCGTGAGGAACTGGATCAGTCCGTCCACGCCCTTCTGCTGAATCTGCTCGTTGAACTGCTGCTGATATGCCTGGATCAGCCATGCGCCGAGCACGTTGATGTCATAGACGCGCCAGCCTTGCGGCGTCTTGTAAAGACGGTAGTCCAGTTCGATCGGCGAGCCATTGTTCATCACGACCGAGCGCACCACCGTGTCGGTGTCGTCCGGGTTCATGCGGAACGGCTTGTACTGGATCTGCTGATCGCGCACCTGCGCCAAGGCGCCCGAATATGTACGGATCAGCAGCATCTTGAACTGCTCGACCACCTGGTTTTGCTGCTCCGGCGTGGCCGTGCGCCAGTTGCGGCCCATGGCCAGTTGCGTGGTGCGGCGAAAATCGGTGTACGGCAGGATCTTTTCGTTGACCAGCCGGGTGATATGCGAGATGTCGCCTTGCTGGATCGACTTGTCGGCGCGCACTGCGTCGATCACTTCCTGCGTGACCGTCTTGATCATGCCGTCGGGTGAATTGGCGTCGACCGTTTGTGCTGATGCACCGGCACTGGCAAACGAGAACAGCGCGGCGAACAGCGGAATCAAGAACAATTTTTTCATTTGGAGCCCTGCCTTAAAAAATAGTGCAACCGTTTGAGCCGACATTAGCACGCGAGTTCAGCAGCAATCCATGCGCAAACTGCGAGAGTCGTATCGATCTGTTACGGCCGCACGATCAACGCAATTTGAATGACGGAAAGTTGAAACGCGTAGGCGGCACCAGTTGGCCGGCCGGAATCTGCGTCGTTTCAGGGCCGCCATTCAGGTCCAGCGGCGGCGTTTCGGTGCTGCCCGACGCGGCTTCCGGCGCTGCCGCGGTGCCCGACGCCGCTTGCGGCGGCGTGGCCGCGGCCGCCCCGGAGGCCGGCGCCGGCTTCGCGGCGGCAGCACCCGGCGTGCCCGCCGCGCCGGCCGTACCGGTTACGGCGCCAGCCGGCGCACCGGCCGCGCTGCCGTCGACGTCGTCGTATTTCGGCAGCGGCGCTTCTTCGCCATAGTTCGGTAGCGCCTGCGACTGCTTGTTGTCCGACAACAAGTACTGACGGCGTTGCAGATACGCATTGCGCACGAACGAGTATTTATCCAGTGCGGCGCCTTCCAACACATCGCTCGCGCTCAGCAGATTGGCGCGCGTGTTGACCACGTTCAGGCCGTACAGCGCCCAGCTCAGCCCCGCCGGATCGATATAGCTGAGCGGGTTCACATAATAGTTGCCGATCGAGCCGACCGCATCGCGCACGGTGCTCGGCCCGAACAGCGGCAGCACGAGGTACGGGCCCGCCGGCACGCCATAGTGACCGAGCGTCAGGCCGAGGTCGTTGTCGTGCTTGGGCAGCTTGGCGAGCGTTGCCACGTCGAACAGACCGCCGACACCGAACACCGTGTTGATCACGATCCGCATGATGTCTTCGACACCGTCGGTGATCTTCAACTGCAGCAGGTTGTTCGCCGCAATGTAGACGTCGCCGATGTTCGAAAAGAAATTCGTCACGCTGTCGCGCACCGGCTGCGGAGTCGCCCACACGTAGCCCTTCGCGACCGGCTTGAGCGCGTACTGGTCGATCTTGTCGTTGACGGTGAACATCGTGCGGTTCAAACCTTCGAGCGGATCGCCCTTGGTCGGCGTCTGCACGGTCGTACAGCCGGCGAGCAGCATGGCGACGACCGCCAGCTTACCGAGCGGGAAAGCGCGTGCGGTCTTGATGCGCGTGGTCTGCATTCTTGTTCTCCTTATTGAGCCGCCGCGCCGGAGGCGGGCAGGCTCGGCGCCGCGGGCGCGGGTGTGCTCGCAACCGCGCCCGGCTTGGACGCACCCGAATCGGCAGCCTTGCTATACAGAAACTGTCCGATGAGGTTTTCCAGCACGATCGCCGACTGCGTCATGGAGATGGTGTCGCCCGCTTTGAGCATCTCGCTGTCGCCGCCCGGTTCGAGCCCGATGTACTGTTCACCCAGCAGACCCGAGGTCAGAATCTTCGCCGACGTGTCTTTCGGAAACTGGTATTGCTTGTCCAGATCGATCGTGACGACGGCCTGGTACGCGTTGCTGTCGAAGCCGATCGACCCGACGCGACCGACCGTCACACCCGCGCTCTTCACGGGCGCGCGCGCCTTCAGTCCGCCGATATTGTCGAACTTGAGCTTGACCGGATACGTTGCCTGGAACGACAACGAGCTCATGTTGCCGGCCTTCAGCGCGAGAAACAGCAACGCCACGAAACCCAACACCACGAACAGGCCGACCCAGAAGTCGAGAGCAGTCTTTTTCATCGTCATCCCAAAGTGAATCCGCCACGCCGTCGACACTTCCGCCGCGCGCGTCGAATGACGCGCCGCCGGCGAAAAAAGTGTGGCGCGGACTTAGCTGAACATCAGTGCGGTCAGCAGAAAATCGAGCCCGAGCACCGCAAGCGACGCGTACACGACAGTCTTGGTCGTGGCGCGCGACACGCCTTCCGGCGTCGGCTTGGCTTCATAGCCCTGAAACAGCGCAACGAACGTCACCGCAAGGCCGAACACCACGCTCTTGACGACCCCCGCGCCGACATCGCGCCAGACATCGACGCCGCCTTGCATCTGCGACCAGAACGCGCCGGCGTCGACGCCGATCAGCAGCACGCCGACCACGTAGCCGCCGAGCACGCCGACCGCGCTGAAAATCGCCGCGAGGATCGGCATCGAAATAATGCCGGCCCACAGGCGCGGTGCGACCACGACCTTCACCGGGTCCACCGCCATCATTTCCATCGCGGTCAATTGCTCGCCCGCTTTCATCAAGCCGATCTCTGCCGTGAGCGACGTGCCGGCGCGCCCGGCGAACAGCAGCGCCGTGATCACCGGGCCGAGTTCGCGCACGAGCGACAGCGCCACCAGCAACCCGAGCGCCTGCTCCGAGCCGTACCGGTTCAGCGTGTAATAGCCCTGAAGGCCGAGCACGAAGCCGACGAACAGGCCCGACACGGCAATGATCACCAGCGAATAGTTACCCACGAAGTGGATCTGCTTCGTGACAAGACGCGGACGGCGCAGCAACGGGAAAAATTCGAGCACCAGCCGCAAGAAAAAGCGCGTGGCATAGCCGGCCGTGCCCAGCCCGTCGAGCACCGAGCGGCCGATCGCACTGATCATGACTGACCTCCGCCGATGCCGAAGTCCGCCGCGAGCGGCGTCTTGCCGGGGTAGTGAAATTTGAAGGGACCGTCCGGCGCGCCGTCGATGAACTGGCGCACCGTGGGGTCGGTCGACTCCCGCAATTCGGCGGGCGTGCCTTCGGCATGGACTCCGCCATTGGCGAGGAAGTAGACGTAATCCGCAATCGCGAACGATTCCGGCACGTCGTGCGTGACGAGGATCGAGGTGGCGCCGAGCGCCTGATTCAGCGCGCGAATCAGGTTCGCGGTGATGCCGAGCGAGATCGGATCGAGACCGGCGAACGGCTCGTCGTACATCATCAGTTCGGGATCGAGCGCGATGGCGCGCGCGAGCGCCACGCGCCGCGCCATGCCGCCGGAGATCTCCGACGGCAGCAGGTCGCGAGCGCCGCGCAAGCCGACCGCGTTGAGCTTCATCAGCACGAGGTCGCGGATCAGTTGTTCGGGAAGGTCGGTATGCTCACGCAGCGCGAAGGCGACGTTTTCGAACACGGACATATCGGTGAAAAGCGCGCCAAACTGGAACAGCATGCCCATTTTGCGGCGCAGCGCGTAGAGGCCGTCGCGCGTTTGCCGGCCGACGTCCTGGCCGTCGAACAGAATCTCGCCGCGCTGCGCGCGCACGAGACCGCCGATCAGGCGCAGCACCGTGGTCTTGCCACAGCCCGAGCCGCCCATGACCGCGACCACCTGGCCGCGCTTGAAGCGCAGATTCAGGTTCGACAGAACGAGCCGGTCGCCGTAACCGAAGTCGACGTCGCGCAGCTCGAGTAAGGTCTCGGGTGAGGAAGACACGAAACTGACAGTCCTTTTACACGGAAGGCCGAATTATAGGGCCATCGTGCAAAAGTTGCCCTGAGCGCGCCCTGTCCCTTAATCAATCATGACGATTATTGCGTAAACGCTTGTTGCAGTGCAGAAAGGGCCGCGGCCGGATCCGCCGCTTCCGTCACCGCCCGCACCACGGCCGCGCAGCCGACGCCCGTCGCCAGCACGTCGGGCAGCACCTGCAGGTCGATCCCGCCGATCGCCACCAGCGGCACGACGCCGTCGAGCAGCCGCACGTAGCGGGCGAGGCGCCGCAGGCCCTGCGGCTCGGTCGGCATGACCTTGGTGGTGGTCGGAAACACCGCGCCCAGTGCAATGTAACTTGGCCGGAAATGCAGCGCCTTCAGAATCTCGTAGAAACCGTGAGTCGACAGGCCGAGCCGCACGCCTGCGGCCGCGAGCGCGGCGAGGTCCGCCGTATGCACGTCTTCCTGCCCGAGGTGGACGCCGTACGCGCCGGCTTCGAGCGCGGCCTGCCAATGGTCGTTGATGAACACCTGAGCGTCGTACTCACGGCCGACGGCCACGCAGCGGGCGATTTCGCGCTTCAGTTCGGCGGCGGGTTCGGCCGATTTGCGGCGCAGCTGCACGGTCTTCACGCCGAAGCCCACCACCCGTTCGACCCATTCCGCGCTCGGCAGCACCGGATACAGGCCCAGCTGCTCGGGGCAGCGCGCGAATGCCTGCGACGGCGCCTCGGGCAAGCCGGCAAGACGCGGGAAGTGGCTGATGTCGGCGGGAAAAGCGTCGTCGGCCCGGGTTTCGTCGCCGTCGCGCCAGGCGAGCGCCAGCACCAGCGCGTCATGCGGATCGAAGCCGCAGTCGAGGAACGCCGCCAGCGCGGCAACCCAATCTTCCGCCAGATGACCTTCCAGGCGGTATTTGTCGCCGCCCAGATGCAGCGTGGCCTTGTCCTCGGCGGCTTCGATCACGCCGGCGCCGCGCACCAGCCAGCGCGCCATCTGCTCGCCGTGCTGCTGCGCGTCGGCGATCAGGATCAGGTCGCCGCCGTTCGGTTCGTCCGGCGCGGTCAGGCAGATGCGCCATGGCGCGTGCGTCGGCGGCCAGTCGCCCAGCCGGGCGCGGATGCGCTCGGCGGCTTCGGTGAGTTCGTCGGCGGGCGGCCAGAAGAGGTCGCGGTCTTTCAATGTCAAACTCTTCGTCATGCGGCGCTCCCGTCTTGATGCCAGAACGGCATGCCAACCACCGGCGTGCTCGCGTGCGCGCTTTCGCGCTCGGCCATCGGTCCCGCCAGAAAGGCCTGGCGACCCGCTTCGACACCCAGCGCGAAGGCGCGCGCCATCGCGTCGGGGTGCGTGGCCTGCGAGACGGCCGTGTTCAGCAGCACGCCGTCGAAACCCCATTCCATCACCTGCGCCGCATGCGACGGCACGCCGAGTCCGGCGTCGACGATCAGCGGCACGTCCGGCAACCGCTCCCGCAGCACGCGCAAGCCGTATGGATTGATCACGCCCTTGCCGGTGCCGATCGGCGCACCCCACGGCATCAGCGCTTCACAGCCGGCGTCCAGCAGACGGCGGCCGATCACGAGGTCCTCCGTGCAATAAGGCAGCACCTTGAAGCCGTCCTTGATCAGTTGCGCGGCCGCTTCGATCAGGCCGACCGGGTCGGGCTGCAGCGTGTAGTCGTCGCCGATCAGTTCGAGCTTGATCCACTCGGTTTCAAAGATTTCGCGCGCCATATGCGCGGTCGTGACCGCCTCGCCGACGGTCAGGCAGCCGGCCGTGTTCGGCAAGAGCGGCACGCCGTGGCGCTTGAGCAGGTCGAAGAAGCTGGCTTGCGCGCCGCCTTCGTTCATCTGCCGGCGCAGCGCGACGGTCACCATGCCGGGCCGCGCCGCGTCGATGGAATCGGACAGCGATTGCAGCGACGGATAGCGCGAGGTGCCGAGCAGCACACGGCTTGCGAAGGTCTGGCCGTACAGCGTAAGTGCGTCGGCGGTCTGGGGGGAGGTCATCTGCATCATCCTTTGGGTCTGCGGCAAGACGTGGCGAGAGGCTCAGCCGCCGGCCACGGGTTGCACGACGTCGAGCTTGTCGCCCGCCTGCAGCGCGCGCGCCGCATGCTGGGCGCGCGCCACGAAATCGCCGTTCAGCGCGACCGCGAACGGCGGACGGGCGCCGTACGCGGCGAGCGCGTCGGCAACGGTCGCGCCTTCGGGCAGCGACAACGGCTTCTGATTGATATGAATGTCCATGGTGTTCGAATACGGTTCAATCGATGGCGAAAGCGGCGTGGCCTGCAGCGACAGTTCGCGCAACGCTCATGCCGGCTCCCGCGCGGAGTCCAGTTGAAAGAGCTCGCTCCAGCGCGCGGCGCGCTGCCAGTCGGCGAAGGCATCGGCGTCGCCGATGCGGCCGTCGAGCAGCGCCGCGGCGAAGCGCACGGCCTCGTCGGCGACTTCGGGCACGATCATGTAGCCGTGCCGGTACAGGCCGTTCACGCGCAGCGTCTGCGCGCCGTCCCACAGCAAGGCCGGACGGTGGTCCGGCAACGTTGGGCGGCACTGCGAATTCAGTTCGAGGATGCGTGCCTCGCCGAAGCCGGGGTGCACGGAAAACGCCGCGCTCAACAGTTCGAGCGCCGAGCGCACGCTCACCGGCGACATGTCCTCGCCTTCCACCTCGGTCGCGCCGATCACGTAGAGGTCGTCCTGCTTCGGCGCGATATAGAGCGGATAGCGCGGATGCAGCAGCCGCACCGGACGCGTCAGCCCGATGCCGGGCGCATGCACGCGCGCCACTTCGCCGCGAATGCCGCGCAGCGTGGGCAGCGCGGGCTTCGCGCCGAGGCCGCGGCAGTCGATCGTGATATGGGCGGGCGGCAGCGCGGCGTCGTCGACCGGCGTATTCCAGTGCGTTTCGACACCGCGTTGAACAAGGCCCGCGGCCAGCGCGCCCAGCACCTGCCGGTTATCGAGCTGGCCTTCGCGCGGCAACAGCCAGCCCTGATTGAAACGTCCCGCCAGGGCGGGCTCGGCAGCGCCGAGTTGCGCGCCCGCCAGCGTGACGAAGCCGCCGTCCAGCAATTCCGCCGGGGCATTCGAGCGCACCCGGCGCTCGAACAGCGGCGCTTCGGTGCGGTCGGCGTGATGCCAGACGACGAGCGTGCCATTGCGTTGAAAGAACACTGGCTCGGGCAGTTCGGCCAGCACTTGCGGCCAGGTATCCAGCGAACTCGCGCCGAGGCGCGTGATCAGCATTTCGGCGCTGGCCGCTTCCGCGAGCGGCGCCAGCATGGCTGCGGCAACCCACGCGGCGGCCTGCGAACCGGCGGCATCGCCACGCTCATAAAGCGCCACGCGATGTCCCTGGCCGGCGAGCCGCCACGCGACGAGGCGCCCACACAGGCCGCCGCCGAGGACAGCGAAATCGGGTTGCGCAGAACGCGTCATTGTGCGCACTCCGTTTCAGAACGGCGAGCAAAGCCGAAGCGGCACGGCGCGCCGGCGGCGTGACGAAGAGCAAAACACATATCTGAAGAATAGGCGGTCATCGAGTCCTTTCCGTACGGCCAACAAAACGCACGTACCCAGGACGAAACCGGCGGGTGAGGCCGGCCGGGCAATGCGCGTTCCAACGACTAACGCCGCCCGGCGGGGAATGGAAGACTGGCTGCTTCCGGAAACTTCCCGCGCCGGTATTACCCGGATCGGGTGCAAAGGGTCTCTCTCAGCCTCGCCGCCGCGGCATGAAAATCACGCCGCCAGTGCGCGAAGCACCCCTGTTTCGTCGAAGTCCATTAGACCATAAAAGACGCGGCCCCCGCAAACCAGCGCCCCGCCGCACGCGGTTTGATCCGACACCATCTTTTGCTTTATCAATACGGCCGAACGCAGTGCTCTGGCACAATGCCAGCACAGGATGCCGCACGAACGCGGCGCGGGCGGCCCGCCGGCCCGCCATGTTCGCAGCGGCACCGGCGCAGGGCCTCGCGGCGCAAATTAATTTCCGCTTAAGGGCTGCGCGCCAGAATCGGACGCTCACCCGGGCCTGCGTTAGTCGAGCACGACGCCCGGGCATGTACCGCAAACCCGCCGCAGGGCAGCCCGCAGACGGCGCTGCCCCGTTGGGTCAGCCCCGAATGGGCCAGCACTACTTCAGGATGCTCATGACACCGAATACCTCTGCCAGCCCCGTGCTGCCGCCCGACGAAAAAGTCTCCGCCTGGAGCCTGATCAAACCCTACTGGGTCTCCGAAGAACGAAACACGGCATGGGGCCTGCTCGTCGCGATCATCGTGATGAATCTGCTCGTGGTGTGGATCAACGTGAGGCTGAACCGCTGGAGCGCCGACTTCTACAACGCGCTGCAAACCAAGAACGTGCACGACTTCCCGCACCTGCTGATGGTGTTCTCGGGGCTCGCGTTCGGTTTCATCATCCTCGCGGTGTACGGCCGTTACCTGCGCCAGATGCTCGGCTTCCGCTGGCGCCAGTGGCTGACCACGCGCTACCTGAACGAGTGGCTGAAAGACAGCGCGTTCTACCGGATCGAGCGCGACCGCCTCGCCGACAACCCCGACCAGCGGATCAGCGACGACCTGCAATCGTTCGCCACGAGCACCCTTTCGCTAACGCTCGACCTGTTGTCCACGGTGGTCACGCTGGTGTCGTTCATCACGATCCTGTGGTCGCTCGCCGGCGCGCTGACCATTTCGCTCGGCGGCATGCCGATCGAGATTCCCGGCTACATGGTGTGGGCCGCGGCGCTTTACGCGGTGGTCGGTTCGCTGATCATCCAGAAGGTCGGCCATCCGCTCGTGCCGATCAACTACCAGGCGCAGAAAGTCGAGGCGGATTTCCGTTTCGGCCTGATCCGTCTGCGAGAAAACGCCGAGCAGATCGCCTTCTACAACGGCATGGACACCGAGAAGAAGAACGCGCACTCGCTGTTCGGCCGCATCCGCGACAACTGGTGGCAGGTGATGAAGTACACCAAGCGCCTCACGTTCGTACTGAGCTTCTACGGCCAGATCGCGATCATCTTTCCGCTGGTGGTCGCCGCGCCCCGCTACTTTGCCGGCGCCTTCACGTTCGGCGTGCTGATGCAGATTTCCAGCGCGTTCGGCACCGTCAGCGATTCGTTCTCGTGGTTCATCAACAGTTACGGCACCCTGGTCGAATGGCGCGCCACCGTGAACCGGTTGCGTGAATTCAAGCGCGTCGTGCACGCGCCGCACCTGAAGGAATCGGTTTCGCCGGCTACCGCGCATGGCGGCATCAATCTGCATTTCGTCGACGAAGACAAGCTCTCCACCGACGGTCTCAAACTCGCGCTGCCCAACGGCAACCCGCTGTCGCGCATTCGCGACGTCGCGATCCGGCCAGGCTCGCGCTGGCTGGTGCGCGGCCCGTCGGGTTCGGGCAAGAGCACGCTGATGCGCGCCCTCGCCGGTTTGTGGCCGTTCGGCGACGGCTCGATCGACGCCCCGGTCAACGCGCGCATGATGTTCATCCCGCAGGTGAGCTATATGCCGATCGGCCCCCTCAAGGCGGCGCTCACCTACCCCTCCGCCGCGGATACCTATACCGACGAGGAATGCCGCGAAGCGCTCGTGGTCTGCCATCTGTCGGAATACGCCGACCGCCTGCAGGAATCGGGGCACTGGACCCGCATTCTGTCGCCGGGCGAGCAGCAGCGCCTCGCCGCCGCGCGCGTGCTGTTGCACAAGCCTGACTATCTGTTCCTCGACGAAGCGACCAGCGCGCTCGACGCGGAAAACGAGGCGCGCCTCTATCGCCTGTTCACGGAACGGCTACCGAAGGCGGCGATTGTGAGTGTCGCGCATCGCGAGTCGCTGGCTGCGTTCCATGACGAAACGCTCGATGTCGAGCGCTCGGACGAAGCGATCGCAGCATGAGCGACGTCGGCGACCTGGCCGCGCTGCGCAGCGGCGGATTCGAGCGTGTCGTGCTGATCACCGGCGCCGGCTCCGGCATTGGCGCCGCGTTGGCCCGGCGCATCGCCGCACCGCGCTCGGCCTTGATGTTGCACGCGCGCGGCGCCGATCACGAAGCGCGTCAACGACTCGCGCAAGTCGCCGCCGACTGCAGCGCGAACGGCGCACGCTGCGCCACGGTGTACGGCGATCTCGCCGAACGCGGCGCCGCGGAGCACGTGATCCATCAAACGCTGGCGAGCTTCGGCGCACTCGATCAACTGGTCGCCAACGCCGGGCACGCGCAGCGCCAAACGCTGAACGCGCTCGAGCCCGATGCGTTGGGCGCGGCCTTCGCGGCCATGCCGGCAGCGTTCGCCGCGCTCGTCAAACGCGCGACGCCCGCGCTGGAGACGTCCAGGCGCGGCCGCGTGGTCGCGCTCAGTTCGTTCGTCGCGCACCGCTACCGCGCGGATGCGCCGTTCGCCGCGACGGCGGCCGCGAAAGCGGCGCTCGAATCGCTGGCGAAAACCGCCGCCGCGGAACTTGCGCCGCACGGCGTGACGGTCAATTGCGTGGCGCCCGGCTATACGCGTAAAGATCGCGGCCCCAGTGCCGATAATGCATCGGTCTGGACCCGCGCCGCCGAAGCGACGCCGCTCGGCCATGTCGCCGAACCCGCGGATATCGCCGCGCTCATCGCGTTCCTGCTTTCCGACGAGGCGCGTTACATCACCGGCCAGGTGATCCACGTCGACGGCGGCCTCACGCTCGGCTGAGCCGCACACGACACTCGCGACGCAAGCGGAACGAGTGACATCTGCGGCTCCGCGTCGATACCTCGGCCGCAACGCCGCGCCCGCAACCAAGCCGACATGCGGCGCGCCAGCCGCCAACCCCCGGCGGCGCCAGGCAAGACCTGGCAACATCCCGAAACACGCGAGAAGAGTTCGGAAGCATTTGCGAAGCGGGCAGGCTGTTCCGCGCTTTGAAAATGACCTCCGGCGGCGACGATAGTCGTGCGGGCCGTGCCACGTCCCGCCCCACGTCATTCACCGCTACTGGATTCCCGACATGTCATTCGATCGCCGCTCCCATCCTTTGACCCAGCGTCTCGCGCTTGCTTTGGGCGCGCTGCTTGTCGCGAGCGCCGCACACGCGGCCCAAGCGAACCAGGCCAACCTCGCTAACGAGCCCGCCGACGTTTGCCCCGCGCTCAAACACATCGTCGATGCCACCGATTTCCGGCAGTTGCCGACCCAAAGCGCCGCGCAATTGCCGGGCACGGAAAGCGCCGACGACTGCCGCGCCAACTCGCATGCGTACGATTGCCACTGGCGCGCGCACTGGCAAGCCGACGGTGTCGTCTCCGATCCGCTCGAAGAATTCGGCGCCGATATCGCCGCCTGTTTCCCGAACGTCGTGCACGACATCAATACACCGACGCGCCAGCATTTCATCGTGACCACCGCCGCGCGGCGCGTCAGTGTCACCGCAAGCGTGCAAGGGCAGAACGAATTGCGCCTGCGCGTCACGCGCTGAGCGTGGACCCGATCGCCGTCGTTCGCTGTCATTTACGGAATTCACCGACCGCCGCCAGGCAGCGCCTCATGACCTTCATGCCGAGCATACCCGCCGACGCCGTCACGCGAGTCCCACGGGCCGCGTGGGTGAGGATGCGGCGGCCGTGCGCGTGGCTCGCCGTCTCCGCCACGCTGGCGGTCGGCCTGAACGGCTGCGCATGGACGCTGATTCAGGCCGCCGACGCCACCGGTTCGGTGATTCAGGCGGGCTACGCGATCGCGGCAAACTACTCGTCGCCGACGTTCGTCAACGGCCGCCCGGCGGACGTGCGCCACGTCTGCGTCGAAGTGAATCAGAACGTGTCGGTCGGCGATTTCGTGCCGGCGCTGCAGCTCGCGCTCGAGCGGCGCGGGATTCGTTCGGACGTCTACAATCCGGGCACCTCGCCCGCCGGTTGCGAGGCGCGCCTCGTCTACAACGCCGCGATCGATTACGGACGCCGCTCGTTCAGTGACGAGACGATCCAGTATCTGTCGATCATCGATCTGACGCTGATTCAGAACGGCCGGATTCTCGTCACGGCCCGCTATCAGACCGGCGGCCTGAACACCGACCGCTTCTCTTCGGCATCGACCAAACTCAATGGCCTGGTCCAGCGAATGGTCGTGGATCGATCCGACCTCGCGCGCGAGCGGCCGCAGACCATTCAGACTTCGCAGGCGAACTAGGCGCGCGGACCGCTTGCTTTCTCTTACACGGGAAAGGGTTCGAAAGCCTGACGCGCTTTGCTCGGCTCATGTGGTTCTCTAAGATGACCTGAATGAACCCATCCATTCTGGTCGTCGACGACGACCCAGTCGTGCGCGAGCTCGTCGGCAGCTATCTGCAAGGGCGCGGCTTCAAGGTTGACATGCTCGAACACGGCCTCGCGCTGCAGCGAAAACTGCAGGACGACCGGCCCGCCTTGATCGTGCTCGACATCATGATGCCGCAGCTCGACGGCATCAGCGCGTTGCGCGCCTTGCGCGTAGCCGGCGACGACATTCCCGTGATTCTGCTGACCGCGCGCGCCGATCCGATCGACCGTGTGATCGGCCTCGAACTCGGCGCGGACGACTATCTCGGCAAACCCTTCGAACCGAGCGAACTGGTCGCGCGGATTCGCACCGTGCTGCGCCGTCGCGGCGCGATTGCACCGAGCGCGCCGGAGCAGCGCGCACCGTATCGCTTCGGCCGTTTCGAAGTGAATTTCCCGGCGCGCGAATTGCGCCGCGAAGGCGAGCGCATTGCATTGCGTTCGAGCGAATTCGCCATGCTCAAGATATTCGTCACCCACGCGATGACCGTGCTCACGCGCGCGCAGTTGCTGGAGAAACTGCACGGCCACAGCGACATGCATCGCAATCGCAGCCTGGATGTCTCGATCTGGCGTTTGCGCCGGCTGATCGAAGTCGATCCGTCCGAGCCGCGCTACGTGCAAACCGTGTGGGGACGCGGCTACGTGTTCGTGCCGGACGGTGAAATCGGCGCGGCCGAACGCGCCGCGCCGCCTGCCTGACGTGGGACGCGAGGTGCGAGGTGCAATGGAACGCGCACCTCGACCATCCCGGGATCAAACGCGGCGACGGCTCAGAACGTCAGCACGCTCAAGAACATTCTCTGCAGCCAGCCCATTGTCGTGGCGTCGGAAACCATCCCCACGCCGGCCTGTTCGATTCGCGCGTTGGCGACCTTGCTCGACGCCACGTAATTGCCCGCTTCGATATCCTTAGGATTGACGATGCCCGATAGGCGCAGCCGGTCGCGGTTACCGCTCATCGCAATGACTTTTTCGCCCGACACCACGAGGTTGCCGGTCGACATCGTGCCGATCACGGTGACGGCCAGCGTGCCGCTCATGCCGCTCACATCGGTGAGACTGCCCTGCCCCTTGTAGTCGGTGCTCGCCGAGCCGATGTTGAAGAGCCGCGCAAGCCGCGCGGCAGCGTTGGTGGAATGGTCGGCGGCGTCGGCGGTAATGCTGCTCGAACGGCTCGCCGCCGCGGTCGCGCTGTTGTTGCCGCTATACGATTCCGCGAGACGGATCGTCAGCACGTCGCCGATATGTTGGGCGCGCGGCGTTTCGTACAACAGCAGCGGGCTGCCGGCCTGATAGATCGCGCCTTGCGTGTTGACGTTCAGCGGCGCCGAGGCGAGCGGCGGCGCCATCGGCGTATCGACGATCGAGTTTTGCTGGCTCGCGCAAGCCGCGAGGCCGATCGCGGCGCCGAGCGCGACAGTCAAACGTAGCGCAGTCATGCATGCTCCTAGGCCAGGCCGGCCGGGTTCGAAACGGTCCTCGCGGCCGCCCTCCATGCCGCCATGAATGTCGCAGTGGGCGCCGCTCATCAACCTGCCTCCGCCCCGCTCGCCTGCCATTGGCGCACGACCGACTTCACCCATGCATCCGAGCCCTTCAGCAAGTAGGTGAGCGTGCCGTTGCGCGTGCCCGGCAGAAAGCACAACGTGATCGAACTCACCGCGTTTTCCCAGACATACGTGGGCATCGCGCCCGACGCCGGGACGGTTTGCGTGGCGAGACGCGGCGGCCCGTATCGGTCCGCGAGCGCGTCGCGCAAGTCGTCGGCGGTGACCTCGTCGATCACGAATGAAATCTCGTACAGACGCAGCGCGCTTTGCCCGTCCACCCGCGCGAAGCGCAGCACGTGCTCCACCGCGGGCGCACCGTCGACCACCGCTTGCGACACCGCCCAGCCGTTGTCCCCGCGATGCGCCCAACGGCATGCCACCGTCAGGCTGTCATGCGACTTCAGCCGCATGCCGAGCGCGCCCGCCTGCACGTCCGTCTCGCAGACCGGCACGCTGCCGAGCGGCGTGGCCCGCACGCTCGAGCCCGCGCGGAATTCGTCGAGCGTGATGCCGAGCGCCACGCCGCGGAACGCGAACGGCGCGTCCTGCGAACGCCGCCGCGCATCGGCGGCAGGCTCTTTCGATGCGGCACTCGCCGCACTCGCTTCGCGCACGGGCGGCTGCGCCGCGGCAGTCAGCGAGAACACGCCGCCCAGTAAAGCCAGCGCGCAGGCAATCCGTTTGAGGGTCATGATTCAGTCGATGGCGGATGAACACATGTCGAACGGCGAGGCCGCGGCATGGCCGACGACCGGGATGATTTTCAGCGTGGCCGAAGTCAGCCGGCACGGCAGCGCGGCGACGCCGCAGCCACCGAGGGGCAGCAGCGCCGCGCCGAGCGTCAACCACGCGGCAACACGCATGAAGCGATGAAGGATTCTTGGGGTCGACACGTGGGCCTCGGTACGTCAGGCGGTCGTATTGACGTGATGACCGACAAGCCCGGTCGGCAGCGACGGCTGCGCCTGGCCGGCCGCCCCGCGTGTCTGCGCGGCGGCGCTCGGGTTGTTGGCGGCTGAGGGCCTTTCCGCCGGCTGCGTCGGCGCCAGAGAAGAAAAGCGGGTGGAAGAGAGATTGCTGGGAACGGTCATGATGAGCCTCGCGTGGCGCTAGGTTTCGATTTCACGCCGCCTGCCGTGGGCCCAAGGCGTTAGGCTGTTTTCAGCATGCGGCGCAACGTACTGCACGACGAATCATCTCGCCGTCCACGCAGCGCCGATGCATGAAGGAAAGCGCGCTTTCCGGCGGTTCTTACGAGCCGTTGCGCGCCGTTGCGGCCGCTTTCAAATACGCGCAAATTCTTTCCCGGAGGAGGGCTGGCGGCGCGAAACGAGTGGCGGCGCTGCGGCACAGGAGGACGGATCCGGCGCCGCTGAACTATGCCGTGAGCCTTGCGTGGCGGGCCAGACAAGGGAGCCGCCCAGTGCGGCGCGGCGTGACGTAAGCATTGGTAAGAAAAGAGTCGGACGCGCGCCGCACGCGCCAGTCTAAAATTTCGCCATGAATCCACAGGTCCTTATCGTCGACGACGATCCGGTCGTACGCGATCTGCTTTGCAAGTTTCTGCAATCGAACGGCTTCGACGCGTCCGTGCTGCACGACGGCACTCATCTCCAGCGCCGGCTCGAACGTGAACGGCCGTCGGTCGTCGTGCTCGACATCATGATGCCGAACACCGACGGCCTGCGCGCGCTCACCGCGCTGCGCGCCGCCGGCGACGATATTCCGGTGATCTTCGTGACGGCGCGCGGCACGGTGGCCGACCGCATCGTCGGGCTTTCGCTCGGCGCGGACGACTACCTGACCAAGCCGTTCGATCCACGCGAATTGCTCGCGCGCATCCACACGGTGCTGCGCCGGCGCGGGCCGTCCACCACGAGCGCGCCGGAAGCCCGCAAGCCGTATCGCTTCGGCCCGTTCGAACTCGACTTCGCGACCCGGTCGCTATGCCGGGACGATTCGAAGCTGCCGCTGCGCGACAGCGAATTCGCGCTCCTGAAGATCTTCGTCAACAATCCGTACAAGGTGCTTTCGCGCGTGCTGATTCACGATCTCGTGCATCGCGACAATCTCGCTTTCCGCGACCGCAGTCTCGACGTGCCGATCTGGCGCCTGCGCCGCGTGATCGAGGACGATCCGTCGAATCCCTGCTACGTGCAGACGGTGCGCGGCAAGGGGTATGTGTTCGTGCCCGACGCCGACGGCACGCCCTTCGCCGACGAGGCCGCTTCAAGCGCATGAAGAACCCGCTGAACACGCTGTTCGGCAGGATGGCATTACTCTCCGCAGCGGTATTGTTCGCGATTCAGGCCGGCTGGTTCGTGCTGGTCGTGATGCAGCCGCCGCGCCACGAAATGGACGGCTTCGCGCGCGGCATTCTGCTGGTGCTGCAGGCCGTCAACGGCGAACCGATGAAAGGCGCCGCGCTCGCACCCGCCATGCGCGTGCATCTGGTGCCCACCTGGAACATGCCGGCGAGCGTGCATCTGCGCGAGCCCACCAATCATCCGCTGGTCGAACTGAGCCGGCATCTGCGCGAGAACCTGCCGCCAGGCACGCGAATCGCCGTGGACGACCTGCACCCGCCGCAGTTATGGGTGCTCTTTCCCGGCAAGTCCAACTGGGTCGTCGTGCCGGTCGACGTGCCGCCGCGCCCGCGTTTTCTCGTCGAATCGATCTCGATGCTGCTCGCCGCGCTGATCCTCTCCGTGTTCGTCGCCTGGCAGATGCAACGGCCGCTCTCGCGCGTCGCCGACGCCGCGCGAGCGTTCGGCTCGGGCGGCCGTCCCCAACCCGTGACGGTGCAAGGCCCGCGCGAACTGCGCGATCTGATCGGCTCGTTCAACGACATGATGCGACGCCTGAACGAAGCCGGCGACGACCAGGCGGTGATGCTGGCCGGCGTCGCGCACGATCTGAAAGCGCCGCTCACACGGCTCAAGCTGCGCGCGAGCGTCCTGGTGGCGGAAAGCGAGCGCGCCGGCTTGATCCGCGATGTCGATTCGCTGACCAACATCGTCCAGCAGTTTCTCGAATTCGCGGGCCAGTCCGCCGAAGCCGGGCCGCCAGTCGAAGTCGACGACTTCCTGCGGGAACAATTCTCCGCCGGCGACAGCACCGACACGCCGCTCTTCACGCTCGATCTGCGCGCCGGTGCCTCGTTCACGCTACCACGCACGCTGCTCGACCGGCTGGTCACGAACCTGGTCGATAACGCGCTCGAACACGGCGCGCCACCCGTCGATATCGGCACCGGTCGCCATGACGGCCATTGGGTAATCAGCGTGCGCGACCACGGCCCCGGCATTCCCGACGACCGCATCGCCGCCGCCATGAAACCCTTCGTGCGGCTCGACGCCGCGCGCGGCGGCGAGGGCCATTGCGGCCTCGGCCTCGCGATTGTCGCGCGGCTCGCGCACGATCGCGGCGGGCGGTGTCATGTGCGCAATCACGCGCAGAGCGGTCTGGAAGTGCGGATCGAATTTCCCATGGCGGCGGCGCTGACCTGAGCGCGGTTGAACGGCATCGGGCACGCGCGCTTACGCGCCCTTACTGAATGGGCTTCTACAGGCGCGGCGGCTTTATAGTCGCTCCCGGCAACCTCGATGCCGCCCTTCTCTGTCCGCCCTGTCATTTGGGGCGGATTTTTTTTGCCCGTAGTGAACTGAGCACACGGCCCTTATGGTTCAGACCACGAGGCGGCTATGCAAGGTGTTGATCGTCGCCTGCGAGATACCGAGGCCTTGCGTCAGATAGCTCGCCATCGTTCCGTAGCTCGCCTTCACCTGATCGAACCCGGCCTGCAGATAATTTTCCTGAACACTCAACAACGGCGCGTGGACCGAAGCGGCCGCGTCGCCGCCCTGCTGGCGCAACGTATCGGTTTGCGCCTTGATCCACAGCGCCAGATAGACGTTGCTCAACAGGTAGTCCTGCATGATGACGTCGAGCGGCACGTTCGCAATGCTGAGCAGGAGCGCCGCGATCCAGCCCGCGCGATCCTTGCCCGCGCTGGAGTGAAACAGTTGCGCGCCGGGACCGTCGGCCAGACTCGTCAGTAACGCACCGTAAGCGGCGCGCTGGGCGGCGCCGGTCACGTACCCGCGCGCCTGCGTCTCCATGAACGCGACCGCGGCTGCCGCCGTGTCGACAGCCGGCACGACGAAGTCGGCCGTGCCCAGTACGTTGAGCGTCCGGGTCGTCGCGCCGCCCGGCAGGCTATCGGCGGTGCGCGCGCTTTCCTCCGGCGTGCGCAGATCGTAGACCGATGCAATCCCCAACCGGTCGATCGCGGCGTGGTCGGCGGTGTCGAGCGTCAACGCGTTCGCGCGATAAAACACGCCACGGCGCATCTGTCTGCCGTCGACGGTCGGATACGGCGCCGCTCCCGCGACGTCGCGGAAATTGTCGACCGACGCAAGGCGCGGCGTTGCTGGCGAATCATCACTGAGGTTGCCGCCGCCGCACGCGGACAGCAGCGAGCCGCCCATGCCGGAGATCAGCAGGACGCCGGCGGAGCGCTTCAGAAAGCTTCGGCGCGATGCCGCGGCCTTCCCGGCCGGTAGCTGGCTTGTCCGCGCAAACGTGCTCGCGGAGCGACGGGACGGCGAGCAGATTTTTGCGGTAGCGGGCATTAGGCGTGGCTGGCGCGGAGGTAAGGGGGGCGGAGAAGGCAAGTCGCAGGATGGACGTTGCGGACGCAGTTTAACCATGCTCGATATTTTTTTGGTTACACGGTAGTAGTTGGTAAGGAATGGGAGCCATTTTTGACCGCAGCTGGCCCCACGATGCCGCAGCCCCGTAGAATACGAGTACCCCACCCTCGACCCCACGGCTGGCCGACAAGTCCCGGAGACCACAACAAAAATGCCTTCTCTCCAATGGTTCACCGAACTGACCCAGCGCGAACGCCGCACCCTGTATGCCGGCTTCGGCGGCTACGCAGTCGATGCCTTCGACTTCATGATTTACTCCTTCCTCATTCCGACGCTGATCGCGACCTGGGGCATGACCAAGAGCGAAGCCGGCATGATCGCCACCAGTTCGCTGATCTCGTCGGCAGTGGGCGGCTGGCTCGCCGGCATTCTCGCCGATCGCTACGGCCGCATCCGCGTGCTGCAATGGACCATCGCCACCTTTGCGCTCTTCACCTTTCTGTCCGGCTTTACCCATTCGTTCTGGCAACTGCTCGCCACGCGCACGCTGCAGGGCATCGGCTTCGGTGGAGAATGGTCGGTCGTGACGATCATGATGGCCGAAACCATTCGCTCGCCTCAGCATCGCGCGAAAGCCGTGGGCACCGTGCAGAGCAGCTGGTCGGTCGGCTGGGCGGCCGCCGCAATCATTTACTGGGCGTTTTTCGCACTGCTGCCGGAGCAGTACGCATGGCGCGCCTGCTTCTGGATCGGCCTGCTGCCCGCGGCGTGGATCATCTACATTCGCCGCAACGTGAGCGATCCGGATATCTTTCTCGAAACACGCCGGGCCCGCGAGCGTGGTTTCGACAGCTCGCATTTCCTGCAGATCTTCTCGGCTGTTCACCTCAAAACCACCCTGCTCGGCAGCGCGCTGTGCACCGGCATGCTCGGCGGCTATTACGCGATCACCACCTGGCTGCCAACGTATTTGAAGACCGTGCGCCATCTGTCGGTGTTCAACACGAGCGGCTATCTGATCGTGCTGATCGTCGGTTCGTTCACCGGGTACATCGTCGGCGCGATTCTGTGCGACAGGATTGGCCGGCGCGCGTCGTTCGTGCTGTTCGCCATCGGCTCGTTCGTGCTCGGCATGGTCTATACCATGCTGCCGATCACCGACGGCATGATGCTCGCGCTCGGCTTTCCGCTCGGCATCGTGGTGCAAGGGATTTTCGCGGGTGTGGGCGCCTATCTGTCGGAGCTTTATCCGAACGCGATACGCGGTTCGGGACAAGGCTTCTGCTACAACCTCGGGCGCGGACTCGGCTCGTTCTTTCCGATTCTGGTCGGGACACTGTCGCAGACCATGACGCTGGTGAAGGCGATGGGCATCGTGGCGGGCTCGGGCTATCTGCTCGTGATCGTCGCCGCGCTGTGTCTGCCTGAGACCAAGGGCAAGGTGCTCGGGGCCGCCCGCCCTGCCGCCTGAACTCGCCGTCCACACACATGAAAACGATTGTTCTGGGCGGCGGCGTGATCGGCGTCGCCACCGCTTTTTACCTGCGCCAGCAGGGCTGCGAAGTGACCGTGATCGAGCGCGAGCCGGATGTCGCGCTGTCCACCAGTTTCGGTAACGCGGGCGTGATCGCGCCGGGCTACGTGACGCCCTGGGCCGCGCCCGGTATGCCCATGAAGATCCTCAAGTACCTGTTCAAGCCGGCCTCGCCGCTGATCTTCCGCCCGAGCTTCGATCCGGCCCAGTGGCGCTGGATCGCCCGCTGGCTGCATGAATGCGACCTCGAACGGTTTCGCGTCAACAAGCAGCGCATGCAGCGCATTGCTTACTACAGCCGTGAGTGTCTGCACGAATTCCGCAGCCGCCATCCGTTCGACTACGGCCGCAGCCAGGGCTATCTGCAGTTGTTCCGTAGCGAGTACGACGTCGAGCTCGCGCAGCCGGCGCTCGCCGTGCTGCGCGATGCCGGTATCGCGCATCGGGAAGTCAGTGCGGCGCAGTGCGTCGAGATCGAGCCGGGCTTGCGGTGGGCGCGTCAGGCGCCGCTCGCGGGCCTCTATCTGCCCGACGACGAAGCCGGCGATTGCGCCCGCTTCACCCGCGAACTGCGCGCGATCTGCGAACGCCACGACGTGCGCTTCCGTTTCGACACGCGCGTCACGTCGCTCGATGTACAAGGCGGTGCCGTGCGCGCGGTGCGTATCGAAAGCGAGCGCGGCGCGGAGATGTTGCATGCGGATGCCGTGGTGGTGGCGCTGGGCGTCGACAGCGCCGCGCTGCTCGCGCGGCTCGGCGTGACGGTGCCGCTCTATCCGGTGAAAGGCTATTCGGCGACGCTCCCCGTCACCGATGAAGAGAAAGCGCCGCGCGCCGCGTTGATGGACGAATCGCTGAAAACGGCGATCACGCGCTTCGGCAATAACCTGCGGGTGGCCGGCACCGCCGAACTCGGCAATCGCCGGACCACCTTGCGCGAACAGGCCCTGCAAACACTGATGAAAGTGCTCAGCGACTGGTTCCCGCACGCCGCCACTCCCACGTCCGCGCATTTCTGGGTAGGCCGCCGTCCGATGACGCCCGATGGCGCGCCGCTGCTCGGTCCGTCCGGCGTGGAGAAACTGTGGCTGAACCTCGGGCACGGTTCGACAGGCTGGGCGATGTCGATGGGTTCGGGGCGGGTGGTCGCGGATCTGATCACGCACCGCAGGCCGGAGATCGATCTGGATGGACTGACGTTGGCGCGATATGGCAAGTCACGCGCGTAGCGCCGCCGCACGCCGAAATGAAAAAGCCGGGTCACCCTCTCAGGTGCCCGGCTTTGTTTTTCACCGCTCGTTGCGCCGCTGACGCGGCACATTGTCGTCTCCACCTCTTCCTGCAAGCAGTGGTCGGCCTTCGCGCCAAAGCGCCAAAACCGACCGGAGACGTTTAGCGCGGCAGTTCCGAATGCCCCATCAGGAACGCGTCGACAGAACGCGCGCACTGGCGGCCTTCGCGAATCGCCCACACCACCAGCGACTGACCGCGACGCATGTCGCCCGCGGTGAACACCTTGTCCACCGACGTGTAATACGCCTTATCGCCCTCGGTCGACGAACGCACATTGCCACGCGCATCCTTGTCGACGCCGAACGCTTCGAGCACCGGCGACACCGGTTGCGTGAAGCCCATTGCGAGCAGCACCAGATCGGCCTTCATTTCGAATTCGGAACCCGGCACTTCCTGCATCTTGCCGTCCTTCCATTCGACGCGCGCGGCAATCAGCTTCTCGACCTTGCCGTTCTTTCCTTCGAGGCGCTTGGTCGCGACCGCCCAATCACGCGAGCAG
This sequence comes from Paraburkholderia aromaticivorans, assembly GCF_002278075.1. Lineage (NCBI taxonomy): Bacteria > Pseudomonadati > Pseudomonadota > Betaproteobacteria > Burkholderiales > Burkholderiaceae > Paraburkholderia > Paraburkholderia aromaticivorans. The sequence continues at coordinate 1,536,419 of NZ_CP022989.1, read as the reverse complement.
CCTTCATCATGCGACGATGACGTGCGCAGCTTGATCGGCCAGTACGGCCACACGAGCGGCTTGTTCTCTTCTTCCGGCGGTTGCGGCAGCAGTTCGAATTGCGTGACGCTCTTCGCGCCATGACGATTCGACGTGCCCACGCAGTCCGAACCCGTATCGCCGCCGCCGATCACGACCACATGCTTGCCCTTCGCGAGCAACTGGTTCGCGACCTTGTCGCCGGCATTGACCTTGTTCTGTTGCGGCAGGAATTCCATCGCGTAGTGGATGCCTTCCAGCTCGCGGCCCGGCACCGGCAGATCGCGCGGCGTTTCCGAACCGCCCGCGATCACCACCGCGTCGAACTCTTCCTTCAACTGATCCGGCGTGATGGTTTCCTTCGCCGTGTTGCCGATATGCGCCGGCAGCGAATCCGGTTTGCCGATGAATACGTTGGCGCGGAACGTCACGCCTTCGGCTTCCATCTGGCGCATGCGGCGATCGATCAGCCACTTCTCCAACTTGAAGTCGGGAATGCCGTAACGCAGCAAGCCGCCGATGCGATCGTTCTTCTCGAACACAGTGACATCGTGCCCCGCGCGCGCGAGTTGCTGCGCGACAGCCAAACCGGCGGGGCCGGATCCGACCACGGCGACCTTCTTGCCGGTCTTGTGCTTCGGCGGCAGCGGCGCGACCCAGCCTTCGGTCCATGCCTTGTCGATGATCGCGTGTTCGATCGACTTGATGCCGACCGGGTCGTTGTTGATGCCGAGCGTGCACGCCGCTTCGCACGGTGCCGGGCAGATGCGGCCCGTGAACTCGGGGAAGTTGTTCGTGGAGTGCAGCACTTCAATCGCGTTCTTCCAGTCCTGATGGAACACCAGGTCGTTGAAGTCCGGGATGATGTTGTTCACCGGGCAGCCGTTGTTGCAGAACGGAATGCCGCAGTCCATGCAACGTGCGCCTTGAATCTTCGCTTCGTCGTCGGTCAGTGCGGCGACGAATTCCTTGTAGTGCTTCACACGCGTGAGCGGAGCTTCGTACGCCTCGTGGCGGCGTTCGAACTCGAGAAAACCGGTTGCCTTGCCCATGTGGTTCTCTTCTCTATCTGTATCTAGGGGTGATCTGGACCCGCCGCGCGGCACCGTGGATCGGTCGCACGCGGCGGGTACGGCTAAAGGTGACGTCCTGCTGATGAATGGCGTTGCGGATCAGGCGGCGAGCACTTCCTTGTTCGCCTTCTTCGCAGCCATTTCGCCCAGCGCGCGCTTGTATTCGGTCGGGAACACCTTCACGAACTGACGGCGCGACGCGTCCCAGTTTTCGAGCAGCGCCTTGGCCCGCGGCGAACCCGTGAACTGGAAGTGACGCTCGATGAGTCCCTTGAGCAGCGCTTCGTCGGTCGTGCCGGTGTGCCACAGGCCCTTGTCGACCGTGCGCTCCTGTTCGGCCTGTTGCAAGACCGGATCGAGCGCGACCATCGACTTATTGCACTTGCCTGCGAACGTGTTGTCCGGATCGAACACGTAAGCGACGCCGCCCGACATGCCGGCCGCGAAATTACGGCCCGTTTCACCGAGCACGACCACCGTGCCGCCCGTCATGTATTCGCAACCGTGATCGCCCGTGCCTTCGACAACCGCCGTCGCGCCGGAGTTACGCACGCAGAAACGCTCGCCTGCCACGCCGCGGAAGAACGACTCGCCTTCGATCGCGCCGTACATCACCGTATTGCCGCAGATGATGTTCTCTTCCGACTTGCCGCGGAAATCGTTGGTCGGACGGATGATGATGCGCCCGCCCGACAGACCCTTGCCGACGTAGTCGTTGCCGTCGCCGACCAGATCCAGCGTGATGCCCTTCGCGAGGAACGCGCCGAAGCTCTGACCCGCGGTGCCCTTCAACTGGATGTGAATCGTGTCGTCGGGCAGGCCGTCGTGGCCGTACTTCTTCGCGATCGTGCCGGACAGCATCGCGCCGACCGTACGGTTCACGTTACGCACCGGCTGGATGAACGAGACGTGCTCGCCCTTCTCGATCGCCGCCTTCGCCTTTTCGATCAGCGTGTGGTCGAGTGCCTTGTCCAGACCATGGTCCTGCACGTCGACATGCTTGCGCGCCACTTCCGCCGAGACTTGCGGCTGATAGAACACGCGCGAAAAGTCGAGACCCTTCGCCTTCCAGTGTTCGATGCCCTTCTTCGTATCGAGCAGTTCGGCGTGGCCGACCAGGTCTTCGAACTTGCGAATGCCCAGTTGCGCCATGATTTCGCGCGCTTCTTCTGCAACGAAGAAGAAGAAGTTCACGACGTGTTCCGGCTGGCCCTGGAACTTCGCACGCAGCACCGGATCTTGCGTCGCGACGCCGACCGGGCAGGTGTTCAGATGGCACTTGCGCATCATGATGCAGCCTTCGACGACGAGCGGCGCCGTCGCGAAACCGAACTCGTCCGCGCCGAGCAGCGCGCCGATCACGACGTCGCGGCCGGTCTTCATCTGACCGTCGGCCTGCACGCGGATACGGCCGCGCAACTGGTTCAGCACCAGCGTTTGCTGCGTTTCGGCCAGGCCCAGTTCCCACGGCGTGCCGGCGTGCTTCACCGACGACAGCGGCGACGCGCCCGTGCCGCCATCATGACCGGCGATCACGACGTGATCGGCCTTGGCCTTGGCCACACCTGCGGCAACCGTGCCGACGCCCGATTCGGACACCAGCTTCACCGAGACGCTGGCCGCCGAGTTGGCGTTCTTCAGATCGTGAATCAGCTGCGCCAGATCTTCGATCGAGTAGATGTCGTGGTGCGGGGGCGGCGAAATCAGGCCGACGCCCGGCACCGAGTAACGCAGCTTGCCGATGTATTCCGACACCTTGTGGCCCGGCAGCTGACCGCCTTCGCCCGGCTTCGCGCCCTGCGCCATCTTGATCTGGATCTGATCAGCGGACGCGAGGTATTCCGCCGTCACGCCGAAACGGCCCGACGCCACCTGCTTGATCTTCGAGCGCAGCGAATCGCCCGCCTTCAGCGGAATGTCCACGATCACTTCGTCGCCGATCACGGACTTCATCGTGTCGCCGTTCTTGATCGGAATGCCGCGCAATTCGTTGCGGTAGCGGTTCACGTCCTCGCCGCCTTCGCCCGTGTTCGACTTGCCGCCGATACGGTTCATGGCGATTGCCAGCGTGGCGTGAGCTTCCGTGCTGATCGAGCCCAGCGACATTGCACCGGTGGCGAAACGCTTGACGATTTCCTTCGCCGGTTCGACTTCGTCGAGCGGGATGGCCTTGGTCGGATCGAACTTGAATTCGAACAGGCCGCGGAACGTCATGTGGCGCTTGGTCTGATCGTTGATCAGATGCGCGTATTCCTTGTACGTCTGGTACGAGTTGCTGCGCGCCGAGTGTTGCAGCTTGGCGATCGCGTCCGGCGTCCACATGTGTTCTTCGCCGCGCACGCGGTATGCGTATTCGCCGCCTGCGTCGAGCATGTTGGCGAGAATCGGGTTGTCGCCGAACGCTTCGCGGTGCAGACGGATCGCTTCTTCCGCCACGTCGAACAGACCGATGCCGCCCACCTTCGACGAAGTGCCCTTGAAGTATTTCACCACCAGGTCTTCAGCCAGACCGACCGCTTCGAAAATCTGCGCGCCGGTGTACGACATGTAGGTCGAAATGCCCATCTTCGACATGACCTTCATCAGGCCCTTGCCCACAGCCTTGGTGAAGTTGTAGACCGCCTTTTCCGGCGACAGGTCGCCCTTCAGGCCGGCGGCGAGCTGGCCGAGCGTTTCCATTGCGAGGTACGGGTGCACGGCTTCCGCGCCGTAGCCCGCGAGCAGCGCGAAGTGGTGCGTTTCACGCGCCGAGCCGGTTTCGACGACCAGACCCGTGCTCGTGCGCAGACCTTGCTGCACGAGGTGCGTATGGATCGCAGCGGTGGCCAGCAGCGCCGGAATCGCCACGTTGTCGCGGTCGGTCTTGCGGTCCGACACGATCAGCATGTTGTAGCCGGACTTGACCGCATCGACGGCTTCCGCGCACAGCGAAGCGAGGCGCGCTTCGATACCTTCCTTGCCCCACGCCACCGGATAGCAGATGTTCAGTTCATAGGAGCTGAACTTGCCGCCCGTGTACTGATCGATTTCGCGGATCTTCGCGATGTCCTTGAAGTCGAGCACCGGCTGCGACACTTCGAGACGCATCGGCGGGTTGATGTTGTTCGTGTCCAGCAGGTTCGGCTTCGGACCGACGAACGACACCAGCGACATCACCATGTTTTCGCGGATCGGATCGATCGGCGGGTTCGTCACTTGCGCGAACAGCTGCTTGAAGTAGTGGTAGAGCGTCTTGTTCTTGTTGGACATGACGGCCAGCGGCGAGTCGTTGCCCATCGAGCCGACTGCTTCTTCGCCGGCTTGCGCCATCGGCGCCATCAGGAACTTGAGGTCTTCCTGCGTATAGCCGAACGCCTGCTGACGATCCAGCAGCGCGGCGGCCTCGCGGCGTTCCGTGGCGACGTCTTCGGCCTTCGCCTCGATTTCGTCGAGCTTGATGCGCACGGCGTCGATCCAGCTCTTGTACGGCTTGGCGTTCGCGAGGTTGTCCTTCAGTTCCTTGTCGTCGATGATGCGGCCGTGTTCCATGTCGATCAGGAACATCTTGCCCGGCTGCAGACGCCATTTCTTGACGATCTTCGACTCAGGGATAGGCAGCGTGCCGGCTTCCGACGCCATGATGACGAGGTCGTCGTCCGTGACGATGTAGCGCGCCGGACGCAGGCCGTTACGGTCGAGCGTCGCGCCGATCTGCCGGCCGTCGGTGAAGGCGATTGCAGCGGGGCCGTCCCACGGCTCCATCATCGCGGCGTGGTATTCGTAAAACGCGCGGCGGTTGTCGTCCATCAGCGTGTGCTGTTCCCAGGCTTCCGGGATCATCATCATCATTGCGTGGACGAGGGGGTAGCCGGCCATCACCAGCAGTTCGAGACAGTTGTCGAACGAGGCGGTGTCCGATTGGCCCGGATAGATCAGCGGCCAGAGCTTGGGCAGATCGTCGCCGAGCACGTGGCTCGCGATCGCGCCGGTACGGGCGTTGAGCCAGTTGACGTTGCCCTTGACCGTGTTGATTTCGCCGTTGTGGGCGATCATGCGGTACGGGTGAGCCAGTTCCCACGCCGGAAACGTGTTGGTCGAGAAGCGTTGATGCACCAGCGCGAGGGCCGATACCGTGCGCTCGTCCTGCAGGTCGCGGTAGTACACGCCGACCTGGCCGGCCAGCAGCAGGCCTTTGTAGACGATCGTGCGCGCCGACATGGACGGCACGAAGTATTCCTTGCCGTGCTTGAGCTTGAGCGCCTGGATGCGGTGGCTTGCGGTCTTGCGGATCACGTACAGCTTCCGCTCGAGCGCGTCGGTCACCATGATGTCCTTGCCGCGGCCGATGAAGATCTGGCGGATCAGCGGCTCGCTCGCCTTGACGGTGGGCGAAATCGGCATGGTGTGGTCGACCGGCACGTCGCGCCAGCCCAGCACGACCTGGCCTTCGGCCTTCACCGTGCGCTCCAGCTCCTGTTCACAGGCGAGACGCGATGCGTGTTCCTTCGGCAGGAAGACCATGCCGACGCCGTATTCGCCGTGCGGCGGCAGCACCACGCCCTGCTTCGCCATTTCCTCGCGATAGAAGCCGTCCGGGATCTGGATCAGGATGCCCGCGCCGTCGCCCATCAGCGGATCGGCGCCGACGGCGCCCCGGTGATCGAGGTTCTCGAGAATCTTCAGGCCCTGCTCGATGATCTCGTGGCTTTTCTTGCCCTTGATGTGAGCGACAAAGCCGACGCCGCAGGCGTCATGCTCGTTTTGCGGGTCGTACAGACCTTGCGCGGCGGGAACCGGGTGGAGCGGTTGCTGGTGGTCGTTCATGGGGACACCGTCTGTGAGGGGCCGGACAGGCCGTTAAACCGTTTTTCTATTGCCGCAGTGCGATTTACAACCGCGTTCGCGACCGCGACGGCGCGCTCAACGCTCGATGCTACGCGTGTCAAAAAGCGCCGGAATTCGGAATATACGCGACGAATCAATGGAATAGCAAATAAAACGTGATGATTGAACCCCAATTATCAAGTTGGTGCATTGCAGCCAGTTTTTATTGGTGCCATATCAAAACCGTGCAAAAGAAAACGGCATGCGAAGATGCCGTTTCGATGCAGCCCTTTGATGCGAAACGTTTTATTGCTGCTGCGGCGTTTCGCGCACCTTGCGCGGGCGCCCCCGCGGCAGCGGCGAGACACGCCGGTTGGCGGCCCGCGCCGCCCATTCGCGGTACGTGTCGCTGCCCAGAACCCAGCCTTTCAGGGTGGCTTGCTGAAGCTGGCTGGCTTCGCGTTCGTCGAGCGGCTGCTCGCATAGTTCCCGGTACGCGCGCTGCCGTTCGAACGGCGTATTGCCGAGCGACCAGTACAGCGGGTGATCGGTGATCAGGCTGTCGAGCGTGAGGCCGATGTGATGGCGGTAGCTCGACCAGCGGTAATCTTCCGGCGCGCCCACGAGGCCGGCGCGCACCGGACACATCTCGACGACGCGGCTCGCCAGCAGGAAGTAGCGCTCGCCTTCGATCACTGTCGCCCTGTAGCGCCCCTCCCACAACGTGCCTCGGCGCGCGTAGCGCCTGTTAAAGTGCGCCACGTAGCGGCGACCGACCGCCTGCATCGCCTTCGGCAGACTCGACTCCTCGGTCGGCGTGACGAGTAGTTGCACCGCGCCGGGCATCAACGCATACGCGTGGATGGACAGGTGATGGTCGCGTGAAGCCGCTTTCAGACAATCGATGAAAAGCTCGTAGTCCTGGTCGTCGACGAATGCGGGCTGCTGATCGAGCCCGCGGAGGATGACGTGCTGCGGCTGGTCAGGGACATAGAGACGTGCAAGCCGTGCCATGCTGGAGTATCCAATAGTCGCGTTGGTACATACCCGAAGGTCCGAAGAACCGCATCCGCGCAAGGTTCGGCGCGGCGCGGCAGAGCCAGAAACCGCGCGGAGCTTAGGGAGAAAGCTCTAACCGCCGCGTATGGTTTGTTTCAAACGTTCTCGTCATAATGAGCGGGCCTTTTTTGGAGGAGCACATATGAAATTAAAACAGGCCGTAACGGGGATCGCGGCGCTAGCCTGCATGACAACGGCAGCTCACGCGCAATCGGCCGGAAGCTTTTACGTCACAACGGGCTGGTTCCATCTTGCACCTCAATCGAATAGCGAACCGTTGAAGGTGACGAGCATTGGCGGCAGCCCGACCAATATCACAGAAGCCAACACGGGCGCATCGCTCAGTTCCGCCGACACCATCGGCATCACTGCCGGCTACTTCGTTACTGACCACATTGCGGCCGAACTCGTGGTCGGTTACCCGCCTTCATTCGACCTCGAGGGCTCGGGCAGCCTCGCACAATTCGGCAAGCTGGGCCAGGCGAAACAGTGGAGCCCGACTCTGCTGTTCAAGTACTACTTCAATGCGCCGACCGCCGCTTTCCGCCCGTATCTCGGCATCGGCGTGAGCCGCATCTGGTTCACCGACGAAAAGATCACCAACAGCGCCTTCCAGGCAAACGTTCTGCATGGTCCGACCAGCGTCACTACGGATAGTTCGTGGGAGCCGGTGTTTAATGCCGGCTTCACTTACGCCTTCGACCAGCACTGGTTCGCGGGCTTTTCAGTCTCGTACCTGCCGCTCAGCACCACCGCGAAGCTGAGCACTGCCGCGAACACGCCGGTCGGCACGCTGAACGTGCAATCAGAAACGAAGATCAAACTGAACCCGATCGTTACCTACGTCAACATCGGTTACCGTTTCTAACGCTTCGGAAAATTAGGGCCGTTGAGTTAGGGTAGTCGAATTTTCGTGGCTTGGACAACGCCGTCATGTATTCAATGGCGGCGTTTTTATTTTCAGGCACGCGTAACGGCGTTCGTCGGCACGTTTGCCGTGAAGCGACGACATGGATGCACGCGTTGTAAATTTGACCCGCAAATGCGCCAGCCGGTGCAATATCTGCTGACGAATGAGCGCCTGCGGCAAGGCCCCGCAGGGCCTGTCGGGTTTGGCACCAAAGTTGCGTTCTCGGGATGTTTCCCGCGTCTGATCGTGTATCTGCTCTTTGCGGCAACGCGCGGGGACCCTTTTACTTCATCGACGGAGCGACCATGACTGCACTTCCGAATACGCGAGACGCCCTCGGCGAATCCTGGACCAGTACTAGCCGCCGTGCGCGGCGTATCGCTCGCCATAGCCGCCACGCGGCCGAAGATATCGCAGGCGAACTGCGCACGCTAATGTCGGAACTTGAATCCACGCTGGCCGACGGCACCCAGGCCGATGCGGTGGCGCTGCGCGGCAAGCTTCGCAAGCAGCTCGAAGTCGCGCGCGCGCGTTTGAACGACACGCGCGATGCCGTGCGCGAACGCGCCGAAGTCGCGATCTCCGATGCCGACGACTACGTGCATGAAAATCCTTGGCAGACGATTGCGATTGTCGGCGGCGTGGCATTAATCGCGGGCGCGTTGTTCGCTTCGCGGTTGCGCTAGAGCTGCGCAAGAAGCGCTGACGGGGCTGTCTCGAGCGGGGCGTCCCGAAGGTGTGCCGGCGGCTGCAAGGCTGAGCGGGCCGGCGGGCGTGCATTCGTGAATTGCGGTTACGCGTTGGCGGCTCGCGCTTGCGCGGTCTGGGCTCGTGCTTGCGCATGGTTGCCCGCGGTTACGCGGCGGCAGCTCGTGCTTGCGCGTTGACTCCTTCCGGGTGCACGTTGGCTCCCGTTGGCTCCCGTTGGCTCCTCGTCGTCGGGCGTCAGCGCCTCGTGGTTATGCGTCAGCGATTCAGAGGTTACGCGCCAACTGCTCGTGGCAACGCGTAAGCCGTTCGCCGGCGTCCGCTAGCTTGTTGCGATCGCTTGTTGCGATCGCGCGTCAAGTCAAACGCAACGGCGGGACGCGATTCGCCCCGCCGTCGCGCTCCTCAGTTGTCGTCGATCACGAACAGCCGCTGATACTCCTTGACCGCATAGCGATCCGTCATGCCCGCGATGTAATGGGCAATCAGGCGCGGTTGCCGGGATGCGTCCGACGACTGGTAGCTCGGCGGCAACAGCCGCGGATCGTCCGTGAACGCGTCGAACAGACCCGCGACGACCCGACGCGCCTTGTTGGCCATGCGCATCACGCGGTAATGGCGATACAGGTTCTTGAACAGAAAGCGCTTGAGCGCGGCCGCCTGCGCGGCAATGGCTTCGCTGTGCGCGACGAGCGCCGGCGACGAACGCACTGCATCCAACGACGCCGGCGCATGCCGTTCCAGATTCAGCTGGGTCGTATCGATCAGATCGACGATCAGCGTATTGATGATGCGGCGCACCGTTTCATGAATGAGCCGACGCCCTTCGATCTGAGGAAAGTCGCTGCGCGCCGCCTCGAAGTGCGCCTGCCATAACTCCACCTCGGCGAGCTGTTCCACGGTGAGCAGGCCGGAGCGCAAGCCGTCGTCGACGTCGTGATTGTTGTACGCGATCTCGTCGGCAACATTGGCGATCTGCGCTTCGACGGACGGCTGCCGCCCTTCGAGAAAGCGCTCGCCCAGTTCACCGAGCCGCCGCGCGTTCTCGCGCGAACAATGCTTGAGAATCCCCTCACGCGTTTCAAAGCACAGGTTCAGGCCGTTGAATGCGCCGTAGTGCTCCTCCAGATCATCCACCACCGCGAGACTCTGCAGATTGTGCTCGAAGCCGCCGTGTTCGCGCATGCATTCGTTGAGCGCGTCCTGCCCCGCGTGGCCGAAAGGCGTGTGGCCCAGGTCATGGGCGAGTGAAATGGCCTCGACGAGATCCTCGTTCACACGCAGGTTGCGCGCTACCGAGCGTGCAATCTGCGCGACTTCCAGGCTGTGAGTCAGGCGCGTGCGAAACAGGTCGCCCTCGTGATTCACAAACACCTGAGTTTTGTACTCGAGCCGGCGGAATGCCGTCGAATGGACGATACGGTCGCGGTCCCGCTGGAACTCGGTGCGCGCACTGGGGGCGGCTTCCGGATAGCGGCGGCCGCGCGATTGCGCGGAGTGCGCCGCGTACGGTGCGAGGTGGGCTTCGAGTGCTTCCTGCGTCGGCACGCCGAACGTCGCCGTGCCTGCCGCGGGGTCCTGCTTTACAACGTCGCTGCGCCTGTCAGTCACCGGGTTCTCCGAAACATGGGCGGCGCCTCGCGACGCTGGTGCGTGATGCGTTGCTGGATGCCTCGCGGGATCAGACGGCGGCGGCCAGCGTGGCGTGCACCTCGGCATCGGGCGCCTGGGTGATCAGCGTCTCACCGAAACGCTTCAGCAGAATGAATTTGATCGCGCCGGCTTCCGCCTTCTTGTCGACCCGCATGAGTTCGACGTAGCGCGAGTCGCCGAGCGCGGGCGCCCGGATCGGCAAATGCGCGGCGACGATCACGTCGACCAGACGCTTGCGCGCGGCTTCGTCGAGATAGCCCATGCGCACGGACAGATCCGCCGCCATGACCATTCCGCAGCCGACCGCCTCGCCATGCAGCCACTCGCCGTAACCGAGCCCGGCTTCGATCGCATGGCCGAACGTATGGCCAAAATTGAGGATGGCGCGAAGCCCGCCTTCGCGCTCGTCCTGCGCGACCACCGACGCCTTGATTTCGCACGACCGCTTGACTGCCTCGGCCAGCGCCGCGGGTTCGCAGCGATTCAATGCTTCGATGTTGGCTTCGATCCAGCTGAAGAAACCCGCATCGGCGATCGCGCCGGTCTTGATGACTTCAGCGACGCCTGCCGCCAATTCGCGCGCGGGCAGGGTACGCAGCGCGCCGATGTCGGCGATCACGGCCTGCGGCTGGTAGAACGCGCCGATCATGTTTTTGCCGAGCGGATGATTGATGCCCGTCTTGCCGCCCACCGACGAATCCACCTGCGACAGCAACGTGGTCGGCACCTGAATGAAAGGCACGCCACGCATGTAGCAGGCGGCCGCGAAACCCGTCATGTCGCCGATCACGCCGCCGCCCAATGCGATCAACGTGGTCTTGCGATCGGCTCGGGCGCCGAGCAGCGCGTCGAAAATCAGGTTCAGGGTTTCGAGGTTCTTGTACGCCTCGCCGTCCGGCAGCACGACCGTGGAGACCTGCTTGCCGAGCGGCGCCAGCGCGGCGCGCAACGTGTCGCCGTACAGCGGATCGACAGTGGTATTGGTGACGATGGTGACCGAACTGCCGGCGATATGCGGCGCGAACAGTGCGGTCTGGCCGATCAGATCGGCACCGATATGGATGGGGTAGGCGCGCTCGCCCAGTTCGACGTTGACGGTAATCATACGGTCCATTATGACGCAGGAAGTTTGGCGACGCCGGCCAGTTCGAGCTGCATCAGAACCATGTTGACGAGTCCGTTGACCGAAGGCCGGCCGGTTTCGATCACGAAATGCGCGCATTCCCGGTATAACGGGTCGCGCACTTCGTAGAGGGCTTCGAGACGCGCTTTGGGGTCTTCGGTCTGCAAGAGCGGGCGATTCTTGTCGCGCCGGGTGCGCAGCCACAGGTCGTGCGGATTGGCGCGCAAATAGATCACCAGCCCGCGACTTCGCAGCGCCTCGCGGTTTTCAGGCCGCAGCACCGCGCCGCCGCCGGTCGCGAGCACGATATTGTCGCGGGCGGTGAGGTCGGAAATCACGCTCGCTTCGCGTTCACGAAAGCCCGCTTCGCCCTCCAGCTCGAAGATCACCGGGATGCGCGCCCCCGTGCGTGCCTCGATTTCATGGTCGGAATCGAAGAAGGGGCGATCGAGACGGCGCGCAATGGCCCGGCCCACGGTGGTTTTTCCTGCCCCCATGAGCCCTACAAAAAATACATTGGCGTGTGCGTCCCGCGCTTGCAACGGTGTCCTCTGGCTAATCCGGTATGGTTCGTGCCGCAGCTTACTGGCAAAGCGGCTGCCTTGTCGAGCCTGCGCGCCGCCCGGAAGCGCCCGCAGCCCTATCGCTTCGCGCCCGGCGCCCAAATGGGAATTCCCGCGTGGAGGCCTTGTAACGCAAAAAAATCAGGGCGGCCCCGCGCTTTCCCGGTATTGGCGCGAGCGCGCCCTAATTTATCTGGACGACCCGCGGCGTGATGAAAACAGCCAGCTCGCTGCGGCGGTCGCGGTGAGCCCGTTGGCGAAAAAGCGCACCTAAAACAGGTATTTTGCCCAGGACCGGCACCCGAGTCACATCGTCGCGGTCGTCGGTCGCGTAGATGCCGCCGATCGACACCGTACCACCATCCTCGACTTCGACGCGCGTTTGCACGTGTTTGGTGTTGATCGCGGGCCCGGCGTCGGTCTGTTCGCCGACGCTGTCTTTGGCGACGTCGAGGTCCAGCACCACGCGGCCGTCCGGCATGATTTGCGGCTCGACCTCCAGTTTGAGGGTTGCGCGGCGAAACTGCACGCCCGACACGCCCTGCCCCACTTTCGCCTGATACGGCAGTTCGGTGCCCTGCTCGACCACCGCCTTCATCCGGTCGGCCGTGACCACGCGGGGGCTCGAGACGATTTCGCCACGCCCCTGCGCTTCGAGCGCACTGAGTTCGATGTTCAGCAGCCGCGTCGCGCCGGCGGCAAACAACGTCAGACCGGCGGTCGCCGCGTCGAAGCCCGCGATCGGTCGAGCCGACAAATCGTAGCCGGCGTCGGTGAAACCTCTCGCGCTGCCGTCGGCGTTACTGGCCGCCATGGAAAGTTTCACGCCGAGATTGCGCGAAAAACCATGTTCGCCCTCGACGATACGCGCTTCGATCAGCACCTGACGCGTCGGCCTGTCGACCGAGGCGAGCAACGCCGCAATCTGCGCGAGGCGCGCTTCGAGATCGGTCACGAACAGCAGATTGGTGCGCGGATCGGCAGTCGCGGCACCGCGTTTGGACAATACGCGTTGCGCGCCGGACCCCGTCAGCAGACGCCTGACGTCCTCGGCGTGCGCGTAGTGGAGCTCGAACGTGCGGCTCGCGAGCGGCTCGAGATCGGCGGCCCGCGCGTGCGCTTCGAAACGCTGCCGCTCGCGCGCTGCGAGATCCGCGATCGGTGCGACCCAGATGACGTTGCCGTGGCGTTCCATCGCGAGGCCGTTGACGTCGAGCAAGGTATCGAACGCAGTGCGCCACGGCACCTTGTCGAGCCGTAGTGAGACGGCGCCGCGCACCTTGTCGCTCGCGACGATGTTCAGCCCGGTCAACCTTGCAAATGCATTGAGGACTGCGCCGAGTTCGGCACGCTGAAAATTCAGCGAGACCGGTTTGTCGTCGGGGGCGAGGCCGTCGTCGGCGGCACTGCGCGGCGCGCCGCTCAGACGCGCGAGCGGCGGCAGCGGCACCGGCGGACCTTCGAGCGCGGCGGCGCCGGCGGCACTGTCGCGAGCCGCAGCGGTGGATTGCTTTCGTGGCGGCACGGAGCCGTCTGCGTCGACGGCGTCGGTTGCAGGCTCGTTCGTACGGGCGTCGGTGGCCGTCGTACTCACGGTCGACGCGTCCGAATCATCCGCGGAATCCTGGCGAAACGGATTGGGCACTTCGGACGAAATGTCGGGTGGCAAAGACGCTTCGCCGTACGAAGCGCCGGGCGGCGTCGCCGCGCCGTCGAACGGCATCTCGGCAGGCAGCGGTGGCAACGGCGGCTGCGCCTGCGTCGACGCACGCGCAGCGCCGACAGCCAGCGCCGTGCTGACACACAGACCGAGACACAGTTTCAGGCCACGCGGCACACGCGTGTCGGTGCACGAACACATAACAGGAAAAGGCTTCGCCAGTCTCATCACGAAGTCTCCGTCAGTGCCAGCGTGCGTGTCGCGCCGCCTTTCGCGAGCGTGATGCCGAACGCGTCCACCCTCACGACCCGTTCAGTGCCGATCTGCTCGCCGGACTCGACGGCTGTCACGCCGTCCGGCGTATCGAGCAAGGCCAGTCCACGTGTGCGATCGCGCAGCAAGCCCACCAGCCGCAGCTGCGAAACATCGGGGAGCTCGCCGGCGGCCTGCATCTGCGGCTGCGAAAACGGATCGAAGAAGACGACGTTTTCTTCGTCATCCGAATCGAGGCTGTCTTCGGCGAACGTATCCGCGGAGGTGGCCAAAGGCGCCGGCCTCAGCGCATCGAACACCCGCAACGTGGCGCTAATCGACAGTGCGGAGACATCGCGCTTGACGGTCACATCGACAGGCACGATCAGCACCGGCAGATCCGACAGCCCGCGTAGAAACGCCATCAGATGGACGAAATCCGTGTGCGCTGTCAGCCGTAGCGGACGCATATGCTCTGCGCCCGCGCCGCCCGGTGCGCCGGGCTCGACCGTGAGTAACGCCACACTGTTCTGCGCGGCCAGTTCGGAGACGATCCGCACGTCGTCGGCGGAACTCCACGGCGCCGACGAACGCGCGACCGAAGCGGCAAGCGGACCGGCGGCGGCTTCACGACGCAACGCCGGCAATTGCGCGAGCGCGCGCCTCGCACTCGCGAGACGCATGCTGCCGGCTTCCAACGCCACCCGGCTCGCTTCGACACCGCCAAGGTCCGCGACGATCCAGCCGTGCGCGCCAAGGGCGAACACCAGCACGGCAATCAGCAAAGCGACCACCCAGCGGCGGCGCAGGCTCCACGCATCGAGAGGCAAACGCACGCGCTTGATCCAATGAGAGAGTGAAAACCGCGTGCTGAGCACGCCGCCAAATTCGACAAAGGTCGTACTCATTTCGCACCTCCTGATTGTTCAGACTTCACAGCGCGCTGCGCCACAGGCGCGGCCACGCGGGCCGCTTTCTGCGCCGGCTCGTTCCACCGCAGACGCGCGCCGAATTCGATCGGACCGGTCACGCTTGCCTGCACAGCCGCACCGCCGCGTGAAGCCGAGCTATGCAGTTCGCTCACCTCCGCTCCTTTCACGCCATGGATCGCGCTCAACCGTTTGAGCCATCCGGCTGAAGCAAGATGGCCGCGCGAACTCGCCAGCAACTCGGTCTCATCTTCACGGTGGCGCAACTGCTGCAACACCACGCCGTCGCCCGGCTCGAAACTCAGCGCGTCGAGCAGATCGCGTAAATGCGTGAGCGGGCCGGACAGGCTGCTGGCGCGCGCCGCGTTCTGGCGTTGTTCGTCGCGCGCCCGCAGCAATGCCGCGTGTTCCGCGAGCGGTGCTGACAATTGCGCAAGCGATCGCTCGATCGACACACGCTGCGCATCGAGCCGCCCCCTTTCGACTGTCTGCCAGCCGGCCAATACGAAGACAGCCGCGCAACCGGCGAGGACAGCTGCAATCCATTCGAGCAGGCGCCGCCGACGCGCGAGCCGCGCGTCGCGTTGCCGGTAAGGCAGCAGATTGAAACCGCCCAGCCGCCATCGTGTGAAACGCGCGCCGCGTAACGGCGTGCCTGAGCTCGAGACCCTCGCCTGCAACACGCCGCCCGTCATTCGAGCACCCCGCGCAACGCAAGCCCGAACGCGACAGCGCCGGACGGCTCGTGCAACAACGGATCGCTCAACGGACGCTCGAGCCCGCCCAGCACCGCGCATTCGAACGGCAACACCGTGCAGCCCAACACGTCCGCGATATCCGCGGACGTGAAACACACGCCGTCGAGCAGCTCGACCTCCCCGCTCAGCAACGCGCAATCGAGTTCCGGGCCGCGCGCGAGGTCGCGCAGCGCATCGGCGAGATCGGGGTGTTCCGGTGCCGGGTAGCGCATTTCGCCGGCAATGTTGTCGTCGACGATGCGCCAGCCATACACGCCGTCCGTGCCGATCCACAACGCGACATAGGGCTCGTGCGGATCGAGCTCGTAACCCGCCGCGTAGCGCATGGCGCGTAACGCCGCATGGGGCTCACCGTCGATGGCGGTGAGTGAGATACCGGCGATCGCCGCGCATTCGATTCGCGCTTCGAGATGTTGCCGCGCGGTGGCGGCAATGGTCACGGAGCGCACTGGCGAAGGCGCTTCGTCGACATACCAGTCGACCGCGAGCGCATGCCGTTCGAGGCCGGCAATGCGCTCGACTTCACTCATCACCGCCGGCTCCAGTTCGGCCAGTTGATGTCCGCCGTCTTCCGCGCAGCCGCTTTGCGCGGCAAGTTGCGCGAGCGGCACTGTGGCGGTCATGGTGGCCGATGCGGGCAACGCCATCGCGCATCGCAACGCGCGCGTCGCGCATGCGTGCGGCAGTCCGGCGAACGCATCGCGCAGCGCGCGCGCCACTGCATGCCGGTCGGCGATCTCGGTGCCGGCCATTGCACCGGCGACAAGCGGGACGGTGCTCACGTATTCGATATGCAGCGCGGCAGGCGGGCGCGCTCGCTGACTGAGCACGACCAGACGCACCTCCTGCGAACCGACATCGATCCCTGCGGCAAAACGCTGCGCACCGGGTTGCACTGCCTGAAGCCAAGATCTTTTCAACGCCATGACGCCCTCCCTCTGACTCACGCGACGAACCATTCGAACGCGAGTGATGAGGAAGAATTGTGCGTAGCCGCGCCGCCGCGCGACACTCGGCCAAATGGCTAACGTTGGGCAACGCGCGTCCTGTAGGCCATCAAAGCGACTACAGTGAAGGCATTCCCGCGCGGCGCGCAGACTTGTGAAGAAGTGTCAGTAAGCATGCCGAAAGCTGAAAAGCCTGGCGGCTATAATCGCGGGACTGTTTTTTGGTGCCCATATGCAATCCACGTCTCCTACGTCTCCGCCGCCCGCGCCGCAAAAGCGCAAACGCCCGCTGTGGCTGAAGCTCATCATCGGCTTCGTGGGTCTGATCGTCGCCGGCATTCTGTGCGTGCTGCTGGTGCTCGGCTATGCGCTCGTCGTCGCCACGCCCAATCTGCCGGCGCTCGATGCGCTGACCGATTACCGGCCCAAGGTGCCGTTGCGCATCTACACGGCCGACCACGTGCTGATCGGCGAGTTCGGCGAGGAACGGCGCGACATCGTCCATATCCAGGACGTGCCCGACAGTCTGAAGAAGGCGATCCTCGCCATTGAAGACGCGCGCTTCTACGACCACGGCGGCGTCGACCTGACCGGCATTGCGCGCGCGGGCATCGTCGCGCTGACCAATGGCCACGCCACGCAGGGCGCAAGCACGATCACCATGCAGGTGGCGCGCAACTTCTTCCTCTCCAGCGAAAAGACCTACACGCGCAAGATCTACGAGATGCTGCTCGCCTACAAGATCGAGTCGAAGCTGTCCAAAGATCAGATTCTCGAGGTGTACATGAATCAGATCTATCTCGGTCAGCGCGCCTACGGCTTCGCGAGCGCGGCGCGCGTGTACTTCGGCAAAGACCTGAAGGATCTGACGCTGGCCGAATCCGCCATGCTGGCCGGGCTGCCCAAGGCGCCGTCCGCCTATAACCCGGTGGTCAACCCGAAGCGCGCAAAGGTGCGGCAGGAGTACATCCTGCAGCGCATGTACGAGCTGCGCTACATCACCCAGGAACAATACGATGAAGCGAGCCGGCAGCCGCTCGTGGTCAAGGGCGCGGGCAAGGAATTCAGCGTGCACGCGGAATACGTCGCGGAAATGGTGCGTCAGATGATGTACGCGCAGTATCGCGAGGAAGCCTATACGCGCGGACTGAATGTCGTGACCACGATTGATTCGGCCGATCAGGACGTCGCTTACCGGGCGCTGCGCAAAGGTCTGATGGACTACGAACGACGCCACGGTTATCGCGGTCCGGAGGCGTTCATCGAGTTGCCGTCCGACGCCGACGACCGCGAACAGGCCATCGACGACGCGCTGCTCGAACACCCGGACAACGGCGAGATCATCGCCGCCGTGGTCACCGCCGCGAGCCCGAAGCAGGTGCAGGCCACGTTTATCGACGGTAATGTCGCGACAATTCAAGGTGACGGCCTGCGCTTTGCGCAGTTCGCGCTCGGTCCGCGCGCGCAGCCGAATCAACGTGTGCGCCCGGGCGCGATCATCCGGCTCATCAAGAACGACGACGGCGACTGGTCGATCACGCAACTGCCGCAGGTGGAAGGCGCGTTCGTTTCGGTGATCCCGCAGGATGGCGCGATCCGCGCGCTGGTCGGCGGGTTCGACTTCAACAAGAACAAGTTCAATCACGTCACGCAGGCGTGGCGTCAGCCGGGTTCGAGCTTCAAGCCGTTCATCTATTCGGCGTCGCTGGAAAAGGGACTGGGGCCGGCAACCGTGATCAACGACGCGCCGCTCTTCTTCAGCGCGGCTGAAACCGGCGGCCAGGCGTGGGAGCCGAAAAACTACGGCGGCGGCTTCGACGGCCCGATGACCATGCGCACCGCGTTGCAGCGGTCGAGAAACCTAGTGTCGATCCGCATTCTGAACCAGATCGGTACGAAGTACGCGCAGCAGTACATCACGCGCTTCGGCTTCGACGCGGATCGTCATCCGGCTTATCTGCCAATGGCGCTGGGCGCGGGTCTCGTCACGCCGCTGCAGATGGCGGGCGCGTACTCGGTGTTCGCCAACGGCGGCTATCGGATCAACCCGTATCTGATCGCCGAAGTCACCGATCAGCGAGGCATCGTGGTCGCGCATGCGCAACCGCTGGTGGCCGCTCAAAGCGCGCCGCACGCAATCGAACCGCGTAATGCGTACGTGATGAACAGCCTGCTGCAAAGCGTCGCGCAACGCGGCACGGGCGCCAAGACCAATGCGTTGAAGCGCACCGATCTCGCCGGCAAGACGGGTACGACCAACGATTCGCGCGACGCGTGGTTCGCCGGCTATCAGCACACGCTCACGGCCATCGCGTGGATGGGCTACGACAACCCGCGCAGCCTCGGAGACAAGGAAACCGGCGGCGGCCTCGCGTTGCCTGTGTGGGTCGAATACATGGGGCGCGCGCTCAAGGGCGTGCCGGAGTACAAGATGCCGATGCCCGACGGTCTGACTGAACTCGGCTCGGAGTTGTATTTCGACGACTTCACGCCGGGGCGTGGTTTCGTCGCCACTGTCGGCGTCAGTCAGGCGGCGCTGGATGCGCAGGCAAGCGGCGCGGCGGCGGCTCCCGAGCAGGTTGGCGAGCAGGAGAAGCAGGACATCATGAATCTGTTCCGCGGACACTGACGCATTCGTCCGACGTGTCTTGGAAAGCAGAACGGCCGCGCATGTAGCGCGGCCGTTCTGCTTGTGCGGACTGCGCGATCGGAGCCGCCGCGTCCCGGCGCTCCTCCGGACAGCGCGGCTTACGCTTCGAAGTGAACCGGCTCGCCGGCCTGCTGCGTCGCGTACTCCGACAGCGCGGCGAAGAACTCCGTGCCGCTGCGCGTATCGCGCCACTCGCCGTCGACGAAGCGGAAGTGGAAACCGCCCGCTTTCGCGGCGATCCAGATCTCGCTCATGGGCGGCTGAAGGTTGACGATAATCTTCGAGCGGTTCTCGAATTCGAGGGTCAGGACATTGCCGCTGCGCTCGAGTTCGATGTCCGCATCCGTGTCGTCGAGCGCGCGTTCGATGGCGGCTAGCGCGGCTTCCGCGCGGGTCAGGTATTCACTATCGGACATGCTAAACTCCATCGATTATTTATTCAGGGACAGTCATGCGAGTCGTATCTCGGATGCGCGCGGCGGCGCCCGGCCGCGCGATTGTAGCGGTTTTAGCCATTCTCGCAGGTTGTGCACTCGCAGGCTGCGGACAACGCGGTTCGCTCTATCTGCCCACCGTGCCGCCGCTGCCGGCCAAGCCGGTCGATCGCACGCAAACGCCGCCGGACGTCGCGCCATCGGCGCCGTCCACCCCCAGCATCGGCACCGTCCCGGACACCTCCGGCACACCGCTTTCGTTGGCGCCGGAAAACGAACTCGCCACGCCGCCCACCTCCGCCGCACCCGCTAAGGCGGCGCCGTTGCCCGCTTCCGCCGTCACACCCGTTCAATAAGACTTTCGCATGACTCGATCCGCATTTGACTACGTCGACGGCGTGCTGCACGCCGAAGGCGTATCCGCCGTCTCTCTCGCCGAGCAGTTCGGCACGCCGCTCTACGTGTACTCGCGTGCCGCGCTCACCGCCGCCTGGAACGCTTACGCGGGCGCGTGCGCCGGCCGCCGTGCGAGCGTGCACGTCGCCGTCAAGGCCAATAGCAACCTCGCGGTGCTGAACGTGTTCGCGCGCCTCGGCGCCGGCTTCGACATCGTGTCCGGCGGCGAACTGGCACGCGTGCTGGCCGCCGGCGGCAAAGCGGAAAACACCGTGTTTTCCGGCGTCGGCAAGAACGCGGAAGAAATGCGTGACGCGCTCGTGGCCGGCGTGAAATGCTTCAACGTCGAATCGATTCCCGAGCTCGACCGCCTGAATGCGGTCGCCGCGGAAATGGGCAAGAAGGCGCCTGTCTCGCTACGCGTGAATCCCGACGTCGACGCGAAGACGCATCCGTATATTTCCACCGGCCTGAAGTCAAACAAGTTCGGCGTCGCATTCGAAGACGCGCGCGCCACGTATCAGGCGGCCGCGGCCATGGCGAATCTCGAGGTGGTCGGCATCGACTGTCATATCGGCTCGCAGATCACCGAAGTCGCACCGTACCTGGACGCGGTCGACAAGGTTCTGGAACTGGTCGAACAGATCGAGCAGGACGGGCTGAAGATTCGCCACATCGACGTGGGTGGCGGTCTCGGCATCACGTACGACGACGAAACGCCGCCTGAAATCGGCGAGTTCGTGCGCACCGTGCTGGATCGTATCGAAGCGCGTGGCCACGGCCACCGTGAAGTGTATTTCGAGCCGGGCCGCTCGCTGGTCGGCAATGCGGGCGTGCTGCTCACGCGCGTCGAGTTTCTGAAGCCGGGCGCGGAAAAGAATTTCGCCATCGTCGACGCGGCCATGACCGATCTCGCGCGCCCCGCCATGTATGAGGCGTATCACGCAATCGACCCGGTCGTGAAGCGCGACGTGCCGGCCCACGTGTACGACGTAGTCGGTCCGGTTTGCGAAAGCGGCGACTGGCTCGGCCGCGAACGCCTGCTGGCGGTCGAACCGGGCGATCTGCTCGCGATCCGCTCGGCCGGCGCATACGGCTTCGTGATGAGCTCCAACTACAACACCCGACCGCGTGCGGCCGAGGTGATGGTTGATGGTACACAGGTGCATGTGGTTCGCGCGCGCGAAGAGGTGCAGCAGCTGTTTGCGGGCGAAATAATCCTGCCGGCGTAAACGTCATATTGCACGTCAAACCTTGCGCAGTGAAAAAAGAGGCGATGCCGTTGCGGCATCGCCTTTTTTTTTTGCATCACCGATCGCCGCGTCCTCTGCGCGTGCGCCGCTCAACGCACCTTTGACATCCTGTCACGCAACCAGACGATCAAACGCCAACCGAGCAACGCCAACATGATTGCACCGTAAATCTTCGGCAAGATCAGATCATGCTTGCCCGCCTTCATCCACCAGAAGTGCAGGATCGCGAGCGCGCCGATCGCATAGATGAAGCGATGCAGCATCTGCCAGCGGCGCCCGAGCTTGCGCACCATCGCGCGCGGCGACGTCATGGCCAATGCGATCAACAACACGAATGCCGCGAAGCCCACCGTAATGAACGGCCGCTTGCCGATGTCCTTGACGATCTCGGCGACGTCGAACCACTTGTCGAACCACAGGTAGGTGGTGAAATGCAGCGTCGCGTAAAAGAACGCGTAGAGCCCGAGCATGCGGCGAAAGCGCACCAACGCGGCGACGCCGGTGAGCCGGCGCAGCGGCGTCACGGCCAGCGTGATGCAGAGAAAGACGAGTGTCCACAGACCCGTCGAGCGTGTAATGAATTCGATCGGATTCGCGCCGAGCCGGTCGGTCAAGCCGAACAGCACGAGACGCGCGAGCGGATACCATGCCGCGATAAACACCGCGATTTTGGCCGGCACGATCCAGCGCGCGCCCGCTGCGGGCCGCTTCGCGTCCCCCGAGGACGCACGCGACTGCACGCGCGGTGATGTGCGCGCGGTCTGAGTCGCGGGCCGAGCGGCGGTCTGGGCAGCAGGTTGCGGATCGGAAGCCATGATTGCGCCGTTCAGAAATTCTTCTTCAGGTCCATGCCCTGATACAGCGACGCGACCTGATCGCCGTAACCGTTGAACATCAGCGTCTTGCGCTTGGGTGTGAAGAAACCGTCTTCACCGATCCGGCGCTCAGTCGCCTGACTCCAGCGCGGATGATCCACGTTCGGATTCACGTTGGAATAAAACCCGTACTCGTTCGACGCGTACGTGTTCCAACTGGTCGGCGGCTGCTTGTCGAGGAAGCGGATTTTCACCAGCGACTTCGCGCTCTTGAAGCCATATTTCCACGGCACCACGACGCGCACCGGCGCGCCGTTCTGATTGGGTAACACCTGTCCGTAGAGCCCCATGGTCAGCAAGGTCAGGGGATGCATCGCTTCATCCATGCGCAGACCTTCGGAGTACGGCCAATCGAGCACGGGCGTCGACAGCCCCGGCATTTGCGACGGATCGGCGACCGTGATGAATTGCACATACTTGGCGTTGCCCGTCGGCTGCACGCGCTTGATCAATTCCGAGAGCGGCACCCCGAGCCATGGAATCACCATCGACCAGCCTTCCACGCAGCGCAACCTGTACACGCGCTCCTCGAGCGGCGCGAGCTTGAGCAATTCGTCGATGTCGTAGACCTTGGGATTCTTGATCTCGCCCTCGACACTCACCTTCCACGGATGCGCCCGCAGCGTCCCGGCGTTGTGCGCGGGATCGGCCTTGTCGGTGCCGAATTCGTAGTAGTTGTTATACGTGGTGATGTCTTTGTACGGCGTGATCTTGTCGAGCGCAACGAAACGGGTATTGGTCTTCGCCGCCAGCTTTTGCGCCTTCGGATCCGGCGACGTGTAAGCCGCGAGCGCCTCGCCGTTCACACCGATCAGGCTGCCGAGCGCCGCGGCGCCCGCCGCCTGCAATATGCGCCGGCGGTTCTGAAACACACGCTGCGGCGTGATTTCGCTGCGCGCAATGTCGTCGCCGTTGAGTTGAATTCTGTCGCTACGCTTGATCCACATCGTGGTGCTCCTTGCCGGCCCGTCGGTTGACGCATCTTACGGGGCCATATTGATGATCGCCGGTCCGGGCGTCCATCCAGTCATCCATAGGTACTCTCAGGACGAACACCCTGGATGCAGCAAATATTCCATCAGCCAGAAAAAAACCGCCGGTGCTAAGCACACGGCGGTTTCGAGTCGGTTGGGAGCGGCAGATCTTACAGCTTGCCGTAGCTATGCAGGCCCGACAGGAACATGTTGACGCCGAGGAAGGCGAAGGTCGTCACCAGCAGGCCGGTCAACGCCCACCATGCCGCGACCGCGCCGCGCAGCCCCTTCATCAGACGCATGTGCAACCACGCCGCATAGTTCAGCCAGACGATCAGCGCCCACGTTTCCTTCGGATCCCAACTCCAGTAGCCGCCCCAGGCTTCAGCGGCCCACAGCGCGCCGAGAATCGTCGCGATCGTGAAGAACGCAAAACCGACGGCGATCGACTTGTACATCACGTCGTCGAGCACCTCGAGCGCCGGCAGGCGGTCGGCCAGCACGCCGCGCTCTTTCGCCAGATATGCGACGCCCACCATGGCCGACAGCGCGAAGCTGCCATACCCGATGAAGTTGGCCGGCACGTGAATCTTCATCCACCAGCTTTGCAGGGCCGGCACCAGCGGCTGAATCTGCTGCGCGTCACGTGCCACCGAGTACCACATCAGGAAGCCGACTGCGGCGCTGATCACCAGCAGCACGAACGCGCCGAGCGCCCGGGTGTTGTAGTGCTGTTCGTAGTACAGGTAGAAGAGCGCGGTGATCAGGCTGAACAGCACGAACACTTCGTACAGGTTCGAGATGGGAATATGGCCGACGTCCGCGCCGATCAGATACGACTCGTACCAGCGCACCATCAGGCCGACAAAGCCCATCAGCACGGCGGCCCATGTCATCTTCGAGCCGATCGCCGCGCCGGTCGGCGAACGCGACAGCAGGCCGATCCAGTAGAACACGGTGGCGAATACGAAGAGCGCGCTCATCCATAGAATCGCGGACTGGCTCGACAGGAAATACTTCAGGAAGAACGCGTTGTCCGCGCGGCTGAGATCGCCGTGGTAGATCTGGATGGCGAGCAGCGACAACGCCGCGATCCCGACCATCAGCGGACGCACCGGTTTCCAGCGCCAGCCGAGCACCATGAACACCGGCACGGCGCACACCAGCACCAGCTTGTCGTAGTAATTCATGAACGGGTGATAGCGCGACAGCGCAAACCCGGCGCCCGCGACCATCGCGAGGGCAAACAGCCAGTCGACAATGCCGAGCCGTTTCAAAAACGGCCGCTCGTCGTACTGGGCGAGGTTGGGCGCTTCACTCGCGGGGGCCTTCTTGGGCCGCGAGGGTGAAGAGGAGGAGGAAACCTGAGTCAAGTCCATGATCTTACCGGGTCGAATCGTGTGAGCTTGCGGACGGCGCGCCAGCGTTGCCCGATGCGGCGGAGGCGCCAGCGGCGTCGGATGCTTCAGAGAGTTTGGCGCCCAGCGCGGCGCCCACGGCGTCGCGCGTCTGGACGAACTCTTTCTCGAAGTCGAGCGTCTTGCGCGCGCTCGACATCGCCATGACCACGTTCGTGCCGTGGTCGGAGTCTTTGAGCCAGAACCAGAGGCGCCGTTCGCGGACGTAGAACATCGAGAAGATGCCCAAAACGAGGAGCAGGCTGCCAAGATACACGACTTTTTTGCCCGGCGCGCGCGTTAGCTGAAATACCGAAGCTTGCACCTGCTTGAAGGAGTCAAGCTGCAAGTAGACCGGCGATCCATACAGAAAACTGTCGGATATCGCGTTGATCGAGCTCTGGATGAAGCGGCTGGCGTCCGCATTGGCCGCCGCCTCGGGCTCGCCGAGCTGCTGGCGGGACAGTTGGTACAAATCCCATGTGGAACCTTCGAGCATGCGCAGCAGGAGCCCGGCCGCCTTTTCCTGCTCGCCCTTCGGCACAGAATGGTCGATGAAACCGGCAATCGCCTGGAAGCCGCCGATCATCTGGCCGTTCGGCATCTTGATGCTGTTATCCGCGCCCGCAAAAAGGGTCAGCACGCGCAGCGCGCTTTCTTCCAGATGCTGTTGCAGTTCGACATTCGAACCGGGCACCGAGCGCAGCGCGAAACGGTGAGCGGCCGAGGCGCGCATGGCCGGATCTTCGAGCGTGGCGCGCAAGTTCATCCATTCCTTGACCGTGCCGCCGCTGTCGGCGGGAATGCGCAGGTAGCGGAACGGATCGTCCGGATTCACGCGCATGCCGGCGAGGAACATCTTTTCGCCCGACACGTCGACCGGCAGCATGTAGTTGTTGTATTCGCGCGCCTGACCGTCCTTGTCGCGCACCTTGTATTGCACCGACGGGCCGACGTTGTGCAGATCGAGCGGCTTCGAGGTCTTCGCGCCGGAGCCGAGGCGTTCGTCGAACGCTTCTTTCAGCGTGCGGTGCGCCGCGACGCCGCGGGCGTCGGTCTGGCCGCTGCCGTTCTGGATATTTTCGACATTGATTGCGCGGAAATCGGTGAATTCGACTGTCTGGCCGTCGGCAAGCGGCGTAGCCGTACTCAACGGCGCATTGCCGCCGATCGTGCCGCCGAACGGCGCGCTCTTCGCGCTGGCGCCGCTCATCGGATAGGCCGTCATCTGCATTTGCGAGCCGCCGTCCTGAAAGCTCGATTGGTAGATGGACACGCCGTCGTAGGTGAACGGCTGGTTCACCTCGACCCGGGCCGGCACGCGCGCGCCGGTCTTGTGATCCACCACCACGATGTCGCTCGCGAACAGCTTCGGCATGCCCGTCGAGTAGTAATCGACGATGAACTTGTTCAGCTCGATCGAAAAGGGCAGGTCCTGGATCAGCGAGCCGTCCGGCTGGTTCAGGATTGCCGTGGAAACGTGCTGCCCTTCCGGCACCCACGCGTAGCCGCGGAACGTCGGGTTCGATTGCGACAGACGATGTTCCGGCGGAATCTCGTTGATCACCGTGTTGGCGCGAATCGGCGACTTGTCGAACAGCCACATTTGCAGCTTGATCGGCAGATTGCTGTCGAGCAGCCCGCCCAGACAGATCACCACGATCGCGAGGTGAGCCGAGATGTAGCCGAACTTGGTCAACGCGCCGCGTTTGGCGGCGATCAGGGTCGCGCCGTCGGATTCACGCGTGACGAACTTGTAGCCGAGCCTGGCCGAGAGTTTGGCGAGCACGGCCGCGGTCTGCGCGCGCGTGCCCTGCACCGCGAACTCGCCCTTGTGATGGAACGCGCGCAAGCTGCCTTCGCGGACCTTGTCCTTCCAGCTCTTCGCGTCCGCGACCATTTTCGGCGCGTTGCGGATCACGCAAAGCGACACCGAGACCATCAGGAAGCCGAGAATCAGCATGAACCACCACGAGCTGTACACGGTGTACAGGCTCAGTGAGCGGAAAATGTCCGCCCAGAACGGGCCGAACTGATTGACGTAGTTGGGATACGGATCGTCCTGGGTGAGGACGGTGCCGATAATGCTGGCGATCGACAGAATCACGAGCAACGAAATGGCAAAACGCATCGAACTCAAGACTTCGATGACGTTGCGCATGACGCGATTGCCCGACTTCGACTGCAAACCCGACGTGGTGACGCTCATTCATACTCCGACTGAACAGCAAAAAAGGGTGAAGGGCTGTCGTAGGCACGACGCCCCCACCCTTTTCTTGTTTTGTACCGGCCTCGTCGGGCCGGTTGCACTTGCGTGCGGGCTTCCTGTTCCTAGTGCAAGCCCGCGATGTAATCGGCTACAGCCTTGATCTCACTGTCCGACAGACGCGTTGCAATGGCGTGCATCGGCTCGTTATTGTTACGTGCGCCTGGACCTTGCGTGAACGCCAGCAACTGCGCCACCGTATATTCCGCCCACTGCCCCGACAGCCGCGGATACTGCGACGGAATCCCCTGACCGGTCGGCCCGTGGCAGCTCGCGCATGCCGGCACGCCCTTGTCGGCAATCCCGCCGCGATAAATCTTCTGACCGAGCGGAACCGTGTCTTTGTTGTGCGCGTAACCTGGCTTCGGTGTCTGCGTCGCAAAATAGGCCGCGACGTTGACCATGTCCTGATCGGACAGCGCCGCCGCCATGCCCGCCATGATCGCATTGTTGCGCGCCGGCTGCTTGGCGCCCGGCTGGGTTTTGAAATCCTTGAGTTGCTTGACGAGATACTCAGGGTGTTGACCCGCCAGCTTCGGATACGCGCCGCCGGCGCTGTTGCCGTCCGCGCCGTGACACGACGCGCACACCTGCACCGCGATTGCCTGCCCCCGATTGACGTCCGGTTTTGCCGGATCTGCTGCTCGTGCCTGAATTGCCAAACCTGAAAGACCTGCCGCTACATGAAGCACCATCAGAGTCTTGCTCAGTCGATTCATTCGCACACCCTGTCTCGTCTTGTGGGATTTTTAGAGAGCCCCTAAACCTGCCGCTGCGCGCCAGGTTCGGCGTTTTCTTGAAGGTTTTGCAAAATACGACGGCGACCGAGTGACCGCCGGGAGCCGCCAAGGCACGTGGGCTGGCCCCCTCAGGTTTTCAGTAAACCATCGTATTGTACAATAACTCGCTAATCGCTAAGACGCCAGTCGGGCTTGACCCGTCCCCACTCCGGGTTCCCCGGCGTCTCGAATCCTGGCCTGATCATGTCCTTCCTGCTCCACCAATCCCGCTTTTTCACGACCGTCAATCACTTGCGTGATCTGCCGGCCACTTCGCAACCCGAGATTGCCTTTGCGGGACGCTCGAACGCGGGCAAGTCGACAGCCATCAATATTCTGTGCAATCAGAAGCGGCTGGCCTTCGCCAGCAAGACGCCGGGACGCACGCAGCACATCAATTACTTTTCGGTGGGCAAGGCGGACGAGCCGACCGCTCATCTGGTCGATCTGCCGGGCTACGGTTACGCGGAAGTGCCGGGCGCGGCGAAGGCACACTGGGAAGCGTTGCTGTCCACCTATCTGCAGTCGCGTTCGCAATTGCGCGGCATGATCCTCATGATGGACTCGCGCCGCCCGTTGACGGATCTGGACCGCCGCATGATCGAGTGGTTCGCGCCGACCGGCAAGCCGATCCACACACTGCTCACCAAGTGCGACAAATTGACTCGTCAGGAAAGCGTGAACGCGTTGCGCGCGACGCAGAAGGGTCTGGCTGAATATCGCACCGCCGGTTATCGCGGAGAATTGACCGCGCAGCTGTTCTCGGCGCTCAAACGCGTCGGTATCGACGAAGCGCACGAGCTGATCGAAAGCTGGCTGATCCCCGAGGCGAAGGGCGAAACGGACACGCCTCAGTAAGCAACGAGGGCGCCGCGGGACGCGGGAAAACGCCGTTGCGGCCGCCCATAAAAAAACCCGCCGCTTTAACGGCGGGTCAAACAGCCTAATCGAAAAAACGACAGGCACCCGCTCAGGGAGGAGAAGCGGGGAGGTCAGCGCAAGGCGCCTTGCTCGATCGGTATGATATACCATTGTCTCGAAAAGTTTCCGGCAGCGCGGGCAGGCGTTACTTGCCCACTCCACACACCCACGTTTTTTCGATTGGTCTATGAGCTTCTATCCGCACCACCGTCCGCGCCGCATGCGCCGCGACGACTTCTCGCGCCGCCTGATGCGGGAAAACATCCTCACCACCAATGATCTGATCTACCCGGTCTTTATCGTCGAGGGCACGAACGTGCGGCAAGCCGTTCCGTCGATGCCGGGCGTCGAGCGCGTGTCGGTGGATCTCTTGATGGGCGTGGCCGAGCAATGCGTCGAACTGGGCGTGCCGGTGCTTTCGCTGTTTCCGGCCATCGAGCCTTCGCTGAAAACGCCGGACGGCCGCGAAGCGACCAACCCGGCCGGTTTGATTCCGCGCGCGGTTCGCGAACTGAAAAAGAACTTCCCCGAGCTGGGTGTGCTCACCGACGTCGCGCTCGATCCGTACACGAGCCACGGCCAGGACGGCGTGCTCGACGAATCCGGTTACGTGATCAACGACGAGACCGTCGAGATTCTGGTCGAACAGGCGCGTGCGCAGGCTGAAGCGGGCGTCGATATCGTCGCGCCGTCGGACATGATGGACGGCCGCATCGGCGCCATTCGCGAGATGCTCGAGAGCGAGGATCATGTCCACACTCGCATCATGGCTTACGCCGCCAAGTTCGCGTCGGCGTTTTACGGCCCGTTCCGCGACGCCGTAGGGTCCGCCACGAACCTCGGCAAGAGCAACAAGATGACCTACCAGATGGACCCGGCCAATTCGAATGAAGCGCTGCGCGAAGTGCAAGCGGACATCAATGAAGGCGCGGACATGGTGATGGTCAAGCCGGGCATGCCGTATCTGGATATCGTGCGACGCGTGAAGGACGAGTTCCAGTTCCCGACCTACGTGTACCAGGTGAGCGGCGAGTACGCCATGCTGAAGGCGGCGGCGCAGAACGGCTGGCTCGATCACGACAAGGCGATGATGGAATCGCTGCTGGCGTTCAAGCGGGCTGGCGCGGATGGTGTGCTGACCTATTTCGCTTTGGATGCCGCGCGGATTTTGCGCTCGCAGAAGTAACTCGACGCGCCGCCTGTCGCGGCGGCTCGGGCGTTGAGGTAAACGGGGGCCGGCTTGTTTGCCGTGCCTCCGTTTTTTGTTTGGTGCGTGGGGCCGCGTGCGCCGTTAGTCTCCAGGAAGGCGGGCCCCTCGCCCTTCGTCATGCCCCGGGGCTACGCGCCCGATCCAGACTCTGCAAGAATTTATCCGCCGACTCATATCCGACGACGCGCAGCACTTCCTTGCCGCTCTGATCGAAGAAGATGATCCCCGGCGGCCCGAACAGGCTGAAACGCTTAAGCAGCGCTTGATCGTCGGCGCTGTTGGCGGTGACGTCGGCGCGCAGCAGATTCATCTGTCTCAGTTTTGCCTGGACGCGCGGGTCGCTGAACGTGAACTTCTCCATCTCTTTGCAGCTGACGCACCAGTCAGCGTAAAAATCGAGCATGGCGGGCTGTGCAGCCGTTTTGACGGCCTCGTCGAGTTCACTCGATGAACGAACCGGGGCGAACGTCAAATCACTCAGGGGCGCGCGGTTCGGCTTAATCGACGCAGTCGCGTCACCCGCCTCCCCGCCGCGCGCCGCCAATACGGCAAGCGGGCGCAGAGGATCGGATGAGCCGGCCGCCAGCCCGACCAACAGCACTGCCGCCCAGACGGCCAGTGCGGCGCCGATCCCACGCCCAAGCCGGCGCCATACGGAAGCGTGCGCAACGGGCGCGGAGAACAACCCGAGGGACACGGCTGCGACCAACAACCAGAGCGCGCTCAACAGCATGGTCGCGGCCGCGCCCAGCACCGGCCAGACGATCCACAGCGCCGCCGCGAGCAGCACCACGCCGAAGAACACCTTCACGCCGTCCATCCAGGCACCGGCGCGCGGCAACAGCGTACCCGCGCCAAGACCGAGAATCAGCAGCGGCACGCCCAAGCCGAGCCCCATCGAGAATAGCGCCGCGCCGCCGAGCACCGCGTCACCCGTATGCGCAATAAACGCCAGCACCGCGAAGAGCGGCGCGGTCATGCAGGCGCCCACCACCAGCGCGGACAGCGCGCCCATCACGGCAACCGCTGCAAACTTGCCCCCAGGGCGACCGGCCGACGCGCGCGAGACGCCGTCCTGCCAGCGCTGCGGAAGCGCGATGTCGACACCGGCAATCAAGGTCAGTGCGAAAACGGTGAGCAGCACGCCAAAGGCACCGAGCACCCACGGATTCTGCAACCATGCGCCGAGGCTTTGCCCAATGAGCGCGGCGGCAATGCCGAGCGCCGTATAGACGAGCGCCATGCCGATCACATAGGCCACCGACAGCGAGAACCCGCGGGCACGCGTCACTCGCGCGCCCTCCCCGATGATGATTGCCGAAAGAATGGGAATCATCGGATACGAACAGGGGAGCAGACTCAGCACGGCGCCGGCGACGAAATAAAGTCCGACGATCGCGAAAAAGCCACCGCCTTGCAGCAGCGACTGCGCGTAATCAGCGCTGGTGGCGCGCTCGAACCATGAGGTGCTCGCCGCGGCCGATTGTTGCGGCCCCCCGGCGCCAGAGATTTGCGCGCTCCCGGCCGGCTGCAGGGCCGCCCCGCTCACGCGGTACACGCGCTCCATCGGCGGATAGCAGATGCCGGCATCGGCACAACCCTGCGACGTCACCGCCAGCTCGAATGGTCCACCCGCTTGTTTAACGGGAATCCGGATCGTCAATTCGTTCCGGTACGTCTCGACGTCCTTGTTGAAGGTCTGATCGAACTTGACGTGGCCAGCCGGCAATTGCGGTTCGCCAATCGTCGCCGTGCCGTTGCGCGTCGCGAAAGCGAAGCGCTCGCGGTACATGTAATAGCCATCCGCGATTTTGTAGGTCACATCGACCTCGCCGGGCCTCTCAGTCGCGCTGAATTTGAACGCGACGGCGGGATCAAGGAAGTCATCCGCGGCGCGAGCGAGCGTGCCGAACTGCGCGAAAACGAGGCAACCAAGCAGGATAAATAGCGAACGCAGCGCACTGCGCGCGCGTCGGTCGAGACCGTTAAACATGGAGAGGACGTTGGGTTTCCGCAGTGATCCACTGGCCGTACGCGACCGACGCCGTCGCTTGCCACGAGAGGATTTCCGGCGTGTCGTAGGGATGGTGAGCCTGAATGTATCGCTCGAGTTCAAGTGCGCGCGCCGCGCTGGTCTTGAAGAGCAACTGGACCTCCTCGGCGGTTTCGATCGCGCCTTGCCAGTGATAGCTGGATTGCACGTCACCCAGCCGGGTGACGCAGGCGCATAGCCGCGCGGCCAAGGCGTCCTCGGCAAGCTTCTGAGCTACGGCAACATCAGGCACCGTCGTCAGAATCAAGGTCACATTCACGCTCACAGATGGCTCCGGCGAGGCTCGATTCAGGTGTCGTTATCGTATCACCTAGCCCTCACGCTCACGCAGGCCGCGCCGCGCCGCGCATACGGCCGCTATGCGACGAATGGCCGCTGAGTTCCAGCGCCGCAAACAAAAAAGCCAGGCTTGGCGCCTGGCTTTTTTTGATGCTTGAAAGCTTACTCAGCTTCTTGCACTTCGACTTCTTCAACTTCCGGACGGTCGAGCAGTTCGACCAGTGCCATCGGCGCGTTGTCGCCGACGCGGAAGCCGAACTTCAGCACGCGCAGGTAGCCGCCCGGACGGGTAGCGTAACGCGGGCCCAAAACTTCGAACAGCTTCGTGACCGAGTCACGATCGCGCAGACGGTTAAACGCCAGACGACGATTTGCCAGTGACGGCTTCTTGCCGAGCGTGATCAGCGGCTCGACGACTTTACGGAGTTCTTTCGCCTTCGGCAGCGTGGTCTTGATGACTTCGTGCTCGATCAGCGAGTTGGACATATTACGGAGCATTGCCAGACGGTGGCTGCTCGTGCGGTTCAGTTTCCGCAGACCATGACGGTGACGCATGTTAATTCCTTCAGTTCAAAGTTTTGGTCCAGCTCTTCTATCGCGCTTGAACTCCCGCAGGTTTCCCAACGGTAACGAGCGCACGGGCCGGTAGTAAAAAAGACAAGACGCGGATTTTAAAGGAAAATCCGCGTCCTTGCCAGTGCAGCGACGGGGCCTGCCCCGGAATTACTTGTCCAGACCAGCCGGCGGCCAGTTCTCGAGTTTCATGCCGAGCGTCAAACCACGCGACGCCAGTACTTCCTTGATTTCGTTCAGCGACTTGCGGCCCAGATTCGGCGTCTTCAGCAACTCGTTTTCCGTGCGCTGGATCAGGTCGCCGATGTAGTAAATGTTCTCGGCCTTCAGGCAGTTCGCGGAACGAACCGTCAGTTCGAGATCATCGACCGGGCGCAGCAGGATCGGATCGATCTGCGGCGCACGCGACGGCGCTTCAGCCGTTGCTTCGGTGCCTTCCAGAGCAGCAAAGACCGACAGTTGATCGACCAGAATGCGCGCCGATTGACGGATCGCTTCTTCCGGCGAAATCACACCGTTGGTTTCGATGTTCATCACGAGCTTGTCGAGGTCGGTACGCTGTTCGACGCGAGCGCTTTCAACGGCGTAGCTCACGCGGCGAACCGGCGAGAACGACGCATCCAGCACGATACGGCCGATGATCTTGGCCGACTCTTCGCCGTAACGACGCACGTTGCCCGGCACATAGCCGCGGCCCTTCTCGACCTTGATCTGCACGTCGAGCTTGCCGCCCTTCGACAGATGCGCGATCACGTGATCCGGGTTGATCACTTCGCAATCGTGCGCGAGTTCGATGTCGCCAGCGGTGACAACGCCTTCGCCTTCCTTGCGCAGCGTAACCGTCACTTCGTCACGGTTATGCAGCTTGAACACCACGCCCTTCAGGTTCAACAACAGGTTGACCACATCCTCTTGCACACCGTCGAGCGTCGAATACTCATGCACGACGCCTGCGATCGTCACTTCGGTCGGCGCGTAGCCGATCATCGACGACAGCAGCACGCGCCGAAGCGCGTTACCCAAGGTGTGGCCGTAACCGCGTTCAAACGGTTCCATGACCACTTTCGCATGGCTCTCACCAAGCGATTCAACAGCGATGATCTTGGGTTTCAACAAACTGGTTTGCATAGGTTTTCCTTTTCAATACCCTCGGCTCGTTACACCGATAAGGCTGACCGGTAACAACCTGAAAATAAACAGCCGAGACGCCCCCTTGCTTAGCGCAATCGGGGTGCCCCGGCCGTTAATCCGATTACCGCGAATACAATTCGACGATCAGGCTTTCGTTGATGTCGCCAGCGATGTCGCTGCGTTCCGGCTTCTGCTTGAACGTGCCTTCGAACTTCTTCGAATCGACAGCGACCCAGCTCGGCAGACCGCCCTGCTCAGCCAGCGACAGCGCTTCGAGAATACGCGCTTGCTTCTTCTTCTGTTCGCGGACTGCAACGACGTCGCCAGCCTTCACTTGCATCGACGGAATGTTCGACACAACGCCGTTCACCATGATCGCCTTGTGGCTCACCAGCTGACGCGCTTCAGCGCGCGTCGAGCCGAAGCCCATGCGATACACGACGTTATCCAGACGCGATTCGAGCAATTGCAACAGGTTTTCACCCGTGTTGCCCTTCAGGCGGTCCGCTTCAGCGAAGTAACGGCGGAATTGACGCTCGAGGACACCGTAGATGCGCTTCACTTTTTGCTTCTCGCGCAACTGCGTGCCGTAGTCGGACGTACGTGCACCCGACGTGCGGCCGTGCTGGCCAGGCTTGCTGTCAAGCTTGCACTTGTCAGCGAGCGAACGACGGGCGCTCTTCAGGAAAAGGTCAGTGCCTTCACGGCGGGACAGCTTGGCCTTAGGGCCGATATAACGTGCCACGTTGATTCCTTCTATGATTAATCACGCGAATGCATGCACCCGCGCTAGTCCGAACCCTTTGGGTCGAACGGTGGGCTTAGTCAATTCAATAGCGCAAGCAGCCTGCCGCCGCGCAGGGCGGCAACAGGCGCTGGCAAAACAAGCGTCTTAGATACGACGACGCTTCGGCGGACGGCAGCCGTTGTGCGGAACCGGCGTCACGTCGGAGATCGCGGTGATCTTGATGCCAAGACCATGCAACGCGCGCACCGCCGACTCACGGCCAGGACCGGGGCCCTTGATCCGCACTTCGAGGTTCTTCACGCCGTATTCCATCGCCACGCGGCCTGCCGATTCGGCTGCCACCTGAGCTGCAAACGGAGTCGATTTACGCGAACCCTTGAAGCCCTGACCACCCGACGTTGCCCAGGCAAGTGCATTGCCTTGACGATCGGTGATCGTGATGATGGTGTTATTGAACGACGCGTGAACGTGAACCACGCCCTCGGCGACGTTCTTCTTGACCTTCTTGCGAACGCGTTGCGCCGCGGAGTTGTTCGAAGCCTTAGCCATTACGTTTTCCTGTAACTGTCAGTTCCGCTTACTTCTTCAGCGATTGCGCTGCACGACGCGGACCCTTGCGCGTACGGGCATTCGTACGCGTACGCTGGCCGCGCAGGGGCAAGCCCTTACGATGCCGAACGCCACGGTAGCAGCCGA
The DNA here is from genome assembly GCF_002278075.1 of Paraburkholderia aromaticivorans. Lineage (NCBI taxonomy): Bacteria > Pseudomonadati > Pseudomonadota > Betaproteobacteria > Burkholderiales > Burkholderiaceae > Paraburkholderia > Paraburkholderia aromaticivorans. Next base: position 1,501,328 of record NZ_CP022989.1, on the reverse strand, counting down.
GATCCATCAGGCGCTTAATGTTCATCGTCGTTTCACGGCGCAGATCGCCTTCAACGATGAACTTGCCGACTTCTTCACGCAGCTTTTCGAGGTCTGCGTCGTTCAGGTCTTTGACCTTCTTCGAAAATGCCACACCAGCAGCGACGCAAATGTCGCGCGAGCGCGTGCGGCCGATACCGTAAATAGCCGTCAGGCCGATTTCGGTATGCTGGTGATTCGGGATGTTAACCCCTGCGATACGAGCCATTGTTTTTCCTCAAACAAAAAGCGCAAGCAAAAGCGCGGCGTTCAGCCTTGACGCTGTTTGTGGCGCGGATCAGAGCTGCAAATCACGCGCACAACGCCTTTGCGCTTGATGATCTTGCAATTGCGGCAAATGCGCTTAACCGATGCCATCACTTTCATGATATTACCCTTTTTTCAAATCACTTCGCCCGGAACACGATCCGCGCACGCGACAGATCGTAAGGCGTCAATTCAACCGTCACCTTGTCGCCCGGCAAGATACGGATATAGTGCATCCGCATCTTCCCAGATATGTGTCCCAATACGACATGGCCGTTTTCCAGCTTCACCCTGAAGGTAGCATTAGGCAGGTTTTCGATGACTTCACCCTGCATCTGGATAACATCGTCTTTGGCCATAAGTCCTTTCAACGCATCGGGACGCCGCCGCCTTTGAAATTAGCTTTCTTCAGCAGCGATTCATACTGTTGCGACATAACGTACGACTGCACCTGCGCCATGAAATCCATTGTGACGACGACAATGATCAGCAGCGACGTTCCACCAAAATAAAACGGCACGTTCCAGCGCAGCACCAGAAACTCGGGCAGCAGACAAACAAACACGATGTAGATCGCACCGGCCAGCGTCAGACGCGTCAGGATGCGGTCGATGTATCGTGCGGTTTGATCGCCCGGGCGGATGCCTGGGACGAATGCGCCACTCTTCTTCAGGTTGTCGGCCGTCTCTCTGCTGTTGAACACCAGTGCGGTGTAGAAGAAACAGAAGAAAACGATCGCCAACGCGTACAGCAACACGTACACGGGTTGACCGGGCTTAAGGGCTTCGGCCACGTTGTGCAACGTGTCTGCGAACCAGCTGGTACGCGACCCCGAACTGAACCAGTTCAGGATGGTTGCCGGGAAGAGAATGATCGACGATGCAAAGATCGGCGGAATCACGCCCGACATGTTCAACTTCAGCGGCAAATGCGAAGACTGACCGCCGTAAATCTTGTTACCGACCTGCCGCTTCGCGTAGTTCACAAGAATCTTGCGCTGGCCGCGTTCGATGAACACCACCAGATACGTCACTGCAGCAATCAGTGCGACGACGATAATCGCGGATATCGGGCTCATCGAGCCGGTCTGCACCAGCGAAACAAGACCGCCGATCGCATTCGGGAAGCCCGCTGCGATCCCGCCGAAAATAATGATCGAGATACCGTTGCCAAGCCCGCGCTCCGTGATCTGCTCACCCAGCCACATCAGGAACATCGTGCCGGTCACCAGCGTCACGACCGTCGTCAACCGAAAAACCATCCCCGGATCAATCACCAGGCCTGGCTGATTTTCCAACGCCACGGCAATGCCGAACGCCTGGAACGTCGCCAGCAGAACCGTGAAGATACGCGTGTACTGCGTAATCTTCCGTTGCCCTGCCTGCCCTTCTTTCTTTAACGCTTCGAGCTGCGGCGAGACAATCGCCAGCAACTGCATGATGATCGACGCCGAAATATACGGCATGATCCCCAGCGCAAAAATCGTGAACCGCGAAAGCGCGCCACCCGAAAACATGTTGAACATGCCAAGGATGCCGCCCGACTGGCTTTGGAACAGCTTTGCCAGCTGGTCCGGGTCAATACCCGGCACCGGAATATGCGCGCCGATACGGTAGACGATCAACGCCAGCAGCAGGAACACTGCTCGCCGACGCAGATCGCCGAACTTCGCCGCGCTGCGACCGGGTTTTGCGAGACTCGGGCTGTTAGCCAAGTACCTTCTCCGATGCAAATGCTAGTGACGGCAAATAACTTGCGCGTTACTCGGCAAAAGAGCCGCCGGCTGCTTCGATAGCAGCGCGCGCACCCTTCGTCGCACCCAGACCCTTCACAACGACCTTGCGCTTGAGCTCGCCCGTCGCGATGATCTTGGCGCTCTTGATCAGCTCGCCGATCAAGCCGGCTTGCTTCAGAGCCAGCAGATCGATTTCGTCGACCGGCAGCTTTTCCAGATCCGAGAGTCGCACTTCACCAACGAATTCCTTCGTCAGCGAGGTGAAGCCACGCTTCGGCAGGCGACGTTGCAGCGGCATTTGACCGCCTTCGAAGCCAACCTTGTGAAAGCCGCCCGAACGCGACTTCTGACCCTTGTGACCACGGCCAGCGGTCTTGCCGAGGCCGGAGCCGATGCCGCGACCAACGCGACGCTTTGCGTGCTTCGCGCCTTCAGCCGGCTTCAGGTTATTCAATTCCATTATCAACTCCTTGAGTCCTGGTCAGCCGCTTAGCTGATGACCTTAACGAGGTACGAAACCTTGTTGATCATGCCGCGCACAGCCGGCGTGTCCTGCAACTCGCTAACCGAGTTGAGTCGGCGCAGGCCCAAGCCACGCACCGTTGCACGGTGCGTTTCACGGGTGCCGATCAGGCTCTTGACGAGCTGGACCTTGACAGTTTTATCAGACATGGTGTCCACCTTAGCCCAGAATATCTTCGACGGACTTGCCGCGCTTCGCCGCGATGTCGCCCGGCGTGGACTGCTTGCGCAGACCGTCGAGCGTTGCACGAACGAGGTTGTACGGGTTCGTCGAACCGTGGCTCTTGGCCACAACGTTCTGCACGCCCATCACGTCGAACACTGCGCGCATCGGACCGCCGGCGATCACACCGGTACCGTCCTTGGCCGGAGCCAGGAGGACCATCGATGCGCCGTGCTTACCGTGCACTTCGTGCTGCAGGGTACCGTTCTTCAGCGGCACCTTGAACATGTTGCGGCGAGCCTGTTCCATCGCCTTCTGAACAGCGACCGGCACTTCCTTCGCCTTGCCCTTGCCCATACCGACGCGGCCATCACCGTCGCCAACCACGGTCAGTGCGGCGAAGCCGAGAATCCGGCCACCCTTCACGACCTTGGTCACGCGGTTGACCGAAATCATTTTTTCACGAAGGCCGTCGTCGCGTTCGTCAGCCTGAACTTTCGCTTGCATCTTTGCCATGACGAATTCTTCCCTTAGAACTTGAGTCCGGCTTCGCGCGCCGCATCAGCCAGCGCTTTCACGCGGCCGTGGTAACGGAAACCCGAACGGTCGAAGGCGACGGATTCGATGCCGGCAGCCTTAGCCTTTTCTGCGATGCGCTTACCGATCAGGGTAGCAGCGGCGACGTTGCCGCCTTTGCCCGTCTGATCAGCCAGTTGCGCACGCACTTCGGCTTCGAGCGTCGACGCGCTGGCGAGCACCTTGGTGCCGCACGGCGAGAACACTTGCGCATAGATGTGCGTGTTCGTGCGATGCACGGCGAGACGCGCGACCTGCAGCTCAGCGATCTTGATACGCGTCTGACGAGCGCGGCGCAGGCGAGATTGAGTCTTATCCATGATTGCGCACCCTTACTTCTTCTTCGTTTCTTTGAGGATCACAACCTCATTGGCGTAACGCACACCCTTGCCTTTATAGGGCTCCGGCGGACGATAGCCGCGCACTTCTGCAGCGACCTGGCCAACTTGTTGCTTATTGATCCCCTTGATCACGATTTCGGTTTGCGTCGGGGTTTCAGCCTTGACGCCTTCCGGCATCTGGTGCACCACGGGGTGCGAGAAACCCAGCGACAGGTTCAGCTTGTCGCCTTGCGCTTGTGCGCGGTAACCGACGCCAACCAGCGTCAGCTTGCGCTCGAAACCCTTCGTCACGCCGTTCACCATGTTCGCAACCAGTGCGCGCATCGTGCCCGACATCGCATTCGCTTCGCGGCTTTCGTCAACAGGCTCGAACTTCAGCGTGCCGTTGTCGTTCACCACCTTCACAAGGCTGTTGGCAGCCTGCGAAATCGTACCCAGCGGGCCCTTGACGGTAATACGTTCGTCGCTCAGGGCCACTTCTGCGCCTTGCAGCGCGACAGGGCTTTTACCTACTCGAGACATGTTTCTCTCCTTTCGGCCTTAAGCGACGTAGCAGATGACTTCGCCGCCAACGCCCGTTGCACGCGCCTTGCGGTCCGTCATCACGCCCTTCGGCGTCGACACGATTGCCACGCCGAGGCCATTCATGACCACGGGGATGTCGTTACGGCCGCGGTACACACGCAGACCAGGCTTCGAAACGCGTTCAATGCGTTCGATGACCGGACGGCCAGCGTAGTACTTCAACACGATGTTCAATTCAGATTTCGCACCTTCGGACTTCACTGCGAAATCATCGATATAGCCTTCGTCCTTCAGGACCTGCGCAATCGCAACCTTGACTTTCGACGAGGGCATAGTCACCGAGACTTTCTCAACCATCTGCGCATTGCGGATGCGAGTCAGCATATCGGCGATAGGATCACTCATGCTCATTTACGTTTCTCCTATTACCAGCTCGCCTTGGTCAGGCCAGGGATCTCGCCGCGGAACGCGATTTCGCGAATCTTGTTACGCGCCAGCCCGAATTTACGGAACGTGCCACGCGGGCGACCGGTAATTGCGCAACGATTGCGCTTACGGGTCGGATTAGAGTTGCGCGGCAGTTGTTGCAGTTCCAGACGTGCTGCGTAATGCTCTTCGTCCGACTTGCTCATATCGCCGATGATCGCTTTCAGCTCAGCACGCTTGGGAGCGTACTTAGCGGCCAGGCGAGCACGCTTCTTTTCACGTTCGATCAGTGCCAGTTTAGCCACGGTAACCTCAGTTTCTGAACGGGAACTTGAAGCTGGCGAGCAGAGCCTTTGCTTCGTCGTCGGTCTTCGCAGTCGTCGTGATGCTGATGTTCAGCCCACGCAGTGCGTCGATCTTGTCGTAGTCGATTTCGGGGAAAATGATCTGCTCTTTCACACCGATGTTGTAGTTGCCGCGACCATCGAACGCACGACCCGACACGCCACGGAAGTCACGCACACGGGGGAGCGCGACCGTCACGAAACGGTCCAGAAATTCGTACATTGCCTGACCACGCAACGTGACCATTGCACCGATCGGATAGCCTTGACGGATCTTGAAGCCGGCGATTGCCTTGCGCGCCTTCGTGATCACTGGCTTCTGGCCTGCGATCTTCGTCAGGTCGCCAACGGCGTTCTCGATGATCTTCTTGTCAGCAACCGCTTCGCCAAGGCCCATGTTCAGGGTGATCTTGGTGATGCGCGGCACTTCCATCACGGACTTGTAACCGAACTTCTCGATGAGGCCGGGTACAACCTTTTCTTTGTAAAACTCTTGCAAACGAGCCATTTTTTTACTCCGCAGCGTCAGGCGCTCAGCTCGGCACCGGTCGTCTTAAGGAAACGGACTTTCTTGTCTCCTTCGACCTTGATGCCTACACGCGACGCCTTGCCATTCGCGTCGACCAATGCGACGTTCGAAATTTGCAGCGGCATCGTCTTGGCTTCCACACCGCCCGTCGTACCCTTCATCGGGTTCGGCTTGACGTGTTTCTTGACGAGGTTGATGCCCTCGACAATCACTTTGCCTTCGCCAACGGACAGCACGACGCCGCGCTTGCCTTTATCTTTGCCGGTGATGACGATAACTTCGTCACCTTTGCGAATCTTGTTCATCGCGACTCCTTACAGCACTTCAGGTGCCAACGAAACGATCTTCATGAATCGTTCGCTGCGCAACTCGCGCGTGACAGGCCCGAAAATACGGGTGCCAATAGGTTCGAGCTTCGCATTCAACAACACTGCGGCGTTGCCATCGAACTTGATCAGCGAGCCGTCCTGACGGCGCACGCCCTTGGCGGTGCGAACCACCACGGCGTTATAAATTTCGCCTTTCTTCACGCGCCCGCGCGGCGTTGCTTCTTTGACGGTCACCTTGATGATGTCGCCAATGCTGGCATAACGACGCTTCGAGCCGCCGAGCACCTTGATGCACATGACTTCACGCGCACCCGTGTTGTCGGCCACTTCAAGCCGAGTTTCGGTCTGGATCATGGTTTATCTTTCCCAACTTAATCCGGTCACACCACCATGGCGTACCCGGTCAGTCTTGGTCCCGTCAGCCAATCGGCTGCTTGGGTTAGAACAGCAGCGACGGCAAACGAAACCCGCCATCGCAATCCGGTGAATCCTTCGGAACAGACTGGCGCCTGAACCGCTTCCCCCACCAACTTCGCCCGCGACGGGGCTCCCATAAAAGAGGGAAGACCGAGATTATAACAAATAATCTCGGTCTTGCAAGCGAAACTTACTGCGATTTCAATTACTTCTACAACTTCGCGGCGTCAGATGACGCGAGCAGCCTCGACCAGGCGAGCCACAACCCAAGCTTTCGTCTTCGAAATCGGACGCGTTTCCTGGATTTCAACAAGGTCGCCCTCGTTGTACGTGTTGGCGTCGTCGTGCGCGTGATACTTCTTCGAACGCACAACGTACTTGCCGTAGATCGGGTGCTTCACTCGGTGCTCAACCAGCACGGTGACCGTCTTGTCCATCTTGTTGCTGACGACCTTGCCGACCAGCGTCCGCTTGAGCGAGGTTTTTACGCTATCGTTCATTTCTGGTTCGCCTTCTCAGTCAGGACGGTCCGCACACGTGCGATGTCGCGACGAACCTTCTTCAGCTGGCTCGTGTTGGTGAGCTGCTGGGTCGCGAGTTGCATGCGCAGGCCGAATTGCGCCTTCAACAGGTCCGACAGCTCCTTGTTGAGCGCGGCCTGATCTTTCTGGTGAAGTTCGGAAGCCTTCATCATTTGCTCCTTAGGCGCCGAGCTGACGCACGATAAACGTCGTCTTGAGCGGCAGCTTAGCTGCAGCCAGACGGAACGCTTCGCGTGCCAGCTCTTCGGTTACGCCGTCCATTTCGTACAGCATCTTGCCCGGTTGAATCTCTGCGACGTAGTACTCAGGGTTACCCTTACCGTTACCCATCCGTACTTCAGCCGGCTTGTGCGAGATCGGCTTGTCCGGGAAGATGCGGATCCAGATGCGGCCACCACGCTTGATGTGACGCGTCATTGCACGACGTGCCGCTTCAATCTGGCGCGCGGTCAAGCGACCACGACCGATAGCCTTCAGGCCGAATTCACCGAACGAAACCGCGTTGCCGCGAGTAGCGATACCGGTGTTACGACCCTTCTGCTCTTTGCGATACTTTCTGCGTTTCGGTTGCAGCATCGTTATTCTCCAGTCTTCCCGCCGTCGCCGGCACCGCCAGCACGACGAGGAGCGCCACGGCGTGCACCTGCCGGGCCACCACCTTCACCATCGCGACGCGGACGGCGATCGCCACCCGGACGTGCGTTGCGGCGCGGACGCTTTTCTTCGGCGGCTTCTTCAACCACCGGTGCGTCGTTGCGGCCGAGCGTATCGCCCTTGTAGACCCAAACCTTCACGCCGATGATGCCGTACGTCGTCTTCGCTTCCGAAGTTGCGTAGTCGATATCAGCGCGCAGCGTATGAAGCGGCACGCGACCTTCGCGATACCATTCCGTACGAGCGATTTCGATACCGTTCAGGCGGCCGGCGCTCATGATCTTGATGCCTTGTGCACCCAGACGCATTGCGTTTTGCATCGCACGCTTCATCGCGCGGCGGAACATAATCCGGCGCTCGAGTTGTTGCGTGATCGAATCAGCGATCAGTTGCGCATCGGTTTCCGGCTTGCGGATTTCTTCGATGTTGACGTGGACCGGAACGCCCATGCGGCGTTGCAGTTCCGACTTCAGCAGCTCGATATCCTCGCCCTTCTTCCCGATGACCACACCCGGACGCGAGCTATAAATCGTGATGCGCGCGTTCTTCGCCGGACGCTCGATAACGACGCGACCAACCGAAGCGTTCTTCAGCTTCTTCTTCAGGTATTCACGAACACCGATGTCTTCCTGCAACATCGCCGCGAAATTGTTGTTGTTCGCGTACCAACGCGACGCCCAATTGCGGCTGACGGCCAAACGGAAGCCAGTCGGATGAATTTTCTGTCCCATCGTATGACCCCTTAATTCCCGACCGTCACAGTGATGTGACAGGATTGCTTCTCGATGCGGTTACCGCGGCCTTTAGCGCGCGCGGTAAAACGCTTGAGCGACGCAGCCTTGTCGATGTAGATGCTCGTGATCTTGAGCTCATCGATATCGGCGCCTTCGTTATGCTCCGCATTCGCGATCGCCGACAGCACGACCTTTTTCACGATTCCCGCAGCCTTCTTCGGCGAAAACGTCAGAACGTTCAGCGCCTTGTCGACCGGCAAACCGCGGATCTGGTCAGCCACAAGGCGCGTTTTCTGCGCCGAGATGCGGGCACCGCGATGAATTGCTTTCACTTCCATCATGAGCCCCTTATTTCTTAGCCTTCTTGTCGGCTGCATGACCCTTGAACGTACGGGTCAGTGCGAACTCGCCAAGCTTGTGGCCGACCATGTTTTCCGAGATGTACACCGGAACGTGTTGACGGCCGTTGTGAACGGCGATCGTCAGACCGATGAAATCCGGGAGGATCGTCGAACGGCGCGACCAGGTTTTGATCGGCTTCTTATCCCGCGAAGCTGCTGCCGCCTCAACTTTCTTCAGCAAATGGGCGTCGCAGAACGGACCTTTTTTTACAGAACGTGCCATTGCCTACTCCTTAACGCTTGTGACGGCGCTGGACGATCATGCTCGTCGTGCGCTTGTTGCTGCGGGTGCGATAACCCTTAGCAGGCGTGCCCCACGGGCTCACCGGATCGCGACCTGCAGCCGTCTTGCCTTCACCACCACCGTGCGGGTGATCGACCGGGTTCATTGCAACGCCACGCACCGTCGGGCGGATACCGCGCCAGCGGTTCGCGCCAGCCTTACCGATTTGACGGAGGCTGTGCTCTTCGTTGCCAACTTCACCAATCGTCGCGCGGCACTCAACGTGGACGCGGCGGATTTCACCCGAGCGCAGGCGGACCTGTGCGTAGATGCCTTCACGAGCCAACAGCATCGCCGACGTACCAGCCGAACGCGCCATTTGCGCACCCTTGCCCGGCAGCATTTCGATGCAGTGAATCGTCGTACCGACCGGAATGTTGCGGATCGGCAGCGTGTTGCCAGCGCGGATCGGCGCTTCCGAACCCGACATCAGTTGCTGGCCGACGATGACACCCTTCGGAGCAATGATGTAGCGGCGTTCGCCGTCTGCGTACAGAACCAGCGCGATGTTCGCGCTACGGTTCGGATCGTACTCAAGACGTTCGACCTTCGCTGCGATACCGTCCTTATTGCGACGGAAATCGACGACACGATAGTGATGCTTGTGACCACCACCCTTATGACGGGTCGTGATGTGACCGTTGTTGTTACGGCCGGCGGTCGTGGATTGCGAGTCGAGCAGCGGTGCGAACGGCTTGCCCTTATGCAGATCCTTGTTGACCACCTTGACCATCGCACGGCGGCCCGGCGAAGTCGGCTTAACTTTAACGATTGCCATGATTACTTGGCCTCCGCTTCAAAGTTGATTTCCTGGCCGGGCCTCAGGCAGACATACGCCTTCTTCACGTCCTTGCGCTTGCCCATGAAGCGGCCAAAGCGCTTGGCTTTGCCCTTCGAGACCAGCACGTTGACGGAATTGACTTCCACCTTGAACAGCAGCTCGACTGCAGCTTTCACTTCCTGCTTCGTGGCATCGGGCGCGACTTCGAACACTACTTGCTCGTTCTTGTCGGCCACCAGCGTCGCCTTTTCGGAGATCACCGGCGCGAGCAGGACCTGCATCAAACGATGATCGTTCTTGCGAATCTCGCTCATGACAGCAACTCCTCGATCTGGGCGACCGCAGCCTTCGTGATCAGGATCTTCTTGAAGTAGATCAGCGACAGCGGGTCGGCGTAACGCGGCTCGACAACTGCCACATGGGCGAGGTTGCGCGACGCGAGGTACAGGTTTTCGTCAACCGTGTCGGTAATCACCAGCACGGAGTCGAGACCCATCGCCTTGAATTTTTCGGCCAGCAGCTTCGTCTTCGGCGCTTCGAGCGTCAGCTCGTCGACCACCGAGATGCGGCCTTCGCGGGCCAGCTGCGAGAAGATCGAGCAGAGACCTGCGCGATGCATCTTCTTGTTGACCTTGTGCGAAAAGTTTTCTTCCGGCGAATTCGGGAAGATCCGGCCACCGCCGCGCCACAGCGGGCTCGACGACATACCGGCACGGGCGCGGCCCGTACCCTTCTGGCGCCACGGCTTCTTGGTCGTGTGCTTGACTTGCTCACGGTCCTTCTGCGCGCGGTTGCCGCTACGGGCATTCGCTTGATACGCCACCACAACCTGGTGAATCAGGGCTTCGTTGTAATCGCGGCCGAACACGACGTCCGACGCGCTAACGCCTGCACCTTCCTGACCATTGGCATTCAGGAGCTTAAGTTCCATTATTTCGCTCCTTTCACGGCACGCGTCTTCACGGCCGGCGTAACGAATACCTTGCCACCCTTCGCACCCGGAACGGCGCCCTTGACCAGCAACAGCTTGCGGTCAGCGTCGATACGAGCGATTTCGAGGTTTTGCACGGTTACCGTATCGTCACCCATGTGACCGGTCATGCGCTTACCCGGGAAAACACGACCCGGATCCTGCGCCATACCGATCGAGCCCGGCACGTTGTGCGAGCGCGAGTTACCGTGCGATGCACGGCCGGATGCAAAGTTGTAACGTTTGATGGTACCGGCGTAGCCCTTACCGATCGACACGCCTTGCACGTCGACCTTCTGGCCTACTTCGAACAGGTCGGGACCTACCACGGTGCCGTTCGACAACTCGGCAGCCTTGGCAGCATCGATCTGGAATTCTTTGAGGATTTCACCGGCTTGAACACCGGCTTTGGCGAGATGACCGGCCAACGGCTTCGTCACGCGCGATGCACGGCGCGTACCGAATGCAACCTGCACGGCCGTGTAGCCGTCGGTTTCAACAGTCTTGATCTGCGTCACGCGGTTGTCGGACACGTCCAGCACGGTAACGGGAATCGAATCCCCTTCTGCCGTGAAGATACGGGTCATGCCAACCTTGCGACCTACGAGTCCAAGGCTCATCGTTTTCTCCATTCCCGACTGCGATTGGTCGGGGCTAATTTACAAAATGCCGGCGCCGTTTCGGGCATGAATTCATGCTGCAGCACGCCGACTTTTTTGCGCAAATGCGCGAAAAGCCCACTATTATAGCGAGGCTTTTCGTTTTCCGCAAGCAATCAATGACTTAGCGCTGCCCGGCACGCCAGGCAACACTTTGAAGCTTTATTGCAGCTTGATTTCCACGTCCACGCCGGCCGGCAAATCCAGCTTCATCAGTGCGTCAACGGTCTTGTCCGTCGGATCGACGATGTCCATCAGGCGTTGGTGCGTACGGATTTCGAGCTGATCGCGCGACGTCTTGTTGACGTGCGGCGAACGCAGGATGTCGAAGCGTTGAATGCGGGTCGGCAGGGGCACCGGACCACGAACGATTGCGCCAGTCCGCTTCGCCGTGTCGACGATTTCAGCAGCCGATTGATCGATCAGGCGATAGTCGAAAGCCTTCAGGCGAATGCGGATTTTCTGGTTCTGCATGACAATTCCTTGGAAAAGAGCGAGGCGGTATTGCACCGCCAGACAGTAAAAGAACGTAGAGCCGGATGCCCGCTGAGGGCGGGCGCCCGGCTCCGGGCACGACTTACAGCAAATACGTCAATCCGCGATTTTACTCGAGAATCTTGGCAACCACACCTGCGCCGACCGTACGGCCGCCTTCGCGGATTGCGAAGCGCAGACCTTCTTCCATTGCGATCGGGTTGATCAGCTTCACCGTGATCGACACGTTGTCGCCCGGCATGACCATTTCCTTGTCCTTCGGCAACTCGATCGAGCCCGTCACGTCCGTCGTACGGAAGTAGAACTGCGGACGATAGTTGTTGAAGAACGGCGTGTGACGGCCGCCTTCGTCCTTGCTCAGCACGTACACTTCAGCCGTGAAGTGCGTGTGCGGGTTGATCGAACCCGGCTTCGCCAGAACCTGGCCACGCTCCACGTCTTCACGCTTCGTGCCGCGCAGCAGGATACCGACGTTGTCGCCTGCCTGCCCCTGGTCGAGCAGCTTGCGGAACATTTCCACGCCCGTGCAGGTCGTCTTCACCGTCGGCTTGATACCGACGATTTCGATTTCCTCGCCAACCTTCACGACGCCGCGCTCAACGCGACCCGTCACCACCGTGCCGCGACCCGAGATCGAGAACACGTCTTCCACCGGCATCAGGAATGCGCCATCAACTGCGCGCTCCGGCGTCGGGATGTACGTGTCCAGCGCGTCGGCCAGATTCATGATCGCCACTTCGCCCAGCTCGCCCTTGTCGCCTTCCAGCGCCAGCTTGGCCGAACCCTTGATGATCGGCGTTTCGTCGCCCGGGAAGTCGTACTTCGACAGAAGTTCGCGAACTTCCATCTCGACCAGCTCCAGCAGCTCAGCGTCGTCCACCATGTCGCACTTGTTCAGGAACACGATGATGTACGGAACGCCAACCTGACGCGCCAGCAGGATGTGCTCACGCGTTTGCGGCATCGGGCCGTCAGCGGCCGAGCACACGAGGATCGCGCCGTCCATCTGCGCTGCGCCCGTGATCATGTTCTTCACATAGTCAGCGTGGCCCGGGCAGTCGACGTGTGCGTAGTGGCGGTTAGCCGTTTCGTACTCGACGTGTGCCGTGTTGATCGTGATACCACGCGCCTTTTCTTCCGGCGCCGCGTCGATCTGGTCGTATGCCTTCGCTTCGCCGCCAAACTTCTGCGTCAGAACCGTCGTGATCGCTGCCGTCAGCGTGGTCTTGCCGTGGTCAACGTGACCGATCGTGCCGACGTTCACGTGCGGCTTGGTCCGTTCGAATTTACCTTTAGCCATGTTTCTCTTCTTTCAAAAAGTTAATCGTTGAATGACTTGCCGCGCGATTACTTCGACTTCGCGTTGATGATCGCTTCGGACACGTTACGCGGTGCTTCGGAGTAGTGCTTGAACTCCATCGTGTACGTTGCACGACCTTGGGTCAGCGAACGCAGCGACGTCGAGTAGCCGAACATTTCCGACAGCGGCACTTCAGCGCGAACAATCTTCCCGCCGCCAACCATGTCGTCCATGCCCTGAACGATACCGCGACGGCCCGACAGGTCGCCCATCACGTTGCCCATGTAGTCTTCCGGCGTTTCGACTTCGACAGCCATCATCGGTTCGAGGATGACCGGTTGAGCCTTGCGCATTGCTTCCTTGAACGCCATCGAACCGGCCATGCGGAACGCATTTTCGTTCGAGTCAACGTCGTGGTACGAACCGAACGTCAGGTGAACCTTGACGTCGACGACCGGGAAGCCTGCCAGCACGCCTGCCTTCAGCGTTTCCTGGATACCCTTGTCCACCGCCGGGATGTATTCGCGCGGAATCACACCGCCCTTGATCTCGTCGAGGAACTCGTAACCCTTGCCTTGCTCATTCGGCTCGAGCGTGATGACCGCGTGACCGTACTGGCCGCGACCACCCGACTGCTTGACGAACTTGCCGTCAACGTCTTCCGCCTTGCCGCGAATCGTTTCGCGGTAAGCAACCTGCGGCTTGCCGACAGTCGCTTCCACGCCGAATTCGCGCTTCATACGGTCAACCAGAATTTCCAGGTGGAGCTCGCCCATGCCCGAAATAATGGTTTGGCCCGACTCTTCGTCCGTTTGAACGCGGAACGACGGATCTTCCTGTGCCAGACGGTTCAGCGCCAGACCCATCTTTTCCTGGTCAGGCTTCGTCTTCGGCTCAACAGCCTGCGAAATCACCGGCTCCGGGAAAATCATGCGTTCGAGCACGATCGGGCTTTGCGGATCGCACAGCGTGTCACCGGTCGTTGCGTCTTTCAGGCCGACTGCAGCAGCGATGTCGCCTGCGCGGACTTCCTTGATTTCTTCGCGCTGGTTCGCGTGCATCTGCAGAATACGACCCAGACGTTCCTTCTTGTCCTTGGTCGCGTTCAGCACGGTGTCGCCCGAATTCACGATGCCCGAATACACGCGGAAGAAGATCAACTGGCCGACGAACGGGTCGGTCATGATCTTGAATGCCAGTGCCGAGAACTTTTCGTCGTCAGCAGCGCGGCGCTCGCCTTGCTCGCCGTTTTCCAGTTCGCCGGTAACCGGCGGAATGTCGATCGGCGACGGCAGGAAGTCGAGAACCGCGTCCAGCATACGCTGCACGCCCTTGTTCTTGAACGCGGTGCCGCACAGCATCGGCTGGATTTCGCAAGCGATCGTACGGTCGCGCAGGCCCTTGACGATTTCCGCTTCCGTCAGTTCGCCTTCTTCGAGGTACTTGTTCATCAGGTCTTCGCTCGACTCTGCAGCCGCTTCGACCATCTTCTCGCGCCACTCGTTGCACGAGTCAACCAGTTCCGCCGGAATTTCTTCGTACGAGAACTTCGTGCCTTGGGACGCGTCGTCCCAAATGATCGCTTTCATCTTCAGCAGATCGACGACGCCCGTGAAGTTTTCTTCCGCGCCGATAGGCACCACGACCGGAACCGGGTTCGCCTTCAGGCGCAGCTTGAGCTGGTCGTAGACCTTGAAGAAGTTCGCGCCGGTACGGTCCATCTTGTTGATGAACGCGAGACGGGGAACCTTGTACTTGTTAGCCTGACGCCACACGGTTTCCGACTGGGGCTGAACGCCGCCCACAGCGCAGTAGACCATGCATGCGCCGTCGAGCACGCGCATCGAGCGCTCAACTTCGATCGTGAAGTCGACGTGGCCCGGGGTGTCGATGATGTTGATGCGGTGCTCAGCGCGGTCGCCGGCCATGCCTTTCCAGAACGCCGTGGTAGCAGCGGACGTGATCGTGATGCCGCGTTCCTGCTCCTGCTCCATCCAGTCCATGGTGGCAGCGCCGTCGTGAACTTCACCAATCTTGTGGTTCACGCCGGTGTAGAACAGGATGCGCTCGGTCGTCGTCGTTTTGCCGGCGTCGATGTGAGCGCTAATACCGATGTTACGGTAGCGCTCGATAGGTGTCTTGCGAGCCACTTTGATCCTCTATTGGGATGACGCGATGCGAGAAAATACCCATCGCGCTGTAACACAAACGGGCGAGGCGCTTTGTAAGCGCACCCGCCCGGAATTTCTTTCCGTTTTTTCTGCTAAACCCGGGTTCGGGAAGCTTAGAAACGGAAGTGCGAGAACGCCTTGTTGGCTTCTGCCATCCGGTGAACTTCGTCGCGCTTCTTCATTGCGCCGCCACGGCCTTCGGCCGCTTCGGAGAGTTCACCTGCCAGACGCAGGGCCATCGACTTCTCGCTGCGCTTCTTCGCGGCTTCACGCAGCCAACGCATCGCCAATGCCATACGACGCGACGGGCGCACTTCGACCGGAACCTGATAGTTCGCACCACCAACGCGGCGGCTCTTCACTTCCACCACCGGCTTGACGTTGTTGAGCGCTACCGTGAACACTTCCAGCGGGTCCTTGCCACCCTTGGTCTGGATCTGTTCGAAAGCGCCGTACACGATACGCTCGGCAACCGACTTCTTGCCGGAGAGCATCAGCACGTTCATGAACTTAGCTACATCAACGTTACCGAATTTCGGATCCGGCAACACTTCCCGCTTGGGGACTTCGCGACGACGCGGCATGTTTCTTCCTTTAACTTTTCAGTTGGAGCTATTTTTAGCCCCGCGGCCACCAACTAACCCGATTCATCTCTAACGACTTACCAGCCTGGTCGGGTGACCACTTACTCGACAGCACCGGCGATTCCGGCACCACCGCTATTACCGCCTTTTGCAGGCGACCTGAAACTGCTGACTGGCTAATTGCTTGCCAGCTTACTTACCAGCCTTTGCACGCTTCGCACCGTACTTCGAGCGAGCCTGCTTACGATCCTTGACGCCCTGGGTATCCAGCGAGCCGCGAACCATGTGGTAACGCACACCCGGCAAGTCCTTGACACGGCCGCCGCGAATCAGCACGACCGAGTGTTCCTGCAGGTTGTGGCCTTCACCACCGATGTACGAAATGACTTCGAAGCCGTTCGTCAGACGAACCTTGGCAACCTTACGCAGTGCCGAGTTAGGCTTCTTAGGCGTCGTGGTGTACACACGGGTGCACACGCCGCGACGCTGGGGGCAGTCCTGCAAAGCCGGGCTCTTGCTCTTCGTCGTTTCCGACGCGCGGCCTTTGCGAACCAGTTGATTGATGGTTGGCATTGTTTATTCCTGAAATTGAACAAAATCGACGCATCTGTTTCCGGGCAAAGCAGAAACGATTGCGCATCGAACTTCCGGACCCGACGTCAGCGCATGAATTGACTTCGCGCGCAGGCATTCCAAGAACCGGAACCTAGCATAATATTCCGAAAATACTAAGGGAGTCAACAGGTTGCGATGTTTCGCACCCCTGCGGAGCTGTCCGAGGCTCCGCTGAAGGCTCAATCGGCGGCGACGACTTCCAGCAGTTCGTCGCCGAACCTGTCGAGTTTCCTTGCGCCCATACCTGGGATGCCACGCAAATCCTCGATGGAATCCGGGCCGTTGCGGGCGATCTCCGCCAGCGTGGCGTCGTGAAAGATCACATACGCCGGGACGCCGTCGCTCTTCGCCGTTTCAGTGCGCCACGCGCGCAGGCGTTCCCAGCGGGCGCGCTCGCGCGGACCCATACCGATTGTCGGATCGGCCCGCTCGCTGGTGCGGCCGGACGATTGCCGCGTACGCGTCGGCTTCACATAGCGGCGCATTGTGACGTTTTGCTCGCCCTTGAGCACCGGCTTGCTTGCCTCGGTTAGAACGAGGGAGCCGAATCCCTCATGATCAACCGTCAGATAGCCGAACGCGACAAGCTGGCGAAAGACCGCACGCCACTCCGGTTCGCCTAAGGCCGCCCCGATGCCGAACGTGGTCAGCTTCTCGTGACCGCGTTGCAGAATCTTCTCGCTGCTATTGCCGCGCAAGATGTCGATCAGGTGGCCGGCGCCGAAATGAAAGCCGCTCGCCCGCTGCGCGCGGAACACGCACGACAGGGCCATCTGCGCCTCGCGCGTCGCATCCCATGTAGCCGGCGGCTCGAGGCAGTTGTCGCAGTTTCCGCATGGCTTGCTCGACTCGCCGAAATACGCAAGCAGCCGCACTCGGCGACAGGTCGCCGCCTCACAAAGACCGAGCAGCGCGTCCAGCTTGCCGGTCTGCACGCGCTTGTGGGCGTCGTCGGCGTCGGACTCATCGATCATCTTGCGCTGTTGCACGACGTCGCCGAGACCATAGGCCATCCATGCATTCGCCGGCATCCCGTCGCGGCCCGCACGGCCCGTTTCCTGGTAATAGCCTTCGACGCTCTTCGGCAAGTCGAGGTGAGCGACAAAACGCACGTCCGGCTTGTCGATGCCCATGCCGAATGCGATCGTCGCGCACATCACAATCCCTTCCTCACGCTGAAACATCTCTTGATGCTTCTGACGGATTTCGAACTCCATGCCGGCGTGATACGGCAGCGCGCGCATCCCTTTTTCCTTCAGCCATTCCGCGGTCTCTTCGACCTTGCGGCGCGACAGGCAGTAAACGACTCCAGCGTCGGTCGTGCCGTCCGGCTTTGAATGCTCCGCACGGATAAAGTCCAGCAACTGCGTACGCGCGTTGTCCTTTTCGACGATGCGATAGCGGATGTTCGGCCGGTCGAAACTCGACACGAAAATGCGCGCGTCGTCCAACGCGAGGCGGTGGATGATCTCATCTCGCGTGATGGCGTCCGCCGTGGCCGTGAGCGCGATTCGCGGCACATTCGGAAACCGCTCGTGTAGCACGGACAGTTGAATGTATTCCGGCCGGAAATCGTGCCCCCATTGCGACACGCAATGCGCTTCGTCAATCGCGAACAATCCGATGCGCGTACGCTCCAGCAGCTCCTGGAACCGAGGCGTCATCAAACGCTCCGGCGCCACGTAGAGCAGATCGATATCGCCGTCGCGCAACGCGCGCTCGGTCGCCATCGCTTCCGCACTCGTGAGCGTCGAATTCAGATACGCCGCGCGCACGCCCACTTCGGTAAGCGCGGCCACTTGATCCTGCATCAGCGCAATCAGCGGAGAGACGACGATGCCGGTGCCAAAGCCGCCTTCGCGGCGCACAAGCGACGGAATCTGATAGCACAGGGACTTGCCGCCGCCCGTCGGCATCAGCACGAGACAATCGCCGCCGCCGGCGACGTGCTCGACAATTTCGCCCTGCTGTCCTCTGAACGCGGGGTAACCGAAGACTTCGTTGAGGATTTCGAGCGGACGGGACATGAATTTGAGAGAAGCAGCGTGATGCCGGTGACACGAATTTTACCAACGCATTCGTGCTGCGCCCGCGCTTTACTGCAACGTTAGCCTTTCGGCCTAACAAAGCAGGAAATAAGCGCGCAAAAATGAAGCGCATAAAAAAAGCCGCTCAGTCGAAACTGAGCGGCTTCGCTGGCTGAAGTCCCAAGCGGCTTGCGCCGCCTGGACCTACTGACCTGAGCTTACTCGCCTGAGTGCTGCTGTTCGGCGGCCGGGGTTTCCGGCGTACCGAATTCGAACGACTCTTCCGCTGCGATCTGATCGAAACGCTCGCGGTCGGACAGTTCCTTGCTCTTGCGTGCCTTGTGGAACGCGAGACCCGTACCGGCCGGAATCAGACGGCCGACGATCACGTTTTCCTTCAGACCACGCAGGTCGTCGCGCTTGCCCATGATCGCCGCTTCGGTCAGCACGCGGGTCGTTTCCTGGAACGACGCCGCCGAGATGAACGAATCGGTCGACAACGAGGCCTTCGTGATACCGAGCAGCACGTTTTCGTACGTTGCCGGACGCTTGTCTTCCGCGATCATACGGTCGTTCTCGTCGAGCATATCCGACCGCTCGACCTGTTCGCCCGGGATGAAACGCGTATCGCCGTTGTCCGTAATCTGCACGCGGCGCAGCATCTGACGAACAATCACTTCAATGTGCTTGTCGTTGATCTTCACGCCTTGCAGACGGTACACGTCCTGCACTTCGTCCACGATGTAACGCGACAGCGCTTCGATACCTTGCAGACGCAAGATGTCGTGCGGATCGGCAGGACCGTCGACAATCATTTCGCCCTTGTTGACGACCTGACCATCGTGCACCAGAACCTGCTTTTCCTTCGCGATCAGGAACTCGTGCTGATTGCCGTCGAGGTCCGTGATAACGAGACGCTGCTTGCCCTTCGTGTCCTTACCGAACGACGTCGTGCCCGTGACTTCCGCCAGGATACCTGCGTCCTTAGGCGAACGTGCTTCGAACAGTTCAGCCACACGCGGCAGACCACCGGTAATGTCACGCGTCTTCTGCGATTCAACCGGGATACGTGCCAACACTTCACCGACCTGCACTTGCTGACCATCCTTCACGGTGATCAGAGCGCCGACCTGGAAGCCGATCTGCACCGAGTGCTCGGTGTTCGGGATCTTGACTTCTTCGCCGTTCGCGTCGAGCAGCTTGACCTGCGGACGCACCGTCTTCGAAGCTTGCGAACCACGACGCTTCACGTCGATCACGACCAGCGTGGACAGACCCGTCACATCGTCGATCTGCTTGGCAACCGTCACGCCTTCTTCGACGTTTTCGAACTTCACCGTACCGCCCCACTCGGTGATGATCGGACGCGTCATCGGATCCCACGTTGCCAGTTGCGTGCCGGCCTTGATCTGCGCGCCGTCCAGTTGCAACAGCGTCGCGCCGTACGGCACCTTGTGACGTTCGCGCTCGCGACCGTGGTCGTCGGTGATCATCGCTTCGCCCGAACGCGAGATGACGATCTGCTCGCCCTTCGCGTTGGTGACGTAACGCATCGTTGCCGTGAAACGCACCGTACCGTTCGACTTCGCTTCAACCGACGAAGCCACTGCCGCACGCGACGCCGCACCACCGATGTGGAACGTACGCATCGTGAGCTGCGTGCCCGGTTCGCCGATCGACTGCGCAGCGATCACGCCGACTGCTTCACCGACGTTGACCGACGAGCCGCGGCCCAGGTCGCGGCCGTAGCAGGCCGCGCACAAACCGTAGCGCGTTTCGCAAGTCAGCGGCGTACGCACGCGCACTTCGTCGATGCCGAGGCGTTCGATTTCTTCGACCGCGTCTTCGTCGAGCAACGTGCCCGTTTCGTACAGCGTTTCCTGCGATTCCGGATTGACGACGTCAGCCACCGTCACGCGACCCAGAATACGGTCACGCAGCGCTTCGACGACTTCACCGCCTTCGACCAACGCCTTCATGGCGACACCGTTGGACGTACCACAATCGTCCTCGACCACCACCAGATCCTGCGTCACGTCGACCAGACGACGCGTCAGGTAACCCGAGTTTGCCGTCTTCAGTGCCGTATCAGCCAGACCCTTACGTGCGCCGTGGGTCGAGATGAAGTACTGCAACACGTTCAGGCCTTCACGGAAGTTCGCCGTAATCGGCGTCTCGATGATCGAGCCGTCCGGCTTCGCCATCAGGCCACGCATACCGGCGAGCTGACGAATCTGAACCGCGGAACCACGAGCACCCGAGTCCGCCATCATGTAAATCGAGTTGAACGATTCCTGACGCGTTTCGTTGCCGTCGCGATCCGTAACCGGTTCCGTCGACAGCTGTTCCATCATCGCCTTGCCGACCGCTTCCGACGTTGCCGACCAGATGTCGACCACGTTGTTGTAGCGCTCTTGCGACGTGACGAGACCCGACATGTACTGACGGTCGTATTCCTTCACCTTCTTCGCGGCGTCGCCGACGATGGTTTCCTTCTGCGGCGGCACGAGCATGTCGTCGACGCAGATGGAAATACCCGCGCGCGTTGCCAGACGGAAACCCGACTGCATCAACTGGTCGGCGAAAATCACCGTTTCACGCAGACCGCACTTGCGGAATGCGGTGTTGATGAGGCGCGAGATTTCCTTCTTCTTCAGCGGCTTGTTGAGCACCGAGAACGGCAGGCCCGGCGGAAGGATTTCCGACAGGATTGCACGGCCGACGGTGGTCGGGTACAGCGTGATCTTCGGCACGAACGCCGGCGCACCTTCCGACTTGTCTTCGTTATGGACCATTTCGGTGATCCGCACGTTGACGCGCGAGGCGAGCTCGACTTCCTTGTTCTCGTACGCACGCAGCGCTTCCGAAACGCCGGTGAACGTCAGGCCTTCGCCCTTTGCGTTCACTGCTTCACGGGTCGCGTAGTACAGACCGAGCACGATATCCTGCGACGGCACGATCGACGGATCGCCGTTGGCCGGGAACAGGACGTTGTTCGACGCCAGCATCAGCGTGCGCGCTTCCATCTGCGCTTCCAGCGACAGCGGCACGTGAACAGCCATCTGGTCACCGTCGAAGTCGGCGTTGAACGCCGCGCAAACGAGCGGGTGCAGCTGGATTGCCTTACCTTCGATCAGCACCGGCTCGAAAGCCTGAATGCCAAGACGGTGCAACGTAGGCGCACGGTTCAGCATGACCGGATGTTCGCGGATCACCTCTTCCAGGATGTCCCACACCACCGGCGTCTGGTTCTCGACTTCCTTCTTCGCAGCCTTGATGGTGGTAGCGACACCCATCACTTCGAGCTTGTTGAAGATGAACGGCTTGAACAGTTCGAGCGCCATCAGCTTCGGCAGACCGCACTGATGCAGCTTGAGCGTCGGGCCGACCACGATCACCGAACGGCCCGAATAGTCAACGCGCTTACCGAGCAAGTTCTGACGGAAACGACCGCCCTTACCCTTGATCATGTCAGCCAGCGACTTCAACGGACGCTTGTTCGCGCCGGTCATGGCCTTACCGCGACGACCGTTGTCGAGCAGCGAGTCGACGGCTTCCTGCAGCATCCGCTTTTCGTTGCGGACGATGATTTCAGGCGCCTTCAGTTCGAGCAGACGCTTCAACCGGTTGTTACGGTTGATCACGCGGCGATACAGGTCGTTCAGGTCCGACGTCGCGAAACGGCCGCCATCCAGCGGCACCAGCGGACGCAGTTCCGGCGGCAACACCGGCAGCACTTCGAGCACCATCCAGTCGGGCTTGATGCCCGAACGCTGGAAAGCCTCGAGCACCTTCAGGCGCTTCGCGTACTTCTTGATCTTCGCTTCCGAACCCGTGTTCTTGAGTTCGGTGCGCAGCATCTCGACCTGTTCGTCGATGTTGATCGCGCGCAGCAGTTCGCGCACGCCTTCCGCGCCCATTTCAGCGCGGAATTCGTCACCGTATTCTTCGACCTTGTTGTAGTAATCCTCTTCGGTCATGATCTGCCGCGCTTTCAGCGGCGTCATGCCCGGATCGATCACCACGTATGCTTCGAAGTACAGCACGCGTTCGATGTCGCGCAGCGTCATGTCGAGCACCATGCCCAGACGCGACGGCAGCGACTTCAGGAACCAGATGTGCGCAACCGGCGAGGCCAGTTCGATGTGGCCCATGCGTTCGCGACGCACTTTCGCCAGCGTCACTTCGACGCCGCACTTCTCGCAGATCACGCCACGATGCTTCAGGCGCTTGTACTTGCCGCAAAGACATTCGTAGTCTTTGATCGGCCCGAAGATCTTCGCGCAGAACAAACCATCGCGTTCCGGTTTGAACGTCCGGTAGTTGATGGTTTCCGGCTTCTTCACTTCACCGAACGACCACGAACGGATCTTGTCCGGCGAAGCCAGACCGATCTTGATCGCGTCAAAAACTTCAGGCTGTTGGACTTGCTTGAATAGATCGAGCAGAGCTTTCATTGCTTTCTCTCCGTAGTCCGATTAGTTGCGGTCGAGGTCGATGTCGATACCGAGCGAGCGGATTTCCTTCACCAACACGTTGAAGGATTCCGGCATGCCGGCGTCGATCACGTGATCGCCCTTGACCAGGTTTTCATAAACCTTGGTCCGGCCTGTCACGTCGTCCGACTTCACCGTCAGCATTTCCTGCAGCACGTACGATGCGCCGTACGCTTCGAGCGCCCACACTTCCATTTCACCGAAACGCTGGCCACCGAATTGCGCCTTACCGCCCAACGGCTGCTGCGTCACGAGCGAGTACGGGCCCGTGGAACGCGCGTGCATCTTGTCGTCGACCAAGTGGTGCAGCTTCAGGTAGTGCATGTAGCCGACCGTCACCGTACGTTCGAACATTTCGCCCGTGCGGCCGTCGTACAGACGCACCTGATTCTTCGACGGCGTCATGCCGAGGTTCTTCGCGATGTCGTCCGGGAATGCCAGATCCAGCGCGCGCGACATTTCTTCTTCCGTCGCACCGTCGAACACCGGCGTTGCGAACGGCACGCCTTCGCGCAGGTTCTTCGCCAGTTCGACGATCTCGTCGTCCGTGAAGCTGTCCAGCTCTTCGGCGCGGCCCGACTCGTTGTAGATCTTGGTCAGGAATTCGCGCAGTTCAGCAATCTTTGCCTGACGCTGCAGCATTTCGCCGATACGCCAGCCGAGACCCTTCGCGGCCCAACCCAGATGCACTTCGAGAACCTGACCCACGTTCATCCGCGACGGCACGCCGAGCGGGTTCAGAACGACGTCAGCCGGACGGCCGTCGGCCATGTACGGCATGTCTTCGATCGGAACGATCTTCGACACGACACCCTTGTTACCGTGACGGCCGGCCATCTTGTCGCCAGGCTGCAGGCGGCGCTTGACTGCCAGATACACCTTGACCATCTTCAACACGCCCGGCGGCAGTTCGTCGCCTTGCGTGAGCTTCTTGCGCTTTTCTTCGAACGCCAGATCGAACTGGTGACGCTTCTGTTCGATCGAGTCCTTGATGGCTTCGAGCTGTGCCGCTGCTTCTTCGTCCGCGAGGCGGATGTCGAACCAGTGGTAGTGATCCAGATCTTGCAGGTAAGCCTGTTCGATCTTCGTGCCCTTCGCCAGCTTCTTCGGACCGCCGTTCGCGACCTTGCCGTCGAGCATACGTGCGAGACGCTGGAATGCGTCGCCTTCCACGATACGCAGCTGGTCGTTCAAATCGAGGCGATAACGCTTCAGTTCATCGTCGATGATCTGTTGCGCGCGCTTGTCGCGCTGAATGCCTTCACGCGTGAACACTTGAACGTCGATCACGGTGCCGCTCATGCCCGACGGCACGCGCAGCGACGTGTCCTTCACGTCCGAAGCCTTTTCACCGAAGATCGCGCGCAGCAGCTTTTCTTCCGGCGTCAGCTGGGTTTCGCCCTTCGGCGTCACCTTGCCGACCAGCACGTCGCCTGCTTCGACTTCAGCGCCGATGTAGACGATGCCCGACTCATCGAGACGGCCGAGTTGCACTTCAGCCAGGTTCGAAATGTCGCGCGTGATTTCTTCCGGTCCGAGTTTCGTATCACGAGCTACGACGTTCAGTTCTTCAATGTGGATCGACGTGTAACGGTCGTCTGCAACCACCTTCTCCGAGATCAAGATCGAATCTTCGAAGTTGTAGCCGTTCCACGGCATGAACGCGACCAGCATGTTCTGGCCGAGAGCCAGTTCGCCGAGGTCGGTCGATGCGCCGTCAGCCAGCACGTCGCCGCGCGACACGATGTCGCCGACCTTCACGATCGGGCGCTGGTTGATGTTCGTGTTCTGGTTCGAACGCGTGTACTTGATCAGGTTGTAGATGTCCACGCCGGTTTCGCCAGCAGCGGCTTCATCGTCGTTCACGCGAATCACCATACGGCCTGCGTCGACGTAATCGACCACACCGCCGCGGAATGCCTGAACCGTCGTACCCGAGTCGACTGCCACCGTGCGCTCGATACCCGTACCGACCACGGCCTTTTCAGGACGCAGACACGGCACAGCCTGACGCTGCATGTTCGAACCCATCAATGCGCGGTTCGCGTCATCGTGCTCGAGGAACGGAATCAGCGATGCTGCCACCGACACGATCTGCGACGGCGCCACGTCCATGTACTGGATGCGGTCCGGCGTGACCATCAGCGTTTCGCCTGCTTCACGCGACGACACCAGTTCGTCGGTCAGCGAGCCGTCTTCCGCCACGGCCGCGTTCGCCTGAGCGATCACGTAACGGCCTTCTTCGATCGCCGACAGGTAATCGATTTGATCCGTCACCTTGCTGTCCACGACCTTGCGATACGGCGTTTCGAGGAAGCCGTATTCGTTCAGGTGCGCATACAGCGCGAGCGAGTTGATCAGGCCGATGTTCGGACCTTCCGGCGTTTCAATCGGGCACACACGACCGTAGTGAGTCGGGTGCACGTCGCGGACTTCAAAGCCAGCGCGCTCACGCGTCAAACCGCCCGGGCCAAGAGCCGAGACACGGCGCTTGTGGGTGATTTCCGACAGCGGGTTCGTTTGGTCCATGAACTGCGACAGCTGCGACGAACCGAAGAACTCGCGAATCGCCGACGAAATCGGCTTCGAGTTGATCAGGTCGTGCGGCATCAGGTTTTCGCTTTCGGCCTGGCCGAGGCGTTCCTTCACAGCACGTTCGACACGCACGAGACCTGCGCGGAACTGGTTTTCCGCCAGTTCACCGACGCAACGCACACGACGATTGCCCAAGTGGTCGATGTCGTCCACTTCGCCCTTGCCGTTACGCAGTTCGACCAGGATCTTGATCGTGGCGAGGATGTCGTCGTCTTGCAGCGTCATCGGGCCGACGATTTCGTCGCGGCCGACACGGCGATTGAACTTCATACGACCCACCTTCGAGAGGTCGTATGCGTCTTCGCTATAGAACAGACGGTTGAACAGCGCCTCGACCGCTTCTTCGGTCGGCGGTTCGCCCGGACGCATCATGCGGTAGATCGCGATGCGTGCGGCCATCTTGTCCGCGGTTTCGTCGATACGCAGCGTCGACGAGATGTACGGACCTTGATCCAGATCGTTCGTGTAGAGCGTCTGGATGTCTTTGATCTTCGACTCGCGCAGCTTCTCGAGCGCGGTTTCCGTGATTTCGTCGTTCGCATTGGCGATGACTTCACCGGTGTCGCCGTCCACGACGTTCTTTGCCAGCACGCGGCCGAGCAAATAGTCTTCCGGGACCGAGATGAACTTGGTCTTGGCGTTATCGAGATCGCGAATGTGCTTCGCGTTGATCCGCTTGTCCTTCTGGACGATCACGTTGCCATCACGGTCCGTGATGTCGAAGCGCGCGACTTCACCACGCAGACGCTCCGGCACGAATTCCATCTGCGCGCCTTCCGGCATCAGCGTGAAATTGTCGAACACGAAGAAGTTTGCGAGGATCTGTTCCGGCGTGAGGCCGATTGCCTTCAGCAGGATCGTGACCGGCATCTTGCGGCGACGGTCGACGCGGAAGTACAGCACGTCCTTCGGGTCGAACTCGAAATCGAGCCACGAACCGCGGTAGGGAATGATACGTGCCGAGAACAGGAGCTTGCCCGAGCTGTGCGTCTTGCCCTTGTCGTGTTCGAAGAACACGCCCGGCGAACGGTGCAGCTGCGAAACGATCACACGCTCCGTGCCATTGATGACGAACGAACCCGTCGGCGTCATGAGCGGAATTTCGCCCATGTACACTTCCTGTTCCTTCACTTCCTTGACGACCGGCTTGCTCGGCGATTCCTTGTCGAGCAGCACCAGGCGCACTTTCGCGCGCAAGGCCGAGCAGTACGTCAAACCGCGCTGCTGACATTCCTTGATGTTGAATGCCGGCGGCGACAGCATGTAGCTGACGAACTCTAGACGAGCGAACCCGTTATGCGAAACAATTGGGAAAACGGAGGTGAACGCAGCTTGCAGGCCTTCCGGCTTGCGTTGCGTGGACGACGTGTCTGCTTGCAGAAACGTGCTGAATGATTCAAGCTGGGTAGCCAGCAGGAAAGGTACTTGGTGAACGATGGGGCGCTTCGCAAAACTCTTGCGAATACGCTTCTTCTCGGTGAAGGAATATTGCATACGATCTCCGAATCACGGCGGGCATTGTTGTCGAGGCAGGATACCTTGATGAGACAACCCGAGTGTTCACCGACTGAGACCCGATGGCCGTCCGATGGCTTGAACGAGCCTAGAAGCTTGGTGGTTGGCCGCTACCAACCGCTGGCTGACGGCAGCGGATGCCTATGTTGCCCGCTACCCGACCAAACTTGCCTTCTGCAGTCGCTTCAGAAGACAAAGAGAAGCGCCGGTCAATGTTGCCGAATGGCGATTTTCTTTGGCCTCTGGGGCGTCGGTTTTTGCCGAAACAAGCTGGCAAAAACGTAGTCCCCACAAAGCACAAAAAGGCCGGCGGTGGAAAACCGCCAGCCTTCGCACAGCGCGCTGAAACTTACTTGATTTCAGCCTTCGCGCCGGCTTCTTCCAGCTTCTTCTTGGCTTCTTCTGCAGCAGCCTTCGGTACCGATTCCTTAACAGGCTTCGGTGCGCCGTCGACCAGGTCCTTCGCTTCCTTCAGGCCGAGACCCGTCAGTTCACGAACAGCCTTAATGACCGAAACCTTGTTCGCGCCGACTTCCGTCAGGTTGACCGTGAACTCGGTTTGCTCTTCGGCAGCAGCAGCAGCGCCGCCACCCGCCGGGCCTGCCACTGCAACAGCAGCTGCCGACACGCCAAACTTTTCTTCGAACGCCTTGACCAGCTCGTTCAGTTCCAGAACCGACATCGAGCTTACTGCCTCGAGGATGTCTTCTTTTGCGATTGCCATTTGAAATACTCCTAAATTGAATTCGGATACAGCCAGCGATCAATCACGCTCGACTGAAGTGCATTACGCAGCGGTTTCTTCGCCTTGTTTCTTTTCTGCCAGCGCGGCCAGAGCGCGCGCAAAGCCGGAAACAGGTGCCTGCATAACGTACAACAGCTTGGAGAGCAGTTCTTCGCGGCTCGGGATGTTTGCCAGCGCTTGCACGCCCGCCTTGTCCATCACCTTGCCTTCGTAGGAACCAGCCTTGATGATCAACTTGTCATTGGTTTTGCCGAAGTCGTTGACGACCTTGGCAGCAGCAATTGCATCTTCCGAGATGCCGTAGATCAGGGGACCAGTCATCTGCTCTGCCAGCGGAGCAAACGGGGTACCTTCGACAGCGCGACGCGCCAGCGTGTTTTTCAACACGCGAAGGTAAACCTGTTGCTCACGCGCTTTCGCGCGCAGCTTGGTCAGATCGCCAACCGCGATTCCACGATACTCAGCCAGAACCACGGTCTGGGCTTTCGCGACTTGCGCGGCAACCTCAGCGACGACGGCCTGCTTGCTTTCTTTGTTAAGTGGCACGGTTAACCTCCAGATTCGATACACGCGGCGTGCGCCTTGTGTACCGCGTTCAATAACGGCGTCCGACCAGTCAGGAGTATTTCGACCACTCGACCCCCGCATTGCTGCGAGCATCGACCGGCTTCATCACTGCAAAACTTTTTCGGGTTCGCCATCTGCGTTGGCTTTGCATTAAGGACTCGCCTACCTGCTGCGTGTCCGCCAACGGTCTTTGACAACCGGTTGTTCGACGCAGACTGCCGCTTCACAACCGCCCAAAGCCCATAAAACCGCCCCGACTCACGCCGAGGCGATGAATTTTCTTACTGTGCTGCCAACGATGCCTGGTCGACGCGAACGCCAACACCCATCGTGCTCGACAGCGCAACCTTGCGCAGGTAGACACCCTTGCTCGTTGCCGGCTTCGCTTTTTGCAGCGCGTCGACGAGAGCGTTCAGGTTGCTACGCAGAGCGGTCGGCTCGAACGAAGCACGGCCGATAGTCGCATGAATAATCCCTGCCTTGTCGACACGGAATTGCACCTGACCAGCCTTGGCATTCTTCACTGCGGTCGCGACGTCCGGCGTGACCGTACCGACCTTCGGATTCGGCATCAGGCCACGCGGGCCGAGGATCTGACCAAGCGTACCGACTACGCGCATCGTGTCCGGCGAAGCGATCACGATATCGAAGTCCAGCTTGCCGGCCTTGACTTGTTCCGCGAGGTCTTCCATACCGACGACTTCTGCGCCAGCAGCACGAGCTTGCTCCGCCTTTTCGCCTTGTGCGAACACCGCGACACGAACCGACTTACCGGTACCAGCCGGCAGAACGACCGAGCCACGAACCACTTGGTCCGACTTCTTCGCGTCGATGCCGAGCTGCACTGCGACGTCGATCGACTCGTCAAACTTCGCGCTTGCGCACTCCTTCACGAGCGATAGAGCTTCGTCGATTGCGTACAGCTTCTGACGATCAACCTTGGCTGCAAATGCTTGCAGACGCTTTGAAAGCTTAGCCATTTACACGCCCTCCACGGTGATGCCCATCGAGCGGGCACTGCCAGCGATCGTACGGACCGCTGCGTCCAGATCGGCTGCCGTCAGATCAGGCATCTTGGTCTTGGCGATGTCTTCAGCTTGAGCACGCGTGATCTTGCCGACCTTGTCGGTGTGCGGCTTGCTCGAACCCTTGTCGATCTTCGCAGCTTTCTTGATCAGAACCGTTGCCGGCGGCGTCTTCAGGACGAACGTGAAGCTCTTGTCCGCAAACGCGGTGATCACAACCGGAATCGGCAGACCCGGTTCCAGTGCTTGAGTCTGCGCATTGAACGCCTTGCAGAACTCCATGATGTTCAGGCCGCGCTGGCCCAGTGCCGGACCGACCGGCGGCGACGGATTGGCTTTACCTGCAGGAATCTGCAGCTTGATAAAGCCGATGATTTTCTTTGCCATGTTGAAAACCTCTTTGGAACATCACATGGACGCACGCGATGTTCAGTGAGTAGTAGCGCGCGTTCGCCAAAAAATTGGGTACTTGCGCTCCTCAACGGTCATTACGCGGACCGTAAGCGCGAAATACGGAACGCACCGACCGGTGCGCTCCGTAGAATTCTGGATTACAGCTTTTCGACCTGGCCGAATTCCAGCTCGACCGGCGTTGCGCGGCCGAAGATTGTAACGGAAACACGGACGCGCGATTTTTCGTAATTCACTTCTTCGACGCTGCCATTGAAATCCGTGAACGGACCGTCTTTCACCCGCACCATCTCGCCAACTTCAAACAGGGTCTTAGGACGCGGCTTCTCCACGCCCTCCTGCATTTGCGACATGATCTTCTCGACTTCGCGCGGAGAAATCGGACTCGGACGATTACGCGCACCGCCTACGAAACCTGTCACCTTCGCGGTATTCTTCACGAGGTGCCACGTCTCGTCAGTCATTTCCATCTCGACCAAAACATAGCCAGGAAAGAAACGACGCTCGGTCACCGACTTGTGACCGCCCTTCACCTCAACCACCTCTTCGGTCGGAACGAGGATTTGACCAAACTGATCTTGCATGCCTGCACGTTCGATGCGCTCTTGAAGCGCACGTTGCACGCTCTTCTCCATACCGGAGTAGGCGTGCACCACGTACCAACGTTTGCCGCTCGGGGATGCCGGAGTATCGCTCATATCATTTCCAACCCAGAATCACCGAGAAAATCGCCCATTCAATGGATTTATCGCTAATCCAAAGAAAGATCGCCATGACGAACACGAAGCCGAACACCACGAGCGTTGTCTGCGTAGCCTCTTTGCGAGTCGGCCAAACAACCTTACGGACTTCCTTGTACGAGTCTTTGGCGAAAGCGATGAAACCCTTGCCAGGCGCGGAGAGAAGACCGACTGCAACACCCGCGATCGCACCTACAGCCAAGGCGGCTCCGCGGACGTACCATTCCTGGCCGCTAAGCCAGAAGAACCCCACGAACCCGGCCAAGACCAACAATACTCCCGCGACGAGCATCAGCTTGTCGCTGGATGTATTTACAGTTTCGACGGAAGGATTCGCCATAACACCTTAACGAGCGCCACATACGGCGCGAGAATTGGCAGGGGCAGAGGGAATCGAACCCCCAACCTTCGGTTTTGGAGACCGACGCTCTGCCAGTTGAGCTATACCCCTAAACCATTTGGGGTTGACGACACCGCCAACCCCGAAACTACCGATTAACGAGAACTATCTGGCGTTACTCGAGAATCTTGGCAACCACACCTGCGCCGACCGTACGGCCGCCTTCGCGGATTGCGAAGCGCAGACCTTCTTCCATTGCGATCGGGTTGATCAGCTTCACCGTGATCGACACGTTGTCGCCCGGCATGACCATTTCCTTGTCCTTCGGCAACTCGATCGAGCCCGTCACGTCCGTCGTACGGAAGTAGAACTGCGGACGATAGTTGTTGAAGAACGGCGTGTGACGGCCGCCTTCGTCCTTGCTCAGCACGTACACTTCAGCCGTGAAGTGCGTGTGCGGGTTGATCGAACCCGGCTTCGCCAGAACCTGGCCACGCTCCACGTCTTCACGCTTCGTGCCGCGCAGCAGGATACCGACGTTGTCGCCTGCCTGCCCCTGGTCGAGCAGCTTGCGGAACATTTCCACGCCCGTGCAGGTCGTCTTCACCGTCGGCTTGATACCGACGATTTCGATTTCCTCGCCAACCTTCACGACGCCGCGCTCAACGCGACCCGTCACCACCGTGCCGCGACCCGAGATCGAGAACACGTCTTCCACCGGCATCAGGAATGCGCCATCAACTGCGCGCTCCGGCGTCGGGATGTACGTGTCCAGCGCGTCGGCCAGATTCATGATCGCCACTTCGCCCAGCTCGCCCTTGTCGCCTTCCAGCGCCAGCTTGGCCGAACCCTTGATGATCGGCGTTTCGTCGCCCGGGAAGTCGTACTTCGACAGAAGTTCGCGAACTTCCATCTCGACCAGCTCCAGCAGCTCAGCGTCGTCCACCATGTCGCACTTGTTCAGGAACACGATGATGTACGGAACGCCAACCTGACGCGCCAGCAGGATGTGCTCACGCGTTTGCGGCATCGGGCCGTCAGCGGCCGAGCACACGAGGATCGCGCCGTCCATCTGCGCTGCGCCCGTGATCATGTTCTTCACATAGTCAGCGTGGCCCGGGCAGTCGACGTGTGCGTAGTGGCGGTTAGCCGTTTCGTACTCGACGTGTGCCGTGTTGATCGTGATACCACGTGCCTTTTCTTCCGGCGCCGCGTCGATCTGGTCGTATGCCTTCGCTTCGCCGCCAAACTTCTGCGTCAGAACCGTCGTGATCGCTGCCGTCAGCGTGGTCTTGCCGTGGTCAACGTGACCGATCGTGCCGACGTTCACGTGCGGCTTGGTCCGCTCAAACTTACCCTTGGCCATTTTCGACTCCTAAGAGGATTTTTCCGTACGTTGCGCCGCGCGCAAACAATCACCGAGTACTTCTGGTGCCCATGGGCAGGATCGAACTGCCGACCTCTCCCTTACCAAGGGAGTGCTCTACCACTGAGCCACATGGGCGCTACTACTGTGTTGCTGGAGCGGGTGAAGGGAATCGAACCCTCGTCGTAAGCTTGGAAGGCTTCTGCTCTACCATTGAGCTACACCCGCAAGGATTCATGGATTCCCAACAACTGCTGCAACTTGCATTCTGGTGGAGGAGGTTGGATTCGAACCAACGTAGGCGTAAGCCAACAGATTTACAGTCTGCCCCCTTTAGCCACTCGGGCACCCCTCCGTAGAGAACTGATGATTATGGGGGAACAACCGATGCTTGTCAAGACCTGCTCGACCGTTCCAAACCCAAGGCTCTCACTTATATAGTGATTTCAGCGGCCGTAAACGCAGAAACCCCACCTTTTTGGGGTGGGGTTTCTGATGCTGCTGGGGAGCCTGACGATTACCTACTTTCACACGGGAATCCGCACTATCATCGGCGTGGAGTCGTTTCACGGTCCTGTTCGGGATGGGAAGGGGTGGGACCGACTCGCTATGGTCATCAGGCATGACTTGTTGCTCGGCTGTCCCGGGGACAGCCCAGCCAATCTGGAAGAAGTAGTTTCTGGTGATGCTCACCAGGGTAGAGCGTGGGGTTGTGTTGTTTCTGTTGGCACAACACTGATCTCAACCGTGCGTTCTGCGTGCCCCATCTGGAGTTCACGCGTGCCCCCTTCGGGGGTGGGATGCTCGTAAGTGCTGAAGCACTAACGATCATCGCAAGACACACCTGTTATAGGATCAAGCCTTACGGGCAATTAGTATCAGTTAGCTTAACGCATTACTGCGCTTCCACACCTGACCTATCAACGTCCTGGTCTTGAACGACCCTTCAAGGGGCTCGAAGCCCCGGGGATATCTCATCTTAAGGCGAGTTTCCCGCTTAGATGCTTTCAGCGGTTATCTCTTCCGAACATAGCTACCCGGCGATGCCACTGGCGTGACAACCGGTACACCAGAGGTTCGTCCACTCCGGTCCTCTCGTACTAGGAGCAGCCCCCTTCAAATATCCAGCGCCCACGGCAGATAGGGACCAAACTGTCTCACGACGTTTTAAACCCAGCTCACGTACCTCTTTAAATGGCGAACAGCCATACCCTTGGGACCGGCTACAGCCCCAGGATGAGATGAGCCGACATCGAGGTGCCAAACACCGCCGTCGATATGAACTCTTGGGCGGTATCAGCCTGTTATCCCCAGAGTACCTTTTATCCGTTGAGCGATGGCCCTTCCATACAGAACCACCGGATCACTATGACCTGCTTTCGCACCTGCTCGACTTGTCGGTCTCGCAGTTAAGCACGCTTATGCCATTGCACTATCAGCACGATTTCCGACCGTACCTAGCGTACCTTCGTACTCCTCCGTTACACTTTGGGAGGAGACCGCCCCAGTCAAACTGCCTACCATGCACTGTCCCCAGTCCGGATAACGGACCAAGGTTAGAACCTCAAACAAACCAGGGTGGTATTTCAAGGACGGCTCCACGCAGACTGGCGTCCACGCTTCAAAGCCTCCCACCTATCCTACACAGACCGGTTCAAAGTCCAATGCAAAGCTACAGTAAAGGTTCATGGGGTCTTTCCGTCTAGCCGCGGGGAGATTGCATCATCACAAACACTTCAACTTCGCTGAGTCTCGGGAGGAGACAGTGTGGCCATCGTTACGCCATTCGTGCAGGTCGGAACTTACCCGACAAGGAATTTCGCTACCTTAGGACCGTTATAGTTACGGCCGCCGTTTACCGGGACTTCAATCAAGAGCTTGCACCCCATCATTTAATCTTCCGGCACCGGGCAGGCGTCACACCCTATACGTCCACTTTCGTGTTTGCAGAGTGCTGTGTTTTTATTAAACAGTCGCAGCCACCAGTTTATTGCAACCCCTTCACCCTTCTGGCGCAGGCCAGTCAAGCTACAGGGGCGTACCTTATCCCGAAGTTACGGTACCAATTTGCCGAGTTCCTTCTCCCGAGTTCTCTCAAGCGCCTTAGAATACTCATCTCGCCCACCTGTGTCGGTTTGCGGTACGGTCTTGTTAAACTGAAGCTTAGAGGCTTTTCTTGGAACCACTTCCAGTTGCTTCTTCACCGAAGTGAATGGCCTCGCACCCTTGAATTCCGCGCCCGGATTTGCCTAAGCGCCTTCTCCAATGCAAGGACCGGGACTTCCAACACCCGGACAACCTTCCGCGATCCGTCCCCCCATCGCATTTAACAATGGTGCAGGAATATTAACCTGCTTCCCATCAGCTACGCATTTCTGCCTCGCCTTAGGGGCCGACTCACCCTACGCCGATGAACGTTGCGTAGGAAACCTTGGGCTTACGGCGAGGGGGCCTTTCACCCCCTTTATCGCTACTCATGTCAGCATTCGCACTTCCGATACCTCCAGCACACTTTTCAATGCACCTTCGCAGGCTTACGGAACGCTCTCCTACCATGCACATAAATGTGCATCCGCAGCTTCGGTATATTGCTTAGCCCCGTTACATCTTCCGCGCAGGACGACTCGATCAGTGAGCTATTACGCTTTCTTTAAAGGATGGCTGCTTCTAAGCCAACCTCCTGACTGTTTTAGCCTTCCCACTTCGTTTCCCACTTAGCAATATTTGGGGACCTTAGCTGGCGGTCTGGGTTGTTTCCCTCTTGACACCGGACGTTAGCACCCGATGTCTGTCTCCCGTGATTGCACTCTTCGGTATTCGGAGTTTGCTATGGCGTAGTAATCCGCAATGGACCCCACAACCATGACAGTGCTCTACCCCCGAAGGTGATACACGAGGCACTACCTAAATAGTTTTCGGAGAGAACCAGCTATTTCCAGGTTTGTTTAGCCTTTCACCCCTATCCACAGCTCATCCCCTAACTTTTCAACGTTAGTGGGTTCGGACCTCCAGTACGTGTTACCGCACCTTCATCCTGGCCATGGATAGATCACCTGGTTTCGGGTCTACACCCAGCGACTGAACGCCCTGTTCGGACTCGCTTTCGCTACGCCTGCCCTAATCGGTTAAGCTTGCCACTGAATGTAAGTCGCTGACCCATTATACAAAAGGTACGCCGTCACCCCTTACGAGGCTCCGACTGTTTGTATGCATGCGGTTTCAGGATCTATTTCACTCCCCTCCCGGGGTTCTTTTCGCCTTTCCCTCACGGTACTGGTTCACTATCGGTCGATCACGAGTATTTAGCCTTGGAGGATGGTCCCCCCATCTTCAGACAGGATTTCACGTGTCCCGCCCTACTTGTCGTACACCTAGTTCTTCCTCGCTGTTTTCGTCTACAGGGCTATCACCTGCTATGGCGGCACTTTCCAGAGCCTTCGACTAACAATGAAGATAAAGAGTACAGGCTGGTCCCATTTCGCTCGCCACTACTCTGGGAATCTCGGTTGATTTCTTTTCCTGCGGTTACTTAGATGTTTCAGTTCACCGCGTTCGCTTCACGTAGCCTATGTATTCAGCTACGGATGACCCATACGGGCCGGGTTTCCCCATTCGGATATCGGTGGATCAAAGCTCGTTTGCCAGCTCCCCACCGCTTTTCGCAGGCTACCGCGTCCTTCATCGCCTGTGATCGCCAAGGCATCCACCACATGCACTTGTTCGCTTGACCCTATAACGGGTGTGTCTCATGTGTGATCCACTGGGAATCACACGCTCGCCACAATCGCTACAGGTTGAGTATTCGTGTTGCGCCGTATTCCAAGGCAATCTTTCGATCACCTTTTCATACATTGATACAATCACAACCCTGATTCACCTACTTGCGCACCCATCTCTAAGTACACTTTCGTGAATCTCTTTACTACTTCTTCCTGATTGTTAAAGAACGACAGCCGATATCGCAGTTGCTATAACCGCGTATCACTCTGACTGGCTCAATCGCCAATGCCAAACATTCAGTTCAACTGAACCCTTGGCATTGAGGATTGGTGGAGGATGACGGGATCGAACCGACGACCCCCTGCTTGCAAAGCAGGTGCTCTCCCAGCTGAGCTAATCCCCCAGTCATGCACAGATCAGATCTGCTTTCATCCCAGGGGTTTCACCGGTCAGCCACCGCAGAATCAGTGGTGGGTCTGGATGGATTCGAACCATCGACCCCCGCCTTATCAAGACGGTGCTCTAACCGACTGAGCTACAGACCCCTGAGTCTGTCTGCGTATCTGTCTTCAATTTCACAGCCGATAAGCGTGAGCGCTCAACACCTGACGCGTTAGCTCGAGAAAGGAGGTGATCCAGCCGCACCTTCCGATACGGCTACCTTGTTACGACTTCACCCCAGTCATGAATCCTACCGTGGTGACCGTCCTCCTTGCGGTTAGACTAGCCACTTCTGGTAAAACCCACTCCCATGGTGTGACGGGCGGTGTGTACAAGACCCGGGAACGTATTCACCGCGGCATGCTGATCCGCGATTACTAGCGATTCCAGCTTCACGCACTCGAGTTGCAGAGTGCGATCCGGACTACGATCGGTTTTCTGGGATTGGCTCCCCCTCGCGGGTTGGCGACCCTCTGTTCCGACCATTGTATGACGTGTGAAGCCCTACCCATAAGGGCCATGAGGACTTGACGTCATCCCCACCTTCCTCCGGTTTGTCACCGGCAGTCTCCCTAGAGTGCTCTTGCGTAGCAACTAGGGACAAGGGTTGCGCTCGTTGCGGGACTTAACCCAACATCTCACGACACGAGCTGACGACAGCCATGCAGCACCTGTGTTATGGCTCCCTTTCGGGCACTCCCACCTCTCAGCAGGATTCCATACATGTCAAGGGTAGGTAAGGTTTTTCGCGTTGCATCGAATTAATCCACATCATCCACCGCTTGTGCGGGTCCCCGTCAATTCCTTTGAGTTTTAATCTTGCGACCGTACTCCCCAGGCGGTCAACTTCACGCGTTAGCTACGTTACCAAGTCAATGAAGACCCGACAACTAGTTGACATCGTTTAGGGCGTGGACTACCAGGGTATCTAATCCTGTTTGCTCCCCACGCTTTCGTGCATGAGCGTCAGTATTGGCCCAGGGGGCTGCCTTCGCCATCGGTATTCCTCCACATCTCTACGCATTTCACTGCTACACGTGGAATTCTACCCCCCTCTGCCATACTCTAGCCCGCCAGTCACAAATGCAGTTCCCAGGTTAAGCCCGGGGATTTCACATCTGTCTTAGCGAACCGCCTGCGCACGCTTTACGCCCAGTAATTCCGATTAACGCTTGCACCCTACGTATTACCGCGGCTGCTGGCACGTAGTTAGCCGGTGCTTATTCTTCCGGTACCGTCATCCCCCTCGGGTATTAACCAAGAGGTTTTCTTTCCGGACAAAAGTGCTTTACAACCC
Organism: Paraburkholderia aromaticivorans; assembly: GCF_002278075.1. Taxonomy (NCBI): domain Bacteria; kingdom Pseudomonadati; phylum Pseudomonadota; class Betaproteobacteria; order Burkholderiales; family Burkholderiaceae; genus Paraburkholderia; species Paraburkholderia aromaticivorans. The sequence goes on along the minus strand of NZ_CP022989.1, from coordinate 1,463,662 downwards.
GAAGGCCTTCTTCACACACGCGGCATTGCTGGATCAGGCTTTCGCCCATTGTCCAAAATTCCCCACTGCTGCCTCCCGTAGGAGTCTGGGCCGTGTCTCAGTCCCAGTGTGGCTGGTCGTCCTCTCAGACCAGCTACAGATCGTCGCCTTGGTAGGCCTTTACCCCACCAACTAGCTAATCTGCCATCGGCCGCCCCTGCAGCGCGAGGTCCCGAAGGATCCCCCGCTTTCATCCGCAGATCGTATGCGGTATTAATCCGGCTTTCGCCGGGCTATCCCCCACTACAGGACACGTTCCGATGTATTACTCACCCGTTCGCCACTCGCCACCAGGGTTGCCCCCGTGCTGCCGTTCGACTTGCATGTGTAAGGCATGCCGCCAGCGTTCAATCTGAGCCAGGATCAAACTCTTCAGTTCAAACCTGTTACTGTTTTTCGGGCTCTTCCGAACCCGGTCGCTCACTCAACGTACTGACGAATGATCCAACCATCTTGCGACAGTCAAACCTTCCTTTCATTACTGTGTGAGACTTGATACTTTTGCTTTGCGCCAGATTCCGGAGAATCCAGCCCGCATCGCGCATCAAGCGCCCACACTTATCGGCTGTTAATTTTTAAAGATCGAGTCCGCATTCACTACCGAACCAGTACCGCACTTCCAGTTACCCGGCACCGCTTCGTTCTGCGTCGCTGCATCAGCAGCAGAGAAACGAGATTATGGAGGCTCTTTTTCGTTTCGTCAACAACATTTTTTCGCTTTCGCTTAAAACCTTGTCGACGCTACGGCCGCTGGTTTCTGCCGCGGCCCTCGTTCGCAAACGAGGAGGCGAATCTTAGGCGAACTTCCGCCGTATGACAAGGGTTTGGCCGAATTCTTTTTGGCGGCTCAGTCGCGGGTCGATTTCACCACTGAGTCCATCGGAACGGCGTCGGCCATTGCCGCATAGCCGGCGTCGCTGGGATGGATGTGGTCCCCACTATCAAAGCGGCGCTGCAGACGATCCGGCTGCGCCGGATCGCGCAGCGCAGCATCGAAGTCCACGACGCCGTCGAAGGCATGGCTGGTCCGAATCCATTGGTTGACGGCGAGCCGGATGCTTTCTCGCTGCGGCGGCAGCGATGCCGGAGTCAACGTTGCGCCGAAGACCTTCACGCCCGCGTGGCGAGCCGTGGCGACCAGCCGTTGGTAGCCGGCGATCAGGTCCGCAGCCGTCACCGAAGTGTGTGGGAAGTCGCAGTCGAGACCGCCACGCGGCGGCATCGCCGCGAAGTTGATGTCATTGATGCCGATGAGCAGAATCGCCGTCTTGACGCCCGGGCGTCCGAGCATGTCATGCTCGAAGCGTTTCGCCAGCGCGTCGCCATAACAAGGAGAGTCGCTCAACAGGCGATTGCCGCTGATCCCCAGATTGACGATCGCCGTCGAACGGTCGCCAGTCGCCGCAAACCGGCGCGCCAACGCGTCGGGCCAGCGGCGATTCTGATTCAGGCTGGAGCGCATGCCGTCCGTGATCGAGTCGCCGATGGCGGCGACGGCGGCCGACGCAGGCGCGGCGTCGACCGACAGACCCGTCATCCACACATATTGCGTGAACCGGCCGCGAAACGCCTCCCCAGACGCGTCCGCCGCATGGTTGCCGGGCGCGGAAACGTAATTTACCTGGCTCGACACGCGGTGCCACGCCACGATCCGCTGTTCCGGCCCCAAGAATGCGCTCACCGCGTAGGGCGCGCCTTCCGCAATGTCGATCGCGGCCGGGTCGCTGTCCAGCTCGCCGCCCGGCGGAATCGAGACCGCGCTCTTGCCGCCAAACGTCACGCGCGTCTCGCCGTTACCCGCCGCCGCCGCGCCGCCCGCCGAGCGTGCGATGCGCAGATCTTCGATGACGAGCGCAGTCTTGCCGTACCGGTTGCTAAGGTGAATGCGCGCCGACCTTCCGGACAGCGTCGGATAGACAATCTGGCGAACCGTGCGCCCGGCGACTTCCGGTGCGCGATAGAGCGGCGGCAAATCCGCCCGCTGTGGAATGGGTTGAAGCGCCGTCGCCCACGCGGTGACCCAGTGAGCCGGGGCGTCGGCGGCGAAAACGGTTGGGGAAACGGCAAACTGGACAAACAGTGCCGCGCTGCATGCGGCAGCCAGGGTGCGAATGCTCATTCGGAAGTCGGTTCGAGGCGAAACGTGCATTGTGCCCGATCGCCACGGCCGTCGCGGGCGGCCGCGACGGCATTCCATGGCTGGACTCAGGCCGCTTGCGCTCCAGTCATCTTCAGCGCGAGCGCTTCGGCGACTTCGATCCCGTCGATAGCCGCCGAGTAGATCCCACCGGCGTAGCCCGCTCCTTCGCCAGCCGGATACAAACCTTCGACATTCATGCTCTGATAGTCGTCCCGGCGCCGTACGCGAATCGGCGACGACGTTCGCGTCTCGACACCCGTCAGCACCGCGTCGTGCATCGCAAAACCCGCGATCTTCTTGTCCATCTGCGGCAACGCTTCGCGAATGGCTTCGATCACGTAATCCGGCAGCGCGGTGCTCAGATCGGTGGGATGCACGCCGGGCTTGTACGACGGCACCACCGAACCCAGCGACGTGGACGGCCGGCCGGCGATGAAGTCGCCGACCAGTTGGCCCGGCGCCATATAGTTGCCGCCACCGAGCTCAAAAGCCCGCTCTTCCCATTTGCGCTGGAAAGCGATGCCGGCGAGCGGCCCACCGGGATAGTCGTCCGGCGTGATGCCGACGACGATCCCGGCATTGGCATTGCGCTCGGCCCGGGAGTACTGGCTCATTCCGTTGGTCACCACGCGGCCCGGCTCGGAGGTCGCCGCCACCACGGTCCCGCCCGGGCACATGCAGAAGCTGTAGACGGTGCGGCCATTGCTGCAGTGATGCACCACCTTATAGTCCGCGGCACCCAACTGCTTGTGACCGGCAAACTTGCCGAACCGGCTGCGGTCGATCAAACCCTGCGGATGTTCAATGCGGAAACCGAGTGAGAACGGCTTCGCTTCTATATACACACCGCGGTCGTTCAGCATCTGGAAGGTGTCGCGCGCGCTATGGCCGACCGCCAGCACCACATGATCGCAGCGCAGCGTTTCACCGGTCGACAGCTTCAGCCCGCGCACTTTGCCCTGATCGATCTCGATGTCGTCGACTCGCGTTTCGAAGCGCACCTCGCCGCCCAGCTCGTGAATGGTCGCGCGCATTTTTTCAACCATGCTCACCAGACGGAACGTGCCGATATGGGGCCGGCTCAGATACAGAATGTCTTCCGGTGCGCCGGCCCGCACGAATTCGTCGAGCACCTTGCGGCCGTAATGCTTCGGATCCTTGATCTGGCTGTACAGCTTTCCGTCCGAAAAAGTGCCCGCGCCGCCTTCGCCGAACTGGACATTCGACTCGGGATTAAGCACGGACTTGCGCCACAGCCCGAAAGTGTCTTTGGTGCGCTCGCGCACGGCCTTGCCGCGCTCGAGGATGATCGGCCGGAAGCCCATTTGCGCCAGGATCAGCCCGGCGAACAGGCCGCACGGCCCCATGCCGATCACGACCGGGCGCGGCGCGCTCATCTGCGCCGGCGCCCTGGCGACAAACTTGTAGGCCATATCGGGCGTCACGCCGCAGTGCGGCACGTCGGAGAGCCGCTTGAGCGCGGCCGCTTCATCGGTAACCTCGACATCGACGATGTAGGTCAGCTTGATGTCGGCGCGCTTGCGGGCGTCGTGCGCGCGGCGAAACACGGTGTATCGGATGAGCCCGTCCGCGGCCACGCCGAGTTCCGCGAGGCGCGCACGCACGGCGGCTTCGAGGGCGCTCTCGGGATGATCGAGCGGGAGTTTGATTTCGCTTAGACGTAACATGAGTACCGGGGGATGCAGGAAGGCCGCAAATTGCGGCCAATTCGCAATTTTATAGGCTAAGTGTCGGCGCGGGGCGTCGGCACTGCCGAAACGTTTCGGGGCGAAAGCGCGTTGCCCCTATCGGTCCGATCGACCCGTCTCAAAAAATTTATTAACCGACCGGTCG